>NZ_JBLUWC010000001.1:1698-22890 GCF_048270685.1 Bacillus sp. AK25
TGTTCTTTGAAAACTAGATAACAATAAGTAATACATTCACATTGAATGCAATGCAAAGTTCATCACACATAGTGATTCTTTCTAAAGTAAGAAATGGTTAAGTTAGAAAGGGCGCACGGTGGATGCCTTGGCACTAGGAGCCGATGAAGGACGGGACGAACACCGATATGCTTCGGGGAGCTGTAAGCAAGCTTTGATCCGGAGATTTCCGAATGGGGAAACCCACTGCTCGTAATGGAGTAGTATCCATACTTGAATACATAGAGTATGAGAAGGCATACCCGGGGAACTGAAACATCTAAGTACCCGGAGGAAGAGAAAGCAAATGCGATTCCCTGAGTAGCGGCGAGCGAAACGGGAACAGCCCAAACCAAGAGGCTTGCCTCTTGGGGTTGTAGGACACTCTATACGGAGTTACAAAGGAACGATATAAGCGAAGAGGTCTGGAAAGGCCCGCCAAAGAAGGTAACAGCCCTGTAACTGAAATGTTGTTCTCTCCAGAGTGGATCCTGAGTACGGCGGAACACGTGAAATTCCGTCGGAATCCGGGAGGACCATCTCCCAAGGCTAAATACTCCCTAGTGACCGATAGTGAACCAGTACCGTGAGGGAAAGGTGAAAAGCACCCCGGAAGGGGAGTGAAATAGATCCTGAAACCGTGTGCCTACAAGTAGTCAGAGCCCGTTAACGGGTGATGGCGTGCCTTTTGTAGAATGAACCGGCGAGTTACGATCCCGTGCAAGGTTAAGCAGAAGATGCGGAGCCGCAGCGAAAGCGAGTCTGAATAGGGCGCATGAGTACGTGGTCGTAGACCCGAAACCAGGTGATCTACCCATGTCCAGGGTGAAGTTCAGGTAACACTGAATGGAGGCCCGAACCCACGCACGTTGAAAAGTGCGGGGATGAGGTGTGGGTAGGGGTGAAATGCCAATCGAACCTGGAGATAGCTGGTTCTCTCCGAAATAGCTTTAGGGCTAGCCTCAAGGTAAGAGTCTCGGAGGTAGAGCACTGATTGGACTAGGGGCCCCTACCGGGTTACCGAATTCAGTCAAACTCCGAATGCCGATGACTTATCCTTGGGAGTCAGACTGCGAGTGATAAGATCCGTAGTCGAAAGGGAAACAGCCCAGACCGCCAGCTAAGGTCCCAAAGTATACGTTAAGTGGAAAAGGATGTGGAGTTGCTTAGACAACCAGGATGTTGGCTTAGAAGCAGCCACCATTTAAAGAGTGCGTAATAGCTCACTGGTCGAGTGACTCTGCGCCGAAAATGTACCGGGGCTAAACGTATCACCGAAGCTGCGGACTGTTCTTACGAACAGTGGTAGGAGAGCGTTCTAAGTGCAGTGAAGTCAGACCGGAAGGACTGGTGGAGCGCTTAGAAGTGAGAATGCCGGTATGAGTAGCGAAAGACGGGTGAGAATCCCGTCCACCGAATGCCTAAGGTTTCCTGAGGAAGGCTCGTCCGCTCAGGGTTAGTCGGGACCTAAGCCGAGGCCGAAAGGCGTAGGCGATGGACAACAGGTTGATATTCCTGTACCACCTCCTCACCATTTGAGCAATGGGGGGACGCAGGAGGATAGGGTAAGCGCGGTATTGGATATCCGCGTCCAAGCAGTTAGGCTGGGAAATAGGCAAATCCGTTTCCCGTGAAGGCTGAGCTGTGATGGCGAGCGAAATTTAGTAGCGAAGTTCCTGATTCCACACTGCCAAGAAAAGCCTCTAGCGAGGTGAGAGGTGCCCGTACCGCAAACCGACACAGGTAGGCGAGGAGAGAATCCTAAGGTGATCGAGAGAACTCTCGTTAAGGAACTCGGCAAAATGACCCCGTAACTTCGGGAGAAGGGGTGCTTCTTAGGGTGTTAAAGCCCCGAGAAGCCGCAGTGAATAGGCCCAGGCGACTGTTTAGCAAAAACACAGGTCTCTGCGAAGCCGTAAGGCGAAGTATAGGGGCTGACGCCTGCCCGGTGCTGGAAGGTTAAGAGGAGCGCTTAGCGTAAGCGAAGGTGCGAATTGAAGCCCCAGTAAACGGCGGCCGTAACTATAACGGTCCTAAGGTAGCGAAATTCCTTGTCGGGTAAGTTCCGACCCGCACGAAAGGCGCAACGATCTGGGCACTGTCTCAACGAGAGACTCGGTGAAATTATAGTACCTGTGAAGATGCAGGTTACCCGCGACAGGACGGAAAGACCCCGTGGAGCTTTACTGCAGCCTGATATTGAATGTTGGTACAGCTTGTACAGGATAGGTAGGAGCCTTGGAAACCGGAGCGCTAGCTTCGGTGGAGGCATCGGTGGGATACTACCCTGGCTGTATTGACCTTCTAACCCGCTGCCCTTATCGGGCAGGGAGACAGTGTCAGGTGGGCAGTTTGACTGGGGCGGTCGCCTCCTAAAATGTAACGGAGGCGCCCAAAGGTTCCCTCAGAATGGTTGGAAATCATTCGCAGAGTGTAAAGGCACAAGGGAGCTTGACTGCGAGACCTACAAGTCGAGCAGGGACGAAAGTCGGGCTTAGTGATCCGGTGGTTCCGCATGGAAGGGCCATCGCTCAACGGATAAAAGCTACCCCGGGGATAACAGGCTTATCTCCCCCAAGAGTCCACATCGACGGGGAGGTTTGGCACCTCGATGTCGGCTCATCGCATCCTGGGGCTGTAGTCGGTCCCAAGGGTTGGGCTGTTCGCCCATTAAAGCGGTACGCGAGCTGGGTTCAGAACGTCGTGAGACAGTTCGGTCCCTATCCGTCGCGGGCGCAGGAAATTTGAGAGGAGCTGTCCTTAGTACGAGAGGACCGGGATGGACGCACCGCTGGTGTACCAGTTGTTCTGCCAAGGGCATCGCTGGGTAGCTATGTGCGGACGGGATAAGTGCTGAAAGCATCTAAGCATGAAGCCCCCCTCAAGATGAGATTTCCCATTCCGCAAGGAAGTAAGATCCCTGAAAGATGATCAGGTTGATAGGTCTGAGGTGGAAGCGTGGTGACACGTGGAGCTGACAGATACTAATAGATCGAGGACTTAACCTATATTCTAATGTGAAAAATGAACCTTCTAGCAGCATCATGATATAAGCCGGAAACTTGTCCTCTGCAATCTCCATATAACGTTCAATCATGACATAATCATCACTAATGTATTGAGATAAAAGCTCGTACCACCATTCTGTTTCGTAGCGGGCAATCATACTGAGGTTATACATTAATAAGTAATGGCTGATGATCTCAGGGATCCCTAAAAAGGCATCTCGTGTTGATGGAATGAACCATTGATTCATTTCTAAATCATAGTGAAGGTGAGTAGCAAGAGCAGGGTTTTCTTCTGAAAATACATCAAATACAAGTTTTTTAGCCTCTCGTTGCTTAAGCTTCCAAGTTGTATGGAACTCAAAATATTCAATAAAACGTTCGGCAGACATGTTATAGAGCAAGGGAATATGATCTTGAATCAACATGCCATTTGCTTGCTCTACTTTCACTAAAGTAGAGGGTTGTTTTTGAAACTCCAGAATGTGACCCATCTCAGGTATTTTTGAAAGGAGATTGATCATCGTAAATCGTTCATCTTCAAGACCATTTAAATGAAATAAGTGCTTTAATACATGCATACATAATCCGTTTCGCTGAATCTTGACTTCATCCTCACTAAAACGATAATGTTGCTTCTTTCTTTTTCTTGAGGTGACGCCATGAGCTAAGACAGAGGTTTGAGAAGGATAGTCGGGATCCACTGTCAGCAAACATGCCTTTAAAAGCTGTGCCATTCCATAAAACAATAAAATCGGTTTTAGTTCAAGTGGAGCTGATGCGGCTTGGTCATAAAATGTATGACCGTGCTTTAAAAAGTAAATAAATCGTTCACAGTTTTTATAGGCCTGCTGGTTTGCCTCCTGAATGTTCCGTTTCTCGTACTGTTGAAATAGAAACTTTTGGGAAGTTTCAAGTGAGTAAAAACGTTTTAAATCCTTCCATCCTGAACTTTTCATCTTCTTCCTCAACTCTCTTTGTATTTTCTAAAAATTGCAACTGTTTGTTGCTTCCTTGACATGCTGTTTCCTAGTTGATAATCTACATATAATATTTTGCCGAAAAGAGGGGGATTTACTAATGTGGGAAAGTAAATTTTCAAAAGAAGGTTTGACGTTTGACGACGTGTTGCTTGTTCCAGCAAAGTCTGAGGTGCTTCCGCGTGATGTCAATTTATCAGTTGAGTTAACAAGCACTTTAAAGCTGAACATTCCAATTATTAGTGCAGGAATGGATACTGTGACGGAATCACAAATGGCGATTGCAATGGCACGTCAAGGTGGTCTTGGAATCATCCATAAGAACATGTCTATTGAGCAGCAAGCTGAACAAGTGGACAAAGTAAAACGTTCAGAGCGTGGTGTTATTACAAATCCATTTTTCTTAACACCGGATCATCAAGTATTCGATGCAGAACATTTAATGGGTAAATATCGTATTTCTGGTGTACCGATTGTTAATAACGAACAAGATCAAAAGCTTGTTGGGATTATTACGAACCGTGACCTTCGTTTTATTTCGGATTATTCAATGAAGATTAGCGACGTGATGACAAAAGAGGAACTTGTGACAGCTTCTGTTGGAACAACATTAGAAGAAGCTGAAAAAATCCTTCAGCAATATAAAATTGAAAAATTACCTCTTTTAGATGACGAAGGAACATTAAAAGGTCTCATCACCATCAAAGATATTGAAAAAGTGATCGAATTCCCTAACTCCTCTAAAGATGCACATGGCCGTTTAATTGTTGGTGCCGCTGTAGGTGTCACTGGCGATACAATGACTCGTGTGAAAAAATTAGTAGAAGCCAATGTTGATGTGATCGTCATTGATACAGCACACGGTCATTCTCAAGGTGTTCTAGACACTGTATCGAAAATCCGTGAAACGTATCCTTCTCTTAATATCATTGCTGGTAACGTTGCAACAGCTGAAGCAACAAAAGCATTGTTTGAAGCTGGAGCAGATATTGTAAAAGTGGGTATTGGACCAGGATCGATTTGTACAACACGTGTTGTTGCAGGGGTCGGTGTACCACAAATCACAGCGATTTATGACTGTGCAACAGAAGCAAGAAAACATGGTAAATCTATTATTGCAGATGGTGGAATTAAATATTCAGGTGATATCGTGAAAGCATTAGCTTCTGGTGGACATGCTGTTATGCTGGGAAGCCTTCTTGCTGGTACATCTGAAAGCCCAGGAGAAACAGAAATTTTCCAAGGCAGACGTTTCAAAGTATATCGTGGTATGGGTTCTGTTGCTGCAATGGAAAAAGGAAGTAAAGATCGTTACTTCCAAGAAGATAATAAAAAATTCGTTCCAGAAGGTATCGAAGGACGTACACCGTATAAAGGACCAGTTGTTGACACTGTTTACCAACTCGTTGGCGGTATTCGCTCTGGTATGGGCTACTGTGGAACACAGGACTTACGTACTCTTAGAGAAGAAGCACAATTCATTCGCATGACAGGTGCAGGTCTTCGTGAGAGCCATCCACATGATGTACAAATTACAAAAGAATCACCAAACTACACAATTTCTTGATAAATTGTGACAATCAAATTACATTTGACAGGGTCTATGACTCTGTCTATTTTTTTTGTCTTTATTGTGATAAAATTTATACTGTTGTGTCGAAATAAGCCCTTGTGGATTAAATATATATGAAAAACGTCGAAAAAAGATGAATACGGAGGTATGACGATTGAACAGCAAGATGTTGAAACAGCTTATGGTCTCTATCCTTGCATTGGCATTGATTGTTACTGCATTTACCCCAATGTCCAAAGCAAAAGCGGCTGAAGATCCATTCAATGTGAATGCGAAAGCAGCCATCCTTATTGAAGCTTCTACAGGTAAAATTCTTTATAGTAAAAACGCAGAACAAAGACTGCCTATTGCAAGTATGGCAAAGATGATGACAGAGTATCTATTACTAGAGGCGATTGCTGAAGGCAAAGTGAAATGGGATCAAACATATACCCCAGATGATTACGTGTACGAAATTTCCCAGGATCGCAGTTTATCCAATGTTCCATTGAGAAAAGATGGTTCGTATACTGTCAAAGAACTTTATCAAGCAACGGCTATTTATTCAGCAAATGCAGCAGCAATTGGTCTAGCAGAGGTAATCGCTGGATCAGAATCAAAGTTTGTTGAAAAAATGAATGCAAAAGCAAAAGAACTTGGCTTAACCAATTACAAATTCGTGAATGCAACTGGATTAGAAAATAAAGACTTACATGGCAAACAGCCAAAAGGTACGGGACCTGATGAAGAAAGCGAAGTTTCCGCAAAGGATATGGCTTTGCTTGCACAGCATCTCATCAAAGATCATCCAGAAATTCTTGAAACAGCAAGCATCGCGAAAACAAAGTTCAGAGAAGGCACAGATGACGAAATGGACATGCCAAACTGGAACTTTATGCTTAAAGGACTTGTGAAAGAATATGAAGGCGTAGACGGTCTGAAAACGGGCTCTACTGATTCAGCTGGTTCTAGCTTCACAGGTACAGCAAAACGTGGTGACATGCGTGTGATCGCAGTTGTCCTGAATGCTAAAGGAAATCTTCATACAGCTCGTTTTGATGTGGCGAAAAAATTGTTCGATTATGCCTTTAAAAACTTCACGATGAAAGAAATGTACAAAAAAGGCCAACAAATCAAGGGACATGAAAACATCGAAGTCGATAAAGGGAAAGATAAAGAAGTACCCGTCGTAACGAAAGAAGCTTTCTCTGTACCGGTTAAAAATGGTGACGAGAAGAGCTATAAAGCGAAAGTAAATATTGATAAAAAGAACCTAGAAGCTCCTATTAAAAAAGGAACAAAGGTTGGCATGCTGACGACTTCTTATTCTGGTGATGAGAAGGACTACGGCTATTTGAGTAAAGACCAATCAGGTGTTGAGCTTGTGACGAAAACAGGTGATGAAAAAGCAAACTGGTTCATCCTTGCAATGCGTGGTGTAGGTGGATTCTTCGCTGGCATTTGGGGCGGAATCGTCGACACAGTAAAAGGTTGGTTCTAATAAAAAAACTGCTCTCTATATGTGAGAGCAGTTTTTTTATCGTTAAAAGAAAAGAGATTGTTTGTGGTTTTGAGGTGTAGACAAGGCCTGCTGAAAAATACCACATAACTTTTCCATCCCTTCTGTCAGTGCCTTTTCATTCACATAAGAAAAACTGAGACGTATATAATTCTGCTTCGGCTCCCCAGGATAGCAGACAGAGCCAGGCAGGAAGGTGATTTGCTGCTTCCGTGCCTCATGTAATAGGGCACGTGTATCGACCCAGGAAGGAAAGCTAAGCCACAAATTGAGCCCGCCCTGTGGGATTTGCCACGTGACGTCCTTTGGCGCATGTTTTGTCAACACTTCCATCATCAAATCGCGTCTCACCTTCAAGGCAGTTCTTAATTTTTTCGTATGATCGATCATCTTCTTGGATGTGAGAAACGGTAAGATCGCCTTTTGGGTGAGAAGCGGGCTCCCTAAATCATTATTGGCTTTTGCAGCTAATAAACGGTTAAATATAGAGCCTGACGCTGTAATAATTCCAATTCTGCATCCTGGAGCCAGTGTCTTGCTTAATCCTCGTAAATAAATGACGTGTCCATCGTGATCTAGGCTTTTAATGGGTGCCGGCGGTTTCTTTTCAAAATAAAGCTCACGATAAGGATCATCCTCTACAATGAGACAATCAATGCTTTGTGCCAGTAAAAGCAGCTGTTTTCTTCGTTTCATCGACATACTGGCGCCTGTAGGACTGTGAAAAGTAGGAATGGTATAGATGAGCTTTGGTTTATATTTATCACAAATGCTTTGAAGCTGTTTCATGTTCATTCCTTCATGGTCGACAGGAACCGTAATAATTCGTGCCCCTCTCCCCATAAAGACATCAATTGCGCCTGGATAGGTGGGCGCCTCCATGACAACTACATCATCCGGCCCGATAAATGTACGTGCTACTAAATCAAGCCCTTGCTGAGAACCGCTAGTGACAAGGATATTTTCAGGAGTAGAAGGGACATCTAATTTTTCTAGAAATGATTGAATGACCTGACGAAGCTGAAGGTCACCTTGTATTTCTCCGTATTTTGACATGATTTGAGGATGCCGGGCCAGGACATGCTGCATTTCTTTTTCTAAATACCGGTTAGGTAAAAGACCAGGATCAATCATAGAGGAAGAAAGATTAATGGCTTCTTCGACATAGTGATACTGAGCGAATTGAGACCTTGGTAAATAATCAGGGATCGATAACTGCCAATCGAAAGAAGTAGATGACTGAACCGGGATGTCAGTTTGCTCATGCTGCTCATTCACAAACGTACCTTTTCCTTGTACAGTCGTTAAAAATCCGTCGTCCTTAAGCCGTGTATAGGCTTTTGCTGCTGTGACAAGACTTACATTCAGCTGTTTCGCTAGATCACGTACAGTCGGCAGCTTATCGCCTTGTTGAAGCAGACCTGATTGAATGTGATCAACGATGGAAAAGTAAATCTGATTTGAAAGAGATGTATCTGAATGTCGATGGATATCAATATGCATGAAAATCCTCCAATGGGTGTGGAATTGTTATAGATGGTTTCGAATTGTTATAGATGCATTATAACATGTTAATAACACTTAAAAGAGAGAATGATGCCTTTTTAACTATGAAACCTTGATATATAAGGGTTTCTTCTTTTTTATGAGCTAATTGAATTGTTATACTATTCTCTTTATTGTTATACTCTAACGCTTGTATGATAAAGGTGTTGAATTAATCGAATAGACAAATGGGAGGAAACAATTGTGAGCAATAAGGGAACTGAACGAGTAAAACGTGGAATGGCAGAAATGCAAAAAGGTGGCGTCATTATGGATGTCGTCAATGCTG
This sequence comes from Bacillus sp. AK25, assembly GCF_048270685.1. Taxonomy (NCBI): domain Bacteria; kingdom Bacillati; phylum Bacillota; class Bacilli; order Caryophanales; family Bacillaceae; genus Bacillus; species Bacillus sp. AK25. The sequence goes on from NZ_JBLUWC010000001.1 coordinate 10,607, forward strand.
AGCAGGCAAAAATCGCAGAAGAAGCAGGCGCAGTGGCAGTAATGGCACTAGAACGGGTACCAGCTGATATCCGTGCAGCAGGCGGTGTTGCCCGTATGGCAGACCCAAGAATCGTGGAAGAAGTACAAAATGCAGTAACGATTCCAGTCATGGCAAAAGCACGTATCGGCCACATCGTGGAAGCTCGTGTTCTTGAAGCACTTGGTGTTGATTATATTGATGAGAGTGAAGTGCTGACGCCCGCAGATGAGGAATTCCATTTAAATAAAAATGAATACACGGTTCCTTTCGTATGTGGCTGCCGTGATCTAGGTGAGGCGACTCGTCGTATTGCAGAAGGTGCATCTATGTTGCGTACAAAAGGTGAGCCTGGTACAGGAAATATTGTAGAAGCTGTTCGTCATATGAGAAAGGTCAATGCTCAAATTCGTAAAGTGGCGGCAATGAGTGAAGATGAATTGATGACAGAAGCCAAGAATCTGGGCGCACCTTATGAATTATTGCTTCAAATTAAAAAAGAAGGCAAATTGCCAGTTGTAAACTTTGCAGCTGGAGGTGTTGCGACACCAGCAGATGCAGCATTAATGATGCAGCTCGGAGCAGATGGTGTATTTGTCGGCTCTGGTATCTTCAAATCAGACAATCCAGCTAAGTTTGCAAAAGCGATTGTAGAAGCAACGACTCATTTCACAGATTACCGTCTAATTGCAGAGCTTTCTAAAGAGCTTGGAACAGCGATGAAAGGAATTGAAATTTCAAATCTTCTGCCAGAAGAGCGTATGCAAGAGCGTGGCTGGTAATTAAGGGAGCGCAAACGAACATGCTAACAATTGGTGTACTAGGGCTTCAAGGAGCGGTGAGAGAGCATATTCAATCGATTGAAGCTTGTGGCGTAGCGGGAAAGATCATCAAACGGGTAGAGGAGTTAGAAACGATTGACGGTCTGATTATTCCTGGTGGTGAAAGTACGACGATGAGAAGACTCATGGATACGTACCAATTCATTGAACCGATTAAAGCGTTCGCTGCTCAAGGTAAACCGATATTTGGGACTTGTGCCGGTTTGATTATGCTGGCAAAGCATATAGAAGATCGAGAAGATGCTCATCTTGGCCTGTTAAATGTATCTGTTGCACGTAATTCGTTTGGCAGACAGGTAGACAGCTTTGAAGCAGATGTAGAAGTGAAAGGACTGGATGCGCCGTTTACAGGAGTGTTCATCCGTGCGCCTCATATCATCAGCGCAGATGAGAGCGTAGAGGTCATGGCTGAGTATGACGGCAGGATTGTGATGGCGAAAGAAAACAATATCTTAGGTTGTTCTTTTCATCCAGAGCTGACAGACGACCATAGGTTAACACAGCTGTTTGTTGAGATGGTGGAGTCCTATAAAACGAAGCTTGCTGTATAAAACGGTTGAAAAGAGATAAAACTTATAGTACATTAAAATCACAATCAAAGATCGAAAAAGCGTTGACGGGAAATAGTAAGAAGCCCCTCTTTCTCAGAGAGCCGATGGTTGGTGAGAATCGGTGAAAGATGCATTCTGAATCCATCCTTGAGCGAAATGCTGAAACACGAAGTAAGCATTTACGGTGATGCCGTTACAGAGGAAAGAGGAAAGCATGCTTTTGGCGTGTTTTCAATCAGGGTGGCAACGCGAGAGCTCTCGTCCCTTTCAGGGATGAGGGCTCTTTTTATTTTTCGATAAAAAAGGAGTGTTACACATGCTGGATATTAAACAACTGCGCACGGATTTTGATCAAATCAAAGAAAAATTAGCCCATCGAGGTGAAGATTTAGCGGATTTTGATAAGTTTGGTGAACTAGATCAAAAAAGAAGAGAATTAATCGGCAAAACAGAAGTATTAAAGAGCCGAAGAAATGAAGTATCACAGCAAGTGGCTGTTCTAAAAAGAGAAAAGAAAGACGCCGATCACATTATTCAAGAAATGCGTGAGGTAGGCGATGAGATTAAGAAGTTGGATGATGAATTAAGAACAGTAGAGGAAAGCCTGCAAACCATCCTATTCTCAATTCCAAACATCCCTCATGACTCTGTACCAGTCGGTGAAACAGAAGATGACAACATTGAAGTGAGAAAATGGGGCGAACAGCCAGCCTTCTCATTTGAACCAAAGCCGCATTGGGATGTAGCTGATGAGCTGAAAATTTTGGATTTTGAACGTGCAGGAAAAGTGACAGGAAGCCGTTTCGTTTTTTATAAAGGGCTAGGCGCACGGTTAGAGCGTGCACTTTATAACTTTATGCTGGATTTACACGTAGATGAATTTGGTTTTACTGAAGTACTACCACCTTATATGGTCAACAGAGCAAGCATGACAGGAACTGGACAGCTTCCAAAGTTTGAAGAGGATGCTTTTAAAATTCGAGAAGAAGATTATTTCCTCATTCCAACGGCTGAAGTGCCAATTACGAACATGCACCGTGACGAGATTCTTGAAGGAGAGCAGCTGCCAATCAATTATGCAGCATTTAGTGCTTGCTTTAGATCAGAAGCTGGTTCTGCCGGCAGAGATACGCGCGGACTCATCCGTCAGCACCAATTTAACAAAGTAGAGCTTGTGAAATTTGTCAGACCAGAAGATTCTTATGAAGAATTAGAGAAACTAACAAACCAAGCAGAAAAAGTTCTTCAATTATTGAACCTGCCATACCGTGTCATGAGCATGTGTACAGGAGATTTAGGCTTTACGGCTGCGAAGAAATACGATATCGAAGTATGGATTCCAAGCCAAAATACGTATCGTGAAATTTCTTCTTGCAGTAACTTTGAAGCGTTCCAAGCGAGACGAGCAAACATTCGTTTCCGCCCTGAGCCTAAAGCAAAGCCAGAACACGTGCACACATTAAATGGATCTGGTTTAGCAGTAGGAAGAACTGTTGCAGCCATTTTAGAAAACTATCAACAAGAGGATGGAACAGTGATCATTCCTGAGGTGTTACGTCCTTATATGGGAAATAAAGAAGTGATAAAATAAGATGCCATCATGGCATCTTATTCTTTTTACCTAAACTTCTACAGCTTTTCTAGAATAAGCCGATAAAAGAACTAAAAGCATCTAGGAAAGAAGGAATAACCTTGAATAGGCTTGACTATTATGTTGAAATGGCTCAATTACTCAGAAAAGTTCTAGATGAAAGTGTTCTTTTCGGCATCACTGATACAGAAAAGGTACTTTGCTATTATCCATCGACCACAGTAGATTTTGGCATTAAAGTAGGGGACGCTTTAAACCCAGAGGACCAAAACGTGGCGACGACATTAAGAGGACAAGAATATGATGGGCATTTGCCAGAGTCTTTATATGGTTATGAAATTGCTGTAAAAGGTTATCCGATTTTTGATGAAGATAGAAAAGTGATTGGCTCTTTTTTAGTGGCTTTTTCACATCATCGTGAGAAGAAATTAAGCGGCTATATGGAACATATCAATAAAGTAGCGAAAGAGTTACAAGGTGGAATTGAGCAAATTGCTGCTCATTCTCAAGAACTGGCTGCGACAAGCTTGGAAATTAGTGAGCAGGCCGGAAGAGCAGAAGAGAAATCCGCAAACATTGAAGAAGTCGTCAAAACCATTGGCGGTATTGCGAGACAAACAAACCTGTTAGGACTCAATGCTGCAATTGAAGCGGCAAGAGCAGGTGAAAATGGAAAAGGCTTTGCTGTTGTTGCAGACGAGGTACGAAAGTTATCAGATGGATCAAAGGAAGCAGCTGAAACCATTAATGCATTTTTAAAAGAAATCCAAGACAGCATTGGCACTTTATCTGAAAATATCTCACAAATCAGCAGTTCAACAAACGAACAAGCTAAACAAGTGACAGACTTTACAAAGATTATTGAGTCATTAAATGATTTTAAAGAAGAGATGAATACTTTTATTGAAGAAATTAGACAGGATACGTAATAAATGAAGAGCAGCCGATAATCGGCTGCTTCAGCGTGTAGACAAACCCTCGCATTCTTTGTCAGTCCTGCGTGCTGGTGCTCACGAATGCCAAATTCGCTCCGCGCCAGTACTCGTCCTTCCTAGACTGCAAAGGTTTTCTATTACGCTGAAAAGAAGACGAAAGGCTAAAATAAAGTTCATTTTAGCTTTTTATAGACTAAACATCATACCAAAATCAAATGTTGAAATTTTTTTCGGAAAGATGTTGACTTAAAATAAGATGATATGATATATTAATTCTTGTCGATACGGAGGAATACCCAAGTCCGGCTGAAGGGATCGGTCTTGAAAACCGACAGGGGTGTCAAAGCCCGCGGGGGTTCGAATCCCTCTTCCTCCGCCATATTGATTTTACCTTAGTTGAATTGAAACGCATAAAAATTGGAAATTGTCAAACCGCTGCATTCGAGAAGTGCAGCGGTTTTTTTTATTTTGTGTTAGAGCGATTTTTTTGAATAACAGAAGCAATTTCATGAAGAATAGGATCAAGTGAGCTTTCATCATGAAGTAAGTCGTAATCTTCAATATTAATTTTAATCACAGGGCACAGATCAAATTGTTCAATCCATTCCGTATATCGAGTGTACATTTCTTCCCAATATGCTCGATCGGTTTGAGTTTCCATCTCTCTCCCGCGCTCTTCAATACGATGTAATATATGATCTAAATCCCCATGTAAGTAAATGAGGACATCTGGGTGAGGGAAGTAAGGTGTCATCACCATCGCCTCAAATAGACTTGTATACGTTTCATAGTCTACCTCTGACATGGTACCTTTGTCTGCGTGCATTTTAGCAAAAATACCAGTGTCTTCATAAATGGACCGATCTTGTACATAACCTCCACCAGACTCGAAGATTCGTTTCTGCTCCTTAAAACGTTCAGCTAGGAAATAGACCTGTAAATGAAAGCTCCATCTTTGGAAATCTGAATAAAAAGGCTCTAAGTATGGATTATCATCTACTTTTTCGAGAGAAGTTTGAAACCCTAGCTTGTCCGCTATTGTTTTCGTCATGGTCGATTTTCCGACACCAACTGTCCCTGCAATTGTAATGACAGCATCCTTTGGTATTTCGATATTTTTCATAGTACTTGCTCCTTTATGTTCTGTACAATTTGCTGGTAATCTTGCTGTGAGGAAACGAAGTCTGTATGATCGCCTTCAATTGTAATAATAGGAAGACCTGGGTCAGTTTGTTTTAAATGCTCGATGGCCAACTCATAATCTTCAATCAAGGTTTTTAAATAAGCTGGATCAATGTCTTCTTCAAAAGATCGGCCTCTCATCTTTATTCTATCAAGTAAGGTGGGAAGGCTGGCTTTTATATAGATCATGGCATTTGGTTTAGGAAGATCATCTGTCAGCAAGTGATAGATCTTTCTGTATTTATCCATGTGCTTTTTGGATAAGGTTCTTTCTGCAAATATCATATTTTTATAGACATGATAATCAGTGACAATCGGCTGCTGTTTTTTGACATAGTTCTCTTCAATAGATTCTAACTGTTTAAACCGATTGCATAGAAAGAACATCTCAAGCTGAAAGCTCCATTGTTCCATATCTTCATAAAATTTATCTAAGAATGGATTTTCTTCTACAATTTCTTTTACTAAAGGAAATTGAAATTCCTTTGAAAGCATTGTAGCCAAGGTTGTTTTTCCGGCTCCAATTGGGCCTTCCACTGCAATAAAAGGGGCAGGATACATAGGCGTTCTCCTCTATCTATAAAGTTGTCAAACCAATGTATATTGTACCATACCCCTTCTGAGAGATAGAGCGTATGAATTACGATGTCGTTCTTTTTTCAATATTAAATTGATCTGATAACAACAACCAGTTTTGTGGGAAGGATAGACCTAATTTCCAGTAAGCAATTCCATTTAGGTTTAACTCTTTAATGAGATTAAATTTGGCTTGAATGGATCTTGCATCTTCAAACCAAACCTCGTGTTCTTTGTTGTTAGCATCTGTATAACGGAAATAAGGTGCTTGTGCTGTTTCGTCATATAAAATAGATACATTATTCTCTCTAGCAATGGCAATCGCTTGTTGAGGGCTGACGGCTTTGGCGATAGGGCCTCCTTGAACATAAGGAAGCGTCCAATCATAACCATATAAATTCTGCCCCATCACAATTTTATTGGCAGGTATGACAGTCAGTGCATATTCAATGACTTGGCGGACAGGGCCGATCGGAGAGACGGCTTGTGCAGGCCCGCCGCTGTAGCCCCACTCATAAGTCATTAGCACAACATGATCAACGATCTTACCGATTGCTTCATAGTCATGCGCCTCATACCACTTTCCTTTCTGTTCACTGCTTGTTTTAGGAGCAAGTGCCACAGAAATAGTCCAACCCTGTTGATGAAAACGAGTTGTTGCTTCTCTTAAAAATTGAAGGTAGGCTTCTTTATCAACAGGGCGTAAATATTCAAAGTCAAAATGGATTTCTTTTAATTGATACTTTTGAGCAACGCGGACGATTTCATTTAATAATGTTGTTTTGACAGATTGATTTGTTAAAAGGATTCGCCCGAGTTCATCACTAAATTTATCATTCTCTAGATTTGTGACTACCATGGATAAAACCGTTCTGCTTTGAGCGGCAATTTGAGGCAATTGATCTAATGGTGGCTCGCGAAGTGTGCCGTCTCTTTGCGCTTGAAAACTAAAAGCGCCGAGATGTGTTAAGTATGGAGATGCCTCTCTGGCTGCTTGCTTTAAATTTTCGCTGACTTGGTTTCCGCGAGGTTCTATATAAGCGTTAGAATTAATATTTCTTTTCGGTCTTTGTGGAATATAAAGCAAAAAACGAATAGGCAATATAGCTTCAGGCCGAATCCGATTCACACGTGCCAATTCTTCTACCGAAATTTGAAATCTTCTTCCAATTTGATAAAGTGTATCATTTTGTTTGACCTCATAAAATTGACCTCTAATAGGGATGACAATTGTTTGTCCAACGACTAGTTGATTTGGTGTTTCGATGTCGTTGGTCCGAATGATTTCATTTACCGTTGTTTTAAAACGCATGGCAATTTCATTTAACGTATCTCCTCTTTTGACAACATAAATTTGAATGGTCAACGCCCCCTTTGTTATTGCTAACAATTTATGAGGGTGATGGATAAATCATGTTTGATTTTCATCCGTGATCTCTTTAGTTGTTGTGATTTTGGCAAGAAGAACGTTCTCCATCATCGTTAAAGCGTACTCGTTGTCTCTATCATCATTTGAAGCAATACAATCTTTAGGTACAGTGAGGTTGTACTCTCGCATGTAAGCGTCATTTGCAGTGAACAGGACACAGATGTTTCCGGCAATTCCAGTTAAAATAAGATCTTGCACACCTAATTCATTTAGGAGTGTCTCTAGTGCTGTTCCGTAAAAGGCAGAGTGCTTAGGTTTAATTAAGAAGTAATCATCTTTAGATGGTGCCATTTGTTCTAAAATAGGGGCACTTCTTTCGTTTTTGCATGTTTCCATAACAGCTTTGATATCAGCCTTCCAGAGTCCGTAGTGGTCGTTGATATAGATAATTGGCCAATTTTTCTTGAAAGCGTGTTGTTTAAGGGCTAAAATTTTATTGGTCATTTGCTCTGTTTTTTCAGCGAGCACATGTCCCATTTCGAAATCAAAATTATTGATCATGTCAATAATAAGTAGTGCCTTTTGTTGTTTTGGCAAATCAAGACCCCCTTTAAAAGATTGTGATAATATGTTAACCTCAATATCCTTTAAAAAAACATGAAAAGAGAGCCGTGCTATGACGAAAGATGAACAGTTTATGCAAGAAGCTATTTCTGAAGCTTTGAAAGCAAAACAAATAGGAGAAGTTCCAATCGGTGCCGTCATCGTTGTTGATGATCAAATTGTAAGCCGTGCTCACAATTTAAGGGAAAGTGAACAGCGATCAATTGCTCATGCGGAATTACTTGCTATTGATGAAGCGTGTAAAATGACTGGTAGCTGGCGTTTAGAAGATGCTGTACTTTATGTTACACTCGAACCGTGCCCAATGTGTGCAGGCGCTATTGTACTTTCAAGAGTGAAAAAGGTCGTTTTTGGTGCCTATGATCCTAAAGGTGGATGTGCTGGTACTTTAATGAATTTATTGGACGATGAGCGGTTCAATCATCAGTCTGAAGTCATTGGCGGTATGCTTGAAAATGAGTGTGGTGAGCTGTTAAGTCAGTTCTTTCGAGACCTCCGTCAGCAGAAGAAGCAAGCGAAAAGTAAATGAATGGATGTCGTTTGCAATTTTATCACTTAGAAGGTATACTTATGTCTGCGTCACCAACAATTTAATATTCATTTTGCCGTGCTAAGCGGGGAGGTAGCGGTGCCCTGTACTCGCAATCCGCTCTAGCGAGGCCGAATCCCTTCTCAAGGTTCGTTTACTTCAAGGTCTGCCTTAAATAAGTGGTGTTGACGTCTGGGTCCTGCGCAATGGGAATTCATGAACCATGTCAGGTCCGGAAGGAAGCAGCATTAAGTGAAACCTCTCATGTGCCGCAGGGTTGCCTGGGCCGAGCTAACTGTTTAAGTAACGCTTGGGGTAGCGAATCGACAGAAGGTGCACGGTAAATCAATATTAAATGTAACTCATCTAGTTTATCTAGGTGAGTTTTTTGTTGCTATTGAAAGAATATATCAGTTGTTTTGTTTATACAAATAGCAAAAAAGCCATTTTTAAGGTGAGGTTTTTTTTGAAGCAATCCATAGAGAGAACAAATGTTCTTATTGATCTGGCAGACATTTTCAGAAAGCAGGAAAACACGTTTTTTAATCAAGAAAAGTAAAAAGTCTTTAAAGGAAATGCTCTTTTTCGTTTATTAGAAAATAAAGGTGTACTTTTGAATTGATCGTTGCATCATGTATAATGAACATGATGATAAATGGAGGAGGGCGTATTTGTGAGTTATCAAGCTTTATACCGAGTGTTCAGACCTCAAGTTTTTGAGGATGTTGTTGGACAAGAACACATCACAAAAACGTTGCAAAATGCCCTTTTGCAGAAAAAGTTTTCTCATGCTTACTTATTTTCAGGTCCTAGAGGAACAGGTAAAACAAGTGCTGCCAAGATTTTTGCGAAAGCAGTGAACTGTGAAAAGTCACCTGTTAGTGAGCCGTGTAATGAGTGTGATGCCTGTAGAGGGATTACGACCGGTTCGATTTCAGACGTGATTGAAATAGATGCTGCCTCAAATAACGGGGTAGATGAAATTCGGGATATACGTGATAAAGTGAAATTTGCTCCTTCAGCGGTTACATATAAGGTTTATATTATAGATGAGGTACATATGCTCTCTATCGGGGCATTTAATGCACTTCTTAAAACGCTAGAGGAACCACCTGCTCATTGTATCTTTATTTTGGCTACCACAGAGCCTCATAAGATTCCTCTTACCATCATATCAAGATGTCAGAGATTTGATTTTAAACGGATCACGACAAAAGATATTGTTGGACGAATGGAGAAAATTGTAGATGCAGAAAGCCTAAATATACAAGAGGGTTCACTCGAGATTATTGCTAGTGCGGCAGATGGAGGCATGCGTGACGCACTTAGTCTCCTTGACCAAGCGATCTCATTTAGTGGTGAACAGCTCACAATTGATGATGCACTGCTCATTACAGGTGCTGTATCTCAGCATTTCATTAGTCAGCTTGCTGAAGCCATTTTTGAGCAAAATATTGCGATAGCGCTGGATACGTTAAATGAATTGCTTCAACAGGGGAAAGATGCTGCGAAATTAATAGAGGATATGATCTTCTACTTTAGAGATATGCTTTTATTCAAAACAGCACCGGATCTTGAAGGTGTCCTTGAAAAAGTCAAAGTCGACGATAAGTTTGTGGCTCTTTCAGAACGTGTGGCACCTCAGTTTCTTTATGAAACGATTGAAGTGCTGAATAAAAGCCATCAGGAAATGAAATGGACAAATCATCCTAGAATTTTCTTTGAAGTAGCTGTGGTTAAGCTCTGTCAGTCAACGGCTGGTGCTGTATCATCTCCGGCTGATTCCGACCTAACAGCGTTAACGAATAAAATAGACAGGCTGGAACAGGAGCTATCTAGGCTAAAAGCTGAGGGTGTTCCAATGACTCAGTCTCAGAGTCCTCAAGCAAAAACGGAAGCACCTCGACCTCAAACGAGTAATAAAAATGGCTATCGCGCACCTGTCGGTCGAATTCATGAGATTTTAAAAGAAGCGAAGCGACCGGAACTAGAAAAAATAAAAGGCAAATGGGGAGAGCTTCTTGCCCAATTAAAACAGCAAAATAAGGTTTCTCACGCTGCGCTATTAACAGATAGTGAACCAGTTGCGGCGGCAACTCATGCCTTTGTTTTAAAATTCAAATTTGAAATACATTGTAAGATGGTGGCCGAAGATAAAAGTGGTGTTCGAACCAATCTTGAGCAACTGCTAGAATCTATGCTAGGAAAAAGAGTGGAATTAGTTGGCGTTCCTGACGCTCAATGGGGTAAAATAAGAGAAGAATTTTTAAGAGATCATCAGCCTGAAGAACAAGCAGATGGTCAGTCAGCTTCTGCTGAAGAAGATCCATTAATTGCAGAAGCAAAGAAGTTAGTAGGAACCGATTTAATTGAAATTAAAGATTAACAATTTGAAAGAGAGTGGTGTTCATATGCGCGGTGGAATGGGAAATATGCAAAAAATGATGAAACAAATGCAAAAAATGCAGAAGGATATGGCTAAGGCTCAAGAAGAGCTTGCAGAAAAAGTCCTTGAAGGTACTGCGGGTGGCGGTATGGTCACTGTAAAAGTAAATGGACAAAAAGAAGTCATTGATGTGGCGATTAATGAAGAAGTTGTTGATCCTGAAGACATCGATATGCTTCAAGACCTTGTACTTGCAGCAACAAATGATGCATTGAAAAAAGTTGATGAACTAACGAATGAAACAATGGGTCAATTCACAAAAGGAATGAACATGCCAGGTTTATTCTAGGAGGAATAACTGAAGATGCAATATCCTGAACCAATATCAAAGCTGATTGATAGCTTTATGAAATTGCCAGGAATCGGACCTAAAACTGCGGTCCGTCTGGCTTTTTTTGTTCTTAGTATGCAAGAAGATGTCGTGCTGGATTTTGCGAAGGCACTTGTTAATGCAAAGCGTAATTTAACTTATTGTTCTGTTTGCGGACATATCACCGACCAGGATCCTTGCTATATTTGTGAAGATACAAGAAGAGATCAATCTGTGATCTGTGTCGTGCAGGATCCAAAAGATGTGATCGCAATGGAAAAAATGAAAGAATACAACGGCTTATATCATGTGCTTCATGGTGCTATTTCACCAATGGACGGAATTGGACCAGAGGATATTAAAATTCCTGACCTATTAAAAAGATTGCAAGACGATCAAGTCACAGAGGTCATTCTTGCAACCAACCCAAACATTGAGGGTGAAGCGACAGCTATGTATATCTCTAGATTGTTGAAACCATCAGGAATTAAACTCTCTCGCATTGCTCACGGACTCCCAGTAGGTGGAGACTTAGAGTATGCGGATGAAGTCACACTTTCTAAGGCTCTAGAAGGCAGACGTGAGATGTAGGAAGGAGAAGTACGGTACATGGGTTTTCTTCGCAGAAAATCAATTCGAAAAGAATTCGATGAGATATTAATTCAACAGCTTTTTAAGCAAAAGGAAGAATGGAACAGACAAAAAAAGCTTGTCGCAAATAGCGTTGAGCCTTCACCGGACATTCTATTCGAATTAAAGCTTGCTCAAGCGAAGTACTTTTTCTATCTGAGAGAAGCGAAAAAGAGAAATTTACGTTTAAACAACTGGAGATAGCAGGTCTATTTTCCATAATCCTCTCATATGCTTGTACTATTCATATGAAGAGGAGATGAGAGGATTATGGAACCTGTTATTGTGATTGGTTCAATTTTGTTAGCTGTTTTATTGTTGTTTATGTCGGGTGTTCAAGCGAATCCATTCAAATGGTTAGGACTTATTGGAGTTAAGTTTGTCGCAGGTGCTCTTTTTTTATTTTGTCTCAATTTATTCGGTGAGAGTTTAGGGCTGCATGTTTCCATTAACCCTGTAACGAGTGGAATTAGTGGTTTGTTGGGCATTCCAGGTGTAGCAGCTTTAGTCGTAATTGAAAAGTTTATTATTTAATGCAAAATATTGTTGACTTTGATTATATATGGTGGTAAATTAATATACGTCGCTGATGACGAAGAAACGAAAAAACATAATAACAAAAAAGTTGTTGACACTAACAACTTGGACGTGATAAGATGTTCTAGTCGCTTCTGAAGAGGT
>NZ_JBLUWC010000001.1:22990-78343 GCF_048270685.1 Bacillus sp. AK25
AAAAGGAACAAACACTCGATCTGGCATGGATACATATACTAAACTATCATCTAAAACATTCTTAATTTTGTATACAATTGAAAGCGCTAGGGCATACTGAAGCTATAAGTGGAGGTGTCACAATGAGCAAAAAAGAGCGAGAAGCAATTTGTTTGATTTGTGAAGAGAAAAAAACAAAGGGAATTTATTTATATCATCAGTTTTTATGCCGAGATTGTGAACGGAAGTTAATTTCTACATCAACCTCGGATCCTAGTTATGCTGATTATGTAAGAAAGCTTAAAAATCTTCATACGCCGCCTTTGTATTCATAGACCATTAGATGGTCTTTTTTTATGGGCAATCGGGGATTGGGCCTGTTTTTTGGAACTTAGTTTGGACATCAACCGTAATAAATAATAAGATAAACAGAGAGCCTGATTATTCATAGGAGTCGATGAACATGAAATCAATTTTTTACACATTTGTATGGGCCGTTCTCTCTACTCTTTTTTCGCTGGTGATTTTAACTGTCAGTATTGGTGTTTTCCATCATCATGTTGGATTGTCGATACTGTATGCGATGATTGGGTGGGGTGTGATGTTTGCAGGAAGCCGATGGGCTGCCTTCCAGTTGTTTTTGAAGAAACACGGACTGTCTCGCAGTGATTATGTATATATTAAGCAGCACTTAAAAGAAGCTGGGCAAAAGCTGGTTCGTTTGAAGAAAGCTTTATTTGCTGTGAAGAACGTACAGACGATCAAGCATAATTATGAAATTCTTCGGCTTGCACGACGTATCTATACGATAACAAAAAAGGAACCGAACCGGTTTTATGATGCACAGCGGTTTTATTTTGAGAGTTTGGATTCTGTTGTTGAATTAACTGAGAAATATGCACTGCTGTATAATCAGCCGAATCGTAGCCATGAGCTTGAAATGACATTAAGCCAAACTCGAGTCACGCTGACTGAACTGCAAAAGCAATTAACGAATGATTTACAGCAAGTTTTAGGAAGAGATATAGAAGCACTTCATATTGAACTTGAAGTGGCCGATAAAATGATTAAAAAATAGATATGAAAGGAGTCAAACTCGATGCAACCAGAAGATCCAGTCATACCACCAGCCCCATCTACTACAGATCTTCCGTTTCGGGTGTTTGATACCTTATCTGATGAGGAAAAGCAGGAGGCGCTACAGCGAGCTGAGAAGATCCCTGACCATCCACAAAAACTGCTTTTCTATGGCACACGTGTGCAGGAACAATTGTTAGAACAATCAAAACAAATGATGCAATATGTGGAGAAAAAAGATATTGACCAAATCGGAGACGTTCTAGAAGCTTTTTTACAGCAACTGCATTTAGTGGAGCCAGAGGATTTATTGCCAAAGAAGCGAGGCTTTTTTTTAAGGTTGTTTCAGCGAGAAAAGCGTTCAACTCAGGAGATCATATCTCGTTTTAAACAAGCAGAAGCACAGATAGAAAGATTGTCAGCAAGGCTTCGTTACGCAAGAGGCGTGCTAATTTCGGACCATAAGTTATTGGAGCGTTTATTTGAAAAAAATCAATCATACTTTCAAGAGATGACGTTACAGGTTGCAGCAGTTGAAGCAAAATTGACGCTGTTAGAGCAACATGCCCTAACAGAATCACAGTCACATGATCGGACATTAGAGGAACAATTGATGAATCGGGAAGTCGATGAAGAAGAATATATGGAGAGATTAAAAGAACGTAAGTATGATTTGTTGTTGAGCCGTCAAATCGCACTGCAATGTAATGCCCAAATTCGAATGATTCAGCAAACAAACCATACATTAGCCAATCATATTCAATCAACTGTTTCCGCATCAATTCCTTTATGGATCAACCAAATGTCGATTGCGTTCAATCATATTCAGCAGCGAGCCAATACAGCGCTTGAACAGCGTATCCAGCAAACATATGAACAGGTATCGAAGCAGCAAGGACAGCTGCTTGAAGATGCATCCTTAACGCCTATAGATACGTTGAAAAAGGTTCAGCGCCAATTGGCCGAAACATTGCAGGAAACGTTGCAGGTAAAAGAACATGGGAGCCAAGAACGAGCTCAATTAAAAAGTAGTATGTATGAGGCAGAGCAGAAGCTGGTGAATCATAAACCAATAAAGGAATGAGAATCCATCTTTCAGTTCACTTGTTTGAACGTTATAATAGATATAAGATATCGTTTAAGTGAAAAGGGTCGATTTGTTTGAAAACACCTTTATATACAGCATTATCACAACATGCGGAAAAGAAGCCCTATTCTTTTCACGTTCCGGGACATCACAATGGAGATGTCTTTTTTGATGAGGCACGGTCCTATTATGCATCCATTCTTCAGCTGGATGTGACAGAACTTGAAGGTCTAGATGATCTTCACCATCCGACTGGGGTGATTCAAGAGGCAGAGGATTTATTGGCAAAGCTATATGGAGCTAAACAAAGTTTTTTCCTTGTGAATGGCACAACTGTTGGCAATTTGGCAATGGTGATGTCTGCGTGTCAGGCTGGGGAGGGCATTTTCGTTCAGCGAAATTGTCATAAGTCTGTGTTCCATGCGATTGAGCTTGCGGGAGCGACGCCTATTATGTTAGAAACTGAGAGTGATCCGTACTTGCACGTCCCAACCCATGTGACGGAGGAAACAGTCAAACAAGCTATGGAGACACATCCTAACTGTCGGGCAATCGTTTTGACATATCCGAACTACTACGGACATGCAGCTGATTTATCAGGGCTCATTCAAATGTGTCATGAAGCTGGCATCATTGTATTAGTTGATGAGGCGCATGGTGCTCATTTTGTATTAGGCGGTGCCTTTCCTCCATCTGCCCTTTCCTATGGAGCAGACGTGGTGGTACAATCAGCACATAAAACCCTTCCGGCAATGACGATGGGGTCTTATCTCCATCTGCAAGGAGAACGAATGGATGTGAAGCGGATAAAGACGTTATTAACGATGCTTCAAAGCAGTTCACCTTCCTATCCAATTATGGCTTCGTTAGATGTGGCGAGAGCTTATGTGGAGGAGTTGAAGGGAAAAGGGTTAATGGACGAAATCATGAGAGACTTGGCAAAGCTGAAAGCACAGTTCAATATGATCTCCAATCTCGAAGTGGTTGAGTCTGACTCTTTACCTATGGATCCATTAAAATGTGTCATTCGTTCAACAAAAGGGCTGACAGGCTATGAACTCAAAAAGGTGCTTGAGTCGGTGGAGGTTCACCCAGAACTTGCGGATGAACATCAAGTCTTACTCGTTTTTGGTCTAGGACAGAAAAAGGACGTTCCTTTTACAGCTATAGAGCAGGCTCTTCAGCAAAGTGATTCATTGCTTGTAAAAAAAGAGCCTCAAACGGGAACGCTCTTCTTAGAGCACGATCAGCAGAAGCGAGATGTAGAAGCTGTTCCATTCGAAAAAGCAGCTGGCCGGATTAGTGCAGAATCGGTCATTCCCTATCCGCCTGGCATTCCTTTGATGATTAAAGGAGAACCGATTGAATCAGATCAAATTGCGACGTTAAGCCGTTTGCTTGGGCATCAAGTTCATGTGCAAGCAAGTCAGGTGATTCACCAGAGAAAATTATATGTTTATATAGAAGAGGAGACACTATGAGCGGTATGTTTATTACGTTTGAAGGGCCTGAGGGTGCTGGAAAAACGACAGTGATTCGAAAAGTGTACGAAGAAATGGAACGTCAAGGCTATGCAGTGATGGCGACACGTGAGCCCGGAGGCATTGACATTGCAGAGCAAATTCGTGAAGTGATTTTAAATGAAAAAAATACAAAAATGGACGCAAAAACAGAGGCACTGCTTTATGCAGCAGCTAGAAGGCAGCATTTGGCTGAAAAAGTAGAACCGGCATTGAAGCGGGGGGAAACTGTTTTATGTGATCGTTTTGTCGACAGCTCCCTTGCTTATCAGGGCTATGCGAGAGGGCTTGGGATTGAAGAAGTCAAATCCATTAATGATTTCGCCATTGATGGCACGATGCCACAAATGACCATTTACTTTTCCATTACACCAGAGGAAGGTCTAAAGCGAATTGATGCCAATCAAGGAAGAGAAAAAAATCGATTAGACATGGAAACACTGAATTTTCATCAAATGGTCAGAGAAGGATATGAGCTTCTGATTGCGCAATCACCAGAACGATTCCGTGTAGTAGATGCGTCTCAGCCTGTTCAGGATGTCTTTAATGAAGTGTTTCAGCTGATTCAGGACACATTAAAGAAAAATCAAATATGACCTCATTCCCAATCGTTGTTATAATATAGAGGAAGACATCGGCATGTCACCTGTGCCTAAAATGAAGGAGGCCATTCAAATGAAATTAATTGTTGCCGTTGTACAGGATCAAGATAGCAGCAAGTTATTGAAAATATTGACTGAACATCAATTCGGCGTGACAAAATTAGCTTCGACTGGTGGATTTCTAAAGTCTGGGAATACGACTTTTATCATTGGTTGCGATGATGTCCGAGTGGATAAAGCGTTACAGCTAATCAAGGAAAATTGCCGTAAACGTGATCAAATGATCGCGCCTGTATCACCAATGGGTGGAAATGCAGATTCATATGTACCATACCCTGTTGAGGTTGAAGTTGGTGGAGCTACCGTCTTTATTCTGCCAGTTGAACAATTTCATCAATTTTAAGGATGGGTTGCTGTGAAAATTAATCAAGATATGCGGCTGCTTTTAGAAAAGCGTGAACTTCAAGCGATGAAAGGAAGCCAAACTTCAGCATCGTTTAAATCATCGATGGAGACACAAAGCGGTAAAATGCGTTTAGAGCAGCTGACAGTCATGCTGAGCGATATCGAAGTCTTCGGCAAGAAACTGACAAAGTCACGAAACCTTAAAGATTTGGCTAGGTTTAAAGGACTTGTGAAACGCTTTGTAAAAGAAACAGTCGATAATGGATTAAATATAGAGACATCAAGGAGCTTTGACATTTATGGCAACACGCGAACACTCGCTTTAGTCAAAGCATTAGATGAAAAGCTGATTGAGTTAACAGAGGATATGATGAATCAAGAGAAACCCTCGATTGATTTGCTTGAACGTATTGGAGAAATAAAAGGTTTATTGATTAACCTTTACACATAGAGAGTGATAACATGGCAATTAGCTGGGATGACATGAATGAGTTGCAGCCGCGCGTCATGCGGCTGATTTTTAATAGTATTGATAAAGACCGACTGGCTCATGCTTATTTATTTGAAGGAAAAAAAGGGACAGGAAAGCTAGATGCTGCGATGCTTTTAGCGAAGAGCTTTTTTTGTTTGGAAGCAGGAGTGAAACCATGCGAGTCCTGTCAAAACTGCAAAAGAATCCAGTCTGGCAACCATCCAGATTTACATCTAGTGCAGCCTGACGGTCAATCAATTAAGAAAGCGCAAGTGCAGGCTTTGCAGGAGGAATTTACAAAAGCAGGCGTAGAATCGCATCGGAAAATGTATATCATTCTCCATGCGGACAAAATGACGGTCAATGCTGCGAACAGTTTATTAAAGTTCCTAGAGGAGCCCAACCGGGAAACGATGGCAGTTTTAATCACTGAACAATCGCATAAAATGCTGGATACGATTATTTCAAGATGTCAGATGCTTAGCTTTCAGCCGCTGCAGCCGCAATCTTTGGAGCAGCAGCTTTTACAAGAAGGCGTGTCTCAGGACCTCGCAAGGCTTTTGTCGAATTTAACCAATAATTTAGCAGAAGCACTCGAATTAAGTCGAAATGATCAGTTTGCAGAGTCTAGAGCGAAAGTGATAAAATTGTATGAAGTCTTACACCAGCGAAAAGAACATGCATTTTTTTATATACAAGATCAATGGATGCCTTTTTTCAAAGAGAAAGACCTTCAAGAAACTGGTCTTGATATGCTTTTATTTATATATCGTGATGTATTGTCGATTCAAATAGGAAATGAAGATAAAGTCATTTATCAAGACTTATTCCAGACAATGAAGCAGCACGCGCTGCATTCCACACAGCAGATGGTGACGAATCAGATCCTTGCTGTATTAGAAGCGAAAAAGAGACTTCAATCCAACGTGAATGCCCAAGGGCTAATGGAGCAATTGGTGTTGATGTTGCAGGAGGGATAAGCTTGTACAACGTAATTGGTGTTCGCTTTAAAAAAGCGGGCAAAATCTATTATTTCGATCCTAATGGATTTCATATAGAAAATGATAGTTGTGTCATTGTAGAAACAGTCAGAGGTGTTGAGTACGGGCAAGTGGTCATCGCCAATAAAAAAGTAGATGAACACGATGTGGTTCTCCCTTTGCGTAAGGTGATTCGCGTCGCAGACGAACGAGACCGGCTCATCGTTGAGGAGAACAAAGAAGCAGCGATGGCAGCCTTTGACACATGTCTTCAGAAAGTAAGTGAACACGGCCTGGAAATGAAGCTGGTCGATGTCGAATTTACATTCGACCGCAACAAGGTCATCTTCTATTTTACAGCGGATGGCAGAGTAGATTTTCGTGAGCTGGTCAAGGATCTTGCATCTATTTTTAAGACAAGAATTGAACTTCGTCAAATCGGTGTAAGAGACGAGGCAAAAATGCTAGGCGGCATTGGTCCGTGTGGACGTATGCTTTGCTGTTCAACTTTCTTAGGAGATTTTGAACCTGTGTCCATTAAAATGGCAAAAGATCAAAACCTCTCGTTAAACCCTACCAAAATTTCAGGGCTTTGCGGCCGTTTAATGTGCTGCTTGAAATATGAGAATGATGAGTACGAAACAGCAAAAGAACAATTACCGGACATCGGTGAAACGATTCAGACGTCTAATGGCTCTGCAAAGGTAGTAGGGCTTAATATTTTAGAACGAATTTTGCAAGTTGAATTAACCGGGCAAGAAAAAGTGATAGAATATACTTGGGAAGAATTATTACAAGAAGGCGTTGTATCTGCACAAACAACTGAGTAACGAGGTGTGCCACCTTGGATAAAAAGGAACTATTTGATACGGTGATTAATTTAGAAGAACAAATCGGTTCTCTTTATCGCCAGCTAGGTGATTTGAAAAATCATATTGGTGAAGTGATTGAAGAAAATCATCAGCTGCAGATGGAGAATCAGCACTTGCGTGAACGTCTGGATCAATCCGATCGAGATAAATCGTCTGAGGCAGAGCATGATTCTGCCCAGAAGCCAAGTCATTCTGATATAGGAGAAGGTCATGATAACCTCGCTCGTTTATATCAGGAGGGCTTCCATATTTGTAATGTACATTATGGGAGCATTCGGAAAGAGGGAGACTGTTTGTTCTGTCTGTCATTTTTAAATAAAAAATGAGAAAAGGCTTCCGCTGAATCGGGAGCCTTTTTCACAGGAAAAGAAAGGATACATCATGGTTTCGTTAAGAGAAGATGAACGTTTAGACTACTTGCTTGCAGAAGATATGAAAATTATTCAAAGTAAAACGGTGTTCGCCTTTTCATTGGATGCAGTGTTATTAGCAAAATTTGCGTATGTGCCGATTCAAAAAGGGGAGATTATTGATCTTTGTACGGGAAATGGCATCGTTCCATTGCTGCTTTCGACGAGATCTAAAGCCTCTATTACAGGGGTTGAAATTCAAGAACGCCTGTTTGATATGGCAAAGAGAAGTGTGGCGCATAATCAACTGGAGCAGCAGATTGAGCTCATCCATGGTGATTTAAATGATATGCCTAAACGGTACGGAAACCACAAAGTAGACGTGATTACTTGTAATCCGCCATATTTTAAGACTCCTTCTAAGGATGAAATCAATGAAAATGAGTATTTGGCGATCGCACGTCATGAGATTCACTGCACATTAGAAGATGTCATTCGTGTTTCTTCCACTTTGCTAAAGCAAGGAGGCAAACTGGCAATGGTTCACCGCCCTGGACGGCTGCTTGAGATAATTGAAATGATGAAGAAATACCGAATTGAGCCAAAACGAATTCAATTTGTATATCCGAAACAAGGAAAAGAAGCGAATACCATTTTAGTGGAAGGGATGAAAGATGGAAAGCCGGATTTGAAAATCCTCCCGCCGCTTTTTGTTTATGGAGAAGACCAAGAGTATACAAAAGAAATCAGGACGATACTGTATGGAGAAGCATAGTCATTATTTCTATGTATTGAAATGTGCAGATGGCAGTTTGTACGCAGGGTATACAAATGACTTACAAAAAAGGCTGACTGCCCATAATAGTGGGAAGGGTGCAAAGTATACGAGAGCTAGACGGCCAGTGGAACTCTATTACCACGAATGCTTTTTAACCAAAAGAGAAGCCATGCAACAGGAATATCGTTTCAAAACGTGGACACGTCGAAAAAAGGACATGTATATAGAAGAAAAGCGAATCAAAAAGGAGGCGGCACATGAAAAAGACACAGAAAAGCTTTGATGGTCAATCAGAAATGGGTATTCTTTATCTCGTACCAACCCCGATTGGAAACTTAGAAGATATGACATTTCGAGCGATACAAACGTTAAAAGATGTAGACTATATTGCCGCAGAAGATACGAGACAAACGAAAAAGCTTTGTCATGTCTATGAAATTGATACCCCATTAACGAGTTATCATGAACATAACAAAGATAGCAGTGGTCACAAGTTAATCGAATGGTTAAAAGAAGGAAAAAACATTGCACTCGTGAGCGATGCCGGTTTACCGACGATCTCTGATCCAGGAGCCGAAGTGGTTCGAGACTTTACGAACATCGGAGGCTATGTCATTCCGTTACCTGGTGCAAACGCAGCACTTACGGCGCTCATTGCGTCAGGAATTGCACCACAGCCATTTTTCTTTTACGGTTTTCTTGATCGTCAAAAAAAGGAAAAGAAAAAACAGCTGGAAGCATTGAAGAAACGCCAAGAAACAATTATTTTCTATGAAGCGCCCCATCGGTTAAAGGAAACGCTGACTGTGATGAAAGAAGTGTGGGGGAACCGGAATATTGCCATTACGAGAGAACTGACAAAGAAATTTGAAGAGTTTATTCGTGGAGATTTAGAATACGCGCTGACTTGGGTGACAGAACAACAAATCCGTGGTGAGTTCTGTCTCGTCGTACAAGGAAATGATCAGGATGAAGAAGAACTGAATGAAGAAGCTTGGTGGAATTCTTTATCTGAAAAAGAGCATGTGATCCATTACATAGAGGAAGGGTTAACGTCAAAAGAGGCTATTAAACGTACTGCGGTCGAACGTGGTGTGCCAAAGCGGACGATCTATGATGCGTATCATATTGAACAATAAAGAAAGGTTCTTGCAAACGGTGCAAGAACCTTTTTATATAAAACTTATTTTTGTGATTGAAGTTGGTTTTGGATTTCGTTAATGATTTGCTCTGCACCTTCACGGCTAAGAACTAATTTACCATTAGCAAGTTTAAGGTTATCGTCTGATACTTCACCTGTTACTTGGCAAGTCATGTTTGGTTTATATTTTTTTAGGATAATTTTTTCATCATCAACATAAATTTCCAAAGCGTCTTTTTCTGCGATTCCTAACGTACGGCGAAGCTCGATTGGAATCACCACGCGTCCTAATTCGTCAACTTTACGTACAATACCTGTAGATTTCATCTTCATTCTCCTCCCAAAAAGTTCTTATTCTTAATATAATATTATCTTCGTCATTATTCGACAAATTCCTTACATTCCTAGCATAACAAGGTTTCCATAAATCGTCAATCATTTTGTTTACTATTGTTTGTAAAATATGACTCTTAAAGTCAAAGGACCTTGAAACTACCGGTGTATAAGGATTTTTCAGAATTTATCTATAAAAATATGAAAAATGAAGATAACAGATTAACAAGACTTTTGCCCTAATTTAGACAATTGTAAATCTGGAAATAGATTTCATACGACAATATTCGACAAAATGTCGAGCGGTTTGTCGTTTTTTTCGAAAAACTCATCTTTTTCGTTCATTTCAATCTGTTCTATGTATATATGCTTGATCTTAAAGGCTAAGATGGTATCATAGAGAAAGCACAAGTGCAAAACATAATGAAATGATCTGACACATTTTAATGAAGTATGATGACCGCTCTCGTCCATTGGGCGGGAGTTTTTGACATTTACACACAAGCAGGAGGTTCCGACATGCCGGAAAAGAAAAAAACGTTTTATCTGACTACACCAATTTACTATCCGAGCGGAAAATTACATATTGGACATGCTTATACGACAGTGGCAGGGGATGCCATGGCTCGTTATAAACGTCTGCAAGGCTATGATGTGATGTATTTAACGGGTACTGATGAGCACGGACAAAAAATTCAGCAAAAAGCTGAAGAACAAAATATTACACCGATTGAGTATTTAGATCCGGTCGTTGCTGACATTAAATCATTATGGAAGAAACTCGACATTTCAAACGATGATTTCATTCGTACAACGGAAAAAAGACATACGAAAATCATTGAACAAGTCTTTCAAAAGCTGCTTGATCAAGGAGATATTTATTTAGATCAATATGAGGGCTGGTACAGTATTCCTGATGAAACATTCTATACGGAAACACAGCTTGTTGATGTTGAGCGAAATGAGAAAGGGGAAGTCATTGGAGGGAAAAGCCCAGACAGTGGACACCCTGTTGAATTGATTAAAGAGGAATCATATTTCTTCCGTATGAGTAAGTATGCTGATCGCTTACTAGACTATTACGAAAAGAACCCGTCGTTCATTCAGCCTGAATCAAGAAAGAATGAAATGATTAATAACTTCATTAAACCGGGGTTAGAGGATTTAGCTGTATCAAGAACAACCTTTGATTGGGGCATTAAAGTACCTAATAATCCGAAGCACGTCATCTATGTATGGATTGATGCGTTATTCAACTACTTAACAGCGATTGGCTACGGAACCGATCAAGATGAAAAATATAAAAAATATTGGCCTGCCAACGTACACCTAGTCGGGAAAGAAATTGTACGATTCCATACAATTTACTGGCCAATTATGCTGATGGCACTTGATCTGCCGTTGCCAAAACAAATTTTTGCACATGGCTGGCTGCTCATGAAAGATGGCAAAATGTCTAAATCAAAAGGGAACGTAGTAGATCCTGTTACGTTAATTGATCGCTATGGTCTTGATGCTCTTCGTTATTACCTGCTACGCGAAGTACCATTTGGTGCAGACGGTGTGTTTACACCAGAAGGATTCGTGGAACGTGTAAACTATGACCTTGCCAATGATTTAGGAAACTTGCTTAATCGTACAGTGGCGATGGTGCAAAAATACTTCGACGGTACATTAAGCAGCTATAAGGGACCAGTCAATGAGTTTGATGAAGAACTAAAAGCTGTAGCTGAACAAACGGTGAAAGCCTATGAAGAAGCGATGGAAAACCTCGAATTCTCGGTGGCTCTTTCGAATGTTTGGACATTAATCAGCAGAACGAATAAATATATTGATCAAACAGCTCCTTGGGTATTAGCGAAGGATGAAACAAAACGAAAAGAACTGCATTCTGTGATGTACCATTTAGCAGAATCACTTCGAATCACAGCTGTATTGTTAACACCATTCTTAACAAAAACACCTGAGAAAATCTTCTTCCAGCTTGGAATTGAAGAAGAGAAACTCAAAAGCTGGGAAAGCATTCTTTCTTTCGGTGCGATTCAAAAAGCGACGGTACAAAAAGGTGAGCCATTGTTCCCTCGTTTAGAGGTTGAAGAAGAAGTGGCATACATTAAAGAGAAGATGCAGGGAAGTGCGCCTAAGGTAGAAGAAGAGACAGTTGAAATAGAAGAAACTGAATTACCTGAGCTGGGTGCCGAAATCGCCTTCGATGATTTTTCGAAAGTTGACCTTCGTGTAGCACAAGTATTGGAAGCAGCACCAGTGAAAAAAGCTGACCGTCTCTTAAAGCTTCAGCTTGATTTTGGATTTGAAAAGAGACAAATTGTCTCAGGGATTGCCAAGCACTATCAACCAGAAGAATTGGTAGGGAAGAAGCTCGTCTGCGTAGCGAATCTCACACCAGTTAAACTAAGAGGGGAAATTTCCCAGGGAATGATTTTAACTGGAGAAACTAGTGGTAAATTGCAGGTTCTTGAAGTAGATCAATCTCTAGCAAATGGAACGAAAATTTTATAATTTAACAAAGGTGTTCCACGTGTAACATTTCGTCGAACACCTTTTGTTTTTCAGAAGAATTGTCGAAAGGAGCAATCAACCATGTTATTTGATACACATGCCCACTTAAATGCTGAACAATATAATGAAGACTTAGACCAGGTGATTGAAAGAGCCAAAAGTGAAAAGGTAGAGAAGATTGTGGTGGTCGGGTTTGATCGTCCAACCATTACGAGAGCGATGGAGCTAATTGAAGCATATGATTTTATGTATGCAGCCATCGGCTGGCATCCTGTTGATGCCATTGATATGACAGATGAAGATTTGGCTTGGATCAAAGAATTATCTCAGCATGAAAAGGTTGTTGCCATTGGAGAAATGGGTCTAGATTACTATTGGGACAAGTCGCCAAAAGATGTGCAAAAAGAAGTCTTTAGACGTCAAATTGCTCTTGCAAAAGAAGTGAATCTGCCAATCATCATTCATAACCGTGACGCTACGGAAGATGTAGTGACGATCTTAAAAGAAGAAGGAGCGGCAGAAGTCGGAGGAATTATGCACTGCTTTACTGGCAGCCTCGAAATTGCAAAAGCGTGTATGGAAATGAACTTTTATATCTCATTCGGTGGACCTGTGACATTTAAAAATGCGAAAAAACCGAAAGAAGTTGTAAAGGATATTCCAAGTGATCGTCTTCTGATTGAGACAGACTGCCCGTATTTAACTCCAGCGCCATTTAGAGGGAAACGAAATGAGCCGAGCTATGTGAAATATATCGCAGAACAAATTGCTGAATTGCGTGAAATGAGCTTTGAAGAGCTTGCTGCATTGACAACAGAAAATGCGAAAAAAGTTTTCCGTATAAACTGACAGTATATGATGTCAATCCTTGTTTAAGCTTGTCCAATTGTGAAACATAACGAAAAAGTTCTACACGTTTGCGCCTCCTCATAGGATAAGTTGTCGATAAGTCTTTCTTCCCTTCCTTCCAAAAATCTCCCATAATAGGTTTACAATCGAGCATTTTTGTACAGTGGGTGGAAGGGTTGACAGGTTTTGAGATACTCTATATAATCTCTCCGAGGAGAAGGAGGCGTTTTTCATCGTACAAAAAATGAAAAATCTGTTTTCTGTCAAGCTAGGAAAAGGCAAGGTTTTATTTCTAGTCGCTTGCTTGCTTTTAGCTGGAACTGGGACGGCTTACGGTGCGCATGAGCTCACCAAGCAGTCTATTACCATTTCAATCAATGGCAAAGAGAAGACAATTCGTACACATGAAGAGACAGTAGCACAGCTGCTTTCAGACCTTGGAATAAGGACCAGGGCGGAGGATCATATCTCTCCAAGTCTAAATACAAAGATTCAAGACAACATGAACATTGTGTATGATGCGGCTATACCGGTTCATCTCACCCTAGATGGGAAAGAGAAAACGATATGGACAACAGATCAGACGGTTGGAGCATTATTGAAGAATGAGAAGATAGATATTGGGAAGCACGATCAAGTAACTCCAGGAAAGAATGACAAGATTAAAAAGAATATGGATCTTGTGGTTCAGCAGGCCTTCCAGGTCAGCTTAAACGATGGAGGAAAGGATAAGAAAGTGTGGACCACTTCGACTACGGTCGCTGACTTTTTAAAGCAACAAGAGCTGAAGCTCAAGAAGCACGATAAGATCAAACCTGCGTTACATAGTCACCTTTCTAAAAAAAGCGCAGATGTGAAGATCACTCGGGTGGAAAAAGTCACCGATGTAGTGGAAGAGAAAATTGCTTTTGATACCAAACATAAAAAGGATCGATCTCTTGAAAAAGGAAAAGAGAAGGTGCTTGAAAAAGGTGAAGAAGGCAAATTGAAGAAGCACTATGCCATTGTGAAAGAAAACGGCAAAGTGGTGTCTAAAGAATTAATTAAAGAGGTCACTGCAAAAGACAGTAAGGATCGTTTAGTGGCCGTTGGTACACAAGTGTCCAAGAAAGAACCTAAAGCGTCCCCTGCGGTTTCAAGAAGTAATGAATCGTCAGGAAAAGAGTTCTATGTGACGTCCACAGCCTATACAGCGGGCTGTGCTGGATGTACGGGCAGAACGTCTACAGGATTTAATTTAAAAGCAAACCCGGGTGCAAAGGTCATAGCAGTTGATCCGAGTGTCATTCCGCTGGGCTCTAAAGTGTATGTGGAAGGCTATGGGTATGCCGTTGCATCAGACACTGGATCTGCTATAAAAGGGAATAAAATTGATGTGTTCGTCCCAAGTAAGTCGGCAGCTTATCAATGGGGAAATAAACGAGTGAAAATTAGAGTGCTCAAATAAACACATCAAATCATTTATATGAACAGAGGGCTTTGCGCACCCTCTGTTTTTTTGGTTATAATAGAAGCACTGTTTTCTAATTAATTAGACGCAAAAACAGCATGGAAGGTTTCATTTTTTGACAAAAAAATGTAGATTGTTTTTGCAAGCGGAGGAATACATGAAAATCAAAGAAATCATTGTGGTGGAGGGTCGT
Organism: Bacillus sp. AK25; assembly: GCF_048270685.1. NCBI lineage: Bacteria > Bacillati > Bacillota > Bacilli > Caryophanales > Bacillaceae > Bacillus > Bacillus sp. AK25. Next base: position 37,599 of record NZ_JBLUWC010000001.1, read on the forward strand.
GACGACACTGCTAGAGTAAAGATGGCCGTTGATGCAGATACGATTGAAACGAATGGATCTGCCATTGGCGATACAGTCATTCAACAAGTGCGTCTTGCTCAGGAGACGAGGGGGGTTATCATTTTAACTGATCCTGATTTCCCTGGGGAAAAGATCCGTAAAACCATCGCAGAGGCTGTCCCTGGCTGTAAGCACGCCTTTTTACCAAAACACCTTGCGAAAGCGAAGCGGGACAAAGGAATTGGTGTCGAGCATGCTTCCTTGGATAGTATTCGAGAATGCCTTGCACATGTCCATGAGGAAATGGAAGAATCAGAAAGCGAGATTACGTTAGACGATTTATTTGACGCAGGCCTTATCGGAGGCGAAGCTTCAAAACGCCGCCGCGAACGATTAGGTGTGCTTTTAAATATAGGATATACAAATGCGAAGCAGCTGCAAAAGCGTCTTCACATGTTCCAAATAACGAAAGAGGATTTTATTGCGGCCTTAAAGACCGTTATGCAGGAGGAAGCCGATGAATAAAGATATTGCGACGCCCATCAGAACGAAGGAAATACTGAAGAAGTACGGTTTCTCTTTTAAAAAGAGCTTAGGGCAAAACTTTTTAATTGATACGAATATTTTAGATCGCATTGTCGATCATGCAGAGATTACGGATGAGACCGGTGTGATTGAAATTGGCCCTGGTATCGGTGCGTTGACTGAACAGCTCGCTAAACGGGCAAAGAAAGTCACGGCTTTTGAAATCGACCAGCGCCTATTGCCGATTTTAAACGATACGCTTTCTCCATATGATAATGTCACCATTATTCATCAAGACGTATTGAAGGCAGATGTAAGAAAGGTGATTGAAGAACAGTTTGCTGACTGTAAAGAAGTAATGGTCGTAGCAAACCTTCCTTACTATGTGACGACACCAATTATTATGAAATTGCTTGAAGAAAACCTTCCATTGAAAGGGATTGTCGTCATGCTTCAAAAAGAAGTAGCAGATCGCATGGCTGCTGTTCCTTCATCAAAAGAATACAACTCTTTGTCGATTGCAGTGCAATTTTATACAGAAGCGAAGACGGTCATGGTTGTGCCGAAAACGGTTTTCGTCCCACAACCAAATGTGGATTCAGCGGTAATCAAACTAACTGTTCGTGAAACGCCTGCGGTCTCAGTAGACAATGATACGTTTTTCTTTCAACTGATTCGTGCGAGTTTTGGCCAGCGCCGGAAGACATTGATGAATAATTTGATGAACAATCTGCCAGATGGCAAGAAACATAAAGCGATCATTGAAGAAGCCCTTGTAACAGCTGAGGTTGATGGGAAACGCCGTGGTGAATCATTATCAATCGATGAATTTGCCCGTTTGTCCAATGTTTTACACAAAGCCCTTTCATAAGGGCTTTTCAGCGTGTAGACAAACCCTCGCATTCGGTGTCAGTCCTGCGCGCTGGTACTCACGAATGTCAAATTCGCTCCGTGCCAATGCTCGTTCTTCCTAGACTGCAAAGGTTTTCTATCACGCTGAAAAGAAGAAAAAGCCCTTTCATAAGGGCTTTTTTCTTTTGGTTTTCACCACTTCACCTGTTCAGGCATAGGCTAGAAAGAACAACACACCTGAAAGAAGAACAAATGTAGCGTAAGACGATACCAACAGGATAAGAGCCTGATTGTGGAGTGAAAAGCATGCAATTTCAAATAGGAGATATGGTGACGAGGGCATCCTATCAGATGGATATTATGTTTCGTATCATTCGAATTGATGAGACAGACCAGCACGAAGCCACCGCCATTTTGCATGGGAATGAAGTGAGGCTGATCGCCGATGCGAAGATGTCAGATTTGGTCTTGATTCAAAAAGAGGAGCAACTGACAAGAGAGAAGGACGATGAACGGAAAATTAACGAATCGCTCGACTTACTCAGGCAAGATTATCAGCTGCTTCGTGAAAAACAAGAGTATTATACGTCTGGACAATATCAGCATCAGGAGCAGTATTTTCATATGCCCGGAAAGGTTCTGCATTTAGATGGAGATGCTTCATACTTAAAGAAATGCTTAGATGTATATGAAAGAATCGGTGTACCTGTGTATGGTGTGCATTGCCACGAGAAGAAAATGCCAAGCATGATTGATTCATTAATTGATCAATATCGGCCTGATATTTTGGTCATCACAGGACATGATGCGTATTCTAAACAAAAGGGCGGTGTACACGATATCGGTGCATATCGTCATTCTCGTCATTTCGTTGAAACGGTTCAAAAGGCAAGAAGGAAGGTTCCGCATTTAGATCAACTCGTAATCTTTGCAGGTGCCTGCCAATCTCATTTTGAATCATTAATTCAAGCAGGTGCTAATTTTGCAAGCTCACCCTCACGTGTCAACATTCATGCACTTGACCCCGTCTATATTGTTGCCAAGATCAGCTTCACTCCATTTGTAGATCGAATCAACGTGTGGGATGTGCTCCGAAATACACTGACGAGAGAAAAAGGTCTCGGAGGGATTGAAACAAGGGGTGTTTTAAGGGTAGGTATGCCATATAAAAGAGACCATGAATCGACATAACCCGACTGATTTCAGTCTGGTTTTTTTTATGCTCAAAAAGAAATTTCATATGAATACATAATTCACCGGAATTTGAGAAAAATAGGGAGGAGAAAAGGTAGAAGTTTGTCAAAATTATTTTGTTGACAATGGCTCGTGTTGGTTGATATAATTTAATTTTTATTTGACAAAAATGGGCCGTTGTTGTATAATTATCTCAGTGAGGTGGATGCAATGGCGAAGACTTTGTCCGACATCAAAAGATCGCTTGATGGTAACTTAGGTAAACGTTTGACGTTAAAGGCTAACGGAGGCCGCCGAAAAACAATTGAGCGTTCGGGCATTTTAGCTGAAACGTACCCTTCTGTTTTTGTGATTCAATTAGATCAAGATGAGAATTCGTTTGAAAGAGTTTCTTACAGTTATGCAGATATACTGACTGAGACGGTCGAATTAACGTTCGATGATACCGCTAGCTCAGTCGCCTATTAATGGGCAGTGAACTTTTTGTTTACTGCTTTTTGTTTTGCCTTTTTTTCTGTATGGGAGGCTGTCCATTATTTGAAAGGGGTAAAAGGCAGGAATCGATGCAAAATAAGAAAGCCACAAAGGAGTGGCGATGATTCGAATTCTCGACCAAAGGGGCTGTTTCGTTTGGGTAGACGCCGAGGCATTATGTCAGATGAGTTCAAATACGAGCTGGCGAAGGATCTTGGATTTTATGATACCGTCAAAAATGGAGGCTGGGGAGAGATTCGTGCGCGTGACGCAGGAAATATGGTCAAACGTGCCATTGAATTAGCTCAACAGCACATGGCTCAAGAAGAGAATCAACGATAAAGAAATGATCAGGGATACCTCGGGTGTCTCTGGTCTTTTTTGCTTGAAAAAGTGAGTGTGCTGGGGGCAAAAGCCAATATTCATCAGATCCATCAAATGTGATACAATATTGATACTTATGTTTAGATGGAGAAGTAGGTGAAATGTTTGCGTATTTTAGAAAAAGCACCGGCAAAAATTAATCTCTCACTTGATGTTCATGGAAAAAGACCGGATGGATATCACGAAGTGGAGATGGTGATGACAACAATAGATCTTGCAGATCGACTAGAGCTGACGGAGCTGGACAAAGACGAAATCCGTGTATCATCTCATAATCGTTTTGTGCCAGATGATCAACGGAATTTGGCTTATCAGGCAGCTAAATTATTAAAAACAAGATTCGGTATTCAAAAAGGCGTATCGATTGTCATCACAAAAGCAATTCCCGTCGCAGCAGGTTTAGCTGGAGGCAGCAGTGATGCCGCAGCAGCGCTTCGCGGCTTAAACCGTTTGTGGAAGTTAAATCTCACGTTAGATGAACTAGCTGAGCTTGGAGCGGAGATTGGCTCAGATGTCTCTTTTTGTGTACACGGAGGGACAGCGCTAGCGACAGGACGTGGAGAGAAACTAAAGCACATTGCGACACCGCCGCATTGCTGGGTGATTTTAGCGAAGCCGGTGATTGGGGTATCTACAGCTGAGGTCTACAGACAATATGACGCAAGCAAAGTAGAACACCCAAATGTACAGCGTATGATTGAAGCAATTGAAGCGAAAGATTATAAAGAGATGTGCGGCTCACTCGGTAACGTGTTGGAATCTGTGACATTAAAAATGTATCCGGAAGTCGATATGATTAAGAGACAGATGAAGCGTTTCGGAGCAGATGCTGTATTAATGAGCGGCAGCGGGCCAACTGTATTTGGCTTGATTCAATATGAATCTAAGGTACAAAGAATATATAACGGACTGAGAGGATTTTGTGATCAGGTTTACGCTGTCCGCATGATCGGCGAACAAAATACCCTTGATTAAATCCGTATATTAAGTTATATTATTCATAAATTATTCGGGTTCTGGGGGTAAGTTCATGAAGTTTCGTCGAAGCGGCAGATTGGTGGACTTAACAAATTATTTGTTAACCCACCCGCACGTACTAGTACCTTTAACTTTTTTTGCAGAGCGATATCAATCTGCAAAGTCCTCTATTAGTGAAGACTTAACGATTATCAAACAGACCTTCGAACAGCAGGGAATAGGAACTTTACTTACTGTACCTGGCGCTGCTGGCGGAGTGAAATATATTCCAAAGATTCATTTAAAAGAAGCAGATGAAGTGGTCAACGATATCGGAGAGGCATTATCAACTCCTGAACGTGTGCTTCCTGGCGGCTATTTATATTTAACTGATGTTTTAGGCAATCCATCGATTCTTGCGAAAATCGGTAAGCTTTTTGCGACCATTTTTTCGGATCGACCGATTGATGTTGTCATGACTGTTGCGACGAAAGGTATTCCGATTGCCTATTCTGTTGCAGGTTATTTAAATGTGCCTGTTGTGATCGTTAGAAAAGATAATAAGGTAACTGAAGGATCAACTGTGAGTATTAATTATGCATCAGGTTCTTCTAACCGAATTCAAACCATGTCACTTGCAAAGCGGAGCTTAGATAAAGGATCCAATGTGTTGATTATTGATGACTTTATGAAAGCAGGCGGAACCATTAATGGCATGATGAATCTTCTAGAGGAATTTAATGCAAATGTTGCAGGGATCGGTGTTTTATTAGAAGATGAAGGCGTAGATGAACGTCTTGTCGATGAATATGTATCACTTTTAAAGCTTTCAACCATTGATATGAAGCAGAAAATCATTGAGATTAATGAAGGTAATTTCCACGAGTTTTTTCATTCGAAAGCTTAAGCTTTGATCAAACATGTATTTGAATGGGAGAGATTGATATGACAAAAGTTGTTCAAACCAAAAACGCGCCAGCAGCCATTGGACCTTACTCTCAAGGGATTATCGTCAATAACATGTTTTACAGCTCAGGGCAGATTCCATTAACGCCAGCTGGAGATTTTGTGAATGGAGATATTAAAGAACAAACACATCAAGTGTTTCATAATCTTAAAGCCGTCCTTGAAGCAGCGGGTGCTTCCTTTGAAACAGTCGTGAAAGCAACGGTTTTCATTAAAGATATGGAACAATTCGCTGAAGTGAATGAAGTGTACGGTGAATACTTCCATACACATAAGCCAGCTCGTTCGTGTGTAGAAGTAGCCAGACTTCCAAAAGATGCACTTGTAGAAATTGAAGTTGTGGCATTAGTGAAATAAACAGGCCATCTCTTTGGAGGCCGTTTGGTTTCATTATATGTATGAAAAGGCATCGTCATGATGTCTTTTTTCACGCAACCGATGTAAGCGTCGTCATTAAAATGACAAAAAATGTATAAATATCCCGATATTTCAAAAAAGTTTAAAAAAAGAGCAGGAGAATCACCACAATCGTTGAATACCTAATTAATGCTTTTATATTGGGAAAAGGTGGTGAACTACTGTGGAAGTTACTGACGTAAGATTACGCCGCGTGAATACCGATGGTCGCATGAGGGCGATTGCATCCATCACGCTGGACCACGAATTTGTTGTTCATGATATTCGTGTGATTGATGGAAACAATGGCTTGTTTGTTGCAATGCCTAGCAAACGTACGCCTGATGGAGAGTTTCGCGACATTGCACATCCAATTAATTCAAGCACTAGGGGTAAAATCCAAGATGCTGTTTTAAATGAGTATCATCGCTTAGGCGAAGAGGAAGAGACAATTGAATATGAAGAAGCTGGAGCTTCTTAAAGATATGTGAACCTAAAAAGACAGCTTTAAGAGAAAATGAATGTTTTCTTTTAAATGCTGTCTTTTTTGCGTTTTTCCTCATGATTCTTTTAGGTTTCAACCATTAGAAAATTAATGTACTTCCTCTTGTATCCTTGAAATCAGTCCTTATTTAGGATATATTTTTCTATGGATAATAGGGATATTGGAGGCCAATCAATGGATAAGCGGTTCGCAGTGATTTTAGCAGCGGGAAAAGGAACAAGAATGAAGTCAAAGTTATACAAAGTACTTCATCCAGTTTGCGGAAAGCCAATGGTCGAGCATGTGGCAGATCAAGCGTTAAAGCTATCTTTAGCCAAGCTTGTTACGATTGTCGGTCATGGAGCAGAGGACGTCAAGAAGCAGCTTGGGGACAGAAGTGAATATGCACTTCAAGAAGAACAGCTGGGAACAGCACATGCCGTCAAACAAGCTAAATCGTTCCTCGCGCAGGAAAAGGGAACAACCATTGTCATTTGTGGAGATACACCATTATTGACAGCGGAAACAATGGAAGCCATGTTAAGTGAGCATCAAAAACAACAAGCGAAAGTGACGATTTTGACAGCACACGCGGATGATCCAACAGGTTATGGACGTATTCTTCGTGATGAAACAGGTGCTGTAGTAAAAATCGTCGAGCATAAAGATGCAAGTGTTGCTGAACGTCAAGTGAATGAAATTAATACTGGAACCTATTGCTTTTCAAATGAAGATCTCTTCCGTGTGATTGAGCAAGTGTCAAATGAAAATGCACAAGGTGAATACTATTTGCCAGATGTCATTGAAATTCTAAAGAATGAAGGACAGACGGTTGCAGCGTATCAAACACCGCATTTTGAAGAAACACTTGGAGTCAATGATCGTATCGCTCTATCACAAGCAGAGCAATTCATGAAGCGACGTATTAATCATCAGCATATGAAGAATGGTGTAACCTTGATTGATCCTGAGAACACGTATATCTCGCCAGATGCAGTCATTGGTGAAGATACAATGATTTATCCTGGGACGGTCATCAAAGGGAATGTAAAGATTGGTGCAGATGCCACAATCGGTCCGAACACTGAAATTGTTGATAGCGTAATTGGAAATCGGACAGTCATTAAGCAGTCTGTTGTCTGCGATAGTGAAGTTGGGGTAGATGTGACAATTGGACCGTTTGCTCATATTCGCCCGTTGTCGAAAATTGGCGATGAAGTGAAGATCGGAAATTTTGTCGAAATCAAGAAAACAGTTTTCGGTGACCGAAGCAAAGCATCTCATCTAAGCTATATTGGAGATGCAGAGGTCGGAACGGATGTAAACCTTGGTTGTGGATCCATTACAGTTAATTATGATGGGAAGAACAAATTCTTAACGAAGATTGAAGATGGCGCATTTATTGGCTGCAATTCAAATCTCGTTGCACCAGTCACTGTCGGAAAAGGGGCATATGTTGCAGCCGGTTCAACGGTTACAGAAGATGTACCGCAGGATGCATTGTCTATTGCTAGAGCAAGACAAGTCAATAAAGAAGATTATGTGAAAAATATTCATAAAAAATAATCCAAATACCCGGAGGTTTACCATGTCTAATCGTTATGCTGATGCGAATTTAAAGATATTCTCTTTGAATTCAAACCCTGAACTTGCCAAAGAAATTGCCGATCGTATCGGAGTTGATGTAGGAAAGAGCTCTGTTAAACGTTTTAGTGACGGTGAAGTCCAAATCAATATTGAAGAAAGTATCCGCGGCTGTGATTGTTATGTTATTCAATCTACTAGTGCGCCAGTCAATGAGCACATTATGGAGCTACTCATTATGGTAGATGCACTAAAACGCGCTTCTGCGAAAACGGTCAATATTGTCATCCCTTATTACGGATATGCACGTCAAGATCGTAAGGCAAAACCTCGTGAGCCAATCACGGCGAAGCTTTTTGCGAACTTACTTGAAACAGCAGGTGCTACACGTGTCATTGCACTTGACCTTCATGCGCCGCAAATCCAAGGTTTCTTTGATATTCCAATCGATAACTTAATGGCTGTGCCAATTTTAACAAACTATTTTGAACAGAAAAACTTGAATGATATCGTTGTTGTGTCTCCTGACCACGGTGGTGTTACGCGTGCGCGCAAAATGGCGGACCGCCTGAAAGCACCAATCGCCATTATCGACAAACGTCGTCCGAAGCCGAACGTGGCTGAAGTGATGAACATCATTGGGAACATTGAAGGCAAAACGGCGATTCTCATCGATGATATCATTGATACAGCTGGTACGATTACACTTGCTGCAAATGCACTTGTGGAAAATGGAGCGGCTGAAGTCTATGCTTGTTGTACTCACCCAGTATTGTCTGGACCAGCAGTAGAACGTATTACAAACTCTAAAATTAAAGAATTAGTTGTGACAAACAGTATTCACTTAACAGATGACAAGAAAGTTGGAAAATTCATTCCGCTTTCAGTTGGGCCTTTGCTTGCAGAAGCCATCATCCGTGTACATGAAGAAGAATCTGTGAGCTACCTTTTCAGCTAATTTTCTGATTGGAAAAGGCCCTAGGCATCAGCTTGGGGTCTTTTTGCTGTGATAAATGAAAGCCAAACATGTTTAAAATGATTCAGTTATGGGTATTTATGAAAGTAGTGACAAAAAAGAAATAGGATGGTGCTGAATATGGCAACTTTAAAAGCAAATAAAAGAACTGATTTCAAACGTTCCACACTGCAAAAAATCCGTCATTCAGGACACGTTCCTGGTGTCATATACGGAAAAAATACAGACAACCTTGCTGTTTCATTAGACAGTATTGATTTATTAAAGACATTACGTGATGAAGGAAAAAACACAATCATCACATTAGACGTTGGCGGTGAAACAAAATCTGTGATGGTGACAGAACTGCAAACAGATCCGTTGAAAAATGAGCTTGTCCACGCTGATTTCCAAGTGGTCGACTTACAGCGAGAAATTGACGCAGATGTACCTGTACAACTCATTGGCGAATCCAAAGGTGTAAAGGATGGCGGTGTGCTTCAGCAGCCACTATTTGAGCTATCCATTACAGCGAAACCAAAGGATATCCCGCAAAATATTGAAGCTGATATTACAAACTTAGAAGTAAATGACGTACTAACAGTTGGTGATCTGTCTGTTCAGTCTACGTATCAAATTAATAATGATCCAGAAGAAGTTGTTGCTTCGATCTTACCGCCTCAGCAATCAGAGGTTCCAGAGCCAGATAGTGAAGAGGAAACGCAAGAGCCTGAAGCCATTAAAGAAAAAGATGACAGCGAAGAATAACTGGTCAATTAGAGACGTAACCCTCCCGCGGTTACGTCTTTTGTGCTAGAATGAAAAGAATTCATACGTTTTGCATGAGGCAATCACATTGGCTCATTTTTTAGGCGTGTGCATGTGCGACAAAGGAGGTTATTGGTTTCATGATTGCGTTCGTTGGATTGGGTAATCCAGGAAAAGAATATGAAAAAACAAGACATAACGTCGGGTTTATGACAATAGATGAACTATCAAAAAAATGGGACATCCCATTAAATCAATCAAAATTCCATGGACAATATGGAACTGGGTTTGTTTCGGGGCAAAAGGTTCTACTTGTGAAGCCTCTTACATATATGAACTTATCGGGGGAATGTGTGCGTCCGCTGATGGATTACTATGATATTCCCCTTGAACATTTGAAGGTCATCTATGATGATCTTGATTTGCCAACGGGCCGGATTCGTTTGCGTACTAAAGGAAGTGCAGGCGGACATAACGGAATCAAATCGTTGATTCAGCATTTAGGTTCACCTGAGTTTGACCGATTCCGTATCGGCATTGGCCGTCCACAAAACGGCATGAAGGTCGTCGATTACGTACTAGGACGCTTCTCAGAGGAAGAACAGCCTGATATCTCATCTGCTATTCAAGCATCTGTTGAAGCTTGTGAAGCGGCTTTAACAAAGCCTTTTTTAGAAGTGATGAATGATTTTAACAAGAAGGTATAAGAATGATAAGCAAAGCACATACTGATCATAAAATCTCAGCATGGGAGGATCACGTATGGCTTTGCACTATTACTGCCGGCACTGTGGTGTAAAGGTTGGCAGTCTAGATGAATCCGCTGTCCAAAGTGAAGCACTTGGATTTCATCACTTAACAAATGAGGAAAGAAACGATATGATTTCTTATAGGGAAAATGGTGATTTACATGTACAAACCATTTGTGAGGATTGCCAAGAGGCGCTCGAAAGAAATCCTGATTACCATCAGTATCATACCTTTATTCAATAAAAAGCTTTGGTGTAGATAATAGACCAAAGCGTTTTTCTGTTTTAAACAAGCAGGGAGGAGGAGCCAAATGAAAAATATACAATCATTTATCAAACAAAGTGATGATTTTCAGTCCATTTTCAATGGGCTAAAGGAAGGTTTAAAAGAACAACTGCTCGCCGGACTATCAGGCTCCGTCAGATCTTTATTTACAGCCGCCATATCAGACGAATTAAAGCGGCCGATGTTTATTGTGACACACAACTTATATCAAGCGCAGAAGGTCACAGATGATCTAGCAAGTGTGATGCCAGATCGTTCGGTCCTTCTTTATCCTGTCAATGAACTCATTGCATCTGAAATTGCTGTGGCAAGCCCGGAGCTTAGAGCGCAGCGTCTTGATGTATTGAATCGTCTCGCGAATGGAGAAAATCCGATTGTCGTGACCCCAGCAGCTGCAGTGCGTAGAATGCTTCCTCCTGTTGAGCTCTGGAAGGAGAGTCAGATCCATTTAAAGGTTGGTGAAGAAATTGATTTGGAGGCGTTTTCAAAACAACTCGTGCAAATCGGTTATGACCGGACGTCCATGGTCGCTGCGCCCGGAGACTTTAGTGTGCGCGGAGGAATCATTGACATTTATGCGTTAACGGAAGACCACCCGATCCGTATTGAGCTGTTTGATACAGAAGTGGATTCTATTCGGTCCTTCCACTCTGACACGCAGCGTTCATTGGAAACACTTCAAGAAATCAAGATTGGCCCGGCGAAAGAGCTGATTGTAAGAGGGCCTGAACGAGTGAGAGCGATTGAACAGCTTGACGAAGGTCTTGCCAGTAGCTTAAAGAAATTCAACTCGGATAAACAAAAAGAACTGCTCCATCAGAATATTTCTGCTGATCGTGAGAAGCTGCTAGAAGGTATTGTGACACAAGAAATGACGAAGTATCTGTCCTATTTCTATGAAAAGCCTGCTAGTTTGCTAGATTATACATCGCAGGATACGATTATCATTCTAGATGAAATCAGCAGAATTCAGGAGATGGAAGAACAGCTTGAACAGGAAGAAGCAGATTGGACAATTAGTCTGCTGGAAGAAGGGAATATTCTGCATGATCTAGCCCTTTCCTTCCCATTTCAAGAGCTGTTCAATCAGCAATCGAGATCGATTCTGTACTATTCCTTATTTTTGAGACATGTTCAGCAGACCAATCCGCAAAATATCGTCAATGTATCTAGTAAGCAAATGCAGAATTTCCACGGGCAAATGAATGTGCTTGCAAGTGAAATTGAACGCTACAAAAAGCAGAATTATACGGTTGTCTTTTTAGGTGCGGATGAAGAGCGGACAGAGAAGCTGTCATCTGTCTTGCATGATTATGACATTGAAGCAGCTCTTGCTAAACCTGATGCTGAGCTTGTCAGCGGGCAAGTATATATTTTACAAGGTGAGCTGCAAACCGGTTTTGAACTGCCTTTATCCAAGCTTGCTGTCATTACAGAGGGTGAACTTTTCAAGAAACGTGTGAAGAAGCAGGCACGTAAGCAAAAGCTGACGAACGCAGAGCGAATCAAAAGCTATTCAGAGCTGCAAGTGGGCGATTATGTGGTGCACATTAACCACGGGATCGGTAAGTATTTAGGAATTGAAACGCTTGAAATTGGCGGCATTCATAAAGATTATTTAAATATTCATTATCAAGGAAGCGACAAGCTTTATGTCCCTGTTGAACAAATTGATCAGGTGCAGAAGTATGTAGGGTCAGAAGGAAAAGAACCAAAGCTATACAAACTAGGCGGCAGCGACTGGAAACGTGTGAAGAAAAAAGTAGAATCATCTGTGCAGGACATTGCAGATGATCTGATTAAGCTGTACGCAGAACGTGAAGCAAGCAAAGGGTATGCCTTCTCGCCTGACCATGAGATGCAGCGCCAGTTTGAATCTGCATTCCCTTACCAAGAAACAGACGATCAAATTCGCTCGATTCATGAAATCAAGCAAGACATGGAGCGGGAGCGCCCGATGGATCGTCTGCTTTGTGGAGATGTGGGCTATGGAAAAACAGAGGTGGCGATTCGAGCGGCCTTCAAAGCCATTGCTGACGGGAAACAGGTGGCACTGCTTGTACCAACAACGATCTTAGCGCAGCAGCATTTTGACACGATTATGGACAGATTCCAAGACTATCCTGTTAAAATCGCTCAGCTTAGCCGCTTCCGTACACGAAAAGAAACAACAGAAACCTTAAAAGGGCTGAAAAACGGAACGATTGATATGGTCATCGGTACGCATCGTCTTCTTTCAAAAGACATTGTGTACAAGGATTTAGGACTGTTAATTATCGATGAAGAGCAGCGCTTCGGTGTAACGCATAAAGAGAAAATTAAGCAAATGAAAGCCAATATTGATGTGCTGACGTTAACGGCAACGCCAATTCCTCGTACGCTTCATATGTCGATGCTTGGCGTACGTGACTTATCTGTTATTGAAACGCCACCTGAGAACCGTTTCCCAGTTCAAACCTATGTTGTCGAGTACAATGGTGCGTTAGTTAGAGAAGCTATTGAGCGAGAATTGGCAAGAGGCGGTCAAGTGTACTTCCTTTATAACCGAGTGGAGGATATTGAACGAAAAGCAGATGAAATCTCGATGCTTGTTCCAGACGCAAAAGTAAGCTACGCACACGGGAAAATGAGTGAGAACGAGCTGGAATCCGTGATGATTAATTTCCTAGAAGGTGAATCGGATGTACTCGTTAGTACAACCATTATCGAAACGGGCGTAGACATACCAAATGTGAACACGCTCATTGTTCATGATGCTGATAAAATGGGGCTTTCGCAGCTGTACCAGTTAAGAGGACGAGTTGGGCGCTCGAATCGTGTGGCCTATGCTTATTTCACTTATCGAAAAGATAAAGTGCTTTCTGAAGTAGCTGAGAAAAGACTTCAAGCCATTAAAGAATTCACTGAGCTTGGGTCAGGCTTTAAAATTGCGATGCGTGATTTAACGATTCGAGGAGCAGGGAACTTACTTGGTGCACAGCAGCATGGATTTATTGATTCTGTTGGATTCGATCTTTACTCTCAAATGCTGAAAGAAGCCATTGAAGAAAGAAGAGGCGATACGACTGCTCAAGAAAAATTTGAGCCGGAAATTGACCTCCAAATTGACGCCTACATTCCAGATAGCTATATTTCTGACGGCAAGCAAAAAATCGAGATGTATAAACAGTTTAGAGCGATTGGATCTATAGAAGAGCGGAAAGAGCTTCAAGATGAAATGATTGACCGATTCGGAGAATATCCGCAAGAAGTGGCTGATTTGTTCACGATTGCGACGATGAAGGTGTACGCTGTGCAGGAACGTGTCGAGTTGATCAAGATGGAGAAAGGCATTGTTAGACTCACTCTCGATGAAAAAGCAAGCAGCGACATCGATGGTCAAAAATTATTTGAGCTTGGCAGTCAATATGGACGTGATATCGGTCTTGGCATGGAAGGCAGCAAGCTGATTATTTCTGTCCAAACAAAAGGCAAGAAAACGGAGGAGTGGCTTGAAGTCGTTCTTCGTATGCTTCGAGGTCTTCAAGATGTGAAAAAAGAAACCATTCCATCTTCATAAAATTTTGTTGGTCTCTCGTGTATATTACGTTTGATGTGACAGATACTAAACTCAGGGTCAAGTGGTGAATGTTGCATAAAGTGGACGCTTTTGTTCCATTCACCCAACACATCATCAAACGAAAGAGAGGCAGCAGTGAATGAAAGCAACTGGAATTGTACGCCGCATCGATGATCTAGGTAGAGTGGTTATACCGAAGGAGATTCGCAGAACATTGCGCATCCGGGAAGGAGATCCACTTGAGATTTTTGTCGACCGCGATGGAGAAGTCATTTTGAAGAAGTATTCACCGATTAGTGAGCTAGGAGACTTTGCGAAGGAATATGCTGATGCTTTATTCGACAGTTTGGGTCATTCTATCCTCATCTGTGATCGTGATACGTATATTGCTGTATCCGGCAGTTCAAAAAAAGAGTACTTAAACAAATCCATTAGTGATTTACTTGAACGAACAATGGATCAGCGTAATTCTGTATTAGAGGACAGCAAGAAAGAAATTCAGCTTGTGGATGGTATTGATGATGATGTATCAGCTTATACCATTGCACCTATTGTTGCAAACGGAGATCCAATTGGCGCCGTCGTCTTATTTTCTAAAGAGCGTTCAATGGGAGAAGTGGAGCATAAAGCGGCAGAAACGGCAGCTGGCTTCTTAGCCCGTCAAATGGAACATTAGGTCTAATAATTCTATATCATCTTGATAAAAAAAGAATGCCGATGAAATCATCTGATTTTGTCGGCGTTTTTTATATGGAATGAAACAAAATAATGAATGTATCGTCTACTCCTTAGAAAGAAACGGCTCGCCAGTCACGTATGATATAATGAGTGCGTTTAAATGCAGGTATATTTTTTGATTGAACATAAAGGAGTCATCCATGAAAAATGCTGTGAATCAGCCGCATTGGCTTTTCCAAGGTGCGGTGATTTTAACCATCGCAGGCTTGTTATCAAAGGTACTGAGTGCCGTATATCGTGTCCCTTTTCAAAATATCGTAGGAGACACAGGTTTTTATATTTATCAGCAGGTCTATCCCTTTCTTGGCATTGCGATCATGCTCGGCACCACTGGTTTTCCTGTGATGGTGTCCAAGCTCCTGAGCGAGCATGGTGAGGAGAATCGCCGAATCATTACAAAGGTATCCTTGGTGTATATCACTTTGCTGAGCTTGTTCTTATTTCTTTGTTTATACATAGGAGCAGGCACAATTGCGAATCTCATGGCGGACAGTCAATTAATGCTTCTCATCCAGATGAGTTCGTTTGTGTTTCTATTTCTGCCGCTTACCGTGATGCTGAGGGGTGTTTTTCAGAGTGATGGGCTGATGCTCCCCACTGCGGTCTCTCAATTGGCTGAGCAGCTCATTAGAGTAGGCGTCCTGCTTGTTTTATCTTTCTATTTTGTGAGACATGGCTATTCACTTTATGAAACAGGAGCGGGTGCGGTGTTCTCTTCTATAGCTGGAAGTGCGGCTTCACTCCTTTTGCTTCTTTTCCTTTGGCTGACCTATCGGAAGCGGTTGTCAGCGAGCAAGACATTAAAACAGGCTACACTGCGGAAAAAAGATGTGCTGAAGAGTTTGGTGCTGTATACATTGACGATTTGTGTGAGTGGATTGCTGATCCTATGGATGCAAATGATCGATGCTTTTCACCTGTATGCGCTACTGCGCAGTGAGGGACTGAGTGAAGCAGCTGCAAAGGCGGCAAAAGGCGTATATGACCGAGGTCAGCCGTTCCTGCAGCTCGGGACGGTGTTTGCAATTAGTATTGGGACGTCTCTTGTTCCGTTTTTGTCGTCGGCCTTAAGAAAAGGGCAGCATGAAGCAATTCGTGAAAAAGTACGTACATCGTTTAAGGCAACATCGGTGCTGGGGATTGGTTCAGCTGTCGGGCTTATATGTATTTTATCGTCTGTGAACATTATGCTTTTTCGTAATGACTTAGGGACAGATGCGCTGCAAATATTTTGCATATCCATTGCCTTCACATCAATGGCGATTACGCAAACCGCTTTACTTCAGGGTCTGGGACATACCGTGTACCCAGCTGTTGTGGTCCTGATCAGTGTACTGGTGAAATGGGGGCTGACGCTGGTTCTTGTCCCGTTATTCGGCATTTATGGAGCCGCATGGTCGACTGTTTGTGGGTTTCTCGCCGCCGCTGCGCTCAATGCGGTGTATTTGAAGCATAAAGGGTGGATTTCAATAAGAGAGCTATTCCCAGTGAAAATTCTTTTATCAGCAGCATTCATGGCCGTCGTTTTAATTGGATATCAGGCATTGTTTTCTTGGGTCATTCCCTTTGAGAAACGTCCGTTTTCTGTTTTAGAGAGCCTGACTTCAGTTTTTATTGGTGGTTTCGCCTTTTTATATAGTATTCTTAAGCTAGACGTATTTACGGAAGAGGAATGGAGACTCATTCCATTAGGAGAAAAGATTTTATATTTTAAACAGATGAGAGGGAATCGAAATGGCAGGTAAGATTACAGTCGTTGGTCTTGGGGCAGGCGACATGGATCAGCTGACGCTCGGTGTATATAAGCAGCTGAAGCAGGCGAAAGAAGTATACATGAGAACGCAGGATCATCCACTCACCGCAGAATTGATGCAGGAGGTCCCGTCTCTGACCTTTTTTGATGAGATATATGAAAAGCATGATCAGTTTGATGCAGTGTATGAGGAAATCACAGACATTCTCTTCCGAGAGGCTGATGAGAAAGATATTGTTTATGCAGTACCAGGTCACCCGTTTGTAGCGGAAAAGACAGTGCAGCTTCTTGTTTCACAACAGAAGGAGCGCGGGGTTGAGGTGTACGTGGCTGGTGGACAAAGCTTTTTGGATGCGACGTTTAATTCCTTACAGATTGACCCAATTGAAGGGCTGCAATTCGTTGACGCAGGGGATATGAGAGCGGATGATCTAAAGTTGACCCAGCATGTGCTGATCTGTCAAGTATATGATCAGATGACAGCCTCGAATGTGAAGCTGACCCTCATGGAAAAGCTACCTGACGATTATGAAGTCTTTATCGTAACGGCAGCTGGAAGCAGTCAGGAACAGATTACAGGTGTTCCTTTATTTGAACTTGATCGAGATGTGTCGATAAATAACTTAACGAGTGTTTATGTGCCTCCAATCCAAGATGAAAAGCTACTCTATCAACAATTTGACACTTTCCGTGAAGTCATTCGTACATTAAGAGGTCCTGGCGGCTGTCCTTGGGATCAAAAACAAACGAATGAGTCGCTCAAACCATATTTAATTGAAGAATGTTATGAGCTGCTGGAAGCCATAGATGAAGACGATCCAGATCATATGGTTGAAGAACTCGGAGATGTCCTGCTTCAAGTTTTACTCCATGCCCAAATTGGTGAAGATGATGGTTATTTCTCAATGGATGACGTCATCCAGCATGTCACAGAAAAAATGATTCGACGACATCCGCATGTGTTTGGTGATACCGATGTGTCTGAAGCATCAGATGTCGTCGCCAACTGGGAAAAAATCAAGCAGCAGGAAAAACCGGAGCGTGCAGCATCTATTTTGCAATCCATTCCAACGACTCTTCCAGCTTTAACAAAAGCCTATAAGCTCCAAAAGAAAGCAGCAAAAGTGGGCTTCGATTGGACAGACGTGGAGGATATTTGGAACAAATACGAAGAGGAAAAGCAGGAATTCCTTGTGGAAGTGGCAGAGAAAACGGATGAAGGTGCAACAAAGCAGATGAAGGATGAATTTGGGGATCTTTTATTTGTTCTCGTCAACATCGGCAGATTTTATCATCTAGAGCCTGAAACCGCCCTCTCTTCTGCAAACACAAAATTCATGCGGCGCTTTCAGCATATTGAACAAAAAGCAAAGGACATAGGGCGTTCACTAGAGGATTTGACCCTAGAAGAAATGGACGATCTGTGGAACGATGCCAAACGCATAGAAAGAGGTGAACATACATGAGACTAGATAAATTCTTAAAAGTGTCTCGTTTAATCAAAAGAAGAACATTGGCAAAAGAAGTAGCCGATCAAGGGAGAATCTCCATTAATGGCACGCAGGCGAAAGCCAGCTCTGACGTGAAAGAAGGGGACGAGCTTCAAATTCGCTTTGGCCAAAAGCTTGTGACTGTTCAAGTCAACGAGTTAAAAGACACAACGAAAAAAGAAGAAGCTGCTGGCATGTATACCGTGCTAAAAGAAGAGAAAACAGCAGAATAGGGCTTGTTCTAAATGTCCCGCCTGTCACATACAATGCAGTAACAATGCAAGTATGAGATATGGGGGATGTATAAATGAATCAATATTATAATCAACCTCAAGGCACGAAGTTGTCATCAGAAGCCGAGCATCATGTCACAATGCGCAACAGAAAGCATTTAGATATTACCGGGGTCAAACAAGTCGAGAGCTTTGATAATGAAGAATTTCTGCTTGAGACTGTCATGGGAGTCCTCGCCATTCGCGGAGAAAATCTGCAAATGAAAAACTTAGATGTAGAAAAGGGCGTTGTGTCTATTAAAGGGCGTGTCTTTGACTTAATCTATGTAGATGAGCAGCACGGGGAGAAAGCTAAAGGATTTTTTAGCAAGCTGTTTAAATGACACTGACGGTCCAGTTTTATACGATGCTTTCGATGGCGGCGATGGGCATCTGGCTGGGCGCATCGCTGGATACGTACAAGCTGTTTGTGAATCGGGAAAAAACAGCAAAATGGCTGTTGGTCATTCACGACCTCCTTTTTTGGGTGGTGCAGGGTCTCTTATTCTTTTATGTCCTGCTGCTGACCAATGAGGGAGAATTCAGGCTTTATATTTTTCTAGCTGTTGCTCTAGGTTTCTCGATGTACCAGGCATTGATGAAACAGCTGTATATGAACATCCTCAAGTTTGTAATGAGGTGTATTTATCAGACTGTTCTCGTCCTGAAAAGGCTGATCATGTCGATGGTTTTCCAGCCTATTCGCTGGATCGTTGGTTTGATCATAAGTGCTCTTCTGTTCTTGTTCCACTCGCTCTTACGCCTTGTTCGTTTTGCGTTTCGACTCGTGTGGAAGGTGCTGTATATTGTTTGTTATCCGCTTATTTGGTTACTCAATGTAACCATTATTCATCGAATTCCCGAAAAATGGCGAACATCAATGAGGTTGTTTTTCTCAAAAGGAGCAGGAATTTTACAAGGGATCAAGAAATTATCTCGTACCATGAAAACGAAATGGAAACAATTCTGGACAAAGTAAGAGAGGAGGCCTTCATCCTTGAACGAGAGAAAAAGAAATATCGCACAAATTCAAAATGATTATCAAAAACAAATGGAACAGCAAGCGCAGCGCCTAAAACGCAAACGCCGGGGACTCCTTAGAAGGCTTACCGTGTTTGGAGTCATTGTGCTCATGTTTGCTGTTTTGGTAACAAGTGCCCTCTGGTCGCAATCGTCTGCATTGAAAGAAAAAGAAGAGAAGAAGGTTGCGCTTGAAAAAGAATTGAAGCAATTACAAACAAAGCAGGAAGATATTTCTGATGAAATCAAAAAGCTGAAAAGCAAAGAATACGTACTCGAACTGGCACGACGGGACTATTATATGTCTAAAAAAGGCGAAAAAATCTTTGATGTGGGCAATAAGAGCGATTAGCCTTGTTGACACTTAAAATTCAGTTTATGTATAATTGAACAAATGAGATTTTTTTATAAGTCTAAGGAGGAGCACTTTTTTTATGTCGATTGAAGTTGGCAGCAAGTTACAAGGGAAAGTTACGGGCATTACAAATTTTGGAGCTTTTGTGGAGTTGCCAGGCGGTTCAACTGGTCTCGTTCATATCAGTGAGGTAGCCGATAACTATGTAAAAGATATTAATGAGCATTTAAAAGTCGGTGAACAAGTTGAAGTGAAAGTGATTAACGTTGAAAAAGACGGTAAAATCGGCTTGTCCATTAAAAAAGCAAAAGATCGTCCTCAACAACAACAATCAAGACCGAGCAGAAATGATTTCCGTCCGAAGGAATCGTTTGAGCAAAAAATGAACAAATTCTTAAAAGATAGCGAAGATCGCTTAACATCTTTAAAACGTAACACGGAATCAAAACGTGGGGGGCGCGGAGCAAGAAGAGGTTAACTTGTTGCTGCTTTCTATATATTTTTCACAACAAAGCATCTGCTGTTTAGCGGGTGCTTTTTTTAATACAAATTCAACGTTTTTTGTGCATTTGCCATTTAATTTAAAACTTTCTATTGACGGACAAGCGAATCCTTTGTATTATAGTTCTTGTGCTTCTTAGCGCATTTTACATTATGGCGGTGTAGCTCAGCTGGCTAGAGCGTACGGTTCATACCCGTGAGGTCGGGGGTTCGATCCCCTCCGCCGCTATCCTTTTAAAAAGAACAATAAGCAAGGCCCGTTGGTCAAGCGGTTAAGACACCGCCCTTTCACGGCGGTAACACGGGTTCGAATCCCGTACGGGTCATCTTCAAAACAGCTTTCTATAGGAAGCTGTTTTTTTGTGCTTTCGTAAAATTCTGATGAAAGACATCGACTTTCAAGAAAGTATGCCTCTTTGGCAAATAAAGCGTCGAACGTTTTATGGAAACGACAACTTCTTTTGACAAAATTTCTTTTTCACCTTCGCTATAATGACAAGCAACGAATATCAGGTGGGGGATGAAAAGATGGAAAAACTAGAAAGAAGAACTGATTTAACGGGAGCCGGGTTTGAAAGAATCAGTGCAGGGTTAAAAAAGATGAAAAACCTGTTTCTTCATCATACGCATTCTCTTTTTTTCTATAAAGGGTTTATTTATGTTGTTCTGGGCTTTTTATTAGGACGAGCCTTTATCTTATCTGAAATTATGCCGTTTGCATTGCCTTTCTTTGGGTCCATGCTGCTCATTAAAAGGGATAAAGCGATGCTTGCTTGTCTTGCTTTACTCGCTGGGGCGATGACGATATCACCTCAAAATGCATTATTCGTGTTTGCGTCATTGATCGTGTTCCTTCTCATGTCAAAGGTCGTTTCATTCATCATCAAAGACCCGGTGAAAACATTACCGGTTGTGATTGTGCTCTCAATGCTGATGACCAGGGGAACTTTTGTATACCTCGAGCAGGGTGCGGTTCAAAGCTATGACTATGTGATGGCAGGGGTTGAAGCTGGACTTGCCTTCATTTTGACACTGATTTTTCTTCAAAGTTTGCCGATTTTTACAGTCAGGAAAATCAAACACTCCTTAAAGGTTGAAGAAATTATTTGCTTTATGATATTAATCGCTTCAGTTTTAACAGGTCTGGCTGGGATCACATTTCAAGGAATGCAGGCAGAGCATATTTTGTCACGATATGTAGTGCTGAGCTTTGCCTTTATTGGAGGAGCGAGTATTGGTTGTACCGTGGGTGTTGTAACTGGATTAATTCTTGGTCTCGCCAACATTGGCAACCTTTATCAGATGAGTCTGCTTGCCTTTTCGGGCTTATTAGGCGGATTACTAAAAGAGGGGAAAAAAGCAGGAGCCGCCATCGGCTTGATTGTGGGTTCTTTACTAATCTCCCTCTACGGTGAAGGGTCAGCAGGGCTAATGACAACGCTATATGAATCACTCATCGCAGTTGCACTGTTTTTGCTCACACCACAGTCAGTAACGTCCAAGGTGGCAAAATATATTCCTGGTACGGTAGAGCATGTACAGGAACAGCAGCAATATGCCAGAAAAGTACGAGACGTGACAGCAAAAAAAGTAGATCAATTCTCTAATGTATTTCATGCGCTGTCTGAGAGTTTTGCGACATTTTACGAATCCATTCCTGAGGAGAAGAAGCAGGAAGAGGATGTAGATCTTTTTTTAAGTACGATCACAGAACGTTCCTGTCAAACGTGCTATAAGAAAAATAAATGCTGGGTGCAGAACTTTGATACAACCTATGAACTCATGAAACAAGTTATGCGTGAATCTGATGAAAAAACGTACGAGCATAACCGGAAGTTGAAAAAGAAATTCAGTCAGCACTGCTCAAAATCAAAGCATGTAGAAGAATTGATTGAAGAGGAGATAGCTTACTATAAAGCAAATCAGACCTTAAAGAAAAAGGTCCAAGACAGCAGGCGCCTTGTGGCCGAACAACTGATGGGTGTCTCACAAGTCATGGAGGATTTTTCCCGGGAAATAAAACGAGAAAGAGAGCAGCATTTTATTCAGGAAGAGCAGATGATAGAAGCACTTCAGAACTTTGGAATTGAAATTCAGCAAGTTGAAATTTATAGCTTAGAACAGGGAAATGTTGATATAGAGATGAGAATTCCCTATTGCCAAGGTCATGGGGAATGCGAAAAAATCATCGCTCCAATGCTCTCGGATATTTTAGAAGAACAAGTTTTAGTCAAAGCAGAGCAGTGTGCGGAGCATCCAACAGGTTATTGTCATGTTGTATTCGGTTCTGCAAAATCGTATCGAGTGTCTACAGGTGTAGCACACGCAGCGAAAGGCGGAGGATTAGTATCTGGAGACAGCTACAGCATGATGGAGCTGGGTGCAGGTAAATATGCCGCAGCTATTAGTGATGGGATGGGAAATGGAGCAAGAGCCCATTTTGAAAGCAATGAAACGATCAAGCTGTTAGAAAAAATCTTGGCGTCTGGTATTGATGAAAAAGTAGCGATTAAAACGATTAATAGCATTTTATCTCTACGGACAACAGATGAAGTCTATTCCACATTAGACTTATCCATCATTGATTTACAGGATGCGAGCTGTAAGTTCCTCAAGATTGGCTCCACCCCAAGTTTTATTAAACGTGGTGATCAAGTGATGAAGGTACAGGCCAGCAACTTGCCTATTGGCATTATTGATGAATTTGAAGTAGAAGTGGTGAGTGAACAGATGAAGGCAGGAGATCTCCTTATCATGATGAGCGACGGTATCTTTGAAGGACCAAAGCATATCGAAAATCATGATTTATGGGTCAAACGAAAAATGAAGAGCTTTAAAACAGAAGATCCGCAAGAGATTGCTGATTTATTAATGGAGGAGGTCATTCGCACAAGAGCAGGTCAAATCGATGACGATATGACGGTTGTCGTCATTAGGCTCGACCACAATACACCAAAATGGGCATCCATTCCGACCGGTACATTCTATCTCCAGAAACAAGAGATTTCTTGAAATATCGTATAATATGAATTTCTTCTGGCGATGATGGGGATATAAGCATTCAGTTACAATCCCAGGAGGAATGAAGATGCGAAAAGGTCACGTAAACCAAATCTTACTGATTACAGATGGCTGCTCAAATCATGGGGAAGACCCACTTGCGATTGCCGCATTGGCAAAGGAGCAAGGGATCACAGTCAATGTCATTGGCATTATGGAAGAGAACAGACACGATCATGAAGCGATGAAAGAAGTAGAGGGGATTGCTCTAGCAGGCGGAGGCATTCATCAGGTTGTCTACGTTCAGCAATTGTCTCAAACCGTACAAATGGTGACAAAAAAGGCGATGACGCAAACATTACAAGGTGTTGTGAATAAAGAATTGCAGCAAATTCTTGGCAAAGATACTGAAATTGAAGAGCTTCCCCCAGATAAGCGTGGAGAAGTGATGGAAGTTGTGGACGAGCTCGGTGAGACGGTTCATCTTCAAGTGCTTGTGCTTGTGGATACGAGTGCAAGTATGAAACCGAAGCTGCCAACCGTCAAAGAAGCACTCATCGATCTCTCTATCAGTCTAAATTCGAGAATTGGTGAAAATCAGTTTGGGATGTGTGTATTTCCCGGGAAAAACTCAGATGCAGAAATTGTGTTGAACTGGACGCCTCGGTTCGATTCGTTATCATCGATTTTCCCGAAGCTGACAACAGGAGGAATTACACCGACTGGACCAGCAATTCGAGAAGCACTCCAGCATTTCAAATCAGTTCGTTCACGAAAAGGGCTGCTTGAAGCGAAGGAAGAACATGATGAATTCGGCTTCTAACATCCCATTAGGTACAATGATAAAAGGAAAATGGCATCACCAACATTACCGCATTGTAAAAGAGCTGGGAAAAGGGGCGAACGGTGTGGTTTATCTGGCCGAATCGCCAAAGGGACAAGTGGCCCTTAAAGTGAGTGATGACAGTATGCTCATTGCATCTGAAGTCAATGTATTAAAATCCTTTTCAAAGGCTCCTGTGAAAACCATGGGGCCTTCTTTTTATGATATGGATGATGCTCTTTATCCTGGAATGTCAGAGAAACGGTCGTTTTATGTCATGGAGTATGTCAGAGGGCCATTGCTGCTTGAATTTGTGAAACAAAAAGGCGATGAATGGATCGTCGTTCTCATGATTCAACTGTTGTCTAACCTTGCTCACTTACATAAGGAAGGCTGGATCTTCGGTGACTTGAAGCCTGATAATCTCATCGTTTCAGGCCCCCCAGCTACGATTCGATGTATTGATGTTGGAGGAACAACGAAGGCAGGAAGGGCGATTAAGGAATACACCGAGTTTTTTGACCGCGGCTATTGGGGCTTCGGTACAAGAAAAGCAGAACCTTCTTATGATTTATTTGCTTTAAGTATGGTCATGGTGAACTGTGCCTATAAAAAAGAATTTAAAAAAGGGGCAGAACCAGAAAAGCAGCTTTATCGAGCGATTGAAGGACATCCTTTATTAAAGCGATATGAGAGGGTGTTAAAAGCGGCTCTCCAAGGCAAATATCAATCAGCGTCAGACATGAAAAGCGCGATGCTGAAAGAAGGACAATTGCTTGCTTCAAGAAAATCACGACAGAAGAAGCCATCAAAGCAAAATAGGCAAAAGCCAGCTGTTCCCCAACATCAACAGGCCGCACCTTCACGATCAAGAGTTGCTGCTGCGAAAAGAACATCAGTACGCAAAAAATCAGGCGGTCTTTTTGAAACCATTCTCATCTTATGCAGTGTGCTCGCTCTTTACTGTGCCTATGTGGTTTTATTCCTATTATAGAGCTGTAAAAAAGCAGGCTTCTTCTTTGCTTGGAGCTAATGAAAGTGATAGGATATGTATATCTTTAAATTACCTGCTCTTTGTGAGGAGGAAGTTGTGAATAGAATTGAATCTTTTTTGAAAAAACATGATGTTTTCCTTGAAAATACGACAGTCATTGTCGGGGTTTCTGGCGGACCAGATTCTATGCTCTTGCTGCATGAACTAAACAAACGTCGAAAAGGTTCTTTTCAGCTGATTGCAGCCCATGTAGATCACATGTTCAGAGGAGAAGAATCCTTTGCTGATTTGGCATTTGTTGAAGCGTACTGTAAAGAGCATGAGATCCTTTTTGAATCGGCTCGTATACAGGTCACCCAATATGCAAAAGAAAACCGTTTAAACAAACAGGCAGCTGCAAGAGAGTGCAGATATGCTTTCTTTCGTCAATTGATGGAACAGTACAACGCTCAATTTATAGCGCTTGCACATCATGGAGACGATCAAGTAGAAACAATGGTGATGAGGCTGACAAGAGGGACTGTTGGAATAGGACTCGCAGGTATGCAAGCAAAGCGCCCTTTTCAAGAAGGGTGGCTGATTCGTCCGCTGATTGGATATTCTAAGGATGATGTACTCACTGCTTGCGAAAAAGAACAAGTTCCTTATGTCATTGATCAAAGCAATCACACCGATGACTACTTGAGAAACCGGATCAGAAGACACGTTCTTCCCGTGTTAAAAGAAGAGGCACCTCATGTGCATGAAAGCTTTCAGTTTGTAAGTGACATGCTGACTGAGGATGAGCAGTACTTGCAGGCATTAACAAAGGATCAAATGCATCAAGTCATTACGAATCAAACGCCTAAGCAAATTGAGATCAAAACGAAGCCTTTGCTTGACCTGCCTTTGCCTTTACAAAGAAGAGGCATTCAACTAATATTAAACTATCTTTATGAAAACACTCAATCAGCGTTTTCAAACCAGCATATTCTAGGGACTTTGGACTGGTTATCTCATACTGATCAACCGTCTGGATCATTAGATTTGCCAAAAGGTTTACAAGCTGTCAAATCTTATGATCACTGTATGTTTACCTTTGAACGATCGCTTGTCATAGATCAGTCATATACTCATCATTTAAAAGGTGAGCTTGGCGAGGAACTCTTTCTCCCGAATGGACAGTCTATCTTAGTATCAAATCATGTTCCGAAGGATGCACGGAACGGAAACCATTTTTTCTTGCTTCAAAAAGATCATGTTCGTCTTCCTTTGATCATTCGCTCACGAAAAAACGGTGATCGAATCAAACTTAAAGGGATGAATGGATCAAAAAAGGTGAAAGATATATTTATTGATAAAAAAGTGCCTCTTGCAGAAAGAGACAGCTGGCCGATCGTCACTGACTCGGATCATCAAATCATCTGGATCCCAGGTCTGAAAAAATCTGTTTTTGAAGAAATTGATATGACAAACAGCGATCTCATTGTATTACAATATAGACAGCACGAAAATTTGTAGGGGGCAAGCAAAAGCATGAAACAAGATATTGAAAAGATTTTGATCTCAGAAGAAGAGATCCAGCTAAAAGTGAAGGAACTGGGTGCAACATTAACCAGCGATTATGATGGTAAATTTCCCCTGGCTATTGGTGTTTTGAAAGGGGCTCTTCCATTCATGGCAGACCTGATCAAACACATTGATACATATTTAGAGCTTGATTTTATGGATGTATCTAGCTACGGAAAGTCTACCGTATCTTCTGGAGAAGTGAAGATCATCAAAGATCTAGATACTTCTGTTGAAGGAAGAGATATTCTAATTATGGAAGATATCATCGACAGTGGGTTAACTTTGAGTTATCTGGTAGAGCTTTTCCGATACCGTAAAGCAAACTCCATTAAAATTGTGACATTGCTTGATAAACCAAGCGGCCGCAAAGCAGACATCAAAGCAGATTATGTTGGGTTTGAAGTACCAGATGCATTTGTTGTTGGCTATGGATTGGATTTTGCCGAACGTTACCGAAACCTCCCGTATATTGGAGTGTTAAAACCATCTGTTTACGAAGGCTAATGAGCACACGTTTACATGAGGTTATTGGTTGTGTTGGAATGATTTTCTATGATACTATTGAACATAGTTGTGCTTACTGTGGGAGGAGGTAAGGAATGAATCGGGTTTTTCGTAATACGATTTTTTATATACTTATTTTATTACTTGTGATAGGGGTTGTCAGTTGGTTAGGATCCCCTAATCAAAAGCCTGAGAACATGTCTTACAGCAAATTTTCGCAAAATTTAAGTGCGGGAAAAGTGGAGAGTATCTCCATCCAGCCTGTAAGAGGGGTTTATGAAATTCGTGGTCAATTAGATGGCGCGAAGAAAGATGAATACTTCATTACCCACGTTCCAGACGGTCAAGGAGTTGACCAAATTTACAGTGCACTGAAGAATACAGATGTAAAAGTAGAACCAGCACCTGAAACAAATGGATGGCTGCAAGTTCTGACAACCATCATTCCATTCATCATCATCTTTATCCTGTTCTTCTTCTTATTGAACCAAGCTCAAGGCGGTGGAAGCCGTGTCATGAACTTTGGTAAGAGTAAGGCGAAGCTTTACACAGAAGAGAAGAAACGTGTGAAATTTAAAGATGTTGCCGGTGCGGATGAAGAAAAACAAGAGCTCGTAGAAGTGGTTGAATTCTTAAAAGATCCACGTAAATTTGCGGAGCTTGGCGCAAGAATCCCTAAAGGGGTTTTACTAGTAGGACCTCCAGGTACAGGTAAAACATTGCTTGCGAGAGCATCTGCAGGAGAAGCAGGCGTTCCTTTCTTCAGCATCAGTGGTTCTGACTTCGTCGAGATGTTCGTCGGTGTCGGTGCATCACGTGTACGTGATTTGTTTGAAAATGCGAAAAAGAACGCACCTTGCTTAATCTTTATTGATGAGATTGATGCAGTGGGTCGTCAGCGTGGAGCAGGTCTTGGCGGTGGTCATGATGAGCGTGAACAAACGCTTAACCAGCTTCTTGTTGAAATGGATGGTTTTAGTGCCAACGAAGGGATTATCATCATTGCTGCAACGAACCGTGCAGATATCCTAGATCCTGCATTGCTGCGTCCGGGACGTTTTGACCGTCAAATTACGGTTGACCGCCCAGATGTCATTGGCCGTGAAGAAGTACTGAAGGTTCATGCGAAAAACAAACCGCTTGATGATACAGTCAACCTGAAAGCCATTGCAAGCAGAACACCAGGGTTCTCTGGGGCAGATCTTGAGAACTTACTAAACGAAGCAGCACTTGTTGCTGCCCGTCAAAACAAAAAGAAAATTGATATGCGTGATATCGACGAAGCAACTGACCGTGTCATTGCTGGACCGGCTAAGAAAAGCCGTGTCATTTCGAAGAAAGAACGCAATATCGTGGCGTACCATGAAGCAGGTCATACCGTCATTGGACTTGTCCTTGACGAAGCTGACATGGTGCATAAAGTAACGATCGTTCCTCGTGGTCAGGCAGGCGGATATGCGGTCATGCTTCCAAGAGAAGACCGTTATTTCCAAACGAAGCCAGAGCTTCTTGATAAAATCGTCGGCTTGCTCGGCGGTCGTGTTGCAGAGGAAATTACGTTTGGTGAAGTAAGTACAGGCGCTCACAACGACTTCCAGCGTGCAACAGGCATTGCAAGAAGAATGGTCACAGAGTTCGGTATGTCTGATAAACTTGGTCCACTTCAATTCGGTCAATCACAAGGAGGTCAAGTATTCCTTGGCCGTGATTTCAACAATGAGCCGAATTATAGTGAAGCGATCGCTTACGAAATTGACCAAGAAGTTCAGCGCTTCATCAAAGAAAGCTACGAACGTGCGAAACAAATTCTCACTGAGAATAAAGATAAGCTAGAAATCATCGCACAAGCTCTTCTAGAAGTGGAAACATTAGATGCTGAACAAATCAAATCTCTTTACGAAACTGGAAAGCTTCCAGAGCGTGTATACGCAGATGACGAAGAGAAAAACGATGATGTGAAAGTGAACATCAAGAAAAAAGAAGAAGATGAGGAGATCTAATCTCTTTCTATAAAAAGCTGTCGGGCTCACCGGCAGCTTTTTTTATTTCGATTCATGAATGGATCGGTTTCGAATTGTTTACAAATGGAACTCAATTCGTGTATGGTATGATAGAAAGTCGAAAAATGCTCTTTTTGAGACACTATTCAAAGTGGTGATGAAGTTGTTACTCGTGATAGATGTAGGAAACACAAATACCGTTTTAGGTGTTTATCATAATGGCGATTTGAACTACCATTGGCGGATTGAAACAAGCCGTCATAAAACAGAAGATGAATTTGGTATGGCAATCCGATCCTTATTTGACTATGTAGGGCTAATGTTTGACCAGATAGAAGGGATTATCATTTCCTCTGTTGTTCCGCCAATGATGTTTGCTCTGGAAAGAATGTGCGAAAAGTATTTTCACATTACTCCTCAAATCGTTGGGCCTGGCATGAAGACTGGATTAAACATTATGTGTGACAATCCAAAGGAAGTCGGCGCTGATCGAATTGTGAACGCAGTGGCGGCCATTCACCTGTATGGGGCACCTCTCATTGTGGTAGACTTTGGAACAGCCACAACCTACTGCTATATCAATGAACAAAAACAATACATGGGTGGCGCAATTGCACCGGGTATTACCATCTCAACAGAGGCTTTATATACAAGAGCGGCTAAGCTGCCAAGGATTGAAATTGTTCGTCCGGATCATATCGTAGGGAAAAACACGATTAGTGCGATGCAATCAGGTATCCTGTATGGATATGTTGGTCAAGTCGAGGGAATAGTGAAACGGATGAAGCAGCAAGCCAAACAAACACCGAAAGTCATTGCAACAGGCGGTTTGTCTACATTGATTGGAAATGAATCAGACTGTATTGATATTGTCGATCCGTTCCTCACATTAAAAGGACTCCAATTAATTTATGAACGCAATCGTGTCGGTGTATTATAGGAGGGTTTAATCAAAATGGATTATTTAGTTAAAGCGTTAGCATATGACGGGAAAGTCCGTGCGTATGCTGCGAACACAACAGATACAATCAACGAAGCGCAGAGAAGACACCATACGTGGCCAACTGCTTCAGCTGCAATCGGCAGAACCATGACAGCGACTGTCATGATGGGAGCCATGCTGAAAGGCGAGAATAAATTAACTGTCAAAATTGAAGGCGGTGGGCCGATCGGAGCCATCATTGCGGATGGAAACGCAAAAGGTCAGGTGCGCGGATATGTCTCAAACCCACAAGTTCACTTTGATTTAAATGAACATGGGAAGCTGGACGTTAGACGTGCTGTTGGCACATCTGGAACGTTAAGTGTTGTCAAAGATATCGGACTGAAAGACCACTTTACAGGGCAAACGGAAATTGTCTCAGGTGAAATTGGAGATGACTTTACTTATTACCTCGTCTCTTCTGAACAAGTGCCATCCTCTGTAGGTGTGGGTGTTCTTGTCAATCCAGACAACTCGATCCTTGCAGCAGGCGGTTTCATCATTCAATTACTGCCTGGAACAGAAGATGCAGTCATCGAAAGACTCGAAAAGAGATTATCAACCATTGAACCGATCTCTAAACTGATTGAAAAAGGGATGACTCCTGAAGAGATTTTAGAAGAAGTGCTCGGTGAAAAACCTCAAATTTTAGAAACTGTACCTGTCGAATTTTCTTGTAACTGCTCAAAAGAACGGTTTGCCAACGGTATTATCAGCCTAGGGAAAGCCGAAATTGAGGATATGATTGAACAAGATGGACAAGCAGAAGCTCAATGCCATTTTTGTAACGAAACGTATGTATTTACAAAAGAAGAGCTAGAAGAGCTACGTGAAGAAATAACCCGCTAAGCTCTAAGCAGCGGGTTTTCTTTTTAGAATGGAAAGGAGACGAAAGATGAGACTGAAAGCAAGAGTGGTATGGACATTTATCCTCGTTCTGCTCATGATTAATGCCGTTGTCATTGCATATGTATTAACAAAGTCACAAATGTCGCAAGCTTCTTCAAATGGGAAGAGCGGTGAAGAAATTGCTTCTATTGGGAAAGAGAAAGTCACACGTCAAGAATGGTTAAAGAAAATGGAAGACCGCTACGGAAAGGCAACACTTGAACAAATGATCAATCAGAAGGTAGTCAATCAGCTTGCGAAAGAAAACAAGCTGGAGGTATCTTCAAAAGAGATCAATCGTGAGCTGCTGATGCTGAAAGCGGTATCTAATAATTTCTACGAAGACGGTCATACAAGTGAAAAGGAATGGAAAGAGCAGATTCGTTATCAAATTTTATTAGAACAGCTTCTAACGAGAGATGCGGTCGTTTCTGAAAAAGAAGCCAAATCCTTTTATGAAAAAAACAAAGACTTGTATCAATATGATGACTCATACCGAATTCGCCACATTGTTGTGAAAACAAAAGACGAGGCACAAAGTGTATTAAAAGATTTAAAGGGCGGATCTAGTTTCGAAGCTGTAGCAGCTGAACGATCCACCGATCGATATACCTCTCCTTACGGCGGAGATCTTGGATTTGTCACAGAAGAGCAAGAAAGCATTCCAGCCCTATACATACAAGAAGCCCAAAAGCTTCAGCCAGATGAATGGTCGAAAGAGCCGATCGAGATCAAAAATGGTTATGCCATCATACAATTAAAAGAAAAATTAAATGGCCGCTCCTTCTCTTATGAAGAAGTCAAAGATCAGATCAAAAGGCAGATCGCCATGGAAGATCTGGGTGAAAAGGCGAATGTCAAAACCCTGTGGAAAGAAGCAAAAGTCACATGGTTTTACGATGGAGAGCAGGACTAAAAGCATTGACAAAATTTTTCGAAATTGATAATTTAATATTAATACAATAAAATTACTCGGAGATAGAGGTGTTAGTGATGGCTCGTATTGCAAATTCAGTTTTTGAACTAATAGGAAATACACCAGTCGTTAAATTAAACCGTTTAGTAGATGAAGACAGTGCGGATGTCTACTTGAAACTTGAATATATGAACCCAGGCAGCAGTGTAAAAGATCGTATTGCGTTAGCGATGATCGAAGATGCTGAAGCAAAAGGTACATTAAAAGCTGGTGACACACTCATTGAGCCAACAAGCGGAAACACAGGAATTGGTCTTGCGATGGTCGCGGCTGCAAAAGGAATCAATGCGATTTTAGTTATGCCGGATACAATGAGTCAGGAGCGCCGCAACCTTTTACGCGCTTACGGTGCAGAGCTTGTATTAACACCGGGTGCAGAAGGAATGAAAGGTGCCATCAAAAAAGCAGAAGAATTAGCAGAAGAGCACGGATACTTCATGCCTCAGCAGTTCAGCAATGAAGCCAACGCTGAGATTCACCGCCGCACAACAGGGAAAGAGATTCTTGAACAGTTTGACGGCGATCTTGATGCATTTATTGCAGGAGTTGGTACGGGCGGTACGATTACAGGTGCTGGTGAAGTCCTGAAAGAAGCCATCCCATCTATTCAGCTTTATGCGGTAGAACCAACAGATTCTCCTGTACTATCAGGCGGCAAACCAGGTCCGCATAAAATTCAAGGCATTGGAGCAGGGTTTGTTCCGTCTATCTTAAACACAGAAGTATATGACGGCATTATCCAAGTGAAAAACGAAGATGCATTTGAACTTGCAAGAAAGGCAGCGAAAGAAGAAGGAATCCTTGGTGGTATATCTTCAGGAGCAGCCATTTATGCAGCGCTTCAAACAGCGAAGAAGCTTGGTAAAGGGAAAAAGGTTCTAGCGATTATTCCAAGTAACGGTGAACGTTACCTTAGTACGCCGCTTTATCAATTTGATTAAACAATACACCCCAGCATTTGCTGGGGTTTTTTCATGAATTCTGAAGATGGAAAGCAAATACTATTTTCTAATTAAAATGGATTGCATTACAATAAGATTAATGAAAATAAAAAGGATGATTACATGACACAACGTAGGCCGATGGGCATCAAAATTCCTTTTACGAAAGATGCATTCTTGAAACGATACGAACAATTAACGGCTCATGAATCACATCACGTCCTTCTTGAAAGTGCACGTGGCGGAGAATACAGTATTGCCGGCATTCATCCGATCGCTAAAGCGAAAGGGAAGGACGGGATGACCACCATCCATTATCAGAATGAGGTGTTTTTCAAAGAGGGAGATCCTTTCAGGGCATTTGCTGATTGGTTTCAAACCCTTCAAACCAAAACGAACGACGAATATCCTGACTTTCAAGGTGGAGCGATTGGATTTTTAAGCTATGATTATGCGAGATATATCGAGCATTTTAAAATGCTGTCCATCGATGATTTGAAGACGCCCGACTTGTATTTCCTCGTATTCAATGATGTCGCTGTCTTTGATCATAAAGAAGACGTCCTCTGGCTGATGACTCATACAGAAGGAGACGAACCTGTCAGTGAAGTTCATCAAAGACTCGAAGAATTAAAGCAAAGCTGGACAAGCACATCAGAAGAGTCAGCACATTCACCTGTCAACGTGTCTTCTTCGGAATGTGTACCTGCTGCACCTTTTACTGAAGAAGCTTTCGAGGAAGCTGTAGAAACGATTAAACAATATATCGCGAACGGTGACGTGTTCCAAGTGAACCTATCGATTAGACAAGATGAACAGCTTCATACCCACCCATATCATTTATACAAAACATTACGTCGCGTGAATCCATCTCCATATATGTCATATCTGCACACGCCAGATTTCCAGATTGTCTGTGGATCTCCAGAGCTGCTTATTAAGAAAAAAGGCATTCAGCTCGAAACAAGACCGATCGCTGGCACAAGATCAAGAGGCAAGGATGATGTGGAAGATCAAGCGCTGGCAAAAGAACTCATTGAAGATGAAAAAGAACGCGCAGAACATGTGATGCTCGTTGATCTTGAGCGGAATGATCTTGGACGAGTGTCTACTTATGGCTCAGTCAAGGTGAACGAGTTTATGGCCATTGAGAAATATTCACACGTGATGCACATTGTATCAAATGTCCAAGGGGAGCTGCGTGATGATTGTGATGCGGTTGATGTCATGAGAGCTGTATTCCCAGGCGGCACAATTACAGGTGCGCCAAAAGTGAGAACAATGGAAATCATAGAAGAACTTGAGCCAACAAGACGTGGGCTTTATACTGGATCTATAGGCTGGTTTGGATTCAATCAAGATATGCATTTTAATATCGTCATTCGTACGGCTTATTGTACAGGGGGCAGAGCCTTCATGCAGTCAGGTGCAGGCATTGTCATCGATTCTGTACCAAAGCACGAATACAAAGAATCAATTAAAAAAGCCTATGCAGTGAAAAAAGCATTACAGTTGAGCAAAGAAGAGACTATTTTGAGTTAGAGGTGAGCAGAGTATGATTTTAATGATTGATAATTACGATTCATTTACGTACAACCTGGTCCAGTATTTAGGTGAGCTTGGGGAAGAACTGATTGTAAAACGAAACGATCAAGTCACCATTCAAGAAATCGAAGAGCTCAAGCCAGACTTTCTGATGATTTCTCCAGGACCTTGCAGTCCGAATGAAGCAGGAATTAGTATGGAAGCGATCAAACATTTTGCTGGGAAGATTCCGATCTTCGGTGTCTGTTTAGGTCATCAATCCATTGCACAAGTATTTGGTGGAGATGTCATTCGTGCGGAGCGGTTAATGCATGGGAAAACATCAGAGATTGAACATGACGGCAAAGGTGTCTTCACGGGACTACAAAATCCGCTCGTCGCAACAAGATATCATTCATTAATTGTTAAAGACGAGACGCTACCGGAGTGCTTTGTCAGAACAGCGAGCACAAAGGAAGGTGAACTCATGGCCATTCGCCATAAAGAACTTCCGATTGAAAGTGTTCAATTCCATCCAGAATCGATTATGACGTCCTTCGGTAAGGAAATGCTCAAAAATTTTATTGAAACCTATCGTAAAAAGGGGAATGAAGTAAACGCATGATCATTTACCTGAACGGTCAGTATATAGAGGAGAAAGATGCGACTCTTTCTCCTTTTGATCATGGTTTTCTATATGGCATCGGTGTATTCGAAACATTTACCTCTCTAGCAGGACAAGTCTTCTTGTTAGACTGGCATCTTGAAAGGCTCAATCAATCATTGCGTGACCTTTGCATCGAATCCACAATAGAGAAACCATTTGTACTCGACATCATTCATACATTATTCAAACAAAATCAAATAACGGGCGGTCATGCGAGGATCCGCTTCAATGTTTCTGCGGGCAGAGGCAATGGATTTTCTGCAGACCCTTATGAGGAGCCTGTTGTTTTTGTGATGATCTCCCCATTCCGGCCTGAATCAATAGTAGATGAAAAACAGGGAATCATTCTTGATACAAGAAGAAACACACCGGAAGGTCCAAGACGGCTCAAGTCGCATCATTACATGAACAACCTGCTGGCGAAAAGAGAAGTAGGGAACGATCCGTCGGTAGAAGGGATCTTTTTAACAAAAGAAGACGATGTGGCAGAAGGAATTACGTCAAATCTATTTTGGCGAAAAAAAGATGTGATCTATACACCTTCACTTGATACCGGTATTTTAAACGGGGTTACCCGTCGATATTGTATCGAAACGCTGCAAGCTTCGGGGATCCCACTAATAGAAGGAAGATATCCACTTTCACACTTGCTCTCAGCTGATGAGGCGTGGATGACCAATTCGGTTCAGGGAATTGTGCCTTTTAAAAATATCGGAGACACCGTCCTGCAAAACCACAACCGAACGATTTCGACCAAGCTGAGAACAGAATATACAAAAGCACGTCTAGACTATAAAGAGTAGGTGGACACAATGACACAACAATTGATAAAACAGCCTAAAATCATACAAGCCAAGCACCATACCCTTAGTTATGAAGAAAAGACATTGGTCATGGGCATTTTAAATGTCACACCGGACTCTTTTTCAGATGGAGGAAAATTTAATCAAATGGATAAAGCGCTGGCTCATGCAGCGCAGCTCATAGAAGATGGGGCGCATATTATTGATATTGGCGGTGAATCGACTCGGCCGGGAGCGGCACTTGTCTCAGAGCAAGAGGAGCTTTCAAGGGTCATTCCTGTCATTGAGAAGATCACAAAAGAATTGGACATACCTATTTCTATTGATACGTATAAAGCCCATGTCGCAGATGAGGCAGTGAAAGCGGGAGCCTCAATCATTAATGATGTATGGGGGGCGAAAGCTGATCCTCAAATGGCGCATGTGGCAGCGAAGCACAACGTGCCAATTATCTTAATGCACAATCGACCAGAGCGGAATTACACCCATCTGATTTCAGATATGATTGCAGATCTGAAAGAAAGTGTTCAAATTGTAAAACAAGCGGGTGTCCGTGATGACATGATTATATTAGACCCTGGTGTAGGATTTGCGAAAAATAAAACTGACAACCTCATGGTCATGAATGAACTTGAACATTTTTGCCACCTTGGATATCCGCTGCTTCTAGCAACATCCCGCAAACGATTCATCGGTGCAGTTTTAGACCTGCCGCCTGAAGAACGTACTGAAGGAACGGGTGCGACGGTCTGTCTTGGGATTCAAAAGGGCAGCGCGATGGTCCGAGTGCACGATGTAAAAGAAATCGCAAGAATGGCAAAAATGATGGATGCCATGCTGAATAAAGGAGGCGCTTATCATCGATAAAGTATATGTAAACGGAATGGAATTTTACGGCTATCACGGTGTATTTGCAGAAGAGAATAAACTAGGCCAGCGCTTTCGTGTGGACCTAACAGCTTCACTTGATCTAAGTAAGGCAGGACAAACGGATGACCTAAATGAGACCATCAACTATGCTGAGCTCTACAACATCTGCAAAAATATTGTAGAAGGAGACCCAGTGAACCTCGTTGAAACGCTGACAGAAAGAATTGCAAATCAAGTGTTAAAGGACTTTTCGACAGTTCAAGAATGTACAGTAAAAGTAATCAAACCAGATCCGCCAATTCCAGGACACTATCAGTCCGTTGCCATTGAAATGACGAGATCACGCGCATGAACAATACAGCATATATCGCTTTAGGCTCAAACATAGGAAAAAAGGAAACATACTTAAAAGAAGCTGTCAAAAAACTTCACGAACATCCAGGTGTTCAAGTTGAATCCATTTCATCTATATATGAGACAACACCTGTAGGCTACGAGAATCAGGATGACTTCTTGAACATGGCTGTGAAGATTTCCACCTCGCTTCGTCCTGAAGAACTTCTATCACTGACTCAGAACATTGAGCAGGAGTTAGGCAGAACAAGAGAAGTGAGGTGGGGTCCACGGACAGCTGACCTTGACATTTTACTTTATAATCGTGAAAATATTGAAACAGAACAACTTGTAGTGCCGCATCCTAGAATGTACGAACGTTTATTCGTTCTTGTTCCGATGAGTGAGATTTGCCCAGAAATCGGCGAAGCCCAGATAAACGCCGTAACAGACCAAGAAGGTGTAAGCATATGGAAAAAGACATGTGGGGTAGAAGAATTCGTGCATACCGAAAGCTAAAAGGGTATACTCAGGAAGGGTTCGCCAAAAGACTGGGCATCTCTGTCTCTGTCTTAGGGGAAATTGAGCGAGGCAATCGATTACCAACAAACCAAATGGTTGGTCAAATAGCAGATGCTTTAAATATAACGGTGGAAGAACTTTCACCAATACTTGAAGAGGAAAGGAGGGGACTAGATGTTTAAAATCGGAGATATCGAAATTAAAAACAAAGTAGTGCTCGCACCAATGGCTGGTGTGTGTAACTCTGCTTTCAGACTCACGGTGAAAGAGTTTGGAGCGGGCTTAGTCTGCGCTGAAATGGTCAGTGACAAAGCGATCTTGATTAATAATGCCAGAACGATGGGCATGCTGTACATTGATGAACGTGAAAAACCGTTGAGCCTTCAGATATTTGGGGGAGAAAAGGACACGCTCGTGGAAGCGGCCAAGTTTGTAGACCAGAATACAACGGCGGACATTATTGATATCAACATGGGCTGTCCTGTGCCGAAGATTACGAAATGTGATGCAGGAGCGAAATGGCTACTTGATCCAAACAAGATTTATGAAATGGTCTCTGCTGTTGTAGATGCTGTAGATAAACCTGTTACGGTGAAAATGAGAATGGGCTGGGACGAAGACCATATCTTCGCTATCGACAATGCCCGTGCTGTTGAACGAGCAGGTGGACAAGCAGTTGCGCTTCACGGACGGACACGTGTGCAGATGTACGAAGGAACAGCGAATTGGGATATTATAAAAGAGGTCAAACAATCTGTATCCATTCCAGTCATCGGCAATGGAGATGTCAAAACCCCTCAGGATGCAAAACGTATGCTTGATGAAACGGGTGCAGATGCTGTCATGATCGGAAGAGCCGCACTAGGAAACCCGTGGATGATTTACCGGACGGTTCATTATTTAGAAACGGGTGAACTAAAAGAAGAGCCTAATGTGCGTGAGAAAATGTCTGTGTGCAAACTTCATTTAGACAGACTCATAGACCTGAAAGGCGAGCATGTGGCTGTCAGAGAGATGAGAAAACATGCAGCATGGTACTTAAAAGGTGTCCGAGGCAATGCAGATGTAAGAAACCAAATCAATCAAAGTGAAACGAGAGCGGAGCTTGTAAAAGTTCTAGATGACTTTACGATCGAAGCCGAGGCAAAAGAGCTTCAAAGAATAAAAGTAGGATAAGACTATCTTTCTTTTTGTGGCTCACTGCTAGTGCACGTACTGGCAGTTTTTCTGCTTTTCTCTGCAAAATACATTATTGGAGTGATATAAATGAGTAATGAAGGGCTTAATAACGAAGAATTAAATGATCAATTCCAAGTAAGACGTGACAAAATGAATAAAATGAGAGAAGAGGGTATCGATCCATTCGGTGAACGATATGACCGTTCTCATCAATCTGCACAAATTATTGCTGAATATGACGAGTTTTCAAAAGAAGACTTAGAAGAAAAAGCAGCTCAAGTAACAATTGCTGGCCGTATGATGACAAAGCGTGGAAAAGGGAAGGCTGGCTTTGCACACATTCAAGACTTAGAAGGACAAATTCAAATCTATGTACGTAAAGATAGTGTAGGAGAAGAAGCTTACGAATTATTCAAAAGCTCGGACCTAGGCGATATTATCGGTGTGACGGGAACCGTATTTAAAACGAATGTAGGAGAACTTTCAATTAAAGCGACTAGCTTTGAGGTTCTGACAAAAGCACTTCGCCCGCTCCCTGATAAATATCACGGACTAAAAGATGTAGAACAACGCTATCGTCAGCGTTACCTTGACTTGATTGTCAATCCAGAAAGTAAGCAGACGTTCATCATGCGAAGCAAAATCATTCAATCAATGAGAAGATACTTAGATTCAAAAGGATACCTAGAAGTTGAAACACCAACAATGCATAGCATCCCTGGTGGTGCATCAGCTCGTCCTTTCATTACTCATCACAATGCACTTGATATGCCGCTTTATATGCGTATTGCGATCGAGCTGCATTTAAAACGTCTGATTGTCGGTGGTCTAGAGAAAGTATACGAGATTGGCCGCGTATTCCGTAATGAAGGAGTCTCAACTCGTCATAACCCGGAATTTACTATGATTGAGCTGTATGAAGCATATGCAGACTATAAAGATATCATGAACCTAACGGAAAACTTGATTGCTCATATTGCCCAAGAGGTACTAGGAACAACAACGATTCAATATGGAGAAGATGAAATTGATCTAAAACCTGAATGGAAGAGACTCCATATGGTTGAAGCAGTCAAACAAGCGACAGGTGTAGACTTCTGGCAAGAGATGTCTGTAGAAGAAGCAAAACAGCATGCTGCTGATCACGGTGTTGAAATCACAAAAAACATGACAGTAGGTCATATTATCAATGAGTTCTTCGAGCAAAAAGTAGAAGAAACACTGGTTCAGCCTACTTTTATTTACGGGCACCCAGTCGAGATTTCTCCATTAGCTAAGAAAAATCCTGAAGACCCGCGCTTCACGGACCGCTTTGAGCTATTCATCGTGCGTCGCGAGCATGCAAATGCATTCACCGAGCTGAATGATCCAATCGACCAAAGAGAACGTTTTGAAGCTCAATTAAAAGAACGTGAAGAAGGAAATGACGAAGCGCATCTCATGGATGACGATTTTGTTGAAGCATTAGAATATGGCATGCCGCCAACAGGCGGACTAGGAATCGGTATCGACCGATTAATCATGCTACTAACAAATTCTCCATCAATCAGAGATGTACTGCTTTTCCCGCAAATGAGAAACCGTTAATACATCAACAAAAGCGCCATTTGATCTGTGGCGCTTTTTATTTTTCATAAAATGAAACTTTTTTTAAAAAAACTATTGCAAGAAAAGAATCCAGATGGTATATTATTATTCGTTGCCGCAAAACAGCAACGAGGTTGAAAAAAGAAAATGAAAAAAGTTCTTGACTTCAACCGAAGAAAAATGTTAAGATATTAAAGTCGCTTACGAGCGATAACGAAGATGATCTTTGAAAACTAAACAAGACAAAACGTACCTGTTAATTCGAGTTTTTATAAAAAAATCCTATGATACATCATAGGTAGTCAGTCAAACTGGCGAAAAACAAAACTTCGGTTTTGA
>NZ_JBLUWC010000001.1:78443-79149 GCF_048270685.1 Bacillus sp. AK25
TAAATGATATATCTATTTATATTGAAAATAGTGGTCTTTCACTACATTCTCAATAACTCATTGATTTCATCCCCTTCACTGGAATTCTAGACATTCTATAAAATTCTTATCATTCAATCTCGTCGCTCGCTCATCTTGCTAAGAGTCAACATCAAAAGAGTAAACATGTCTAAAAAGGATCTTCTCCTCTGGCAACCATATGTAGCGAACTGCGCTTGCTGCTAGATCATTGAAACCTACATAAGAGAGCAAAGGGCATCTTGGTTTTCTAATGAGAGAGAGGAAGAAGATTTGAGTTAAGCAACAAAATAATTGATGATGCAAGGGAACATTATCAATTGAATATAAAGCAAATATACAAAATGGTTTCTCGGAAAAATAAAATAATAAAAAAATTCGTTTCTATATGCACGTTATCTGAGGATTTAAGGAATAAAACAAACATTTTTCAGCTTTAAAAGAGCTGTTTTTACTTTGAGAAAGCGCTATTAATACC
The DNA here is from genome assembly GCF_048270685.1 of Bacillus sp. AK25. NCBI lineage: Bacteria > Bacillati > Bacillota > Bacilli > Caryophanales > Bacillaceae > Bacillus > Bacillus sp. AK25. The sequence goes on from NZ_JBLUWC010000001.1 coordinate 78,940, forward strand.
CTTTTTAACAAAAAAACATAAAAAAATGAAAAAAAGGCTTTTAAAATGAAGAGACAAGTGGTAAACTTCTTTAGGTGCCTTAACGAAAAGATGTGAAAAAACAGCTTTAAAATAAATTCAAAAATTATTTTAAAAAAGTCTTTACAAACAATATCTTATCGTTATATAATACTATTTGTCAGATCGAGAGACATTCGAAACGACACAATA
>NZ_JBLUWC010000001.1:79249-141119 GCF_048270685.1 Bacillus sp. AK25
TGGAGGATTAGCTCAGCTGGGAGAGCATCTGCCTTACAAGCAGAGGGTCGGCGGTTCGAGCCCGTCATCCTCCACCATATTTATTCTTACATAATGTTAGGATAGATAAAGCCGGTGTAGCTCAACTGGTAGAGCAACTGACTTGTAATCAGTAGGTTGGGGGTTCAAGTCCTCTTGCCGGCACCACTTTCATATGGTAAGATAGACAAGTCGCTTTAAAAGCGAGCCATTAGCTCAGTTGGTAGAGCATCTGACTTTTAATCAGAGGGTCGAAGGTTCGAGTCCTTCATGGCTCACCATTTTCATGCGGGTGTGGCGGAATTGGCAGACGCGCTAGACTTAGGATCTAGTGTCTTTATGACGTGGGGGTTCAAGTCCCTTCACCCGCATTGCCAAACAACATAAAAAAATCCTGTAATGCGGAAGTAGTTCAGTGGTAGAACACCACCTTGCCAAGGTGGGGGTCGCGGGTTCGAATCCCGTCTTCCGCTTATACCATCCACGCCGGGGTGGTGGAATTGGCAGACACACAGGACTTAAAATCCTGCGGTAGGTGACTACCGTGCCGGTTCAAGTCCGGCCCTCGGCATTATAAAATAAGCGCCCGTAGCTCAATTGGATAGAGCGTTTGACTACGGATCAAAAGGTTAGGGGTTCGACTCCTCTCGGGCGCGCCATTAAGATCGGGAAGTAGCTCAGCTTGGTAGAGCACTTGGTTTGGGACCAAGGGGTCGCAGGTTCGAATCCTGTCTTCCCGACCATCTTTTATGGGGCCTTAGCTCAGCTGGGAGAGCGCCTGCCTTGCACGCAGGAGGTCAGCGGTTCGATCCCGCTAGGCTCCACTGGGACGTTTGGCACCAGATAAATGTGGAAATAATATTGTTAGTTGAGCGATTATCTTGAAAAATCGATCGAAAAAATTTATAGTAAGATTAAAGTCAAATATAGTCAAAGTCAATGGAGGAGGAGGCGGAGTGGCACAAAATATTTCTGATATCATCGAGCAGTATTTGAAGGAAGTCTTGGATCAGAATGGTCGAGAAATATTAGAAATTAAACGCAATGAAATTGCAGATAAGTTTCAATGCGTACCTTCACAAATTAACTATGTTATCAATACACGCTTTACGAGCGAAAGAGGTTATATCGTTGAAAGTAAGCGTGGCGGCGGTGGCTATATCCGTATCATTAAAGTCAAAATGAATGATGAAGTCGATTTATTGAACAACATTATTTCCCAAATATATCATCGTTTATCACAGGCTGCATCTGATCATATCATTATGCGTCTTGTTGAGAACAACATTTTATCCGAAAGAGAAGCAAAGATGATGATTAGTGTCATGGACCGTTCTGTTTTACACATTGATTTACCTGAACGAGATGAACTGCGGGCTCGGATGATGAAAGCGATGTTAAATGCTTTGAAATTAAAGTAAAGCGGGTGAAAAGATTGATTTGTCAAGAATGCAATGAGAGACCAGCCACTTTTCACTTTACGAAAGTAATAAATGGAGAAAAACAAGAAATGCACATATGTGAACAATGTGCAAAAGAAAACAGTGATTCATATGCTATGAGTGGAAACCAAGGTTTCTCGATTCACAACTTATTATCAGGCTTATTGAATATTGATCCTAGCTTTACCACAAGTGCGAATAAAGGATCATCTATTTTTCAAGAGGCAAGAGAAGTGGATCAATGTCCTAAGTGTGGCTTAACTTTTCAGCAATTCAGGAAAACAGGCCGTTTTGGCTGTGCAGAATGTTATCGAACCTTTGATCAGTATTTAAATCCTGTTTTAAGGAAAGTCCATAGTGGAAATACAGTCCATAATGGAAAAGTTCCTAAACGGATTGCCGGCAGTCTGCATGTTCGCCGGAAACTTGAGTTGATGCAGCAAGAACTGAAGCAGCTGATTGAACAGGAAGAGTTTGAAAAAGCAGCGGAAGTTCGAGATCAAATTCGTGCATTAGAGCATGAGCAATCTCAGCAGAGGGAGGGAGATTAACGACATGTCGCTCCAGCATTTTATTCAAGACGCATTAAGTCAATGGATGAAACAGAAAGGACCAGAAAGTGACATTGTTCTAAGCAGTCGTATTCGACTGGCACGCAATCTAGAGCATGTTCGTTTCCCAACTCAGTTTTCTCAAGAGGAGGCTGAAGCTGTTCTTCAGCAATTCGAGCAAAAGTTTGCGAGCCAGGAAGTGAAGGACATTGGAAACTTTGTTCTGATTCGAATGAATGACACGCAGCCTTTGGCTAAAAGGGTACTTGTTGAAAAGCATTTGATTAGCCCCAATTTAGCAGAATCAAGATTTGGTGGCTGTTTGCTTTCAGAAAATGAAGAAATCAGTGTCATGCTGAATGAGGAAGACCATATTCGTATTCAATGCTTGTTCCCAGGATTTCAGCTGGCTAATGCACTAAAAGCAGCTAACCAAATAGATGACTGGATTGAAGAGCAAGTGGATTATGCGTTTTCTGAAAAGCGAGGATACTTAACGAGCTGTCCGACCAATGTAGGTACAGGTATTAGGGCTTCAGTCATGATGCACTTACCAGCATTAGCCCTGACAAGACAAATGAATCGCATTATTCCTGCAATTAATCAATTAGGTCTTGTGGTCAGAGGAATTTATGGTGAGGGTAGCGAAGCAATAGGAAACATCTTTCAAATTTCAAATCAAATGACACTGGGTCAATCAGAAGAAGATATTGTAGATGACTTGAATAGTGTGACGGCACAGCTCATTGAACAAGAGCGATCTGCACGTAAGGCATTATATCAGACGTCTAAAATTGAACTTGAAGACAGAGTGTACCGTTCCTTGGGGATTTTGGCTAATTGTCGCATGATTGAATCTAAGGAAACGGCTAAGTGTTTGTCAGATGTGCGACTTGGAATTGATTTAGGTATCATTAAGGGGCTTTCAAGTAATATACTGAATGAACTCATGATTTTGACACAGCCTGGCTTCCTTCAGCAATATTCAGGAGGAGCCTTGGAACCAAATGAAAGAGATATAAAACGAGCAGCAATTATTAGAGAAAGGCTGCGCTTAGAAATGCATAGGAATGGACAGGAGGATGAAACGATATGATGTTTGGAAGATTCACTGAAAGAGCTCAAAAGGTATTAGCACTTGCACAAGAAGAAGCCATTCGCCTAGGCCATAAGAACATCGGAACAGAGCATATTTTACTTGGTCTTGTACGTGAAGGTGAGGGCATCGCCGCAAAAGCATTAGAAGCACTGGGCCTTGTTTCAGATAAAATCCAAAAAGAAGTCGAGAGCTTGATTGGAAGAGGGCAAGAGGTGTCTCAAGCTATTCCTCATTACACACCTAGAGCGAAGAAGGTTACGGAGCTTTCTATGGATGAAGCGAGAAAGCTTGGTCATTCCTATGTAGGGACAGAACATATTCTTTTAGGTCTTATTCGTGAGGGAGAGGGGGTAGCTGCCCGTGTCTTAAATAACCTCGGAGTAAGCTTAAATAAAGCACGCCAGCAAGTATTGCAGCTTCTAGGCAGCAATGAAACGGGTGCATCTGCGGCAGGATCTAATAGCAATGCCAATACACCAACTTTAGATAGCTTGGCAAGAGACTTAACGGCTATTGCGAAAGAGGACAGCTTGGACCCTGTGATTGGCCGTAGCAAAGAAATTCAGCGTGTCATTGAGGTCCTAAGTAGAAGAACAAAGAATAACCCTGTCTTGATTGGAGAGCCTGGTGTTGGTAAAACAGCGATCGCAGAAGGCCTCGCACAGCAAATTATTCACAACGAAGTGCCTGAAATTTTGCGTGATAAACGAGTCATGACACTTGATATGGGAACCGTTGTAGCGGGAACGAAATATCGTGGTGAATTCGAGGATCGTTTGAAAAAAGTCATGGACGAAATCCGTCAGGCTGGAAATATCATTCTCTTCATTGATGAGCTTCATACACTGATTGGTGCAGGAGGAGCAGAGGGTGCGATTGATGCCTCTAATATTCTAAAACCATCTTTAGCACGTGGTGAGCTTCAATGTATCGGGGCAACAACGTTAGATGAGTACCGTAAATATATTGAAAAAGATGCTGCACTTGAACGTCGATTCCAGCCAATTCAAGTGGACCAGCCATCTGTTGATGAAAGTATTCAAATTTTAAGAGGGCTTAGAGACCGTTATGAAGCACATCACCGTGTGTCTATTACAGATGAAGCCATTGAGGCGGCGGTAAAGCTTTCTGATCGTTATATCTCTGATCGTTTCCTTCCAGATAAGGCGATTGACTTAATTGATGAGGCGGGTTCAAAAGTTCGTTTACGTTCTTTCACAACACCGCCTAATCTAAAGGAACTTGAGCAAAAGCTGGATGAAGTACGCAAGGAAAAGGATGCAGCTGTTCAAAGTCAAGAATTCGAAAAAGCCGCTTCTCTTCGTGATACGGAGCAACGTTTGCGTGAAAAGGTAGAAGTGACGAAGAAATCTTGGAAAGAAAAGCAGGGACAAGAGAATTCAGAGGTTTCTGTGGATGATATCGCAATGGTTGTTTCTAGCTGGACGGGAGTACCTGTTTCAAAAATTGCTCAAACAGAAACAGATAAGCTTCTAAACATGGAACAATTGCTCCACTCTCGCGTCATTGGACAGGATGAAGCAGTTGTTGCTGTTGCAAAAGCTGTAAGACGTGCCCGTGCTGGACTAAAAGATCCGAAACGTCCGATAGGCTCCTTTATTTTCTTAGGGCCAACAGGTGTTGGTAAGACTGAGCTTGCAAGAGCACTCGCTGAGTCTATCTTCGGTGATGAAGAAGCGATGATTCGTATTGATATGTCTGAGTACATGGAAAAACACTCGACTTCAAGACTTGTTGGATCACCTCCAGGCTATGTGGGCTATGATGAGGGCGGTCAGCTGACTGAAAAAGTGAGAAGAAAGCCGTATTCTGTCGTGCTTCTAGATGAGATTGAAAAGGCGCACCCTGATGTGTTTAACATCTTACTTCAAGTGTTAGAAGATGGTCGTCTCACTGATTCTAAAGGTCGTACTGTTGACTTTAGAAATACGATTTTGATTATGACTTCAAACGTTGGAGCTAGTGAGCTGAAGCGCAATAAATATGTTGGCTTTAACGTGCAGGATGAAAGTCAAAATTACAAAGATATGAAAGGCAAAGTAATGGGTGAGTTGAAACGTGCGTTTAGACCGGAGTTCATCAACCGTATTGATGAAATCATTGTCTTCCACTCACTCGAAAAGAAACATCTAAAAGAGATTGTGTCTCTCATGTCTGATCAATTGACAAAACGACTAAAAGAGCAGGACCTTTCAATTGAATTGACGGAAGCAGCAAAAGCCAAGATTGCCGACGAAGGCGTAGATCTTGAGTATGGTGCTCGTCCGTTAAGAAGAGCGATTCAAAAGCACGTCGAGGATCGACTTTCTGAGGAATTGCTGAAAGGCAATATTGAAAAGGGCCAACATATCGTATTAGATGTAGAAGATGGAGAAATTGTCGTAAAAGCAACGGCTGCTACGAACTAATATAGTAAGAAAAAAGTGTGAGGCATACCAGTAAGTTGGATGCCTCCCTTTACTTATTTTCTGACCAGTATAAGGAGTTGTATTCTTCAATCTATGGCTAAGTCAAAATCAAAATTTATATGCCAATCGTGCGGTTATGAGTCAGCCAAATGGATGGGGAAATGTCCCGGCTGCGGCACTTGGAACAGTATGACAGAAGAGGTCGTTCGTAAAGAGCCGGCAAATCGTCGAAGTGCGTTTAATCATTCTGTTCAAACCATTCAAAAACCTTCACCTATATCTGCAATTGAAACATCCGAAGAACCCCGAATTAAAACGAATTTAGAAGAATTTAACCGAGTATTAGGAAGTGGAATTGTCAAAGGTTCACTCGTTCTTATTGGCGGTGATCCTGGGATTGGGAAGTCCACACTATTATTACAAGTTTCAGCACAGCTATCAGATCAAAATCAGAATGTGTTATACATATCTGGTGAGGAATCAATCAAACAAACGAAGCTTAGGGCGGACCGTCTCGGTATTGAAAGTGCCTCTTTACATGTTTTGGCTGAAACCGATATGGAGTATATAACGTCTGCTATACAAGAGATGAAACCCGCTTTTGTTGTGGTCGATTCAATTCAAACCGTTTATCAAAGCGATATCACGTCAGCTCCTGGATCTGTTTCTCAGGTGAGGGAATGCACTGCCCAGCTGATGAAAATTGCCAAGACGAATGGTATTCCTATTTTTATCGTTGGTCACGTGACGAAGGAAGGCTCGATTGCTGGGCCGCGCCTTTTAGAGCATATGGTGGATACAGTTCTTTATTTTGAAGGGGAGCGCCATCATACGTTTCGTATTTTACGGGCAGTGAAAAACCGTTTTGGTTCAACGAATGAATTAGGGATTTTTGAAATGAGAGAGGAAGGGCTCACAGAGGTATTAAACCCATCAGAAATCTTCTTAGAAGAGCGGTCAGCAGGTGTATCTGGATCGTGTGTTGTTGCCTCAATGGAAGGAACAAGACCTGTTCTAGTGGAGATACAAGCACTTATTTCACCGACGAGCTTTGGGAATCCACGGAGAATGGCTACTGGCCTTGATCATAACCGAGTGTCATTGCTTATGGCCGTTTTAGAAAAACGGGTAGGGCTGCTGCTGCAAAATCAAGATGCCTATTTAAAGGTCGCAGGTGGTGTGAAACTTGATGAACCAGCGATAGACTTGGCTATTGCCGTTAGTATTGCATCAAGCTTTAAAGATGCAGCGCCGCATCAAGCAGATTGCTTTATAGGAGAAGTGGGTCTGACGGGAGAAGTCAGAAGAGTATCAAGAATTGAACAGCGTGTGCAGGAAGCTGCTAAACTAGGATTTAAACGAATGTTTATTCCTCAGGCGAATATAGATGGATGGAAAAAACCGAGAGGGATTGAATTAGTCGGTGTAGAAAATGTAGCAGAGGCACTTCGTATTTCACTAGGGGGATCATAGAAATGGAAAAAGAGAAAAAAGGAGCGAGAGAAGTCGATCTCTTAGATATTGTCCAGTTTGTGGCACCGGGGACACCCCTGCGGGCAGGGATTGAAAACGTCCTAAGAGCCAATACTGGAGGGCTCATTGTTGTTGGTTATAACGATAAAGTGAAAAGTGTGGTAGATGGAGGATTTCATATTAATTCTGCATTCTCCCCAGCACATTTATATGAATTGGCGAAGATGGATGGGGCGATTATTTTAAGTGACTCTGGTCAAAAAATCTTGTATGCGAATACACAGCTCATGCCGGATGCAACCATTCATTCATCAGAAACAGGCATGAGACACCGAACGGCTGAACGTGTAGCAAAGCAGACAGGTTGCTTAATCATTGCCATTTCTGAACGTCGGAATGTTATTACCTTATACCAAGGGAATCGACGATATACGCTGAAAGATATTGGTTTTATTTTGACGAAGGCCAACCAAGCGATACAAACACTGGAGAAATATAAAACCATTTTAGATCATGCCATTTCTGCGTTAAGCGCCTTAGAATTTGAAGAGCTTGTGACCTTTGGTGATGTATTATCCGTGCTACATCGTTATGAAATGGTACTTAGAATCAAAAATGAAATCAATATGTATATCAAAGAGCTTGGGACAGAAGGACACTTGATCCGTCTGCAAGTCAATGAGCTGATTACAGATATGGAGCAGGAAGCGGCGTTATTTATTAAAGATTACGTGAAAGAAAAGATCAAAGATCCATATGTGCTGCTGAAACAGCTCCAAGATATGTCGAGCTTTGAACTTTTAGATGACTCTATTTTGTACAAGTTACTCGGCTATCCAGCATCTACAAATATTGACGAATATGTGTACACAAGAGGGTACAGATTACTTCATAAAATCCCTAGATTGCCTATGCCGATCGTTGAAAACGTGGTCGAAGCATTTGGTGTGCTAGATCGAATTATGGAAGCAGATGTACAAGATTTGGATGAAGTAGAAGGAATTGGAGAAGTAAGAGCGAAAAAGATAAAAAAAGGATTAAAAAGACTGCAAGAAAAACATTATATCGACCGTCAGCTATAAAAAGAGAAATTTTTCTTAAATACGGTTAAAAATGGATGAATATGGGTATATTAATGATGGTTTTGTTTTCTGTTCATGATGATAGGAAACTTAAGCATATATCAATGTCAGATGAAGGTGGATTGACAGATGAAAAATAAAGGAGGTGAAGGTATGTTAAAAAGAATCGTTCAGGCGTTTTTTATCATTTTCGGTGCAGTTGTAGGGATTTTTATCATTCCAGAGTTATTTCTGCTGTTAAATGTGAAGGACATACCTTTCATAACAAATGCTTACTCTTCAGCACTAATAGGAGCCGCTGTGTTCTTTATCATTGGTAAATGGTGCACAGGCTATGTGGTTAATTGGGTGAAATGGATCGAGGATTCTCTATTGAAGGCGCCTCTTCCTGATCTTATATCTGGAAGTTTCGGTTTAGTATTTGGACTTATTCTAGCATATCTTATTGTAAACGTGATCCCGCTAAACAATATCCCATATCATATTTTTGGTACCATTATTCCGATTTTCCTGGCTTTCTTTTTAGGATACCTTGGATTTCAGGTAGGGTTTAAGAAGAAGGATGAAATGATGGGGCTGTTCTCTCGATCTGCAAAGGTCACAAAGAAAAAAGGAGCAGCTGATGATGAACCTGAAATAGAAGATAAAAAGCTGAAAATTTTAGACACAAGTGTTATCATTGATGGAAGAATCGCAGATATTTGTCAAACTGGATTCCTAGAAGGTGTGATGGTCATTCCTCAATTTGTACTCGAGGAATTACAGCATATTGCAGACTCTTCTGATGTATTAAAGAGAAATAGAGGCCGAAGAGGTCTTGATATTTTAAATCGTATCCAAAAAGAACTGGATATTAAAGTTGAAATTTACGAAGGTGACTTTGAGGATATTCAAGAGGTTGACAGCAAGCTTGTGAAACTCGCTAAGTTAACTTCAGGTGTTGTTGTGACAAATGATTTTAATTTAAATAAAGTATGCGAACTTCAAAAAGTAGCAGTGTTAAACATCAATGATCTAGCCAATGCAGTCAAACCGGTTGTACTGCCTGGGGAAGAAATGAAGGTACAGGTCATCAAAGATGGGAAAGAGCATAACCAAGGTGTTGCTTACTTAGATGACGGTACGATGATTGTGGTCGAAGAAGGACGCAATTATATTGGAAAAGACATTGATGTGCTCGTCACGAGTGTGCTGCAAACTGCTGCTGGAAGAATGATTTTTGCGAAGCCAAAACTTCTGGAGAAGGCGCTCTAAAGGGAGAACGAACATGTATTATGAAGTAGTTATTCCGGCTGCGGGGCAGGGGAAGCGAATGAAGGCCGGCCGCAATAAACTTTTTATTGAATTGAAAAGAATGCCGGTCATCATCCACACACTGAAGGTGTTTGACGCTCATTCACAATGTAGACGCATGATCTTAGCGATCAATGAGGAAGAGCGTCGTGACTTTGAACGGCTACTGAAGGTACACGCTTTTCAAACGCCTGTTTCACTTGTCACTGGCGGTGAAGAACGGCAGCAAAGTGTATACGAAGGATTGAAGGCTGTGCAAGATGCGGACATCGTGCTTGTTCATGATGGCGCAAGGCCTTTTATTAAGCATACACAGATTGACTTGCTCGTTAAAGCAGCGATTGAAAAAGGCTCCGCAGTCGTAGCGGTACCAGTGAAAGACACAATCAAACGCGTTCAAGAAGGCAAAGTGGAACAAACCATTGAACGTCAGAGCTTGTGGGCAGTCCAGACCCCACAAGCTTTTCGTCATTCTATTTTAAAAGAAGCGCATGAACATGCGGAGCGGACAGGCTTTCTTGGAACAGATGACGCCAGTCTTGTGGAACAATTACACGGTGAGAGTGTGTATATTGTCCAAGGAGACTATACCAATATTAAACTGACAACACCGGATGATTTATTGGTTGCCAAGGCAATTATGGATGCGGAAAGAGGGTACTAGAACATGTTTAGAATAGGACAAGGTTTTGATGTACATCAATTAACAGAGGGAAGACCTCTTATTATTGGCGGTGTGACGATCCCTTATGAAAAGGGTCTACTTGGGCATTCAGATGCGGATGTACTGCTTCATACTGTGGCGGATGCCTGCCTAGGTGCGATTGCAGAAGGAGATATCGGCAGACATTTCCCAGACACGGATCCTGAGTTTAAAGATGCAGACTCTTTTAAATTACTTCAGCACGTGTGGGCACTTGTAAAAGAAAAAGGCTATACACTGGTGAATATCGATTGCACCATCATGGCGCAAAAACCAAAGATGGCACCATACATTCAGCCAATGTGTGAGAAAATCGCAGAAGCCCTTGAGGCAGATGTCACACAGGTGAATGTCAAAGCAACAACGACAGAGAAACTTGGATTTACAGGAAGAGGCGAAGGAATTGCCTCTCAAGCAACCGTACTTCTTCAGAAAAAGTAAAATCCATTTTGATGAGAATGGGTTTTGATGATAAAATACGTTTATAAAAAATTGGTGTCAGACAATATGATGCAGATGAAAGGAAGTTAAACTCATGGGAAATGAAGTGCGTGTTCGTTATGCACCGAGTCCAACTGGTCATTTACATATTGGGAATGCTAGAACGGCTCTTTTCAACTATTTGTTCGCACGCAGCCAAGGCGGCAAATTTATTATTCGAATCGAGGATACGGATCAAAAGCGTAATGTAGAAGGCGGAGAAGAAAGCCAGCTTCGCCACCTGCAGTGGCTCGGAATTGATTGGGATGAGAGCATTGATAAAGATGGGGGCTACGGTCCTTACAGACAATCAGAGCGTAATGATATTTACAAAAAATATTATGACGAGCTGCTAGAGAAAGACTTGGCGTATAAGTGCTATTGTACGGCTGAAGAACTAGAAGAAGAGCGTGAAGCACAAATTGCCCGCAGTGAAATGCCTCGATACTCTGGTAAATGCAGTCATTTATCAAAAGAAGAAGAGGACAAGCTGATTGCTGAAGGAAGAGAGCCAAGCATCCGCTTCCGAGTGCCTAAAGGAGAAATCATCAAATTTGACGATATGGTCAAAGGCGAGATTTCATTTGAAACAGACGGCATCGGTGACTTTGTTATTGTGAAGAAAGATGGTACGCCAACGTATAACTTCGCTGTAGCAGTGGATGATCATTTGATGAAAATGACTCACATTCTTCGTGGTGAGGATCACATCTCGAATACACCTAAACAAATTATGGTCTTCAATGCATTTGGCTGGGATGTTCCGCTGTTCGGACATATGACGCTGATTGTAAACGAGAACCGCAAGAAATTAAGCAAGCGTGATGAATCAATTATCCAGTTCATCGAACAGTATAAGAACTTGGGCTATTTACCAGAAGCTTTGTTTAACTTCATTGCACTACTTGGGTGGTCTCCAGTTGGTGAAGAGGAACTATTTACAAAAGAGCAGTTCATCGATATTTTCGATGTCAATCGACTTTCTAAGTCACCAGCTCTCTTCGATATGCATAAACTAAAATGGGTGAATAACCAATACGTAAAAGCACTTGATCTTGATCAAGTTGTGGCACTTACACTTCCACATCTTCAAAAGGCAGGTAAGGTAAGCGAGCAGCTGTCAGAAGAAGAAAACACGTGGGTGCGCAAACTCATTTCTCTATACCACGAGCAATTGAGCTACGGAGCAGAAATTGTTGAGTTAACAGAGTTGTTCTTTAAGGAACAAATTGAGTATAATCAAGAGGCAAAGGAAGTTCTTGCAGAAGAGCAAGTACCAGAAGTGATGGCTTCGTTTGCAGGTCAGCTTGAACGTCTTGAGTCTTTCACACCTGATGAAATCAAAGCTGCCATTAAAGCGGTACAAAAAGAAACAGGGCATAAAGGCAAGAAACTATTCATGCCAATTCGTGTGGCTGTCACAGGACAAACGCATGGCCCAGAGCTTCCGCAAAGTATTGAACTACTAGGTAAAGAGACGGTATTAAACCGCATTAAACAAATATAAGGAAAATCGTTGCGAGGGAGAAGTACAATGTTTTCGCCTATCACAGAAAGAGTCTTCACCGGCTGAAAGAGACTTATGGGCAGACGTTGGAAATGCACCCTCAAGACCCTTGAGGAACACGTATGTTAGTATGCAAGGGCGGTACCCTCCGTTATGGGATGAAGTTGAGAAGGCTGCGAAATGAGGGCTTTCTAAACAGAGTGGAACCGCGTTTTCAAAACGTCTCTGTCATATGGCAGAGGCGTTTTTTATTTGTCCAAAAAAGAGAGTAAGTCCTAAGAGAGATTGATGGGGAAGAACGGGGGGAGCATGTGTTTTTCAAAATGCTGAAAGAAGATATTGATACTGTGTTTGATCAAGATCCTGCTGCTAGAAGCTATCTTGAAGTAGTGCTAACCTATTCAGGGCTTCATGCGATTTGGGCTCATCGTGTTGCGCATGCATTTTACAAGCGTAAGCTGTATTTTCTTGCGCGGATCATTTCTCAGGTCAGCCGGTTTTTCACAGGGGTTGAGATTCACCCAGCAGCAACCATCGGCCGGCGGTTCTTTATTGATCACGGCATGGGCGTCGTGATTGGGGAAACATGTGAAATTGGCGATAACGTCACTGTTTTCCAAGGCGTGACATTAGGGGGAACAGGGAAAGAAAAGGGAAAGCGGCATCCAACTATTTTGGACGATGCCCTAATTGCGACTGGTGCTAAGGTGCTCGGTTCCATTACTGTAGGAAAAGGGTCCAAGATTGGTGCGGGGTCTGTTGTGTTAAAAGACGTACCAGACCATTCTACTGTTGTAGGTATACCTGGGCGAGTGGTCGTTCAAAATGGAAAGAAAATCAATCGTGATCTCAATCATCAAGATTTGCCAGATCCCGTTTCTGATCGTTTCAAAGAATTGGAGCGAGAAATGGAAAAGCTAAAACGTGAGCTGGCTTCATTGAGCAGAAAGGAAGAACAATCATGACAATCATTATTTATAATACATTGACACGTAAGAAGGAAGAGTTTGTCCCGCTTGAACCAGGAAAGGTCAAAATGTATGTATGCGGACCAACCGTTTATAACTACATTCATATCGGGAATGCAAGACCGGCCATTGTATATGACACGGTACGTAAGTATTTAGAATATAGCGGCTATGATGTGAATTTCGTATCCAACTTTACTGATGTGGATGATAAACTCATCAAAGCAGCAAACGAATTAGGCGAAGATGTCCCAACGATTGCTGATCGATTTATCCAAGCATACTTTGAGGACGTCAGTGCATTAGGCTGCAAAAAAGCAGACCTTCACCCGCGAGTGACAGAAAATATGGATGATATCATTGCGTTTATCGCCACATTGATTGAAAAAGGCTACGCCTATGAAGCAGATGGTGACGTGTATTACAGCACACGCTCATTTGAAGGCTACGGAAAACTGTCTCACCAATCGATTGATGAATTAAAGACAGGTGCCCGTATTCGTGTAGGTGAAAAGAAAAGGGATGCACTCGACTTTGCATTATGGAAGGCCGCAAAGGATCAGGAGATTTCTTGGGACAGTCCATGGGGTGAAGGGCGTCCAGGCTGGCACATCGAGTGCTCTGCGATGGTCAAAAAATATTTAGGCGATACGATTGACATTCATGCTGGCGGACAGGATTTAACGTTCCCTCATCACGAGAATGAGATCGCACAATCTGAGGCTTTGACAGGAAAACCTTTTGCGAAGTATTGGATGCATAACGGGTATATTAATATTGAGAACGAAAAAATGTCAAAATCACTTGGGAACTTTGTGCTCGTACATGACATTATTAAAGAACAAGATCCAGATGTGCTTCGTTTCTTTATGCTGTCGGTTCACTATCGTCATCCAATCAATTACTCCATTGACTTATTGGAAAGTACAAAGAGTGCATTTAACAGACTCAAAACATCTTATTCAAATCTACATCATCGCCTTGAGAGCAGTACCAATTTAACAGAGGATAACACGGAATGGCTGACAAAGATTGAAGAGCAGCGAGCGACATTTATTTCTGAAATGAATGATGACTTCAATACGGCAAATGCCATCTCTGTTTTATTTGAACTAGCGAAACAAGCAAATTACTATATGGAAAATGATCATACTTCCGAGGAAGTGATCAAGACATTTATTGGCTTGTTCCAAGAAATCACATCCGTCCTCGGCTTCTCACTAGAAGAAAAGCACACGCTTGACGAAGAGGTAGAAGCATTAATTGAGAAGCGGAATGAAGCTAGAAGGAATCGTGACTTCGCATTGTCTGATCAAATTCGTGATCAGCTAAAGAGCATGAATATTGTATTGGAGGACACTCCTCAAGGTACGCGCTGGAAAAGAGGAGAATAGGTCATGTTGAATTTTGAAAAGCTGAAAGACGGAAAACAGTTGAACGGACTTGCGCTTGCTTATATGGGTGATGCCATTTTTGAAGTATACGTGAGGTATCACCTCCTCCAAACAGGGGCGACCAAACCAAATGAGCTTCATAAACGTGCAAGTAAGATCGTTTCAGCTAAATCTCAGGCCGCTATTTTATTTGAGCTTCAGCAGAAGGGCTTTTTCACAGAAGCGGAAGAAGCGGTGCTGAAAAGAGGAAGAAATGCAAAATCAGGCACAGTGCCTAAAAACACAGACGTTCAAACGTATCGTTATAGTACAGCGTTTGAAGCGCTCATGGGTTATTTATTTATCGAGAAGCAGGACGAACGCTTAGAAGAGTTAATTAGTCAGGCGATTGAAATCGGAACGTCAGGGAGGAAGACAAATGAGTCAGCAACATGATTATGTGATTGGGAAAAATGCAGTGATTGAAACACTGAAGTCAGATCGGGAGTTATACAAGCTCTGGATGGCAGAAAACACTGTAAAAGGACAAGCCCAGCAGGTCATTGAACTCGCGAAAAAGCAAAATATCACCATTCAGTATGTTCCGAGGAAAAAGCTTGATCAGATGGTAACAGGTCAGCACCAGGGAATCGTTGCACAAGTAGCAGCATATGAATATGCAGAATTGGACGATCTGTATCAAATTGCTGAAAAGCGGAATGAACAACCATTTTTCATCATCTTAGATGAAATTGAAGATCCGCACAATTTAGGGTCGATCATGCGTACGGCCGATGCTGTTGGTGCACATGGAATCGTCATTCCAAAACGACGAGCGGTAGGCTTGACGACAACTGTTGCGAAAGCATCTACTGGAGCCATTGAACATATCCCGGTCGCAAAAGTAACCAATCTTTCCAGAGCTCTTGATGAAATGAAAGAAAGAGGAATCTGGGTCGCAGGAACAGATGCATCTGCGAAGCAGGACTACAGACAATTTGACGGCACGATGCCTCTCGCTCTTGTCATTGGCAGTGAAGGAAAAGGAATTGGCCGATTGATTAAGGAAAAATGTGATTTCTTGATTAAATTGCCAATGGCCGGGAAGGTCACTTCATTAAATGCATCAGTTGCCGCTAGTCTATTGATGTATGAAGTGTATCGAAAACGTTATCCGTTAGGAGAATAGAGATGGACATCCTCTTAGTCGATGGATACAACATGATAGGTGCATGGCCTCGTTTGCAGCACTTAAAAGAAAACAGCTTTGAAGAAGCCAGAGACGTGCTGATTCAACATTTAGCAGAATATCAAGCATATACAGGGTATCGAGTCATTGTCGTATTCGATGCCCATATGGTCAAAGGAATCGAAAAGAAGCGGACAAACCACCGAGTAGAGGTCATCTTTACAAGAGAAAATGAAACGGCTGATGAGCGGATTGAAAAACTGGCACAAGACTTAAATAACATTCGGACGCAAATTCATGTGGCGACCTCTGATTATACAGAACAATGGGCGATTTTTGGACAGGGTGCACTTCGTAAGTCAGCACGAGAACTCTTAAGAGAGATAGAAGTGATTGAACGAAAGATTGAAACACGTGTCAAAAAGATTACTTCTGATAAACCAGCATCCAAAATTGAATTGTCAGAAGATGTATTGAAAACGTTTGAAAAATGGCGGCGGGGAAACTTGGAATAGCTTGACGATATTTCAACCATTATTGTATAATATTTCTATCTAGGTGCGGTCGGGGGGATCGAAGTGAATCTAAACAACAGCAAGGGTAAGTCCATCAGAGAGCAATTTTGCCAGTTGGAAGATGAACAAGTCATTGAAAGGGTTCATGTCGGAGATAGTGATGCGCTAGATTATTTAATAACGAAATACCGCAATTTTGTACGTGCGAAAGCAAGATCTTATTTCTTGATTGGAGCGGATCGAGAGGACATTGTCCAAGAGGGGATGATCGGACTTTATAAGTCTATCCGCGATTTCAGAGAGGACAAGCTTACTTCATTTAAGGCTTTTGCAGAATTATGTATTACCCGCCAAATTATCACCGCAATTAAAACAGCTACTCGCCAAAAACATATCCCGTTAAATTCCTATGTATCATTAGACAAGCCGATATACGATGAAGAATCGGACAGAACATTATTGGACGTCATTTCCGGTGCTAAAGCGCTTAACCCAGAAGATTTAATCATTAGCAAAGAAGAATTTGATGATATTGAAATGAAAATGGGTGAATTACTAAGCGAGCTGGAAAGAAAGGTACTTGTGCTTTATCTTGATGGTAGGTCCTATCAGGAGATTTCTGAAGATTTAAACCGTCATGTGAAATCAATTGATAACGCACTCCAAAGAGTAAAGAGAAAGTTAGAGAAATATTTAGAGCTGCGCGAGATCAGTCTCTAATCAAACCTATATTGACAGCTTTTTCGACACTGTGATAAGGTACTAAGGAAATGATGTCGAGAAAATAGGTGTAAATATGAGGAAAAAGATTACTCTAGCCTGTAAAGACTGCGGAAGCCGCAATTATACGACAATGAAAAGTGTTGCTTCAGCAGCTGAAAGATTAGAAGTTAAGAAATATTGCAAGACTTGTAATTCACATAAAACACATTTAGAAACGAAGTAGGATTTGCGTTCTTTAATCTGTGGAGGTCTTTTACATGCGTATTATCAGTTTCTTAAAAAGTGTCGGGAAAGAAATGAAAAAGGTCAGCTGGCCAAAGAAAAACGAAATGGTCCGCTACACGATCACTGTTATTTTAACAGTCGTATTTTTTGCCATCTTTTTCTCTTTTCTTGATATAGGAATCTCACAATTAATCGAATTAATTCATTAATACTTGAATAATGGTCTGCTGAACGTGCTATAATAGATCATAATATGACTTGCCAAAAAACCCGTTTTACGGGTTTTTTCAATTGCTTGAAAATATTTACCGGTACTCGAGATTCGTCAAATAGACATTACGAAATGTGGGGAGGGAAGGACTAAATAGTCCTGAACGAAAATGGAAAAGAATTGGTATGTTGTGCATACGTACTCTGGCTATGAAAACAAAGTGAAAGCAAACTTGGAAAAGCGTGTTGAATCAATGGGCATGCAGGATAAAATTTTCCGCGTTGTTGTACCAGAAGAAGAAGAAACGGACATTAAAAACGGTAAGAAAAAAGTAGTGAAAAAGAAAGTATTCCCTGGATATGTGCTAGTAGAAATCGTCATGACTGACGATTCTTGGTATGTCGTTCGTAATACACCAGGTGTGACAGGATTCGTTGGATCAGCTGGATCAGGCTCTAAGCCGACAGCGTTATTACCTGGCGAAGCGGAAACCATTCTGAAGAGAATGGGACTTGAAGAGCGCAAGACAGAAATCGACTTTGAACTAAAAGAAACAGTCAAGGTCATCGATGGACCATTTGCTAACTTCACAGGCTCTATCGAAGAGATTGATTATGATAAAAGCAAAGTCAAAGTATTCGTTAATATGTTTGGTAGAGAAACTCCTGTGGAACTTGAGTTCACACAGATCGATAAATTGTAATTTAAAAGAGCTTGAAATGAGTGTATAGAAGTGGTAATATAGCAAAGGTACGTCTTGAGTTCGCTCAAGATCGCTAGCTAGTTATTTCGTCATTCATATAAAGAATGAAGTTGTTGAGTGGGAGGGGGATTCCCCTATTACCACATCACGGACTTTAAGGAGGTGTGTCTCGTGGCTAAAAAAGTAGTTAAAGTTGTTAAATTGCAAATTCCTGCTGGAAAAGCTAACCCAGCTCCACCAGTTGGACCTGCACTAGGTCAAGCCGGTGTTAATATCATGGGATTCTGTAAGGAGTTTAACGCTCGTACAGCTGACCAAGCTGGTCTTATCATTCCTGTTGAAATTTCGGTTTTTGAAGACCGTTCATTTACATTTATTACTAAAACTCCACCTGCTGCAGTTTTACTTAAAAAAGCAGCTGGTATTGAGTCTGGTTCTGGTGAACCTAACCGTAATAAAGTGGCAACTGTTAAGCGTGATAAAGTACGCGAAATCGCGGAAACAAAAATGCCTGACTTAAACGCTGCTAGCGTTGAATCAGCTATGCGCATGGTTGAAGGTACTGCACGCAGTATGGGTATTGTCATCGAAGATTAATTTTTTGTCTTGTTGGGTTGCGAGTTTGGTTTTGACAAGTTCGCAACCCTTATTCGTGGGAGGTTATTCCGCTAAAACCACATAAGGAGGATTTTTATAATGGCTAAAAAAGGTAAAAAGTATGTAGAAGCTGCTAAGCTAATCGAACGTACTAAAGCGTATGATGTAGCTGAAGCTGTTTCTCTTACAAAAAAAGCAAATACAGCGAAATTTGATGCGACTGTAGAAGTTGCTTTTCGTTTGGGCGTAGACCCTCGTAAAAACGATCAACAAATCCGCGGTGCAGTTGTACTTCCTAACGGAACTGGTAAAACTCAACGCGTTCTTGTGTTCGCTAAAGGCGAAAAAGCAAAAGAAGCAGAAGCTGCTGGAGCAGACTACGTTGGAGATTCTGATTACATCACTAAAATCCAACAAGGCTGGTTCGAATTCGATGTAATCGTTGCGACACCTGACATGATGGGTGAAGTTGGTAAGATCGGTCGTGTACTTGGACCAAAAGGTCTTATGCCAAACCCTAAAACAGGAACTGTAACTTTCGAAGTAGAAAAAGCAATCAATGAAATCAAAGCTGGTAAAGTAGAATACCGCGTTGATAAAGCTGGTAACATCCACGCGCCAATCGGAAAGGTTTCTTTCGAGGACGAAAAGCTTGTTGAGAACTTTGCAACAATCTATGACACAATCCTTAAAGCAAAACCTGCAGCGGCTAAAGGTGTATACGTGAAAAACGTTTCTGTTACATCTACTATGGGCCCTGGCGTGAAAGTGGATCCATCTTCTTTCTCTGCAAAATAATTCTTGACTTGTCACAACCGTTTTGATAATATCAAAATGTTGTAAAATAGAATAATCATTTATACCGTAGACAGCAGGGGCCTTATGGCTTAATTAACCCGCCGAGGTGTATATGTCACAGTCTTACGTTAACGTATGCTTGTATATACAGCCTCCATGTCTTAATGGAGGCTTTTTATATGGAGAACCGTTCGTTAGGAACGTGATGGCCTGATCGGTATAAGTGTTACACAAAGAATGTACAGGAGGTGTAACCATGAGCAATGCAATCGATACTAAAAAAGTTGTCGTTGATGAAATTACTTCTAAATTTAAAGACAGTTTGTCTACTGTAATCGTAGATTACCGCGGTCTTTCAGTTTCTGAAGTGACTGAACTTCGTAAACAACTTCGTGATGCTGGCGTAGAATTCAAAGTTTACAAAAACACTTTGACTCGCCGTGCAGTTGAACAAGTTGAACTAACGGGTTTAAACGATTTCTTAACAGGTCCAAACGCTATCGCATTCAGTAACGAAGATGTTATCGCACCTGCGAAAATCATCAACGAATTTGCGAAAAGCCACGAAGCTTTAGAAATCAAAGCTGGTGTTATCGAAGGAAACGTAGCGACTGTAGAAGAAGTGAAGGCTCTTGCGGAACTTCCGTCTCGCGAAGGCTTACTATCTATGTTGCTTAGCGTTCTTCAAGCTCCAGTTCGTAACCTTGCTCTTGCTACTAAAGCAGTTGCAGATCAAAAAGAAGAACAAGGCGCTTAATGCGTACTTGACGTAAATAACTTAAAAATGGAGGAATTACAAATGGCTTTAAATATCGAAGAAATCATTGCTTCAGTTAAAGAAGCAACTGTACTTGAGTTAAACGACTTAGTAAAAGCAATCGAAGAAGAATTTGGCGTAACTGCTGCTGCTCCTGTAGCTGTAGCTGCTGGTGGCGGTGCTGCTGCTGAAGAAAAAACTGATTTTGATCTAGTACTTGCTGGTGCTGGAGACCAAAAAATCAAAGTTATCAAAGTGGTTCGTGAAATCACTGGTCTTGGCTTGAAAGAAGCTAAAGAACTTGTTGACAACACTCCAAAACCACTTAAAGAAGGTATTGCTAAAGAAGAAGCTGAAGAACTTAAAGCTAAGCTTGAAGAAGTTGGCGCTTCTGTAGAAGTTAAGTAATCTTCGCCTAATCTTTTGGGAAAGCTCGCTTTTACTGGCGGGCTTTTTCTTTTCTTATCTCCTGAAACGATTGAATCCAGAGGAGGTCCATTCACCATGAGTGACCACTATTATACGGAAAAGCCATCAGTGAAAAGCAATAAACAGACATGGGACTTCACCTTGAGAAACCGTAGCTTTACTTTTACAAGTGACAGTGGAGTGTTTTCTAAGAAAGAAGTCGACTATGGTTCGAGGCTTTTAATTGAAGCTTTTGAAGAACCTGACTTGGATGGCGACGTCTTAGATGTCGGTTGCGGTTATGGACCGATCGGCTTATCGTTAGCAAACGAAATGACAGGCCGCACCATTCATATGATTGATGTGAACGAAAGAGCAGTCGAACTTTCAAAGGAAAACGCTAAGCATAATCGCATTGATAATGTCCGCATCTATCAAAGTGATTTGTTCTCGAATGTTCATTCATCAGCTGCTTTTGCCTCTATACTGACCAATCCCCCAATACGGGCAGGGAAGAAAGTAGTACATGCGATCTTTGAAAAAAGTGCTGATCATTTATTGCCGGAAGGTGAGTTGTGGGTGGTTATTCAGAAAAAACAAGGTGGACCATCTGCGATTGAGAAATTAGAGCAGCTTTTTGGAGAAGTGACGGTCGTTATGAAAAAAAAGGGCTACTATATTATCAAAGCTAAAAAAGTTTGACGCAGTTTCCTAGCTGTGTTAACATTATAAAATGCCAATGTGTATATTTTGCTTGATAGGCTTAAAAAACAACTATTTTGTATAAATTATGCATACTTGGGAAAACTAATAAAATCGGTATTTGTTTTTGGATGTGGTTTTCTTATTTTAGAAACCCTTTTTTCTTTTGTCTTGTAAAAGTATTTCTTTACTGACATTTGAAAGACAGAAATACTTTTTACACATATAATACGCATGATTTGAGGGGTGAATCAGTTGACAGGTCAACTAGTTCAGTATGGACGACACCGCCAGCGCAGAAGCTACGCACGCATAAGCGAAGTGTTAGAATTACCAAATCTCATTGAAATTCAAACCTCTTCTTATCAGTGGTTTCTTGATGAGGGTCTTAGAGAGATGTTTCAAGATATATCCCCAATTGAGGATTTTACTGGTAACCTTTCTCTTGAATTCATTGATTACAGCCTAGGGGATCCTAAGTATCCTGTAGCAGAATCAAAAGAACGTGATGTAACTTACTCTGCTCCACTAAGAGTAAAAGTTCGTTTAATTAACAAAGAAACTGGAGAAGTAAAAGACCAAGATGTGTTTATGGGTGATTTCCCAATCATGACAGACACAGGTACTTTTATCATTAATGGTGCGGAACGTGTAATCGTTTCTCAGTTAGTACGTTCTCCAAGTGTATATTTCAGTGGTAAAGTAGACAAAAACGGTAAAAAAGGTTTTACTGCGACTGTCATTCCAAACCGTGGCGCATGGTTAGAATACGAAACTGATGCGAAGGATGTAGTCTATGTACGCATCGATCGCACACGTAAGTTGCCGGTTACGGTTCTTTTGCGTGCTCTCGGCTTCAGCTCTGATCAAGAGATTCTTGACCTCATTGGCGAGAATGAATACTTACGCAACACGTTGGAAAAAGACAATACAGAGAATGCCGATAAAGCACTTCTCGAAATCTACGAGCGTCTTCGTCCCGGAGAGCCACCAACTGTTGAAAATGCGAAAAGCTTGCTAGACTCTCGCTTCTTTGATCCGAAGAGATATGACTTAGCAAATGTTGGACGCTACAAGATTAATAAGAAGCTTCATATTAAAAATAGACTATTCAATCAAAAATTGGCTGAAACGCTAGTTGATCCTGAAACAGGTGAAATCCTAGCAGAAAAAGGTCAAATTTTAGATAGAAGAGTGCTTGATAAAGTTCTCCCATACTTAGAAAACGGCATCGGATTTAGAAAGCTTTATCCAAACGGTGGCGTAGTAGAGGATGAAGTAGAACTTCAATCTATCAAGATTTATGCACCAACTGATCAAGAAGGCGAGCAAGTGATCAACGTGATTGGTAACGCATATGTAGAGGAAGCTGTGAAGAACATCACGCCTTCTGACATCATTGCTTCAATCAGTTACTTCTTTAACCTGCTTCATGGAGTAGGTGACACAGATGATATCGATCACCTTGGTAACCGTCGTCTGCGTTCTGTAGGTGAACTTCTGCAAAACCAATTCCGTATTGGTTTGAGCAGAATGGAGCGTGTTGTTCGTGAAAGAATGTCGATTCAAGACACGAACACGATCACACCTCAGCAGCTGATCAACATTCGTCCTGTGATCGCTTCTATCAAAGAGTTCTTTGGTAGCTCTCAGCTTTCTCAGTTCATGGATCAAACAAACCCGCTTGCTGAATTGACGCACAAACGTCGTCTGTCAGCGCTTGGACCGGGTGGTTTGACACGTGAGCGTGCAGGAATGGAAGTTCGTGACGTTCACTATTCTCACTATGGTCGTATGTGTCCGATTGAAACACCAGAGGGTCCAAACATTGGTTTGATCAACTCTCTATCTTCATTTGCGAAAGTGAATCGCTTCGGCTTTATTGAAACACCTTACCGCCGGGTTGACCCTGAAACAGGTAAAGTGACGCCGAGAATCGATTACTTAACGGCTGATGAAGAGGATAACTACGTTGTAGCACAAGCGAACGCTATATTAGGTGAAGATGGTTCGTTTATCGATGATAATATCATTGCTCGTTTTAGAGGGGAAAACACAGTTGTTCCTCGAAACCGCGTTGACTACATGGATGTTTCGCCAAAGCAGGTTGTTTCTGCGGCGACAGCATGTATCCCATTCTTAGAAAACGATGACTCTAACCGTGCTCTAATGGGAGCAAACATGCAACGTCAGGCTGTGCCTTTGATGCAGCCGGAATCACCGATTGTTGGTACAGGTATGGAGTATGTATCAGGTAAAGACTCTGGTGCTGCTGTGATCTGCCGTTACCCAGGTGTTGTAGAACGTGTTGAAGCGAAGAATATTTGGGTTCGCCGTTATGAAGACGTTGACGGACAACAAGTCAAAGGAAACCTAGACAAATACAGCTTGCTGAAATTTGTCCGCTCTAACCAAGGGACTTGCTACAACCAGCGCCCAATTGTAAGTGTTGGAGATGAAGTCGTCAAAGGAGAAATCCTTGCAGACGGTCCTTCTATGGAAAAAGGTGAATTGGCTCTAGGACGTAACGTCATGGTCGGCTTCATGACTTGGGACGGTTACAACTATGAGGATGCGATCATTATGAGTGAGCGCCTTGTAAAAGATGACGTCTACACTTCTATTCATATTGAAGAATATGAATCAGAAGCTCGTGATACAAAGCTTGGACCAGAAGAAATTACGCGTGATATTCCAAACGTTGGGGAAGATGCTTTACGCAACCTTGACGAGCGTGGAATCATCCGTATTGGTGCAGAAGTAAAAGACGGAGACCTTCTTGTCGGGAAAGTAACGCCTAAAGGTGTAACAGAACTAACAGCTGAAGAACGTCTATTACATGCAATCTTCGGTGAAAAGGCTCGTGAAGTACGTGATACGTCTCTACGTGTACCACACGGCGGCGGCGGAATCATCCACGATGTCAAAGTCTTTAACCGTGAAGATGGAGATGAATTACCACCAGGTGTTAACCAGTTAGTCCGTGTATACATCGTTCAGAAGCGTAAAATTTCTGAAGGTGACAAAATGGCCGGACGACATGGTAACAAAGGGGTTATCTCCAAGATCCTTCCAGAAGAAGATATGCCGTATCTTCCAGATGGAACACCGATTGATATCATGTTAAACCCTCTAGGGGTACCATCTCGTATGAATATCGGTCAGGTACTTGAGCTTCATATGGGTATGGCTGCACGTTACCTAGGCATCCACATTGCGTCACCAGTATTTGATGGTGCTCGTGAGGAAGATGTTTGGGAAACGCTTGAAGAAGCAGGTATGTCCCGTGATGCGAAAACAGTCCTTTATGACGGTCGAACTGGTGAACCATTCGACAACCGTGTATCTGTTGGAATCATGTATATGATCAAACTGGCTCACATGGTTGACGATAAACTTCACGCACGTTCAACTGGACCATACTCACTTGTTACGCAACAGCCACTGGGCGGTAAAGCACAGTTTGGTGGACAGCGTTTCGGAGAGATGGAAGTATGGGCACTTGAAGCTTACGGTGCAGCATATACACTTCAAGAAATCTTAACTGTAAAATCGGATGACGTTGTGGGTCGTGTAAAAACATACGAAGCGATCGTCAAAGGGGATAACGTACCTGAACCAGGTGTCCCTGAATCATTCAAAGTATTAATTAAAGAACTTCAAAGTTTAGGTATGGATGTGAAAATCCTATCTGGCGATGAAGAAGAGATAGAAATGAGAGATTTAGAAGACGATGAGGAAACGAAGAAAGCAGACGGATTAGCGTTATCTAATGACGAAGATGCTGCAGACCTCGCACCTGTCGATCTTGAACGTGACGCAGTCACAAAAGAATAGCAGAAACGATTAGAGCAAGTGACTAGGGTATAACCCGAAGATTAAAAGGGAGGTAGGCCCCTTGCTAGATGTGAACAATTTTGAGTATATGAACATCGGTCTCGCATCACCTGATAAAATCCGTTCTTGGTCTTTTGGTGAAGTGAAAAAGCCTGAAACGATTAACTATCGTACACTGAAACCGGAAAAAGATGGTCTCTTTTGTGAACGTATCTTCGGACCGCAAAAAGACTGGGAATGTCATTGTGGAAAGTATAAACGCGTTCGTTATAAGGGTGTTGTATGTGACCGTTGTGGTGTAGAAGTAACACGGGCAAAAGTCCGTCGTGAGAGAATGGGGCATATTGAACTGGCTGCCCCAGTTTCCCACATTTGGTATTTCAAAGGTATCCCAAGCCGTATGGGTCTTGTTCTAGATATGTCACCACGTGCGTTAGAAGAAGTGATTTACTTCGCTTCTTACGTCGTGACTGATCCGGGCAACACACCGCTTGAGAAGAAACAACTTCTTTCTGAGAAAGAATTCCGTGCTTATTTAGATAAATACGGTAACACCTTCCAAGCAGCTATGGGTGCAGAAGCAATTAACAAACTTCTTCAAGATATCGATCTTGTGAAAGAAGTAGATACACTCAAAGAAGAGCTAAAAACAGCTCAAGGACAGCGTCGTACACGTGCGATCAAACGCCTTGAAGTTTTGGAAGCTTTCCGTAACTCAGGAAACAAACCGTCTTGGATGATCCTTGATGTACTTCCGGTGATTCCACCAGAATTACGTCCAATGGTTCAGCTTGATGGCGGACGTTTTGCTACTTCTGACTTGAACGACCTTTATCGTCGTGTCATCAACCGTAACAATCGTCTGAAACGTTTATTAGATCTTGGCGCGCCAAGCATCATCGTTCAGAACGAGAAACGTATGCTTCAAGAAGCTGTCGATGCCTTGATTGATAATGGACGTAGAGGCCGACCAGTAACAGGACCAGGAAATAGACCATTGAAATCTCTTTCTCACATGCTGAAAGGGAAACAAGGGCGTTTCCGTCAAAACTTGCTTGGTAAACGTGTTGACTATTCTGGACGTTCCGTTATCGTCGTTGGACCACATTTGAAAATGTATCAGTGTGGACTTCCGAAAGAAATGGCTCTTGAACTATTCAAACCATTCGTGATGAAGGAGCTTGTTGAAAAAGGATTAGCTCACAACATTAAGAGCGCGAAACGTAAGATTGAGCGCGTGCAGCCGGAAGTTTGGGATGTTTTAGAATCAGTGATTCGTGAGCATCCAGTCTTACTAAACCGTGCACCAACTCTTCACAGACTTGGTATTCAAGCGTTTGAACCTACACTTGTGGAAGGACGCGCAATTCGTCTGCATCCACTTGTATGTACTGCCTACAACGCTGACTTTGATGGTGACCAAATGGCGGTTCACGTACCATTATCTGCTGAAGCTCAAGCTGAAGCTCGTATCTTAATGCTTGCTGCTCAAAACATTTTGAACCCGAAAGATGGAAAACCTGTTGTTACGCCATCTCAGGATATGGTGCTAGGTAACTACTACCTTACACTTGAGCGTAAAGGTGCTATCGGAGAAGGTATGGTCTTCAAAGATACGAACGAAGCCCTTCTAGCTTATCAAAATGGGTATGTGCATCTTCATACACGTGTAGCTGTTGCAGCTAACTCGTTGAAGAATGTGACATTCACTGATGAACAGCGTTCTAAATTGTTGATTACAACAGTTGGAAAACTAATCTTTAACGAAATCTTACCGGAATCATTCCCTTACATGAATGAGCCGACAAAGAGCAATATTGAAGAAAAAACGCCTGACCGCTTCTTCCTTGAAAAAGGTGAAGATGTCAAAGCTGCGATCAAGAAACAAGAAATCAATGCACCGTTCAAAAAAGGTATTTTAGGTAAAATCATTGCGGAAATCTTTAAGAGATTCCATATCACTGAGACATCTAAAATGCTTGACCGCATGAAAAATCTTGGTTTCAAATACTCTACTAAAGCGGGTATTACGGTTGGGGTGTCTGATATCGTCGTATTAGATGATAAACAGAAGATCCTCGAAGAAGCGCAAGCAAAAGTAGATAACGTCATGAAGCAATTCAGACGTGGTTTGATTACTGAAGAAGAGCGTTATGAGAGAGTCATTTCGATCTGGAGTTCTTCTAAAGATGTCATCCAAGGTAAACTGATGAAGTCCCTTGATGAAGTCAACCCTATCTACATGATGAGTGACTCTGGAGCGCGTGGTAACGCATCTAACTTCACTCAGCTGGCTGGTATGCGTGGTCTGATGGCCAACCCGGCTGGACGTATCATTGAACTTCCGATTAAATCTAGTTTCCGTGAAGGTTTAACAGTATTGGAATACTTTATTTCCACTCACGGAGCGCGTAAAGGTCTTGCCGATACAGCTCTTAAAACAGCTGACTCAGGTTACCTCACGCGTCGTCTCGTTGACGTTGCACAGGATGTTATCATCCGTGAAACAGATTGCGGTACAGACCGTGGAATCTTGGCGAAGTCCATTAAAGAAGGAAATGAAATTATTGAGAAACTTGAAGAACGTCTGATTGGACGTTTTGCAAGAAAACCAATTGTTCATCCTGAAACGGGCGAAGTCATTGTTGGCGAAAACGAACTAATTGATGAAGATAAAGCACTCGAAGTAGTTGAAGCAGGAATCGAGGAAGTATGGATCCGTTCTGCATTTACATGTAACACGCCTCATGGTGTATGTAAACGATGCTACGGCCGTAACCTTGCAACTGGTACTGACGTTGAAGTCGGTGAAGCAGTTGGAATCATCGCTGCACAATCGATCGGTGAGCCAGGAACACAGCTTACAATGCGTACGTTCCACACCGGTGGGGTAGCAGGAGACGATATCACTCAAGGTTTACCTCGTATCCAAGAGTTATTTGAAGCGCGTAATCCGAAAGGGCAGGCAACCATTTCTGAAATTGATGGTGTCGTTGCTGAAATTAACGATGTTCGTGACAAGCAACAGGAAATTGTGGTTCAAGGCGAAGTTGAAACTCGCTCTTACACAGCTCCTTACAATGCACGTCTGAAAGTTGTTGAAGGTGACAAAGTCACTCGTGGTCAAGTACTGACAGAAGGTTCAATCGATCCGAAAGAACTTCTTAAAGTGACTGATATGACAGCTGTTCAAGAATATCTGCTTCATGAAGTACAAAAAGTATACCGTATGCAAGGGGTAGAAATCGGAGATAAGCACGTAGAAGTAATGGTTCGCCAAATGCTTCGTAAAGTGCGTGTCGCTGATGCAGGGGATACAGATGTATTACCAGGCACACTTCTTGATGTACACCAATTCACAGAAGCGAACAAAAAAGTACTATTCGAAGGCAAACGTCCTGCAACAGGCCGTCCAGTTCTTCTTGGTATTACAAAAGCATCGCTTGAAACAGACTCATTCTTGTCTGCAGCATCCTTCCAAGAAACGACTCGTGTCCTAACAGATGCGGCGATCAAAGGAAAACGTGATGAACTGCTTGGCTTGAAAGAGAATGTCATCATCGGTAAACTTGTTCCTGCTGGAACTGGAATGCCAAACTACCGTAAAGTTAAGCCGGTTTCACAAGTGCAGCCGTCTGACGATATGGTTCCTGTAGAGTAATCTTTCTCTTAAGATTTCTATAAAAATCATCAAAAAATGGTGAAGGATGTCAAGATAATCTGTCAAACGATATTGACATCCTTCTGCCATGATGATAATATAACCAAGGTGCTCAAAATAAAACCTGTTACTTTGGAGGATATTCGATGTCTTATGATAAAGTATCACAGGCTCAATCCATTATTATTGGTACGAAGCAAACAGTAAAAGCTCTGAAACGAGATTCAGTGAAGGAAATCGTCGTAGCGAAAGATGCTGATCCTGCTTTAACCGCTAGTGTAATGAAACTAGCGCAAGAGAAGGGTGTAGACATTTTAGTGGTAGATTCCATGAAAAAGCTCGGCAAGGCCTGCGGAATTGAAGTTGGGGCAGCAGCTGTTGCCATTATGTTATAGCGTACTTGTTTTGTTTTTGCATGCTTAAAATGCAAAAACATTGTTTTTTGCCTTTTGATGAACCACCTGGGTATGTGGGTTATAAAAAAAGTAATGAAGGGAGGAATAACAACATGCCTACAATTAATCAGCTAATACGCAAAGGACGCGTGAGTAAAGTTGAAAACTCAAAGTCTCCTGCACTTAACAAAGGATACAACAGTTTCAAAAAAGAGCACACTAACGTAACATCTCCACAGAAGCGCGGGGTTTGTACTCGTGTCGGTACAATGACACCGAAAAAACCAAACTCAGCACTACGTAAATATGCTCGTGTACGTTTGTCTAACCTGATTGAGGTAACAGCTTACATTCCTGGTATCGGACATAACCTACAAGAGCACAGTGTAGTACTTATCCGTGGCGGACGTGTAAAAGACTTACCGGGTGTACGTTACCACATCGTTCGTGGTGCGCTTGATACTGCCGGAGTTGACGGTCGTATGCAAGGACGTTCTAAATACGGAACAAAACGCCCTAAACAAAGCAAATAATATAAACAAACATAAGGGTTTTTAGAAGTTGAGTTCAGATCAGTGGAGTCAGGTAGCTGACAATGAAATTGAGATGAAAGACAGATAGAAATCCTTTTAAAAGAGAAGGGAGGCTATTCAGATGCCACGTAAAGGTCCTGTAGCAAAAAGAGACGTTTTGCCAGATCCAATTTACAATTCTAAACTTGTATCTCGTTTGATCAACAAAATGATGATCGACGGTAAAAGAGGAAAGTCACAAACTATTCTCTACAAGTCATTTGATATCATCA
The DNA here is from genome assembly GCF_048270685.1 of Bacillus sp. AK25. Lineage (NCBI taxonomy): Bacteria > Bacillati > Bacillota > Bacilli > Caryophanales > Bacillaceae > Bacillus > Bacillus sp. AK25. The sequence continues at coordinate 109,194 of NZ_JBLUWC010000001.1, forward strand.
AAGAACGTACTGGTAATGAAGCGATGGAGGTTTTCGAACAAGCCTTGAAAAACATCATGCCAGTTCTTGAAGTTAAAGCACGTCGTGTAGGTGGAGCTAACTACCAAGTTCCTGTAGAAGTTCGCCCAGATCGTCGTACGACTTTAGGTCTTCGCTGGTTAGTAAACTACGCTCGTCTTCGTGGAGAAAAAACGATGGAAGAGCGTCTTGCTAATGAAATCCTTGACGCAGCTAACAACACTGGTGCTGCTGTTAAGAAACGTGAAGATACACACAAAATGGCAGAAGCGAACAAAGCATTCGCTCACTACCGCTGGTAGGATTTATACCAAACTAAAAAAACTATTCCCTAATAAGGAAGGAGAAATTACCCAATGGCAAGAGAGTTCTCCTTAGACAAAACTCGTAATATTGGTATCATGGCTCACATCGATGCCGGTAAAACGACAACGACTGAGCGTATCTTGTACTACACTGGTCGTATCCATAAAATTGGTGAAACTCACGAAGGAGCTTCACAAATGGACTGGATGGAGCAGGAGCAAGAACGTGGTATTACAATCACTTCTGCTGCTACTACAGCACAATGGAAAGGTTACCGTGTAAACATCATTGATACACCAGGACACGTAGACTTCACTGTTGAAGTTGAACGTTCTTTGCGTGTACTTGATGGTGCGGTTGCTGTTCTTGATGCACAATCAGGTGTAGAGCCTCAAACTGAAACAGTTTGGCGCCAAGCAACAACTTACGGAGTACCTCGTATCGTATTCGTTAACAAAATGGATAAAACCGGTGCGGACTTCCTTTACTCTGTAAGCACATTAAGAGATCGTCTTCAAGCGAACGCTCATGCAATTCAATTGCCGATCGGCGCTGAAGATCAATTCGAAGGAATCATCGACCTTGTAGAAAACGTAGCATACTTCTACGAAGATGACCTTGGAACTCGCTCTGATGCACAAGAAATCCCTGCTGAGTATAAAGACAAAGCTGAAGAGCTTCGCAGCAGCTTAATTGAAGCTGTCGCTGAGCTTGATGAAGAGCTTATGGAAAAATACCTTGAGGGTGAAGAAATCACAATTCCTGAATTGAAAGCTGCAATCCGTAAAGGAACGTTGAATGTTGAATTCTACCCAGTTCTTGTTGGATCTGCTTTCAAAAACAAAGGTGTTCAGCTTGTACTTGACGCTGTGCTTGACTACCTTCCTGCACCAACTGATGTTGCTGCAATCAAAGGTACATTGCCAGATACAAATGAAGAGGTTGTACGTGAGTCTACTGATGACGCACCATTCGCAGCTCTTGCATTTAAAGTTATGACTGACCCTTATGTTGGGAAACTAACATTCTTCCGCGTATACTCTGGAACACTTGATTCTGGTTCTTACGTGAAGAACTCTTCTAAGAACAAGCGTGAGCGTGTTGGACGTATCCTTCAAATGCACGCAAACAGCCGTGAAGAAATCTCTACTGTATATGCAGGGGATATCGCAGCAGCTGTTGGTCTTAAAGATACATCTACTGGTGATACTCTTTGTGACGAGAAAAATCTTGTTATCCTTGAGTCTATGGAATTCCCAGAGCCAGTTATCGATGTAGCTATCGAGCCTAAATCTAAGGCTGACCAAGATAAAATGGGTATCGCTTTAGCTAAACTAGCTGAAGAGGATCCAACATTCCGTACACAAACAAACACTGAAACTGGTCAAACGATCATCTCTGGTATGGGTGAGCTTCACCTTGATATCATTGTTGACCGTATGAAGCGTGAGTTCAAGGTTGAAGCTAACGTAGGAGCTCCTCAAGTTGCGTACCGTGAAACATTCCGTTCTAGTGCAAAAGTTGAAGGTAAATTCGTACGTCAGTCTGGTGGACGCGGTCAGTTCGGACACGTTTGGATCGAATTCGAACCTAACGAAGAAGGCGCAGGCTTCGAATTCACAAATGCAATCGTCGGTGGGGTTGTTCCACGTGAATACATTCCAGCAATTCAAGCAGGTCTTGAAGATTCACTAGAAAATGGTGTATTAGCTGGATTCCCATTAATCGACATCAAAGCAAAATTATTCGATGGATCTTACCACGATGTTGACTCTAACGAAATGGCGTTTAAAATTGCTGCATCTATGGCATTGAAAAATGCTGTCAGCAAATGCAACCCAGTTCTACTTGAGCCAATGATGAAAGTAGAAGTCGTTATCCCAGAAGAATACATGGGAGACATCATGGGTGATATCACATCTCGTCGTGGACGTGTAGAAGGTATGGAAGCTCGCGGTAACGCTCAAGTTGTTCGCGCTATGGTTCCACTTTCTGAAATGTTCGGATATGCAACTGCACTCCGTTCTAACACACAAGGACGCGGTACTTTCACTATGCACATGGATCACTACGAAGAAGTGCCTAAGAGCATCAGTGAAGAAATCATCAAAAAAAATAAAGGTGAATAATTGATTTTGCCTTTAAACTAAAGTATAACTACTATTGAAGATCAGAAAGTGGGAGGTAACTCTTCACTTTCTATCACTCATACCAAATACAATGAACCTTTAAGGAGGATTTTTAGAATGGCTAAAGAAAAATTCGACCGTTCCAAATCGCATGCTAACATTGGTACAATTGGACACGTTGACCATGGTAAAACAACTCTAACTGCTGCTATCTCAACAGTTCTTCATAAGAAATCTGGTAAAGGTACAGCTATGGCTTATGACCAAATCGATGGTGCTCCAGAAGAGCGCGAGCGTGGAATCACAATCTCAACTGCACACGTTGAGTATGAAACTGAAACTCGTCACTATGCACACGTAGACTGCCCAGGACACGCTGACTATGTTAAAAACATGATCACTGGTGCTGCTCAAATGGACGGCGCGATCTTAGTAGTATCTGCTGCTGATGGTCCAATGCCACAAACACGTGAGCACATCCTACTTTCTCGTAACGTAGGTGTTCCTTACATCGTAGTATTCCTTAACAAATGTGACATGGTTGACGATGAAGAGTTACTTGAACTTGTTGAAATGGAAGTTCGTGACCTTCTTTCTGACTATGACTTCCCTGGTGACGATGTACCAGTTATCAAAGGTTCTGCTCTTAAAGCTCTTGAAGGTGATGCTGATTACGAAGCAAAAATCTTCGAACTTATGGATGCGGTTGATGAGTACATCCCAACTCCAGAGCGTGACACTGAGAAGCCATTCATGATGCCAGTTGAGGACGTATTCTCAATCACTGGTCGTGGAACAGTTGCTACTGGTCGTGTTGAGCGTGGACAAGTTAAAGTCGGTGACGAAGTTGAAATCATCGGTCTTCAAGAAGAAAACGGTAAAACAACTGTTACAGGTGTTGAAATGTTCCGTAAACTTCTTGACTATGCTGAAGCTGGTGACAACATCGGTGCACTACTTCGTGGTGTATCTCGTGAAGATATCCAACGTGGTCAAGTACTTGCTAAACCAGGTACAATCACTCCACATAGCCGTTTCAAAGCTGAAGTTTATGTACTTTCTAAAGAAGAGGGTGGACGTCATACTCCATTCTTCACTAACTACCGTCCGCAGTTCTACTTCCGTACAACTGACGTAACTGGTATCGTACATCTTCCAGAAGGTACTGAAATGGTAATGCCTGGCGATAACACTGAGATGGAAGTTGAACTTATCTCTACTATCGCTATCGAAGAAGGAACTCGTTTCTCTATCCGTGAGGGTGGACGTACTGTAGGTTCTGGCGTTGTTTCTACTATCATTAAGTAATAACAGTTAAAAAGAGACTCCTTGCAAAAGGGTCTCTTTTTTTGCTTTTCCAGTGCATAACGGCTACTATAAGCTATAGAATCTAAATGGAACCGAGAGGATCACTGGAATGGCGAAGACAATGTTGAAAAAGTGGCTGATTGGCGGGCTTGATCAATGGATTATGATAAAAGAAGATCAAGCGAAAAAAACAAAACCTGTTTTATTATTTTTACACGGTGGCCCAGGGTCAGCTCAAATGAGTTATATCGATTCCTTTCATAAGGAACTTGATCAAGACTTCACTGTTGTTCATTGGGACCAACGCGGTGCAGGACTGTCTTATCAAAAAAACATTCCTGAGTCTTCTATGACCATTGGGCAATTCATAGAGGATACGATTGAGCTTACAGAAAAACTGCTTTCTTATAATGATCAAACGAAAATATACATTGCGGGTTATTCATGGGGATCATTAGTTGCGATACAAGCTGTACATAAACGACCAGATTTGTATCATGCCTATTATGGAATTAGTCAGGTGGTTGATGTATTAAAAGAGGATATTGTATCGTACGAACTTCTTCTAAAAAAATATCAAGGCAAGCATTTCATCAGTAGATGTCTAAGATTGCTGACACCACCCCCTTGGAAACGCACCTCTGCTCATGCTTTGTTCTCTCTATACAAAGAGTTCGCAAAAGTAGGGCTCACGCATAGGTGGAAGCCACTTTTTCAAATGCTGTATGCATTTCTTGTTAGTAAGCATTATCAGCTAAAAGATAAGTGGAAATTCCTTATGGGACAGAAGTATAGCCAGGATATGCTGTGGGACGAGCTAATGAACGAAAGCATTCAATACCGAGTTTCTTCTATATTAATACCCTGCTACTTTATCATCGGGGAACATGACATGATTACACCAGCTGCTGTATCAAAACCATATGTTGATCAACTTACAGCACCAATAAAAGAGTGGTTTACTTTTAAAGAATCTGCGCATTCTCCGCATATTGAAGAGCCAGAAGAATTTATTCGTATCGTCAGGAAGACAGCTACACATCATCTTCAGGGAAAGCTTGATTTATAGGCTGAACCCCTGTATAATATGAAAAGTGTGCAAATCATAAATTTATCCGATTTATTATTGCAACACACAGGCCAATTTGGTACAATAGTGCATGTTGGTCTTTGACTGCGATGAAGTGAGAGGTTGCTGACACACCCGGCCGCTTTGCCATGGCAAGGTGATCAGGTTTTTCTCACGGAGAACTGTCTAACGTAAGTAGGCGAAAAGGAGGGAAAATAATGGCAAAACAAAAAATTCGTATTCGTTTAAAAGCATATGATCATAGAATTCTTGATCAATCTGCTGAGAAGATTGTTGAAACGGCTAAGCGTTCTGGTGCTAGTGTATCTGGTCCAATCCCGCTTCCAACTGAAAAATCAGTTTACACAATCCTTCGTGCGGTGCATAAGTACAAAGATTCTCGTGAGCAATTCGAGATGCGTACTCACAAACGTCTAATCGACATCGTGAATCCAACTCCGCAAACAGTTGATGCACTTATGCGTTTAGATTTACCATCCGGTGTAGATATCGAAATCAAACTTTAATTCAAATAGAAAACACATATTATAGGAGGTGTGACGAATGACCAAAGGAATCTTAGGTAGAAAAATTGGTATGACGCAAGTATTCGCAGAAAACGGTGATCTTATCCCTGTAACTGTTGTTGAGGCTGCTGCTAACGTTGTTCTTCAGAAGAAGACTACTGACACGGATGGCTATGAAGCAATCCAAATCGGTTTTGACGACAAACGTGAGAAGCTTTCTAACAAACCAGAGAAAGGCCACGTTGCTAAAGCGGAAACTGCTCCTAAGCGCTTCGTAAAAGAATTACGCGGTGTGGAGTTAGATGCGTATGAAGTTGGTCAGGAAGTCAAAGTTGATATTTTCGCAAATGGAGATATCGTAGATGTAACAGGAACATCAAAAGGTAAAGGATTCCAAGGGGCTATCAAACGCCACGGACAATCACGCGGACCAATGACTCACGGTTCACGTTACCACCGTCGTCCTGGTTCAATGGGACCTGTTGATCCAAACCGAGTATTCAAAGGTAAACTTCTTCCAGGACGTATGGGCGGAGAGCAAATCACTGTCCAAAATCTTGAGATCGTTAAAGTTGATGCAGAACGCAATCTTCTTTTGATCAAAGGTAACGTACCAGGAGCTAAAAAATCTCTAGTAACTGTAAAGAGTGCAGTTAAAACTAAATAACTCTCTTAGGAAAGGAGGAAACAAGTCATGCCAAAAGTAGCATTATTTAACCAAAACGGTTCTACTAACGGTGAAATCGAATTAAACGCTTCTGTGTTTGGAATTGAGCCAAACGAAAGCGTAGTATTCGATGCTATTCTTATGCAAAGAGCTTCCTTACGTCAAGGAACTCACAAAGTAAAAACTCGTTCTGAAGTACGTGGCGGAGGTCGTAAACCTTGGAGACAGAAGGGTACAGGTCGTGCTCGTCAAGGTTCTATCCGTTCACCACAATGGCGCGGAGGCGGTATCGTATTCGGTCCAACACCACGCAGCTATTCTTATAAATTACCTAAAAAAGTTCGCCGCTTGGCTATCAAGTCAGTATTGTCTTCTAAAGTAATCGACAACAACATCATCGTTCTTGAAGATCTTACTCTTGATGCAGTGAAAACGAAAGAATTCGCAGGCATCCTTAAAGGGTTATCTGTTGAGAAGAAAGCGTTGATCGTCACTGCGGATGCAAACGAAACAGTTGCTTTATCTGCTCGTAACATCCCTGGAGTAACAGTTGTTGAAGCTAACGGTATCAACGTTCTTGACGTTGTCAACCACGACAAACTTCTGATCACTAAAGCAGCGGTTGAAAAAGTAGAGGAGGGACTTGCATAATGAAAGATCCTCGTGATGTTCTAAAGCGCCCTATCATTACTGAACGTTCTGCTGATCTAATGACAGAGAAGAAGTACACGTTCGAAGTTGATGTCAGAGCTAACAAGACAGAAGTGAAAGACGCTGTTGAAGAGATCTTTGGAGTGAAAGTTGAGAAAGTCAACGTTCAAAACTACAAAGGTAAATCAAAACGCGTTGGACGCTACACTGGTATGACTAGCCGTCGCAGAAAAGCGATCGTGAAATTAACTGCTGACAGCAAAGAAATCGAAATTTTTGAAGCGTAAATCTTAAAAAGAAGGAGGGAAATTCAAAATGGCGATTAAAAAGTATAAACCAACCAGTAATGGTCGTCGTGGCATGACTACTTCAGATTTTGCTGAAATCACGACTGACAAACCAGAAAAATCGTTGCTTGCACCGCTTCACAGAAAAGGCGGACGTAACAACCAAGGTAGATTGACTGTTCGTCATCAAGGTGGCGGTCACAAACGTCAATACCGTATCATCGACTTTAAGCGTGATAAAGACGGTATACCTGGACGCGTTGCTACAATCGAGTATGATCCAAACCGTTCAGCGAACATCGCTCTTGTAAACTATGCAGATGGTGAGAAACGTTACATTCTTGCTCCGAAAGGAATCCAAGTTGGTACTGAAGTTACTTCTGGACCAGAAGCTGACATCAAACCAGGTAATGCTCTTCCGCTTATCAACATCCCAGTTGGTACAGTTGTGCATAACATTGAATTAAAACCAGGTAAAGGTGGACAATTAGTTCGTTCTGCTGGTACTTCTGCTCAAGTTCTAGGTAAAGAAGGTAAATACGTTCTTGTACGTTTGAACTCTGGTGAAGTACGCATGATCCTTTCTGCTTGCCGTGCGACTATCGGTCAAGTTGGAAACGAACAACACGAACTAATCAACATCGGTAAAGCTGGACGTTCTCGCTGGAAAGGCGTACGCCCAACAGTTCGTGGTTCTGTAATGAACCCTAACGATCACCCACACGGCGGTGGTGAAGGACGCGCTCCAATCGGACGTAAATCACCAATGTCTCCATGGGGTAAACCGACTCTTGGATTCAAGACTCGTAAGAAAACCAACAAGTCTGATAAATTCATTGTACGTCGTCGTAAAAACAAGTAACGGGGTTGTCTACGGTTCATTTAGGACCGTAGTTCAATCACGAAGGGAGGTTCCACAATGGCTCGCAGCTTAAAAAAAGGACCATTTGTTGATGATCATTTGATGGCTAAAGTCGAGAAATTGAATGAAACTGACAAAAAGCAAGTCGTAAAAACTTGGTCTCGTCGTTCTACAATTTTCCCACAATTCATCGGTCACACAATCGCTGTCTATGACGGACGCAAACATGTACCTGTTTTCATTTCTGAAGATATGGTAGGTCACAAATTGGGCGAATTCGCACCAAGCCGTACTTACAAAGGTCATGCTAGTGACGATAAAAAAACAAGACGCTAATGAGAGGAGGCTTTTAAATGCAAGCTAAAGCTGTCGCAAGAACAGTCCGTATTGCTCCTCGTAAAGCACGTCTAGTAATGGACCTGATCCGAGGTAAGCAAGTAGGAGAAGCAGTTTCTATCTTAAACCTTACACCTAAGGCTGCTTCACCAATTATTGAAAAAGTATTAAAATCTGCTATCGCAAATGCTGAGCACAACTACGAGTTGGACGCTAACAGCCTAGTGATTACTCAAGCATTCGTTGACGAAGGTCCAACACTTAAGAGATTCCGTCCACGTGCTATGGGTCGTGCGAGCGCAATTAACAAACGTACTAGCCACATTACAATCGTTGTATCAGAAAAGAAGGAGGGATAATCCGTGGGTCAAAAGGTAAATCCAGTAGGTCTTCGTATTGGCGTCATTCGTGATTGGGAATCTAAATGGTTCGCAGGAAAAGATTACGCTGACTTCTTACATGAAGACTTGAAAATCCGTGAATTCATCAGCAAGCGTTTGTCTGACGCGTCTGTTTCTAAAGTAGAAATCGAACGTGCTGCAAACCGCGTAAATATCACAATCCACACGGCTAAACCAGGTATGGTAATTGGTAAAGGCGGATCTGAAGTTGAAGCACTTCGTAAAGCTCTTAACAGCCTAACTGGCAAACGTGTACACATCAACATTCTTGAAATCAAGAGAGCAGATCTTGATGCTCAGCTAGTTGCTGAAAACATCGCTCGTCAACTTGAAAATCGTATTTCATTCCGTCGTGCACAAAAACAAACAATCCAACGCACAATGCGTGCTGGAGCACAAGGAATCAAAACAATGGTTTCTGGTCGTCTTGGCGGTGCAGATATTGCTCGTTCTGAATATTACAGTGAAGGTACTGTTCCATTGCACACACTTCGTGCTGACATCGACTATGCTACTGCTGAAGCTGATACTACTTATGGTAAGCTTGGCGTAAAAGTATGGATCTATCGTGGAGAAGTCCTTCCAACTAAGAAGAATACTGCGGAAGGAGGAAAATAATATGTTATTGCCAAAACGCGTGAAGTATCGCAGAGAACATCGTGGAAAAATGCGTGGTCGTGCAAAAGGCGGCACTGAAGTACATTTCGGTGAGTTCGGTATCCAAGCTCTTGAAGCTTCTTGGATCACTAACCGTCAAATCGAAGCTGCTCGTATTGCTATGACTCGTTACATGAAACGTGGCGGTAAAGTTTGGATCAAAATTTTCCCTTCTAAGCCATACACAGCTAAACCTCTAGAGGTCCGCATGGGTTCCGGTAAAGGTGCTCCAGAAGGCTGGGTAGCTGTAGTAAAACCGGGCAAAGTTTTATTTGAAATTTCTGGTGTGTCTGAAGAAGTTGCTCGTGAAGCTCTTCGTCTTGCATCTCACAAATTGCCAATTAAAACGAAGTTCGTAAAACGTGAAGAAATTGGTGGTGAATCAAATGAAAGCTAATGAAATTCGTGACCTTACCACTGCTGAAATTGAACAAAAAGTAAAGTCTCTTAAAGAAGAACTTTTCAATCTTCGTTTCCAATTAGCGACTGGGCAGCTTGAAAACACTGCTCGCATTCGTGAAGTGCGTAAATCAATCGCACGCATGAAAACTGTGATTCGTCAAAGAGAAATCGCTGCTAATAAATAATAATTAGAGGGGAGGCCCCGCAAACATGAGCGAACGTAACCAACGTAAAGTGTATCAAGGTCGTGTTGTTTCTGACAAAATGGATAAAACCATCACTGTTGTAGTTGAAACATACAAAAAGCATTCACTTTATGGCAAACGTGTAAGATACTCTAAAAAGTTCAAAGCACATGATGAAAACAACCAAGCAAAAATCGGAGACATCGTAAAGGTCATGGAAACTCGTCCATTATCTGCGACTAAACGCTTTCGTCTAGTTGAAGTTGTCGAAGAAGCTGTTATTATCTAATAAAGTTCGGATTTCTTTTTCCGAAGGGAGGTAACATTAATGATTCAACAGGAGACTCGTTTAAAAGTAGCTGACAACTCTGGCGCACGCGAAGTACTAACGATTAAAGTTCTTGGTGGCTCTGGACGTAAAACGGCTAACATCGGTGATGTCATTGTTTGTACGGTTAAACAAGCAACACCAGGAGGCGTTGTCAAAAAAGGTGAAGTTGTGAAAGCAGTTATCGTTCGTACTAAGAGCGGAGCTCGCAGAAACGATGGATCTTACATCAGTTTTGATGAAAATGCATGTGTCATCATTCGTGACGACAAGAGCCCACGTGGAACTCGTATCTTCGGACCAGTAGCACGTGAACTTCGTGAAAACAACTATATGAAAATTGTTTCTTTAGCACCAGAAGTACTTTAATGAATACAATCCGCGACTCAAGGAGGTGCGATTAAATGCATGTTAAAAAGGGCGATAAAGTAGTGGTTATCTCTGGTAAAGATAAAGGTAAACAAGGTGTCATCCTTGCTGCTTTCCCTAAAAAGGACCGTGTTTTAGTAGAAGGTATTAACCTTGTGAAAAAACACTCTAAACCAACCCAAGCTAACCCTCAAGGCGGAATTTCTGAACAAGAAGCGCCGATCCACGTATCAAACGTAATGCCGCTTGATCCTAAAACGGGTGAAGTGACACGTATTGGATATAAAGTTGAGGACGGAAAGAAAGTCCGTGTAGCGAAAAAATCTGGGCAAGTTCTAGATAAATAGTAAATAAGGAAGGGAGGTCTTTCTCATGAACCGCCTTAAAGAAAAGTATGTAAAAGAAATTACACCTGCATTAGTTTCTAAGTTTGAATACAAATCAGTAATGCAAGTGCCAAAAATCGAAAAAATCGTGATCAACATGGGTGTTGGTGACGCCGTTCAAAACGCTAAAGCAATCGATACTGCTGTTGAAGAATTAACGTTTATCGCTGGTCAAAAACCTGTCGTTACTCGTGCGAAGAAGTCTATTGCTGGATTCCGTCTACGTGAAGGAATGCCAATCGGTGCGAAAGTAACACTTCGCGGAGAGCGCATGTACGATTTCCTTGATAAACTTATTTCTGTATCTTTACCACGTGTACGTGACTTCCGCGGGATTTCTAAGAAATCTTTCGACGGTCGTGGAAACTACACGCTTGGTATTAAAGAACAGTTAATCTTCCCAGAAATTGATTACGATAAAGTAACAAAAGTCCGCGGTATGGATATCGTTATCGTTACGACTGCCAACACGGACGAAGAAGCACGTGAGTTATTAACTCAAGTAGGTATGCCGTTCCAGAAATAATCAATGAAAGGGAGGCGAAATCGTGGCTAAAAAGTCTATGATTGCGAAACAACAACGCAAACAAAAGTTTAAAGTTCAAGAGTATACGCGCTGCGAACGTTGTGGACGTCCACATTCAGTAATTCGCAAGTTTAAACTTTGCCGTATTTGTTTCCGCGAACTTGCATATAAAGGACAAATTCCTGGCGTTAAAAAAGCCAGCTGGTAATCCCCATAAATGGGAAGGAGGTTATTAAATAATGGTTATGACAGATCCGATTGCAGATTTGCTGACTCGTATTCGCAATGCGAACATGGTACGTCATGAGAAGCTAGAAGTACCGGCTTCAAAAATCAAAAGAGAAATTGCTGAAATCTTAAAGCGTGAAGGTTTTATCCGTGACGTTGAGTACGTCGAAGACAGCAAACAAGGAATTATCCGTTTGTTCCTTAAATACGGCCAAAACAACGAACGTGTTATCACTGGTCTTAAAAGAATCAGTAAACCTGGTTTACGCGTATATGCGAAATCAAATGAAGTACCACGTGTACTTAACGGACTTGGAATCGCAATTATTTCTACATCACAAGGTGTTTTATCGGACAAAGAAGCCCGTGCTAAACAAGCTGGTGGAGAAGTACTTGCTTACGTATGGTAAAAAAAGTTTAAGATGAATGGAGGTGCTTGGTATGTCTCGTATAGGTAAAAAGCTAATCGAGATCCCTTCAGGAGTAACTGTGACAAACAACGATAACACAGTGACAGTAAAGGGACCAAAAGGTGAACTAACTCGTGCATTTCACCCTGATATGGAAATTAAAATTGAGGACAACGTCTTAACTGTAAGCCGTCCGTCTGAAAATAAAGAACACCGTGCATTACATGGTACAACACGTAGCTTAATTGCAAACATGGTTGAAGGTGTATCTAAAGGTTTCGAAAGAGGTTTAGAACTAATCGGTGTCGGTTACCGTGCAGCTAAATCTGGAAACAAACTTGTTCTTAACGTTGGATACTCTCACCCAGTTGAAATCGTTCCTGAGGCTGGAGTTGAAGTAGAAGTTCCATCTCAAACGAAAGTAATCGTTAAAGGTATCGATAAAGAGCGTGTAGGAGCTCTAGCTTCTAACATCCGCGCTGTCCGTGCTCCAGAGCCTTACAAAGGTAAAGGAATTCGTTACGAAGGTGAATTCGTTCGCCGTAAAGAAGGAAAAACTGGTAAGTAAGATCGCTTAATGTGAAGAAAGGAGTGACTCGGATGATTACGAAAACTAGCAAAAACGCTACTCGTCTTAAAAGACACGCTCGTGTTCGTGCGAAACTTTCAGGTACTGCTGAAAGACCTCGCCTTAACGTTTTCCGTTCTAACAAGAACATCTACGCTCAAGTAATTGATGATGTTAACGGTGTAACACTTGTAAGTGCTTCTACTCTTGATAAAGAGTTAAAGATCGAGAATAGTTCTGACGCTGCAGCTGCTACTAAAGTTGGCGAACTTGTTGCAAAACGTGCTGTTGAAAAAGGCATCTCTAACGTGGTATTTGACCGCGGAGGATACTTATATCATGGACGTGTAAAAGCTCTAGCTGAAGCTGCTCGTGAGGCTGGACTTAAATTTTAATAAAAGAAGGAGGGACACATCCGAATGAGTCGTATTGACCCAAGCAAATTAGAGTTAGAAGAACGCTTAGTTACGGTTAACCGGGTAGCGAAAGTTGTTAAAGGTGGACGTCGTTTCCGTTTTGCAGCTTTAGTTGTTGTCGGTGACAAAAACGGTCATGTAGGATTCGGTACTGGTAAAGCACAAGAAGTACCAGAAGCGATCCGCAAAGCTGTTGAAGACGCGAAAAAGAATTTAATTGAAGTACCAATGGTTGGAACTACAATTCCACATGAAATCATCGGTCGATTCGGTGCAGGAAACGTTCTATTGAAGCCTGCTTCAGAAGGTACAGGAGTTATCGCTGGAGGCCCAGTGCGTGCGGTACTTGAGCTTGCTGGTCTAGCTGATATCCTTTCTAAATCTCTAGGTTCTAATACACCGATCAACATGATCCGCGCAACACTTCAAGGTTTAAGTGAACTTAAACGTGCTGAAGATGTAGCGAAGCTTCGTGGAAAATCTGTAGAAGACCTGTTAGGATAAGGAGGGAACAATAATGGCAAATAAATTAGAAATTACCCTCAAACGCAGTGTAATCGGTCGCCCGGAAGATCAGCGTGTCACTGTTCGTACTCTTGGTCTAAAGAAAACAAACCAAACAGTCGTACATGAAGACAATGCAGCGATCCGCGGCATGATTAACAAGGTGTCTCATTTAGTTTCTGTTAAAGAACAATAAAACATTTTTAATCGATAAGGAGGTGCCCAAATGAAACTTCATGAATTGAAGCCTTCAGAAGGTTCACGTAAAGTACGCAACCGTGTTGGTCGTGGTATTGGATCAGGTAACGGTAAAACTTCTGGTAAAGGTCATAAAGGTCAAAACGCTCGTTCTGGCGGCGGTGTACGCCCTGGATTCGAAGGTGGTCAAATGCCTTTATTCCAACGCCTTCCAAAACGTGGTTTTACAAACATCAACCGTAAAGATTACGCGGTAATCAACTTAGACAGATTAAACAGTTTTGACGAAGGAACGGAAGTCACTCCTGAACTTCTTCTAGAGACTGGTGCAATAAGCAAGTTAAAAGCAGGAGTAAAAATTCTTGGCAACGGTAAATTAGAAAAAAAATTAACTGTAAAAGCCAATAAATTCTCTGCTTCTGCTAAAGAAGCGATTGAAGCTGCTGGCGGTACAGCCGAGGTGATCTAACTTGTTTAAGACAATCTCCAATTTTATGCGTGTGAAAGATATACGGAATAAGATTATATTTACACTTTTAATGTTAGTCGCCTTTCGTATAGGTGCTTTCATCCCTGTGCCTAATGTGAACGCCGAAGTTCTCCAGGCACAGGATCAAATGAGTGTTTTCGGAATCCTCAACACGTTTGGGGGCGGGGCACTTTTCCAATTCTCCATTCTTGCAATGGGGATTATGCCGTATATCACTGCTTCGATCATCATCCAGCTCTTGCAGATGGATGTTGTACCGAAGTTTACTGAGTGGTCAAAGCAAGGAGAGGTTGGCCGCCGAAAATTAGCACAATTCACAAGGTATTTTACAATTGTTCTAGGATTTATCCAGGCGTTAGGAATGTCATATGGATTTAACAATATGGCAGGAGGCATGCTGATTGAAAACCCAGGTGTTTCAACGTATCTCTTAATTGCGGTCGTACTCACTGCGGGAACAGCATTTTTAATGTGGCTGGGAGAGCAGATTACTGCTCACGGTGTTGGTAACGGTATTTCGATTATTATCTTTGCCGGTATCATCGCAGGTATCCCTCAAACATTAAAGCAAGTGTACGCTCAGCAATTTGTAGGTGGAGATGGACAGCTGTTCATGCAAATCCTGAAAATTGCCCTTATTGTGATTGCTATTCTTGTCATTGTTATCGGTGTTATTTACATTCAAATGGCAGTGAGAAAGATTGCGATTCAATATTCAAAAGGAACTGGCCGTGCACAAATGTCTGCTAGTCAAGCAACGCACCTTCCATTGAAAGTGAATCCAGCAGGGGTGATTCCAGTCATCTTTGCCGTTTCGTTCATTATCACTCCGCAGACGATCGCATCGTTCTTCGGAACAAATAATGTGACAACCTGGATAACTAACAACTTTGACTATACTAAGCCAATCGGTATGACGATTTATGTAGCACTGATTGTTGCTTTCACATATTTTTATGCCTTTGTCCAAGTAAACCCTGAACAAATGGCTGAAAATCTGCAAAAGCAGGGTGGCTATATCCCGGGAGTTCGTCCAGGGAAAATGACTCAAGATAGAATTACGAGCATTTTGTACCGACTCACGTTTGTGGGCGCCATTTTCTTAGCCGTGATTTCAATACTTCCTATCTTTTTCATTCAATTCGCTGGATTACCTTCCGCTGCACAAATTGGCGGCACAAGTCTTCTCATTGTTGTAGGTGTTGCACTTGAAACAATGAAGCAGCTTGAAAGCCAATTAGTGAAACGAAACTACCGTGGATTTATGAAATAAAACAGAGGGCTGGGCTCCTGCCCAACCTCTCTAAGTAAGGAAGGGGAAATCCGAAATGAACTTAGTCTTAATGGGGCTTCCGGGTGCTGGTAAAGGCACTCAGGCAGAACGAATTGTTGATGATTATGGGATCCCTCATATCTCAACAGGAGATATGTTCCGTGCTGCTATGAAAGAGGAGACACAACTTGGACTCGAAGCAAAATCCTTTATCGATAAAGGAGAGCTTGTTCCTGATGAGGTCACAATCGGTATTGTTAGAGAAAGACTTGGCAAGAATGATTGTGAACAAGGTTTTCTTCTGGACGGATTTCCGCGAACTGTCGCTCAGGCTGAAGCTTTAGAAGACATTCTAAAGGACCTTGGCAGAACGATTGATTATGTCATTAATATTAAAGTCGATAAAGATGCTTTGATGGAGCGTCTGACTGGCCGAAGAATTTGCAAAGATTGCGGAGCAACATATCATTTAGTATTTAATCCACCTGCGAAAGAAAATGTTTGTGACAAGTGTGGAGGCGAGCTTTATCAACGTGCAGATGATAATGCAGAAACCGTTTCGACAAGACTTGAAGTGAACTTAAAGCAGACTGAACCTTTACTGAATTTCTATTCAGAAAAAGGATATCTTGCAAACATTGATGGTGCGAAGCACATTAACGATGTTTACGCTGATATCAAGGACCTGCTTGGGGGATTAAATAAATGATTATCTGTAAAACTCCTCGCGAGCTTGAGATTATGAGAGAAGCTGGACGCATTGTCGCACTGACTCATGAAGAGCTGAAGAAACACATAAAACCAGGTATTTCGACAAAAGAATTGGATCAAATTGCCGAACGTTTTATTACAAAGCAGGGTGCAATCCCATCTTTTAAAGGGTATAATGGTTTTCGCGGGAGCATTTGCGTTTCGGTGAATGAAGAACTCGTTCACGGTATTCCTGGTAAACGGGTTTTACGTGATGGAGACATCATTAGTATCGATATCGGCGCAAAGTTAAATGGCTATCATGGTGACTCTGCTTGGACATATCCAGTTGGGGTAATCAGTGATGAGGACCGCAAACTACTGGAAGTCACAGAGGAATCTCTATATAAGGGCTTACAGGAAGCAAAGCCAGGTGAACGTCTGTCAAACATTTCCCATGCCATACAAACGTATGTTGAAGGTGAGAATTTCTCAGTTGTTAGAGAATATGTTGGACATGGGGTCGGACAGGATCTTCATGAGGACCCTCAAATTCCTCATTATGGTCCGCCGAACAAAGGCCCACGGCTCAAACCTGGAATGGTGTTGGCCATCGAACCGATGGTGAACGCAGGCAGCCGATATGTGAAAACACTGGCTGATAACTGGACGGTTGTAACGGTTGATGGGAAAAAGTGTGCTCACTTTGAGCATACGATTGCGATTACAGATACAGGTTTTGATATACTGACTAAGATTTAGGTCTTCACTGAAGCCTTTCAGGCCCAAATCGGGCAGGTTGTCTGTATAGTCCAAGGAAAGAACAAGATCAGTATACAGTTGTCATCGGCGTGTTCGATGGCTGCCATGTACTAATCGCAGACGGAGAAAAGCGTAAATTCATTCTCCTAAGAAAAAATATCAATCATTTAACCTTTTATGATTGCGTATCTCCGGAAGTTCAGAACAGTATATTCAAAACAGGTCGGGTGATAGATGGACAATTGAGAACATCTCATTTGGACATTTATCAGAGAGCAAGTTACTGATTTGAAGAAGGGAGAACACTTGAATGGCGAAAGACGATGTAATTGAAGTGGAAGGTACTGTAGCAGAAACTTTGCCAAATGCAATGTTCAAAGTTGAACTAGAGAATGGTCATACAGTTTTGGCTCATGTATCAGGAAAAATCCGTATGCACTTCATTCGCATTTTACCTGGAGACAAAGTTACGGTAGAATTATCTCCATATGACTTAACTCGTGGTAGAATTACGTACCGTTACAAATAAAGCAACTCCGGAAGAAGGAGGTTGGAAACACATGAAAGTGAGACCATCTGTTAAACCTATCTGTGAAAAATGTAAAGTGATTCGCAGAAAAGGAAAAGTAATGGTGATCTGTGAAAACCCAAAACATAAACAAAAACAAGGCTAATAACAAGGAGGTGCCCAAATCATGGCTCGTATTGCTGGTGTAGATATTCCACGTGATAAGCGTGTTGTCATTTCTTTAACATATGTTTTTGGAATTGGTCGTACGACGGCTCAACAAGTCCTTAAAGAAGCAGGTGTTTCTGAAGACACTCGCGTTCGCGATCTAACTGAAGACGAACTAGGTAAAATCCGTGATATCATTGACAAACTTAAAGTAGAAGGTGACCTTCGTCGTGAAGTTTCACTTAACATTAAGCGTCTAATTGAAATCGGAAGCTACCGCGGAATCCGTCATCGTAGAGGACTTCCTGTTCGTGGACAAAACACAAAAAACAACGCGCGCACTCGTAAAGGTCCGCGTCGTACTGTAGCTAACAAGAAAAAATAAGTAAAGGAGGTAGTTAAAGAATGGCTGCTGCTCGTAAACAAAATACGCGTAAACGTCGCGTGAAAAAGAATATTGAAGCTGGAATCGCTCATATCCGTTCCACTTTCAACAACACGATTGTAACGATTACTGATGTTCATGGAAACGCAATTTCTTGGTCAAGTGCTGGTGCATTAGGATTCAGAGGTTCTCGTAAATCTACTCCTTTCGCTGCACAAATGGCTGCTGAAACTGCTGCTAAAGGTTCTATCGAACATGGTCTTAAAACACTTGAAGTAACTGTTAAAGGTCCTGGTTCTGGTCGTGAAGCTGCAATTCGTGCGCTTCAAGCTGCAGGTCTTGAAGTTACTGCAATCAGAGACGTAACTCCAGTTCCTCATAACGGATGCCGTCCACCAAAACGTCGCCGCGTGTAATTTGTTTGTATAGATTTTGTGTCCCTGTCAATAATGGGTTATGATACAGTTATTTATGAGACGAATACACGACTCGTTGCCTGAGCACATACGGGACTAAACAATGAGGAATTTCGGATGGAATCTCATATGATTCTATTCGAGGTTTCGACGTTTTGAAGGAGGGTTTTATTAGATGATCGAAATTGAAAAACCAAAAATCGAAACGGTTGAAATCAGCGACGATGCCAAGTATGGCAAGTTTGTCGTAGAGCCACTTGAGCGTGGATATGGTACCACTTTAGGGAACTCCCTTCGTCGTATCCTTTTATCCTCACTTCCTGGTGCAGCTGTAACATCGATCCAGATAGATGGTGTCTTACACGAATTCTCAACGATCGAAGGCGTGGTTGAAGATGTTACAACGATTATCTTAAACATTAAAAAGCTTGCACTCAAAATCTACTCTGAAGAAGAGAAGACGCTTGAAATTGATGTACAAGATGAAGGAACTGTAACAGCTGCTGATATTACACACGACAGCGATATTGAAATCTTAAATCCAGATCTTCACATCGCAACTCTTGGCAAAAATGCGAGCTTCCGTGTTCGTTTGACTGCACAAAGAGGTCGCGGGTATAATCCTGCTGATGCAAACAAAAGAGACGATCAGCCTATCGGCGTGATTCCGATCGACTCAATCTATACACCTGTATCTCGTGTAACTTATCAAGTGGAGAACACCCGTGTTGGGCAAATCACAAACTATGATAAATTAACACTAGATGTATGGACTGATGGAAGCACAGGACCGAAAGAAGCGATCGCTCTAGGTTCTAAGATTTTAACTGAACACCTAAATATTTTCGTTGGGTTAACTGACGAAGCTCAGCATGCAGAAATCATGGTTGAAAAAGAAGAAGACCAAAAAGAAAAAGTGCTTGAAATGACAATTGAAGAGCTTGATCTTTCTGTTCGTTCTTACAACTGTTTGAAGCGTGCGGGTATTAACACTGTTCAAGAGCTTGCTAACAAGACAGAAGAGGATATGATGAAAGTTCGTAACCTTGGACGTAAATCTCTTGAAGAAGTGAAAGCGAAACTAGAAGAACTTGGACTGGGTCTTCGTAAAGACGATTGACTAGTTTCATTGTGAACTAGGATTTTCGTGTGTTTTTTATTCATACAGCATCTCTAATTAAGGAGGGGACATCACATGGCATACAGAAAGCTAGGACGCACTAGTGCACAACGTAAAGCAATGCTTCGTGACCTAACGACTGATTTGATCATCAACGAACGCATCGAAACAACTGAAACACGTGCGAAAGAACTTCGCTCTGTAGTTGAAAAAATGATCACTCTTGGCAAACGCGGAGATCTTCATGCTCGCCGTCAAGCTGCAGCTTACATTCGTAACGAAGTAGCTAACGCTGAAACAAACCAAGATGCACTTCAAAAATTATTCGCTGACGTTGCAACTCGCTACGAAGATCGCCAAGGTGGATACACTCGTATCATGAAGCTTGGACCTCGTCGCGGCGATGGCGCACCAATGGCTGTCATTGAATTAGTTTAATCACATATCGTGTATCTAAGAAAGGGCGGGACAGTTCATAACTGGATCTATGCCCTTTTTTAGATACTACGGCTTTTTATCAATAGGCAAAGTAGAGGTTGAGCTGAGAGGAGGTCCGGTAGAGATGGAGAAGACATTAATTGACGTAAAAGACATTGTATTTCGTTATCACAAAGATGCGGACAAGCCCGCTTTAGACCAAGTGTCATTGCATGTGAATCAAAATGAATGGCTTGCCATTGTTGGCCACAACGGTTCAGGTAAATCCACACTTGCCCGTGTACTGAATGGGCTCATTTTACCGGATGCAGGAACGGTCAAGGTTGGTGAGATTGAGCTGAAAGAAGAAAGTGTTTGGGATATTCGCAAAAAGGTCGGCATGGTCTTTCAAAACCCAGACAACCAATTTGTTGGCTCGACGGTTCGTGATGATGTGGCTTTTGGTTTAGAAAATAACGGGGTTGAGCGGGAATTGATGATAGAGCGTGTAGATTGGGCTGTCAAACAGGTCAATATGCAGGAGTTTCTTGATCAAGAGCCGCACCATCTATCAGGCGGGCAAAAGCAGAGAGTAGCGATCGCTGGTGTACTTGCCGCAAGCCCTGACATCATGATCTTGGATGAAGCAACATCAATGCTTGATCCGATTGGCCGTGAAGAAGTGTTAGAAACCGTCAGACTACTGAAGGAACAAGGAACGGTCACGGTCATTTCCATCACACATGATTTAGACGAGGCTGCGAAGGCAGACCGTGTCATTGTGATGAATGGCGGGAAGAAATTTGCCGAGGGAACACCAGAGGAAGTATTTGAACTAGATGAACAGCTGGTTCAGATTGGACTTGATCTGCCATTTTCCTACCGGTTGAGTAAGCAATTGAAGCAGCAAGGTGTGCCGCTTGCAAATGCCCATTTGACACAAGAAGGATTGGTGAAAGAGCTATGGACATTACGATCAAAGAATTAGAGCATCGTTATCAAATGAAAACGCCGTTTGAGCGTCTCGCTTTGTATGATGTCAATGCTTCCATCAAAGAAGGCAGCTATGTTGCTGTCATTGGTCATACGGGTTCTGGCAAGTCGACATTGCTGCAACATTTAAATGGACTGCTCAAACCAACAAAAGGGAGCATTGCGCTTGGAGATACGGTCTTACAAGCCAATAAGAAGCAGAAGGAACTGAAATCTCTTCGCAAAAAGGTAGGTATCGTGTTTCAGTTTCCTGAACATCAGCTCTTTGAGGAGACGATTCTGAAGGATATCTGTTTTGGTCCGATGAACTTCGGCGTTCCAAAAGAAAAGGCAGAAGCCAAGGCTAAAGAGATGCTGAAGCTTGTAGGCCTTCCTGAATCCTTGTTATCTCGATCACCCTTTGAATTAAGCGGTGGTCAAATGAGACGTGTGGCGATTGCAGGTGTACTAGCGATGGAGCCAGAAGTGCTTGTGCTTGACGAGCCGACTGCGGGATTAGATCCACGCGGACGTAAAGAAATCATGGACATGTTCTATGAGCTTCATCAAAAAGCCAACCTGACGACGATCCTTGTGACACACAGTATGGAAGATGCCGCTCATTATGCGGATCAAATGATTGTGATGCACAAAGGAACAGTGAAGGCGACAGGTACGCCGAGGGAGCTATTTGCCAATCGTACAGACATGTCTTCTTTCGGACTGGACCTCCCGGAAACGATAAAATTCCAGCAGGCTGTCGAGGAAAAGCTTGGGATGACGTTTCCGAGACCGCTTCTGACCATGGATGAAATGGCAGAAGCCTTAACAGCTTTATATCAGGGGGACACGACATCATGATGGATAGTATGATTATCGGCAAATATGTGCCGGGTACATCTTTTGTCCATCGTCTTGATCCAAGGACAAAGCTGTTATCAATTTTCTTTTTTGTCTTTATTGTCTTTTTTGCGAATAACTACATTACTTACGGGCTTCTAGGGGTCTTTACGATCCTTGTGGTGATGGTGTCTCAGGTGCCGCTGTACTTTATTCTCAAAGGAATGAAACCCATCCTGTGGATTGTTCTGTTTACCTTTATTCTGCATATCTTCATGACAAAGGAAGGCGCTTTGCTCTTTCACTTTGGTTTTCTGAATATTTATGAAGAAGGTCTAAAACAGGGGATTTTCATTTCACTCCGTTTTGTCTATCTCATCATGATGACAACACTTCTGACGTTGACCACAACGCCTATTGAAGTGACAGACGGTATGGAGAAGCTGCTGCATCCTTTCCGTAAAATCAAGCTACCTGTTCATGAACTTGCTCTTATGATGTCTATCTCTCTTCGATTTATTCCGACTTTACTCGAAGAAACAGACAAAATCATGAAAGCACAAATGGCAAGAGGTGTTGATTTTACAAGCGGACCCGTGAAAGATCGTTTAAAAGCGATTGTTCCATTGCTTGTCCCGCTTTTCGTCAGTGCGTTTAAGCGTGCGGAGGAATTGGCGACCGCTATGGAAGCGAGAGGCTACCGCGGGGGAGAAGGGCGTACGAAATACCGTCAGCTTGTCTGGGGCATGAAAGACACGTTCACGTTGCTTTTATTCATCCTGTTAACAGCACTCCTTGTGCTGCTTAGAAATTAGGTGATGCCTAGATGAAAGTAAAATGTACCGTATCATACGATGGGACACATTTTAAAGGGTATCAAGTGCAACCAGGACAGCGAACCATTCAGACGGAGATTGAATCTGCCCTTGCTAGAATGCATAAACAAGACGAACTGATTCCGATTGTGGCTTCTGGCCGGACAGACAGTGGCGTTCACGCAAAGGGGCAGGTCATCCATTTTGACACCCCGCTTGCCATCCCGATGGAGAGATGGCCGTTTGCCCTCAACAGCTTGCTGCCAGATGACATTCGTGTTCTAAAGGCTGAAGAAGTGGATGAGTCGTTTCATGCCAGATTTGGTGTTGTGTCGAAGGAGTACCGTTATAGGGTCTCAACGGAAACGCACCAAAATGTGTTTACGAGACAGTATGCCTGTCACTATCCTTACCCGTTGGATGTCGACAAAATGAGAGAAGCTGCTGGGCACCTCATTGGCACACACGATTTCACAAGCTTTTGTGCGGCCAATACAGAGGTTCAAGACAAGGTGAGGGAGATTTACGCCCTTGAGTGGAAAAACGTCTCAGACGGGCTTGAAATGCGTGTGAGAGGGAATGGCTTTTTATACAACATGGTGCGAATTATAGCCGGCACGTTACTTGAAATTGGTTCTGGTAAATTTCACCCTGAGGAGATAAAAGCCATGCTTGCCGCCCGAAATCGCGAAGCGGCAGGCAAGACTGCGCCCAGTCACGGACTGTATTTATGGGAAGTTTTCTATGACAACTAAACCAGGTGTAACATGTTCTTGACACAGGAAGCAGAAAGTTATAAGATATCATATGGTATGTATTTCAACCCCACAAATAAGCCCCGGAAGACTTATCTGTGTTTTGAAATAGAACGTAGCATTTGATTCAGGAAAATTCATTGATTTATTTAGGAGGGAAACTCATGCGTACAACACCAATGGCGAACGCAAGCACAATTGAGCGCAAATGGCTAGTGGTTGATGCGGCAGGCAAGACTCTAGGTCGTCTTTCTACTGAAGTAGCATCACTTTTGCGCGGTAAGCACAAACCAACTTATACACCACACGTTGACACAGGTGATCACGTGATCATCATCAATGCTGAGAAAATCGAATTAACTGGTAAGAAATTGACGGACAAAATTTACTACCGTCATACGATGCACCCAGGTGGTTTGAAACAAAGAACTGCTCTTGAGATGCGTACAAACTACCCTGAAAAAATGTTGGAGCTTGCTATCAAAGGTATGCTTCCAAAGGGTCCACTAGGTCGTCAAATGTTCAAAAAATTAAATGTGTACCGTGGTTCTGAGCATCCACATCAAGCACAACAACCTGAAGTTTACGAACTTCGCGGTTAATTATAAGGGAGGTTAACAATTTGGCACAGGTTCAATATTACGGTACAGGTCGTCGTAAAAGTTCTGTAGCGCGCGTTCGCTTAGTTCCAGGTGAAGGCCGTATCGTCGTTAATAATCGTGAAATTACTGAATACATTCCATTCGCTGCTTTAATCGAAGACGTGAAACAGCCTTTGAACATCACAGAAACAGCTAACAGCTACGATGTTCTTGTAAATGTTCACGGTGGTGGATTCTCTGGTCAAGCTGGAGCAATTCGTCACGGTATCTCTCGTGCTCTTCTAGAAGTAGATCCTGAGTACCGTACACCACTTAAACGTGCTGGACTTCTTACTCGTGACTCTCGTATGAAAGAGCGTAAGAAATACGGTCTTAAAGGCGCACGTCGCGCACCTCAGTTCTCAAAACGTTAATCAATTTTATATTGTATGGACGTTTTACAAGGGTTTGTACAGGCAAACCCTATATGAAAAGCATCAGCATCTTGCTGGTGCTTTTTTATTTGTGTTTTTTTCTGTCTGGAAACATATAAAATAGGATCATAGTCAGGTTTCTGTTTAAAAAATGATGTTAAAGGGGGATGGCATTTATGATTCTAATAACAGAAAGATGTCTCATTCGACCGTTTATTGAGGATGATTGGCAGGATGTCTATGCATATACATCTGATCTAGCGGTGATGAAGTATATGCCAGAAGGTGTTTTTTCTAAAGAAGAGGCGCAGGAATTTGTCAAAAATAATCGTCTTGAGACGGGCAAGAATTTTGCTGTTCTATTAAAAGAAGATCATACATGCATCGGGCATATCGTGTTTCATCCTTACTTTGGTGAGCACACATATGAAATTGGCTGGGTCTTCAATTCTGCATATCAAAACAAAGGCTATGCATCAGAAGCTGCATTTGCTGTCCTACATCATGGCTTTCACACAATGAATTTACATCGAATCATTGCCACTTGTCAGCCTGAAAATGTGCCATCGTGGAGAGTGATGGAGAAAATGGGGATGAGAAGAGAGGGATATTTTAAAAAATGTATACCACAAGGAAATGAGTGGTGGGATGAGTTTTACTATGCCATCTTACGAGAGGAATGGAAAACTTGATAAGTTTTCATGATATGAAGTAATTCGTCATTCCAAATATCCCTTGGCTTTCTCTATTGATATAATCAGGTCAAATAAGCAGAAGAGGGGCGCGGGCATGAGGATCTTTGATGCACATTTTCATATCATTGATTTTGATTTTCCTATTCAAGAAAACCAAGGATATACACCGCCGAGTTATGTGGTGAATGATTATAGGAGAGAGACGGCTGATTTGGGGATTGTAGGTGGAGCGATTGTGTCAGGGTCATTTCAGGGTTTTGATCAAGACTATATGTTGAAAGCACTAGATGAAATGGGACCGACTTTTTGCGGTGTGACACAATTACCTTTTACAGCAACTGACGATGAGATTGTTCATTTGGATCAACATGGGGTCAAAGCTTTACGTTTTAATGTGAAGCGGGGCGGTTCGGAGGATATTTCAAAGCTCGACTATTTTGCGAGAAGGGTGTATGAGCTGGTGGGCTGGCATAGTGAGATTTACATAGACGCTAAGCATCTCCCTGACATCTCATCAACGCTTGAACAGCTGCCGGCCGTTTCGATTGATCATTTAGGCTTATCGGAAGAAGGCTTGCCGCATTTGCTCAAGCTGGTTGAAAAAGGTGTTCGTCTGAAAGCAACAGGCTTTGGACGTGTAGATTTAAAGGTTGAACAGGCATTGACGTCTATTTATCAAGCGAATCCTGATGCACTGATGTTTGGTACAGACCTGCCCTCTACAAGGGCAAAACGGCCATTTGAATACGGTGATATTGAATTGATTCAACGGATGTTTGATGAGGAAGCGGTGGATAGAATTTTATATGAGAACGCTATTAATTGGTATTTTGGCAAATGAATAAAGGTTTCCATTCCGTGATAGGAGGTGTGTTCATTGAATCTGAATCAATTGACATTTAGAGAAGCCGTCCAAGGAGACCTCGACAACATCGTTTTGATGCTTTCAGATGACAAATTAGGCCAAAAGAGAGAACGCTACACTCGTCCATTATTAGAAAGTTATCTCAATGCCTTTCATTCGATCGAAGCGGATCCCAATATTGAACTAATCGTGGCTTGTGATCGGGAAGAGGTAGTCGGGGTTCTCCAATTAACAATGACTCCATTTCTAACGTATCAAGGAGGATGGAGAGCTTCAATAGAAGGAGTTCGTACAGCCTCGACTCATAGAGGAAGAGGAATTGGCACATTGTTGATCAAATGGGCTATTCAACGCGCAAGAGACCACGCGTGTCATATGATTCAGCTGACAACAGACAAACAGAGGCCAGAAGCACGACATTTTTATGAAAAATTAGGGTTTGAAGCCACGCATGATGGGATGAAACTGCAGCTTGATTTCAAATAAAAAGCAGAAGGTGGCATCCCTCTGCTTTTTATGATTGTTTCACCGGAAACGCTTTGTATACATCTTGACGTTTATCTTTTGACTTCACAACCCCATCAACCAGTTCCTTTTGCCAAAGCGCTGTATCGTCTTTGTACACTTTAAAAGAGTGAGGCAGCTTTTTTTCTAGCTGTTTTCTTTTAAACGTGACGGATGGCTCGTCTTTAGCGTTCATCTGGAGTGTCACTTGCTCCACGTTATCGATAAGAATAAAAAGTGCCAATCCATTATATAAGTAGTTTTTTTCAATGGTATCCTTCTTATCAAACCAAAATGAATCAAATTGTTCTTCTGTATCATTGGTATTTTCTTTCACGCCGTATGTCACTTTTAGCGCTTTTTCATCTACGATTTCATATTCGCGAATCACGTTACCTGGAAGATCTGATAAAATAGCGCCGACTGCTCCGTTGTCTCCAATATAAGAATTTTTGTGCTTAGAAAGCTGTTTTAAGGAAATGTCTTCTATTCCTTTGATGTCACTCTCTTTCTCGCTGGCTTGACTACTGCAAGCGGATAGAATGACTGTGATTAGTAGTAGGATATACATCCACTTTTTCATTTATTTTGCCCCTTTATCATTCTTTCTATATAAAAACCCATTATATCACAAGATCCCATTTCAACCACTTATTTCATCATTTCCATTTACTGAACTGCATGTTTTGTTCAAACCAACGAACAATACAAAGAAAAAAAGGAGTTCAGTCCATGGCAGAAGTTCTTTCATTTTATCAATTGAAAACAAAACGAGATGTCACGCTTGAAAAGAAGCTGTTGCGTACATTGTCTCTTCAACAGGTGACGGTCGCTTCAGAGAAATTCACGAAGAAGCTGTTCCCATTTGCAGATGATCCAGCTGGGATTATGAGTGATGGCTGTATCGATTTCGCCATTGAGGCTTTTTTAGCAGGTGGGAGATACGGTGAGGCTAGTAAGTATGGTGAATCATTCGATGATATAAAAAAGCGGTCAGTTCATGAAGAAGATGAGCTGGTTGAGGAGCTAGCAGGGTGTTTGCAATCGTGGGGGAATATGTTTCGAATGGAGCGTAAGATGTCGTGTCTGTATCCATTTGCGAAGGAATTTTTAAGCATATGGTGGAAGGAAGGCTTTCGGGAATCAGAAAAAAGGCATAAGCTTCGACTGCACTAAGCATATTTCCAGCCCTTGTCCCATATCTATAAAATAATGGTGTATGGGAGGGACAGGGATGAAAAGAAAGCTGAAATGGACAGGGTTTTTAATCGGGTTTATTGTCCTCTTATTCTTATTCAGATTTCAGTTTCTAAATGATGATTCGTGGAAATCGTGGAACTTGCCTTTGAGCGGCAAGATCATCTATTTAGATCCGGGTCACGGCGGTCCAGATGGCGGTGCTGTTGGCGGCGAGTTGCTCGAAAAAGAGATTGCACTGGATGTGTCCATGAAGATAAGAGACTATTTGCAGGAGCAGGGAGCGCTTGTTCTCATGACACGGGAAGATGACTCTGATTTATCATCAAAGAATACAAAGGGTTATGCCCGAAAGAAAGCGGAGGATTTGAGAAACCGTGTGAAAGTCATCAATGAATCTGAAGCAGATCTCTATTTAAGTATTCATTTAAATGCGATTCCATCGAACAAATGGAGCGGGGCACAGACGTTCTTTTACGGAAAGTATGAAGAGAATGAAAAAGCAGCGAAGTTCATTCAAGATGAATTGCGCAACAACCTTGAAAACACAGATCGCAAGGCGAAGCGAATCAATGGGATTTATTTAATGCAAAATGTCACGAAGCCAGGAGCGCTTGTCGAAATCGGATTTCTATCGAATCCAAAAGAGGCTGGTCAGCTGGCGACTCCTAAATATCAGGATCAAATTGCTGCTTCGATTTATAAAGGCATTCTCAGATATTTAACAGAGCAAAAAGAGCCGCCTGAATAAGGGGCTTTTTCCTGTTTATCGCAGGCAAAGAGGACAGACATTGTAAGGATATGTATGATATACTTGAATTGTAAACGAATTCAATAAAGGGTGAGGTTCTGCTATGATCGGACAAGATGATGTGAGAAAACTAGTTGGGAAGATGGACGAACCTTTCCTTCATATACCGCTTGGTGAGCTGGATGCCATCAAGGAAATCAGCCTAAAGCCTGAAAAAGAGCATGTGAGCTTAAAAGTGGCGATTGCCAAAACAGGCACTGCTGAGCAGATGAAGCTGCAGCAAGACATCGTACAAGCTTTAAAAGCAGCGGGCGCGAACACTGTAGGACTTCGTTTTGAAGAACTGCCTCAAGAAACGCTTGAAAAGTTTATGCCGTCACAGGATGAGGAAGAAAATTTGCTCAACTCTAAAAATCCGCCTGTGTTCTTAGCGATTGCGAGTGGAAAAGGCGGAGTTGGGAAAT
The DNA here is from genome assembly GCF_048270685.1 of Bacillus sp. AK25. Classification (NCBI taxonomy): domain Bacteria; kingdom Bacillati; phylum Bacillota; class Bacilli; order Caryophanales; family Bacillaceae; genus Bacillus; species Bacillus sp. AK25. The sequence continues at coordinate 138,034 of NZ_JBLUWC010000001.1, forward strand.
CAACTGTTTCCGTTAACCTGGCTGTGGCACTGGCTCGTCTAGGAAAAAAAGTGGGACTGATTGATGCAGATATTTATGGCTTTAGTGTACCGGATATGATGGGAATCACCGTCAGACCGACAGTTAAAGGGGAAAAGATAATTCCTGTGGAACGCTTTGGCGTCAAAGTGATTTCAATGGGCTTTTTTGTTGAAGAAAATGCACCGGTCATTTGGAGAGGACCGATGCTTGGTAAAATGCTAAATAACTTCTTCCACGAAGTAGAGTGGGGAGAATTAGATTACTTACTATTAGACCTTCCGCCTGGAACAGGTGATGTGGCACTTGATATTCATACGATGCTTCCGAGCTGTAAAGAAATCATTGTGACGACACCGCATCCAACAGCGGCATTCGTTGCTGCTAGAGCAGGCGCAATGGCACTGCAAACAGATCACGAGGTGCTAGGGGTCGTTGAGAATATGAGTTACTATGAAAGCAAAAAAACAGGTGAGAAGGAATATGTCTTTGGAAAGGGCGGCGGGGACAAGCTGGCGGAGGAGCTGCGCGTATCAGTCCTTGGTCAAATCCCTTTAAGACAGCCTGATTGGAATGAGGACGATTTTGCACCTTCTGTCTATGATGCGAGTCATCCGACAGGGGAAGTGTATCAACACATTGCCAATAAAGTAATTGAACAATTAACAGTGAAAGCATAATGAAAGCCCGAGTGGACCTTGTGCCACTCGGGTGATGTTTAACTGCCGCTTCCTTGTGAACCGGAATCATTGCTGCTTTCAGAGACTGCTTTTTTTAGCTCATCTTCGAATTTCTTCTTATAGAGAGGGCTGCTCAATGTTTCTGTGATGACTTTCTCTAAGTGCTTTCTGAACTCTTTGCTTTTGACCAGTTCACCGTATTTCTTTTCCATTTCAGGATCCTTGAGAATATCCATCATCATTTGTTGATAGTCAGGGTCCTTCATCAATTGTTTTAACATTTTTTCATGCTGTTGCTGCATGGATTTTGCGAAAGTCTCGGCAAATTTAGAATCCTCAAAGACCTTCTTCCAGAACTCTTTGCCTTTATCAGAAGTCAGTGTTTTCTCTATTGTTTTTTTCACAGTTTGTTCATCCATTACCAAAGCTTCATTCATTGCCTCGTCATTTAATAACTGTTGAATGGCCTTTTTACCGTCATCTGTTTTCAAAATATCGACGACCATTTTTTTCGTTTCGTCATAGTCCATATTAGATGAGGATTGGGTTTTGGGAGCACAAGCTGTTAGAGATAAAAGAAGAAAACAGCTCATTATACGCAAGATGCCTTTTGACATACTGTGGCTCCTTTCGTTACATGTCTTACTTTTAATATGAATGTTTCACGTGAATTTATACATAACAAAAATAGGGGTTGGGTCAATTCAATGAAAAGTCGGGATTTAGTTCGTTTTTTCTTCTCTGTGCTGGCTGTTGGAGCGGTCATTACAAGCGTGGTAGGTTTTGCGCTGGAGTGGGGGAAATATCAGAAGCTGTTTGTATCGTTTGAGATTTTAGAGATTGCGTCTGTGTTATTTTGGTTTATTGGTGTGGGGATGATCTTTAGTGTAATCAGTCAGATGGGGTTTGTTGTCTTTTTGACAGTGCACCGGTTTGCGCTGGAGATTTTTAGGTCGCATACTTTATGGAATACCATTCAGTTATTCCTTGTGATTTTCGTGCTGTTTGATTTAGCTTATTTGCGGTTTTTGTTTTTCGGGGAGAATGAATCATTTCTTCCATACTTGTGGCTGCCTGTTTTTATCGGTGTGTTTGCATTGATCGTGTCTTATTTTAAACAGCAGCAGTCCTCTAAGAAAACATTTATTTCTGCAATGTTTCTCATGGTCGTCATCACGTCGCTAGAATGGTTTCCGGCGCTTAGAGTCAATGAAGAGGACTGGCTGTATTTAATGCTATTTCCGCTATTAGGTTGTAATGCGTTTCAGTTATTAGCTATGCCGCGGTTTTCAAAAGCAAAAGCTACTTAACCTCAGTTGACTTTGTTTTTGTATTAGAGATAAGCTCGCCAACCGTGACGTTTCTTAAATTCTTGTCTTTTAAGTGTTTTAAAATAGCTGGTAAGGCTTGAGCGGTTTGGGTGGCTGAATCTGAGGCGTGAAGGAGAATGATGTCTCCGCTTTTCATTCGATCATTTACATTATGAACAATCTGGTCGACGCCCGGGTTCAGCCAATCTTGAGAATTGATGCTGTAATGGACAACGGTATAGCCATACTGTGTTGCAATTTTCAATACCGTTTCATTAAATTGCCCAGTTGGCGGTCTTAATAATTGAATGTCTTCCAGTCCAAGCTTTTGGAATGTATTTTGTGCACGGACAAGATCTCGCTTAATTTCGTTTTCTTCCAGCTGGCTATAATTTTTATATGCATAGCCAAGGCTGCCAATTTGATGGCCGTCCTCTTTAATCCTTTTCACGATATCTGGGTGACGCTCAGCCCAAGAAGCAGACAGAAAGAAAGTGGCGTTCTTTATATCGTACTCTCGGAGGACATTTAAAATAGGAACAGCCTTCTCATCTCCCCAGCCAATATTAAACGTAAGGGATGCATGTTTTGATGAGGTCTCTCCTTTATAAATCGCTCGGGGTCCTTGTTCTGTTTTAAATACCGACAGCGGCGGTGCCTTTTGTACATAAAAAAAGGTTGCAGCTGCAAGGGCTGTTACAAGAATAATGACTACTTGCTTCAGCCGTTTAATAGGCAACACATATAATCGACTCAATTCAAACACTCCTGCCTTGTCCAAGATTGTTACTTGATTGTATGCAGGACAAGGGTTTAACATGCACAATAAAACTATTTTAAAAAAAGTTCTGAAAAGGCGTTGACCAACAGAATGTTTTCGTGATATATTATTAATCGTCGCTGACACACAGTGACAAACACAAACGCTTCGGGAAATAAACTTGAAAAAAGTTGTTGACATAAGATGAAGCGAAATGTTATATTATTAAAGCCGCTAAGAACGGCGAAGATGATCTTTGAAAACTAAACAAGACAAAACGTACCTGTTAATTCGAGTTTTTATAAAAAAATCCTATGG
>NZ_JBLUWC010000001.1:141219-501211 GCF_048270685.1 Bacillus sp. AK25
TTTGTTTATATCCTTCCAATGGAAGAAGTTACTTTATCCATTCCGCAGTAGCTCAGTGGTAGAGCTATCGGCTGTTAACCGATCGGTCGTAGGTTCGAGTCCTACCTGCGGAGCCATGCTTCCATAGCTCAGTAGGTAGAGCACTTCCATGGTAAGGAAGAGGTCAGCGGTTCGAGCCCGCTTGGAAGCTTTCCTCTAAATATTGTTCTGACAAGGTTTCTCGATTATGAGAAGGCTTTTTTTTATGTCTTTTTTAATTGCTAGGGGACGCAATGGGGACGCATTATCGAATTTGCAATAAGTTTGATATAGCTTCTGCATAACCTAAACGATGATAGACAGATTTGATATTAAACCCAGATATTTTGCCGATTTGATTTATTAGCATAGTAGCATGAGTGTGACGCATATCATGCAAATGAATTTTCTTATGTCGTGCTTTTTTGCGAATCGCTCCCACTATTTATTTAAATACAAAAAGGTAGTTGAGAACGTACAATGCTAATTCGTCTAGTTGATGACAGAGCAAGGCATTCTATTGGTCAACGTTGTGCCATATAAAAGATGGAACGGTTCGAAGATAAAAGCAGCTCTTCAAAAAGCATTGAAAAAGTGAAAAAGGTAAAGCCTCTGATCATAGAGAACAGGAGCTTTTGTTGTTTGCTTTAAATGTTGGACATGCTCAGTGACAAATAGACTCATGAATGGAATAAATCGATTGGTAAGTAAGCTTTGTATCAATTTTCTACACATTCCTTCTTTTTGTGCTTGATTCCTTAGTTCCTTTCCTATATTCTTACTAAAGTGATGATTATCCTCTCTAACAAAAGACTCTGTACGTTCCTCTTTTTCCCCGAAAGTGAAGCATTGTTTATTTTCCTTTCCTCATCTCCAGGTTTGAATGATCTTCTTTTCCGTGTACGGTATGTATATAAAAAGGAGTAGATGGTTTGAAAGATTTATTTGTAAAGCAAGAATGGTTTGGATATGTGCGTCAGGATGTGCTGGCGGGTATTTTAGTGGCTCTGGCTTTAATTCCTGAGGCGATTGCGTTTTCGATTATTGCGGGCGTTGATCCAAAGATTGGGTTGTATGCTTCGTTTTGTATTGCCATTGTCATTTCGTTTGTTGGTGGACGGCCAGGTATGATTTCGGCCGCTACAGGGGCTATGGCTCTGGTTATGGTTAATTTGGTAGCCGATCATGGATTGCAGTACTTGTTTGCGGCTACGATTTTAACAGGACTGATTCAAATTTTGTTTGGACTTTGCCGAGTGTCTCGTCTGATGAAATTTATTCCGAGGTCTGTGATGGTTGGTTTTGTCAATGCGTTGGCAATTATGATCTTCATGGCACAGCTGCCGCATTTCGTTGGGGAATCCATGGCTATGTATATCATGACAGGTGGAGCATTGTTGATCATTTATGTATTGCCGATGGTCACAAAAGTTATTCCCTCTCCACTTATTGCAATTATTGTGATGACGATGATTGCTGTATTTGGGCATATTGATGTCAGAACGGTTGGAGACATGGGAGAGTTGCCTAGCTCTTTGCCAACTTTTCTTATTCCCAATGTACCGTTTAGCTGGGAAACACTTGCTATCATTTTTCCTTATTCCTTAGCACTTGCGATGGTTGGTTTACTTGAATCTTTATTAACAGCACAAATTGTAGATGATATGACGGAAACGTCTAGTCGTAAAAATAAGGAAGCGAGAGGCCAAGGAATTGCCAATGTGGTGGCAGGATTTTTTGGCGGTATGGCTGGCTGTGCGATGATTGGTCAATCTGTGATTAATACAAAGGCAGGGGGACGAGGCCGGCTTTCTACCTTTGTGGCTGGTGCATTTTTAATGGTATTGATTTTTGTGCTCGGTGATGTGGTTGTTCAAATTCCGATGGCTGCTCTTGTGGCTGTCATGATCATGGTTTCTATTGGTACCTTTGATTGGAGTTCATTCCAGCAGCTGAAAAAGAACCCAAAAACAGATTCTCTTGTGATGCTTGTCACGGTCGTGACGGTGGTGTTCACTCATGATTTATCCAAGGGTGTTTTTGCAGGGGTGCTGCTTAGTGCCGTATTCTTTGTGGCTAAAATATCAAAACTCCATATTACCTCTACAGAAAGCCAAGCTGGTACATGGGTTTATCGAATTAAGGGTCAAATTTTCTTTGCTTCCGTGACTGAATTGATTCAAGCCTTCCATCATGGAAACGACCTGAACACGGTTGTGATTGATTTGTCTGAAGCGCGTATATGGGACGAATCAGGTGTGGCCGCAATTGAACGTGTGAAGGAAAAATATCGTACAGCTGGTGTAGAGGTGGACGTAGTTGGAATGGATACGTCTAGTCAAAAACTTATGAAACAAGTGATCGGATCTTAAAAAGACTTTTCTGTTTGTTACAATAGAACAAGGAAGAAAGTGAAGGATGGAGGTGGCCGGCATGCTTGTCCGTTTGAATCAGGTGCTCGGCCGGATGATGCCGCTCATTACGCCTGTCAGCGTGCTATTTGGTGTATTATTGGCGGCGTATTTAAAAGATTTCACCTTTTTGGTGCCTTGGGTGTTTGCTGTGATGACATTTTCAGGGAGCTTGTCATCTACTTTTTCAGCTTTAAAACATACGGTGATGCATCCATTGCCTTTGATTTTATCGTTTATGATTTTGCATGTGCTGATGCCCCTTTATGCATGGTCAGCGGGGCATTTGATATTTGCGGGCGATTCTATGACGATCACCGGTTTGACGCTTGCGATGGTGATTCCGACAGGTGTGTCTAGTTTAATATGGGCGGCAATGTATAAAGGGAATGTGGGGTTAACGTTATCTATCATATTAATTGATACATTGCTTTCGCCATTGATTGTACCAGTAAGCTTGTCAATCTTCGTTGGTACACAGGTCCACATGGACATGGTGGCGATCATGAAAGGACTATTCGGTATGGTGGTGCTGCCCTCTATTTTAGGGATGCTCGTTCGTCAGTATGCAAAGCCATCGGTGATAAAAGCAATGAGTCAGACCTTGGCTCCTTTTTCAAAATTAGGCTTGTTTGTTGTCGTATCGATTAACAGTTCTGTTGTCGCCCCATATTTGCGTGAACTGGATGCTGCATTTTTTAGCAAAGCAGCGACTGTCTTTTTCATTGCAATGAGTGGGTATGCGTTTGCGTGGTTGATTGGAAAGGCGATGAAATGTACCCAAGGAGAAATTGTGGCGATTGTGTATACGGGCGGTATGCGGAACATTAGCGCGGGTGCTGTGCTTGCCATTAGCTTTTTCCCGCCTGCTGTTGCTGTTCCTGTCGTGATTGGCATGCTGTTTCAGCAAGTGCTTGCAGCCTTGTTTGGCTTTTTACTTCATCGTTTCGAGCTGAAAGTACCTGCTGTGACTAAGTCTTTATCATGAAAAAACCTCCAACCTTTAAGAAGGTGGAGGCTTTTTTGCGATTAATAGATGAGGTATTTCTTCCGTTTCTTTTCGAATGTCTTTAGATCATGGTGGTATTGTTTCATGATGTGTTTGATGGAAGTGCCTTTATTGATTTCTTCTTTGATCCAGCTATTCCCGATGAGTTTATCAAAGCTGCCTGTTTGTAGGAATTGAAAGTCATTAGGATACAAGTCATGTATTGCTTTGATGATGGATAGACCTGTTTTGACTGCTTCGAATGATTTTCGGTCTGTGACATAAAGCTGTACCCCGTGAGACAAAGTCCCGGCATGTTTTGAAAAGGTAGGGGTAAATGAGACAGGTCTAAATTGAACGCCTTTTAGTTTTAACCCATTTAAATGATCTGCTAGCTCATTGCTATTGATATATGGAGCGCCAATGAGTTCGAACGGTTTTGTCGTTCCTCTGCCTTCAGAAACGTTTGTACCTTCGATTAACCCTGTTGCTGGGTAAACAAAGGTACTATCAACGGTCGGCATGTTAGGTGAAGGGAGGACGAACGGCAGCTTCGTGTCATCGAACGTCATGGATCGTTTCCAATGTTTCATTTTGATCACTTTTACATCAGCGTTGATATGAAACTCTTTGTTAAACATGTATGCAAGTTCTCCAGTTGTCATCCCATGTCTTAATGGGATGGGATAGAGACCTACAAATGAGGCGTGTTCTGGTTCTAATACAGGTCCTTCTACTTTTAGCCCGCCTATTGGGTTTGGACGATCTAAGACAACAAATGGAATATTGTTTTCCTTAGCTGCTTCCATTGCATACGCCATCGTGTAAATATAGGTGTAATAACGAGTACCAACGTCTTGAATATCAAATAGCAGGACATCTACATTTTTGAGCATTTCAGGAGTTGGCTTTCTTGTTTTTCCATAAAGAGAATAAACAGGCAGGCCCGTTTTTTCGTCGGTATACGATTCGACGCCTTCTCCTGCTTGTGCATCACCACGGACGCCATGTTCAGGCCCATACAAGGCAGTCAGTTTAATATCGGGGTGTTCAAATAGCAGATCGACACTGCTTTTCATGTTTGCATCAATGCCTGTAGGATTCGTAATAAGCCCTACTTTTTTCCCTTTAAGCCAAGAGAGGTTACTTGAGAGTAATGTTTCGATACCTGTTTTGACTGTTGCTTTTTTTCCTTTTGTATCTGTTCGTTCTGAATCTGCGGGGGAGGCGGCGGTCAATGTGCTGATCATGAGAATGCTAGCGAGTATCAAGCTTGCTGTCTTTTTCAAGAGAATCCCTCCTATTTGATCTGTTTGCCTTTTAAATTGAGTCCATAGCCAAATGGGTAAAGGGTTTGATTAGGATGAGTGACTGATGGGATAGCGACGGGCAATTTTCCTTTAGGTGAGGCCGCTCCAAAAATCACTTCTAGTCCCGCAGGAATATTTGGTTGATTGAATTGTCCGTTTGAGTACCCTTTAAAACCGTAAACAGCCAGTAAGGCGTCGGCTTCCTCGAAATTTGCAGCATCATATGGGTTTCTAAGACTCATGATGACCAATTTTTTGTTTTGTGCTGCTGCTTCATTCATGACAGCACGAGGGAAGGCCGTTGCCCATTTTTTCGGATCCTGTACACCGTCATCAATGACGCCATCATTCACAGCCGGGTCATTTTGGACAACGTAAGAGCCGGTAATGACATAGTCAGCATCTTGAATGAGTTTGGCTGTTTCTTTGGAGAAGCTCTTATCTGCAAATGCGTATGATTGAATTTGCACAGGTTTGATCTTTTTCTGTTTGATCAGAGATTCAATTGTGACGGACATTGCTTTTGTTTGATCTTCGTATGGTGCCATGAGTACGATTTTGTCATTCTTTTTAGGCTTAAAAGGCAAGGTTTTGTCGTTGTTTTTAAGTAGAGTGATTCCTTCACGTGCCATTTTTTGTTCTGCTTTTCGGTGCGACTTTTGACCAACGAGCTGTGTGGCTTTTTTGATTTTCTTCTCAAGGCTTACTGATTTATTGGCGGAAATGATGCCGCGTTTGATCTTTAATTGAAGGATTTTTTCGACAGATTGATTGATCTGAGATATCGGGATTTCTTTTGTGAGAACTGCTCTTTTTAAAGCATTGAACACATTCTCTAGGTTTTTTTCTGTCTTTAAGGACGTGACAGGTGCTGGCATGAGGGCAATGTCGACGCCTGCTTTAATAGCCATTACCACAGCTTCTTCCTGTCCGAAGTTATCTGCAATCGCTTTCATATTGAGGGCGTCTGTGACAACCACTCCATGAAAGCCCATGTCTTCTTTTAATAAGTTTGTGATGACTTTTTTTGATAAGGTTGCTGGAACCATAATGTCCTCGCCATCTTTTTTGCTTTTATACGTTGTGTCATCAATGGCTGGGAATTGAACATGAGCAGTCATGACCATATCTGCCCCTGCGTTGATTGCTTGTTGAAACGGATACAGCTCCACCTTTTTAAGACGATCTAGATCATGTTCGACAAGCGGAAGTCCGTAGTGACTATCAACAGCTGTATCACCATGTCCCGGGAAATGCTTTAATGTGGAAATGGTCTTTTCCTTTTGAAGTCCTTTCATGGTTTGCAGACCAAGCCTCGTGACAAGTTCAGGGTCAGAGCTAAAGGAACGGACACCAATGACGGGGTTATTCGGGTTATTATTTACATCAAGAACAGGAGAGAAATTTGTATTGATACCTAGAGCGTTTAATTCTTTGCCGATGATTTTTCCAGTGTCATAAGCATTTTTCTTACTTCGAGAGGCACCAATCGACATATTTCCTGGGAAATGTGTTCCCTTTTGTAGTCTTGTGACGATTCCGCCTTCTTGATCAATGGAAATGAGTAAAGGAATGTTGGGTGATACTTGTTGAAATTCATGTGTGAGTTTGACGGTTTGTTTCGTATCAACGACATTTTCTGCAAATAAGATGACACCGCCTAAATGATATTTCTCTACAAGGTGAGAGACTTCTTTATTCATTTTTGTGAAGCCTGTAGGAGCGGATTCACCTTCTGCTTGCCAATTGCGAAAGTCTGGCATGAGCATTTGGCCAATTTTTTCGTCCAAGGACATGTCCTGAACCATTTGTTTGGCAGTTGGGAGAGGGGCGGAGCTCACCTTTTCCGTTGGAATGGAAGAGGTGAGCAGGGCCAAAACGAGTGCAGCGGGGAACAGAGCTTTTAACATCAAATTCCTCCTTTTACTTAAAAGATTCGTAGATTGCGGTCATGATGCTTCCATAAGTACCAGTTGGGAAAAGGTCACCTTCAAATTGATTTGGGTTGACTTCAGGTGAAACGACGGGTGAATGTTTTTTATTTGTCAGCAAGACGACGCCTAGATTGTGTTTTGGATCAATCAAAGTCATCGTTCCGGTCCAGCCTGTGTGTCCATACGCTTCTTTACTTGCGTATTTCCCAAACATCCATTCCATGTCAGTATTGCCGTTTTTCCGCCAGCCTAGCCCGTAAGTTGGGTTCGTGTCTGATGATTCCGTAAAGAGATCGATAGAAGCTTGGTCAAAGATGGTTGTTTTCCCATAGCCTCCTTTATTGAGCATCAGCTGAAGCAGTACGGCCATATCTGATGTATTAGAGAAAAGTCCAGCATGTCCGGAGACACCTGCCATTGAGTAATAGGCTTTCTCATCGTGGACTTCACCTAGCAAGGTATACCTGCGAATGTTTTCAAAATCAATGACACCATCTCTTGTATTGCCTAGACGCTCGGTTGCTGCAAAATGCTTTGGCTTGAATCCCTTTTTCAGCGGATTGAACATGGTATGTTTGAGACCAAGCGGTCGATAAATCGTCGACTCTACATATTGATCAAGTGGCATACCGGTTTTTTTCTCAATGATCATGCCTAACAGCATGTAATCAATATCACTATAAATATGCTGAGTACCTGGCTTGTATTGCAGAGGCACCTTTGGTAGCCATTTCATGGTTGTTTGTCTATCTTGAGAGAAAAAAGAGCCCGCTTGCTCTTTGCTATAAAATAAAACACTGGAAGGCAGTCCGGCAGAATGGGTGAGAAGATCCTTGACTCGAAGCTGATCTTTGCCGGTTACCTTTGCATCTGGTTCATCTTGAAAGTCAGGCAGGATGGTTTGTATTTTTTCATTTACATCTAGTTTTTGTTCATATACTAGCTTTTGCAGGGCATAGTTGGTGGCATACATTTTTGTATTGGATGCCAAATCGAACAGTGTGTTCTTTTTCATTTTCTTATAGAATTGGAGTTCTGTTGTCCCTTTATATTTTTGTCTGTAGCCATAGGCTTTTTGATGGACGATCTGACCATCCTTGATAATGATGAGTGCTGCCCCTGGAAATCCTGCTTTGATATCGTTTTGAATCATGTGATCAACCTTCCTAAGCTGCCTAGAAGAAAAACCTACTTGTTCCGGTCGTTTTGCTTTTTTTAAGACGGGATATTCTTCAGGTGCTGTTTTAGACAAAGACGATACAGGATGGGAGCTAGTTGCAAATGTTTGTACTGGTAACCCAAGGAGCATGAACAGACTTGTGATGATGAGAAAATATTTCTTCAAGAGCTAGACCTCCTATTGCTTATTTTCCTCGAATTCAACAGCCATATCATCATGAAATCCAAATAAGTATGTGAAGATAAATCCAGCGACATATGCAATGAAGAGTCCTATTAAGTAAAGTAGCATTTGATGTGTGTGAACGATAAAGGTTAATGGGAGACCTGATACCCCGATTGCTTTAGTGGCGATTTGGAAATAGGCTTGAAATGCTCCGCCGATTCCAGCGCCTAGACAAGCAGTGAGGAAGGGTCTTCCGAGCGGGAGTGTGACACCGAAAATGAGCGGTTCCCCAATTCCAAGCATTCCTGAAGGAAGTCCGCCTGCAATGGCTCTTTTCAGCTTTTTCTTTTTTGTTTTCATATAAATGGCAAAGGCAGCACCGACCTGTCCTGCGCCTCCCATAGCGAGGATTGGCAGAAGCGGGTCATCTCCAATTGAATTAATCAGTTCCATATGAATAGGTGTTAGGCCTTGGTGAAGTCCAGTGACAACAAGAGGAAGGAAGGTCGCACCAAGAACAAATCCGGCAAAAATACCGCCAATGTTTAATAGATAAGTAAGTCCAGAGGTGATGGCATCAGATATAAATCCGCCGACTGGCATGAAGATAACGTACGTGAAAATGCCTGTAATGAGTAGTGTGATGGTTGGTGTGACGATGATATCGAGTGATTGCGGGACGAAGCGTCTGATCCGGGTTTCAACAAGTGCCATAAAAATAGCTGCAAGAAGAACACCGATAAGTCCGCCTCTGCCTGGTAGAATATTAGTGCCAAATAACATAATATCAGCGGCAGCTGGGTTAATGATGAGAATACCTGCTAATGCGCCTAATGCAGGAGAGCCACCAAATTCTTTTGCGGCGTTTGTTCCTACTAATATACCGAGATAAGCAAACAAGCCTGAGCCTATAACGGTTAGGATAATCGCAGCTTGAGATTTTTCATCGAGCCAGCCTGCTTGCACGATCGCTTTTGTAATACCCGTAATAAGACCCGATGCAACGAGTGCTGGAATAATGGGAATGAAAATGCTGGCGATCCGCCGTAAGAACAGCTTGAATGGTGTGCGGTTCTTTTGTGAAATGGCTTGTTTGTTTTTCTGTGCTTCGTTGTTTAAGTCATATGAACCTGAGGCATTGAGCAGCTGTTCAAACGCACTTGATACTTGGTTGACAACACCTGTGCCTAAAATGATTTGCAGTGTTTCCGCTTCGACGACGCCAATGACGCCATCGAGTTCTTTGATCGCGGTGGTTTGCACTTTTTCACGATCAATGGGTGTAATTCGGAGACGTGTCATACAATGTGTGTGGGAAGAGATGTTTTCAGAACCACCACAGAGTGAAAGGATTTCTTTCGCCAACTGCTGATATTTTTTTTGATGACTCATGTTGAATCCCCCTTTGTTTTTCGTTTCATGGAGCGGATGGCATGCCTTGTTTTGTCAATATATTGTGCTGTCTGTTCATATTGACGGGAGGCTAAACTGAGGAACAAGACATCGATTAAATAGAGCTGTGCCATTCTAGAGGAAGTGGCAGCACTGCGAAAAGGTGCTTCATTGGAACCGGACGTTGATAGATGGACATCACACAATGCAGAAACGCTTGTATGCCCTGGATGCGTTAAAGCAATGGTTTTCACTTCGTTTTCTTTTGCGAGCTGTAGGGCTTGGATGATGTCTAATGTTTCTCCTGAGAAGGATATACCGAACACAATGTCATTCTTTCCAGCATTTGCGATGACCGTAGATGCGATGTGCATGTCAGTGAAGGCTGTGGCTGCATAATTGATTCTGAGAAATTTCTGCTGGGCATCAGCTGCGACGATGCCAGATGCACCCACACCGATAAAATGGATTTGGTTTGCATTCAGTAGCAGTTGAACAGCTTTTTCTAAAGCTTCTACATTTAAAATAGAGGCTGTATCTTTGATCGATTGAATGGTGTTTCCTGCTGTCTTTTGAATAATGGATTGAAGTGGTTCATCTTGTTCGATATCCCGGTAGCCTTGTTTATCAGTGTGCATTAAGTCTCCAGCGATCCGCATTTTCAAATCGTGATAGCCATCCAGCCCGAGAGACTTACAGAGACGGATGACGGCAGAGCTGCTTGCGCCGGCAGCCTGACTGATTTCATTCACTGTGCTTTTAATGACTTTGTCAGGATGGGCAAGGATATAGTCTGCAATGATTTTTTCAGATTGGGGAAGCTTTGATTTCATTGTGTGTAGTAGGGTGAGTCCGCCTGCTGACATGAGTTACCTCCTTTAAGATTGATGACGTAAGATAGCTTTGTCGATGTGACCATCTGCTTTGTTGAGCAGGTCTTTGGCTGTCTTTTTATCTGTTTTGGTTTGGAGCATGACGATGGCTGTTTTAACTTCTAAATCGGCTGCTTCAAGGGCTTTTACGGCTTGTTCGTAGGAAGCATTGGTCACATGCTGAATGATGGTGATGGCGCGTTCTTTTAGTTTATGATTGCTTACTTTTACATCTACCATCAGGTTTTCATATACTTTGCCTTGTCTGATCATGACAGAGGTGGAAAGCATATTTAAAATCATTTTATGAGCGGATGCGGCTTTCATTCGTGTTGACCCAGTGATGACTTCTGGTCCTACGACGACTTCAATGGCGCAGTCTGCTAGTTCGCTAATCTCTGCTTGTTCATTGCAGCTGAGGGCTACTGTTTTTGCTCCAATGGTTCTAGCATAGTTTAAAGCGCCAATGATATAGGGTGTTCTACCGCTCGCCGCGATGCCGACAACCGTATCTTTTGATGTCAGGTGGATGTGTTCTAAATCTTTTTGACCAGCTTCTTCACTGTCTTCCACATCTTCTGCTGCATGTGAAAAGGCAGAGTCTCCACCGGCCATGATGCCTACGATGACATCAGGTGAAATGCTATAGGTAGGTGGACATTCGACCGCATCCATTACCCCAATTCTGCCGCTTGTTCCAGCGCCTAGATAAATGAGTCTGCCCCCATTCGAGATGGATTCAAAGGCAAAGTCACTTGCTGTCTTTACGTCTGGAAGGACACGGTTGACGGCTTGAGCGACCTTCATATCTTCCGCATTTATCATTTGGAGTATTTCTAGCGGGCTTGCTTGTGAAATTCTCATGGTGTTAGGGTTTCTTGATTCTGTTGTCAAAGAACGCAGTTGAGATGGTTGCATGTGACATACCTCCTTATTTCTTCATTTTCAGTATATTGAGTATGACATGAAATTTCAATATTATATTTAAATACTGAAATTATATTTCAATTGAAATGTTGTGCTGATGAGGGTTGAATAGTTAGAAAATAAAAAAAATAAAAATCCCCTTTACAAAAGGGGGACAACCTGTATATAATAACTTTTGTCAGCTTCACGGAAACAGTAAACTTGACAAACTGGCCCGTTGGTCAAGCGGTTAAGACACCGCCCTTTCACGGCGGTAACACGGGTTCGAATCCCGTACGGGTCACCATCATGTGGAGGATTAGCTCAGCTGGGAGAGCATCTGCCTTACAAGCAGAGGGTCGGCGGTTCGAGCCCGTCATCCTCCACCATATGCCGGTGTAGCTCAACTGGTAGAGCAACTGACTTGTAATCAGTAGGTTGGGGGTTCAAGTCCTCTTGCCGGCACTGTTTTTCTTTTATCAATTCCATATGTGGAGGGGTAGCGAAGTGGCTAAACGCGGCGGACTGTAAATCCGCTCCCTCCGGGTTCGGCGGTTCGAATCCGCCCCCCTCCACCATTTTTGGGCTATAGCCAAGCGGTAAGGCAACGGACTTTGACTCCGTCATGCGTTGGTTCGAATCCAGCTAGCCCAGTTAAGACACCTTTTTTAAAAAGGTGTCTTTTTTTATTTTGACGATTGGAATGTATAACTATTCAAAATATTGTTGAGTTGAGTCAGAAGGCACCGAGAAAGTAAAATATAAGCATGAACGGAAAGGGGATGTACATATGGGAGATCAAAAGAAGGTCACGATTGTTGGGGTGCCGATGGATCTCGGTCAAATGAGAAGGGGCGTCGATATGGGGCCGAGTGCCATTCGCTGTGCTGGTGTAAAAGAAAAATTGGAATCGCTTTCATTTGATGTCGAGGATCTAGGGGATATTCCCGTTGAGCAAAGAGATGATGAGAAAGGTCTCTATACAAGTGAAAAACTGAAAAACTTAACGGAGAATGCTGGCGCGAACCAGCTTCTTGCTGAAAAGGTTAGCAGTATTGTGCAGTCAGGTTCGTTTCCGCTGATTTTAGGCGGGGATCATAGCATTGCAATTGGTACACTAGCCGGTGTAGCCAAGCATTATGAAAATTTGGGTGTCATTTGGTATGATGCACACGGTGATTTAAATACAGAGGAAACCTCTCCTTCTGGAAATATTCATGGGATGCCGCTTGCTGTCAGTCTCGGATTTGGGCATGCTGATCTAATCAATATTGGCGGTTATACACCTAAAGTAAAGCCTGAGAATGTGATCTTGATTGGTGCTCGTTCTTTAGATGAAGGAGAGCGGGCATTAATTAGAGAAAAAGGCATTAAAGTGTATACGATGCATGAAATAGATCGATTAGGGATGACGAGAGTAATGGAGGAAGCCATTGCGTATTTAAAAGAAAGAACAGATGGTGTTCATTTGTCGCTTGATTTAGACGGCCTTGATCCAGCGGAGTGCCCTGGCGTGGGAACGCCGGTTGCTGGCGGCATCAGTTATAGAGAGAGTCATCTTGCAATGGAGCTTTTAGAGGAAGCAGGTATTTTGACATCTGCTGAGTTTGTTGAGGTGAATCCGGTATTAGATGAGAAAAATAAAACAGCAGAAGCGGCAGTTGCATTAATTGGTTCTTTAATGGGTGAAAAGCTATTATAGAGCGGGACTTGTTCCCGTTCTTTTTTAATTTTGGGGAAATTTAAGGATATGTTAAGGTTTTTACCGGCTGATAAGCGTAACATGCTGTCAAAAATTTGTTACACTATTTTTTAGAGGAGAATGAAACCTTTTGGAACGAGGTTCGTATACATAAAGACCGGTGAAGGCAGAGGTTGAATATACTATGGAAACAATGATTAAAAAGAGAATTAAGCAAGTGAAAAAAGGCGACCAGAACGCATTTGCAGACATCGTAGACCTGTATAAAGACAAAATTTATCAGCTGTGCTATCGTATGCTTGGGAATGCACATGAAGCAGAAGATATTGCGCAGGAGGCGTTTATTCGTGCCTATGTGAATATTGAGAGCTTTGATGTGAATCGTAAGTTTTCCACGTGGCTGTACCGCATTGCAACCAACCTGACCATCGACCGTATTCGTAAAAAAAAGCCGGATTATTATTTAGATGCAGAGGTTGCAGGGACAGAAGGACTGAATATGTATTCTCAAATTGCGGCTGACGGCATTTTGCCAGAGGACGAGGTGGTGTCGCTTGAATTATCGAGCACCATTCAGCAAAAAATTTTAAGATTACCCGATAAATATCGCTCGGTCATCGTATTAAAGTATATTGATGAACTCTCGTTAAAAGAAATTAGTGAGATTCTGAATATACCAGTTGGTACGGTGAAAACGAGAATACACAGGGGTAGAGAGGCTCTCCGGAAACAGTTGAGAGACCTTTGAGTGAGGTGATTTTGATGAGCTGTCAGGAAAAAATCGTCCTGCTTATGCATCAGTATTTAGACGGGGACATAGAGCCCGAAGATGAAAAAGAATTAAAGAGCCATCTGCAATCGTGTGAGGAATGCCGTACTCATTTTCAGCAAATTGAGAAATCCATCGCGCTCGTGCAGAGTACATCTCATATAGAAGCACCATCTGATTTCACTGCAAAGGTGATGGCAGGTCTTCCAAAGGAGAAAAAGCGTGTGTCGATTCAAAGATGGATCAAAGCTCATCCGCTAATGGTCGCCGCTGCCCTCTTTGTCATATTGATGGGAGGCAGTCTGTTTACAAGCTGGAATACGGATCATAATTTCAGTGTGTCAAAGCAGCCGAATCTCGTGGTTGAAAATGATACAGTGACGGTACCTAAAGGGGAAACCGTCAAAGGTGATGTCACTGTGAAAAATGGCAAGCTGATTGTAGAAGGCAAGGTTGATGGGAACGTAACAGTCGTCAATGGAGAACAGCTGACTGCTTCTGCCGGACAAGTCACTGGTCAAATCAATGAAATTAATGAAGTGTTTGATTGGGTTTGGTACAAAATGAAATCTACAGCACAAGATGTGATGCGGGTCATTGGTCCAGAGGAGCAAAAGTAAATCAAACAGTTTGAGAGCAGTCTCTAAGGGGACTGCTCTTTTTCTATTGATGAACAGACTTGAATGCCAGCCAGATATGGCAACTATTTTCCTTGCTGAAACAAAATGTGGTATAATAGCCACGCTATGTACTTACACATAGGCTCTTTTTTTATAAAAAATAAATCGAACGAAGAATAACTGAAAATTCTGGAGGACGAGGAAATGGCTTTAGGGGATATTCCTTTTTTGCAGTACCTCGGTAATGCTGTTGATATTCTCGTTGTTTGGTATGTGATATATAAATTAATGATGGTCATCCGCGGAACAAAAGCGGTTCAGCTTTTAAAGGGAATTGTCGTCATTGTTCTCGTCAGGATGGGAAGTGCGTATCTCGGTCTTAACACACTTCAATGGCTGATGGATCAAGCGATTACGTGGGGGTTCCTTGCGATCATTATTATTTTTCAGCCAGAGCTAAGGAGAGCGCTTGAGCAGCTTGGGCGCGGCCGTTTCTTCTCTAGAAGCGGAACACCTGTAGAGGAACAGCAGCAGAAAACGATCGAGGCAATTACAAAAGCAATTAACTATATGGCAAAACGAAGAATAGGCGCGCTAATAACGATTGAGCGCGATACTGGAATGAATGATTACATAGAGACCGGAATTCCTTTAAATGCAAAGGTCAGTTCTGAGCTGCTGATTAATATCTTCATTCCGAATACACCGCTTCATGACGGCGCTGTGATTATGAAGCGTGATGAGATTGCAGCTGCAGCGTGTTATTTACCGCTGTCTGAAAGTCCTTTTATCTCTAAGGAGCTCGGTACACGTCACCGCGCGGCAGTTGGTATTAGTGAAGTAACGGACAGTTTAACCGTCATCGTCTCCGAGGAGACAGGCGGCATTAGTGTCGCAAGAAATGGTGATCTCCATCGAGAATTGACAGAAGAAGCGCTTGAAGAAATGCTGATTGCTGAGTTTAGTAAGAACAGCAAAGATGCTTCCTCGACCAAATGGTATTGGAGGGGCAAGAAAAATGGATAAGATTTTGAATAATCGCTGGGCCGTTAAGTTTCTTGCATTGGTCTTCGCTTTATTGCTGTATGGTGCAGTTAATTCAGCGCAAGCGCCCACGCCGAAAAAAATCGGTGAATCCTTTTTCCCAACATCGACAACAGACGAAGCAACCTTAACGGACATTCCTGTTAAAGCATATTATGACGACGAAAAGTATGTAGTCACTGGTGTGCCGCAGACAGTCAATGTCACGATTAAAGGATCAACTAGTGCTGTGAAAACAGCAAGACAAACGAAAAATTTTGAAATTTACGCAGATATGCAAAACCTGACGACAGGTACACATAAAGTCGAATTGAAGGCAAGAGATGTATCGAAAGGAATCACGTTAACGATTAATCCGTCTGTGACGACTGTGACGATACAAGAAAAAACGACAGCTGAATTCCCTGTTGAAACGGAATTTTATAATCAAAATAAAATCAAAGACGGCTATTCACCAGAGCAGCCTATTGTGAATCCGAAAAATGTCACGGTTACTGGCTCAAAAGACGTGATCGACAAAATTTCTGTCATTAAAGCATTTGTGAACTTAGAGGATGTCGATCAGCAAATTGAGAAAGAAGCGAAGCTCACTGTGTATGATAGCAGTGGGAATGAGCTACCAGTCGAAGTGAGTCCGTCTGTGGTAGATATTACGGTCCCGATTACGAGTCCAAGCAAGAAAGTTCCGTTTAAGATTGAGCGGACGGGCAGCTTGCCAGATGGGATCAGTATCTCAAGCATCGAGACAAGCCCAAGTGAGGTGACAGTCTACGGTTCTCAAAAGGTGCTGGATGCACTTGATTTTATTGACGGCGTTAAGCTCGACCTAAGCAAGATTAAAGATGATACAGAGATTGATGCCGACATTCCACTGCCAGATGGTGTGAAAAAGGTATCGCCTGAAACTGTTAAGATCAAAGTGAAGGTTGCAACAGCTGAAGAAAAAAAGATCGATAATGTCCCAATTTCTGTCGTGGGTCTGAGCAAGGATCTTAGCTCTGCATTTGTGAGTCCGTCTTCAGGGCGTCTCACACTAACAGCAAAAGGTTCAAAGAGTGCAATCGATAAACTAAAGGCTTCAGATATTGAAGCCTATATCAATGTCGGGGACTTAAACGAAGGAACACATGAGGTCAAAGTACAAGTGAATGGCCCTCAAAATGTGACATGGACTTTATCTAGATCGAAGGTCAAAGTGAAACTGACTTCTACTGATACAGAAGATCAGCCGGCTTCTACGAATGATCGGAAAGATCAATCATCCGATGATGATCAGGAAGAGAAGAGTCAAAAGGAATCTACACAAGATAAAGCAAAAAAAGAATCAAGTCAAAGACAGCGGGTCAAAGAAGATAACAAAGAGGACGCAGCGTCCTCTTGAATGGTAAAAAAGGAGCGATTGAAACATGGGCAAGTACTTTGGAACTGATGGTGTAAGGGGTGTGGCTAATAGCGAATTAACGCCAGAGCTCGCATTTAAAATTGGGAGATTTGGCGGCTATGTGCTCACGAAGGATAAAGAACGTCCAAAGGTACTCGTTGGACGAGACACGCGTGTATCTGGTCATATGTTAGAAGGAGCACTCGTAGCAGGCTTACTTTCAATTGGGGCTGAAGTCATGCGTTTAGGTGTGATCTCAACACCTGGTGTGTCTTATTTAACGAAGGCAATGGATGCAGAAGCAGGTGTCATGATTTCAGCTTCGCATAACCCAGTTCAAGACAACGGAATTAAATTTTTCGGTGGTGATGGTTTTAAACTGTCAGATGAACAGGAAAATGAAATTGAGCAGCTAATGGATCAGCCAGTTGATGAATTGCCACGTCCAGTGGGAGCCGATCTTGGAACCGTGAATGACTACTTTGAAGGCGGTCAGAAGTACTTGCAATTCTTGAAGCAGACAGCGGACGAGGATTTCACAGGCATTCACGTAGCGCTTGATTGTGCACATGGTGCAACATCTTCTCTTGCAACACATTTATTTGCAGATTTAGATGCAGATGTGTCAACAATGGGAACATCACCAAACGGATTGAATATCAACGATGGCGTAGGTTCTACTCATCCAGAGGCACTTTCTGCTTTTGTGAAAGAAAAAGGAGCCGATATTGGTCTTGCGTTTGATGGCGACGGCGACCGCTTAATTGCAGTCGATGAAAAAGGTGATATTGTAGACGGCGATCAAATTATGTACATATGCGCACGTTATCTAAAGGGTGAAGGCCGATTAAAGGATGACACGGTCGTGTCAACGGTCATGAGTAACCTTGGTTTCTATAAAGCGCTTGAGAAGCAAGGCATTAAGAGCATTCAAACCGCTGTTGGTGACCGCTATGTGGTCGAAGCGATGAAAAAGGATGGCTATAATGTCGGAGGCGAGCAGTCAGGCCACTTGATTTTCCTTGATTATAATACGACAGGTGACGGCATGCTTTCAGCGATCATGCTGGTGAATACACTCAAAGCAACAGGAAAAACATTGTCAGAGCTTGCAGCTGAAATGGAGAAATTCCCGCAACTTCTAGTGAATGTGAAGGTATCTGATAAATATAAAGTGGAAGAAAATGAAAAAGTAAAAGCTGTGATCCAAGAGGTTGAAAAAGAGATGAACGGTGACGGACGCATCCTGGTTCGTCCATCTGGAACAGAGCCGCTTGTACGTGTCATGGCAGAGGCGAAAACAAAAGAGTTGTGTGATGAATACGTGGCTCGCATTACGGCTGTTGTCAAAGAAGAAATGGGTATTGAGTAATTGATCAAAGCAAATCGCAAAGTAGCGGTTTGCTTTTTTTTCGAATAAACGTCATAAGAGGAAAGTTCTATACGAATCATATAAGCGAGGGCAATTTGCTGTTTGCTTTCATACATAAGAGAGCACATCAAAGGTAGAACGTGACAAGCCTCATCGCATATAGTGTAGGGAGGTCTCACTTTCTCACATGAAAGGGATCACCCGCTAAATTGTGATTGACGGAGGTCAGACCTTATAGTACAATCATCCTTGTGTTACTGGATTTTTATTCTAGCAGGAAAGGCAGGGTAGATGTTCAGCCACTCTTATAATTATAGCGCCCGAACTAAGCGATCGAACGAGACAGATGCTTAGTTGACGAGGATGGAGGTTATCGAATTTTTCGGCGGATGCCTCCCGGCTGATCAAATATAGAGATCACAGCCGTAAGTGTTTCTTTAAAGCAAAGAGGTGACTCTTTGTACAAAGGGAATACACATGATCTCCCAAAATAAACATGTAGAGAGGGACGAAGAAATGTCCCTTCTATTTTAGTAGGCTTTCTTTGTCCCTTTCACATGATCGGGAGGAAGAATATTTATGTGTGGAATCGTAGGTTATATTGGTCAGAATGATGCGAAGGAAATCTTATTAAAAGGTTTAGAGAAGCTTGAGTACCGTGGGTATGACTCAGCAGGTATCGCTGTGGCAAACGAAGATGGCGTGCATGTGTTTAAAGAAAAAGGACGTATCGCTGAGCTTCGTGAAGTCGTTGATGCAAACGTGGCATCTTCAGCAGGAATTGGACATACACGTTGGGCAACACACGGTGTACCAAGCCATCTAAATGCGCATCCGCATCAAAGTGCTTCTGGCCGTTTTACGCTTGTTCATAACGGTGTCATCGAGAACTATGTACAATTGACACGCGAATATTTACAAGACGTCACACTAAAAAGCGACACAGATACAGAGGTTGTTGTTCAAGTCATCGAACAATTTGTGAATAGAGGTCTTGATACAGAGGAAGCTTTCCGTCAAACGCTTCTTCAACTAAAAGGCTCTTACGCAATTGCCCTTTTCGATAACGAAAACAAAGAAACAATCTATGTGGCGAAAAACAAAAGTCCATTATTGGTTGGTTTCGGCGAAGATTTCAACGTTGTGGCTTCTGACGCAATGGCGATGCTTCAAGTAACAAACGAATATGCGGAATTAATGGATAAAGAAATGGTCATTGTTACTAAAGACGAGGTTATTATTAAAAACCTTGACGGTGATATCATGACACGTCCTTCTTATATCGCTGAGCTAGATGCAAGCGACATTGAGAAAGGCACATATCCTCACTACATGTTAAAAGAAACGGATGAACAGCCGCTAGTGATGCGCAAAATCATCCAAGAATATCAAGACGAAAACGGCAAGCTGTCAGTCGCTGGCGATATCGCAAGCGCAGTAGCAGAAGCAGACCGCATTTATATTGTGGCTTGCGGAACGAGCTACCATGCTGGACTTGTCGGTAAACAATATATTGAAGACTGGGCGAAAGTACCTGTAGAAGTTCATGTAGCAAGTGAATTCTCTTACAACATGCCGCTTCTATCGAAAAAACCGTTGTTCATCTTCCTTTCTCAATCTGGGGAGACTGCGGACAGCCGTGCTGTACTTGTTCAAGTCAAAGAACTTGGTCATAAAGCATTAACGATCACAAACGTACCAGGATCTACGCTTTCTCGTGAAGCAGACTTCACATTGCTTCTTCATGCAGGACCAGAAATCGCAGTGGCTTCAACAAAAGCTTACACAGCGCAAATCGCTGTTCTTGCGATCCTTGCATCTGTTGCAGCTGAATTAAATGGTCAATCTCTTGACTTTGATCTTGTGAAAGAGCTTGGGATTGTGGCAAACGCAATGGAAGCCCTTGTCGATCAAAAGGATGAAATGGAACAAATCGCTCGTGACTTCTTCACAGTGACACGTAACGCATTCTTTATCGGAAGAGGACTTGACTACTATGTGTGCCTTGAAGGTTCACTCAAACTAAAAGAGATCTCTTACATCCAAGCAGAAGGCTTTGCTGGCGGAGAACTCAAACACGGCACGATTGCTTTAATTGAAGAAGGCACACCGGTCATTGCCCTTGCCACGCAAGAGCACGTGAACCTCAGCATTCGCGGTAACGTCAAAGAAGTCGTTGCACGCGGCGCAAACCCATGTGTCATCTCACTAAAAGGCCTAGAAGACGAAGGCGACCGTTTCGTCCTTCCAGCTGTACACCCAGCACTTGCACCACTTGCATCTGTTGTTCCATTACAGCTAATCGCTTACTACGCAGCCCTTCACCGCGGGTGTGATGTGGATAAACCACGTAACCTTGCGAAGAGTGTGACGGTGGAGTAGGGATGATGTTTATAGTATTAAAATGAAAATAAAGTTGCACCCCTATACCCCTTTGGATATGATATTCTAAGGGGTTGTTTTTATTTCAAAAATAGCGATTTATGTTTATCACAGGGTGAAGAATTTAGTATTGTTGTGTACCTATGTTTGAGTGAGCTTTAAAATTTGTTTAGGTTTTATGAACATCTTAAAAATGTGGTTAACTTTGAAATAAATAGTAATAGGTGAATTCTTTTTAGATTTAAATTGTAATTATGTTCAGGAACATAATGCATTTGAAATACTTCAAACAAATAGTGATAGATAACTAAAATAACATATTTAAAAGGCAAGGTTTAAGGCTACACTGAAAACAGTTTTGAAATAAGTGTATCTAACAATAAGGTGCAAATAAATTACATATACAAGTGATTTAAGGAATTTAAATATAATAGATATTAATACTCGAGGTGAATAGGTCTATTCATCTTTTTATAATATAAATTTAAAAGGGGAAGTAAATGAACAAAAAGTGTCAAGTTTTTACACCTATAGAGATTGTTGTAGAAATGTTAGATAGAGTAGGGTATATTTCAGATTTATGTGGAAAGAAGGTAATTGAAAACGCTTGTGGAGATGGTAATATATTGATAGAGGTTGTTAGGAGGTATATAGAGGATTGTTTAGAAAGAAGTTTTCTGTTAGAAGAAATAAAAAGTGGATTAGAATTAGATATATTTGGGGTTGAAATAGATCCAACTCAACAAATTAGTTGTATAGAAAATTTAAACTCTATGGCTGCGAATTATGGTATATATAATGTTTCGTGGAATATCTTAAATAATGACATATTAAAGACAGAACTAGACATGAAGTTTGATTATGTAATTGGAAATCCTCCTTATATTAATTATAGAGATTTGGATGCAGACACAAGAGTTTTTATCAGAGAAAATTTCAAATCATGCTCAAAAGGAAAGTTTGATTATTGTTATGCTTTTATTGAGGCTAGCTTAAATAGTTTAACTGATAAAGGAAAAATGGCATATCTTATTCCAAGTAGCATATTTAAAAATGTATTTGCTCAAAAATTAAGAGATATGATGCTCCATGATTTATCCAAAATATATGATTTTACAGTACAAAATATATTTCATAATGCACTAATTTCATCAGCAATACTAATTTTTGATAAAGAAATAGTATGTAATGATGTTGAATATTTTGATATCGAAAAAGTTAAATCAATAAGAATAAATAAAAGAAATTTAACTGGAAAATGGGTTTTTTCTGAGGTGGGAGAAGATGAAGCTCGATTAGAAAAATATAAATTTAGTGATTTTTTTACTGCTTCAATTAGCATTGCAACATTATTAAACGAGGCATTTGTAATAAGAGATTTTGAAACACAGAGGGAATATATTAAAGTTAGAGATTTAAAACTAGAAAAAGAGGTACTACGTGAAGCAGTCAGTCCCCGTGGGCTAAATTATAATCGAAATGAGCTAATCATATTTCCTTATTTTTATTCAAATGGAGAATTACATAGATATTCTCTGGATACATTTCAAAAAAAATTTCCAAAGACAACACGATATTTAGAGATATTTAAAGATAAGTTGCTTAGAAGGAACTCCGATAAAAATGTAAAGTGGTATGAATATGGAAGAACCCAAGCACTTGCACATTTGAACCAAGAAAAACTTCTAACCTCTACTATTGTAACAAAAAAAGTAAAGATTTATGAGTTGAATAAAGAATGTATTCCATACTCAGGCATTTATATCGTATCTAAAGGTGATTTAAATTTAAACATAGCTAAGAGATTACTAGAAAGTGAGTCATTTTATCAATATGTTAAATCTATTGGAATTAATGCTAGTGGTAGCTCATTAAGAATTACTGCTCGAGATATTAATAATTTTGAGTTTTTTAGACAGGAGGTGCTGTAATAATGGAGAAAATGAAATATAAAATTTCTTCACGAGCAACTATATTATTAGGACGTGAAAGTGTTGCAAAGGTAGATGGGGCAATCATTGAACTGGTAAAAAACACTTATGATGCAGATGCTACACTATGTTTTTTATGTTTTGATATTGAAAGAGATTGTATTTATATTTTGGATAATGGGGTTGGTATGACAAAAGATATAATAGAAAATTGTTGGATGATGATCGGAACTGATAATAAAAGAGAAAATTATAAGTCAGTTAAAAATAGAATTAAATCAGGTGAAAAGGGAATTGGGAGATTTGCTTTAGATCGTCTGGGTAGTAAATGTGAGATGCTAACGAAAAATACTAACGAAAAATTAATTCTTTGGAAAAATGACTGGTCTAAATTCGAAGAAAGCGGAAAAACCATTGATGAAATAGAAGCGGAATTCGACTATTTAGATTTAAATTTTAGTGATGTTATACCAAAAGAGATATTAGAAAATATTTATGACTTAGAAAAACAATTGAATATTAAATATAATTTAGAAACTGGAACAATTTTAAAGATTAGCGACTTAAGAGATAATTGGACTATTGAAAATATAGAGGCTTTATTTGATTTTCTTGGATTTTTAATACCTCCATCAGAACAAAAAGAGTATGTTATTTGTGTACAAAAACCTCTAGAAAAAGGGTATGTTGTTATAGAGAATCCAGTTTCTGATGAATTTGATTATAGAATAGAGGCAGATTTTAACGGAGAAAATTTTAAACTTTCTTTATATAGAAATGAGTATGATTTAAATAAAATTCCGGAGGAACTTTTTAAGTTAGAAGAGTTTCAAGTTGAGCCTTATAGAAAAGAAGATTTCAAAGTAAAGAAAATTTTTATTGAGAAGTCTATTTCCCAACTATTAAAAATTAGTGATGTAAAAGAAATTGAAAAAGTTAAACAAGTTGGCCCATTTAAGTTTGAGTATACATTTATGAAACTAGGGATGACTAGAAAGGATAAAAAAGAGTTCTTTTATAAAGAAATAGGTAACAACAGGAATAAATGGATGGAATTACATAATGGGATAAAGATTTATAGAGATAATTTTCTAGTCAGGCCTTATGGAGATCAAAAATCTGACTCTTTTGATTGGCTCGGAATAGATGCGAAAAGAGCAACTAACCCTGCAGCTATCGGAGATCCTTCTGGGCGTTGGCATGTTCGTAATAAACAAGGGCAAGGAACAATATTTATTTCAAGAGTAAGGAATAGCAAAATTTTAGATAAGTCCAGCCGTGAAGGATTAATAGAAAACGAGTATTTTGCTCTTTTTAAAGAAATGATATTAAGCATTATATCTTTGTTTGAGAAAGACCGAGCATATATAGCTAGAAATATTAAGAAGTATAATGACATCATAAATCAAAAGGATGCAACAAAGAAAGAAGCTAATAAGATTGCCAAAGAAATAATTGAAAAACATCAACAGTCAGAAATAGACAATGAGAAGAAAACCACTGATATTCCCCCTATAATAGAGAAAAAGACAGAAACTCTTGCCAAAGCAGTTGAATATTATCGTGAAGAAAGAGTTGAATTAATATCAGAAAATAAATTGTTACGTGAATTGGCTACAAACGGACTTATTACAACATCCATTGTGCACGATTTAAAAACAATAAGGGCAAATTTAACTAATAGAGTTGAAGTGATTAGAGGAAGTATTGATAAAAATCCTTATTTATTAGAAAGAAGTTTGAAGGATTTAGAGAAATCTGATGAATTTTTAAAGTCGTGGATAAGTGTTATCATTAATCAAAAGAAAGACAGAAGAAAAAGAACTAAGAGAAATCTTAGTGAAACTATAAAATCAATTGTTAAATTAATAGACCCTATTTTAAATCAAAAAAATATTACTGTGAGAATAAAAACTCCTGAAGATGAAATATATAAAAAGATCTTTTTGTCAGATTTTGAAAGTATTGTTTATAATTTAATAATTAATTCTATTGAATCTTTTGAAAAGAAAAGCCCTAAAGAAAGAAATATTACTATTGAATTGAAAAGATTAGAAAAGGAATTTTTTTTGGTATATACTGACAATGGAAAAGGTTTAGATGAAATGTTTAATGACCCTAATGAGGTTTTTAATTATGGAGTAACAAGTAAATGCGATAGGAATGGTGTGAAAATTGGCACAGGTTTAGGTATGTACATTGTAGCGTCTACTCTTAGAGAATACGATGCTAAGTATAAAATCATAGAAAGAAAAAATGGTTTTGGATTAGAAATGATATTTAAAATTTGAAAGGGGCAAAAAATGGATATTTTTAAAGTGGGAATAATAGATGATGATCCTTCTAAAATAACTCAAATAATGTATAGATTGACTATTGGTTTTGAAAACGCAAATTCTGAGAAACGAGCAAAATATTCAAATATAATTATTAAACCTATTGAAATAGAAATTGACCAGGATATTGAAAATACAGTAAACAATATAATCGAAGAAAGTATAGACGGGTTATTAGTTGATTATAAATTGTCTTCTTATAAGAATGTGGATTATTCTGGGGTAGATATCGCAGAAGAGTTAGAGAAAATTAAGTATGACTTTCCGATTTTTGTACTTACTTCTTATGAGGATGATCTCTTTATAAATGAAATTTTTAATGCTTATCAAGTTTTTGATTTTGATAGATATCTAAATGAAGATACTGAGAGAATTGAACTTAATTTTAAAGTTATAGAACAAATTTTGAAAACAAAAAAACAACAAAAAAAATGGGAAGATGAAATATTAAATTTATTACCTAATGTAGGGACTAAAGCTGAAATTGATAGTAGATTAATAAATTTAGATGATAAACTTGAAAAATCCTTAAATGGGAAAAATTCCATACCAGGAAAAATAAAAAAAGAGCTACAGTCTGACAAAATATCAGAGCTGTTAAATAAGTTGGATGAGATTTTAGAGAAGGAGTAACGAAATTTGTTAAATATTCATCTAGTAAAGCCAAAAAGAAATTTTACAGGGGAACAATGGAAAACTAATAGTTCAAATAAAAAGAGATTGGCAAAAGATTTTAATAGTAGGTGTGGATATTGTGATGATTTAGATATGTATAGTGGGGGATATAATGTTTATCATGTAGAGCATTTCGCTCCAAAGGAAAAATTTAAAGAACTCCAATACACATATGATAATTTATTATATAGCTGTCCATATTGCAATATATCAAAATCTAATAAATGGGTTGGTTCTACATCTGTTGAAAATATATTGGGAGAAGAGGGTTTTATAGATCCATGTGATAAAGAGTATGATAAACATTTAAAGAGAACTCATGATGGGAAAATCGTTTACTTGACACCTTTGGGGTTATATATGTATAAAGAGCTAAAATTATATTTACAAAGACATGACATACTATATAATTTAGAAAGAATAAGATTAAAAAGAAATGAATTAAAAGAAAAAATTGAATTAAAGAAAAATAATGGTCAGAATTATGATAAGTTAGAATATGTATATAAAGAATTATGTGTTATTTTTTGTGAATATTATGACTTGATTTTTGAAGATGATCTAATACATAGCTAATTTAAGATGATCAACCTTTTCTATAAAAGAATTAAATATAGTTCAAACTAAAGTCTATTTAATTCGATTCTCATTTGTCAAAAGCATGAACTTTTCTTTGTATAAAATCGATGTTTGTAGCACCTTTTTAAACCTTTATTCAAAACTTATATTTGATACCTCTTTAGATAAAGGGGTACTTGTGTTTAAAAATATCCGGGAAATTATTCAATTGATCGAACGCTGTCCATTTATTAATGGTACAATATATGTTTTTAAAAATATAGATCGTTTTTTAAGGGGAGATGTTATTTTTATTCGAAACTTAAAAAGTGTTTTTTTCTTAACGGTTATATCTTATTGTTTATTAGCTCTTATTTAATAATTGGCGGTCCTGGATCAAGCGGGGGACCAATTGGTGTATTCCTTAGATTTTGTATCGTTCAATTTTTAAAATATGAGGAGGATAAAAAGGAAGAGCAAAGTTTTATATCATCGTTTTAAAAATGGAGTTAAGTATATTAAAAGCACCTTAAGTAATACAGTTTAAATATTTAACGAAGAAAGAGAGCAGATACATGACCAAACCTAAAATCTACACAATGAGCTTTGCAAAAGTCTATCCTCTCTACATCGCAAAGGCAGAGAGAAAGGGACGAACGAAGGCTGAGGTTGATACGATCATTTGTTGGTTAACGGGGTACAGCCCCGCAGAGTTACAGGAGCAGTTGGACAAGCAGATAGACATTGAAACCTTTTTTGCTGAGGCTCCTGAGCTTCATCCTTCCCGCAGCTTAATTAAAGGAGTCATCTGTGGTGTTCGAGTAGAGGACATTGAGGAAGAAACCATGAAAAATATTCGGTATCTAGATAAGCTAATTGATGAGTTACAAGGGAAAGAAAATAGAAAAGATTTTGCGAGATTCGTCATGAACATCACAAGCAAGCCCAGTGAAGGAACCCTCACTGGGCTTTTTTATATTTATAGACCATTCGACCAATAAAAATAAAATCCATTTGAACGAATTCTCTCTTCATGTCGTCAAAAGAAGTAATACCAAAACAAATTGACGTTTGAAAAGGGAGTGGCGTGGATGGATATGAAGATGATTTTACCTCTTATTTTTCTGCAAGCGATTTTAATGGTGATTGGTTTGTTTGATTTGTTGAAAAGAGATCCATCGAGGATTAGGGGAGAAGTGAAGTGGGTTTGGGCTTTGGTGATTGTATTTGTGGCGAGTGCTGGTCCTATTGCGTATTTCATTTTTGGTCGTAAACAATCTTAGTAGGGGGGATTCGCTTGAATATGTTGGAGTGTCAAGGCCTGACGAAATCGTATGGACGGCATGAAGTGTTAAAAGATGTCTCGTTTTCTGTTGGGGAGGTTGGATGTGTTGGCTTTTTAGGAGCCAATGGAGCGGGAAAGACAACGACGATCCGGATTTTGACGGGGCTTGCTCGTCCTACGTCTGGCATTGTGAAGGTGGCAGGTTTTGATGTCACAAAGGACATGGATCAAATCAGTCAGGTGATTGGGTACTGTCCGCAGCATCCTGCATTTTATCAAGATATGACGGGGCAGGAGTGGATGCATTGGGTTGGCGGGTTATTTCATTTAGAGAAAAACACCATTCGTTCTAAAACAGAGGAACTGTTGAAGCTTTGCCGTGTGTATGAGGCGAAGGATCGTGTAATTGGCAGCTATAGTGGAGGCATGAAGCAGAGACTTGCTATTGCGCAGGCACTGATCAACAGCCCGAAGGTTCTGATCTTGGATGAACCTGTGTCTGCACTTGATCCCATGGGGAGAAAAGACATCCTGACTTTGATTGAGCGTCTAAAGCATGAGATGCTGATCTTTATGTCGACCCATATTTTAGATGACATTGAACGTGTGGCTGATCATATTATCATGATCAACAGCGGCAAAATTGAAATGTCCTCTTCGATGAAACAGATCAAAGAAGACTATATCCAGCCAGTGATTGAATTTCAATTAGAACAACAGAATACGAAACTAGTGGCTTTGTTAAAGGAGCGGGATTGGGTGGAGGAATGTATTGAGAGAGGAGACACTTATCAGGTGCGAGTCAAAGATCAACATACGGCATTGAAGGAGCTGCCGAGTCTCATCACTGAAACTGGCGGTGTTCTTCTCCAATATCGATTATCTCAGCTGACGCTTGAAGATATTTTCATGAAGGTTGTGACGGCATGATGATGTTGAAAAAGGAATTTAGGGAGTTATTCACTAGTTATAAAATCTTATTTGTGCCGATCATTTTTACGATTTTAATGATTACACAGCCTATTACGCTCAAAATACTGCCGGATCTTTTGTCGAAATCAGCGAATTTACCTGAAGGGTCTACATTTTATATACCAGAGCCTAGTGCTGGAGAGGCTTTAGCCAGTGCATTGAGTAAATTTGATTCACTCGGCGTGTTTATCCTCATTATGATCGTGATGGGGACGATTGCTGGAGAGCGTGGCTCTGGGGTGACGGCGATGATTATGGTGAAACCGATCAGTCGAATGAGTTATTATGCCTCAAAAATATGTGCCTATGCCTGTTTAACGTTGTTTAGTTTGATAGTGGCGGTGCTTGCTTCCGTTTATTATGTGGACATCCAATTTGGGCATGTGGATTGGGGCGATGTGTTAAAAGGAACGCTTTTGTATTATCCGAACCTACTGCTCATTGTAGTATCGACCATTTGTGCATCGGCGTTCTTTAAGCGTTCAGTGACTGCGGGCGGCGTTTCCCTTTTGATCAACCTCATCCTGTTTACCGTTCCTTCGTTTTATGAGGATACATTAGGGAAGTTTGCACCTAAAGGCGTCACAAGTGCGGCTGAGGAGATGATTCATAGAGGGACTTATTCAGATCAGGCACTTACTAGCTTTCTAGGTGTATCGGTATTGATTGGTTTCTTTTTTCTCATCGGATGGTTTCTTTTTAGAAAACAAGAATTATAGCATGATGTACCCTTTGGATATGAAAATCTAAAGGGTTTTTTATGTATTTAGTAAGTAAAAAATAAGACATAAATACATATTATCATGATTTAAATGTTGAAATAATATATACTTAGTATATAATTACTCCGTAAAGGGATGGGAGGAGTTTGCAGATGATTCAGATCGAGAATGTGAAGAAGGAATTTTTTCAAGGCCAGGAGCGGACTGAGGTGTTGAGGGGCGTTGATTTGACGGTAGAAGAAGGGGAGTTTGTAGCGGTGATGGGACCGAGTGGTTCTGGAAAAAGTACATTACTTCAGCTGTTAGGCGGGCTTGATCTGCCTACTGATGGAGAGATTTTGATAGATGAGCATCAGTTGAGTGAGATGAATGAGAAAGAGAGAACGATTTTTCGCAGAAAACAGATTGGGTTTGTGTTTCAAAATTATCAGCTGCTGCCTACGTTAACTGTCGAAGAAAATGTGGCGTTTCCGCTGCATGCAGATGGACGTTTAACAAAGGAGAATCAACAGACGGTTGTAGAGCTGTTAGAGGCTGTTGGCTTGAATGGACTTGGGCGGAAACGGGCTAGTTTGCTGAGCGGCGGTCAGCAGCAGCGTGTAGCGATTGCAAGAGCTCTAGTCAATCAGCCGTCAGTGCTGTTAGCAGATGAGCCGACGGGGAACTTGGACCGGCATAGAGCGGAGGATATTTTGGCGTTAATGTGCAAGTTCAATCGAGAAAGCAAGCAGACGATTATCATGGTGACGCATGATATTTTCGCAGCAGGATTTGCGGATCGAATCATCCTTTTTAAAGACGGTGTTATTGATCAAGTGATCTCTAGAAAGGATGATGATTATGCTCAGTATGTGGCGAATTTCATGGCGTAACATGATTCAGCATAAAAAGCGGTTCGCCATTTCTGTCTTAGGCATCATGGTGGGAATTGCTTTTGTCACGTCGATGCTCATTGCCGATCGAACGACAAATGATGTGTTTCATTACTATGAGCAAATGTATGTCGCTGATGCAGATTATTGGGTGTTGAGTGATGATCATACGTATGATGAGGAACAGATCTCCTCCATTTTAAAGCATCCTGATGTGACAGGATCATTGTTAGCACTGGATAAACAGACGTTTTTTGAGGTAGAAGGTGATCACTCTCTTAACCAACGGGCAGTGCGCATTACCGGAGTACAAGATCAAACGAGCTCTTTACTGAAGCTGCCTGTGATTGAAGGGCGCTTGGATAATCAGGGGTTGGTCATACCAGATGTTGTGGCAAAGCTGCTGAATAAAAAAGTGGGAGATACCATTCGTTTTTCTGGTTTGGGCGAAGCGAAGGTATCTGCCATTGTGGAATATACACAGCTGCTTTCAAGTCCGAGTGACTGGAAGAGTGCAGAATCATCGAGTTTTCGTGTGATGGCGCCGCTTGATTTATTGAGAGAATGGACGGGACTCGATCATCAACTTTCTTATATGAGATTTCAGACGAATGATGGCGGAGAGCAGCTCTTTCAATCTTTACAGAAAGAGTTCAAGGATGCCGATGTTTTTGTCCAGCCTGTGGTGGCGGATGACCGGCAAAGTAATGACATTGGCGGGTTGTACACGTTCTTTTACCTCATCGCAGGGCTGTCGATGTTTATGAGCGGTTTTATCGTGTTTAATATGATTTATACGAGTGTGATGGAACGGAAAAAGGAATTTGCGATTATGAAGAGCTTTGGTTATACGCAGGGCTCTGTTTCTAAGCTGATGTTGATTGAGGTTTTGATCTTGGCATGTATTGGAACAGCCATTGGGGTGCCGATTGGCGTTTGGCTTGGAGATGTGTTCATGCAAACACTGCTTGGTGTGTTCGCTTTTGATATGGTGTATTCGTTAAATTGGCAAGTGCCTGTTGTAATAGCAGTGATCATTGGTATTGTGTTCCCTGTGCTGTTTTCGTTATTTCCGATCTATCATGCAGGGAAAACGTCTGTGCTGCTGACTTTAAAATCCACTACCCAAACTTCTACACCGAAAAAACAATCGGTCATTAGAGCGGTGATAGGGATAGGCTTGCTTTCATTTGTATGGGTGGATCATCCGGCTGCTTATCTTGCCATTTTAGCCAGCATGGTTCTGTTATTCCCATTTTTCCTGCTCTTTTTGAACCGGTTGTTGGCGCCTCTTTTGAAGCTGGTTTTTGGCTATCCAGGTCATCTATCAGCGCAGCATGTCACGCAGCAACTGAATCGAAATGCCAATACGGCGGCGATTCTAGCTGTTGGGATTGCTGTGATCTTGCTTTTAAGTGCGGTCATTGAATCGGCTCCAGATGGCTATGAAAAAGAGATCCGTCAAACGTACGGCGGTGATCTCAGGGTTACCTCTGAAGCGCCATGGACGAAAGCGGATCAAGAAAAGCTGTCATCCTATGAGTCTGTTGAGCGGGTGGAACCGATGATGGAAGCGGCTCCTTTGACATGGGAAACGGCCCATGGAGAGAAAAGACAATTTTCTATCATCGGTGTGGATGAGAAAGGACCTTCTTTTATAGAAGGTGACAATAAAGGCGATTTGTATCAACGATTATCAGAAACGCCTTCTATCGTGTTAGGAGAGCGTGCGTTTGATGAATGGGGTGGGCGTATTGGAGAGAGTGTGTATCTCAATGCACCTTCTGGCCGGCAGCAGTTACAAGTCATTGATGTGGTCAAGACTTCTCATCATTCGGGTTATGTGGCATTTGTCGATCAGACATTTTTACAAGAGGATTTAGGGTGGACGCAGCCCCTTGATATCCTGCTTACGTTAAAAGACAAAGGTGCCGGTGAGACTTTACGAGATCAGCTATGGGAAGACTTTGGGCAGCGGCTTTCAAAGGTGAAAACAATAGAGGATGAGATTGAATCAACGACATCGGCTTTAACTGGTATGAACGAGTTAATTTCTATGATGCTCATTTTCATTATTGGGCTCGCGAGCATTGGAACAGCCAATACTCTGCTGATGAACACGCTTGAACGCACATCTGAGATTGGCACCATGCGGGCGCTTGGGCTGACAAAGCAGCAGGTGAGAAAAATGATCGTCGGAGAAGGTGTGCTCATTGGGTTATCAGGTGTGATTGGCGGCATTTTATTTGGTGTGATTCTTCTATATGTCTCAAGCCAATCTGATTGGCTCAGTGGATTTGTTTCATTTCAGCTGCCATTTGTGCATGTGTTGCTGGCAGTGATCGCAGGAATTGCACTCAGTTTAGCGGCTTCATGGATTTCTAGTGCGACAGCGAGTAAAATAGAGATGATATCATCTCTCAAAGAAGGTTAAATCATATGTCAGTGAAATACGGAATTTTAACATCGCTCTGTCAGCAGCAACATCATGGATATGAATTAAAGCTAGAGCTGGAGTCATTGCTCGGAATAAAAGGAAAAATCAACCCTGGTCAAATCTACACGACGCTTGATCGGTTAATTCGTGATCAATTGGTGACAGCAGTGGGAATAGATGACCAAGATCGAAAGCTGTACGACGTGACGGAAGAAGGCAGACAAGAGCTGGAATCATGGCTGTTGGCACCTGTTCCATATCATGCTGCAAAGGATGATTTTCACTTTAAATGGGGCTGTGCACGGAAAATCAGATTTCATCAAGAAAAAGAAATGCTTCAGCAGCAGAAAGCCGTCATCATGAAAGATGTGATGGAACTCACGAAGCTGAAAACGGAATGTCTTGTGCAAGGTGATGAGAGTCGGTACTTATTGATTTCTGGCACGCTGCTTCATTTAGAGGCGGATTTGAATTGGATTCATCAAATTGAGCATCGGAGCGGGTCATCATTTTAGAGAGGTCTTTCTTTTGAAGAAAGGTCTTTTTTTTGGCTTCGTTTGGAGCATATGCAGATAGGATGGGAAGAAAGTTTGGTATGATAGGTGGAAATTGATTGTATTTTCAGAAAAGGGGTTTGATCAATGAAAACATCACGTAATCCTGAGACCATTCATGCGCCAGTTGCACCGTACATCCATCAAATAGAGACAACAGGGCCGCAGCGGTGGTTAACCTTATCAGGGCAAGTGGGGATGGAAGTCGATGGAACCATCCCAGCGAGCCCGATGGAGCAGCTCGAACTAGCGTTAGAGAATGTGAAACGCAATGTAGAAGCGGCAGATATGAAAGTAGAAGATATAACGAAGCTTGTGTTTTATTTGGTAGGTGAGTTTGATGCTGAGAATAGAAAACGAATCATGGGTCAGTTTTTAGGAGATCACCTGCCTTGTATGACGATGATTTATGTGGTGGCTTTGGCTTCACCTGCTTTAAAGGTCGAGGTGGATGCATGGGCTTGTCGGGATATGGACTTGGTTTAATGATTATCTTGATGAGGTAGATAATGAAAAATTTTTGCATAAGGGAAGTATGGGCTAAAAGATTGGATTTTCATATCCAATCTTTTTTATATTTAGTTCTCTCTAATTTATTGATATAAAAACCTTTTAAGTATATTTTTAGAATATTTTACACAATTCCCCTTACTTCGACATTTTTCATATGGTAATATCAGGGTGCATAGCGATTGGGTCTATTGACACTATGCAAATTTTGAGAGGAGGTTTTACTTATGACAAGAAACCAAAAAGAATGGGAATCTGTGAGTAAAAAAAGCCTTAAGCGTCCAGGTGGTACTTCAATTGTTAAGGCGGCTGGATGTATGGGGTGCTGGGCCTCAAAAAGTATTGCAATGACACGAGTTTGTGCACTGCCACATCCTGCAATGAGAGCTATTTAATGAATAACATAGGGAGTTAAGCATATATTGCTAGCTCCTTATTCTATAAAAGGGGTGTCTATTTATGTCAAGTAATCAACTAGCAGAATACGATTTACCTGAACTAGCGATTCATTTGCAGCCTCATGGCGCAGTTATGATAGATAGAAAATCAATGTATTATTTTAGATTGAGTGGAAGAGGGGCTCAGCTTGCATTTTTATTATCTAAGAATAAAGACGTGAGCAAAACTGCTCGTATCTGGGAAATCGTTAAAAAGGAAGAGCTAACAGCTGATCAGTTGCGTGAAGAATTGAGTGCCCATCCTTTTACAGAAGCTTGGACACAAGGGTTATTGAATCAACCTATTCAATTTACAGGATCTTTACAGTCCTATTTGCCAATTAGCTGTACTCTCCAATTAACAAACGCTTGTAACTTAGGTTGTTCCTTTTGTTATGCTAGTTCCGGTAAGCCCTATCCTGAAGAATTAACATGTTCCCAGTGGATTAATGTGATGCAAAAACTAGCTGCGCAAGGTGTGGCTGATGTCACTTTAACAGGGGGAGAAGCCAAACTCATAAAAGGTTTCAAAGAAATTGTGATGGTTGCGAGTTCATTATTTACGAACGTAAACGTTTTTAGCAATGGCTTAAACTGGAGACAAGAAGAAGTGGAATTACTCAGTCATCTAGGAAATGTATCTGTACAAATTAGTATTGACGGTACGAGCGACACTCATAATTCCTTAAGGGGAAGGAAAGGTGCTTTTCAGGAAAGTATGGAAACCATCCAGCGGTTAACAGAAGTGAATGTTCCTGTAATTGTTGCAATGACCATCAATGAAATGAACGCTGATCAAGTAGCAGAGGTTGTTGATCATTGTGCAAAAGCAAATGCCTCCATTTTCCGTGCTGGTAAGACATTATCAGTAGGACGTGCTACAAAGAATTTTAAAGCGCTAGAAACTTCGTTTGAGCAGCGTGTTCAAAGCCAGTTACAGCAGGCACGTTCTAAGTGGGGACACCATTTGAATATAATCGATTGGGAGCATGAAGAGAGTTCTTTTACAACTGATTTTTGTACACCGGGTTATTTGGCTTGGTATATAAGGGCAGACGGTTATGTGACACCTTGTCAATTAGAGGATATTCCTTTAGGTCACATTCTAACGGATTCTTTTTCTGATATTGGTTCACCAACACGTCTATTGAAATTGAAATGTGAAGCGAAAAACTGTAAATGTATAGGGAAAGTTGAACTAACTGAGCCAGATCTCCCCTTTGAAAATGAAATGAGAGCAGGCATCGCTCATGAATAGTATGACTTTTATTTTGTGGTCAGGTCTTGGAGTGATAGGGCTCTTCCTGTTTGCGAAGTATAGAGTGTCAACAATAGAATCAAACCTTTTAGATAAAATTGAGGCAAGAAAAGTTGGTATCGATTTTATTAGAGAGTTTGTGGGCATAGACGTGGAAGCTTGGGAGGTATATTCAGTCTATTGGTATGATCATGAAACAGTGAATAAGTTACATCATTTAGGTTTACTTAAAAAAAATCGACATATACTTCATGAAATGGGATTGGTTGAGTCTTGGCGTGTTCGTTTTGTTCACCAAAACCAATCATTCGTGATAGGAGTAAACGCTAAAAGGGAAGTGACTTTTTTTTATGCAGATGTAAGGCAAACTTCATTATCTAAAAAAGACGGTCAGATTTCACTAGAAGGTTTAAAAGATCAATTGACTTGTTCTTCAAAGGGGTTATGGGCTAAGACAAAACCAACTGGTTCTGGTTCAAAAGAAGAGGATTTTCGTGAAATTAAAACATATTGGTATCTTGCTGAAAAGGAAGATATCCGACTTAAGGTAACAGTTGAAATGCAATCTGGTGTGATCACTTATATCGGCACGGATACAGAGATTTTAACGGATCAGATGAATAAAGTAATAAGAGATGAACAAGTTGAGTCTACTTTTGGTCTCTCAGGTATGTTAGGATCAGCTGCTGCGATGATCATGGCTATATTAGTTTTAGTTTTAATGAATGTTCAAATTCACCTCACATTAAGTCTTATGCTGGGTTTCATGATTGTACTAGTGCAATCTCTCACAATTAAGGAGGATATACAGTTAACGATAGTAAATGCTTACGATGCTAGGATGAGTGTTCAAACTGTTAAATTACTTGGTATACTCTCTACTTTGTTTGCAGGATTATTGACAGGATTTGTAGTATTTATATGTTCATTGGCAGGAGGCGCTCTTGCGAATGAATTAGAAATGAAATTTTTAGATGAAATCGTTGGACAAACTTTTATTGGTCTTAGCGCTGGGTTAATTAGTCTAGGCATCACATCACTGGTCTTTTACCTGTTAGAGAGAATGAATAAATTACGTATTTCTCCGGAACTATCAAATAGAAGTATGTTTTTATCTGGATTTACTTTAAGACAAGGGCTTAATATGAGTCTGCAAAGTTCTATTGGGGAAGAAGTAATATACCGACTCTTAATGATTTCTCTTATATTTTGGTTTAGTGGGAGTGCGATATTGTCCATTTTAATATCATCTTTTTTATGGGCAATTATGCATCAGGTCACTGGGTATGATCCAAGATGGATTCGCTGGGCGCATCTTTTTGTTTTTGGATGTTTTCTTGGTTTTCTTTATATGCATTATGGATTTATTTGTGTACTGGCGGCACATTTTATTCACAATTTTGTGCTTGTTTGTATGCCCTTATGGCAATTTAAACTTCAAAGATATCTACATACCAAAAAGCCTCAGCATACATCACTCTAATAAAAGGGAGAGATTTGATGCCATTTATGGAGGTTCAGAATGTAAGCAAACGATATAGCAATGGTGATGGGATAGAGGGCCTTTCATTTTCCATTGAAGCAGGGGAGGTTGTGGCACTGCTTGGGCCTAATGGTGCGGGGAAGACGACAACCATTCGATGTTTAACAGGTCTCTATCAACCTGATCAAGGGGAAATACTCATAGAGGGATTTCCTCCTGGTCATTCCCATGTCCAAAAACAAGTAGCTCTTATTCCAGATCAGCCATATTTGTACCCAGATTTAACGGTTGCTGAACATGTTCAATTCCGTGCGAGGGGCTATCATAAAGGTTTAAAACAGATCAAAGAAAAGGTATTTGAGGCGTTGAAAGAAGTACATATCGAAATGAAGATGAACGAATTGTGTGGAAGGCTTTCAAGAGGTCAAAAACAGCGTGTCGTCTTAGCAGGGGCCATTGTGCAAGATGCCTCCCTTTTTATTTTAGATGAGCCGACTGTTGGGTTAGACATCCCTTCTAAACAATGGCTGTCAGATTGGCTGATACAGAAGAGTCTTCAAGGTGGTTCGGTTCTTGTGTCCACTCATAGTCTGGAGTTTGTGCTAGATACGGCAAGCAGGGTGATATTGATTCGAGACGGTGCCATCATGAAAAGTATCGCTGTTCCTAAGCGGCAGGAAGAACAAATGAAGTGGCGGGCAGAAGTCATTCAACTTCTAGGGGAGTGGTCTAGTGAATAACACGCTTTCCCTTTTATGGATGAAATCCCAAAGGCGCTTGATCAGTAAAAATCAAGAAAAGAAAATGCCCTTTCTGATCTTGCTACTTATGATGGCTGCCATCGGTTTTCAGCTGAGCGCAGTCTCAAGCATGGGCGATTGGAATGCAAGTACAGCTGGATGGATCATTGTCGTTTTATTTGTTCTTTATACTGGCTTTGGCTTGTTTTCGAATCGATTGCCTAGTCAGATGAACGATATCATGTGGTTGTATGGAAGTGGTGCTTCCTTATGGACGGTTGTGATGAGTGTATGGGTATATCACATTTTTTGGCGATGTGCTCTTCTCATTGTTTCTGCTGTGATGGCTGATATTCTCCTTCTTTGTTTAACGAAGCAGTACTTTTTTCTACTTGGTAAATCACTCCTGTTAACAGCGCTGTTATGTATGATCGAAACATGGATGATTGCGGTATCTTGTGCAAGAACCATTCAAGTATATAAGCGAGTGCTCTTCATTGGTTTTATACTGATGTTTGGTTGTCTTTCATTGCTTATTATGAATCAATTGATATTGAAACAGTCGTCAATGATGGAGATATCTGCTTCTTTGATGTATCAAGTCGGACACATGATAGTGGAGTTTTCATTCATTTCTGTATTGATATTACTTGGAGTGATGATTTTATCTTTCATGATGATGTACAGGTCGAGTCATCGTATAGAGATGATGGAGTCGTTAGTCAAAGAGGCGGCATTTTGGGAGGAATTTGAGGGGAAACAGGTTCATGTAAATCCAATAAGTCCAAAGAAAAGCAAGACGTGGTGGGGGCTTTCATCATTAACGGGCATCTGGGCTTTCCTTTGGCTAGAAATATTGATGATCAAAAAGTATGCTACCTTCCACCTGTTATCTACCATGCTGTTGATCGGTACTTACTATGTCGTTAGTTCTTATTTTTCAGATTGGTTGACTCTATTCTTTCTGGTCATTGGTGCATCTGTCCTGCTCAGTTCATATTACGCGGGGATTGTAAGACACGGGCAAACGGGAA
Source organism: Bacillus sp. AK25 (assembly GCF_048270685.1). Classification (NCBI taxonomy): domain Bacteria; kingdom Bacillati; phylum Bacillota; class Bacilli; order Caryophanales; family Bacillaceae; genus Bacillus; species Bacillus sp. AK25. Next base: position 179,470 of record NZ_JBLUWC010000001.1, read on the forward strand.
TGCTGTATCTTTTTCCGGGTGCTTTATATCAAAAAATTCTTCTATTGGAAGTGTTTCAAACCCTTTGGTTGTATGGTGTCTACTTAATTTCTCTTATCTTGTTAGAGATTCATGATGTATTGTATTGGGCCATTTATGGCGTAGGGGTATATATTTGGTTTTTGACTATACGGCTCTTTGCCTTTACGCAGCCTTTGAGACGAGAAGCGAGTCTTTCTTTGGGCATCTATTATCGATCATTGCTCATCGGATCTGTCATAAGTGGTGCGGTCATTATTGGGATTCATCTATTCACTAATGGCTGGTTTACAACGATGACATGTGTATTTGCTGGATGTGTATGTTATGTGATTTGTTATCGATGCCGCGGGACTCATTAAAAAGAGGAGTTGATTGTCATGAAACCAGAAGATAAGCTATCCCAATCGGTTCAACGTTTAGTCAATACCAATGAAGTAACGATCGTTCAAGCCATGGGGGAGTTAAGGAAATCAGGAAAAGAGGCAGTGCCAGTGCTTGTTGAAGCCTTAAAAGAAGAGGGTTCTTTGCGGAATATTGCAGCAGCGGTTCTTGGTGAATTTGGAGCAGATGCAGGGGATGCAGCAGAAGCTCTTGCTGAACTGTTAGAAAGTGAAGAAGAGGAGACAAGAATGGCGGCTGCGATCTCACTCATGAGAATTGGTCAGCCTAGTTTGCCATTTCTTCTGTCTTTGGCAAAGCGTTATGAGGGTCCTACTTGTTTTTGGGCGTCGTGGTGTATCTCTTGGATTGACCCATCAAAAATCGAAAAAAATATGTACGAGTGCCTAAAACAGGAACAAGAGAATCCATCAGGAAATGTGGCCCCTTTTGCCGCAGAAGAGGCACTAGGAAAAATCATCGCTTTTCAATTAAAAGAAAAGGGGGATGAGTAGTGGAAACGCAAATACTTAAATGGCCTGAGCACCTTCCTTGGATTCATTCTTCACAGCAGCGGTGTTTACCTGAAGGGCATACTCAGCTTCTTTATTTTTGGTCAGTTAACTGTCCGCATTGTGAAGAATTAACCGACCACATTCTACATAGTGTGGATCAGTTGAGTATCCATTTAACCTGTGTCCATGTTCCATATACGGAAGAAGAAAAATCGATAGAGGTTGTTTCGAAATATGCGGAGGAAAAGAATCTCATTGCTCCCATTGTGTTGGATCAAGATTATGAGATTGTCACAAAATATAAAATTCAAGGATTGCCAAGTTTTTGCCTCATAGATAAAGAGGGACAATTAATTGATCGGAAAATGGGAGATACCGGCTGGGAAAAGATATTAAAAAAACTAGAAAAACGATCATAATTAGAGTTATGGAGGGGAGCGTTTTGTTTCAATCAAACCAAGAATTGAAAAAAACGGTGGTCTTTTATGCAGGTGTGGGAGCTGTTTTGCTGATTCTCATGATGTTGAAATGGCTGCCGGTTTCTGCAGACTGGGAGTTGCCGTTAATTTTGTTTGGATTGGGGATTTTGTTTTATGTGAAGCGTGTGCTTTTTAAAGAAGAAAAAGATCATAAGGCATAAGTTTTCTACCGAGGTGATCTAGAAAGGTACAGTTGATGAAAGGTAAGTAATAAAAGGTTGGATGTTGAATCCAACCTTTTATTACTTCCCGTATTGAGTTTAAAATAAGGGAATGCTTTTATATTCTCAGAGCAGTGTTTGAATCAAATTTTAAAAATCCAATGTCCTCCATGTATTTGAAATAGCGTTTGATTAAATGATCATCCATAGGGGGATAGGTCATTCCATGTGCTTGGAGAACCGTTTGAGTATTTGTTGAGTCAAAGTGCGCCATGTTTTCGTATAGTTCCCAGACTGTTTTGTCTTGTTCTACCTTTTCAGTGAGCATTGGAAGAAATGGCGTAAGGGCGTTGTCTGCGTTTTGATCGCTTGCTTGAATGAGAGCTTCTACCCAAGCGTTATATGCTTTCTTTTCTAATGGATAGCCTATTTCTTCTGTTATTTTTTGGAAAAAATCACTTAATTCCATGCTTTCTTCTTGAGGTGGAACGAGGTGATAGGCTTTGCCGTAGTTGGCTGGATCCTTGCATATGGTTGTAATGGCTTTTGAAACAAAGTCGACGGGTACGAATTCTTTTCGTTGATTCGGTAGCTCACCGTAAGCCTTTAATTGGATGCATCCTTTGATTAGTCTCGCCATGTAATCCTCTGTATTATGAACGCCTGTTTGACTGTCGCCCATGATGAAGCCGGGGCGAAGGACTGTGATCGGCACGCCACGTTTTTTTGCTTCCCACATGATTTTTTCTGCCACCCATTTACTTTGAGAGTACCCAATGTCCTTTTCTACAATAGGAAGATAAGCATCGATGGATGTATCTTCAAAAAGAACGGTCGTGCCATCTAGATACCCGGCAGGTCCGAATATGGCAATGGTCGATAAGAAATGAACAGGCTTTACCTGTTCTGTGCAGGCGAGTTTGATGATATTTTCTGTGCCGGTGACATTTGTATCCTTGTGCATGTGATAGGGCTGAACGTAATTGACTTTTGCTCCATTATGATAGATGGCATCAATGGTTTGGGCGAGTTGTTGAAATTCCTCTGTTGAGAGCCCTAGTTGAGGCTTGTCCAAGTAACCTACAATCGGTTTTAGTTGTTTCAGATAATGTTCGTCCCATAGGTGATATTTCTCCATATTTACTTGTATTCTCTGTCTTGCGTGCTGTTTGTCTCTTGCTCTGATCACACAATAGATTTGGATGGAGGGATTCATTCGAACAAGCTCTTTAATGAGATAAGCGCCTAGAAAGCCGGTTGCTCCTGTTAATAACACGGCATTCTGCTTAAAGGATTTAGAATCGAATAGGTGCTTTGGCTGAATCTTTTCATCTAAAAATCCCTCTGATGTGAGCTGTTGTTTCGGCTCAGGTGTTTGATTTTGTAGCATACGATGAACTTGTTGAATCGTAGGATGTTCATAAAGGGTGCTGGCAGGTAGTTCAACGTGTAATGTTTCCTGCATACGCATTAAGGTTTTGGCGGCAAGGATGGAGTTTCCTCCTAAGTCGAAGAAGTGATCGTTTGTGCCAATGGGCTCTACCTTTAATAGGTCTGTCCATATTTCACAGAGTGCTTCTTCGGTTTGATTGGTTGGTGCGACATATTCAGTTTGCAGTTTGGGTCTGTCGAAATGATATCTTGGTAGTGCTTTTCGATCGACTTTTCCATTTGTGGTCGTAGGGAAGTTTGTCAATAGAACATAATGTGCAGGGCGCATGAAATCAGGGAATGTTTTCTTTGCATAAGTTTGAATGGTATATAGATCCCATGTCTTTTTGTTGGATGGAATGATGTATGCAATGATGCGTTTATCCCCAGGTATAACTTCTGTGGCTGTCACCAAACAGGATTTAACACTTGGGTGCTGGATCAACACATGCTCAATCTCGCTAAGCTCAATACGAAAGCCTCTAATTTTGACTTGGTCATCCTTTCTACCAATATATTCAATCAGCCCATCAGGTTGTTGTCGAACAAGATCCCCTGTTTTGTAATAGGTTCTTCCATCCCGTTCGATGAAACGTTCCTTTGTTAGGTTTTCTCTTCGCCAGTAGCCTAATGCTAGTCCATCTCCTGAAGTGATGAGTTCCCCTATTTGTCCTTGAGAGACAGATTCACCTTGTTCATTTGTGATGTCAATGATGGTTCCTGCTACAGGTCTGCCAATTGGTATACTGACGAGATCATCCCAGGTGTCTGGCAGTTGAAAGGTTGTTGTGAAGATTGTATTTTCTGTCGGGCCATAGCCATTAATGATGGTCGTATGTGGGAGCTCTTTTAATGCTTGATGAACGACTTGAGGAGACATGACATCTCCGCCAGAGACGATGTATTTAACTGTTTTGATATCGTTCAGGTGTGACTCCATCATCAAGTTGAACAATCCAGTAGTTAAAAAAAGAATGGATACATCATAATTTTTAATGGTTTGACTGACGAGTTCAGGAGTCAGTTTTCCAAAAGGCGGAATAGCAAGTGTCGCTCCATTTAATAAAGCGGACCATATTTCAAATGTAGAGGAATCAAAAGAGATGGGAGATAGTAATGCTAACGTATCAGAAGAATCAACGGGCAGAAAGGAAGGGTTATGCGTTAGGTGCATGATACATCTATGTGTAATGACAACACCTTTTGGTTTTCCTGTTGTACCAGAGGTATACATGATATAAGCGGCATCAGAAGGTTTGACATCAAAAGACGGGTTTGACGTTGATTGTGTAAGGATGAGATGTTTTTCTTTATCTAAGTAGATAGTAGGAATAGGCAAGGAGGTTATGCTTTGAGTGACATGTGATGTTGTGAGTAAAAACGATAGTTCGGCATCTTCAACCATAAATTGAATACGTTCACTAGGGTAATTTATATCTATAGGCACATAAACGGCTCCTATTTTGGTGATAGCGAGAATAGAGACAATCAATTGTGGTGATCTTTCTAAGGCTAGGCCAATATGAGAAGCTTTCGTTACGCCCATTTTGATAAGGTAATTGGCGAACTGGTTACTTTGTTTCTCAAGTTCAGCATATGTGATGTTCTGATGGTTGCAAGCTAAAGCTGGATGATGCGGCGTGTGAGTGGCGTGGTGTCTCATGATATCACATAAATTTTGATCATTCATGATGATATTCCCCCTCTAGAATTTGATAGATTAGGAATGTTATTCCTAAATCCACCCAAAGTGTATATGAAGAAATATTCATTGTCAATGAAGGTCATATTAACAATGAAATGTAAAATTTATATAATAATTGAAATAATATGCAGATATATTGTCCTATTTAGAGATAAAATGTATGGGACCCTCGGCTTTTTCCTTGAATGAGCGTTTTGATGATCAAGAGGAGATGAAAATAGGGGGAAATTGAATCATAAGATAGGCTGGATTCACTGATAGGATGAAAGATCACTTTTTTATTAGAAATATATATACTATTTCGAAAAATATTTGGTAAAATATACAGGTATATCTTAAATTTGTTATATATTGTTTAAGGAGCTGTCGTGTTGAAGGGATCTAGGGTTGAGTTTATTGATAGTTTACGTGGTTTTAGTTTATTAGGTATTTTGATAGTGAATATGCTTAATTTTCAATATGATTATGATTTTGAGAAGATGTTTGATCCGAGCATATGGGGACAGGAGTTTGGGGTATATGTGACGGAAATCTTGTTCCAAGGGTCATTTTATCCGATTTTCTCCTTTTTGTTTGGGTATTCTTTTATCAAACTGATTGAATCTACAAAGGCCAAGGGGCTGAATACGAATGCCATCGTCGTTCGCCGTGGCTTTGGTCTTATTGTGCTTGGGATGTTGCATTACATATTCATTTGGAATGGTGATATTCTCTTATATTATGGAGCATGTATGTTTTTCTTGATGATGTTTTTAAGCAGCCGGATCAAAACAATGCTGATTTGGTCAGGTGTGTTAGGTGCTTTGTCATTAGTTGTTTTACCATATCTGATGACCTTTGTTTATGGAAATGATGATTTATTAACTGATGTGTATGCGAAGGGTGCATACGGTGATATTTTATTGAGCCGGGTGACGATTGAAGACGATATGATGATTGTGACCATTATTATGGCGATCGTGACCATTACGTTGATGCCGATCTTAGGTTTTCTATTCGGTACGATTATGGTGGGGCCATTTGCACTGCTTGGCATGGCCATTGGGAAAAAAGGTCATCTGACAGAAGAAGATCGAGGAATGGCGTATCGTAAAGGCTGGATCTGGATGATTTTGATCGGGCTCGCTTTAAAATGTGCGACGTTTATTGATGCCCCTTGGAGTGAAATGGTGCTGACGTTAGGAGCCTATGTCCTGACGATCGGTTATATTCAAGCTTTTATTGTCTTTTACTATTCAAAGGCTGCACAAGGGTTAAAACGTCTGCTTGCAGGACTTGGCCGATTGTCTTTATCAAACTATTTAGCACAATCTATTATTTGTACAACGATTTTCTATTCTTACGGACTTGGGTTATTCGGACAAATGGGCTCAATGTTTGGACTGATACTTGCTGTTGGATTATACACAGCTCAGCTGTTCATCAGCTATCTCTATTTGAAAAAGTGGAGAAGAGGGCCTGTGGAATGGCTTATGGGAAAATGGGTATATTGGAGATAAGTTGATTTGTTGAGGAACCGCATGGCTGAAGAGCTGTGCGGTTTTTTTAGTTGGATCGCATTCAAAAAAGTTCATAAAAGCAGTTGAATATTTTTTCAATGTGTATATAATGTATATATAGTTTATATACAATTTTTCATTGCGAATACCAGTACAGAAAAAAGAGGTTTTTTATATGCAAATTACGATTTCTAACCATTCTAAGGAGCCTATCTATGAGCAGATTACGACGCAAATCAAATCGTTGATCTTAACGGGGGAGCTTGCAGAAGGTGCAGCCCTGCCGTCTATCCGAAAGCTGGCGAAGGATTTACAAATCAGCGTCATCACAACAAAACGTGCATATGAAGAGTTAGAGAAGGCAGGATTTATTTATTCGATTGTCGGTAAGGGGTCATTTGTTGCCGAGCAAAACCTAGAGGTCATGAGAGAGAAAAAATTGAAGGTGATTGAGGAACAGCTTGGAGCGGTTGTTACAAACGGCAAGGAATTAGGCTTATCTGTTGATGAATTGCAGCAGTTATTAAAGTTCTTGTATGAGGAGTGAGATGAGTGGAGCATGTGATTGAATTCAAAGGAGTATCAAAACGGTTCAAAGACTTTTCTGTGCAGAATCTCGATTTACAGGTCAAAAAGGGCTTTGTTACTGGGTTTATTGGAGAAAATGGAGCCGGTAAGTCGACCACGATTAAAATGATCATGAATTTGTTAAAACCAGATTCTGGTGAGATTAAAATTTTTGGATTAGATTATCACACGCATGAAAAAGAAATAAAGGAACGAATCGGGTTTGTTTACGACGCCAATGTGTTTTTTCCAGGGCTGAACTTAAAGGACATCAAACGTATTGTGGCACCTGCCTATAAACGCTGGGATGATAGGCTATTTTATCAATATATTGAACAGTTTGGCTTGCCGCTTCATAAAGCGATTAAAACATTTTCAAAAGGGATGCAGATGAAGGCATCGCTTGCGATTGCGCTGTCGCACCATGCAGAGCTGATTATTATGGATGAACCAACTGCTGGGCTAGATCCGGTCTTTAGAAGAGAGCTGCTCGGCACGTTACAAGAATTGATGATTGATGGAAATCGAACGATTTTTTTCTCAACGCATATGACGACTGATTTAGACCGGATTGCGGATTATATTGCGTTTATACAAAATGGAAGATTAGTCTTTCAACAGTCGATTCATGAGGTGGCGGAGAATTATGCGCTGGTGAAGGGGAGCCTGGATTTGCTGGATCGAGATACAGAAAAGGCGTTTATCCATATTCAGCGTACGGCAGCCGGATTTGAAGCATTAACAGATCGGATTGATGAGGTGAAACTTATTTTTGGGGATGCTGTTGTGATTGAACCGGCGTCGCTTGAGGATATCATGTTTTATTTGAAAGGCGGGGTTGCGCATGTTTCATTTAATTAAGCGTGATGTGATTTTGCAAAAGAAGCAGTTACTTATTTTTATTCCGTTTATCTTATTTTTCATTTTCATGGATGTCCATCCAGTATTAACGTTTCTAGTCGCTAGTGTCTTCATTCCATTTAACACATATGCTTATGATGAGAAGGCAGAAACGAATATTCTATTAAATTCCTTGCCCTATACACGTAAAGAAATTATCGCATCACGTTATCTTGGCGCCATTTTCTATATGAGTATTGCGATCGTGCTGACAAGTGCTGCATTATTTGTGTTTGGGAAGCTGTTTTCGCTGTCAGATATTGCGATTGGCAGCGGGTTGTTTTTATTGTTCGCAGCATGTACGTTTCCATTGTTTTATATCTTAAAGCCTGGTTATATCACAACGGCAGTGATCATTGGCTTTATCGTATTATCTGCTATGGGACCGCCTGTTGTTCTCTATTTAGCAGAGCAATTCAGTGGGATCACTGATTTTATCATGAATTTATCGATCCCTATTGTATATACGGGGTCAACTGTACTGATTATGCTCATCTACTTGCTATCTTGGGGACTTTCTACTGCGATTTACCAGAGGAAAGTGTTTTAAATCAGATGATCACATCATTTATAGAGAATCATTCATTTTGAGGTAGGCCTTTCAAAATGGATGATTCTTTTTTGCATCCGGTGAAATTGACATCCTGCAGAAAACAGGTTATTGTTATTTAACATAATGTTAATTATTTTTAACATTATGTTAAATAAAACATCCTTTAAGAAAGGAATCTGAAATGGAAATTAAAAATAGAATGAAAGTATTACGGGCAGAAAAAGACTGGACACAAAAGGATTTGGCAGAGAAGTTAGGTGTGACTCGTCAAACTGTGGCAGCGATTGAAAATGGTAAATATTCTTTGTCTTTAAAACTAGCATTTCAAATTGCGAGAACATTTGAAGTTGATTTATATGACGTTTTTCAAGAGGTCGACAAGGAGGAACAACAGCGATGATGACAACGATCATACTTTATTCTCTGATTATCCTTTCTATCTTAAGTACGGTCTTTCAATTTAAGAAAAGCCGTGAATATAAACAGGATGAACGGGGTCAATTTATTTTAGCGAAAGCTGGAAGTTTTTCAATTGTAGGTGTGGCATTAGCCTATATATTGGTGGCTGTCATTCAAGCTTTTGTTCATGAATTATCATCTCCAACGGAATGGTTTTATATAGCGATTACGTTTATGTATGTATCAAGTGTTTGCGCAAATACAATTGGCATTATCTATTGTGAAAGAAAATACTAATCTTTCATCTGCGGATGCAAGCTAGGGTACTTCATCATGAAGGGAAGAAAAAATAATGAAAAAATTACTGAAAATAATGCTGATTGTTCTATGTACCATTCTGACTGTCTTGGTTGTATTTGTAGCAAGTGTTTATGTTGTTAATCTAATTAGTAAGGAAAGAGAACAGGGGAAAATAGAAGCTTATGGGCAAAAGGTCTTGGTGGATGGGAAGCAGATGAATGTGCTCATTCAAGGCGATGGGAAAGAAACGATTGTCCTTCTCCCAGGCTATGGAACTGCTTCACCCGTGCTTGATTTTAAACCGTTAGTCAAGGAGTTATCGCCATATTATAGAGTCGTTGTGATTGAACCGTTTGGTTATGGTTTAAGTGACGACACAGATAAAGTAAGGACAAGTCAAAACATTGCGGATGAGATTCATGAATGTTTGCAAAAACTCAACATTAAAAAATATACGCTGATGGGTCATTCGATTGCTGGCATTTATGGATTAGAATATGTGAATCAATATGAAAAAGAAGTCCAAGCCTTTGTCGGCATTGATACGAGTGTTCCTAAACAGGAAACGGATGAATTGCCAGTTTCTAGCTTGCAGCTGCTCAATCAATCTGGCTTTTACAGATTGTTATTGAAAGTGAATCCAGATCAACTGGTGATGCCTAACGTGGATCAACAAACGAAAGATCAAATCAAAATGCTGACCTTTCGAAATTTCTTGAATGAAAGCCAAGCGAGTGAGGCGGAAAATTTCACAAATAACTTTAAAAATGCAGAGCGTTTACATTTTCCTAAGCGTCTCCCTGTTGTTTTCTACCTAGCAGATCAAACGGAGGAAGAAACACCAAGCTGGAAACCAATGCATGAAGAGCTGATGAAAAATGTAGACCACGGAAAAGTCGTTACTTTTAAAGGCGGCCATTATTTGCATCATACGAAATCAAAAGAAATCGCAGATGATGTGAGGGGGTTTCTATCGAACAACGAGCGCTCACGTTAGCGTTCTTCCCCCTCTGCTTCTGTTTGAGTTGAACAGATGAAACATCGCAATTTTGATCAAAACGAGTGAACTGATTTGTTTTATGATCAAGAAGAGGTGAGGGAGATGATGTATAGTCGGGTGACGCAAGAGGTGATTTCTTATTTGGAGTCGCATTTGATGGATGAGCTGTTGCTGAGACAGGTGCCTGAGAAAGTAGGATATTCACATTTTCATTTGCTGCGTGTGTTTAAACGAGAAACCGGGCTGTCGATGGGGGAATATGTGCGGAAACGAAGATTAGCTACGGCTGCACAGCTTCTTTTGTTTACGGATCAGGGGATTTTAGACATCGCTTTTTCGTTACAATTCCAATCGCAGGAAGCCTTTACGCGTGCTTTTAAGCATCTGTATTCCTTACCTCCCGGAATGTACAGGTCCATGATGAGAGACATGCAAATGAAAAAGGAGGAAGATTCGATGACATTACATGAAGCAGTACCTGGCTGGGGTTTGAGTGGTTCACATCCGCATATGTATGAGATGGGTGTTGATACAGCAGAGTTTCATACGGGAAAGCAATCAGGTGTTTTATCATCTAAAGAAGGCGTACAAGATGGACAGTTTGCGACGATGATGCAGGGGTTTCAAGCAAAAGAGTATACAGGCAAGCGGTTGAAGCTCTCTGCTTTCTTGAAAACAGAGAATGTATCTTCAGCAGGAATTTGGATGCGGGTAGATGACGGAAAGGGTGATACGGTGCAGTTTGATAATATGCAGAATCGACCTGTGACAGATTCTACGGAATGGAATCAATATGCGATCGTATTAGATGTTCCTACGCGCAGTGAATCCATTTATTTTGGAGTGCTGCTCAGCGGTCATGGAACAGTCTGGGCTGACGGTTTTCGATTTGAGGAAGTGAATGAGAAAACACCTACGACAAATATGGCGGAGGCTTCGGCTCTGCCAGATGTGCCGATGAATTTGCATTTTGAGCTTGAGGAGACCGTGTGAGCGGTCTCAGCTCGTAGAGAAACAAAGATTCTCTACGAGTTTTTTTGATATGATCTACCTTATGGAACTGATTGAAATTAACTAATCCGTGTTACAACTTTTTTAGGTATTATAAAAGGCTACTGTGAGCTGGACCTAGTAGTAAATACTAGAATTATAGTGTGTAGACAATCTTTTTGATGAAATGATTTCGGGGTCTTTAGGTTTATTTTTTACAATGTCTCCTATTTCAAGAACGGTCTTTATTCTTATTTCCATTTTAATTGATAGATCTAGCATAATAGTATTAATTTACTAATTATAATATAATTTGTATTTAATGTTGAAATTATACAATTTAAATGACAAGATATAAATAAGGGGGAGAAAATAATCAAAGAAAAGGGGAAAACTTATGAGCTTAACAACACGTAAAAAATTATTTGGATTAGGTTTTATGTCATTAATCGCAACAGTCGCTGTAACTTCTGTTGCTTTTATGAGTATTAATCAGAACTTTTTAGTAGCGAAGCTTGGCATTGAACTAAGTACAGCTGAAAAAATTGCAGACCTTATTATGGCAGGCGGAACAATTGCATCTATTATTGGCATTGTTGGCGCAGCCACAGGTGTAGGACTTGCTCTAGCTGGAGCAATCGGTGCTTTAAAAGCAATAGCAAAGGCACAGGGAAGAAAAGCAGTTATTAACTACTAAGCTTTGTCTTCTCCCCCAATACACTATATTAGGTGATATATATGAGATTAGCTTTACTATTTGAAAAAATGTATCTTAGGAAGAAAATAGATGAAGCATCATTACCACAATGGTTAGGTCATGCTACATATTTATTTCTATCTTTAAGATTTTTCATCATTTATCCTGCAATAGGCATAGGTTTATTTTTTGTTTTAAAAGCTCGTATATTAGACATGACCCTTATAAGTACGTTATGTTGCATCTTAGCAATTATAGATGCGAGAGATTTCCCTATAAAGAATTATTTGATTTACACGTTACATCAAAATGTAATTGTGGATAGTACAGAATCATTTAGAAAAATTTATCGGCATATTTATTTTTATTTTTTCGGTAAAACTGTCTTTAAATTCTCCTTGGTTTTTTTTGTGCCTATGTTTATGGTTGAGAATCAATTAAACATTATTTATTTTGTGTTATTAGTGATAATCATCATTATAACAGTGATGAACTTTTCTTCTTATCATTTTTATAGAAGCTACTTTCAAAAAGGTATTGGCCAAAATATACGGTTAGTCAAGCTCATTTTAGTATGTTTTACTGCGTATATCGTACTGTTAGCCATGTTCCATTATTTTAAATCGGAGATTATACAAGTCTATAATCATTTTCAATTTGATCTATTCAACATCTTGACTGAACTATTAATTACCTGTTTAGTTCTATTTATTTTGTCTATGGTGTTTCACCATCATAAGGTGTTTCGAAAAATTGGTAAAGAAGAATTAAATGCAAAGGAAACTGTTGTTCAGCATAAGGTGGGGTTTAAAAAGAGAGTATTCTTTAACAAAGATATCTTACTTATAAAAAGAACTTACTACAATAAACTCAGGTTTTTGAAATATTTATATGTCCTACAAGTATGTGCCTTAGCGATAGTTCCGGTATTGGTTAGTTTATTATTAAAAGGGAATGATTCCTATATTCTGTTATCCATCATATTTATCGCTGTGGCTTTCTCAAATTTTATAACAGATTATTTAAAAAAGGTGATTAGCCCTGATATTGAATTTTTTGCATTGCCACCAAATACTGCATGGAATATTTCTTTAAATGAAATCTTGGTTCAGAAAGTATATATCTATTTCATTTTATCTGGAATTCCAGTAATCTTTAGTGTCATAACTATGGTCATCTTACATATTCCTTATTCATTCATTACTGGCGTTGCTCTTTTAATTGTTTTTGTATTTATCAACATGGGGCTAGCTGCTACGATTGGTGCCATACTCTTTCCGAAAATAAATCCAGAAAGTGATTATGAAATAGGAAACTCAAGTAAGGCAGTCGTATTTGAAAATGTTTATTTGTACATAATCTCTATTTTGCTTTCCTTTATATTCATCATGGAAATTTTTAGTCTGGAGATGCCATTTCAATTAGGAAAGTACATAGTGACGTTAATCGTGATCCAAATTTCAATTCTCGTCGTCGCGATCTTGTATTTGAGAAATACCAAGGTGAAGGATGTAATGAAAAATGCAAATTAAGAAAGCATCTTTTAGTTATGGAAACAGTTTGATCTTTGAAAAGATCAATTTAGAGTTAATACCAGGCGAAATTGTTGCTGTAGTTGGTTCTAATGGCTCGGGTAAATCGACATTATTAAAATGTTTAGCTGGTATTTATGAGTTACATAGTGGTGATATCGTGAAAGAGGCCGAGGAAAATGTAGTGTTTGTGCCTGACGTACCTAGATCATATGAATATTTAACAGGATATGAATACCTTGTATTTATACAATCTGTTTCTAAGAAAAAAGATGTTGCAAAGATTCATAGTATTTTAAAGGACTATACTCTATATCCGAATAAGGATAAATTGATCAAACATTATTCTCACGGAATGAAACAAAAATTGGCGCTTTGTGCCGCACTCATCAATGAAGATATTCATTATTTATTATTAGATGAACCACTTACAGGTATTGATGAGAAAAGTCAAAAAGTGATCATTGAAAAATTTAAAGAACTTGCGAGCAAACAATGTTCGATTATATTCTCAACACATCAAATTGAAACATTAAGAGGGATATGTGATAAGGTTTTTTATTTAGAGGAGCAGTATGAAGAAATTGTTCATAAATAAAATTAAAGTTAGACTTTCAGCAGTCTCTACTCTATCATTTATACTCCTTCATGTAGTATTCGGTGTTATTGGTTTTATAATAACTAAAAAAGCACCCTCGGATGTCATGTATGTAGAGGATAGTGTGTTCCTTTATTTTACTAACAATTTTTTATACTGTATGGTTCTTGTCGTTGGTGTCGTTACAGCAGGCCTGCTCACCACCTTTCTCATCGCTTCAAATGCATATCTGCTTGGAGTGACAATGAAGGGAGCTCTATTGTTAGGGCATGATATAGGATACGTTCTTTATCATATTTTGCATGGAGTGATTGAACTTCCTGCAATTTATTTTTTCTTTAAAATCGGTATTTATCCAGTCAGTTTGTTTTTGAAATATTTCGTTTTTGATCACAGATTTGATTTTTGGAGAGATATTTATACAGTCATCCGATACTTTATTTATGGGACAGCTTTATTGTTATTAGCTGCAGTGGTTGAATTCTTATTATAGTGAACTTCTTTTGTTTATAGGGAGATGGACATGTTAAAAAAAGAAAAGCTTAATTTACTATTCATTTGGAGCGTCATTATATTCATTCATTTCATTGTATCGCTTTACATTACAGATGCTATTTCTGCCCCCTTATTAAAAAAATCATCTATCAATGTAGGGGAAAATACGGTGATTTTAATGACAATTATACTATTAATTTTAGCGTCATTAATAGATGTTGTGATTGTTTCTTTACTCATTCATATTAGCTCTGTCATGATGAACATTAGAGTAAATATGATGAAAAGCTTTTTCATTGCTAGTTTATTTAATCTCATTTTAAATGTAAACCAAGTGTTAGACACTATTGTGTTATCAAACGCAAATAATTTGACAGCAGAAAATTTCTCAACGAATATCTTCTTCAATCCGTTCTTTTATCTAGGTTTAGTTGTTGTTAGTCTGTGGTTAAGATATGTTGAGAAGAAACCAAATGTACAAATAATTGTGATTGCGGCTGTTATTTGTATATATAAATCTTTAACTGTATTTATTTAAATATACAAAAAAGGAGATTTAGTATATGTCGAATTCATCAAAAAAAAATAATAATTTAATCTTTTATATAGGTGTTGGAATGGTTATTCTACTTATAGCCTTTTTGAAGTTTAGTCATATTTCCGGTACGATGGAGGTCGTGTTGATATTAATCGGCTTAGTCTCCTTATTTACAATAAAGATTCTTACTAGAGAAAAAAAAGATAAAAAGCAGTAGAGTCTTTATTAAGCGTACGGTGTTTTAGAAATATTATGAGAATATGATTGAAGGGCATAGTCATTTGATTATGTCTTTTTGATTATCGTTGTTCGGTCTTTATTTAGTAGAAGAAGGTCGTGTTTTAAAAATATGTTTAGTTATAAAAGGTTCCTAACTTTTTATATGCAAATAACAAAATTTAAGGAATTTAAATATCTGAATATTATAATAACGGTGTTTTCCTCAAAAAAACAATTGTTTTTTAAGGGTAGATTTATTATGATAATATACATCGAAAGATTGAAGATTTTGAATCAGAATGAAAATTCTGATTTTTTATTTTTTATGTTGTTTGTTGATGAGGGGGAATAGAAGTGGCTCAAAAGGAATTAAAGAGAGGGTTAAGTGCTCGTCATATTCAAATGATTGCGCTTGGCGGCACAATTGGTGTTGGCTTATTTATGGGGTCAGCTAAAGCCATTCAGTGGACAGGTCCATCGGTTCTTCTAGCGTACGCAGTGTGTGGTATTTTTATCTTTTTTATTATGCGTGCGATGGGAGAAATGTTGTATCTTGAACCGAGTACGGGATCGTTTGCTACATTTGGGCATCAATATATTCATCCGCTTGCGGGGTATATGACAGCTTGGAGTAACTGGTTCCAGTGGGTCATTGTTGGGATGTCTGAAATTATCGCCGTAGGTGCTTATATGAAATATTGGTTCCCTGATTTACCAGCGTGGATTCCGGGATTAATCGCCATGATCATTTTAGGTGCGGCCAACTTAATTTCGGTTAAGTCATTCGGTGAGTTTGAATTCTGGTTTGCGATGATCAAGATTGTGACGATTATTTTAATGATCATTGCAGGTTTAGGCATTATTTTCTTTGGATTTGGCAATGGTGGAACAGCGATTGGTTTGTCTAACCTTTGGGCGCACGGCGGATTCTTTACAGGTGGATTTAGCGGTTTCTTGTTTGCATTGTCCCTAGTGATTGCTGCCTATCAAGGGGTAGAGCTTATTGGGATTACTGCAGGTGAGGCGCAAAATCCGCAAAAGACGCTGACAAATGCCATCAAAAGCATCATCTGGCGTATTTTGATTTTCTATATCGGTGCGATCTTTGTCATCGTGACGGTGTATCCGTGGGATCAGCTGAATACGCTCGGCAGTCCATTTGTGGCGACGTTTGCGAAAATTGGAATTACGGCAGCAGCAGGTATTATTAACTTTGTTGTCATTACAGCAGCGATGTCCGGCTGTAATAGTGGAATCTTCAGTGCGGGACGTATGCTTTATACATTAGGTGTGAATGGACAGGCGCCTGCTTTCTTTACAAAAATTTCGAAGAATGGTGTACCGTATTTTGGGACATTTGCTGTGCTGATTGGTTTAGCGGTTGGGGTGGTCTTAAATTACGTTTCTCCGCCAAATATTTTCGTTTATGTGTATAGTGCGAGCGTCCTTCCTGGTATGGTGCCTTGGTTTGTGATTTTAATTAGTCACATTGGCTTCAGAAAAGCGAAGGGGGCAGCGCTTGATCAGCATCCGTTTAAGCTACCGCTTGCGCCATTTTCTAACTATTTGACAATCGGATTCTTGCTGATGGTACTTGTGTTTATGCTGATTAATCAGGATACACGAATTTCTCTCATTGTGGCAATTGGGTTCTTGATTTTAGTGGCGCTTAGCTTTTTTGTATTTGGAATTGGTAAACGAAAACCGATTGAAACAGCTTCTTCTGATCAAACGGTGGAATAATCAAAAGCCTTGCGGAGTGGACCCGCAAGGCTTTTGTCGTTTACAGAGAAGCTTTGACACGCTGAAAGACATCTGGAAAGTTGGTGAAAAGACCGGTGACGCCGTATTGCAGAAGACGTGTCATGTCTGCTTCGCTGTTTACTGTATATGGGTGAAGGAGGAGTCCGTGGCTTCTGACCTGCTGTACATTTTCAAGTGTCAAAGCTCTAAAATTCGGTCCGACCCCCACTGCATACGATTTGATGAAGTCGAGCTGATCATCTGTAATAGACGTCATTTGCGCTCTATCTAATAGCTGTACTTTTGGAAGCCGAGGGGCGAGTTTCTGCAATTTTAATAGACTTTCTTGGCTGAAAGATTGGATGATGACCTGCCCTTTTCTCGTATGTTTTCCAAGAAGATGATGTTTCTTTAAGACGGCCAATAGTCTTTCTTCCATTTGTGGATAGATGTCTGGTTTTTTGGTTTCAATATAATAATTTTCTCGTTTACCGAAGTAGCGTAATACCTCATCTAATGTGAGGACTTGCTGTCCAATATAGTGGGCATTTTGTTTGTCGGGGTTGGCTTCGTTGAACCATGCACCGGCATCAAGCTGTTTGATTTCGGCAAGTGTGAGGTCTTTGACCCAGCCTGTTCCGTTTGTCGTCCGGTCAACCGTTTCATCGTGCATGACGATGAGGTGTCCATCCTTTGTCATTTGAAGGTCGAGTTCGAGGTAATCTGCATTCATCTTTGTGGCGAGCTTGTAGGAAGCCAGGGTATGCTCTGGGGCATACCCTGATGCTCCGCGGTGTGCAACGGTTAAAATGCGATCTGGAGATAAAAGATGTTCATGTGCCGATATGGTGGTCGGCACCCAACCAAAAGACAGTAAAGCAAAAGAGAGTAACACGAAAGCAAGTAATCTACTTTTCTTCATATTTTATCCTCCTTTTACGGTAACTGCCTCCATCATAAGAAATAGATGTAAAGGGCATGTTGGGCGGAGATGAATCTTTTATGTGATTTTCATTAAGCTTGCTCTACGCGCTTTCCTGTATTCCATGTCATGGCGAGGAACACAATCGCAAGGATACAAGAACCAACTAGTAAAATGAAGCCTCCTGTCCAGTCATAGTGATCGACGACGACACCCATCATGGCATTAGCAAAAGCAGAGCCACCAATATATCCAAAGAATCCTGTCAGCCCGGCAGCAGTGCCAGCGGCTTTTTTCGGAGCGAGGTCAATGGCTTGCAGTCCAATGAGCATGACGGGTCCGTAAATTAAAAACCCGATGCTGATGAGGGCAATGTTATCAACCATTGGATTGCCAGCAGGGTTTAACCAGTACACAAGAACCGCAATTAATACGCCGATCATAAAGAGGACGCCAGCAGGTGCGCGGCGGCTTCTAAAGAAGCGGTCACTAATCCACCCGCACAATAATGTACCAGGGATGCCTGCATATTCATAAAGGAAATAAGACCAGCGTGAATGCTCTGGTGAGAATCCTTTTGCTTCTGTTAAATAGGTAGGTGCCCAGTCTACGACCCCGTAACGGACAAAGTACACAAAGACGTTGGCAATGGCGATATACCAAAGGAATTTGTTGTTGAGTACATATTTAAACAAAATCTCTTTTACGGTTAATTCTTTTTCTTGATCTTCATATTGTTGTGCCGGATAGTCATTTCGGTATTCTTCAATTGGCGGAAGACCAGCGGATTGCGGGGTGTCCCGTACGAGAAGAATGATGACGAAGGAGACGATAATGGCGATGATGGCAGGGAAGAAAAAGATACTTTTCCACGTCGCAAACAAAACAATTCCTAATGTAATAAGCGGTGCAAGAATCCCCCCGCCGATATTGTGAGCGACGTTCCAAATGGACATTTTCGTTCCACGTTCACTCACCGAAAACCAATGCGCCATCGTTCGTCCGCATGGCGGCCACCCCATTCCTTGAAACCAGCCGTTTAAGAACATGAATAAAAACATGATCCATACACTGGATGTCACCCATGGAAATGAGACAAATAGAATATTGATAAGAGCTGATAGAAAAAGTCCAGCGGCTAAAAAGTATCTTGGGTTACACCGGTCTGAGATCATTCCCATAATGAATTTACTAAAGCCATAAGCAATTGAAACAGCCGCTAGTACAAAGCCTAATTCACTTTTTGTGAACCCCTCTTCCTGTAAATAAGGAATGGCAAATGCGAAATTTTTGCGCAACAAATAGTAGCCCGCATATCCGATAAAGATCCCCAAAAAGACTTGCAGCCGCAGCCGTTTATAGGTTTCGTCTGTTTTGGCATCATCGAGCCTGTCGATATGCGGGGCGGGTTTAAACCATTTGAACATAAACATCCTCCTCTTGTAGATATGACTGAAACAAAAGTACGAGGTCTGTCTTTGATCTTGTACTTTTTCAGAGACAAAAGAATTGATAACGCTTTCTTTTGTACTCCCATCATATCGGATGGAGAAGATGTTTATGATGAGGCTTTTGTCATTATTTTGGAAAAACCGTTCATGAAGTGATGAAAAAAATCCGCACAATGGCGGATTTTTAATAGTGGTTAAATCGATACATCAATTTTTGCAGATTTCTTTAGTTGATCAATTTCTTTTTGTACTTCTTTTTGCTTTTCTTGAGATTCTAACTGCTTCTTGATTTGTGATTTGACGTCTTTGAAATCAGGTGCTTTTTGTTTTTGTTTTTTCATTTGTTCGGCGTATTGGTCATAGTACGCTTTGACGTCTTTTTCAGACACAGAGGCTGATTTGATTTCTTTGTCGACATATTGGCTGTATTTGATGCTGTCGGCAATATCACTTTTCAGCTGATCCATTGTCAGTCCGCTCTTTTTGAGTGCTTCTTCAAATTGAGCATTGTCTTTAAATTGTTTCTTTTCTTCTTTTAGCTGCTTATCGACTTGCTTGTCAGAGGCTTTATAGCCCTTCTTCTCAGCATCTTGTAGGATGAGCTCTTGACCTACTAGCGCATCAATGGTTTGCTTCTTGACAGCTTTTGCGCCTTCTTTAGATGTTGGGTCTTGTCCTGACTGCTGAAGTTGACCTTGAATGGTTGATAGGGCGCTATTGTATTCACTGCCTGTGATTTTATCTTTGTTGACGGTCGCAACGACCTTTTGATCATCAATTTTTTGTGCGTCTAATTTCTTTTGCATCTCTTCCATTTGCTTTTGCTGCTCTTTTTGGTCAGCCTGTGTTGTTTCCTTGCTTTTTGCTGAATCGTTTTGCTTATCCTGTTTCGCATCGTTTGATGAGCAGGCTGCAAGCCCCACTGATAACAGACAAGCAATGAGTGTATATGATACTTTTTTCAATTATTTTCTCTCCCTTCGGTATGAGAACATCTAGTGCGCATTCTAACCGTTTTTTAGGAAAAATAAAACCGTACAGACAATTTGTTAGCGGATTGACATGTTTTTTATCTGT
The DNA here is from genome assembly GCF_048270685.1 of Bacillus sp. AK25. Classification (NCBI taxonomy): domain Bacteria; kingdom Bacillati; phylum Bacillota; class Bacilli; order Caryophanales; family Bacillaceae; genus Bacillus; species Bacillus sp. AK25. The sequence continues at coordinate 199,640 of NZ_JBLUWC010000001.1, forward strand.
TTGTCCTCATTTTGTCTTCTCATAGTCATCATATGACAGCTTAAATTTGAAATAATTGTTCCATCGCTTCGTCGAGATTGGTGATCGGCTGGCGGCAACTGTAGTTCTCGCAAATATAGACTGTCATGCTGTCGTTGATCGTTTTGTAATTTTTTGCAAAAGGTGCGAGTTTTGCTAGTTCTTGCCCTGTTTCGGCAGTTAAAATGAGATCAAATGGCATGAATCGTTTTTGCAATGCTTGTAGAAGCTGTTCTTTTTGCGGATCGCCCTTTTTCCCGAGAATAATGATTTCTCGTTTTGCGGCATATTGGCTTAATAGTCCTTGTAAAAAAGCGGTATGTCCGCTTGGGTAGGAAGAGACATCGACGTAAAAGGCGCTGAACATCTTCTCTAGTGTTTCGATCCAGTCTTGACGTCCGATCATTCTGCTTAGTTTCAGAAGCTGTTGGAGTGCAGTGCTGTTACCAGACGGCATGGCCCCGTCGTATACTTCTTTTTCACGAACGATAAGCGCTTCTGCATCTGAGCCTGAGAAGAAAAAGCCCCCGATTTGCTCATCCCAAAATAGTTCAAACATATTTTCAGCAACGGCTTTGGCTTTTGTCAGCCAATCTAGGTCAAAGGTCGCTTCGTATAAAGACATATACGCTGTGAGCATGTGCGCATAATCCTCGATAAAGCCTAGATGCTTTACGTCCCCTTCCCTGTAGCGGACCATGAGCCGTTCCTGCTGGACGAGGTGTGTTTCGAGAAAAGACATCGCCTGTTTTGCCATGCGTATGGCCTCTTTTTCATGAAAGACACTCCCTGCTTTGGCAAGTGCGGAAATCATCAGCGCATTCCACGAGGTGAGTACCTTGTCATCGATTAGCGGTGCAGGTCGCTGCTGTCTTACAGTGAGTAAGATGTGTCGAGCGGATTGCAGTTTGGAATGAAGGGTTTTGTCGTCGATTGAATATGCTGCCTTGATGTCATCAAATGAGGTAGAAATGGTATGAGGGATGTTCTGTCCTTCAAAATTTCCTTCCTCTGTGATGTGGTAGACCGCACAAAATAAAGTGCCGAGGTCATCACCTAAATGGGTCATGATCTCCTTTTTTGTCCAAACGTAATATTGCCCTTCCTTTCCTTCTGAATCGGCATCGATTGCCGAATAAAAAGAGCCGTCACGATTCATCATGTCTCGTTTGATAAATTGAATGAGGTCCTGGACAAGCTTTTCGTACTCATGATGTTGAGTGATTTGATAGGCTTCGGTGTAGGCATCTATTAGCAAGGCGTTATCATACAGCATCTTTTCAAAATGCGGCACAAGCCATTTTTCATCTGTTGAATATCGAGTAAATCCAGAACCAATATGATCATAAATACCGCCGTTTGCCATGCCGTTTAACGTTTTTGTGACAGCATATAACGCATTTTCTTGCCCTGTCCATTCAAAATAACGCATGAGAAACGTGAGCATATGAGGCGCAGGAAATTTAGGCGCGGAGCCGAATCCGCCATACAGTGTATCAAAGCTGTTCATGAGCTGATAATAGGCTTTGTGAATTGCCTCTTGAGACAGCGTATTTTCTGTCTGCCCTGCTGCTTTAATCCTCAGATTATTTGTCGCTTTCTCTGCCAATGATTCAATATGATCTCGGTCGTTATGGTACGCATCCAGCAATTGTGTCAGTGCCTCGATGAAGCCAGGACGCCCATATGCACTTCTCTTTGGAAAATAAGTCCCCGCATAAAAAGGCTTTTGATCCGGCGTGACAAACACGTTCAGCGGCCAGCCGCCTTGCCCCGTCATCATCTGACAAACCGACATATACATAGAGTCGATGTCTGGACGCTCCTCACGATCGACTTTGATTGAAATGAAATGCTCGTTTAGGATGTCAGCGACTTGTTGATCTTCAAAGCTTTCGTGTGCCATGACGTGGCACCAGTGGCAAGTGGCATAGCCGATGCTGACAAGCACCGGTTTATTTTCACGTTTCGCTTTGTCGAAGGCTTCTTGTCCCCACGGGTACCAGTGAACTGGGTTGTGGGCGTGCTGAAGGAGATACGGGGATTTTTCATTGATGAGTGGGTTGGGTGTTTGGTTGTTTGGCATGGGTCACCTGCTCTTTCAATTTTTTAAGTATTTTCTTTTCTCCATTTAATATATCAGATTGCTGAGGCTCGTCATATTTTGTCTGTGAGGTATTCCCATCATAAAAAACAAGGGCTATAAACCCTTGTTTTGTCATTATTTCACCTTTTCATCACTTCAATCGTAATGTTTTAACAAGATGGCTGAATTATGTCCTCCAAAACCAAAAGAATTGGATAGCCCATATTTCAATGGAAGCTGTCTCGCTTCTAATACAACATCTAAATTGCAATCTGGATCTTGTTTCTCTACATTAATAGTTGGTGGAATCATTCCTCGTCTCAAACTTTCCACTAAAGCAATCGCTTCTACTCCGCCAGCAGCACCAAACATGTGCCCAGTCATTGACTTGTTCGCCGTTGTTGGAATTTCGCCTGAACGATCACCAAATAATTTCTTAATGGCTAGAACTTCTGAACGATCACCTACTTGTGTACTTGTTGCATGAGCACTAATAACATCGATTTCACTTGTTGATATATCTGCACTTCTCAATGCTTTCTTCATGGCTAAGTAGGCACCCCTACCTTCTGGGTGTGAAGCGACCATATGATGTGCATCTGAACTAGCCCCGTATCCCACTACTTCACATAATATCGGCGCATCTCTATGAATTGCGTTGTCTAATGATTCTAATACTAAGATACCTGCGCCTTCACTCATAACAAAGCCATCTCTATCTGTATCGAATGGTCGGCTGGCTCGACTTGGGTCTTGGTTTCTAGTAGATAGTGCATGTGCGTTTCCAAAGCTAGCCAAAGATATCTGATTGACGGCAGCTTCTGCTCCACCGGCAAATATAATATCTGCTTCATCGTTTCGGATCGCATTGAAAGCTTCACCAATAGAGGTGTTCCCAATAGAGCAAGCTGTGACCGGTGACAATGATGGCCCTTGTGCGCCCAATTTGATGCTGATTTGGGCCGCAGCTGCATTTGAAATCATCATGGGGACAAGGCTGGGGCTTACTCTCGAGGGACCTCGTTTGTCTAATACATGCACATTATCTACAAGCGATTGTATGCCTCCGATTCCTGAACCAACATATACGCCTAAACGTTCAAGATCTACTTGATCTAACTGTAATTGTGAATGTTCTAATGCTTGTTCGGCTGCTGCTAAGGCAAACTGACTAAAACGATCTAATCGTTTTGCTTCTTTTCTCCCTAATATTTCATCTGCATCGAAATCACGAACGATTCCAGCTATTTTTGTTTTATAATCAGTCGTATCAAAAGAATCAATGAGAGATATTCCTGATTGTCCTTTAACTAATTGATTCCAAAAGCTATCTATATCATTTCCAAGTGGAGAAATAACTCCCATTCCAGTAATGACAACTCTTTTCATGATCATTCCCTCCTTGTTTTTATTAACTTTAGCCATTGTGTTATCCTATTACAAGTTGTTGTTTATCCTAGTATAATGAATAATATTTTAAAAGGAGACCTTAATGAAACCTGAAACAAGACTTCAAGCATTATCAGAATTTCTAAAAAACCAACGTTCAAAAATCACGCCTCAAATGGTTGGTTTACCTGTAGGAACCCGCCGAAGAACACCAGGACTCAGAAGAGAAGAAGTGGCTCAACTAGCCGGTGTGAGTCTTACTTGGTATACATGGTTAGAGCAAGGCAGAGATATAAAAGTATCTACTTCGGTATTAGATGCGATTTCTAGTGCATTACAATTAAACAACGATGAAAGGAGATATTTGTACGCTTTAGCGTTAGAGGAAGGTGTGAAACAATCCTATATCATTGAGAATGAGAAGGAAATCAGTCCGGCTTTAGTGAAAATTCTGCAGGAACTTCGTTATTGTCCAACGATTATATCTGATAGAAGAAGTCAGATTGTTGGGTGGAATCAAGCTGCAGCTAATGTATTTTTGGACTTTGAACAAATCATCCCAGCAGAAAGAAATATCATCCGCTTACTATTCGCAAGAAAGGAATTTAAAAGTTTAGCCGTGAATTGGGAGCATTTTGTAAGAGGATATATCGCCATATTTAGAACGTATTATGGACAGTATGTGGCGGATGACTGGTATGAGCAATTTATAGAAGAAATGGAGCAGGCATATCCTGAGTTTCGTAAAATATGGAATGAAAATGAGATCAGTTATGCACCTGAAGTATTAATTGAATTTCGTCATGCTAAGGTAGGGAAAATGTTGTTTAATCTCACTTCATTACAAGTGTATGGGGCTACTGATTTAAGATGCAGTGTCTATACTCCAGTTGAGGATACTGAAACGGAGCTTAAGTTAAAACGTTTAATTGAAGGGTAGGTTTCGTTTGGATGAGGTTATTATGGCCATTAAATATAAAAGAGATCCTATGCCGTCAGTGAGAAGTGGGCATAACCGATGCTGATGAGCACGGGTTTATTTTCACGTTTGGCTTTGTCAAAGGGCTACTCCCACGGTTATAAGTGAACTGTTTGTGAGCGTGTTGAAGGAAGTATGTTGAATTTTCATTGATGAGTGGATTGGGATTAGTTGTTTGGTATGGGTCACCTTCTTTCTGATTATTATTTTATTCAAAGAAAGAGTTGGAAAACGTTCACTCAAAATAAACGTAAAATTTTACTATTAAAAAAAGAGCCATTTATATTTTGAAGCATGTCAAAATTATAGATGCATAATCAGATTTGATAAATTAACAATAGGCTTTAATACTCAAGAACAAAAAACATTTTACATTATAAACTGGTATCTATTTTTCATGAGATATCATCTGGATATCCATATGGATTAGAGATTGCAGAGAACCACCAATCCGATTTTGAACCAAGTTTTTGACCTATTTGTGTAAATAATTCGTTCGATTTATTTTTTGCATTATAATAGTTATCTATTGTGAATTTTTTTTTGAATTGGTGATTAAGCCTAATAATTTTTTTGAAATAAACATATCCTAAACCTCTAACTTCAAAATAATGTTTTATAAGTAACTCTTGTGCATTAAAATGATCTGTATGCCCTAAAAGTTCATATAGTTGAGTAAACATAAGGGGTCCTTGTATGTACTTGTCTACTTTATAAGAATTAATTTTAAGTTTTTTGCAAAGCTGAACATAGTCTAATAACAATGTATTGCAAAGAGCTATCTCTTTATCAATTGTCTTTTTATAGATAGTATCTGGTTCTTTATTAATCAGATTGAAATAATCCATGATTAATTCTGGTTTTGCATACTGTAAATTAGAACCTATTTTTTCTAATATCATTCTGAAAATCTTTTTTGGATTCTTTGATTGCAACCATAATAACTCTAATGGTTTTATCTCAATATTTCTAGCATGTACAAACTCCCCAATTATATAGTTCTCTATTTCAAAAATTACAGGAGAGTATAAATTCTGAAGAGATTCTTTATGATATTTTATATCTTCCCTTTTTCGGGAGAAATGATGTGAAAATAATTGGGCTGTAGAAGCAGCGCCAAATCCAGCAAAGATTGTTATAATTGTTTTAAGATCTAATTGTTCAAAAAAATTATCCACAACATCACCTATTTTTTGTTAATTATTTCGGTTCCTTTTTGGATAGAAAAAGTTATTTACATATTAGCAATCATCAGATGCCTTTTACGACGCTTCATTTTGTCGCAACTTTTATTAACCCTATCAAAGTAAAATTATACCATAAAAGCGTATTTTAACTACCCATTTTCTATATTATAGAGCAATAACGTGAACCTAATCTCATTTTTATTTCATATAGTGTGTTTCGCTCTTTATTCTATTTATAAGGTGAATATATACTCTATGAAAGAAGCTAGTGCGTAATGAGTAGAGTTGCTGGGATAATTATCTCATTAGCCTTTTATACTAATTCATCATGTTTGACTAAATACCTGTCAGGGTATACTATCTGATCATAGGGAAAAGAGAAAGGAGCGTTAAACGTGGAGTATAATCAGCAGATGAAGAATCGTCTTCGCCGGATTGAAGGGCAGATTAAAGGGGTTCTTGCGATGATGGAGCAGGGAAAGGATTGCCGCGAGGTGGTGACGCAGCTATCTGCATCACGCAATGCCATTGATCGTGCAATGGGTGTGATTGTGAGTACAAACCTTGAACAATGTGTCCGTGAAAGTCTTGAACAAGGCAAGGATACAGAGGGGCTTGTCAAAGAAGCGGTTGAGCTCTTGGTGAAAAGCCGGTAAGAAATTCCTCAGCCTTTGGAGGTTGACGAATTTTTTTACTTGTTATAATATACCCTTACCGGTATTTGTATATATTTTTTGTTTTCAATATACCCCCACGGGTAATGTATATAAGGAGGGTCATGATGGAGGAACAGAAAAAACGAACAACAATTGTTTTATTTAGTGGAGATTATGATAAAGCGATGGCCGCTTATATTATTGCAAATGGCGCAGCAGCTTATGATCACGAGGTGACGATTTTTCATACCTTTTGGGGGCTGAATGCCTTGCGTCAGGAAGAGATGGTGCCACTGAAGAAGGGATTTTTAGAAAAAATGTTTGGCAAAATGATGCCGCGCGGCGCTGATCGAATGGGGCTGTCAAAGATGAATTTTGCAGGAATGGGGCCGAAGATGATCAAGCATGTGATCAACAAACACAATGCCATGACCCTGCCGCAGCTCATTGATATGGCAAAGGAACAAGAGATCAACCTCGTGGCATGTACGATGACGATGGATCTCTTAGGGCTGCAGGAGAATGAATTACTAGCAGACATTCAATATGCCGGTGTGGCAGCGTATTTAGCAGAGGCTGAAATCGGGAATGTGAACTTATTTATCTAGGGGGGTGTCCATACATGATTCAAACGCTTTTGCTCATCATGGTGATCGCTTTGCTTGTGAGCCGTTTTCTTCCCGTACGGGGTGTGAAACAAATGGACGCAGCTCATCTGAAACCTAAATTGCATAGTCGGCATCAACAGCTGATAGACGTGCGATCACCATTAGAATTTCAAACAAACCATATAAAAGGCTTTCAAAATATCCCCTTACCACAGTTAAGGAATCGAGCGCATGAGCTTGAGAAAGACAAAGAAGTGTATGTGATCTGCCAAAGCGGGATGAGAAGTATGCAGGCGGCTAAATTGTTAAAAAAACAGGGATTTACCCACATTACGAATATCAAGGGTGGCATGAATGCTTGGCGATTATAGGTATAAATAGGCTTTGGAACATACCCCCACCCCTATAAAAAGGAGGAAAAACAATGCAGCAACCAACAGCAATTCTAGATGCAAAAGGATTGGCATGCCCAATGCCCATTGTCAAAACGAAAAAACAAATGAATGAGCTCTTGCCAGGAGATGTGCTTGAAGTGCAAGCAACCGATAAAGGGTCTACAGCGGATTTAGCGGCTTGGTCAAAAAGCGCCGGTCATGAATTTTTAGGAACAAAAGTAGAAGGACAGGTGCTTCATCATTTGATTCGTAAAGGCGGAGCGAAACAGGAGGAGGAGCAGTCAATGATTTCGGAAATGTCGTTGAACATGTTTCAACAGAAGGTAAAAGAAGATCAGTCATTGTTTATTTTAGATGTACGAGAGCCAGATGAATACGAAGCGGGCCATATTCCAGGAGCTGTTCACATCCCTCTTGGCGAGGTGGAACAACGTGCTGAAGAATTGAACCGAGAGACGCTCATTTACCTCATCTGTCATTCAGGCAGAAGAAGTGAATTAGCCGCACAAAAGTTAAAAGAAAAAGGATTCCATCAATTGATCAATGTAGTGCCAGGCATGAACAGCTGGACAGGAGAGATTGAAAAATAGGAGCTGAATGAAACGATGACTGTAAAAGCAATGACAGCAGAACAGTTAACAAAAAAGATCATCAACAAAGAGCCGATCTTTTTGTTGGATGTACGAAACGAATCAGATGTGCAGGACTGGAAAATTGAAGGGAAAGCCGTTGAATATTTAAATGTGCCTTACTTTGAGCTTCTTGATGGCGTAGAGGATATGGTGGAGAACATACCGGATGACCTAGATGTACTGGTCGTTTGTGCGAAAGAGGGCTCTTCTATTATGGTGGCAGAGATGCTGTCAGAGGCAGGCAGAACGATCCATTATTTGCAAGGCGGCATGAAGGCATGGAGTGAGCATTTAGAGCCAGTGAAGATCGGTGATTTAACTGGCGGTGGAGAGTTGTACCAATTTGTGCGAATGGGCAAGGGGTGCTTGTCCTATATGATCATGTCGAATGGGGAAGCTGCGATTATTGATGCGGCTAGAATGACGGAGGTCTATACGCAATTTGCTAAAAAACATCAAGTCACAGTGACGCATGTGTTTGATACGCACCTTCATGCGGACCATATATCTGGCGGGAAAAAGCTGTCTGAACAGACTGGGGCCACCTACTGGCTACCGCCAAAAGACGCCGAAGAGGTGACGTTTTCGTACAATCACCTTGAAGAAGGGCAGCGTGTGACGATTGGAGCGACGGAGATTGATATTCATGCCCTATATTCACCGGGCCATACGATTGGTTCAACCTCTTTTATCGTAGACGGCCGTTACCTCCTTTCAGGTGATATTTTGTTCATTGATTCGATCGGACGACCTGATCTAGCCGGTATGGCGGAGGACTGGGTAGGTGATTTGAGAGAAACCCTTTATACACGATATACGGCGCTTTCGGCAGAATTGATTGTGCTACCTGCACATTTTATGATCGTGGAGGAGCTTAATGAAGACGGCAGCGTTTGGAAGGAGCTAGGCGCTTTGTTTGAAGAAAATCACGGGCTGAACATTGAAGATGAAGACGTATTTAGACAAATGGTCACGCAGGATCTCCCTGCACAGCCAAACGCTTATCAAGACATTCGGTCTACCAATATGGGGAAGCTGAATCCAGACGAGGAAGCACAGAGAGACATGGAAATTGGTCCAAACCGTTGTGCGATTCGATAATGTTCAATAAAATAAAGAAGCGAGGGATGATCAGATGACATCAGATCACATTTTAGACGTAACCGGGCTTGCATGCCCGATGCCAATTATTCGGACGAAGAAAAAAATGAACGACTTGGCAGAAGGTCAAGTATTAGAAATACATGCAACAGATAAAGGAGCTAAAGCTGATTTGGCTGCATGGGCTAAGTCAAGCGGACATGAATTGATCACGCAGACGGATGAAGGACATGTGCTGAAGTTCTGGGTGAGAAAAGGGTCCTAAAGGGGAGAGGGGTATCTATGAGGGAGCCCCTTTTCCTTTTGCAAAGGAGGAGACCAGCGTGGATTTTGCATTTTTCATTACTTTATTTATCATTGGATTTATTGGTTCCTTCTTATCAGGAATGGTTGGAATAGGAGGATCGGTGATCAACTATCCCATGCTGCTTTATATCCCGCCTCTAGTCGGAGTGATGGCATTATCGGCACACGAGGTTTCAGGGATTGGTGCCATTCAAGTACTATTTTCGACACTCGGCGGTGTGCTGGCGTATCGAAAAAGCGGATTTTTACATCGACCATTGATTTTATATATGGGGAGCAGTATATTGGCAGGGAGTTTATTAGGCAGCTATTTATCAAATTTCCTTCCAGAGAAAGGCATCAATGTAGTCTATGGTCTTCTTGCCATTGTCGCTGTCATTTTAATGCTTGTTCCGAAAAAAGGTCAGCGGGCAGAAGCGGATGGAGAGGCGACCTTTCATAAAGGACTGGCGGCTGGTATTGCCTTTGTGATCGGAAGTGTATCGGGTGTATTAGGTGCAGGCGGTGCCTTTATTTTAGTGCCGGTGATGCTATCAATTCTCAAAATCCCTGTGCGGATGACGATTGCCTCGTCTCTGGCCATTACGTTTCTCTCTGCGATCGGCGCATCTGCTGGGAAAGTGCTGACGGGTCAAGTCATGTTCATGCCTGCTCTTGTCTTAATGGCGGCCAGTTTGATTGCTGCGCCGATTGGGGCGAAAATTGGTCAGAAAATCAATGCCGTTTATTTGCAGTGGGCGCTTGCCGTGATGATTACAGCCACAGCGATCAAAATCTGGGTGGATTTATTATAAGAAAAAGACCAACAACTGAGAGCAAGGGCTCTTTTCCATGTGTTGGTCTTTTTTATTTCATGTCATCGTGCTCGATATACGTTTCAAGTGCAGGGTGGTACTCTTTTTGATAATGAAGATTGGGGCATGTTTTCACGACTTTGCCTTGCAAGGCATTGGACTTCGAGACATCTAATGCTGTTTTACATTTTGGACAACGTTCGTTAAATATTGAGAGCCAGCGCTTCATAGATCACCACTCCAGTTAAAGTCTTAAAAACCGATTATATTAATATGAATTATAGGGGATTGTGTGAATGAGGTCAATGGATATTTGGCTCTTTTTAACAAAAAAGAAGCATCGTATAAGATGCTTCAGCGTATAGACAAACCCTCGCATTCTTTGTCAACAATTTGAAATATGATTAGTAGGCTTTCGCCCAGAACACCATATCAGAAGCAGGTTTCCCGCAGCAGACACATGTGTCAGAAACGGATTCTTGTTCAAACGGGATACAGCGTGATGTCGCCCCTGTTCTCTCTTTGATGTCGTTTTCGCAGTCTTCATCACCGCACCACATGGCTTTGATCAACCTGTTTTCTTCGGCAAGAAGCTGTTCGATGTCTTCGATTGTGTGGGCGTTTGATGTTTTTTCATGTAATCGTTCTTTTGCTTTTTCGTACATCGTCTGCTGAATGTCTTCAAGCGTGGACGTGATGGCTTGTTCAAGTGCATCTAACGTGATGGCTTGCTTTTCACCTGTGTCTCGTCTTGCGAGCATGACCTGGCCTTTTTCCATATCCTTTGGTCCCACTTCTACACGTAAAGGGATGCCCTGCATTTCACATTCGTTGAATTTCCAGCCAGGCTGTTTATCGCTTGCATCGATGTCAGCGCGTGCGATGCGGGCGAGTCGATCCTTTAATTCATAGGCATGATCGAGGACACCTTCTTTATGGGAAGCAATTGGCACAACACGTACTTGGATTGGTGCAATGTTTGGCGGCAGGACTAGTCCTCTGTCATCGCCATGTACCATGATCATAGCGCCAATGATTCTTGTGGTGAAGCCCCATGATGTTTGCTGGACATGCTCTAATTTTCCTTCTCGATTTAAAAATTCAATGCCAAACGCCTTGGCAAATCCGTTGCCGAAGAAGTGGGAAGTGGCGGTTTGCAGGGCTTTTCCGTCATGCATCAAGCTTTCAACCGTATAGGTGAAGCGGGCGCCAGCGAATTTTTCTTTCTCTGTTTTTCTTCCTTTAATGACAGGGATCGCTAGAAGCTCTTCACAAATAGACGCATAGATATGGAGCATTCTTTCTGTTTCTTCAATCGCTTCTTGCTCAGTCTCGTGACAAGTGTGCCCTTCCTGCCAGAGGAATTCAAGGGTTCTAAGAAATGGACGTGTTGTCTTTTCCCAGCGGACGACATTGGCCCATTGGTTATATAGCTTTGGTAAATCACGATAGGAGTGAATGATGTTTTTATAATGCTCAGCGAACAGCACCTCAGATGTTGGTCTGACGCAGAGTCTTTCTTGTAATTCCGAATCACCGCCATGTGTCACCCACGCCACTTCAGGAGCAAAGCCTTCGATATGATCCTTTTCTTGCTGGAGAAGGCTTTCTGGGATAAAGAGCGGCATATAGACATTCTCGTGACCTGTTTCTTTGATTTGACGATCAAGTTCGTCGCGAATATTTTCCCAAATTTTAAAACCGTATGGCTGAATGATCATACTGCCTCTAACGCTTGAATAATCGACGAGACGCGCCTTTGTGACAACATCTGTATACCACTGGGCAAAGTCGTCTTCCATGCTTGTAATTTTCTCAACAAATTGTTTCTTTGACATCGTCTTTTTCCTCCTTTTAAAAAAACAAAAAAGCTGTGCTTTAAGTTAGGGACCATTCCTGGTGGTACCACCCTAATTTAAAGCACAGCTTTACACTCGATCATGATAACGGTATGAACCGCTGTATGAAACAGAACTAAATCGGCAGGTTCACTTGAAGATGTCAGTAGGAACTTCTCAGCACCGTTCCCTCTCTGGTAAAGATCGATTCAAGCTACTATTCCAGATCTACGTTGATCCTTGTTCGTTGATTTTTCATCAGTTTACCTGTAAATGGGGGAGAAAGCAAGTTGGTCTGCAAGTTCATTTTATGCCTTTCTGAGGTCGTTTATGTTGAAGAGCCATTGGCAGATATTTTCTATTTTTGCAGCTTGCACGTTATGGAAGGCTATGCTAATATATTTGAAGAAAAAATAGACTTGTATAACCTCAATAATATGGTTTGAGGGTTTCTACCAGGATCCGATAAATCCTGATTACAAAAGCGCGCTTTCCTTTTTTGTAATCAGGGTTTTTTTGTTTGTCTGCACCCTGTATCAAAAGTGAAAGCCATGATATAGAGAAGGGATGTTAGACATGAACTGGAGAGTTTATTTATTAGCTGTTTCTACTTTTGCGGTTGGATTAGTTGAGCTTGTGGTCGGGGGCATTTTGCCAAGTTTAGCAGAGGATCTCAATGTGTCTCTTGCGACAGCTGGGCAGCTGATCACGGTATTTGCGATTGTGTATGCTATTTCAGCACCGGTGCTACTGACCGTCACAGCCAAAATCGAACGAAAGCGTCTTTATTTAATCGCATTATTGGTCTTTACATTAGGCAATGTATTCACATATTTTAGTTCCACCTTTGCCCTTGTCATGATCTCTAGGGTCTTGATTGCCATGAGTACAGCGCTTGTTGTGGTACTATCATTGACGATTACCGCCAAGCTGGTGGAACCGGCGCATCGAGCGAAAGCATTAGGTCTGATTTTTATTGGGATTAGCTCATCACTTGTTCTCGGTGTACCGATCGGTATTTTTATTACAGAGAGCTTTGGCTGGAGAGTGATGTTTTTAGGAATCAGTATTCTGTCAGCTATATCCATGGTACTCATTTATTTTCTATTGGAGAAAATGCCTGTTGAAAAAGTCACACCGCTTAAAGAACAAATTCGTTCTTTAGGGCATCCGAAAATTTTCAGTGCACATTTGATTAGTTTGTTCATGCTTGCTGGTCATTATATGCTGTATTCTTATTTCACGCCATTTCTGATGGAAGTTCTGCATATGACTCCGTTTTGGATTAGTATTTGTTATTTGGTCTTCGGGCTTGCGTCGATTGGCGGGAATGGGTTTGGCGGCTGGCTGAGTGACAAACTAGGATCAGGAAAAGCCATTTTGCTTGTGACCATGGCGTTTGCCATTGTGATGTTTATCCTTCCTTATACAGCGGGAGTGTTTATGCTCTTTATGGTGATGGTTGTCCTATGGGGTGCTCTTAGCTGGGCACTGACACCTGCTTTGCAGAGCTATTTGATTCAAACAGACCCTGTGACGTCTGATATTCAGCAGAGTTTGAACACATCCGCTTTGCAAATTGGGATTTCCATTGGATCAGCAGTGGGCGGCGTCATGTTTACAATGACCGGTTCATCTGTTGATTTGGCTAAATTCGGCGCTGTTTTTGTGCTGATTGCCTTTAGCTGTGCAGTGATATCATTAAAGAGACCGCCGCTTTATATGGATCGTCAGCATCACGCTGAATAGAAGAGAATAAAATCGTTTCCGTGTTAGTTAGCTGCCTCATCATAGGCAGCTTTTTATTTTTTGAAAACCACACCTTCACTTTTACCAGTAATGACTTCTTCTCCATGCTGATTGATATAACGGGAAAAAAGGTAGACTCGATGGTATTTTTCAAGGGGTTCTACCTTGGTGACGGCCATCTGGCAGGTAATGGTGTCACCTGTATAAACAGGGCGTATGAAGGTACATGTCATCTCTTGACCGATAAAATGAAACTGCCCGCCAAGCTTCGTGGCTAGACTTGCTGTGAGAAAGCCGTGTACCATGAGCCTGCCTTGATCATCTAGCTCGGTATGATGTTTGCCAAGATCACCTGTCATCTCGCCAAATTGGATCACATCTTCATGCGTATAGGTTTTGCTTGTTTGAAATTGATCGCCTGGTCGAACCATCTGTTCTTCAGCTCCTTTTTTTAAATGTACCAAAGGAGTGAATGAATGTACATTCATTTTTGTGATGAGATGTTAGAGGCAAAGAAGAGACAGGATGCCTTTCTTTGCCCTTGATACGTCAGGAAAAATGTCATCTTCTATTCAAAAATAACCATTTCTCCAATTGGATGAAATCCGGCACGCTGATAGATATGTTTGCCGTCATTTGAGGCTTGTAACATCACACACTTTTGTTTGTTATCTGTCTGGGTCAGAAGGTAATGAAACATGTCACTGCCAAGTCCTCTTCCGCGGTGTTCTGCCTTTGTGATGACATCATAAATACCATAGCTGTCTGCTGTTTCAATCAATAAGCCCGTTGTGACCGGTTTGTTGTGTTCATATCCAACGAACATGCGGGTACTCGGGTGTAATCGTTCAATCGAAAAGCGCTGGAAATAGCTGTTTAAAGCGATAGCCTCAGGTGATCCTTCGAAAAGTTCAATAAATAAATGTTGATAATCGAGAAAAGTTTGATCGTCAGTCACTTCCTTGATCGTAAGCGATTGAGAGGTCCTTTGATCGATGTCGTTTGTATGTTCAAGCATCATGATGGTATTGCGTTCCACTTCTTGAAGCCCATATTTCTGCATGATATTCGACCAATCGGTGTGGAGCAGGCTTTGAGTGATCCATGTGCTGAATGCTAGCTGCTGTTGCTGCATTTGTTCGATGGCAGCTTCCACTTTTTGTTGATCTTGTATGTGCGCTGAAATGGGTAATAACAAATTGAACGTGTCAGTTGATATATGCGTGTTTGATAAAACGAAATCTTCTGTTGATAGGAACGATCCGTTGACAACAGAAGAAAACAAATTTATTTTTTCTTCTAACTGGCGAATGGCCATTTGCTGCTCTGTTTTCATTCTCTCACCTTCTTTTTTTGATTGAGGGGTACCTATCATAAATAATAGCAAAGAAAAGGAAATTGTGCCGTCTCTTGCAATCTAGTAAAAAAGTTCTTTTATTTATCAGGTCTGATGACCCATTCTTTTCCTCATCCCCACATTTCTTTTGACTCCTTTATTGATTATTAGTACCATTTTATTAACCAGTTAAGAGTGGAGGTTCAGATGGAAACAAACGAGCAGATTGTCTTAAAAGCGATTCAAGATTTGATTATGCATAGGGAAAAGAAACGGAACGATCCAACAGATCCACTGATTACCACGACTGATACACTCAAGCAAGATTGGACACTTACACAGCTTCATATTTTATCTATGATTCAAGCAAACCCTAATGAATCCAATAATACATTTCTTTCACAACAACTAAAACTATCAAAACCAGCCATTACAAAGGCTGTGAAAAAGCTCATCGAAAAAGGCATGGTCGACTATTGCCACCGGCAAGGTGACAAGAAATCCGTCTATTATTCACTCACAGAGGAAGGCACACAGCTTGCGGCACTGCATGATGAGCTTCATGAACAGGCAGTCTCCTCCTATTTAGAATTCCTCCATGAATTTAATGAAGACGAACTACAGGTTATTGAGCGCTTCTTAAAGGCTTGGAAGGAAAAGATATAAATAACGGGCTGAAAGCTTTCTATAAACTAGATGCTTTCGGTTTTTTTATGGTAAAATTAACATATATTGACGTTGTTCGTGATGATGATTGAGGGAGGGAACCGTGTTGGTGGAAGAGATGATGGGAAATTTCAAAAAATATGTATTTATCATGCCGTTCGTCGGATTGTTTGTCAGCTTGCTATTATTTGTTTATTTTTTTGGGATCACAGGAGTTGAAGGGTCCATGTGGGCGGCTGTTTTGTATTGTGCTCTGCCCTTTCTGATGTACACGATACTCTGTTTGCCTTTATGGATTTATTTTAAAGTCAGCAAAAAACGTTCAATACATAGAAATGAGGAACATACATGATCGTTGTCAGCGCTTGTCTTGCGGGATTAAAGGTCCGTTATAATGGCAGCCATCGATTAGATCAACGTATCGAGGAGCTTGTGCAGGAAGGAAAGGCGGTAACAGTTTGCCCTGAGCTGCTTGGCGGTTTCTCTACACCAAGACCTCCCGCTGAAATTATTGGTGGAGATGGTCATGATGTCTTACGGGGGCAGGCTGCTGTTGTTGATGTTCATGGAAGAGATGTAACAGAGATGTATGTAAATGGTGCACAAGCCACGCTTAAGCAGGTTCAGACTCTTGGCGCAACATCCGTGGTGTTAAAAGAGTACAGCCCTTCTTGCGGAAGCCGGATGATCTATCGGGGAGAGTTTAACGGGAAGACAAAGGCTGGGGACGGTGTGACGTCTGCCTTGCTGAAACAGCATGGGATTCAAGTATTCTCTGAGGAGGATGATTGGACCTCGCTGTTTGTATAGGGATAAGTAGAAATCTATTTAATATAAAAACAAATATATTCACATAAAAATTATGTGTTGTTAGTATGGGACAAAATGAAATTAGATCATAGTAGCCCTTGCATGGTCTATTTTCATGCATGATCTTTCGCACATTCGGGTATAGTGCATGGTAAGCAAAAATGAAGCGGAGGTTTGTTTGATGAGTGGATTAACAGATACAGTCACATTAGCAAACGGAGTGAAAATGCCGAAGCTTGGCTTTGGTGTATGGCAAGTAAAAGATGGGGATGAGGCTGTAAATGCAGTCAAAGACGCACTTGAAGCGGGCTATCGCAGTATAGATACAGCAGCGGCCTATCAAAATGAAGAAGGTGTTGGCAAAGCCATTCAGCAATCAGGCATCTCTCGCGATGATCTGTTCATTACGACAAAAGTCTGGAATAGTGATCAAGGATATGAGTCAACGCTTGAAGCCTTTGAAACGAGTATGAACAAACTAGGTCTGGATATATTGGATCTTTATTTAATCCATTGGCCGGTTGAAGGCAAATATAAAGAAACGTGGAAAGCGCTAGAGAAGCTGTATAAGGATGGGCGTGTTAAGGCAATTGGCGTGTGTAACTTCCATCAGCACCATTTAGAAGATTTATTAGAAGAGGCAGAAGTGGTACCAATGGTCAATCAAATTGAGCTGCATCCGAAGCTGACGCAGGAGCCTTTACGTGACTACTGCAAGGCAAAAGGCATTCATGTAGAAGCATGGTCGCCATTAGGCAGCGGGAAACTTCTTAACCATCCGGTGCTTCAAGATATTGCGAAAAAACATGAGAAGTCAGTGGCGCAAGTCATTCTTCGCTGGGATTTGCAGCATGGCATTATCACCATTCCGAAATCTGTGACGAAGAGCCGAATCATCGAAAATACAAACGTATTTGATTTCGAGTTGTCCGCCCATGAAATGAGTGTCATTGATCAGCTCAATGAAGATGAGCGCACGGGTCCAGACCCAGATAACTTCGATTTTTAATAGAAAGAAAGCACAGGCGGGATGCCTGTGCTTTTTATTTGCCCGTATGTTCAAACCGTTTTTTGAGGCTGATAGGTCTCAATGATTTGAATGGCGTCGACAATTTGCTCTTTCGTATAGTCTCCAATCAAACAAAAGGTTTCATCTTTACGTGCAGCATGGTTTGCCACTGTATGTGCTGCTTCCTCTAGCTGAGATGTGATGCCAAGATCACGCATCGTTCTAGGTAATCCGAGTGTTTGATAGAGCTCAAGTAATTCTTCTACTTCCGTCATACGGTTTTCTGCGGCAAGCTGGACGAGAATGCCATAGGCCACTTTTTGTCCATGTAACACATGATGTGTTTCATCAATAAATGTTAATCCATTATGAACGGCATGGGCTCCTGCCATTCTGCCATAACGTCCTCCATAGCCGCCGACTGTTCCGGCTAACGTAATGATCGTATCTGTTACATCTGCAAAGGCTTGAGAAAGCTGGCCTGTTTTTAAACTGCTAACGGCTTCTTCACTATGAGTCAGAAGAATGTCACGAACGTACACTGCCTGCTTTAATGCAGCATGTACCATGAGCGGCAAGGTGCCTTTTGTGTTACGAATAATGGCTTCCGCTTCATACCATTTTGCCAGCGTATCCCCAATTCCGCTTTGGAGATAGGAAAGAGGAGATGAAAGCAAAAAAGTATGATCAATTAACGTGAGATAGCTGGACCGCTTATGATAGTCGACCCTCATAAAATTTCCCTTGTCATCATAAATGACGCTGAGCGGTGTAGAAGCCGCACATGTCCCAGGAATCGTCGGCACCATGATCACTTCAATTTGGAGAGCGTCGGCAACAGACTTCGCTGTATCTAAAATCGTGCCACCACCGATCCCGATGATCACGTCTGAACTCTTGAGTTCTTCCGCAATTCGTGTGATCGCATTTGGTGAACTGTAACCTTTATGCTGAACAACAGGCCACTCGGATGGAAGCTTTGTGTACTGTGAAAAGGCTTGATATGAGTCATATCCTGTCACTATAGCTGGTGACTGAAAGGGAGTAACAAGTGACTCGATTTCATGATAAATCCCCTTTTGAGAAATAAACTGGTTAGGACCGCTTCTGACGATCTCTTCTGGCTGGATCATTGACTTATGCTCCTTTACGAAATCATATAGTTCTTAAATCATCTCATTTTACAGAAAGTTCTGTCAAATAATCGAACAATATGAGACCATAGACCCTTCCGTTTTATGGAATTTAACTGCTGACATTGCCTTAAGGTATGTATTTCCTGTATGATATAAAATGGTATGTTTTGATTAAATTTAAGAGGTGTTTATATATATGGAAAAACAATATCGTGTATTACTTTACTATCAATATGTCCCCATTGAGGATCCAGAAACGTTTACAGCAGAGCATCTAGCATTCTGTAAGGAACTTGGTTTGTTAGGTCGTATTCTTGTTTCATCTGAAGGCATAAACGGAACCGTTTCTGGTACCATTGAGCAGACGGACAAGTACATGCAAGCATTGAAAGAAGATCCACGCTTTGCGTCCATGCCAATTAAAATTGACGAAGCAGATGGTCATGCATTTAAGAAAATGCACGTCCGTCATCGAAATGAATTGGTGAATTTAAGTCTTGAAGATGATGTGAATCCGCTAGAATTAACGGGAAAACATCTCAGCCCAGTTGAATTTTACGAGCAAATGCAATCACCTGATACGGTCGTGATTGATGCACGTAATGATTATGAGTTTGATGTCGGTCACTTCAGAGGTGCTGTGCGCCCTGACATTGAGACATTCCGTGAATTGCCTGAGTGGATTCGTGACAACAAAGAGATTCTTGAAGGGAAAAAAATTCTGACGTATTGCACAGGCGGCGTACGCTGTGAGAAATTCTCAGGATGGTTAAAGCGTGAAGGCTTTGAAGATGTATCCCAGCTTGACGGTGGAATTGTCACGTACGGAAAAGACCCAGAAGTTCAAGGAAAGCTATGGGACGGTCAATGTTATGTGTTTGATAACCGCCTAACGGTTCCAGTCAATCAAACAGAGCACGTCGTGGTAGGAAAAGATTTCTTCACTGGCGAACCTTGCGAGCGTTATGTGAACTGCGCGAACCCTGCATGTAACCGCAAAATGATTGCAACAGAAGAAAGCGAGCATAAATATATGCGCAGCTGCAGCCATGAATGCCGCACAAGCGAACGTAACCTTTATGTGAAACAGCACAATTTATCTGAAGAAGAAGTTCAAGAAAGACTAGCTGTCATTGAAAAAGAACAAGCAATCTCACAAGGATAAGAGGGTTTCCCTTTTATCCTTTTTTCTTTGGATGATATGTGTTCAGAGGGAAGAGGAAGTCATTTCCTCTTTCTTTTTTGTTTTGTTTTTTTCAAAATAAGGGTAAAGGTAGTTAATCAGTCTAATAGATTGAACAGTTGAAAAAGCGCTTTCTTTTGAAATAAGCATGTTCGACTATTTCAGAAAATGGAGAATTGAGAGATAATATAACGGGCAAAAAATGAACAAAGATAAAAGTTCAGATCAGAAAGTATTTGCCAATGGAATGAAAGGTGAGCTGCTATAAAAGAAAGGCGCTTGCTCGACACATGCTCTGTATTTTAATCGAAAGGTGTTATGAACATGAATCATTTGCATCGTAGGATGGGAACTTTCGCTTTAATGATGGTAGGTCTTGGCTCAATCATTGGTTCAGGATGGCTCTTTGGTGCGTGGCGGGCTGCTCAAATCGCCGGCCCTGCTGCTATTTTGTCATGGTTGATTGGGATGGTTGTTATTTTATTTATCGCATTGTCTTATAGTGAACTCGGATCGATGTTTCCAGAGGCAGGCGGAATGGTCAAATATACGCAATATTCACACGGCTCTTTTATTGGATTTATCGCCGCTTGGGCAAACTGGATCGCGATTGTCTCAGTGATTCCTGTTGAGGCAGTGGCCTCCGTTCAATACATGAGCTCATGGCCTTGGGAGTGGGCAAAGTGGACAAGCCATTTGGTCACAAAAGGGGTTTTGACGACCGAGGGGCTCATGGTGGCAAGTGTGCTGCTGGTGATTTATTTTCTGCTCAATTATTGGACAGTTGGGTTGTTTTCAAAGGCGAATACATTCATTACGGTTTTTAAAATCGTCATTCCAGGATTAACAATTGGTGCGCTCTTATTCGTAGGTTTTCATAGTGAGAATTTTACTTCTGGAACAAGTATTGCGCCGAACGGCTGGGCGAGTGTGCTGACAGCTGTCGCAACATCAGGGATTGTGTTTGCTTTTAATGGCTTCCAAAGCCCGATTAATATGGCAGGAGAAGCGAAAAATCCAGGGCGTTCGATTCCAATCGCCATTGTTGGATCGATTTTAATTGCAACGGTCATTTATGTGCTGCTGCAAATCGCTTTTATTGGCGCTGTCGATCCATCAATGATTGTGAATGGCTGGGGGCATTTGAATTTTAACTCGCCATTTGCTGATCTTGCCATTGCGCTAGGAATCAACTGGCTTGTCCTCATTTTATATGCAGATGCGTTCGTTTCTCCTTCTGGAACAGGGATTACGTATACGGCGACGACGTCTCGTATGATTTATGGGATGGAAAAAAACAAGTACATGCCGAGTGTACTTGGTCGTCTGCACCCAATTTATGGTGTGCCTCGTCCAGCGATGTTTTTTAACTTAGGCGTATCGTTTATCTTTCTGTTTTTGTTTAGAGGATGGGGGGTTCTCGCTGAAATTATCTCTGTGGCGACCCTGATTTCCTATTTAACAGGACCTGTGACAGTGATGACGCTGAGAAAGACGGGCACAGATTTATATCGTCCACTGCGAATTAAAGGACTCAGCATCATTGCCCCGCTTGGTTTTGTCTTTGCATCATTGACACTGTACTGGGCGAGATGGCCGCTGACGGGTCAGGTGCTGTTCATTATTCTCATCGGTCTGCCAATCTATTTTTACTATCAAGCAAAAGCGAAGTGGAAGGGCTTTGGCCGTCACTTTAAAGCAGGTGCTTGGATGGTTGTGTATTTGCTTGTGATGATGACGATTTCCTGTCTCGGTAGTGATAAATTTGGCGGGTATAACGTCATTCATTATGGTTGGGATATGGCGCTCATTGCAGTTGTGGCGTTGTTATTTTATATGTGGGCACTCAAAAGTGGATTTGAAACAGAGTTTTTAGAAGATGCGAAACAAATTAATGATGAACTGCGTGCTTCTCAGAAAGAAGCCGCCTCATCTAAGGAATAACGGAAGGGCTGCCTGAATACTGAGGGCAGCCTTTTTATTTGGATGGATGATGCATGACATGCTGCTTTAGCCAAGTGGTAACGCCGTGTAGAACGGTGGCTGTCACAAGACAGATAAGCGCATATCTCCATAGCTGATCTAAGCCTTGTCCACTAAGCCAAAAAACAATACCTAGAATAAAGAGAGTCAGAATGAACATGAATAAAAAAGATGCTGACCAGAAAAAAGCCTTCATCGAAGGTCACCTCCTCGGGGTATTGTATGCAGGCCGAGAGAGGATCAGACCAGCAAGAAAGAAGTGAAAATATCGTGAAATCTATTTCAAAAGTCAGATAAAAACGCCAAGTGATTTGACAGTTGTGTTAAGATGAGAGCATATTTTGAGTGTAGATGGCTGGTTATAGACGGAGGTGTTTGGAGATGCAGATTCAAAAGGTTCTAAACAATAATGTCATTAGTGTGATAGATGAACAAGGAAAAGAAATCGTCGTCATGGGCAGAGGCATCGCTTTTCAAAGACGTCCCGGCGACCCGGTGGACGAGGCGTTAATTGATAAAGTGTTCCGCCTAGAGGATCATTCCGTACATGAGCGAATGAAAATGCTGCTTCAAGAGGTTCCGTATGATGTCGTCAAGGTGACCGAGGAAATGATCCAATACGCACATACAAAGCTGAACCGAAGATTAAACGAAAGTCTGCATGTATCGCTAGCAGACCATATTCATTACGCCATCGAACGATTAAAGAAAAACCACTTGATTGAGAATTCGCTGATTTGGGAGATTAAACGTTTATACAAAGATGAGTTTCTCGTGGCGAAGGAATGCCTTGAGATGATTGAAGATCGTCTTCATATTGAACTGCCTGAAGATGAAGCGGGCTTTATTGCCATGCATATCATTAATGCAGAGCTCAATGAAGACATGAATACAACGGTCAATATCACGAAAGAAGTGAATGCCATACTGACCATTGTGAAATATCATCTGAACATGGAATTTGACGAAGACTCGCTCAACTTTTATCGTTTTCTCACACATTTACGCTTTTTCGTACAGCGTCTCATCAACGAAACGTTACTCGTCAGTGAAGATCAAGATTTATATCAGCTGATTAAAGTGAAATATCCGAAGGCGTACGAATGCGCAAAGAAAATCGCGGAATATGTGTATCAAACGTATCATCGCGACCTGACATCAGAGGAGATGCTTTATCTATCGATTCATTTGAATCGACTCATCAAACGAGAAAAATAAAGATAGAATTTTAAAAGAAAGCGTTGACATCATAAAAAGTGAGTGGTACTATTTGCTCATAAACATAAAAGAATACGGTTTCACAATGATCGTCTTAGAGGATTGTGACTGTTCGGCAGGCAAAACCTAAACGTTCACTGAAAAAGCGCAATAGCAAGTTGCGACTATTTTTGGTGCCCGTTTAGGTTTTTATTTTGCCTAAAAACGTATTTTTTTGAAAAAAAGGGGGTTTTTGTATGAGTCATCGTCAATTAGCAGAAGACATTATCAAACATATCGGGACAGAGAAAAATGTTCATTCATTGGTTCACTGTGCCACAAGACTTCGCTTCACATTAAATGACAGATCAAAAGCAGATAAAGCGGCCATTGAAAAATTAAATGGTGTGGTGACTGTCATGGAAAGCGGAGGCCAGTTTCAGGTGGTCATTGGCAACACCGTACCAGAGGTATATCGAGAGATTGGGGAGTTTACGAATCTATTAGAGGATTCCACTTCTTCATCTGCTAGATCAAGTGAAGAAAGTACAAGTCTTTTCGGAAAATTCGTCGACATTGTTTCTGGAATTTTCACACCGCTTCTAGGTGTCATGGCGGGTGCCGGTATTTTAAAAGGACTTCTAGGCATCTGTATCAATGCAAAATGGTTATCTCCTGAAGATACGTCGTATCAAATTTTATTTGCCGCATCAGACAGCTTGTTCTACTTCCTGCCGCTGCTGCTCGCATTCACTTCTGCTAGGAAGTTTAAAGCGAATCCATTTGTCGCTGTGACGATTGCAGGTGCACTGATCTACCCGACTATTCAAGAGCTCACAAAAGGCGGCGGAGATGTGTCGTTCTTTGGCATTCCGGTTGTCTTAATGTCTTATACATCAACGGTTATCCCGATTATTTTGGCAGTGTTTGTGATGGGATATATCGAACGTTTCTTTAACAAAGTCATTCATGAAAGTGTGAAAAACTTTATTACACCACTGATTTTACTGGTCACGGTCGTTCCACTGACACTGATCGTATTTGGACCATTTGGTGTGTATGCAGGGAACGGAATTGCAGCCGTCCTGCTGAAAGTATTCTCCTTTAGCCCTACACTTGCCGGTGCTTTAATTGCGATGGCATGGCAGGTTCTTGTCATCTTCGGTATCCATTGGGGGCTTGTGCCAGTCATTTTAAATAATATTGCGGTTCATGGAAAAGATCATATTAAGCCGGCTACTGCGCCAGCTGTATTTTCACAAGCCGGTGCTTCAATCGGTGTTATGCTGAAAACAAAGAACAAAAAGCTGAAATCATTAGCTGGATCGACAGCGGTTTCTGCTGTATTTGGAATTACAGAGCCTGCTGTATACGGCGTCACACTTCGTTTGAAAAAACCATTTATTGCAGCGGTTATCTCTGCCGGTGTGGGTGGTGCCATTATCGGTTATTCACAAAGTATTGCGATCGCGTCAGGTCTTCCGAGTTTACTGACACTTCCGATCTTCTATGGTCAAGGGTTTACAGGATTCTTAATCGGAATTTCCGTTTCATTTGTCCTTTCAATCGTCTTAACCTATTTGATTGGATTCAAAGATCCTGTGGATGAAGAAGATGCTCCTGCAGCTAGTTCTGCACCAGCATCTGAAAATGAACATGGTGTCAAAGCAGCTCATGTGAAAAGTCCTTTATCTGGCGAAGTCATCAAGCTAGAAGAGGTGCAAGATAAAGCCTTCTCATCTGGCGCATTAGGTAAGGGCGCAGCCATTATTCCATCAGAAGGCAAGCTGTTTGCACCAGTAACTGGGGTCGTGACAACGGTATTCCCAACAGGACATGCATACGGTCTCACCTCTGAAAGCGGAGCAGAAGTACTCATTCATATTGGACTGGATACTGTACAACTTGGAGGCCGTCATTTTACGCCGAAGGTTGAGCAGGGCCAAACCATTACAGAAGGTGAACTGCTTGCGGAGTTTGATATTGAGGCCATTCAAGCAGCAGGTCTTTCTGTCACAACACCTGTGATTATTACCAATTCCGGTGAATTTAGCGATATCATTGAGACAGAAGAAAAACAAGTGACACCAGGACAATCATTTTTACACTTAGTTTAAGAAAGGGAGGATATAATCATGAGATATTCAACACTAGCACCATTTCCAAAAGACTTTTTCTGGGGCGGATCGACTTCCGCCTATCAAGTAGAAGGTGCGTGGAACGAGGATGGCAAGGGACCTTCAGTCATTGATATGAGAGAAAGCTATCCTGAGGGGACAACGGATTTTAAGGTAGCCAGCGATCACTATCATCGGTATAAAGAGGACGTGAAGATGTTTGCAGAAATGGGCTTGAAGGCTTATCGTTTCTCCATTGCATGGACACGTATCATTCCAAATGGAGATGGGGAGATCAATCAAAAAGGAATTGACTTCTACCATTCTCTTATTGATGAATTGCGCCGCTATGACATTGAACCAATTGTGACGATGTATCACTTTGATTTACCTCATGCGCTTCAAGTGAAAGGCGGCTGGTCAAATCGTTCAACAGTCGATGCGTTTGAACGTTATGCGGAGGTTTTGTTCCAGGAGTATGGCGAGAAGGTAAAATATTGGCTGACGATTAATGAACAAAACATGATGATCTTACATGGATCGGCTCTCGGTACACTGGATCCAAATTTAGAGAATCCGAAAAAAGAACTGTATCAGCAGAACCACCATATGCTTGTGGCACAGGCGAAAGCCATGACGCTTTGTCATCGTTTGCTGCCTGAGGCGAAAATCGGACCAGCGCCAAACATCGCCCTTATTTACCCGGCATCACCAAAACCTGAGGATGTCATTGCTGCGGCCAATTACAATGCGATCCGCAACTGGCTATATCTTGATATGGCGGTATTCGGTCGTTATAACAACCTTGCATGGGCATACATGAAGGAAAAAGACATTCTTCCTGTGATTGAAGAGGGAGATATGGATATTTTGAAAAGTGCAAAACCAGACTTCATTGCCTTTAACTATTACACATCTCAAACGGTTGAAGCGAGTAAAGGAGATGGCAATGATGAATTTGCCCGCGGCGGAGATCAGCATTTAAAATCTGGTGAAGATGGCGTCTACAAAGGCGGCAACAACCCGTTCTTAAGTAAAAATGCATTTGGCTGGGAAATTGACCCTACCGGCTTCCGATCTACGATGCGTGAAATCTACGACCGCTATCAGCTACCGCTTATTATTACAGAAAACGGGCTGGGCGCTTTTGACAAGTTAGAAGAGGATGGATCGATTCAGGATGATTATCGAATTGATTATTTAGAAAAACATATCGAACAAATCAAATGGGCGATTACTGACGGTGTTGAGGTATTCGGGTACTGCCCGTGGTCAGCCATCGACTTAATCAGTACACACCAAGGCTGCTCAAAACGTTACGGTTTTATCTACGTCAACCGTGATGAATTTGACCTGAAAGACCTGAAGAGAATTCGGAAAAAGAGCTCTTATTGGTATGAAACATTGATCGAGCAAAATGGAGAGAACATCGGGAAGTAACAATATCACACTAAAAAACCCCTAATTTTTAGGGGTTTTTTTCTCTTCATGACTTGTAACTATATCAACTGGATGTATCAAGTTTTCATCATCATTATCCTCATCAGTGTAAGGCATAATAAGTGAATCCAATTCTTCTTTATCATCAACTAAAGCAACGTAAGTTGTATAATCCTCTAAATCTGATGGAAACAATTCAGCTTGACCAACATTACTTTTCAATGCTTGGTCAATAGCATTCTTTAATTCTATTAAACCCTCACGATTACCAATAATATAAGAATCCATATGCCAACTTTTTTGTGCATATATATGGCAAATCTTATCTCTATCTTTCATTATCTCATTACACCCTTCCTGAAGAATTTAATTGATTATGTGCCAACACGCCAACCACATAAAACGTCAAACGTCTCTTTGGCTTTTATGGCGTCTAACAGCTTTTTATCTCTTTCAAGAAGACTGCTTTGTATGTATGCTTGCTGTTTTTTCACACCTTACTCTCTACTATCATTATACCCCGAATTTAATCTCATTTATAGACTGTTTTCCGCCCGCATCAGGCCGTATACTGTTATACGCAAGTCAAAAACGATAAGGGATGTGGCTGTATGAATGACAAGAAAGATGTTTTAGATCCTGGGCCGTTTTTTCATGGGACGAAAGCAGAATTGAAGATTGGGGACCTGCTTGAACCATTGCATTTATCCAATTATCAGGATAAACAATCGAACCACATCTATTTCACCGGAACATTAAATGCAGCCAAATGGGGAGCTGAATTAGCCCGGTCTGATTCCAAAGAGAGAATTTATGTTGTGGAACCGACAGGCGAGTTTGAAGATGATCCGAATTTGACGGATCAAAGGTTTCCGGGGAATCCGACCCGTTCTTATCGATCGACATCCCCTTTGAAAATTGTCGCAGAATTAGGCGCTTGGGAAAGACACTCCGATGAAGAAATCAACCATATGCTGACGTCGTTAAAAAAGTTAAGGGAAGAAGGAAAAAATGTCATATACGATTGACTCCTATGTGAGGAATAGATGAATAAAAGGCCGTCCGATTTCACTTGGGCGGCCTTTTGTACTATTGAAACAGGACATGCATCAGCTCATCAAATGTCTTTGCATGTGTCAAGGAATGAAGGCGGTCAGGACTGTCTAATAAATCGACAGCTTGTTCAAAAAATTGATTCATGCAGGCAGCGTCATCTTTCTGAATGGCTAACAAGAAAATCAGAGATACTTGATCTCCCTGCCAATCAATTGGCTGTTTCAATCGTGCAATTGCCACGCAGGAGGTGCCTTCATTTGTGATGAGCGGGTGAGGCATCGCAATCCCCTTGCCAAGATAAGTAGATGACATTTGCTCCCGCTCCAGCACGGAGGAACGAAAAGAAGATGAAACAAGATGATGCGCCTCCAGCCGGCTGCAAAGCGTATCTAATACCTCTTCTTTGCTTGAAAGGTTCACATCCAACAAGGTCAATCGTTCTTGGAAAAAAGCCATCAGCTCCTGCGAAGGGGAACCATGTCCGTTTAACAGGTGAATGACCTCACTCACACGCTGGACATCATGATGTTCAAAAAAAGCATTCACTTGAATGATTGGTTTCCCCTTTGGTGCGAGAGGTACGGTTGTAATAATTACATCACATGGCAAAGTCGTGCTAAAAGCGTAATCCTGATAAGAATAAAGCTCAACAATCTCAAGCTCATGTTGAAAGGCCGCCTTCAATTTAATTTCAAGCAGACGTGCCGTTCCTAGTCCAGACCCGCATACAATAATGGCCCTCTTTTTTTGCGAGGTGTCAAGATGACTTCTTTCAAATGAAGCAGCAATATGTAAGGCAACATATGCCGCTTCATCTTCATTTGGCGTCCGCACCAGCTGTAAGGCATTGAGTCCGCTGACAGCCAAATCAAACGGATAAGGATAAGAAGTTTTGATCTCATGCAAAAGCGGATTTTGTAAAGACACACCGTATTGAATTCGATTTAATAATGGCTTCATATGCAGCATCAAATCTTGACGCAGGATATCGTCATCTACAAAACGATGACCGCTTGTTTTTTCAATGTGCTGGAGAAATCGTGTCACTGCCTGACGTACTTCTTCTGTTGTTTGGTGCTCATCGATTTCTTTCCACGTTTGATTCGCTAAGAGATGCATCACCAAGTAATCTGTTTCATCCTCTGATAAGGTGACATGAAACGTGTCGTTTATTTGATGAGTGATCTTTTGAGCGATTCTTGTTAACACTGGCGGTTTTTGTGTATGAGTGGTACTGGCGGGTATCCGCTGGTTTTTTTTCGTTTGTTGAATGGCAATCGCTAAGTGAATCACTAAATTCTTTAGGGCAATATCTTTAATGAGCAGTGATTCTTGATATAGATTTGTCAGCACAATGGATCGAATGGTTTCAAGTGAAATGTCAGGGAAATGAAGCTGTTCCCGCTCAGTTATATGAGATAGGGCGGGTTCTTCTTCAAGCAGTAAGTCTGCGTAGCACGTCCTTTTTTGCAATTCGTCTCCGTCTACTTTTAAGCCAAATCCGGGCTTTGAGACAAGGGTCATACCGTAACGGGCTAACAGCTCCCGTCCTTTTTTTAAATCACTGCTGACCGTCATACGGCTGATGAACAATTCTTCTGCTAATTGATCAATTTTTAAGTAGTCTGATTGAAGCAATAGTTTTCTCATCATAAATCGTATGCGCTCTTCTGGCATGACGGGTACGAGAGAGCGGGCAGGAAGCTTTTGCTGATGAAGCCAAAGCAGGAAAGCGTCTTGGTCACTTGTTAAGAGCGTATACCCTTTCCCTCGGATGGTCTTGATCATGGCTCCAGCTTGTGTTAACAGCTCGTTTGCTTCTTTGATTAAATTGCGGATGGAGCGGTCAGATAAGCGAAAAGAGGCAGTGAGCTCCTCCAGCTTCACGAACCCTTTCGTTTCAAATAGCCGCTGAATGAGCTGGTAGGTTCGAGTATCTGCCGTCATCATCATTGCGCCGCTCCTTGTTCCTTTAAGGCATCAGCTCCAAGGGCAATGGCTCCCATTAAACCAGATAATCCGTCAAAGGAAGGCTTTGTGACGATTTCATTTAATGGCTTTGGTAATTGTAAGTAACCATGAAGACGCTTGTCTGTTTCTTCAAGGATGAGCGGCAGCAAGGCCGGCTGTTTCATGACACCTCCACCCAAAATAATGCGTTCTGGTGAAAGGGTGAGTAATAAATTTGCGGTCATTTGCCCGAGATAATAAGCTTGAAGTGACCAGGCTGGATGCTCTTCTGGCAGCATTTGTGCCAATGTATGATAGCGGCCTTCTATGGCAGGTCCAGATGCCAGTCCCTCTAAACAATCATGATGGATCGGGCAGCAGCCCCCATAGGTGTCATGAGGGTGGCGCTGAACGGTGATATGTCCCATTTCTGGATGAAGCAGTCCGTGGATGAGGCGGTTTTCAATATAGGCACCGCCGCCGATTCCCGTCCCAACCGTGATATAGATCAAGGAATTTGGTCTGTCTGTTTCCGTTGAAAAACGAGCTTCACCAAGCGCCGCACAGTTCACATCCGTATCAAGCTTCATAGGGAGACCGAGTGCTTGTTTTAAGGTTGAGAGTAATGGAAATTGGCGCCAAGCTGTTTTGGGTGTTTCGAGAATTGTTCCATAGCTGGGGCTGTGTTCTTTTACATCGACAGGTCCGAATGCGCCTATGCCAATCGCATCGACTGGATGCTCTGTAAAGTATTCGATCACTTGCCGGCATGTTTCTTCTGGGTTCCCTGTTGCAAAGGAAGTCATATGTTCAATCGTTCCGTCTGTTGTTCCGTAGCCGCAGACAAATTTTGTACCGCCTGCTTCGATGCCTCCAATTCGCATGATCAATGCCCTCCATTAAAGAGGGGCGGAATCCAAATGGATCCCGCCCCTACATGTTCATTTTTTCTTTACAATGTAGGTTTGTACCTGACAAGGTGTGAGCGGTTCAATGTGTAATGATCCATGTTGTGCTTTCAGTATATGTCCTTCAGGTGTTTCGCCTAAATTCGCTGTTTCTCCATGTTGTAGAGATGAACTATTGATTGAAGCGGCTGTTTGACGTGTTAAATATGGATTGAAGAGACGAATGACAATGCCTGTTCCATGCTCTTCCTTTTTCAAAGCGCTTAGAACGGCCCCGTCTGTCTCAATGTCAAGCAGGCTATAAGTAGATTGTAAGTCTTCTTTTTCATCTCGGAAAGAGAAAATTAAACGACCGTTTAAAAAGTCTGCCCGCTCGTAGCACTGAACCGGGGTGGTGTAACGTTTAGCAAGTTGAGCCAAGTGTCCTTCACTCACCGCTTCTTGGCTATAGTGCATGCCAAAGGAGAATGATAGCGATCCTTGAAGCTGGGCGTCAGGTGTTTCCACGATTTTTTCTCCAGAAGCCCGGCCAGGACGGTAAAGAAGGTTTTCTTTCCCCATTTTTCCGAAACAGCGGAAGAGTGTGTAAGCAATGGTTGTGTAGTCTTCGCCTGTGATTTGGTATTCTCTGACGCAGTCCGTCAAAAGAGAGACACCATATGCTTCATTGCGAAGTGCAACAAATGATTGCATGGGTTCAATGGTAATCGGTTTTTCTTCCCAATGTTCATTGTTCCACCATTCTAGCTCTTGCGTCAGCTCCGTTGGACGTTCGATGGTGCCAAACTGTTGATCGCTGAGTGATACGTTTGATGCAATACCTGTATCAAAGAGTACCCGTAGACGGTGGTCTAGCGCATGGTTGTCCACATTTACATGAAAACGGATGACCGCTTCATCTTTATTTAAAGCCACCTTCGCTGTGATCGGGAGGGAAGTCGTCACCTTTTGCTTCGAACGTTCCTCTAAATCATATGGGACAGTCAATTGAAGCTTGATGGTGAGCTCTTCCTGTAAACTGCTTTTAGATACGGTGAT
Source organism: Bacillus sp. AK25 (assembly GCF_048270685.1). Lineage (NCBI taxonomy): Bacteria > Bacillati > Bacillota > Bacilli > Caryophanales > Bacillaceae > Bacillus > Bacillus sp. AK25. Next base: position 231,207 of record NZ_JBLUWC010000001.1, read on the forward strand.
GTCTGCTGATGAGATATCTTTAGACGATACATAAAGATCCTCACGCGGTGGTGAATAGTTATAAGAATCCCCATCATCTCCGTTGTCTTCAAAGATCATTTGCTCAGAGAACGTTCGTCCAGTCTGTTTATCCGTAATTTCTAATGACCCATTGTCATTTGCTGCAATGCGGTAAAACGTATTTTCAATGACACGACCTTCTGTTTTTTCAAAAATGGATTCACTAGATTCATCGAAAACCATGCTGACTTGTGTATAACCAACGGATGGCAAGTCGACTGCTTCAATGAGTAAAACAGCTTTCCATACTTGCTTTGGCATGTACACCTCTTTGCTTGGGTTAAGTGAAATCTGCTGTGCTAAGACATAATCTGTCACATCGGTTTTGCTTTTGACTGTGTAGTGAAGAGTTCGTCCATCAGCGTCTTTTAGTGTAAATGGACGTTCTGTGATAAAGGTTTCGACTTCAATGACTTCAGAGCGCTTTGAAGGCAGTGTATTAAATAAAGTGAACGTGATTTCTTGCTCAGTTTGCAGCCGGATGGCGATGAGACGCATGTGTAAGTCCACAAGATTCTCGGCGATTTCCTTTGCCTGTTTATAGCGGAAGAAGACATCTTGATTCGTCGTATCACTATTACAGCCGCCAATGCTATCATGCGCTGCATTTTCAAACATGAGGTACCAAATATCACGCACCGTGTCATGCGGATAGTCATGTCCGAGTGAATAGCTGATTGTAAGGATCGGCTCCATCACATTGACAAGATAGTTTTCAATTTGGTTGTTTAAGATTTTCAAATCTGCTCTTGTTGAAAAAATAGACTTATGAATTCGCATATGCTTGGCATGAATGAGCTCTCCTTCTAATGTCTCAAAAGAAGTCCGCTCTTTTTTCACTGCTGCAATGTAGTCTTCTAAACTGCTGATTTGATAGTGGTGCTCGTCTATTTCATTGGCTTTTTCTAATAAGTCAGGCAGGTTTTTACGAATAGGCGCCTGGTCAAAGCCATTTGGGAAATAGACATTCTTTGTCGTGGCTTTTGCTTGCAGCGCCCCGATTTTTTCAGAAAGGAAAGATTGCAGGTCTTCATCCTTTTCAGGAATATTTCCTCCGTAGTAGTAGCCAAATGGCAGATTCACTGCAAAAACTTCACTGCCATCCGCCCCGCGCCAATTAAATTCTGTGTGATTCGTCATATGATCAGAAACGCCGCGCCAAAAGGCTGTGTCGACAATACCAAAGCCTTGATAAATTTGAGGCATTTGTGCAGATTGACCGAAGGAATCAGGGACATAACCGACCTTCATGACATGTCCAAACTGCTGACAGCGCTCAATCCCATATTGCAGGTTCCGTACAATCGATTCCCCAGAAATCACGAGCTGATCCGTTTGTGTATACCACGGACCGATGATGAGGCGTTTTGCTGTGACGAGCTGTTTGATTCGATCCTCATCCTCTGGGCGCCATTTCAAGTAATCATCTAGCAAAGATGCTTGTGCATCGAGCATGAAGTAATGGAATCGTTCATCTGTTTCGAGGGTGTCCAATATGTCCATTACGCTTTTCATTAAGTAGATACGGGAGCGGGAGGTGGTAAAATACCATTCCCGGTCCCAGTGAGTATGTGGAATCACATGTACATTGACAGTCATTGTGTAACACACCTTTCTTTGTTCAAATTATCCTTCTAGCACAAGGTCAAAATCATCTTCTTCTTTCTGCTTCTGATCATGTTCTGGCTTTTGGGGTTCTTTTTTCTCAGAGAAGTTCACAAGTAGGTTGGCACCAATTCCAATAACAAGTGCGCCAGTTAGCGCGCCGATTAAATATGCCCACCAGTTTCCTACTGAGAAGAATCCGTAGAGTCCGCCAATTGGCGGCATGATGTCATGGACACCTAATAAGGCAGCAACCCCGCTTCCAGCAGCACAAGCGACGACATTCAGCGGAATCAATTTCAAAGGATTGACGAGTGTAAAGGGAATGGCTCCTTCTGTAATCCCGATAATCCCCATCACAAGACCGCCTCGTCCGGCTTCTCTGAAGGTAGGAGAGAAGTTGCGTTTTCGAATCAATGTCGCAAGCCCGTATCCAAGCGGAGGAATGACAATCGCGATATTGACGAGAATGGCAGGAAGATAGACACCTGATAGGAAGAGCGCGTTACCAGCCATCCAAGCTGATTTATTCACTGGGCCGCCAAGATCGAAGCCAATCATGGCACCTAGAATGAGAGCAAGTGCGAGTGTACTTGTTCCATCTGCAACCATGCCTTTGATCCATTCAATTAATGCGGTGTTCAAAGCCCCTAATGGACCGCCCAGCAGAACGGACATGAGAAGTCCGGTTAAGCCAACAGTAATGAGCGGTAAGATGAGCAGAGGGACGAGTCCAGCTGCGGAGCCTTGAATTTGAATTTTTCTTTTCACAAAGAGAGCGACATATCCGGCGAAGAAACCTGCAATGACGGCGCCGATAAAACCAGCATTTGTTGAGCTGGCAAGAGCTCCGCCGATAAAGCCGGCCGCAAGACCAGATTTATCCGCAATCGAATAGGCAATAAAGCCAGCGAGCAGTACGTTCATTAAGCCAATGCCTGTCCAGCCAACCTGTTCCATCAAATAGGCACCATGTAAAATGCCGCCTGCATCTTTATAGGCGTTTAAATCTGACACACCAAAACCTAACCCGACTAGTTTGGCTAAACCAACGATAAGTGAAGCTCCGATGATCACCGGAAGAATATAAGAAATACCGGTCATGAGGTGGCCTTCAATGACTTTTAATTTTGCTTTCATTCTGCTTTGCTCCTTTCTATATGGCATTGCTCTTGTTTATTGGGATTCAGATTTTTTCTTTTCAACCAGCGCAACGGCTTTTGTGATGATTTGCTCGGCATTTTTTAGGGCGCGTCCGATTTCGACACGAACAGTAGGAATACCTGAGAAGCGTTCAGCGTCGTTAATATGCTGATTGGAGGCGATAATGCAAAGGTCTGCCTGCTTGGCTTCCTCTGCTGTAATGCCATTCACCTGTCCCATAATTCCTTGTTGCTCGATTTTAATCTCGTGTCCAAGCTGTTTACCCGCATTCTCTAATGCTTTTGCTGCCATTGGTGTATGAGCTAACCCTGCTGGGCATGAAGTGACACCGACAATTTTCATTGTGTAATCCCCTCTTTCAATTGTTGTTCAATGACTTCGTAATAATAGTCTGCTGTTTGACCGGGTTGAATCTTTTCGATGAAAGCAGGCTCCATTAAACTTGTGGCAATGCCAGACAGTAATTTGAGGTGTGTGACATTGGCCTCTTCTAGTGGAACGAGCAGTGTAAATAAATAGCTTGTTGGCAAATCGTCGAAGCTTCCCCAATCAATGGGTTGTTCAAGTTCTAAAAAGAGAAGTGAAGCCGTTTGAACAGCAGAGCTTTTTGTATGAGGAATCGCAAAACCTTGCTGAAGTCCTGTTGAGACTTCGTCTTCGCGTTTCAACAAATCTGTTAATAACCCTGACTGATCATCTGTAATGTGAAGGTCTTCAGCTTTCTCGGAAATGTATTGTAAAATCTCATTCTTTGATCGACCGTTTACTTGTGTAAAAACATGATCTTTTTGGAACAAGCTGATCCCTTCTCTCTTGTTTGTTAAGCGCTTACAATTTGATTGTAATGTACTTTTCGACATGGTTAAATAGCATCATTTTCCGTTTGAAATGGCAAAAAGTTTATGAAGCGATTAGACTAGCCATCTGAATATCTCAAATCCTAGCTTAAAACGAGTTTAATTATGTCAAAAATAGATTCTACTAAAAGGGATTATGTGATATTCTTCCAAGGTATTGTAAAAGATAAGGGGGTCTTTTCATGTTTAAAAAGCAGGTCAAATCCTGTGTGGTTGTACTCATGGCCATCATTCTATGTATGGCTGCATTACCTGGGTACGAAGCATCAGCAGCTAGTAAAGGCACAAGTGTCAATGAAGCCATTGGATTGAAAGATGGTGAAGTCATCTCAGGTACATTACAGAATGAAAAAGAAGAGTCATGGTACCAAATCACGCCATCTGCAGATGATGTGGCAAAACATACACATATGCAAATTGCTGTCAAAAGCAAACAAGTGTTATCTGTATCGGTCTACCCAAGTAAGGATAGAGCGATAAAGGATGACACTTATTCGAGATATCGTGTGGACACAGCAAGTGGAGAGACAGAAATCAACTTCCCGCATGCATGGTCAGGTCCTTACTATGTCAAAGTGCTGTATTTAGGTTCAGAGGAAGACAGCCGTGATGAGGAAGAGGATGCAACATATACAATCGGGTATAAAGGTGCGAATCTTCCGCCATCTGAACCGATTTTTCCTGAAGAAGAAGAACCAACGATCATCATTATTGAGAAAAAGCATGGACGTGAAATTCTTCAATCCATTCGTACGATCGAAGACAAACGATTCAATGAAACAGCCGATGGTCAGAAGCTTACACGTCTGCTACAAAAAACAAAGCCGTTTCTCAAATCTAAACTCATCAACAATCAAAAAAAGCAGCAAACGGTGTATAATCATTTGCTTACATTGAAATCATTGCTAAATGACGTAGAGAAAAATGGTGCATTCAGCGGTCATATCGTCACAGAGAAAGAGCAACAGGCGATCCGTTCCCTTTTTGATATGCTCAAAGAGGCAAGTCCAGCCTATTTAAAAAAGGAATTAGAAACAGTGGGGCAAAAAGTAGGAATCGATCAGCTTGAAGGAAAATCGATCGGTTATGTCCTCGAGAAACAAAAGCTTGTTCCAGAAGAAAAGGTCAACACAAACAAAATCATCTTTAAATTAAAGGATGGACAAACGCTTCAATCCGCAAAAAAGAAAATGAAAAGCTACGGAATTCAAGAAAACCGTGTGACATCTCAGTCAGTAAATCCTTTATTTAAAGGAATGTATGTTTATGATGTACCGGCAGGGAAAGAATCAGCAGGCAAAACGCTTAAAGCAGGCAAAGCTGTGATCAAAAGCACGGCGAGAAAGCTTTCTAGTATGCCGAATGTTGAATTTGCAGAGCCTGTACAAACGTATCGTGCGCTCAGCAATGACGCGCAGTATGGTTATCAGTGGCCGCTGAAAAACAGTGCGCAGAACAGTGGGAAAAAAGGCGCTGATGTGAAGTTTGAACAAATGAATACATTGATTGGTACAAGCAAAATGAAGCAAACGTTAATCGCTGTTGTGGATACAGGTGTCGACAGCCGTTTGTCCGATTTAAGCGGAACGGTTCGCACAGACTTAGGTGCTAATCTCATTGGCCGTAATAAAGATGCAATTGATGACAATGGCCACGGTACCCATGTGGCAGGTATCATTGCAGCAAAAGCCGACAATCATTACTCCATGGCAGGGCTGAATCAACATACAGGGATCATCCCAGTCAAAGTACTGGATGCGTATGGAAATGGAGATACAGAGCATATTGCTCTTGGCATTAAACATGCAGTGGACAAAGGAGCAAAGGTCATCAACATGAGCCTTGGCGGCTACTACAGCAAGGTCATTGAATATGCGATGAACTATGCTGCACAAAAAAATGTATTAGTGGTAGTGGCGAGCGGAAACGATGGCATTCCAGAAATGGGTTATCCTGCGACTTCCAAGTACGCCATGGCAGTTGGTGCAAGCAATCGCATGGATATTGCCGCTGAATTCTCAAGCTATGGGAAAGGATTAAGCGTGTCTGCACCAGGGTCTGATATTCCAAGCTTAATGCCTGATGGGAATGTTTCATACCTGAGCGGGACATCAATGGCTACACCGTATGTTGCAGCAGCAGCAGGATTACTGCTTTCTAAAAATCCAACCCTGAAACCAAATCAAGTGAGAAATATTTTACAAAATACAGCGGATGATATTTCATTTAAAGCTGTTGATGGAACAGATGACGTTTTCTATGATGAAAATGACGAGCCTGTTGTTGATCCGAAAATTCCGGGTATCGATTGGGTGACAGGACATGGCAGACTCAATGCTTTTGCCGCGTTAAGTGCTGTTGAATTAAACGCATCAGTTAACAAAGTAGAAGATCAGCATCAAAAGGTGACAGGAAAGGCGAAAGCCGGCGCTGCCATTTCTGTGTATAGAGGCAAAACCCTGCTTGGAAAAGGCACGGCAAGCAAAAAGGGAACCTTTAGTGTGAAGATCAAGCATCAAAACAAAAATAAAGTGCTTCACATCAAGATATCAAAAGGAAAGGCTGCGACTTCGCTCAAAACGGTCGTGAAAAAGGGCAAAGCGCCAGCTAAGCCAAAAGTGAATCGAGTAACAGTGAAAAGTAAAACGGTCAAAGGAACTGCGGGTGCAGGCTTGACGATCAAGGTGAAGAACAAATCAAAGAAAGTCATTCAAACGGTCAAAACCAATAGCAAAGGCGCATTTACAGCTAAAATCAAACCGCAAAAAGCCAAAACTGTCTTATATGTGACAGCTTCAGATGTGAGAAAAAGAGAAAGTAAAGCAGTGAAAGTTGTTGTGAAAAAATAGTTTTGCAGCTTCCCTTTTTTGAATAAAAAGGGAAGTTTTTTGTTTTTTACTGGAAAAATGACAATAACTGTCGATAGTAATATAGTAGGAAAAAAAGGAGGATTTATCGATGAAAAAAATCATGTTTGCTTTCTTTCTATCATTGCTTCTCGTTTTCCCAAGCTTTGCACATGCAGAGGAAACAGGAGCAGTACCAGCATCCGTACAAGTAACAGGCGTCACAGCAGCAGACGGTGGTATAGTTAATTACGGTTCTGGCAGTAAATATCGTGTAGGTTCATATTATCCAGCTACTTTTAAAGGAACATTAAAGGACACAAGTGGTCAACTCATGGCGAATCAGCCAATTCAGCTTTATTTTGAAGCAGCAATCAAATCATATGCTCAAACAGCGACAGGTACAACAGACGAGAATGGACAATTTTCACTAACGATTCAAGTGCCTGCAGGTGCAGGCTACCGTACATACAATAATGCAGGCTGGTCTACACATTACTACGATATCGTTCCAGTGACTTTCACTTCAAACGACATCACGCTATCTTCAAATGTGACAAGTGTGTACCATTTGGCATATACATCACGTTACTAATCTGCTAGAAGAGGCGACTTGGCGCAAGCCTGTCGTTTTCATAGAAAAAAGGATGTCACTAGCTGACATCCTTTTCTTTTTGTTAGCAAACCTGCTGGGCGGCAACCGAAAGAGTCGATAAACAAACACTCATGAGCCGTTTCTCCCAGATTCGATCGAGCATTGAGCTTTACATCTTGAGCTTTGATGGATAAGACCTTTGAATACTTGAGCTTTCAGCTTTGAACGTTCAGCTTTGAGCTTTTATCATGGATCATCCTAAGATGATCATCAGATGAGGAGGGAATGACCTTTCCCTCGGAGGTGTTTAGTCCTATCGATTTTCGGCTCACTAACAAAATCGACTAGTCGATCTGTATTTTTGTCAAGGTATTGCTTTCTGATAAGGAGAAATCCACTTCCATTTGGAAATCTTCAATCTCTTTCGAAAGCTGTTCAATCTTCACTCGAAGACGAAGAGGGTCAATGATCGCCGCCTCATTTTCAGCTAGGAATGACTTGACGATCTCTTGGTTGGCAGCGGCTTGTGTTTTTCCGTCTTTCCCAAATAGTGTTTCTAAATGTTGATCCAGTCTCTTTTTCACATCTTCATTGATTTGTTCTGACCGGTCAACCAGCTCTGTGTAGACCTTTTTTAATTTTCGTAAAAAACGAATATCGTAATCTATGGATGTCTTGCGTTCAATAGCTTCTGCTACGGTCATGCTAACACCCGCCACCTCAATCGTTGTCGTAGCATTCGACACAACGATGGCTGATTTAATGGCATTTCGGCGTTTGATTAATGCTTGAATCGATTGGTCATCTGCTTTTGCCTTTTTTTCTACTTCTTCTTGATTTTGAAATCCGTTCTGTATATGTTTCCCGATGACCAAGCCACCGAGTACAGCTTCATCAATCGTTCGGTTGATTCTTTTATCTAACATTTTCAGTTCACTTAATGCTCTTGTAATGGTCATTTCCATATTAAAAACAGCTCCCTTGATACGTCCTGAAAATCATAGATTCCTATCATATACCAAAATGTCTTTGTTTTGCTAGTGATATCCTTTTTTGGGGCAAACAAAAAACCCTGGTGCTATACACCAGGGTTTTCTCGTTTTTTCTGAATCCATGTTGTCACGTAATAGGCAGCATAGCAGAGTGCGATAAAAGGGATACCGCAGATGAGAGCGATGCGCTGATTTGGATCAAAAGCAATGCCGATCACAGATGCAAGGCATAGGAGGAAGGCAGCAATCGGAACCACCGGATAAAGCGGGGTTCGGAAAGATAAATCATGAAGCTGTCCGCCATCCTGTAAGAATTTTTTGCGAAACATGAACTGTGAAGCTGCAATTCCCATCCATACAACAACAACGGCGAGTCCAGAGATTGAAACAAGAACCAGATACACCGTTTCAGGTGCGATGACACTCGATAGCAAAGAGAGAATGCCCCCAATCATACTCAAAATGAGTGCATTCAAAGGAATTCCCTTTGACGTCAATTTTGCCAGCTTTTTAGGTAATGTTCGTTCTTCAGAAAGGGACCATAGCATACGAGATGAGGCGTATAGCCCTGAGTTTGCAGCAGATAAAATCGCTGTCAGAATGACAAAATTCATGAAATCTGCCGCATAAGGAATACCGATGCGGTCAAATACCACAACGAAAGGACTTTTGATCACCCCGGCTTCTTCTACTGGAATTAAGCCGGCTAAGACCACGATCGTTCCGACGAAAAACAGGACAAGGCGCAGCACAGTCGTGCGAATCGCCCGGGGAATGGTCTCATCTGGATTGACACTTTCGCCCGCAGCAATCCCAATCAGCTCAGTACCCGAAAAAGCAAAATTAACAGCCAACATGGTCATTAAAATCGGTAAAAAGCCGTTTGGGAAGAGACCCCCATCTCCAGTGAAGTTAGAGAAGAACGGAGCGGCCTCACCGCCTTTTAGTGGAATCAATCCAAACATCGCGGCTCCGCCAAGGATAATAAAGAGAATAATAGCCATGACTTTAATGCTAGAAAACCAAAATTCCGATTCTGCAAAAAACTTAACTGTAAAAGCATTGAGTAAAAAGATGAGAAGTGCAAAAACACCGCTCCACATCCAAACCGATGTGTCCGGGAACCAGCGCTGCATTAAAAGACCTGCCGCTGTAAATTCTGAACCAAGTGCCACGGTCCATGTCAGCCAATAAAGCCAAGCCACTGTATAGCCAGTGCCGGGCCCAATGTATTTTGTTGCATATGTGTGAAAAGCGCCTGTAACCGGCATTGCGACAGACAGTTCACCTAAACAGAGCATCACGAGGTACACAATTAATGCCCCAACCAGATAAGCCAAAATCGTTCCCGCAGGTCCGGCCTGATTGATCGTATATCCTGAACTTAAAAAGAGTCCTGTGCCAATCACGCCACCTAAAGAAAGCATGAACAGGTGACGGCTTGTCATTTTTCGTTGATATTGTTGTGACTGATCTTTTGCTTGTTCCATGTCTTCCCGCCCTTTTGCTTAGAAGTATGTGTGTTGAGTCATGATGCTACGATGTTGCCTGTTTTAAGATATCGGTAATATCCTCTGGTGTCGTCCGGCAGCAGCCGCCGATGATTTGTGCGCCGTCTTTATACCATTGCTGCGCACATTCACCAAATGTATGGTGAGACGTATCTCCGCTCCAAACCTTCTCTTCAGGATCATATAATTCGCCTGAGTTCGGATACACGACAATCGGTTTGCTCGTCCCTTTTTTCATCTCCTGAATAAGAGAAGACATATATTGCGGCGGTGTACAGTTTACGCCAACAGCAGCGATCTGCTCATATGGCTCGAGTGCTTGTACACAGTCCCTAAGTAAATCTCCTTCACTAATGTGCTGACCATCCTTTGCACTAAATGTAATCCACGCATATACACCGCTGAACTCATCCTCCAGCAGTTTAGCGATGGCGATTGCTTCAATGAGACAAGGGATGGTTTCACAAGCGAGAATATCTGCACCAGCCTCTACCAATGCTTGAATTCTTGGTCTGTGAAAATCAATGAGCGCCTGTTCTGTGAGTCCGTAATTTCCCTTATATTCTGAACCATCAGACAAATAAGCGCCGAAGGGCCCCACAGATCCAGCGACAAATGGTTTTGCCCGCTCTTTACGTTGTGTCTCATCCTGCCAAAACTGCTCGCACGCTTCTTTTGCTAACGTGACAGATCGTTTCATTAATTCGATGGCTTCTTCTTTTGTATAGCCTTTTTCAGCAAAGCCATCAATTGTCGTTTGGTAGCTGGCTGTTGTTGCACAGTCAGCACCTGCTTGGAAGTAGTCCAAGTGTACTTGCTGAATCAATTCTGGCTGTTCAATGAGGATTTTGGCTGACCATAAACTGTCGTTTAAATCACAGCCCTTTCGTTCAAGCTCCGTTGCAAGTGCACCATCTAAAATCAAAGGTGCGTGAGCCTGTAATCGGCTTTGAATAGGATTCATATAAATCAAACAGCCTCCTTTGTCGATCGGAAATAATGGATATGATATGAGGCAGTAGTTTAAATGACTAAAGTGTTTTTGTCAAGGAGAGGAATAAGCATCATATGACGGAAAAACCCTGAAAACATGCGGGTTTGAGTGCATAAACATACAGTTGAAATAATAGAAAACCAAGTCATTGACAGCCTCTAAAAAGAGATATATATTATGGAAAGGTTCATTTCAGAAAGCTTCATCAAAAGGCGCCGTCTTTTGATTTTTATTTTGTCCAACGACTGTCTTCTTTCGTGCAGAAAGAGGGTTTTTTATATGCTTAAAAAAAGGAGGAAAGAAGAAATTGAAAAAATGTGTAAAAGATATTGCAATGATTCTAGTTGGTTCTTTTTTATTTGCTGCAGCTGTGAACATGTTTGTCATTCCACTTGAGTTTGGTGAAGGCGGCGTAACGGGGCTGTCCATCATTTTCTACTATATGTTTGAGATTGCGCCGTGGCTGACAAACCTTGTGTTGAATGCGATTTTATTACTTGTGGGGTATAAATACTTGGACAAGAAGACCACGATCTACACAGTGGTAGCTGTCGCAAGTAACTCTCTATTTTTACATTTGACCACTACATGGGTGGTGAATGTCCATGAATTGATCATTGGTTCTATTTTCGCAGGGATCATCATTGGGATTGGCATTGGTCTTGTTTTAAGAGCGGGCGGTACAACAGCGGGATCTGCTATCCTCGGGCGAATTGCGAATAAGTATCTAGACTGGAACGTGAGCTACGCCATCTTGTTCTTTGATCTGATCGTTGTTTTTGCTTCTTACTTTATTATTGGTGCGGAAAAATTAATGTTTACGATTGTGATGCTGTATGTGGCGACTAAGGTGATGGATTTCGTCATAGAAGGGCTTAACACGAAAAAAGCAGTGACGATTATTTCTTCATGCAAAGATGATATTGCAGAAGAAATCAATCACACCTTGGATCGAGGCGTGACCATTTTAAACGGTCGCGGTCATTATTCGAAGGAATCGAAGGAAATTCTCTATGCAGTCATTCAAAAACAGGAGCTGATGCGTTTAAAGAAAATCATTAAGAAAATTGATCGAGACGCATTCGTTGTTGTCCATGACGTGCGTGATGTGTTTGGAGAAGGATTTGTGAATATATAAAAGTGAAAGGCCCTGTGGGGGTCTTTTTTTTATGCTTTTACAAAATAAATACCTCTTGTCACATCATACTATGTATTGTATAGTATAAATAGTTAGGAGTTGTAAACATGAATGCACAACTAAAAAAAGGATTACTGGAATTCTGTGTACTGGCGGTATTAAAGAAAAGCGATTCCTATGGTTATCAAATGATTAAAGATATGTCCCATTGTATTGAGATTTCAGAATCGACATTATATCCGATATTAAAGCGGTTAGAGCAAAACAATTATGTGGAGACCTATTCACAGGAACATAACAGTCGATTAAGAAAATACTACCGGATGACAAAGAACGGACGGGAGCATATCGCGCAATTTTTAGCGGAATGGGATCAAGTGATGGCGATTTACGACTTTATTTCTGGAGGACAGAGCAATGAATAAAAAAGAATTTTTAGCCAGCTTGGAGAAGCATCTGCATCGTCTAGGCGAAAAAGAAAGTGATCGGTTCATCGAGTATTACGATGAAATGATCGAGGATTATCAGGAAGATGGCTACAGTGAACAGGAGGCAGTTCATCAAGTCGGTCAGCCTGCCATCATCGCTGAAGGGATTATGAAGGAACAAGGAATCAAAACAGTTCAGGTGCCGACGTTTGGAGAAAAAGCCACAAGACTCTCCATCCTCATTTTGGGCTTTCCGTTATGGGGCAGCATTCTCGCAACAGTATTCCTGCTGATTCTTTCTGTGTATATGGTGATTTGGTGTGTTCCACTCGTGACAGGTACAATGACGCTAGTTGGTTTGCTCGGTGGTTTTTGGAGTATCATTGGTTCTCCATTTATTTTTCAGGATGGTTTGCATGTGGTGGTGACGCAGATCGGAGTTGGGATTCTTCTATTAGGTGTCGGATTATTAAGCGGCATAGCCACGGCGTATTTAACAAAGCTATTTGTGCAAGGGACTGTTCAAACCACTAAGGCATTCATGGGAATGTTTAAAAAGAAGGTCGTGAGAGTATGAACGTGAATGATTTAAAAAAGCAATGCATCAAATGGGGGATCATCTTCACCGTTGCCGGAGGAATTGTCATGGCAATTGGTTTTGGACTTTCAGGCTTTGACCTAGATGCATATCAAAATAATGACCAGTACAATGTGTTCCGCACGATCAATTGGAGCAAGCCATAAATGAAAGACCCGCTTATGCGGGTCTCAGCGTGTAGACAAACCCTCGCATTCGGTGTCAGTCCTGCGCTTCGGTGCTCACGAATGTCAAATTCGCTCCGCGCCGATGCTCGTCCTTCCTAGGGCTGCAAAGGTTTTCTATCACGCTGAAAAGAAGACAAAGAGCCAAAATAAAGTTCATTTTAGCCCTTTGTCAACAATCTGCTACCCGCTTATGCGGGTCTTTTTTTCGCTCTGGCAACAAAGAAAAAATAACAGCAGAGTGCGCCAAGGTCACAGAGCATAATAATCAGCCCCATGGGAAAGGCAGTCTGGCTTCCAGCTAAGCCGACAAGGGGTGTCATGCATGCGCCAAGAAGCATTTGTGCCACACCGATGAGGGCAGCGGCACTTCCAGCATGCGCACCGTGATGCTGCATCGCAAGAGAAGGAGCAGACGTGCCGACAATCCCAACGCTAGAGACCACAAAAAAGAGCGGAATGAGGATGCCATAAAGCCCTGCATCAATAGAGATCATCACACACAAGGTGACGCCTCCTAAAGCAGCTGTCAGCAGCCCAATGCGAAGGACTTTCTCCTCACCAATTTTCGCAGCAACGCGGGCAAATACTTGTCCGGCTGTGATGATGCCAAGACTATTCACCGCAAAGGCAGCACTGAAGCCCTGCGGAGAAAGGTTGAAAATCTCCTGCAGTACAAACGGTGATCCAGAGATATACGCAAACATGGCGGCGAAGACAAGCCCTTGTGAGAGAGCATATCCGACAAAGAGTCGATCGCTCGCTAGAATTTTCATCGCACCTAGGATCTGTTTGAAGCCTCCAGTCTGTCTGCGTTCCACAGGTAAGCTTTCTTTCAATGAAAACATCGATCTTAGGAGCATGAGTGCCCCGAGGATTCCTAGCAGAACAAACACACCCTGCCACGTCGTGAACCGTAACATTTGTCCGCCCACGATCGGTGCCGCAGCTGGAGCCACTCCGTTGACTAACATGAGCAAAGCAAAGAATTTCGTCATTTCTGAGCCTTCATAATGATCTCGTACGATGGCTCGTGCAATGACAATGCCTGCTGATCCAGCAAGTCCTTGAATCAGCCTTAAAAGAATGAATGTCCAAATTGATGTGACCACTATGCATAAAAGAGAGGCCGCAATAAAAATGATTAATCCAATCATGAGCGGCTTTCTTCTGCCGACTGTATCACTGATTGGACCTGCAATCAGCTGTCCAAGCGCAAGTCCAATCAAACAAGCCATGAGACTTAACTGAGACAGCGCCGTGCTTGCTTCAAAGTCACGGGCGATATTAGGTAAAGCAGGTAAATACATATCCATTGCCAGCGGTGCAAGGGCTGTTAAAGAGCCAAGAAGCGCGGCAAGGAGGAATCGATTTTTTTTCGATTCTTGGGGATAAGATAAAGAATTCATATGATGCCACTCCTTGTATACGTCCTCAAATCAGCATAATGAATCAAGCTTTCCATTTCAATCAAAATTTTCAAAGAAAATTTCGTGCAAAATAATTGATCTTTAAAAGAAGACTCTTTACATTGAATGAGTAGAGAAAAGAATCAGATCATAGGCATGCAGTGATTGCATGATACGTATATCCATTCATAGACAAACAGGAGGTGCTGGCATGGAGCAGCAAGAGTTGATCATTCGTCAAGCAGTGAGTGAAGATCATGAGGCGATCACACATGTGCTGATCAAATCATACGCACAGTATGAGCCTCAATTTACAGAGGAAGGCTGGCAAAATTATTCTGCAGCCTTGCGAGCGGCTGTAGATAACCCAAACATGGAGTTGATGCTTGTGGCCGAGCTTGAGGGCAAGGTCGTGGGGACCCTTCAAATGTTCCGATCATCAGAACAGGCATATGACAAGCCGGAGATGGGCATTACTTCAGCGATTGTCCGGTTTTTAGGGGTAGATCCTGATGTGAGAGGAAAAGGTATTGCAGAGTCATTGTTGCGTAAAAGTATAGAACTGACGCAATCGTGGGGCGAGAACGTCCTGTACCTTCATACGTCGGATAAAATGCAGGCCGCCATTCGTTTATATGAAAGAATGGGCTTTGAACGGGCACTTGATAAAGAATTTGTGAATCAAAATGGGACGCATGTGAAGAGCTATCAGTATGTGATCAAAAAAGAACAGCCGGCTGGCTCATAACACGCTGCATAAGAAGAGGAAGAGCATGTCCTGCATGGACGGGGCTCTTCCTCTTTCTCATGATACCCATACGTTCAGTGCCATATATGAAAAGCACCATGAGATTAATCCGAACATGACAAAGAATTTCAACACATGTTCATAAGGGGTCAGCTTTCGATCTCTTTTCGTTTTCACCAGCCGCCAGTAAAGGGCATCGCCACAAAAAACCAAGATGATTTGTCCGAGTTCTGCTACGGTTTCGATGATTGTGATTCCGTTCATTTGTTTTCACCTCACCATATGTCTTCCATAGGCAGCAGCAGTGAACCTTTATTTCTTCAAAAGAAAGCAGTGTATACTAGAATAAGAAGTAGATGCAGAAGGGGTTGTGACCGATTGTTTCCGCTATATGCAAATTCTTGGGATGACGTCATTGAGAGAAAAATCAAATACGATGATCAGGTTGTGGAACATACGTGTCAGCTGTTAGACGCACAGGAGCAGCAAGTCGTGTTGTTTCATAAAATTCAAGAACCATTTACAATGGTTGCTGGTGATGGCACTGTCACGATTCCAAAAGGGAGTTATACGACCGCCTATTATTGGACGGACCGGCCTTACAATGTCTATTTTTGGCGAGATGATCAAGGCAATGAACTTGGCTCTTATGTGAATATCGTCAGACATACATGGTTTGAAGAACGGGCGGTTGTTTTTGAAGATTTATTGATTGATCTACTCGTTCTTCCGAATGGTGATTTCTTTGTTTTGGATGAAGATGAACTGCCGGAGAGTTTAGCTTCCTTTGAGCAGGGCTCGGTTCATCGGGCACTCCGTGATGTCATCCATTCGTTAGCGCACATCCTCGATCAAGTGAGGCTGGATGCGAAAGGGAAATATCCTCACACCCTGTTTCAGAAGATGTTGAAATAGAAAAAACGATTCCTTGCTGAAAGGAATCGTTTTTTTATCAAACCTTGATCCGGCTGATTCGTTTTTGTAAATCAGTTTTTGTTTTAGATGCTTTTAGTTGTTTGACCGCACTTTGAGCGGTTGCTTTTGTTTTCTTTGTTCGTTTGGCTTCGGCTTTTTTGACTTTTTGTTTGGCATCTGTCACTTTCTTTTGATAAGCGACTTGTTTTTTGACTTTGTCGAGCCGGTTTTGCAGGCTTGTTTTTTCTTTGCCTTTGGATAGCTTTTTAATAGCCGTTTGGGCACTTTTAATCGAGCCTTGGGTTTTACTTTTTTCAGCTGATTTGACCTTCGCTCGTGCGTCACGAATATCAATGGCTGTTTGGACTTTTTTGACTCGGTCAGTGAGTGCGGTTTTTTGCTTGCTGGCAGTGAGTCTGCCAATTTTCGTTTTGGCTTGATCAACATCTGTCTGTTTTTTAGATGTTTCGGCTGTCTTGACTGCGCTTGTCGCAGCCTTTAAAAAGGTTGACTGCGGCACATATTGCACGCGGCCATAGCCGAATTGTGAATCTTTTCCTTTTGCGCCAAGATCCACTGTATAGCTGCGCAATAAAGTGCGGAGCTGAACATTTGTTTTCTTAGGATGTAGCTGTTTTAACAGCGCCAGCATCCCTGTGACATGCGGTGCCGCTTGTGATGTACCCGTGGCATACCAATATTCATTTTTCAAATAGGTACTGATGACGTTCTCGCCGGGAGCGGAAAATTCAATTCCTTTCCCCGTATTAGAGATGGAGGCGAGTTTGTCTTTGTCAGTCGTTGCGGAAACAGCAATGACGCTATTGTATGCGGCAGGATAGCTAATCCCATTCTTCTTTCCATCATTTCCACTTGCAGCAACGACCAGCAGTCCTTTTTTGTATGCTTCATCAACTGCTGAACGTAAAATCGGAATGTTATCTTCAAAAGCTAGACTTAGGTTGATGATGTCCATCTTATTGCTAATCGCCCAATCAATGCCTCGGAGCAGACTGTATAAGTCGCCCTCTCCTTTTTTATCTAATACTTTTACAGCATACAGCTTCACACCAGAAGCGACGCCGACCGTACCGTAATCATTATTGAGCGCCCCAATTGTACCGGCGACATGTGTTCCATGTCCTTCATCATCTTTGTAAGAAGACGTGTAATCGACGAATGATTTACCGCCGGCTACCTTTAAATCTTCATGTGGGAAAATACCAGTATCGAGAACGGCTACTTTCACATTTTTCCCTGTCACGCCTTCTTTGATTGCTTGCTTTACATTGAGCTTCTGCAGGTTATAAGATTTTTGTACCAAAGCATCCTGGCCAGTAGCAGCAGCCGTTTTTTTTACGGTAGTAGCAGCGAGTTTGACCCTAACGTTTTTTGAAACATAAGCGATGTTCGGGTCTTTTTTAAGTGAGGTGACAGCTTGCTCATCTGCTGTCACTGCTACAGCTGGAAGATGTATGTATTGAGCGTTCACTTTTTCACTTTCTTGAATAGCCGTCTGTTTTCCTTTTTGATTTTTATAGACGATGATGACATCTGTTTCTTTTGGTGGTGCAACTGCCTGCGAATGGAAGGGCAAAGCAGTTGTCAAAGCAAGAAGAAACGCGATGACCACGACGATTTTCTTTTTCAAGGCAATGGCTCCTTGCATATGAGGTGACCTCCGTCTTTTTTTCTTTATTATATCGGAGAAATAAGATAGATGGTTAGAAGAATCATAGTCTAGAAAGAAAGTTTTTTTCACACGTATCCCGAAATTGAATTTCATAGAATTCTAGTAGACAATAGAGAGATCAAAATATGAGAAAGAAGGACATGCCGATGAATGTAAAAGAGTATATGACGTATGATGCAACGGGATTGGCGTCACTTGTGCAGAAAAAGCAGGTCACGCCCGAAGAGCTTGTACAAGCTGCATTTACTAGATTGGAAGAAGTGAATCCAGTACTAAATGCGGTGATTCATACTAGACGAGATCAAGTGTTCAAAGACATGAAGTCACTAGATGCGGATCAGCCTTTTGCTGGTGTTCCGTTTGTGTTGAAAAATATATCGCAGGGGTTGGAGCATGAACCTTTGACGGCGGGTGCTTTGCTGTTAAAGGATGTAAAGGCGCAAACAGATTCCCACTTTGTCCGTCGATTGAAGCAGGCTGGGCTCCTCATGATCGGTCATACAAACACACCTGAATTCGGATTGCGAAATGTGACAGAACCCTTTTTATATGGTCCGACGAGAAACCCTTGGAATGCTGACTATTCTCCGGGCGGTTCAAGCGGCGGGACGGCAGCAGCTGTGGCAAGCGGCATCGTACCGGCGGGTGGAGCGAGTGATGGCGGAGGGTCTATTCGGATTCCGGCATCCTTTACTGGTTTATTTGGACTCAAGCCAACAAGGGGGAGAACACCGGTCGGCCCGGGTGCAGGAAGGCAGTGGCAAGGAGCTTCCATTGACTTTACGCTCACAAAAACAGTTCGAGACAGTGCAGCCCTGCTTGATTTGCTTCAAGTCATTCAGCCAGAGGCTGCGTTCCAAACGCCATTATATGACGGCAGCTATCAAGAGGATTTGGTGAAACGAACCTCTTCTATGCGAATTGCTTACAGTGTAGACTCTCCAGTAGGCACGAAGGTGAGTGAGGAAGCAAAGCAGGCAGTCTTGAACACTGTGAAATGGCTGAGTGAACAAGGGCATCAAATAGAGGAAGCGAAGCCGGACATTGATGGTGTCCATCTGATGCAGCAATATTATGTCATGAACAGCGGTGAAATGTCTGCCTTATTTACCTCTCTGGCTCGTTCATTCGGGCGTCCGGTGAAGCCGGAGGAGACAGATATTGTGGCATGGGTACTGGCGGAAGCAGGAAAAAATGTGACAGCTGCTGCTTATACAGAAAGTCTTGATGCATGGGATATGGCCGCTGCAAAAATGGCCGCATTTCATCAAACCTACGATCTATATGTGACCCCAGCTACTGCCTATTCGGCTCCAAAGGTTGGCGAGTTGATGCATAACGATCAAGAAATTGCTGCATTGTTACGTGTGTCATCCCTTTCAATGCAAGCACAGCAAGATCTGATTTATGAAATGTTCCTCAAGAGTTTGACCTACACACCATTTACACAGCTGGCTAACCTAACCGGCCAGCCATCTATGAGTGTGCCAGTTCATCTCACAGAAGCAGGCATGCCTTTAGGCGTACAGGTGACAGCACCGAAAGGAAAAGAGGACTGGCTGCTCAGACTGGCGTCAGAAATAGAATCATCCTCATTATGGAAAGGAACGCATCCATTACTGAATCAATAATACAATGGCATCGACGTTGGTCTATGGAGGAAAGGAGTGTCACACGTGAGTACGAAGGACAAAATCATTCAAACGGCCGCACTTCTTTTACGTAAACAGGGGTATCATGCGACAGGGTTGAATCAAATCATTAGAGAGAGCGGCACGCCGAAAGGATCTCTATATTATTACTTTCCAAATGGAAAAGAAGAGCTGGCCATAGCAGCCGTTGAATATATTAGTCAAAGGGTCATCGATCAAATTGAAGCAAGCTTTGCCTATTCTGATGACCCATATGTCGCCGTCGATCATTTTATGACAAATATTATTCGGGGTTTTATGGAGCAAGAAAGTGAAAGAGGGATACCGATTGTCTTACTGGCGGCTGAGTCAAAACCTGAACATACAAAACTTCATGCTGCATGCAAACAAGAAATGATCCGCTGGCAAGAGCTTGTCAAAGAAAAGCTGATGAATAGCGGATATGATGAAACAAAAGCGGATGAGCGGGCATCTCTCCTTCATTCAATGGTCATCGGCGGATTATCAATGACCACTGCATTAAAGCAAACGACTCCTTTAGAGCACGTAAAATGTTACCTTAGACACTTATTTATGCGAGAAGAGTAAAATCTCTCGCATATTGCCTATCTATTATATCAATTGGTCTATATAATAAAGATAGTCAATTAGTCATGAGGAGTGATGGGATGTCGGAGCAACCACAATCGATCAAGCAATCCGAAGATACCTCTTTTTATACCGTGTCCGGTTCGGGGGAGCTGTATGGTTTGGAAAATCAGCTTGTACATGTGCTGGCAGAAGCAAATCAAACAAATCAACTGTTTGAGCTTGTCTTAATCACAGGTGGGAAAGGTGCTTACTTTCCGCTGCATTGTCATGAGACGCTATTTGAAACCATCTTTGTGCTGGAAGGGAAGCTGGAAGTGATACTGGACGGTAAAAAGTATATGGTGACGGCCTGCGATTATATTCATATTCCGCCCAAAACAATTCATGGCTATAGAATGCATAGTCACAAAACAAGGTTTATTTCTTATACACTGGGCGGGCAAATGACAGATGTCTATCAGCAAATCGGAAAGAGGCTGTTGCAGAATGAATGGCCGATGACTGATCACCCATTTGATGCAGACAGCTTTCATCAGGCTGAAAAAGAAAGCGATATCATATTGATGCACGGCATTAGGGAGCTATCCAATACAACCAAGCCAGCTGTTTTGTTTCATAGTCAGCTCCCGCGCGCAGTGCAGCCATATGTGCTGGAGGCTGGTGAAGGAAAGCAATACATGGTCGAAGGTCAGCTTCATGAGCTGATTGCGACAACGGAAACAACAGGAGACGGATTTAGTTATTTTGTGATTGAAGGGACAAAGGGAAAAGGATTACGTTCGCATTATCATGAAATGCATACAGAAGCACTTTATTGTGTTGAAGGCAGAATCAATCTTCAGTTAAACGGAGAAAATATTTGCTTGATGCCAGGGGATTTTGCCTATATTCCTCCGAATACCGTTCACTCGTATGAATTCGTGTCTCATTCAAATAAAATGTTGGTTTTGCTGCTGCCTGGCTATATTGAGCAAGTGTTTGAACAATTTGAAGAAGCACAAAGTCCAGGTATGTGCCCTTATTTTATACAGGAAGGGGACATGATGGAGGATGGGGAGACCTCTGCTCAGTATGATTTGGTGTTTGTCGAAGAAAAATAGCTGTGTAACGCGTTACACAGATTTGAATAAACAGCCTGCCGAATCAATCGGCGGGTTATTTTATTTCCCTTATGGAACAGCATCCCTATTCATATGTATGAACCATCCATTCAAGGTGAAGCTATAGACATGATGACCTTAGCTAAAGGAGGAAATGCACATGAGAGCTGTCACCTATCAAGGCAAAAGCCGCATTGCGGTGAAGGAAATAGCTGCACCATCTATACAAGATCGTGAAGATGTCATCGTTCGGATAACATCTACAGCAATTTGTGGGTCAGATTTACATTTATATCAAGGGAATTTCCCGCTTCCTATCGGCTATGTGATTGGGCATGAACCGATGGGGGTGGTAGAGGAAGTCGGGCCGGATGTCACTGCGGTGAAAAAGGGAGATCGTGTCGTCATTCCATTTACCGTGGCATGTGGTCAATGCCAGTATTGCCATCATCATCTAGAAAGTCAATGCGATCACTCAAACCCCCATTATGATTCAGGCGGACTTTTTGGATACAGTGAGAAATATGGGAATTACCCCGGAGGACAGGCTGAATATTTACGTGTGCCCTTTGGAAACTATACACCATTTAAGGTGCCGGATGATTGTGAGCTAGAGGATGAACAATTGCTGTTTTTATCAGATGTTCTGCCAACTGCTTATTGGAGTGTAGAACACGCAGGTGTAAAAAAGGGGGATACAGTCATTGTGCTGGGGTGTGGACCTGTTGGGTTAATGGCACAGCAATTTGCTTGGCAAAAGGGCGCAGAGCGGGTCATTGCTGTTGATTACATTGACTACCGTCTACATCATGCAAAACGAATGAGCGGCGTAGAAGTATTTGATTTTACAGAAGACCCTGACATGGGAGAAACCCTAAAGGAGCTCACAAAAGGCGGGGCGGATGTTGTCATTGATTGTGTGGGGATGGATGGGAAAAAGTCACCGCTTGAAAAGATTGAACAGAAGCTCAAGCTGCAAGGCGGAACGATAGGGCCCATTCAAATTGCCACAAAAGCCGTGAGGAAATGCGGGACTGTTCAGCTGACGGGTGTGTATGGAGGTCTTTACAATATGTTCCCATTGGGTGCTTTTTTCGCAAGAAACGTCACGCTGAAAATGGGACAGGCACCGGCGAGAGGGTACATGTCAAAGCTTTATCAAAAAGTGACAACCGGGGAAATTGATCCTAGAGCGATCATCACACATCAATTACCGCTAGATGATGCAGCTCATGCGTATCACATATTCAATGAAAAACAAGATGATTGTATAAAAGTCATCTTAAAGCCATAAAAAGAAGGCTTAGGATATTTCCTAAGCCTTTAATGTGCGCTCGTCCATCATTTTTTCGATTAATTCAAAAAATGTTTTTTTATCTTCTTCTGATAGGTGATTGAACAGTTGATTGACAAGCAGCTGACGATTGTCGATCATTTGTCTGGCGATTTGTTCACCTGATTCAGAGAGTGTAATCCATACCGTACGGCGGTCATTGTTATTTCTAGAGCGGATAATCAGCCCTTCATCTTCTAAGTGATTGAGAGCGGTTGTTGTTGCGGAGGGAGATAATGAAACTTCCTGCAGAATATTTTTCACAGTACATGATTGATGGCGGTAGATGATGCGTAAAATAAACCCTTTTACATTCGTGACGTTTTTAGGGATATTCTCTTCATCTATTCGTTTCGTCGCCTTTAAATACTTTGTCAGTGCATGGTCTAACAAACTTGCCTCTAGCTCGAAATGTTGCATTCTCCATACCTCTTTTCCTATTGCATTCGCATTTTCCGATCAATTACTAGGTCTATCTTATCATAATAAGCATCATCATTTAAACCAAAATGGAAGACGGCTATAAAATTACCTATATTATCAATTAATAAAAGGAACAATTCCAAAATGAAATGATTTTACTTTCACCTTTTTTTATTTTAGAATGTGAATGAGATAAAATCTGCCAATCCAATTCACTGGAAATTGGCTATTGGACATCAAACGTTTGGAGATGAAGATATTGAATACTTTACAGGCATTACTAAACGACAGAATGGAACGCTCTTCACAAATTGAAGCGGTAACTGGCGGAGGTGTGTCTTATACATTTGAAGAATATGCAAAACGCATTGATCAGCTAGCACATTACTTACATCGTAAAGGAATTCGAAAAGGTGACCGGGTGTGCTTTATTTGTCAAAACCATCATCACTTTTCTACGATTATGCTCGCAGCCATTAAAGCAGGTGCTGTCGCCGTACCGCTTAGCTGGCAGCTTACCTCTTTTGAGCTAGAAGGTATCTTGAAAAAAGCAGAGCCAAAGGCTTTATTTTTTGACCGTGAATTCCGTGACATCATTGCGGCAGTAAATGTGTCTTTAGAAGATTGTCTCATGGTGGAATCTGGTGTCAATGCGAAAACAACACAGCTGTTTGAAGACATATTGGCGTCTAATGATGGAAGTGATCTTGCTGAACAGGTATCAGAAGAAGATTTGGCCATGATTTTATTCACTTCAGGTACAACAGGTAATCCAAAAGGCTGTATGGTCGGACATGGACGAATCTATCAATTTTTAACAAGACGTGGGAATCGAGGATTTGATCTGAAAGGAAAACGGTACTTGGCAAGTCATCCGCTGTATCATATGAGTTCTATTAATCACTTGATTGCAGCTGCAATTGAAGGGTATACGTTAGTCTTCTTACATGATGCAACACCGAAACGCATTTTAGAAACGATTGAGAAAGAAAGAATTACGTTTATGATGGCTTTCCCATCAGCTTATACGTACATGCTAGAAGAAATGAAGCGCGGTTCGTACGATCTCTCATCTTTTGAAATTGCGATTTCTGGTGGTACGAAGGTACCGGTACGCTTAATTAAAGATTACAAAGAAGTAGGCATTCAGATGATGCATGGCTATGGAAGTACGGAAGCGTGGGTTGTGAGTGCGTGGCATCCAGCGATGGGCGAGGATAAGATGGGCTCTGCTGGTAAAGTGGATCCGGATGTAGAAGTCAAAATCGTGCATCCTGAGACAGAGGAGGCGCTGCCAACTGGAGAAATTGGCGAGGTCGTCATGAGAAGCCCATTTTATTTCTTAGGCTACTATCATCAACCTGAAGCGACAGAGAAAGTGCTCAAAGATGGCTGGTTCCATATGGGGGATGCAGGCTATCTGGATGAAGACGGTTTTCTTTACATCACAGGGAGATACAAAGATGTGATTCTATACGGTGGGGATAATATTTATCCTGACCAAGTGGAAGAGGTCATTGATCAAATTCCAGGTGTAATTGAATCTGCTGTCATTGGGGTACCAGATGACTTATATGGTGAAGTACCAAGTGCGTATATCGTAAAAGACGAATCTGTCGATTTCTGCGAAGAAGATGTGTTGAATTACTGCAAGGAACGTTTAGCAGATTACAAAGTGCCATCCATTCATTTCACGCAGGATCTGCCAAAAAATAAACTTGGTAAAATCATGAAGAAAGATTTACGTGAATTGGTTGTGAATGCATAGGACCTATTCTGCTATAATGAAATTTGAATGATTTTTTTGTTTTTCTAACGTTTTGGAGGGAAAGGGTTTGCGACATATACTTCGTAAGAAACACATTCACGATTTGTTAGAACAGAGCAGACAGCAAAAGGTAAAGAAAACACTGGGCGGGCTTGATCTCACGCTCCTTGGCATAGGGGCTGTGATTGGGACGGGGGTCATGGTGTTAACCGGAATTACAGCAGCTAAGGATGCAGGACCGGCTGTTATTTTCTCCTTTGCGATTGCAGCGATTGTGTGCAGTTTAGCAGCACTTTGTTATGCAGAAATGGCTTCTGCGCTGCCTGTGTTCGGCAGTGCGTACATTTATTCATATACCACAATGGGTGAACTCGTAGGTCATCTCATGGGATGGACGTTATTATCTGTTTATATGCTGACTGCTTCAGCTGTAGCGAGTGGCTGGTCGAGTTATTTTAACAGCCTGCTGGAGGGGTTTGGAATCTCAATTCCACATCAATTTTTAGCTGGTCCAGAACAAGGCGGATATATGAATTTGCCAGCAATTATCATTGCTTTACTCATTGCGTGGATCCTATCTAGAGGAACGAAAGAAAGTAAAAAATTCAATAATATCATGGTGTTTGTGAAACTTGGCATTATTGTTCTTTTCATTGTAGTAGGTGGTTTTTATGTAGAGCCAGCCAATTGGCAGCCGTTCATGCCGTTTGGTACGGAAGGGATTATTGCTGGAGCCGCTGCTGTGTTTTTTGCCTTTTTAGGATTCGATGCCATTTCGGCTTCTGCAGAAGAGGTGAAAAATCCACAGCGGAACCTGCCAATTGGCATTATTGGTTCATTGCTCATTTGTACGATCATTTATATTGTCGTTTGTTTGGTCATGACAGGCATGGTGCACTATACGAAGTTGAATGTGACAGAGGCAATGTCTTATGTATTGCAAAGTGTCCATCAACATAGCGTGGCTGGTATTATTTCTGTCGGTGCTGTAATTGGATTGATGGCTGTGATTTTCGCCAATAATTATGCGGCAACTCGAATTGCTTTTGCGATGGGGCGGGACGGGCTCTTGCCTAAAGTGTTTTCAAAAACAAACAAAAGTGATACACCTGTTGCAAGTATATGGGTGATTGGCGGAATGACAGCTGTTATTTCAGGGTTTATTGATTTGAAGGATCTGTCCAACCTAGCCAATATCGGTGCATTATTAACGTTTGCGATGGTGAGTTTATCCGTACTCATTTTGAGAAAGACACATAAACAGCTGGAAAGGGGATTCCGGGTTCCGTTTGTACCGGTTTTGCCAATTATCTCGATGGGCTGTTGTGTGTTCCTGATGCTCAATTTACCAGGCCGGACATGGCTGTACTTCGGGGTTTGGCTGATGATCGGTGTCGTCATGTACGCAGCATATTCTAACAAACACAGTGAATTAGCGAAATCTGCTTGAGAAAAAGGTGCAAATCCGTTGACGATTTGTGCCTTTTTTCATACGATTTGGGATAAGCTATATAAGAGATAATGAACGGAACAAGAGGAGGATGAGGGAAATGATCAGCGTTAGTCCTTATATTGTCGTAGAAGACGTCAAAGAATCTCTTCAATATTATCAAGGAATTTTTGGCGGAGATATTCGTATCTTAAATGAACATCAAGACCGTGTATTGCATGCTGAGCTACACCTTGGGAGAATCACTGCTCCACTTTTCAGATACATTTGGCCGCACACCAAAACCGGAGAATCTTCGATTGATCATGCAGTTTGACAATGAGGAAGAGTTAAAGGCTGTATACGAGGCGCTTGAAGCTGACGGAGATGTCCTTGTAGAATTACAGGATACGTTTTTTGGCGCACTTCATGGACAAGTACAAGATCGGAAGAATGGTCTGATATGGGTGCTGAATTATATGAAATAAATAAAGACCTTCACCCTTGTGAAGGTTTCAGCGTGTAGACAAACCCTCGCATTCTTTGTCAGTCCTGCGTGCTGGTGCTCACGAATGTGAAATTCGCTCCGCGCCAGTACTCGTCCTTCCTAGACTGCAAAGGTTTTCTATCACGCTGAAAAGAAGACAAAGTGCTAAAATAAAGTTCATTTTAGCCCTTTGTCAGTAATCTGAGACCTTCACCCTTGTGAAGGTTTTTTTGTGAGTGTTTTTATTTTCTGAAAAATGGAAAATATGCTATGTTGGAAGAATGATAAGACATGGGGAAAGGGTGGAAAAGGAATGGATCAAGTTGAGTTTCAATATATTCAAACAAACGGCATAAAGCTCCATACAGCAATGGCTGGTCCTGAAGATGGCCCACTGCTGGTCCTGCTGCATGGATTTCCTGAGTTTTGGTATGGTTGGAAAAATCAAATCCTCCCCCTAGCTGAGGCGGGGTATCGTGTCGTTGTTCCTGATCAAAGGGGATACCATCTGAGTGACAAACCAGAAGGAGTCGAATCATACGTCTTAGACAAATTAAGAGATGATATCGTGGGATTAATTAAGGCGCTGAGCCCAAATCAAAAGGCTATTGTCGGCGGACATGATTGGGGTGGAGCTGTTGCTTGGCATCTTGCTTCAACCCGTTCTCAATATGTAGAAAAATTAATCATCGTCAACATGCCGCATCCTCGTGTGATGATGAAGGTCCTTCCGTTTTATCCGCCGCAGTGGAAGAAAAGCTCTTATATCGCGTTCTTTCAGCTTCCAAATGTACCAGAGGCAGCCCTTCAAGAAAATCACTTTCAAAGACTGGATGAAGCCATTGGACTGTCTGCTAGACCTCATTTGTTTACAAAAGAAGATGTCTCAAGCTATAAGTTGGCATGGACACAGCCTGGAGCCATTACGTCTATGTTGAATTGGTATCGAGGTATTAAAAAAGGCGGCTTTGAAAAACCGATTTCCAAACGAATTCTCGTGCCTGTCCGCATGATCTGGGGAATGGAGGACAAGTTTTTAAGCAGAAAGCTCGCAAAAGAAACGATCAAAATTTGCCCAAATGGACAGCTGATTTTTGTCGATGATGCCACTCATTGGATCAATCATGAAAAACCAGATGTCGTGAATAAGCTCATACTCGAATTTTTAACATAAAGAAATAAGCTCTGATCATATGACCAGAGCTTATTTGTTTTATCCGATTTGATTCTTTTTCAAGGAAACCGGTTCGTCGTCCCAGCATTCAATGCTTTCATTGTTTGGAACAGCATTTTTATAAAAGACAGGATCTTTTCCTTCTTTTTTCTGTCTCGTATAATCTTTCAATGCTGCAAAGGCGACTTTGGACAACATGGTAATGGCAATGAGGTTGACGATGACCATGAGTCCCATGAATAAGTCGGCGAGGTTCCAAACAAAAGGAACACTTGCCACAGCACCGAATAAGACCATTGCAATAACGGCAATACGGTATCCAATGAGCCACGCCTTGCTTGATTTAAGGAACTCTATGTTTGTTTCACCATAGTAATAATTTCCGATTAACGTACTAAACGCAAACAAGAAGACCATAATGGCAAGTACACCAGAAGCCCAAGGACCAATGTGTTCACTTAAAGAAGCCTGAGTAAGTTCGATACCAGTTAATTTGGTTGTTTTATATGCATTAGAGAAAAGGACAATAAAAGCAGTACTTGTACAAATAATCAGGGTATCAGTTAAAACACCAAATGCTTGAATGAGCCCTTGCTTTACAGGGTGACTAGTCACGGCAGCCGCAGCTGCATTCGGCGCACTACCCATCCCCGCTTCGTTTGAAAAGAGACCCCGCTTGATCCCTTCCATGATGACAGCACCCATCGTACCTCCTGCAAATTGTTCAATGCCAAATGCATGGGTGATAATGGTATGTACAACACCAGGCAGTTCGGTAATGTTTGTGATCATGACAAATAGAGCAATCCCAATATATGCAACAGCTAAGAAGACGACAATATATTCTGCCATCTTTGCGATCGTTTTGACACCGCCGAAAATGATCAAGCTAAATCCAACAGCCATAATGACTCCAACCATCAATCGGTTTGTGCCAAATGAATTTTCAAAAGCAATGGTAATGGTATTCGACTGTACAGCGTTAAAGACAATACCGAAAGAAATAGTAATCAATACGGCAAATAAAATCCCCATCCAGCGTTTCTTTAAGCCTTTTTCAATGTAGTACGCTGGACCTCCGCGAAAGCCTGACCCATCCTTTGTTTTATAGACTTGGGCAAGTGTACTTTCAACAAAACTAGAGGCGGAACCAATAATTGCGAGAATCCACATCCAGAAAATAGCACCAGGACCACCCATGGCAATAGCGATCGCGATACCAGTAATATTTCCTGTTCCAACTCGAGCGGCCATACTAATAGCGAACGCTTGGAATGGTGACACACCAGATTTTTGTTTATTTGTTCCTTCTTTCAGAACGATGACCATTTCCTTGAGCATACGAATCTGAAGGAAACGAGTTCTAAATGTAAAATAAAGGCCTACAAGAATTAATAGTGCAACAATAATATATGACCATAGAAAACCATTTGTTGTTGTTAATAAACCATTCATAACATCACCTCTTCGATTTCATCACTGTTCTTTTTAAAAAATACTGAGATCCCACTCTTTAGCGAGTTTCTTCAGCATCATGACACCGGTAATACTATTTCCACAATCGTCAATGGCAGGACCATAAATGCCGATACCGCAGCCTGTCTGAAATGGGAATTCTCTTCTTGCGCTTGGCGGAACGCAAGCCATGATTCCTCCAGACACACCACTTTTGGCTGGAACGCCTACGAAAGCAGCAAAATTACCAGACGCATTGTACATGCCGCATGTCAGCATCAATGCCTTTGTTAGTCTTGCGATATCTTTTGGGATGACTTGGACTTGTTTAAAGGGATGGTAGCCATCACTTGAAATAATCAGTCCAATCAAGGCGATGTCCTCTGTTGTGACCTCAATGGAACATTGCTTTAAATACACTTCTAACGTGTCCTCGACATCTGATTCTAAGTAATTGGTTTCTTTTAAATAATAAGCAAGTGCCCGGTTGCGGTGTGCAGTTGCCCATTCTGATTGATAAACCTCTTCATTAACAGAAGGACGCTTACCTATTAAGTTTTCGATTAAATCGAAAATATATGCTAGCTTTTCTGTAGAAGTCTTTCCAGGAAGGATGGAGGATACGGTAATAGCTCCAGCATTAATCATTGGATTAAAGGGCTTCCCTGGTTTATGCATCTCAAGGCGGTAGATCGAATTAAATGCATCACCAGTTGGCTCTACATCTACCCGATCCAAGACGTACGGAACGCCTCTTCCTAAACAGGCAGCTATAAAGCTGATGACTTTTGAGATACTTTGCAGGGTAAAGGGAACGTCCCAATCACCATAACGTACAGATGATCCATCTGGGCCTATCACGCTGATACCAAGTTGAGAGGAATTTACTTTTCCGAGTGCTGGAATGTAGCCAGCGTTCTGCCCGTTTTTGTAATACGGACGTATTTCTTCTGCCCATTGATCAACAGAAGACTGGCATGCGTGTTGTGTATTATTAGAAATTGCTGTTTTCATACGATTCCTCCAATCAAAAATCAAAAAGTACCCTATTGAATTGGCGGATGACAAAAAATGCGATCAAATAGGCACGAAAACATGTTACACATCTTCAAAGAACTTGTCATGCGCTGCTTGTACCACTCCTTTACACCTAAATATATGTTCAAATGAAGGCTTTGGCGGCGAAACAACAAAAAGGGTTTTTAGTGAAAATTCAGAAAACGCTTACATATAGTTTCACTAAAATTGTTCATTCAATTTATCTTGGAAACTACACAATCTGACGAAAATCTACAGAAAAACTTACAAATAAAAATCAGTCTGCATGCAATTGTCTAAACAATTCCCATTATTGTAGACAATCTCCAAATCGTAGAATAGCTGAAAGGTCACCATGCCTTCTCGGAGAATAGTCATAAAAAATGATTTTGAAGAGAGAAGTAGCCGTGAAAATAATTTTTTTGCTCATTGTGAAGCAAAGAGTCTCCTTGTATACTGTGGCTATGTAAACAGGGGAAGGGATGTCAGTCATTTGAGTTTAAACCAGCTTGTCAAAAAAGACGCATTTATTTTGATTTTTATGATCGTCATTGTGCCGCTTGCGGGAGAGCTGAAGTTTTATCCTGTGAATGAAACATTTCGTATTAGTTTTGGGGCACCTGCGTTTTTCTTTTGCTTATTACTTTTAAGAAAATCAAGACCATTGCTGCCAGGGTTTTTAACAGGCGCAGCCATTGTCCTATTTCGGGTAGGTTTAGATCTTATTCAGCAAAAAGCTGATCTGGCTCTGTCATTTTATCAGCAGTTTCCGAGCTTCTTTTTTTACTTTACTTATGCTTTTCTTTTCTTTGTTGTCCGTACAGGACGTTTCAAGCAACGTTCCATTTTTATTGGGCTGATCGGACTGATGATTGAACTGCTGGCTGATTTTGTTGAGCTGTTTGTACAATTTTTAGTGTTTGATACAACCATGACTTTCTCAAAGCTGAGTGATATGATCCTCATTGCATTTGCTCACAGCTTCGTGGTCATCAGCTTTTTTAATATGATGAGGCTGTATGAGGCACAATCAAGAGAGAAACAAATCATGAAGCAAAATGAGCATATGATGATGGTCATTTCAAATTTATATGAGGAAACAGTTCATTTAAAGAAAACGTTAAATCATACAGAGCACATAACGCAAGAATCCTATCGGCTCTATCGTCTGCTGAATGAACATGAGGCAGGAAAGAAAGTGAGTCAGGAGCTGCTGAAGCTTGCAGGGGAAATACATGAAGTCAAAAAGGACAATCAGCGTATTTACGCTGGGCTTTCAAAGCTGATTTCAAAGGAAAATATGCAAGATTATATGAGGGCAGAGGATCTTGTTCAAATCGTGATTCGCATTCAAGAGAAATATGCGCTATCTCTCGGGAAGAACATTTCCTTTACATCTGATATAAAAGGCATTCACTTGCATGAGTATCATGTGTTCATTTTCTTATCGCTGATTAATAATTTAATGGCAAATGCAGTTGAAGCAATCAAGGATGATGGAGCCATCTCACTCGTATTAAAAGGCAGTCATGATAAAATAGAGATTCGGGTCGAGGATGATGGACCGGGTATCCCTGAGAAATTGAGAGAGATTGTATTTGATCCTGGATATACCT
This sequence comes from Bacillus sp. AK25, assembly GCF_048270685.1. NCBI lineage: Bacteria > Bacillati > Bacillota > Bacilli > Caryophanales > Bacillaceae > Bacillus > Bacillus sp. AK25. Next base: position 262,990 of record NZ_JBLUWC010000001.1, read on the forward strand.
CAAAATTTGATGCATATGGAACACCGTCAACTGGGATTGGCTTATCCTATGTGAGAGAGCTGGTTCAAGAGCTGGACGGTCAAATCCAGATTGAGCAGAAAGAAACGAAAGGAACAGCTTTTCAGCTTGTCCTTCCGATAAAAAATTTAATACAGAGAGGGTGAGTGTATGCGATTTTTCATTGCAGATGATGATCGTGCAATACGCTCGATTTTAGGTCAGATCATTGAGGATGAGGATCTAGGAGAGGTCGTGGATGAAGCTGATGACGGCATTGGATTAGAAGCGCATTCATTGAACCTGAAAAAAGTAGACATCCTTCTGATTGATCTTTTAATGCCAGCTAGAGACGGCATTCAAACCATACGTCATATTCACCCTGAATTCAAAGGAAAGGTCATCATGATATCTCAAGTAGAAGCAAAAGAGATGATGGCAGAAGCCTATGAACTTGGAATTGAATATTATATTCATAAACCCGTCAATCGAATTGAGATTGTCAGTGTCATTCGAAAGGTCATGGAGCGGATCAAGCTCGAAAAATCAATTTACGATATTCAAGCTTCTCTTCGGCATGTGCTGCCATTAGAGCCAGTGATTTCTCATGAGACAGGTACTGGATCAAAGCGAAGAACGATGAAAGAGGCAGGGGAATTCCTCCTATCTGAATTAGGAATTGTCGGAGAGAGTGGCTCTAAGGATTTACTAGAGATCTTGATCTACTTACATGAAACGCAGACAGCCAATTCTCATGAGGTGAATTTTCCGCCATTAAAGCAACTATTTATCAAAACGGCGGAACGAAAGCTTGGTCGTGGTGCGGCGGATGTGGAAGTGATGCGGGAAGTGAAAGCAGCAGAGCAGCGAATTAGACGAGCCATCCATCATTCCTTAAATCATTTCGCATCACTTGGGCTCACAGATTTTTCAAATCCTAAATTTGAGCACTATGCGTCGAAGTTTTTTGATTTCACTGATGTCAGCCAAAGGATGAAAGAAATGCAGAAGACTTCTTCATCTGCAGGGTCAACAGGCAGAGTCAATACGAAAAAGTTCGTGCAAATCTTTTATTTTGAAGCAAAGCAGCTATTCGAAGGGATGAGCTGAGGGAAATCTATTGGAATGATTGGAGAAAATAAACAGAGACAGAGTGCTTTTGACTATGAGCCGCCTTGCTCTTTTAGACGTCTTTGTTATTTATCTGATCATTCTGATTTTTCTTTTTTCTTGAAAATAAAACTCTCCTGTGCAATCGTTTGTTAAAATAGTGAGGTTAGACTAGAATGTCGGAGGTTTTATTTTGGGAAAAATTAAACGAAATGCGCTCTGCCCATGCGGAAGCGGAAAAAAATATAAACATTGCTGTGGTCAAAAGTCAGGCGGAGAACAAACGTCTGAGCTTGTGTTTAAGGAAGCTGTACAAGTTCAAAAGGATTTAATGAATTATGCGTTCTCTAAGCATCAGAGAGCGATCAATCAATTCATTAATGAGTTTTCTTTCCTAGCAGATATGGATAAAGAAACGCAACAAATCTCAGTCTTTCATTTGAGTGTATGGGGCATCTTCTTCCGCCCATTAACAGATAAGAAAGAGACCATCTTCCAAGAATTCCTGACAAAAAAAGCAGAAGATATTACCCGTCCTAAAACAAGACAAGTGGTTGAATCTTGGACAGACATGGAGCCATCTTTGCTTTTATTAAATGAAAAAACGGACGAGTCTCTTTACTTTGAGAATATGGTGACAGCTGAGAAGGTTGAAGTTGATGTGAAGCCGGATCAAACTGTGCTGCCAGAGAAAGGTAGTCTTGTTCTAGGTTTCCCTGTTCAGTTTGAAGAAAAGGCAGAGTTTTTCATTCAATATACGATGTTTGCGAAAGAGTTTACTGATACGCTTCTTCTTCAGGTTCGCCAGCTCGTTGAAGCACATGAGGCAAACGGAGGAGCACGCAGCACATTTATGAGAGAAGCCTTCCCTGAAGTGCTGAAGTGTATGTTTGCGAAGCAAGAAGTTGAAGAAACAGAAGCGCCTGCTCAAACAGAAGGAAGTACAGTAGGGCTATCAGCAGATCGGATGGACTGGGCTAGTGACGTTCAGCTGGAAACAGCCAAGCTGATTGAAGACGGGATGAAAGAGCACGGTGACCAAAGCCTGACAGATGGCGCTTTAACGGTTTGGAAAGCTTACTGTGATCAGAAAGCACCTGTGATCCGTAAAGCGGCGTCATTTGCTGCGGGAATCGAATATTATATTCATTCACTTGCAAGCGATGCCCCGCTTTCTCAAGCACAAGTTGCTAAAAAGTATGGCATTAGTGCGTCCACTGTATCGAGCCGATTTAAAGACATTGAAAAAGCGGTCAAAGAAGAGCAAGAGACGACTGTATCATAGCATGAAAAAAGACGCGGCACCTTTCAAGGAGCCAGCGTCTTTTTTTCATCATCTTGTTTTAATAAAACCACTCATGTATTGCTCTGTATTATAATCATTGAGGTCAATTTTCCACTGACCATCTCCGTTACGTTTCATTTTCACTTCATACTCAGCAGGGCTTGAGACTGGAGGAAGCTTTTCAAACTCAGATGCGTACATATTCAAGCTTTTCTTATACAATTCTTCTTTCGAACGGATTTTGCCGTTGTAAAACTCATCTCTTTGTTTGTCTAGTTTGTCTTTTAAGTTAGAAGCATCAATACCGGTTACTTGAGCGACAACCTTCGCTTCGTCATCTGAGATGGTTTTCACACTTGTTTCCACTTTCGCTTTATCCTTCATTGTATTTTGCATGCGTTTGTACATGGATAAAATATCGCGGTCACTGACTTCGTTTCCATATATGCCTGCACTTCTCTTAAAGTCTTTCACAAACATTTCGTGATATTTATTAACGACATCTGATTGATTGTCACCTGTTAATTCTGAGAATTGATCATTCTTTTTGTCAAAAACAATGAGATCTGTATAAGCAGATAGTGCTTTTGCTGGGTTATCTAGCTTTTTCGCTGAATCCAGTATCTTTTCGCCATCTAGTTCCATTTCGATCGAATCGCTGTTTTTCTTGATGCTATCTTGGTACACGAACTGATATTTTTTGCCTTTATCTACTAGGAAATAAAGCGCTCCTGATAGTGATTTCCCTTTGTTCAAGGACCCAAGATCAAGGCGGTCTTTACTGCCGTAGAATTTTAAATCAGAGACTTTGGCATCGTCCTGATAAAGGGTGAAATCAGAGTTATATAGTGAAAGGGCTTTGTCACCTTTGTTGGTGATCGTCAGGTTGACTTTTAACACCAATTCATTGTCTCGCAAGGTAGTTGTTGAGTCTTCTGGTAACGTATATTCGTAGCTATTCACTTTTACCTCTGCTGTTTTTGTTGATTTTTGGTCAGCCTTTGTTGATTTTGCTGAGCTCTGGCAGGCTGCAGAGATGATCATCACGAATGAAATCATGAGGAGTGCACTTATTTTTTTAAGATTCACAGTTGATGCTCCTTTGCTTTTCTTTCGTCATTTTCTTCCCGCTATCTGACTGAGAAAAAAGAAACAGATAGAATGGTATATTCGGGTGTTAAAGGGGAAAATCTCCTAATGACGATTTGCACTATTCATTCTATCGAATTTCATTCGTGATGAGGAATAGGTTTTAGTCCCTATCTTTGATAGATTTTTACACAAATACCTATAAAAAACGGAATTTAATAAGTAAAATATACTAGTTAATTAGAATTAATTTATCTATTTATCATGGGTTTTAAATGTTTTTTATATAAAATTCTTGAAGTGGAGGTATTTTTCATTTCACAAGGCGATGACGAATAGCGAAGACGACAGCTTGTGTCCGATCTTGTGCATTTAATTTCTGCAAAATGCGATGGACATGCGTTTTTACCGTACTTACACTAATAAATAACTGATCAGCAATGTCTTCATTCTTTAAGCCGTAAGCCATTTGCTGCAGGACGTCACGTTCCCGTTCTGTAAAAGATTCTTGAAGAAAATGAGTGTGGTGCCGATCATTTGCCTGTTGAAGGGCCTGGGCCATCATATGCTCGGAGGCTGCCGTTTTAAACACAGATTCGCCAGCAAAAGCCGTTCGAATGGCCTCAATTAATTCCTCCGGCGATGTGTCCTTTAGTAAATAACCGACTGCTCCTGCACGGATTCCGTCAAAGACATATTCTTCTGTATCAAAGGTCGTCAGAATGACAACTTTGATATCAGGCTGCTGACTTAAAATGTGCTCTGTTGCTGTGATACCATCCATTTTAGGCATTTGGACATCCATCAGCAGGACATCCGGTTTGCGGCTAGCGCAAAGGTCCACTGCTTCCTGACCGTCTGCCGCTTCCCATATAACTTCAATATCCTCTTGAGCACTTGCAATATAACGAAATCCTTGGCGAATCAGCGGTTGATCATCAATTATGCCAATTGAAATAGGGTTTTTCATGATAGGGTATCCTCCTTGATTGGGATTTGAACAAGTATAGAGAAGCCATGTGGATCACGAATGGAGGTCTTGAGAGTTCCCCCTGCTGCCTCACAGCGGGCTTTCATACCTGACAGGCCAAACCCGTATGATATGCTGCCGCCGTTTACATATCCATCATCTTCAATGTGCATGATGAGCTCTTTATCATCGTTACATAATGTAATACTCATCCTGGTCGCTTGCGCATGCCGAATTGTATTGGTGATCGCTTCTTGCAAAACACGATAGAACAGTTCAGATATAGCGAGCGGCCATTTTTTATATGTGAGCTGATCGGTATAAAAGTGAAGCTCAAGCTCTCCAGTCATTTCTCCTTGTTTCACTAAGCTGCGGAGTCCTGCAAGACCAAGTCCTGCATCATCTGACGCCATATGATGAACAACGGAACGGACCTCGGTGAGACAGTTTTTAGAAATGGAGATCAGTTCATCAAATGTTTGAGCCATCTGTTCAGGTATTTCTTGTTTTAAGCGGTAGGGCAGAGATTGAAGCTGCACAATCATAGACGTTAATTGGTGGCCGATGCTGTCATGCAAATCCCGTGCAATTCTGCTTCGCTCTTCCAGCACAGCAAATTGCAATGACTGAACCGTCGCTTCTTCCAGTTCGATATGAGCCTGTTTCAATTTCTCATGTGCGTCTGACAATTCACGGTGAACCAGCTGAAGTTCTCCGAAGTGTTCTTCCTTTAATTCTTGTTCCCGCCGCCGCATTCTAGAGATCAAGACAATGGTATACACAAGCAGCTGGAATAATGGAAGGGTGATGACCATGCTCCAAGAAAGGCCATTCACGTAGTAACTTACACCACTGGTGAGAAAGATCAGTCCGAATAAATAGGGATGATGTGCTTCTGAAAAACGAAAAGCAATAAAACCAATCATAAAAAAGGTGAGCCCGATACTGTCTTGCAGATGTCCTGTGACGATCCAAAGGAGATGTGTCAGTATCCACATCAAGAAGAGCATGGAAAATTGCTTTTTAGGTGCCAGCTTGTTTTTTGGAAAAAGACAAAGAAGAAACACCAAATAGGCGAAGGTGCGAAACACCAATTCGCCTATAGAAAGTGGCTCGTACATTTGAATATACATATACGTCAACACAAGACCTAACACTACTTTTCGTCTCATTTGACCTAAAAGCTCGAGTGGCTTCTGAAGATTCATGTGTAAAACTCCTGTCTGTCAGTTAAATGGCTGCAGATGCTTTGAGGGCCATATATTTTTTAAAAAGGATGAACCGCAATCCAATCATGCTTCCGACTGGCAGTAATGTCAGGCCATTTGCGAAGATCATCAGCGAATGACCGCCGTCTTGAACAAATAAGCCAACTGCCATACGTATCAGGATAACCCCAATGAAAAAAAGGGTTCCATAGAGAGAGCTTGCGGCAGTAATACGCCCTGACTGACGATCAAATGTTACTTTATATAGTGTACCTCTCCATAGCCCGATTGCAAAACCTACAAGTACAAAGACTGCCATTACGAGCAGGCCCGTAGCAGTGATTTGCACATGCTGCATGAATGAATAAGAAAGAACAGCTAATAAAATCATCGGACCTATCAGAAGTTTGATTGGACGAACTTCTTTTTCCTTGCCTGACCTTAAAAGTAGAATGGCGATGATGATCACAATTTGAATGGTCATGTGAAGAACCTCTTTTCGTTTAAGTATATCTTCATCATACGAATCTTTTTCTTTCAAAGCGTCCACCTTCAGATTGATTTTCAGAGAGCAGAATACTTGAATGTTGAAAATGATTCATGGGAAAATAAGGATGATTAAGCAGATAAGGGAGATGAGCTTTTGAAAAAAGTAACGCTTGGACGAACTGATTTACAGGTGAATCCGATAGGGCTTGGAACAAATGCAGTAGGCGGGCATAATTTATTCCCGAATCTGAGTGAAGATGCAGGGCGGGAGCTAGTAGAAACTGCTCTTGATCATGGTGTCAATTTCTTAGATTCTGCTTTTATTTATGGGCTGGGCCGTTCAGAAGAATTGATTGGCGAGATCATTGCCAAAAGAGGCGGCAGAAAAGAACTGGTTCTTGCGACAAAAGGGGCTCATAAAGAAGTAAACGGACAAATCGAACTGGATAATAGCCGTGATTTCTTAAGACAGCAGGTCGAAGACAGCCTGAAGAGGCTGCAAACTGATTATATTGATTTGTACTATATGCATTTCCCAGACGGTCGCACGCCGCTGGATGAAGTAGCCGGTACTTTAAAGGAATTGAAGGATGAGGGGAAAATCCGGGCAATTGGGGCATCAAACCTTGATTTTGAACAGCTTCAAACCTTTAATCGAGATGGATACCTAGACGTGCTTCAATCAGAGTATTCTCTGCTGAAACGTCAGGCCGAGCAAGACCTTCTCCCATACTGCGTGGAGCATGGGATTTCCTTTATCCCTTATTTTCCATTGGCGTCAGGCCTGTTGACCGGGAAGTTTACAAAGGATGCGACATTTGATGATATTCGAGCAAAGGACCCGCTTTTCCAAGGCGATGCTTTCCTTCAAAACCTCGAAAAAGTAGACAAACTGAAGGCCATTGCGCAATCAAAACATGCCGAAACAGCACATGTAGCGCTGGCGTGGCTATTGGCGCAGGATGGCATTGATGCCATTATTCCTGGTGCAAAACGAGCCGAGCAAGTCTTACAAAACTTGAAAACAAACGATGTTCAATTAACAAAAGAAGAAATCAACGAAATCGATCAGATCTTTTCTTAATATAAAAAATAAGGTGCCAAGCAGCACCTTATTTTTTATGCCATTGTGAGAGGAATCTTGATCACGAGCCTCAGGTTTGGAGAACGATACGTAAAATCAAGCGTGCCGTCTGCCTTTTCAACAAGCTGATGAATGATATAAGTACCCATACCTTGATGATCACCGCCTTTTGTCGAGCGGCCAAACGTTTTGAACAGATGATCTAATACGTGTTTTTCCATTCCCTTCGTACTGTTTTCACAATGAATCAAAAAGAGCCCGCTCCGTATGGAAGTCATGACCGAGATGCTTCCTTCGTTCCCAGCTTGCTTCGCTTCAATGGCGGCATCTAATGCGTTATCAAGCAGGTTGCCAGTAAAACTCACCTGATCCGCTTTAGAAAAAGGAAGAGAAGAAAAGGGTGCTTGAAGATCTAGTGAAAGGGCAATCTCCTCTTTTTCAGCCCGCTGGAAAAAGGAATGAAGGGTGGAGGCCAAATAAGCATTTTCCCCTTTGATCCAAGGGAAATGTTTCACGTATTGCTGAATCAAATCTTTGATCTCATGCTCGTCATTCGATGCGGAAAAGGCATTTAAATGTCTAGCTGTTTCATGGTGTTTACTTCGCAGCTCAAGCAGCAAGTCATTGGTTCTCGACTCAGCATGAATCAGCTCTTGAAGCCGTCCATTTAATCGTTGCTCCGTTTGCATCATTTTGATGGAAAGGAGATCGGCTGTCAAAATGATGATGACAGTTAAAAGATGGCTTAGTCCATTTCCGTGCGTGAGAAAAAGTGAAATGCCTGAGCAGGTAATGAGCACAAAAGCGCCTAATATCATGTAACCACTCATAACTAGCCAAAACCTTTTGTAAATGAAAAAGGTGTAAAGGCACAAGATGCAAAAGGTCAGAAGCCACACCATGCTTGATGACAAAGGCAGAACAGCGTTAGCAGCAGCATGAACTGCAAGACCCAGCCAGATGAGCGTATATATGCGAAATCCAAGATAGAAAGCGTTCACGTTCGTTCTCCTTAAAAGTAGTATTTCTTAAAATATTCTAATTGCTGCTTCGTCATCATGGCTTTTTTATCAGTCCCTTCAAAAGACACGATAAATGAATTTTTGGCATACGCCGAAAAGTTCTTGATGTAATGAATATTGATGATAAACGAGCGGTGGGAGCGGATAAAGTCTTTCTCAGCTAAATCACCTTTTAACTCGTTGAGAGTTTGGTATGTTTGAATATCTCCTGTTGTTGTGACAATGGTCGTCGACCTGCCAGTACGTTCAACAAAGATGACATCCTTTTTTTGCAGTACATGGATATCTGATTGCTGCTTGATGAGAAGCCGTCCGTGAATGCTTTTCTCCTGCTTGGTGGACATGTAGCGCTCTAAGGATTTGGCGATTCGATCAGCTTGATAAGGCTTCATAATATAATCATGGACATTCAAATCAAAGGCATGGACAGCATACCCACTGTTTCCTGTCACAAATACAACATCTACATTCAGTGCATGAGAGTGAATAAGGTCTGCTAATTCATAGCCTGACATGCCAGGCATCTCAATGTCTGCAAACAATAGATCAATGTCGCCCTGTTTGACCTTCTCATATGCATCCTCCGCTGACTGCGTCACAAAAACGATGTCAACGGCATCCATTCTGCCGACAATGGCATGCAGCTTTTCTAAATCCACTCGGTAATCATCGACAAGACCTACTTTTATCATAAAAATCACCTATGACTCTTCTTATTATTTGTCTATTTTACCATTTGTTTTTTAAAATGGATCATTTCAAGACAGAAAAAGGACGTTTCGCGACATTTTTATGTCAGACAGGCGGTATTTTTTCTATCATAGACGTAGATAGTCGAAAGGGGCGAATCAAATGATTACTCTCAGCGATTGTAGTTGCTGGTTTACAGATAAGAAAAAAGTCGTAAAGGCGATGAAACATATGACGTTCTCCGTGAAGGAAGGAGAAGTTGTCGGCATCTTAGGAGAAAATGGTGCGGGGAAAACCACATTATTACGCGCCGTTGCGACATTATTGGAGCCTACTCATGGAACAGTCAATGTTGCAGGCTTTGATACAGTCAAAGAAGCAACTGAAGTGAAGAAGCGAATTGGGGTCTTATTTGGCGGCGAGACGGGACTTTATGACCGTTTGACGGCTCGTGAAAACCTTGAATACTTTGGGAAATTATATGGCTTAGATCAGCATGAAATCAAAGCAAGAATTGAGGATTTAGCAAAGCGCTTCGGGATGAGGCAGTACATGGATCGCAAGGTAAAAGGATTTTCAAGAGGGATGAAACAAAAGGTGGCGATTGCCAGAACATTGATTCATGACCCTGACATTATTTTGTTTGACGAACCGACAACAGGTTTAGATATCACATCGAGTAATATTTTCAGAGAGTTTATTCATCAGTTGAAACAGCAAAATAAAACGATTCTATTTTCAAGCCACATCATGGAAGAAGTCAGCCTGCTTTGTGACAGTGTCATGATGATTCATCAAGGGGAGCTCGTGTACAAAGGAACGCTTCCAGAATTATATGCACAGGAACAAAGTGAAGACTTGAATTACATCTTTATGTCGAAGCTCGCAAGGGGGAATGCATAATGTGGAAAACCGTCTTTTTAAAAGAAATGACAGATTCGCTCAGAGACAGGAAAACGTTGCTCTTAACAGTGTTGATCCCTCTTTTGACAATGCTCGGACTCGTGTTTTTCTACGAAAGCATGATCGCTGATCCAGGCGATAAAACGTATACAGTCGCAATCAATGAAAAGCTTCCGTCCGATATGAATGACATGATCAAAGAAGTGAAAAACCTGAAACTTGAAACATTTGATGACCCGCAGCAAGCCGTTAAAGACGGTGAGGCAAATGCTTATCTAGAAATGCCAAAAGATGCAGGCGATATGCTTCAGCATCAAACATCGTTTGCCATTAAAGTCCATGGGTATCCAACAGATGATGATTCCGTGATTGCGGTTCAAATGCTGCAATCATTGCTTGAACAGTATCAAAACCAAGTCGTAGAAAAGCGTTTGGCACAGGATCAGATCAAATCGTCAGTGATTCATCCATTTGAGGTGCAATCGGTTGATGTGCAAGAAGGAGAGGACGGGGACGGAGAAAACGGTGTGACCACCATGCTGCTGTCGATTCTCCTTCCAATGATTTTAGTGACGTCCGTGATCTCAGGTGCTTTGCCAGCTGCTCTTGATATCGTAGCAGGTGAAAAGGATAGAAAGTCAATTGAAGCTTTATTCCTGACACCGGCCAGCAGACTTCAGCTTTTGATTGGAAAATGGCTAGCTGTTTCTATGTTTGGTATATTAAGTGGCATTGTGGCGATTGGTATGCTGCTGCTCTCTACATTGCTCTTTACAGAAAAGCTGAAACAAGCGCTGAACTTCGGAGATCAAGTGTGGAGCATCATCGGTGTTATGTTTGCGGCATTAATTATTTTCTCATTCATGGTATCCATGATTGAACTGCTGCTCAGTGTCGTTTCAAGCTCAGTGAAAGAAGCACAATCGTACATGTCCATGATCATTACACTAGGTGTGATTCCGATGTTTTTCACCATGAGAGCAGGCGCTATGCAGCTAGATACGTATTACTTTGCGATCCCATTCCTTAATATTCACGCACTATGCAAGCAATTGATGTTTGGCATCGTTGACCCAATGTCGATTGGCCTGACGCTCGGCTCCTCGGCGCTGACAGTGATGATCTTGTTTGTCATCGTGAGAAGTTTGTTTATGAAAGAGAAATGGATGCTTGCGAAATAGAAAGAACATTTCATTGATAGAAATGAAGAACTTGTAGATTTTTTCTACAAGTTTTTTGTTTTGTATGTTTAAGTGAGTGATAAAAAAGGGATCACAATGTGAATGAGGTGATAGAATAAAAATGCTCAGTCGTGTAAAATTGACTTCATTTCACTTAAAAGGGGTTTTGTATATGAGTGATCAATTAGAAGATGATGATGTTTTGGGGTTATGTAATATATATGCTCAGCAAACACATCATTTTGAAGCTTTCATTTTAGGGAATAAAAAAGGACTGATAGAATTGAGAAATGCAATTGATAGAGCTTTAGAAACAGGTAGTTCTGTTGCACATTTATTCCCATCTGACTATGAAGGCGATGAGCAAAGTTTCGAGAAATTAATCACTCCTTATGTAGAGGAATACATACAAGAAGATGATGCAGTTGATCCGATTGACATCATAAAAGGATATGATGCTGAAAAGGGGAATTCATCTTCATAGTATGTTGTATCCTTTTGTCAGTATAGGCCTTGTAATAAGGAGGTGCGAAAATTGCCCGCAGCTTTCAGTTATGGAATCACCTGTTTCATCGCTTTTCTACTAATCATTTTCGTTCTCACCCATAAAAAACTAGAAAAAAAACTAGATCTCACAATTTTGATCGTAGTAGCCACCACATTATTGATGGTGAATGTCTTGTGGGTGTGGGTCACCATTTTCTTCCTTACTTGCTTGTATGTCGGAATCAAATATAGACATCAATCGAAAAAAGACTAAAGAAAACCCCCGGGAACCGGGGGTTTTCTTTAGTTCTTGATGAACTTTTCAACCAATGAGCTTGTTTTGTAGTCGTTCAAATCAAGTTTCCATTGGTCGATATCGTTTTTCTTCATGTTCACTTCTACTGTTTCTTCAGAAGATGATGGTCCTAATTTTTTAAATTCATCTGGATAGATAGAAAGTAGATATTTCTGAGCATCATCATAAGATGCTGTACGGTTTTTGCTGTAGAATTCAGTTGCTTTTTCTTTTAAACGATCGACAAGCGGGCTTGCATCAATTGGTGTAAGTGTCACAGTCACGACAGCTTTATCACCGCTGATTGATTTTGTTTTCGTTGATACTTTTGATTTTTCAGCTAATGTTTCTTTCACAGCTTTTAGAAGCTTATCAAGGTTTTCGTCTTTTGCTGAGCTAGATGAAATACCAGAAGAAGAAATATAGCCTTGTTTGAATGATTTATCAAATTCGTTGACGACAGTTGATTTGTTATCACCTGTTAGTTTTTCGAAATCGTCATTTTTCTTACCAAAAATCATGACATCAATATAAGAAGAAAGGGCTTTTGCAGACGCTTGAAGTGTATCTGCCTTTTTCATCAAGTCTTTTCCTTTAATATCGAATTCTAGTGTTTTGTCATCTTTTTTCGATCCAGAACCAGGCTCTGTGTAAACCAATTGATAGTCTTTTTCTTTATCAACCACAAAGAAAAGACCACCTTTTGATACTTTACCTGCATTTAGAGAGCTTGAAGATAATACTTCGTTGTAGTCATCAGGAGAGATGGTAGACACCTGAGCGTCATCTTGGTAAAGCGTAAAGTTGCTTTTATCCACATTCAATGGTTCTTTGCTGATGTTTTTTACAGATACATTCACTTTTAGGACATACTGATCATCCTGAACAGATGTATCGTATTGAGGTGGTAAAGTGTACTCAGCACTTTCTACTTTTACTTCAGCTGCATCAAGAGATTTTTTTGTATCGCTTTCTTTCGCAGCAGTTTTGTCTTTTCCACCACTACAAGCAGCAGCGACAACAGTTACACACAAAATCAGAAGAAACAGGGATAATTTCTTTTTAAACATGAGATGTTTTCCTCCTCGGGTTTTATGGTGAATTTCATTGGAAAGCTTTAGTTCATATCGTTCTTTTTGCACAAAAAGAAAAATACTGTATGTTTTTTACTGTAGAATGAAGCGAAAGTACTGTCAATACCTCAGTGCGTTCGAAAGGTTCATCCACTTCAAGTAGTAAAAATGACACTATGTTGAGAGGAGAAATGTGTATTTTATTGTTTGAAATCTCCTGTAAAAACTCAACATTTTATATTTTAAGGTTTTGAGTCGGATTATTGAATAGGTTCAAATGACTGTTTTTGAAGAAGATGTAGCAAATAGAAGGATTTTTATGACTTGTAAATGAGTCGTTAGTAATGAATATTTTTTCCTGTGATGTGTATGATCACTAGGTTTGTGTGTTGTTGACATAGAGACACTTGTCCAGCGAAATGTTGAGGTATTTAGACAGGCTCTCGACACGGAATGTGTCTTTTCCCTTCAAAATGGCAGTCATCTACACAGAAACCCTACATAAAATAAAAGAGAAATGAATGGGAGGTGGATGTATGGCAGTGGTAAGAGCGACAAGCTCTGATATTGATTTAATGGCCAGACTGCTGAGAGCCGAAGCGGAAGGTGAAGGGAAACAAGGGATGCTGCTTGTAGGAAATGTAGGCATCAATCGTTTGCGTGCCAACTGTTCTGACTTTAAAGGGCTGCGTACGATTCCACAAATGATTTATCAGGAGCATGCGTTTGAGGCAGTCACGCATGGCTATTTTTATCAGCGAGCACGAGAAAGTGAAAAGACACTTGCACGGAGGAACATTAATGGTGAACGATTTTGGCCTGCGAAATTCAGCCTTTGGTATTTCAAACCGCCTGGAAATTGTCCATCCACTTGGTACAATCAGCCGTTTGTGGCAAGGTATAAGTCACATTGCTTTTACCAGCCCACAGCTGAAACATGTGAGAATGTTTATAACACCTTTTAGTTTGATGAACAGCACAATCCTTTGTATTCAAGAGGATTGTGTTTTTCTTTTTTTCAAAATGGGTAACCATTGTGTATCAACAAGATGAAGCACGTGATTGGAGGAAATGAGAATGTATCAAGACTTAAAAGGGAAAACAGCCATTGTGACAGGTTCTTCTAAAGGCATAGGACAAGCCATCGCATTGAGGTTTGGACAAGAACAAATGAACGTGGTTGTGAATTATAAAGGTGATGAAGAGGGTGCTGAAGAAACAGTACAAGCCATTCAGCAGCAAGGGGGTCAAGCGGTGAAAGTACACGCTGATGTCTCCAAAGAGGAAGGAATTCAGGCGTTAATGGATGCCGCGCTGGAGAATTTTGACGCACTAGACGTGTTCGTCAATAATTCGGGATTTAATGGTGAAGAAGCAATGCCGCATGAATTGACGCTGGAACAATGGCAAAAGGTCATTGATGTGAATATCACAGGCTCATTTTTAGGAGCAAAGGCAGCGATTGCCTATATGATGGAACATGATGTGAAAGGATCAATCTTGAATATATCCAGTGTCCATCAAGAGATCCCGCGTCCGTTTAATGTTCATTACTCTACTTCTAAAGGAGGAATGAATATGATGACGAAGACGCTGGCTCTTGATTATGCCGTAGCGGGTATTCGGGTCAATGCGATTGCACCAGGTACAATGGCAACGGAATCAAATGACGACCTTCAAGACGAACAGAAAAAACAAAAGCAGCTTGAGAAAATTCCAATGAGAACGTTTGGCGATCCGAAAGAGATTGGGTCTGCCGCTGCATTTCTCGTATCGAAAGAAGCTGCCTATATTACAGGTACTACATTATTTGTTGATGGAGGAATGACACTTTATCCATCTCAATTAAATGATGAATAATAGAAAAACATCCGCCCCATTAGCCGGCGGATGTTTTTTCTTTGTAGCGGTGTGCTGACTTTGCTGGTTTGCCGAGCAGCATAGGATACTTGCTCAAGAAAGAGATACATGGCACCATGAGCAGCAATGTACCGATCGTATAAAAGAGCGTCCAAGAAAGCTGCGCTGTATCAGAGATATTGATGCCTAGTCCGTAATAAACAAATGCCTTCATGATATCGATACCGGCAAATTGCAGGACGAGAATCACAATGGAATGACGTCCGAGATACGTCAATATCGTGGACGTTTTCAATTTGAAGCTTAAATAAATGACAGCAGCTGAACCGAGCAGTGCACAAGCATAAAAAATGAATAGATCTCCATAGTCATTGACCCGCATATCAATTCGTGAATTAAAGCTTTGCATATATGCAGTCAGTACAAGCAGACCTATACATAACAGAAGGGTAGGATCTGTTTTTAATTCCACAAACCATTGTTTTGCTAAAAATCCGATTGAATAAAACACAACAGCCGTTAACGCAACGTTGGCATTCCAAGGGAGACTCTGGTTTAACAATAGCGTGGAAGCATATCCGGCTCCACCGCAAAGGACGGTCAGTAAAATCAATACAGCTGGTTTTCCTTTTGTCAGACGATGCATCAAGAAAAACAACATTTCCACTAAAAAGAGTGTCGTTAAAAACCAGATGGCTGGGTTATGTGTCAGTCTTGCTTCATCGGCATTTGAAATGAAAATTCCCGTAAATGGAACGAAGGGATCAATATCTGTTTGCCCTTTAAAGGCGAAAAATCGGGTCACCGTGAACCAGAAAACGTACGTAATAATGGAGAAATAGAGATAAGGTAAGAGCAAGCTTTTCGCTTTTTTCTGTATAAATGACATAGCAGGTTGTGAAGATGATCGAAACATCATACCTGATAGTAAAAAGAAGAGTGGCATATGAAAAGAGTATATAAATTGCTTGAATGAATCAGGAATGGGTACATGTGCCATAACGACGAGCAGAATGCCGATTCCTTTAGCCGCATCCACCCAGTCGAGTCGCTTATTCAAGGCCAGTCATCTCCTTCCTTCTCAGCATTGTAAACCGTTACTTCATATGTACCTCTACTATATAAAAGGTACACCTACAATGCGTTTACAGTTCGCTAACGATTAGAAGACACATTTGCGATCAGATGACAGAAGGAAGCGTTTTGACATCTCGATGTTACATTTCCCATTTTTTATGACAATGTAAAAAAGAAGCCAACGAAAGATTGGCTTCAAAATAGTTCTGCGATTCGTTCAAAGGAACGCTGCTTTTCCATTGGATCAAATGAATTGTTTAATATCATGATCTCGCCTGTTTGATAGCGGTCCATTAAGATTTGCAGCTGTTCTTTCACTGTTTGCTTTGAGCCAACAATCATTCGCTGGCGGTTTTGTAACACTTTTTTCTTTTCTTGCTCAGTGTAATGATAGTTCTCTGCTTCTTCTATAGAAGGAACGCGACTGTCCAGCCCTTTTTCAACCCGAAGTAGCCATAAATCTGTACTGGTGGCAATGCGGCTTGCTTCCTCGTCTGTGTCTGCACAGATCACAAAGACAGCAAACATAGACTGAGGCTGACGTGAGAAAACGGATGGAGAAAAGTGTGACCGATACGCTTCAAAAGCTTGCCGGCCTCGTGCAGGATGAATAAAATGTCCGAAAATATAGTTGATTCCAAGTGATGCCGCCTGGATGGCACTGTTTTCCCCGAGTCCAAGCAGCCAGACTGGCGGATAAGAATCAATGAGCGGAGCCGCTTTCACTCCTGCATGCCGATGACCAGAAGGCAGGCTGTCAGATAAGTAAAAAAGAAGGTCCTCCAGCTGGCGGTCAAATTGAGACAGTTCTTTCTTCACGCCGTCTGTCAAAGCGAGTCTCGTCCGTTCAATTCCGCCTGGGGATTTACCAACCCCGATCTCAATCCGCCCAGGGTAAAGGGCTTCAAGCTGGCGGGTGACTTCTGCTACTTTAAAAGGGCTGTACTGCGGGAGTAAAATCCCCCCAGAGCCTGTGCGCAATGTCGATGTGTGTGAAGCAATATGTGCCATTAATATTTCAGGCGCTGTACTCGCGAGTCCTCTCGTGCTGTGGTGTTCAGCAAACCAATACCGCTCATACCCCAGTGTTTCCGCAAGCTTGGCCAGCTCTGTCGTATGAACCAATGTTTCTTGTGCGGATTGGCCTTTAGGGATGGCGACTTGATCTAATATATGAAGTGATGGCATATCAACACCCTTTCATCAATACGTTGAATTCTATTCATAAGTATAAAGAAAGACATGAACGGAAGGAAATGAAAGGGTTTATCACAGCTATGTACATGAATTTTCTATATCAACATATGAAGTGGATGCGCGCCCTGTTTTTAAGCGAGAGGCTGTGTAACGGGGATATTCGACAATGTTTCACATGAAACACTTCTTTTACGACATGAATCATTTTTGCCATGGATCTTTCTTTAAAAAAATATCATCATATTGAAACCTCTTTTATACATAGATCGTATATACTAGTAAATAGAAAAAAGAGTAAGAGGCTCCAATGTCATTTCATGAATTTTGTCGAATTTTCATGTATGATGATTTTAATAGGGTCCATCACTTAATAAATAGATTTTTATTATGCTGGAGGAGTGATTGATTTGGCGATTACATTAGAAAAAGGTCAACGTATTGATTTAACAAAAGGAAAAGCAGGACTAACCAATATTCTAGTTGGACTTGGCTGGGACCCTGTGTCACAAGGTGGCGGTTTTCTTGGAAAGCTGTTTGGCGGCGGAGGCGGCGCTGATATTGATTGTGACGCTTCAGTGCTGATGCTGAAAAATGATAAGTTTGTTGAAAATAAAGATTTGATTTACTTTGGTAACTTGAAAAGCAAATGCGGCAGTGTTGAGCATACAGGTGACAACCTGACAGGTGAAGGAGACGGAGATGATGAACAAGTCCTCGTCAACTTAAGCAAGGTGCCAGGCAATGTGAATAAATTGGTGTTCGTTGTGAACATTTATGATGCACTTAGAAGAAACCAACACTTTGGTATGATTCAAAATGCTTACATCCGAATTGTTGACCGTTCAAACAATCAAGAATTAGTGAAATATAATTTGAAAGATGAATATGCAGGTAAAACATCATTAATCGTTGGAGAGCTTTATCGCCACGAGAATGAGTGGAAGTTTGTAGCTGTAGGAAATGGTACAAACGATGCGAAGCTTGCCGATATTACGAGAAACTACATTTAATTAGAAGGGAGAGGTTCCTAGTGGGAATTTCTTTAGCGAAAGGTCAAAAAATTGATTTAACAAAAACGAATCCAGGTTTAACAAAAGTAGTCGTAGGTCTTGGCTGGGATGTAAACAAGTATGATGGCGGACATGACTTTGATCTAGACGCAAGCGTATTCCTTTTAGATGCAGCAGGGAAAGCAAACTCTCCATCTGACTTTGTCTTCTACAATCAAACAACTGGCGGTGGCGGAAGTATCGTACATACAGGCGATAACCGTACAGGTGAAGGAGACGGAGATGACGAGCAGGTCAATGTTGATCTTTCAACTGTACCAGCAAGTATTGAGAAAATCTCCTTCGTCATTACAATCCATGATGCAGAAGCACGCAGCCAAAACTTTGGACAGGTGTCTAACGCTTACGTCCGTATTTTAAATGCGGCATCAAATGAAGAGCTCATTCGCTATGATTTGGCAGAAGACTTTTCAATTGAAACAGCGATTATTGTAGGTGAATTATACCGTCATGGCGGAGAGTGGAAATTCTCAGCTGTTGGATCAGGCTATCAAGGCGGACTTGCCCGCATTGCAACAGACTTCGGCTTAGATATCGGGTAACGCACGTTTTCATATTTTCAGAAGATAGGAGAGATACGAATATGGCGATTCAGCTTTCAAAAGGACAACGTGTCGATTTAACGAAAACCAACCCAGGGCTGACAAAAGTGATGATCGGACTTGGCTGGGATACGAATAAATATTCAGGCGGAGCCGAATTTGATTTGGACGCTTCGGCTTTCTTAGTAGATGCAAACAATCGTTGTCAACAAGACACAGACTTTGTGTTCTATAATAATCTGCAGCATCCAAGCGGTAGTGTTACTCATACCGGTGATAACCGTACGGGTGAAGGAGATGGAGATGACGAGCAAATTCTCGTTGATTTCTCGAAAATTCCTGCTAACATTGATCGTATCGGAATTACAGTGACGATTCATGATGCAGAGGCACGTAGCCAGAATTTTGGACAAGTCTCTAATGCATTTGTTCGTGTTGTAAATGAAGAGGGCGGGGAAGAATTGATTCGTTTTGATTTAGGGGAGGACTTCTCAATTGAAACAGCTGTCGTCGTATGCGAACTATACAGACACGGCAGCGATTGGAAGTTTAACGCAATCGGAAGCGGATTCTCTGGCGGACTTGCAGCTCTTTGTCAAAATTATGGGTTAGAAGTGTAAAGAGAAGAAACAACTTCATTCAAGAGGCGCTGCCAATGACTCATATGAGGGTATTTTCCAAAGTGAGAAAGAAACAGCGATCAAGAATAACAGCAGGCGAAAGCCTGCTGATGCTTCTACACTTATAGGAGGAAAACCAGTTGGACATTTTGAAACATATGTTGGACACGTATGCCTCGTTTTTTGATTGGCATATGTGGGCAGAGGTATTAACAGACCCTGTCTCTTGGGGGCTTATTGGGACCCTTGTCGTGCTTGAAGGTTTGTTGTCAGCGGATAACGCACTTGTATTAGCTGTAATGGTGAAACATTTACCTGAAAAGCAGCGTAAAAAGGCATTAACCTACGGATTAATTGGCGCTTATTTCTTCCGTTTTCTATTCATTGGCGTAGGGATGCTGCTTATTAAGTTTTGGTGGATTAAGGTTCTAGGCGCTGCATACTTAGCTTGGCTGGTCATTAAGCACTTCTGGTTAGGTGACGGAGATGACGAAGCGAAGGAATTGAAAAAAGAAGGCTGGATGATTCGTGTATTTGGCGTCTTCTGGGCAACTGTTATTTCTGTAGAAATTATGGACCTTGCCTTCTCGGTAGATAGTATTCTTGCTGCATTCGCTGTATCTGAGGAAGTATGGATTCTTCTTTTAGGTGGAATGCTTGGAATTCTCATGATGCGTACAGTGGCACAATTATTCCTTGTACTCATCGACCGTATACCTGAGCTTGAGAATACGGCATTTATTCTCATTGGAATTATTGCCATCAAAATGGGCTTAAGTGCTGCTCATATTGAAATCCCGCATCTTGCATTCTTTGCGATTATTATCCTAGCGTTTATCGGAACGTTTATTGTTCATAAAATCAATAAGAAGAAGCATCAAGGTGTAACAAACGAAGCTGCGGCTTCAAAAGAAGAATAGGACGATCAAAAAGGAATGGAGTTGACTAGCGGCTCCATCCTTTTTTGAATCATCAAGTCATTACAACAGGAGGTGGCACTGCATGCGATATTTTCGTTTTTTATCAGAGACGAGACAGCACGATATTTTTTTTAAGCGGCCGGCGGCAGTTCATTCATTGACGCCAAGGCATGTACTTGCGCATGCATTAGGTGCTACTTTGTATATGCCTGCGACTAGACAGGATGTAGCAGACATGCTGCTTTCGCAGAAATATGAAGCGCTTTGCTCTGTTGTGTTTTGCTTGGAGGACGCCATTGGTGATCAGGAAGTGGACATGGCTGAACAGAATATAGTGGCACAATTGACCTGCCTTTCTGAGACAATTCATCACTCTCCAGAAATAGCTGAGCATTTGCCGCTTTTATTTATTCGAGTTCGTTCGCCCAAACAGCTGCTCAAAATGGCAGATTTGCTCGGCCCCTCTCTTCATTTACTGACTGGTTTTGTGTTTCCAAAGTGCTCCGTTCACAATGCAAAGGAATATGTGGACAGTTTGAAACAGGCTTCAGCACAAACTCAGAAAACACTATACGGAATGCCCATTTTAGAAACACCAGATTTATTAGAAAAAGAAACGAGATATCAGGTGTTGTCTGAGTTAAAGCAGATCATGCTGAATGATGAGGAATATATTTTGAATATTCGCATTGGGGCAACGGATCTGTGTGGATTATACGGCATTCGCCGTGATCGCGAGACCACCATTTATGAGATCAGAGTCATTTCTGAGTTGATCACAGATATCATCAATTATTTTGGTCGTTCATTTGTGATATCAGGTGCTGTATGGGAGCATTTTGGACCGGCACGAAAAGAACAAAATCCATTCATCCGTGCAATTTCTAAGAGCGGTGAATCTTCCTCATCTGAACTCGATCATATGCAAGGTCTGCTCAAAGAGACAAAGCTGGATGTGGTAAACGGTATTCATGGCAAGACAGTCATCCATCCAACACATCTCAAGCCAGTTCAAAGCATGTACGTTGTCACAAAGGAAGAGTACATGGATGCATTAAGTATTTTAGAGCATGCAGATGGTACAGTCGGCGTGATGAAGAGTACCTTTTCTAATAAAATGAACGAAACGAAGCCGCACTATCGCTGGGCGGAAAACATTTTAATGAAGTCAGACATTTACGGGGTGTTTCATGAAAATAGAAGCTATATCGACATACTCACAGAAGCAGAAGCCGCATACGCTGAACATCTTGGAACATATGGAGGTGGAGCTTAACCTCAAAGAGGGTACGCTTCAGCTTGAAAAAGAACATCTTTTTGACATGGCGGCACGGGTGAACAAAAAGAGAGCCTTTTTATTTGTTAGCAAGGTGCTCGGGAAACATATGCCTGTTCACCCGTTGAAACCACTCCTCGTCTCAGGTCTTTTGGCAATGGCTTATGCAAAAGAACAAACAGGCAAGACGCCCCCGCACCAAGACTGTGTAGTAGATGCTCTAAAAACGGATGATCATGCTAAGTTAATTGAAGCCTATGCAGCGCTCAAACAAGAGAAGCTGCCGGCAAGTAACGAGCCGATAGTAATCGGCTTTGCTGAAACGGCAACTGCGCTTGGTCATGGTGTGTATGACGTCATAGAAGGAGCATCTTATATCCATACAACACGTGAACAGCTGTTGGATCTTGATCCTTCACTCGTATTTGAAGAGGAACATTCTCATGCGACAGATCAGCTTTGCTATGCAGACGACGCCTTACTTCGGACGGATCGCCCGATTGTGCTAGTAGATGATGAGGTCACGACAGGCCGGACAAATATGAATATCATTCGGGATCTGCACGCAAAGCACCCTAGATCCTCTTATACGATTCTATCCATTTTAGATTGGAGAACAGAGGAGCACGAGGAAGCGATGCTTCAGCTTCAAGAGGAGCTAGGGGTAAATATCACATCATTATCTTTATTAAAAGGGCAGATGATGTTTCGGGGAACAACGCTGGATGAGCCTGCTTATTCGTATGAAATTGCTACGCAAGAGAAAAGACCTGAACTCTCTTTTCATTCTCTTCAATCCTTCTTTAAGCAAGTGCCATATTCACTTTCCCATGCAGTCAATCCGGCGGGGCATTCGCCGTATATCCATGAAACAGGTCGTTTCGGTTTAAGCGCAGCGGACACGGATGCCATTGATCAAGCAGCTGCTGAGGCTGGGCTGAAGCTTCAGCGAGAACGAAAAGGAAAACAGACACTCTGCTTAGGGACAGGAGAATTGATGTATGTGCCGATGAGACTTGCAGCTCATATGGGCGAAGGTGTCCTTTTTCATTCGACGACAAGAAGTCCGATTCATCCAGTTGAAAAGGAAGGGTACGCTGTTCAAAACGGATTCGCATTTTTGAGTCCAGAGGATGCCCGCATTCAGCACTACGTGTACAATATCCCTAAAGATCAGTACGATGATGTCTTTTTGTTTTTTGAGAAAAAGGTGTCTCAAGAAGCTTTGATGCCGCTGATCCACTTATTTGCCGAGCGGCATGTGAAGCATGTGCATATTGTGACTTTATCAGATGAGGTGAAGGTGAATGGCTAACGTGTATACAAAGATGGGAAGCTATCCAGAGCAGGACGTAACCTTCTTACTCAAGGATTTATCATCGATTGAGATGGAGAAAAGTACAGAAGAGCGGGAGCGCTCTATTCAAAGCGGTGCCCATTACTCAGAAATGCTGCCAATTGAATATAAGCCGACGGCATCTTATATGGACTTATTCTATCAATCTCTTGAAGAAAGTAAGCAAAAGGTAGCGGAAGCCGTAGCGATTGTCGCAGAACAAATTGTGAAAAAGCGAGGATTTCAAACCGTTCTGTGCAGCTTGGCACGGGCTGGGACACCAATCGGGGTGCTCATTAAACGGTATATCAGAAAGACGTATGGACTCGATTTGCCGCATTATAGCATCTCTATTATTCGTGACCGTGGAATAGATGAGAATGCGCTGCATTATATCCTCAAAGAACATCCAGGTTTTGAGATTGCCTTTATTGACGGTTGGACTGGAAAGGGTGCTATTTCCAAAGAGCTTCAAAAAGCGGTGCTCGATTTTGAACAGAAATATGGAATTCGTCTTTCGAGTGAGCTGGCTGTGCTGGCTGATCCTGGTTATTGTACGAGTGTTTACGGAACGAGAGAGGATTTCCTCATTCCAAGTGCCTGCTTGAATTCAACGGTCTCTGGTCTAGTTAGTCGAACGGTGCTAAACAACCGCTGGATCCATGCCGATGATTTCCATGGGGCTAAGTATTATGAAGAGCTCATTGATGAGGATGTCTCTAATTTGTATGTCAATACAATTGAAGAAGCGTTTTCTGAACTTGATGCAAATGTAAAAGAGAAAGCAGAGACCCTTCTCGCACAAGGAACGCCTCCTGACTGGCGAGGGATGACCTCCATTGAAGCGATTGGTCAGGAGTTCCAAATTGACAATACGCATTTGATTAAGCCGGGCGTCGGTGAGACGACCCGTGTGCTGCTCAGAAGAGTCCCTTGGAAAATACTTATTCAGCCTGGATCTCGGGAGAAGCTCAAGCACATTTTACTACTCGCAGAGGACAGAGGCGTGCCCGTCATTGAATATGCCAACATGTCCTACACATGCTGCGGACTCATCCGCCCGTTGGAGCAATCGTCATGAAGAACATCGCATTTGCCAGTGATTTAGACCGGACACTGATATACTCACATCGAATGCTGGAGCAGTATGCATACAAGGGAGCATACGAATTAATTGAGGTGCTAGACGACCGGCCGCTTTCCTATATGTCTATTGAAACGAAAGCCTCCTTGCAGGCAATTCATCAAGCAGGCTGGTTTATCCCAGTGACGACAAGAACGACAGCACAATTTGAACGAATCACTCTCTTTCAGCAAGAGATCAAACCAGAGTATGCCGTCACGACAAACGGCGGCTGTATCCTTCATCATGGTAAGCCGCTTGAGGAGTGGCAGGCGATTGTAGATGAGAGACTGCAAATGTGTATGCCGGTGAGAGATATGCTGCGGGCGATCTCTGAACTTCCGGTTGCCGCTTGGGTGAAACGTACTCGAACAGCTGAGGGAAAATTTCTTTATTTAATTATGAAAGACGAGTTTCTTTCTCATATTCCGCTTGCTGAATTAAGGCTGTGGGGTGAGGAGAGAGGCTGGCAGGTTTCCCTTCAGGGCCGGAAGCTATATTTTATTCCAAAGCCGCTCAATAAGTGGGCTGCTGTTGCTTTTCTAAAAGAAAGGCTACACCTTGAATATGTATATGGTGCGGGCGACTCCTTGTTAGATGCTGATCTCATACGTCAAGCAGATAAAGGCTTCGCTCCGAGTCATGGGGAAGTCTTAGATGTTGAGCTATCGTTTGAACCGACGACAGCCTCTGGCATGGCGGCGGCAGACGAAATCGCCGCTTCTGTCGCAAAGAAGATGAACACAGCAAAAAAGCCTTCGATTCGATAGCAGAAGTAGAAGGCTGAATGATATGATAGTAGTAGCTTTCGAGAAAATATAGGAGAAAGGAAGGAGCGGCGTGAGTTATAAAGAAATCAACGTAACCCAGACACGGGCGAAACAGGAAGCCTGGAAAAACCTGCTGAAAAAGCCGCTCCCTGAACGAGACGGCTACGTCAAGGACGAGCACACCTTATCCTTGCCGCGTCTCGCCGCCCGTGTCCTTGGAACTCCGCATGATGCAACCGATTATTTTATTTATTTACATGAATTATACGAAACTGACGGCATGCATATTTTAAGTGAAACCCTCAACCGGCATATTGAGCCGGAGCACTTTCAAGCGCTCCAGCGGATTCATATGATCAATCAGGAAGAAAAGGGATTGTCCGTGAATCGATTTGTGGCTTTCTTAGACGGTGAACAGCTCATTGTGCGTCATCCAAACCCAGTGATGAACCGGCATATTCGTCTTTCGTTAATTCAGGTGTTTGAACATTTCAAGCAGCTGCATGAAGGGGGATTCCAGCATCCTGATTTCCGCCGTGTGCTGCTAGATGTAGTGAAGTTTTCAAATAATCATCTAGGACCATGGCTGAAGGAAGGCAATATGGAAGAAAAAATGCCAGCTGTCATTTGGTATGGAGAGGCGAATAAAAGTCAGCTTTATTTTCTTTACTATGTCATGCTGATTGGCTGTGATGTGGTGCTGTTTCATCCAGAAGGCAAGGATCAATTTCGTGAATTAGATCCAGAAGAAAAGCTGACTTTTATTGATCAGTATCCAGGGACGTCAAAGCTTGAACCGTTCCCTACTGAAAAGCCTGAGAGGAAATCAACGGTGGCGTACCGTTCGACAAGAGAGCTTGAAGAGGTACTTCACACAGAAGATTCCATGCTGTATAAGCCATGGCAATTCAGAGATCATACCCCTCATTCTATTACGCTAAAGACAACGTATGATGAGCTGTTTTTAATTGCGAAGGAACGGTCGTTTATCCGCCCGAATTTCAAAGCAGACCGTGACACCATACAGATTCCGAATCTTTTTGCGAAGATGATGGGGGTGACGAGAGACAAGCGAGAATATTGGGACCGTATCCATACGCTAATGGAGGGGAAAGAAACGAAAACGATCCGTCATTTCCCTTTCACACAAGAAGTGTCTTCGAATTATCAATTTCATTATCAGCATGCACTCTCTAAAGCAGGAGAGGTTGACCCTGATTTGTTAATGAAAAGCAATGTGTGGCAGTTCTCGCATTTATATGAGGGCACGCAGCGTGCGATCGCAGAGGCCATTTCTCGCATTTGTCAGCATCCGAAGCTGTTAAAAGAAGGCCATGAGACCGAATTAGATGTGCGTATTTATTTATTCAAGCAGCTTTTGCATATGAACCAAGATGTAATTGAACTCATTCAAACCTTTGATTATGCCCAGACTGTACCGAAAGTGATTTTATACCATACGGAATATAATGGTGAGCTGACTCGTTCTGATGCGGCTGCCCTGATTTTCCTAAATGAAATGGGTGTGGATCTCTTCGTCTATCATCCCGCCGGCTATCAGTGTATAGAGCGGTATATAGACGATCAATTATTTGATACACATTGGCTTGATGAAATGGTCATGAACCAAGAGTTTAAAGAGCCGTCCATTGTGAGAAAGTTATTTCAATCCATTAAAAACCGATAAGGAGATCAAAGCTTATGACAAATACAAACGGAAATGACATCATTTCAATTGATAAAGAGGAAATCACGATTGAAAAGGCAGACGATATTCGCGTTCAGCTGCGCAATGAACCAGAAGTCCAAAACATTGCGAGACAGATTGATGCCAAAAATCAGCTTGAACTGCTTGAATACGGGAAACAGCCGGCTGTCGAAATCTCTAAGTTTTCTGACCGTATCCTCTCTATGATGCGTTCAACAAGTGTCACAGACTCAGGAACGATGCTTACACAGCTTGGAAAGATTATGGATCGTTTTGATAAAAATGATTTTGACGAGCCGAAGGGCGGTTTGTTGTCAAAAATCTTTAAACGCGGCGGCAGCATGATCGAAAAGATATTCAGCAAATATCAAACGCTCGGTGCAGAAATTGAAAAAATCAATGTGGAAATCAGTAAATACAAAGATGAAATGACCAAATCGACGGTTACGCTTGAAGAAATGTATGAGCATAACATTCAATACTATATGGAGCTTGAAAAGTATGTCGTCGCAGGGCAAATGAAGATCGAAGAATTAAAACAATTGGTTCCTTCTTATGAAGAAAAAGCGGCGGGGGGAAACCAGCTGGCACAAATGGAGCTGGATACGCTTCGTAATGGGATTCAAGCGCTTGAAGAGCGTGTATATGATCTTGATATGGCACGGATGGTGGCCCTTCAAACGGCACCGCAAATCCGTTTGCTGCAGCGTGGTAATACGAAATTAATCGGGAAAATTAACTCTGCCTTCAT
The DNA here is from genome assembly GCF_048270685.1 of Bacillus sp. AK25. Lineage (NCBI taxonomy): Bacteria > Bacillati > Bacillota > Bacilli > Caryophanales > Bacillaceae > Bacillus > Bacillus sp. AK25. The sequence continues at coordinate 290,122 of NZ_JBLUWC010000001.1, forward strand.
CATTACGATTCCGATTTTCAAAAATGGAATCATTCAAGCGGTAACAGCGAAGAGACAAAAGCTTGTGGCTGATTCCATGAGTGAACTGGACAGAAGAACGAATGAAATGCTGAAACGAAATGCTGAAAATATCTCAAGTCAAAGTGTTGAGATTGCTAAATTATCAGGTCGTCCAAGCATTGACATTGAAACGATCGAATCATCCTTCAATACGATTGTACAAGGGATGAAAGAGACGAAGCAGATTGAAGAAGAAAACAAACGATTACGTGAGGACGGAACAAAACGTATGCTTGAGCTTCAAGATAATATTAAGAAAGCTGCCCTAGAGTCCTAAAAAAACAGGCTGTCTGTAACTAAAGTTGCAGGCAGTTTTTTCATGAATTTGATTAAAATTTGAGGAAAAAGGTTTTTATGTGACCTTTTTCGGGTAAATCCTGTTCAGGGGCATGGTTCACCCATGAAAGAAAAAGTCCGCTATCACAAGGATTCGACTTATTTTTTAGCACAATAAGGAATTTCCAGTAAAATATTGTCTGGTGAGAGAAAATACCCCGTAAAATATGTAGTTTATGAAGCATTCTATAGGATTTACGAGTAATACGGCGTATAAACTGTAATCACCAGACCTCTATATGGAATTCATACATATTGTACGGAAATAAGCGAATTCTAAAGATTGTTCGCATCATAACGCTTATGTTACGGTTATAAAGATGCTAATTTGGAGGGAAAAAATGAATTCTGAAGAGAGAAAGATCAAAATCAAGATAAATAATGTATCTAAAATTTTCGGTAAAAATGCTAAAAAAGCATCTCAAATGCTTGAAAAAGGGAAGACAAAAAGAGAAATCCTAAAAGAGACCGGCGCAACAGTTGGTGTCAATCGAGCAAATTTTGATGTGTATGACGGCGAGATATTTGTCATCATGGGGCTATCAGGGAGCGGAAAGTCCACACTTGTGCGGCTGCTAAATAGGTTAATCGAACCAACCTCCGGCGAAATTTATATTGATGGGGATATGATAACAAATATGTCAAAGGATCAATTGCGTGAAGTTAGACGGAAAAAGATCAGCATGGTCTTCCAAAACTTCGCATTGTTCCCGCATCGTACCATTCTGGAGAATACAGAATACGGGCTTGAATTGCAAGGTGTAGAGAAAGAACAGCGCCGCTCTAAAGCGCTTGAATCTTTAAAGCTTGTTGGACTTGAAGGTTTTGAAGAGCAGTACCCAAATCAATTAAGTGGCGGTATGCAGCAGCGTGTTGGATTGGCACGTGCACTAGCTAATGACCCTGATATTTTGTTAATGGATGAAGCATTCAGCGCACTAGATCCATTAATTCGTAAAGACATGCAGGATGAATTGCTTGAGCTTCATACGTCTGTAGGAAAAACAATTATTTTCATCACGCATGATTTAGATGAAGCGCTTCGTATTGGCGACCGCATTGTCCTCATGAAAGACGGGAATATCGTTCAAATCGGAACACCAGAAGAAATTCTGATGAACCCATCGAACGAGTATGTTGAACGTTTCGTTGAAGATGTAGACCTTTCTAAAGTATTAACCGCTGGTCATATTATGAAACGTGCAGAAACAGTTCAGATTGATAAAGGGGCACGTGTTGCGCTCACGCTCATGAAGAACCTTGGTATTTCGTCTATCTATGCAGTAGATAAGAAAAAGCATTTATTAGGTGTTATTTCTGCACAAGCAGCGAAAAAAGCGGCAGAAACGGGTGCGTCGCTAGAAACTGTTCTTGATAAAGAATTTACGACAGTATTGGAATCAACGTATTTAACAGAGATCTTTGACGCGGTGTCTGATGCGAACATTCCAATTGCCGTTGTAGATGAGAAAAACAGAATGAAGGGTATTGTGGTCAGAGGTGCATTGATTGGTGCATTATCAGGTAATGATGAATATATCAACATGTCTTCTAACAAGCTAGAGGAAATTAAAGCACAAGAGCCTTCTGCACAGGAGGTAGAATAAGATGTTTAGTATGAGTGATTTACCTAGAATTCCGTTCGCGGATTATATCGATCAATTTGTTGACTGGTTAACATTAACCTTTGGTGGTTTCTTTGATGGCATCACAAATGGATTAGCTGGAACAGTAAATGGTATTGTAGCTGCACTTGGCGTCATTCCATCCATTATTTTAACGCTTATCTTTGCCGGCATTGCTTGGTGGATCAGTACAAGAGGAGTTGCTCTTTTCACACTTATTGGATTCTTACTGATCGACTATTTAGGCTACTGGCAGCCAATGCTGCAAACACTTGCGCTCGTTCTGACAGCTGTGGTCATTTCTATCGTGATCGGGGTTCCGATCGGTATTTGGGCATCACAGAAGGAAACAGTGCGTAAAATTGTCACACCTATTTTAGACTTAATGCAGACAATGCCTGCATTCGTTTATCTTTTACCAGCAATCTTCTTCTTTAACATCGGAGTAGTACCTGGCGTTGTGGCATCGGTTATTTTCTCTATGCCGCCAACGATTCGTATGACCATTCTCGGGATTAAACAAGTACCATCTGATTTAATTGAAGCAACAGAAGCTTTTGGTTCAACGACATTCCAGCGTTTGTTCAAAGTTCAGCTTCCACTTGCTACAAAAACCATCTTAGCTGGGATTAACCAAAGTATCATGCTTGCTCTATCCATGGTCGTCATTGCGGCAATGGTTGGTGCACCAGGACTTGGTTCGGAAGTATATAGTGCAGTAACGCAGCTGAAAACAGGGATTGGTTTTGAAGCTGGTATTGCCATTGTTATTGTAGCGATCACACTGGATCGTATTACACAAAACATTAAAACGAAAAAAACCAGGGGGAATGCTTAATGTGGAAAAAGTCTCTCTACATTGGGATGACCGCCCTGCTCGTCTTTTTACTAGCGGCTTGTGGTGCACAATCAGATTCAAATGCAAGTGCAGCACAGCAGGTCAATAAAACGATTATCGGGATTGATCCGGGTTCAGGTATTATGGCCTTAACCGATCAAGCGAAAAAGGATTACGGTTTAGAGGATTGGACGGTTGTATCTGCCTCAAGTGCAGCGATGACAGCGACATTGAAGAAATCGTATGACCGTAAAAAACCGATTATCATCACTGGCTGGAATCCTCACTGGATGTTTTCCCGCTACGATTTGAAATATTTAGATGATCCGAAAAAATCATATGGTGACGAAGAAGAAATTCACACCATTTCTCGTAAAGGATTTGCGAAGGATCAGCCGGAAGCAGCCAAAATGCTCAGTCAGTTTAAATGGTCTCAAGATGATATGGGTGAAGTGATGCTTGATATTCAGGATGGCGTCAAACCAAAGGATGCTGCAGTTAAATATGTGAAAAAGCATAAAGATCAAGTAGCGAAATGGACAAAAGGCGTGAAAAAGTCAAACGGTGACAAAATCAATCTTGCCTACGTTGCGTGGGATAGTGAGATTGCAAGTACCAATGTGGCCGCAGAGGTATTGCGTGAACTTGGCTTTAAAGTGACCTTGACTCAGGTTGAAGCGGGCCCAATGTGGACAGCAATTGCAACCGGAAGTGCTGATGCATCATTATCTGCATGGCTTCCAAATACGCATAAAACGTATGCAGCGAAGTTTAAAGGAAAATATGATGATCTCGGTACAAGTATGAAGGGTCTTCGCATGGGTCTCGTTGTTCCGACTTATATGAAAAACGTCAACTCGATCGAAGATTTGAAAAAATAGCCAATTGTATAACAGTTCCCTTATAATAGAAGGGAGCATATGGAAAAAGCAGTCTGCTCAAAAAGCGACTGCTTTTTCTTATATATAAGGATGGTGGATGAGTTGTCGATGGTGGAAAAACCAATGATGATTTTCCTGCACGGTGGAGGCGTAAGCAGCTGGATGTGGCAGGAGCATATGGAAATATTCAAGGAAACGTATGAATGCTATACCCCTGATTTTATTGGTCACGGGACAAGAGCAAATGAAACGTCGTTTTCCATGCGAGAAAGTGCTTATGAAATCATTTCATGGATAAAGGAGCATGCACATGGCCGTACAGTCATTCTAATTGGCTTCTCTCTAGGTGCACAGGTAGCCGTTGATGTGTTATCGAGAGAGCCAGACATCGCAGACATCGCCATCATCAATAGCGCCCTTGTGTTGCCATTACCATGGCTCTATTTGATGGTAAGGCCCATTTTACCTCTTACATATCCGTTATTAAAGAAAGATTGGTTCATCCAGCTGCAAGCAGAAAAGATGGGACTTCCAAACGATGTACTGGATCATTATGCAGCGGATTCCAAACAATTGCAGAAGAAGACGTTGCTTACGATGTTTCAAGAAAATCTTCATTACAAGCTCCCTGAGACGTTTCAACAAGCGAAGGCACGGATTCTTGTGACAGTGGGAGAAAAGGAAAAGGGCATTATGACTAGGTCAGCAGAAAAAATCACGAATGCACACCCGAATGCAGCCGGGTTCATCGTTCCTGACATTGGACATACGTTTACTTTTGAAAAGAAAGAACTTTTTGTCGACATGATCAAAAGCTTTATAGAAGCGCGTGCGTTACCAGAGGAATTAAAGGAAATAAGGAAGCTAGGCCAATTAGAAAGTAAAGATGAGCATAAAAGGGGCAGGCATGTATAAGACACTGTATGATATAGGTATAAAACGCTTACAGATGAATGGGTGTAGTGGTGGAAGCTCGTAAGTGAGCCATGAAGGAGGAAGCATGAGTAAAAACTATATCATATTCGGTGCGAGTCAAGGATTAGGGGATGCCTTTGTAAAAGGTCTTCCTTCAAGTGGAGATACAGTATGGATTGTGTCACGAAGTGAACCAAGCAGTTTGAACATAGACGATGGGGTGCGTAGAATTTGGCTGAAGATCGATTTATCAAGCCAAACCCATATCCCTTTTATGCTCGAAGCATTGAAGAATCAAACAATTGATGTACTTATTTATAACGTAGGCTTATGGGAGAAACGCGGCTTTGAAGATGATTATTCTTTCGATCTTGATCAACCGGAGGATATCGCTCATTTAATCAATGTGAACGTTACCTCAACGATTACCTACATCCAAGCTCTGCTTCCGCATGTAAGGACATCTGGGAATGGAAAGATCATCGTCATTGGTTCTACTGCGGGACTTGACCATACGAATTTGTCTCAGGTTTCTTTTGTTGCTTCTAAATTTGGGCTTCGTGGTATTGTGAACGCACTAAGAGAGCACGTAAGGAAAGATAAAATATCCGTTACCTGTATCAATCCAGGGGAGCTGGCGGCAGAAGTTCCGTACGAAGATGGCGCTGAAAAAGCCATTGCTCTGTATGATGAAACGAGAATACCTGTACAAGATATTGTCGAGCTTGCGAGATGTGTTATTCATCTATCAAGGGTGTCCTGTGTGAAAGAAATCAATGTCCCGGCAATGACAGATGTGAATGCGTAAAATAAAGGAGACCACCCGCTTCAGGAAAGACGGGTGGTCTCCTTTATTTTAAGATGAATGCTGCTGAAGTGTTTCGTATACAGCTTCCGTCAAAATCTCAATGCCGGTAAAAATCGCAGAGCGATCGAATGTCATATAAGGGTGATGAAGCCCAGGTTTTAAATCACAGCCTAAACCGAGCATCGTCGATTTAATATGCGAAACCTTTGCTGCATAAAAATGAAAGTCCTCTCCGCCTGTCGTCACGATCGGTGGATCGAGCTGTTCTTTGCCTAGCACTTGCTCTATGGCATGTGACATGATCTCCACAGCTTCTTCATTTAATGTCGCAGCTGGAAGACGATGATCAGTTGAAAGTGTGATAGAGGCGCCAAAAGCATCCGCTACAGAATGGCATGCTCTTTCAATTTCCTTTTCTAATTCATCCATCACTTCGTTTGTCTGCGCCCGAACGTCGAGTGTAAAAGAGGCCTTGCCAGGTATGATGTTGGAGCTGCCGCCGCCTGCATTTAAATTGGTCATTTTCACAGAATGAGCGACTCGTGGATCGACATGGATATGCGCCAGTCTTTGCACAAGCGTAGATGCAACTTCGATGACGTTGACCCCAAGGTGCGGGCGTGCACCGTGTGCTTCCTCCCCTAGAATGGTCCCGACGTAATGATTACTTGATCCGTGCAAAATGGCAGGAGCGCAGCGTCCGTTTAAGGTTTCTTGAATTGGGCGCACATGCACCCCGTATAAATAATCGACGTCAGCTAACACACCTTTTTCGATCATCTTTAAAGCGCCGCCGCCTCTTTCTTCGGCAGGCTGAAAAATGAATCGGATCGTGCCACTTGGAAGTTCTTTTTCTTTCAATGCCATGAATGTCCCAAGTGCCATCGTCATATGAGCATCGTGTCCGCATGAATGGTTGGCTTGAAATACGCCATCTACTTCCTGCCACAATGCGTCAATATCGGCTCTCACAGCAACCACTGGTGCGCCTTCCCCAATTTCACCAATTACCCCTGTACAGTCTTCAAATGTTCTCGTTTTACAGCCTAATTTCTTTAATAGATCTTCAATATAAGCCGTCGTATTTGTCTCTTCCCAGCTGATTTCTGGATGAGCGTGCAGATGTTCAAAGATGTCTGTCACGGTTTGTTTCATCTCGTTTGTCAAAGTTGTCATGAGAAGCCTCCTTGCTGACAGATAATCTGCCAAAACATTCTTTTAGTGAAATAATATTGATCTTAAATATCATCAGTGTTTATAATATAACACATCATTTGATTATTCAGAAAATTAAGTGAAATTCCGATCGGGACAAAGGGGTTTTGACAGATGAAAACAGCGACAGTATCAGCACCTGAGAAACAAAAAAGAAAACTTCAGATGCCGGATGCGTATGTACTCTTATTTATGATTGCTTTAATTTGTACGATCGCAACGTATTTTGTACCAGCCGGTGAATTTGATCGAAAAACGTCAGGAGAAATCACAACAGCTGTTCCTGGCAGTTATCACCGTATAGATCAATCACCAGTTAGTCCGGTTGGTTTTTTTACAGCGATTCAAGAAGGGATGGTTGGTTCATCCTCTATTATTTTTCTGATTCTTTTTACTGGCGGAACCATTGCGATTTTGGAAAAGACAGGTGCCATTAACGGGATGATTCACAATGTCATCAGCCGGTTCCAAACGAAACAGCTATTGTTTATTTGTATTGTTGGCGGATTGTTTTCTGTACTTGGGACGACCGGAATTGTGGTGAACTCGGTCATTGGCTTTATTCCTATTGGAATCATTGTGGCACGTTCTTTAAAGTGGGATGCAGTGGCGGGAGCGGCGGTTATTTACATCGGCTGTTATGCAGGTTTTAACGCAACCATTTTGTCTCCATCTCCATTAGGTTTATCACAAACGATTGCAGAACTGCCGATTTTTTCTGGTATTGGTCTGCGTGTCATCATTTATCTTTGTTTTCTTCTATCTAGTATTGTGTACATCTATTTATATACAAAACGCCTGAAAAATAAAGAAAAGGGGAGCCTGCTTGGTGACGAGTGGTTTCCTGCTAAAGGGCTTGGAGGAGCTGATGCGGAATCTGTGGACAAGCCTGAATTCACCGGCAGACATAAGCTGATTTTAGCGGTGTGCGGTTTGTCGCTTGGGGGTTTTTTATATGGTGCGCTTCAGCTTGGCTGGACCGATAAGGAAATGGCTGGTGTGTTTATTTTCATGGCCATTGCTGCTGGACTGCTTGGGGGATTAGCTGCCAATGATATTGCAAAAACGTTTATTGTCGGCTGTCAAAGCCTTGTATACGGCGCACTCATTGTCGGCATGGCACGCTGCATTTCAGTCATTTTGGAAAACGGCAAGCTGCTTGATACTGTGGTGAATGGGCTTGCGAGTATGCTGACAGGGTTTAGTCCAATCGCTGGTGCGATCGGCATGTATATCGCCAGTGCGCTCCTTCACTTTTTGATTTCATCAGGATCAGGAGAAGCTGTTGTTTTTATACCGATTCTTGCGCCGCTTGCTGATTTAATGGGTATCACGAGACAAGTAGCGGTAGAAGCAGTGATGCTCGGTGAAGGGGTGGTCAACTGCGTGAATCCGACTTCAGGTGTGTTGATGGCTGTCTTGGCTGCAAGTGGGATTCCTTACGTGAAATGGCTGCGTTTTATGGTGCCGCTTGCGCTCATTTGGTTCGTCATCGGCCTTGTCTTTATTTGTATCGGTGTCATGATCAATTGGGGACCTTATTAAATAAGAGAGAAGCTGCCAAAGAGTGTTTGGCGGCTTTTTTCTTATGAGAACATGTATGGGGACAGCGGTTTAAAACCACAATATGAGTGTTCACAAAATGGCTACATTATTTTTTTGAGCAATCCCCTTGCAAAAGTTTGTGAAGTGTTGCACAATAAGAATGTGAAATACTTCACATAAGAAAAACAACCTAGTTTTACTCAGGAGGATGAGATAAATGACAAACGAAAAAGTAAACAAAGTAGCACTTATTGGAGCAGGTTTTGTCGGCAGCAGTTATGCCTTTACATTAATAAATCAAGCAATCACAGATGAATTGGTAGTCATCGATTTGAATCAAGATAAAGCAATGGGTGACGTCATGGATTTAAACCACGGGAAAGCATTCGCCCCGCATCCTGTGAATACTTGGTATGGAGATTATGAGGATTGTCAGGATGCTGATATTGTATGTATCTGCGCTGGTGCAAACCAAAAGCCAGGTGAAACGAGACTTGATCTTGTTGAGAAAAATTTAAATATATTTAAAGGCATTGTAGACAATGTGATGAAAAGCGGATTCGATGGTATTTTCTTAGTTGCTACGAACCCAGTTGATATTTTGACTTATGCGACTTGGAAATTCAGCGGACTACCAAAAGAACGAGTGATTGGCAGTGGAACAACGCTTGATACGGCAAGATTCAGATACATGCTTAGTGAGTACTTTGAAGCAGCGGCGCACAATGTGCATGCGTACATCATTGGAGAGCATGGAGATACAGAGCTTGCTGTTTGGAGCCATGCGAATATCGGAAGTGTACCGATCACAGAATTAATGAAGAGAAATGACCAATACAAACAAGAAGATTTAGACGACATCATGGAGAATGTCCGTCATGCTGCTTACCAAATCATTGAGAAAAAAGGAGCGACTTATTACGGCGTAGCGATGAGTTTAGCCCGTATTACTAGAGCCATTTTACACAATGAAAACAGCATTTTGACTGTCAGCACTTATTTAGATGGGGAATACGGAGCAGAAGATGTCTACATTGGTGTACCTGCCCTCGTGAACCGAAATGGTGCAACAGAAGTGATGGAGCTCGCACTGAACGACACAGAAAAAGAAAAATTCGCACATAGTGTGAATGTGTTAAAAGAAATTTTAGCTCCTCATTTTTAATCAATCAAAGGCAACCTATCTGAGCAGAAAAGGATGAATCACTATGTGGCAGCAAATATATGATCCGTTTGGTAATGAGTTCGTCAGTGCATTGGTGGCCATGCTTCCAATCTTGTTTTTCCTACTTGCATTGACTGTATTTAAGTTAAAAGGGGTATTAGCCGCTTGTTTTACCTTGATCGTCAGTTTTGTAACAGCTGTTTTCTTCTTTCATATGCCAATTGAAAAAGCATTATCTGCTGTGGTGCTCGGTGTATCTAATGGGCTGTGGCCGATTGGATATATCGTCATCATGGCCGTATGGCTCTATAAAATTGCTGTGAAGTCTGGAAAGTTTGATGTCATTCGTTCTAGTATTGCAGGAATTTCTCAAGATCAACGGTTACAGCTCTTATTAATTGGTTTTAGTTTTAACGCATTTTTAGAGGGAGCCGCTGGATTCGGTGTACCGATTGCGATTAGTGCCGCTCTTTTAACAGAGCTTGGGTTTAAACCACTAAAAGCCGCCATGCTCTGCTTGATTGCAAATGCTGCGTCTGGCGCTTTTGGTGCAGTAGGTATCCCGGTTATTACTGGAGCACAAATGGGGAATATGACGCCGCTAGAGCTGTCTCAAACCCTTGTGTACACCATTCCATTTATTTCTTTCTGTATTCCGTTTCTGCTTATTCTCATTGTAGACGGCTTTAAGGGAATTAAAGAAACGCTTCCAGCCTTGCTTGTTGTGAGTGGAAGCTATGCGATTCTGCAGGCTGTTACAATGGTCACGATGGGTCCTGAGCTTGCCAATATTATTTCAGCTTTAGCGAGTATGGGAATTTTGGCTTTATTTCTTCGAAAATGGCAGCCGAAACATATTTATCGTGAAGAAGGGGCACCAGCCATTGAGAAGAAACAAACGTATAGCGGTGTTGAGGTGCTGAAAGCATGGTCTCCGTTTTATATTTTAACTGCCGTCATTACTGTATGGAGCCTACCAGCTTTTAAAGCATTATTTGCTGAAGGAGGACCGTTTAACTGGACAACCATTTTAGTGAAAATGCCGTTTCTGCATCAGCAAATTGTGAAATTACCGCCAATTGCCCAAACAGAAACACCGATTGATGCGATCTTTAAAATTGATGTTATTAGTGCAACAGGTACCGCCATTCTAATTGCAGTGATGCTGACAGGATTGTTCAGCAGACATATTACATTAAAAGAAGGGGCTGCCTGCTTAAATGCAGCGGTCAAAGAGCTTTGGGTCCCTGTTCTTACGATTTGTTTTGTCATGGGCTTTGCCAACTTGGCGAACTTTGCAGGTCTAAGTTCTGCTATCGGACTAGCGCTTGCTAAAACAGGCGATTTATTCCCGCTTGTCAGCCCAGTGCTTGGCTGGATCGGCGTGTTTATTACGGGATCTGTTGTGAGTAACAATGCCTTATTCGGCAACCTTCAAGCGGTCACTGCTTCTCAAATCGGCTCTCAGGCAGGTTTGTTAATCGGGGCAAATACGACCGGTGGTGTGATGGCGAAATTAATTTCTCCACAATCTATTGCTATTGCAACAGCAGCTGTAGGAGAAACAGGTAAAGAATCTGAGCTCTTCCAAAAAACAGTGAAGTACAGCTTCATTTTGCTCGGCATCGTATGTATATGGACATTCATTCTTGCTCAATTTGTATAGGTTGATCGATTGATTGAAAAATGGAAGACTGAGAGATTTCTCAGTCTTCAGATTGTTAACAAAGGGCTAAAATATACTTTTTTTAGCCCTTTGTCTTCTTTTCAGCGTGAAAGAAAACCTTTGCAGTCTAGGAAGGACGAGCACTGGAGCGGAGCGAATTCGGCATTCGTGAGCACCAGAGCGCAGGACTGACAAAGAATGCGAGGGTTTGTCTACACGCTGAGACTGAGAGATTTCTCAGTCTTTTTTTTATGTAGATTCTCGTGTGACAAGCCGAGTAGGCAGTTGAATATGTTCACGTTGTAATGGTTTTTGATCTTGTAGCAGCTGAATCATTTGTTTGACAGACTGCTGGCCAAGCTCGACGATGGGGATGTCGATGGTCGTGATCGTTGGAGCTGTCACCTCGCAAATGTCTTGGTTGTCATAACCGATCACCGCTAAATCCTTAGGAATGTGATATCCATATGAAATGGCTTGTTTAATGAGGCCTGCTGCCACTTGATCATTGCCGGTGAAAATCGCATCCGGCGCATCCGGCATCCGGTGGATTAAGTCCATCAAACGAAAGCCGTCTTCAATGGTAAAAGCCTCGCCAAACAGCCAATCTTCTTTAAGCGGCAAACCGTGATCAGAAAGCGCATCAAGATAGCCTTGCTTTCTTTGTTTTTGTGCTTCACTGCTTTCTGTATCAAAGCAAAATCCAATGGATGTACGCCCTGATTGAATCAAGTAGTCAACCGCTTTATAGGCAGCTTCCCGCTCATCATATCCGATAATCGGAATGTCTGCTGTTTGATGAAATTCATTTGCCATGACGATTGGGCCGTTTGCTAAAAATGGCTCGATTGTTTCCCACTTATTTTCTAACGCCCCCAATATGACACCATCTACTTCTTTTCTTTTTAATAATTGAAGCCCTTCAAGTTCTACTGATTCTTGATAAAACGTCTGGAGCACGATGGCTTTATACCCTTGATCTAGTGCTTCCTTTGAAATGCCTTTAATCAATTGTGCAAAAAAAGGATGGTCCACAGCTGGAACAGACACAGCAATGGTTTTTGTCTGATGTGACCGAAGGGTGCGGGCTGCTGAGCTTGGTGTATACTCCATTTCCTTCATCACCTGTAAAATGTGCTGGCGCTTTTCTTCGGATACATATGGATGGTTGTTCAGCACCCGAGAAACAGTGGTCGTTGAAACCCCGCAGCGTTTGGCAATTTCATAAATTGTACACATATTAACAAATCCTTTACACAAAGTTATTGTTCTGAAATCGATAACATCATTTACAATGTGAAACAAGTTAAATATTAACAAATGGAATTGATTAATTGGAGGGAATGGAATGCAAATATTGACGAAGATATCAGGTAAAAGCAAGGATTATCTACCGTTGCTGGATATGATCAATCAAGGTGTTCAAGTAAAGGCTGATTCAGTTGAAAAGAATCTAGCGAATGATAAGCTTGCTGCGTTCCTTGAGCAAGATATTGCGCGTACGGGTTTGGAAAAAATTCTCTTCCATTATAAACAAAATAAGGAAAAAAAGATACCGTTCCTGCCGGTCGATAAACTGATTTCGGAGGATGAGATCGATGATATTATGCAGGTGCTGAAAGAAGTATTAAGTTCAGGCCGTTTTACATCAGGCCCTTATATTCCAAAGTTTGAAAAGACGCTCGCAGCGTACTTAGGGAAAAAATATGTCATTGCCACATCAAGTGGAACAGATGCCTTGATGATCAGTTTAATATCAGCAGGCGTCCATCCTGGAGATGAGGTCATCCTGCCTGCCAACAGCTTTGCTGCAACAGAAAATGCAGTGCTTGCGATTGGTGCGATTCCAGTCTATGCCGATATTGATCCAGACACCTACTGCCTAGCGGCGAATGAAATAGAAAAGCATATCACAGATAAGACAGTATGTATTCTCCCGGTTCATTTGTATGGAAAGCAAGCGGATATGAAGGCCATTTCGACGATTGCAAAACGGCATGGTCTATCGATCATTGAGGATGGCTGTCAGGCGATTGGCAGCAGCGGGCTTGGGGCATTTGGGGATGGACTTGTTCTCAGCTTTAATCCTTACAAAAACCTTGGAGTTTGCGGAAAGGCAGGAGCCATCGCAACAAATGATGAAGCCCTAGCAGAAAAATGCATGGAAATCAGCTATCACGGTTTTGAACCAGGAAAGAAAAACGTGAAGCGCAGTGACTATGGCTTTAATTCTAAGATTGATAACTTACAGGCCGCAATCGGGCTAGAACGAATGAAATATTTAGGTTTACAAAACTTTAAACGCTTTTACTTGGCAAAGAGATACATAGATCAGCTGCAAACGCTGGAAGACGAAGGATATATTAAGCTTCCGAAGCTGACAGACGATCATGTATGGCATCTATTCCCGATCAGAGTGGTGAAGGGAAGCCGAGATGAGCTGGCAGAGAAATTATTAGAAATGGGCATAGAAACAGACGTCTATTACCCAATCTTATCGCATCAGCATCAAACGAATCTTGTTTCTCAAAAGTATAGACAAACGGAACTACCACATACGGAAAAAGCCGTACAGCAATTACTCCACTTGCCGCTTTACCCAGGAATGCCGCTGCAAGATCAGGAGAAAGTCATCGAGGGGGTCCATCATGTTATCAAATCTTCCATTCAATAAAAAGCTTGTGCATCAACCGCAACATCCGCAGTGGATCGTCTTCTGTGATTTCGATGAGACCTATTATTCTCACGGAATGACCGAGGAGCAGAGAGAGGATGTAAAACGGCTGGAAGCTTTTGTGGCAGAAAAGAGCGAAGCCGGACAGCTCATGCTGGGCTGGGTGACGGGAAGCAGCCTCGATTCTGTTACGAGCAAAATGGAGAAGGGTGGTTTCTATCAATTCCCGCATTTCATTGCGTCGAATTTAGGAACTGAAATCGTGTATACATCAGATGGGAAATTTGGACAGCCAGATGCAGAATGGATGAAACGGCTTGATGCACAAGGCTTTTCAGACGAAAAAATTGAAGATATTCTGCAAGCCGTACGTGAAAAGGGGATTACCCTTAGGCCGCAAACGCAGCTAGGCAGCTCTGGGTATAAAAAGAATTTCTATTATCAGGAGCAGGATGAACGAACAGATCTCCATCATCTATCGTTCATCCAAACACTTGCGAAGGAGCGGGGTGTGGCGGTGAACATCAACAAATGCAACCCACTTGCGGGTGACCCTGCGGATTGCTATGACGTTGATTTTTTACCAGTGGGAACAGGGAAGGATGAAATCGTTCGGTTTATGCTGAATCAATATAACCTGTCAAAAGATAAGGGCTTTGCTTTTGGTGATAGTGGGAATGATCTGCGGATGCTTCAATCCGTCACACACGGCTTTCTTGTCCAAAATGCAACAGCCGAAGCCAAACGGCACCACCATCAAATTTGTCATCATGGGTATGCAAAAGGAATCTATGAAACATTGAAAACAGTGATGTATAAACATGAGGAGGCACATTCATGAAGAAAATTGGAATTGTTGGAGCAGGGAATATTGCAAAAGCACATGCTAGAGCCTTATCAACGATCAAAGGTGCAGAATTATCTGGGGTCTATGACTTGCACGAATCCGTTGCACAAGGATTTATTAAACAGTACGGCGGACGGGTGTATGCCAGTATCGAAACACTAGCGGATGCATCAGATGGATTGATCATTGCTTCCCCTAACTTCTGTCACAAGGACCATGCCCTTCAGGCGCTTAGAGCAGGACAGCCGATTTTATGTGAAAAACCGATGGCTGTATCGTTAAAAGAAGCGAAGGAAATGGTGGAGACAGCCAAACAGTTCCAGGTTCAAGCCAGTATGGGCTTTAACTATCGCTATTTATCCTTTGTGAATATTTTGAAGAACTTGATCGCCAATGGTGAATTAGGACGCGTTTTGACAGTACGGACACATTTTAAGAAAAATAGTGCCCTTAGAAGAAAGACATTTTCGTGGAGAGACAGCGGCGAAAGTCTGCGTACAAGTGGTGCATTAGGAGATTTAGGGATTCATTTGATTGATATGCTGTGGTACTTATTTGGCAGTGAAATGAAAAAAGAATCCCTTAATACGAAGATGCTGACACATGTAAAGGAAAAAGAAGAGAAAAAGGTACAGGTTGATGACCATACCGAAATTTTTGGACAAATGGAGAATCAAGTGTTCTTTCATTTGGTGACGTCCAAAAGTACGCAGCCCGAGGAATGTGGATTTAGTGTAGAAGTGGTGGGGCATGACAAGGTTTTTAAATACCATACAAACATGAAAAACGAATATGAGATCAGTGATGGTTTGTGTGTAGAGCGTCATCAAATGCCGCAAACATTGCTGACAGATCCGCCGAATGAATTTTATGGATGGTCTGATACATTCCGTGATCAGCTGATGCATTGGGTAAATACAAACTCATATCCATCTCATATGAAGGTAGCTGATTTTGAAGATGGTTATCGCGCGCAGGCTGCGCTGAATACATGCTTCGAGAGGGAAGAGGCTGTCGTCTCTGCCCGTGCATATTAATGAAGAGGTGGAGCGGAGGATATCATAACTCCGCTCCTTTTTAGAGGAAGTGAAAAGATGAAAAAGGTGTTTTATTTTGGCTGTATCTTTTATTTTTTTATTGGGACCATTCATGTGTTTTTTGGCAGTTTAACGCCTTATTTGCTGTCTAGTTATGATAAGGGTCCTGGGGAATTATCTTCTTTAATCTTCTTTCAGTTTATTGGTTTTTTGACAGGCGTTCTTTTGTCGCCCATTCTTGTGAGGAAAAAAGGTTATGGGGCTGTCCTGACAATGGGGTTGCTGCTGATGATCGGAGCGCTTCTTCTTGGCCTTTTGGTGCCGGGCTGGACGATTCTTGTGGTGGCAGGTTTTTTCCTTGGGAGCGGTGCAGGCAGTCTTGAGACGACGGCCGGGGCGTATGTGATTTCAATGGCAAACAGTGCAAAGCGAATCAGCATCATGGAGGTCTTTTTTGGATTAGGTGCGCTATTATTTCCTCTATTGATTCTGCTGACTGTGACAGAGGAAACGTGGCATTATGTGTTTTTATTTCAAGTCGGTGCACTGACTTTTTTTCTCATGCTCTGGCTTACCTTTATGAATAAACTCCCTCGTGGGCAGATGGCGGCTCCAATTCAAGACATGAAGAAACCGTCCTTGCTGTTTGATCGAGGGAATCGAATGATTGTGGTGTTGATGATCTGTTTTGCGTTTTTCTACGCAGGAATTGAAACGAACTTTGCGAACTTTTTACCGTCGATCATGCTAGAAAAAGGGGGAGACAACTGGGGTCTTTTTGCGGTCTCTACTTTTTGGACAGCGATCGTCATTGGCAGAACTGTCATTGCGAGAAAAGCCGATCAGCTGCATCCGCTGCGTTTTTTAAAGTTAAGCGCAGCGCTGATGATTGTGCTGCTCGCCGTATTTGCTCTAGCCACCCACATCGCCGCGCAGCTAATTCTTATCTTTTTCATCGGTCTGTGCGCAGCTGGCATGTTCCCCATTGCCTTGACGGCTTCTGCATTAATGATTGAAAATGCCATCGACGAGGCCACGAGTTATTTTATTGCCGCCGCTAGTTTAGGTGGAGCTTGTTTGTCCTTTTTGATTGGGTTTAGCCTTGAGTGGGCAGGTGCGGCAAGCGCCGTCTTTGTTTTCGCCTTTTTAGCTGTTCTCCTTTTTGCGGCTGCCATTCAAATGAATCGATCTCGGAAAAAAGAAACCATACCCACACAGCCGCCGGCGATGAAAGCCGATCGATAAGCAGCTGCTCTGGTGGCTCCTCCTTTTGTATAGCATATCTTCAGAAAAGGTGACGAAGGACTTGTACTAAAACAACGAAAGCGTGAATAACATGTACAAGTCAGCATCAAAAGGAGGACGTCTATGTGGCGGTGTTTTTTGGTTATATCTTTTTAGGGTTGTCACTTTCAGCGCCTGTTGGGCCAGTCAATGCAGCCCAAATCGACAGAGGAATTAAAAGTGGATTTTGGCACGCTTGGATTTTTGGTGTGGGGGCTATGGCTGCGGATATTGTCTATATGCTCCTCATTTATTTTGGTGTCGCCCAGCTTTTGACTGCACCTCTTGTGAAAACTTTTTTGTGGCTGTTCGGCTTTTTCGTTCTGACCTATACCGGTATTGAAAGCCTTCGTAAAATCAATTTGCAGGAAAGCCCAAAGAAGGATGGAGGAAACACGTCGATCGGGCATTCGTTCATGACGGGATTTTTTATTTCTCTTTCCAATCCGCTTAGTATTTTATTTTGGCTTGGGATCTATGGCAGTATTTTGGCCAATACGATTGAAAAGTATGGAGCATCTCAAATGCTGATGTACAGCATGGCTATTTTTATCGGCATGCTCATATGGGATTTCTGTATGGCGCTGCTTGCCAGTACGTTTAGACGGTATTTAAATGAACGAATTTTGCACGGCTTATCCGTTCTGGCAGGTCTCTCTTTACTTGGCTTCGGTGCTTACTTTGGATATCAAGGAATCATGGCGCTCATTGGATAGAATGGTTGATCAGAAAAAGGGCTAAAATCTAAATCATTTTAGCCCTTTTTCATATTTGACAGAAATAGGACACTCTTCAATAATGATGGAAGATACATAAAATTGAAGGAGTTTTTGTCATGCGTATGTTCCTGCCAGCATTCAACTATGTGTGTATGCTGATGTTGTCTGTGATCACAGCGACATTTGTTTATACCATGTTGTTTGCCCCACCTGAATCCAGATTCAGTTATGTGGAGGTCACCAGTTTTTCATTTTGATCGCTTATGTCCTATTTGCTGCACCTATCCAAATGGTTTTACACCGTCATCCTGAGAAGTTTCGACGCCGTGATTTATTGGTTTATTTTATCGGGGCGTGGGTGGTTTGTACGGCGCTTGCTTTATGGATTGATTATGGTGTTGTCGTCTTTATTAGCTACAAAGTTTATCTATTTAGCTTTTGCGCGGCCTTCGTTTATTGGCTACTTGATTCCGTCTTTTTAAAGAAGAAACAATCATAAAGGCTTTTCCCGTTTTTTCTCTTGAATATGAACGTGTATGACCTTCGAGAATCCGCTTGATACAAAAGCAAGAGCCGTCATCAGAAGGACCCAATATAGATTGCTAAGGTCAAATCCAGTATAAGCGAAGATGAAAATCATCGAAATCACGGACGTTAATATGAGGACAGGCCATATCCGTTTAAATAGCAGATAACCAACAAATCCCCAAAGGAAAGCCATCACTGGTAGTGTAAATAAGATCAGATACATCGGATGGAGAAAAAGAAGACGCATGTCATTCACCCATTTCTTTTATAATGACCAACTCTATTAGATAGAGGCGGCTAAATGATGATATGCAGAAGCATACTCATACATGATTAGATAAATGGAAGTGAATTCCTGCCTCATCCGGCAAATCAACTACCTTGTGAATGTCCAGTGAAAGTCGTTGAAGGACAGTCACCACAGCTTTTTCCTCCTCATAGGCTATGGAGAAGACGCTAAAACGAGGTGGAAGAAAATGGCCCAGCTGTATGCAAAAAGTTGCCTTGATCAAAATCTACGATCACTCGAAGAATGGAAGCAAGATGCCTTCACACAGTTTGGAGAGATGGTAGGGGATGAGGCAGATACATTTCCGTGTGTACCAGGCAGACAAGGATTTTTTCTCGATCATTTACGCTATGGATTTGTCGGTGATCTGCGGGGAGACGGGGCAGTGAATGAGTTAGCAGAGCTGCTAAAAGAATATCAAGGCTGCGCTAAACAAACTGGTCAATACGCTTCATTTATCTGCTTTTTTGAAACTCCGCAGGATTTAAAGGAAAGCCCAATTGAAGAATTTGAGCAGCAGTTCTGGTCATTGCTTCAACGGTTACATCAAAAAGATGAAGTGCCATGGCCAGCGGAGATTCCACTGGACCCTCATCACCATGAATGGGAGTACTGCTTTCATGGCGAGGCTTATTTTATTCTGTGTTCAACACCAGCTCATAAGCTCAGAAAGAGCCGCCACTTTCCATATGTCATGATGGCATTTCAGCCCAGATGGGTGTTCGAAAAATTGAATGGATCGACCAAGTTTGGACAAAAAATGAGCCAGCTCGTTCGCAAGCGGCTCAAAGCATATGATCAAGTTGACGTCCATCCATCGTTAAAATGGTACGGTGATCCAACAAATCATGAATGGAAACAATATTTTCTCTCAGATGATGAGGCGGAGAAACCAGCCTCCGCCAAATGTCCATTTACTGCTTTAAAAAACATGATGAAATTATGATGCGGCCTGATCCTGTTTCCACTTTTTTCTCATAAAGAGTACCATGATGCCAATCACGGCGATGATCCCAATGCTTATAAAAAAGCCGGGTCGTCCGCTTGCCTCTGTCAGAGTGCCTGAAACAGCCGCACCAATCAAGAGCAGGGCAAGAACCGTTTCACACGTTTGACGAGTAGATGGTTTTGACAGCTTTTTGCTCGAAAGCAGAATAAACACCCATGTGTATAAAAGAGTTAAGCCGGCTGCTGTTGTGAGATGCTCATATATGTGTTTGGACAAAAAGAGTGCCAGCAAAATCGAGACAATCAATCCAGCAGCAGTTAACAAGATCGAAGACCATCTGACATGAGATGGTTCTTTTTGTTTAAAACAAGCAGGTGCATCGTGATGTTCCGACATCGTGCCAAGCAGCGTCGTGACTGCATAGAGGGAGGCAACCAATGTGGAAAACCCAGCAATAATGAAAATGCCATTAAAGATATGAAGAAAAATCGATAAATGAAATGGTTCCAGTGATGTAATAAATGGACTGCTATTCTCGTTAAAGGCTGTCACTGGCACAAGCAAAAGCGCAAGTCCGATGGAGACGATATAAATGACAGCAAGAATGATCAGCATCACACGTCCAGATTTTGCGGCATCTTTCGGGTCTTTTAAATGAACCGCCATCAGCCCCATGACTTCAATTCCCCCGAAAGCATAAAACGCATAAATCAGCCCATTCCATAGACCGAGTGGGCCGAGCGGCATCCATTCATGGTCTTTATTTGGCAGGTGTAGGGTGGGCCTATGCTCTGTGAGAATGCCGCATAAAACAAGAACGGCAAGGACGACAAACAATAGGATCGCCCCGGTTTTCAGCACGGCAAGAACATTTTCCGTCTTTTGAAAAGAAGAAAGCCCAATGATAATCACAAGCAGGGCAAGAGCGGAATAAATCGCTGAAAACACCCATAGTGGAATGGATGGAAACCAGTGACGAGTAAAAAGAGAAATCGCCGTCAGCTGACTCCCTGTGATCAGCATTTCTGAAAACCAATACACCCAGCCATTACTAAAACCCGCCCAGCGCCCATAGGCTTTTCGGGCATAGGAACAAAATGATCCCTTATCTGGGTTCTCGGCTGTCATCGCAGCCAGGTGTTTAAAGACGAGATATGTGCCGACTGCCGCAAGCAAAAATGAAATGCAGACGGAATAACCGGATTTTGTAATGGCGATGCTGGAACCAAGGAAGAAACCAGTGCCGATTGTACAGCCGACTCCGATAAGAGAAAGCTGCCACCAAGATAAAGATTGTTCTTCTTTCAATTTGTGTGCAACACCTTTCCGATTCAATAGCATTAGCTTGTGACCGCCTCTTTTTTTTATACATGATCAAGAGGACGTTTTGGGCATACTGTCAACATGGAAAGGAGTGCATGTGATGAACGGAGAATACGTGATTTTACCAAAGGATGGATTTGGCTTTCGGTTAGGAAAAGGACAATGTATGCGAGTGGTTGATGTCGAAGGGCAGCAAGTAGCAGACGTGATGGCCTATCATGAAAAGGATTTTTATGAAAAATTTGATCAAGGCGCTACAATGGATAGCCTGTTCTCTTCCAAGGTGAAAAAGGGAGATCAGCTTTATTCTAATTTATATAAACCAATGTTTACGGTCATCGAAGATACAGTCGAATGTCATGATTTATATATGCCTGCGTGCCGGCAAGAAATGTATCAGCTCTTATACGGCAGGACGCACCTAGAGGTCATGCATACATGCTACGATAATCTCAGAACGGCTTTTGAGCCATTCGGGATTCCAAAGGAGGATATGTATTATCCTTTTAATGCGTTTATGAATACAGTCATTGATGAGAAAGGAAAACTGTCTGTCGAGCTACCAAAATCGCTCCCTGGTGATTACATTCGTCTGCGTGCAGAAATGGATCTCATCGTCGCGGTGTCTGCATGTCCTGCCGACATTGGAAAATGCAATGGCTCAAGCTGTACATCCATTCGGGTGGAGATTGATTGAAAAGGAAAGACCAGTCAAAGAGACTTGGTCTATTTCGTTTGTGAATGTTTGATCATTTATGAAAAAGGGGAACGTCTAAAAAATATCTTTTTTCAAAACATGATATAATAAAGTGGCTAAAATCGTAGGTAAATCAATTGAAATGGAAGTAAAACCTGTTCTCTTCATGTAGAGGATGCTTAGGAGGAAAAGTGTATGAGTTTGCAGAAAAAAATCAGCCAAGAGTTGCATGTGCAGCCCTCAATTGACCCAAAGCAGGAGATCGAAAAACGGGTTGGATTTCTAAAGGCTTACTTGAAAAAGACCGGTGCAAAAGGATTCGTTCTCGGTATTAGCGGCGGACAGGATTCAACGCTTGCCGGCCGTCTCGCTCAGCTCGCTGTAAGTGAGCTTCGTCAAGAAGGAAAAGAGGATGCTGTCTTTTTTGCAGTCCGTCTTCCGCATGGCACGCAGCAAGATGAAGACGATGCGCAGCTGGCTCTATCATTTATTCAGCCGGACAAGTCTTGGAAATATGATATCGCGCCTGCCGTGACGGCATTCAGTGAACAATATCAAAAGGAAACAGGCGGTGCGCTGTCTGATTTTAATAAAGGGAACGTCAAAGCACGTATGAGAATGATCGCACAGTATGCCGTCGGTGGACAGGAAGGCTTACTTGTCATTGGAACGGATCATGCAGCTGAAGCTGTGACTGGGTTCTTCACGAAGTATGGTGATGGCGGTGCAGATGTTCTTCCGCTTACAGGTCTGACGAAACGCCAAGGACGGACGCTACTAGAAGCGCTGCAAGCACCAGAGCGTCTATACTTAAAGAAACCAACAGCCGATCTGCTTGATGATAAACCTCAGCAAACGGATGAAACAGAACTCGGCATTACGTACAATGAAATTGATGATTACTTAGAAGGAAAACCAGTTTCAGATCAAGCAGCAGAAGCGATTGAAAAACGCTATGTTCAATCAGAACATAAACGTCAAGTACCAGCTTCTATGTTTGATGACTGGTGGAAATAAAATAAGTGACCTCTCCAGAAGATGGAGAGGTCTTTTTATATCAAATTTCAGCTGAATTTGACAGAATGAATCGAAAATGGTTCATTAATTAGTAGAACGATCTACATAAGTCTGTTTGACTAAATAAAGGGTAAATTGAAGAATAAGTGGTGAAATAATTAGTTCGATTCACTTAATTTCTCATCAAAAGACAGTATTTTCAGAAAAAATGATTGACGATAAAAACGAATGCGCTTACAATGAAAACACATTCCAAAAAGTGAAATTGAATTCCACTAGACGGAATAAAGGAGTCGTTCATCTCCAAATAAGTGGCTAAAGGAATGATTCACACAATGAAAAATCGAAGTGCACTGGAAATATACAAAGAAGGAGGCGCTTGGTGGGAGACTGAGATTAGTCATATTCAAAAAAATTCAATTGAACTTCGGGGCTATCCAATTGAAGAGCTTATTGGTGAATTGTCGTATCCGCAGATGCTTTATTTACTGCTTGTTGGTGAATTACTAGATGATTCGAAGGCAGCTCTTTTTGAAAGTGTTCTTGTCGCAGGTGCGGATCATGGGCCAAGAGCACCGTCTATTGCAGCGGCAAGAATGGCGGTTACGTGCGGCATTTCGTTTAATTCTTCTGTTGCAACAGGGGTGAATCTATTAGGTGATATTCATGGCGGAGCCGGAGAAAAGGCGATGCGTATGTTGTACGAAGCCAAAGCGGTTTATGATGTACAAAAAGATATGAAGTCTGCTGCAAAGCAAGTATGTCAGACGTGGTTAGACCGCAAGGAAAAAATTCCGGGAATCGGTCATCAGCTGCATGATGATGATCCGAGAGTGAGACGGCTGTATGAGCTGAGTCAAACATATGTGCAGCAAGGTGATATCAGCGGAACATACTTACGGTTAGCTGAGGCGATTAGACATGAACTAGAACAATTAAAAGGGAAAAAAATCACGATGAACATAGATGGTGTATCTGCTGCGATCCAATGTGAATTAAACATTCCAGCAGAAGCGGCAAAAGGCATCTTTTCCTTATCGAGAGGAATGGGCATCGTGGCGCATGCATATGAAGAGCTGACAAAAGGTGCCCTAGTGAAAGGTCCTTGTCCGAATGAAGAAAGACTTGTTCGTTATGCGGGGGTCGGGACGCGTCACTTGAAGGAGGGTGAGAGAATTTGAGTGAATTGAAAGCGTTGTCATATATAAACGGCAAATGGCTGGATGCAAACCATGTCAAAGAAGACATTATCAATCCATACTCTGGGGAAATGATCGGTACATCCTATCTTGCCTCCTCAGAAGATATAGAACAGGCGCTTTCTATTGCGCAGCAAGCTAAAAAACAATTAGCGGCAATATCAGCATTAGAACGCTCAACGCTTCTAACAAAGGCAGCTGTCTTATTGGAAGAACAAAAAGAGCATTTTGCAAAACTCATTTCTTTAGAATTAGGCAAACCGCTTAAAAATACAAGAGATGAAGTCTCACGATCAATTGAAACGCTGGCGCAGTCAGCCGAAGAAGCCAATCGACTAATCGGTGAGACCATTCCTGGCAATGTATCTTCCCGTGGACAGAGAGCAATGGCGATGACATTTAAAGTGCCGGTTGGGGTTGTGCTGGCGATTACGCCTTTTAATGCGCCTCTCAACTTAATTTGTCACAAAATCGGTCCAGCTTTTGCGGCAGGGAATGCCATTATTTTAAAACCAGCACCGCAAACATCAGCTGTCGCCACAGCGTTTGTTAAGCTCCTGCTTGAAGCAGGGTTTCCAGAAAAGAGCCTGCAGCTTGTGATTGGAGGAGTAGACGCCGGCAGACAGTTAGTCATGGATGAAAGAACCAATCTTGTTTCTTTTACTGGCGGTGCGGTGGGCGGAGAACATATTTCAAACTCTGCTGGATTAAAAAAGGTACTGCTGGAACTCGGAGGAAATGGAGCGACGATTGTTCATCATGATGCAGATATCGAGCAAGCCGCCTCTCTTTGTGCCAAAACGGGCTTTAGCAACTCTGGTCAAAGCTGTATTTCTGTTCAAAGAATTTATGTTCACAAGCAAATTATGTCGACATTTACTGAGACACTTAAACAAAAAGTAGAACAGCTCGTCGTTGGAGATCCGCTGTCTAGTGAAAGTGATATCGGCTGTATGGTTGATGTACAGGCAGCAAAACGTGTGGAGGCTTGGATACAAGAGGCAGAGAAAATGGGTGCCGAGCTTCTATCTGGAGGACAACGAAATGGCGCAAGCATCACACCGGCTATTTTGCTAAACCCGCCAAAACAAGCCAAGGTCGTCTGTGAAGAAGTGTTCGGTCCAGTTGTCAGCATTCTCCCATATGAGGAGCTGGATGAGGCAATCAAAGAAGCAAACGATAGTCGATATGGTTTGCAGGCAGGTGTCTTTACGAATCAGCTAGATGTTGCGTTACACGCAGCAAAAGAGCTTGAAACTGGCGGCGTAGTCATCAATGGGACATCGAATTTCAGACTAGATCACTGGCCATATGGCGGGATTAAACGAAGCGGTATTGGAAGGGAAGGCCCACGTTTCGCCATCGAGGAGATGACCGAAACCAAAATGGTTGTGCTGCCAAATGGGCTATAAAGGGGGCAGATGGACGTGAATGACTTTCAGCAAAAGGTAAAGAGTGCGCAGACAGGCGGTCAGCCGATGATTTGTACGCCGCTCATTGGACAAACAAAGGAAGAATTGTTTCTTGAAGTTGAGGTGTTAGCTGAGAAGAAGCCTGATGTGATAGAGTGGCGAGCGGATTTTTTCAATCACCTCAATGACAAGGAACAAGTCATCGCCACCCTGAAAGGGATGATCGAAAAGGCAGATAACATCCCATTTTTATTCACCATTCGTTCTGAAAAAGAGGGCGGCGAACGCATCTCACTCTCAGAGGATGAAAAGGTTTCCCTGCTTGTCGAGCTTTGTGCCACTCAGCTTGTGGCTGCCGTTGATTTTGAATTAATGCATGATGTCTCGCATATCCAGCAAGTCAGTCAGGCGGCTAAGAGAAACGGGGTCATCTTGATTGTGTCGTACCACGATTTCCAGCGTACCCCGGAGGCGGATCGGCTCGTGGAACTATTCACCAATGCAGAATCGGTCGGTGCCGACATTGCAAAGATCGCCGTCATGCCGCATTCCTATGAGGATGCACTGACACTGCTCTCTGCGACTGGCAAGGCGAAAAAGCATCTGTCCATCCCCGTTATTTCGATGGCGATGGGGGAATACGGCGCCTTCACAAGAATGGTAGGTGGACTCTTTGGGTCTGTCATGACCTTTGCTGTAGGGAAAGAAAGCTCCGCACCTGGACAAGTTGCGATACAGGATTTGAATACCGTTCTATCGATTGTGTTTTCAAAGAATCAGTGAGTAGCAGATTCATAGCTGCACCGTGAGAGGAGAGAAACATGAAGAAGAATATATCTACACAGGTCATTCAGTATTTAGAAAATCGAGGAGTTGAGCATATCTTCGGTCTGTGCGGTCATACGAATATTGCTTTTTTATCAGCGCTAGAAAAAAGCCGTATTCAATTTGTGAATGTCAGACATGAACAGATAGCGGCGCATGCAGCAGACGGTTATGCACGAGCGAAGAAACAGACGGCTGTTGTGCTCAGTCACTTAGGTCCTGGACTCACCAATGCGGCAACAGGCGTAGCGAATGCCGCACTCGATTCCATTCCAATGGTTGTCATTGCAGGAGATGTTCCAAGTCATTACTACGGAAAGCACCCACACCAAGAAATCAATCTTCATTCCGATGCTTCTCAATACGAAATTTATCGCCCGTTTGTGAAAAGAGCATGGCGAGTCGACATTCCAGAATTATTTCCAGAAATTTTATCAAAAGCGTTTCAGTTAGCTGAAAGCGGCCGCCCTGGGCCAGTCCTGATTTCAGTTCCGATGGATGTGTTTTCAAAAGACTTAGATGTGTCGTTATTTGAACAAATCGCTCATCATACACACACCGTTGAAAAACCATCTATTGATGATCAAACAGCGAATCGGATAATAGATCGATTGCTGCAGGCAGACAAACCGCTTTTATATGTAGGGGGAGGCATTTTACTAGCCGATGCAGCAGAAGAGTTAAAGGCATTTTCTGATCATTTGAGTATCCCTGTTGCCCATTCTTTGATGGGGAAAGGGGCGATGCCAGATGATCATCCAATGACCCTTGGCATGACAGGGTTTTGGGGGACGAAATTTATCAATGATCAGTGTAAAGCAGCGGATTATATATTGGCATTAGGCACCCGTTTTGCTGAAGCAGATGCGAGTTCGTGGGAATCGGAGTATACGTTCAATTTCCAATCAACCAAGCTCATCCATATTGACATTGATCCGAATGAAATTGGCCGAAATTATCCTGTGGAAATTGGAGCAGTAGCAGATCTCAAGCAGGCGCTGACTGTACTTAATCGTGTGGCGAAAGAAAGGCTGCCAGAAGGTCTGGATCGCCCTCAATTGAAAAAGGACATTGCGGCATATCGTGAGGAATTTCAGAAGAGCAATTTGACGAATATTCAAGACGAGTCTTTCCCAATGAAACCACAGCGTATTTTGCAGGAAGTGCGGGAAGTATTGCCACCTGATGCCTTCATTACAACCGATGTTGGCTGGAATAAAAATGGGGTCGGACAGCAATTTCCTGTATACACGCCAGGCACTATTTTAACCCCAGGTGGTTTTGCGACGATGGGATTTGGCGCTCCTGCTGCACTTGGAGCAAAGGTTGCCCAGCCTGACCGTGTCGTTGTATCACTTGTCGGGGACGGCGGTTTCGGTCAAAATCCATCTGTTCTCGCAACAGCCATGGAAGAAAACATTCCTGTCGTGTGGATTGTGATGAACAACAGTGCGTTTGGGACGATCGCCGGCTTGCAAATGGCACACTATGAAACGACTTACGGCACTGTTTTTAGAAAAGATGGAGAAAGCTATTCGCCTGATTTTGCAGCCATTGCAAGAGGTTATGGGATGAAGGGGATCAAAATTACGGCGGCTTCTGAATTCAAAGAAGCTTTGGCTGAAGCAATCGCTTCTCAGGAGCCATGTGTCATTGATGTAGCGATGAAAAATGATCCTGTGCCTACTGATGGACATTGGAACATTAATGATATTTATTCACCAAATACAAAACGTTCACATGTCAGTGTGAACTAAACATGACTAGGGAGGAATCAACAATGAAAATTAAAGTATTAAATCCATTTCAAGACGGTCATCCATTATGGTTAGGTTTAGATCATCCAGAAGAAAAAATGATTCGGAAGGTGTTTCAAACGATCACACCAGATACCGTAGGGTCAGAGCATATGATGGCAGGTCTCACTATTTTTGAGCCGGGCGAAGCAAGCTCGGTACACAATCACCCGGGTTCAGAGGAATTTGATTATGTGATTAAAGGGTCTGGCGAAGTCATTTGCGATGGAGAAAGACAATCATTTAAACAAAATGACTTTATGTTTATTCCAGATGGTGTCTCACATCAGCATGTGAACACAGGGGACGAACCTTTATGGCTGATTTGGCTCTATACACCGCAAGGGCAGCTTCCGAAGGACTAAAAAAACCTTGCACGAGAGAAAGAAGAAAAGGGGCTAAAATAGAAAGCATTTTAGCCCTTTATCAATTGAATGAAAGGGAGTCAAGCAATGAATAAGAATACACCGCTTGAAGGAATCAAAATATTAGATGTTTCTACGATGATTGCTGCACCATACGGCGCGGTGCTTCTAGGGGATTTTGGTGCAGAGGTCATTAAAGTCGAGATTCCTGGAAAAGGGGATACACTGCGGCATGTTGGTCCTTTTGCAGATGGTGAACCTTTGAGGTGGTCAGGGCTTTCAAGGAATAAGAAATCTCTTACACTCGATTTGCACAAAGAAGAAGCAAAAGACATTTTTAAAAAGCTTGCAGCGCAGGTTGATGTGATCATTGAAAATTTTCGTCCGGGAACACTTGAAAAATGGGACGTTGGGTACGATGTATTAAAAGAAATCAACCCTCGTTTAATTATGATTCGTGTTTCGGGTTATGGGCAAACCGGTCCATTTAAGGACAAGGCGGGATTTGGTACACCTGCGACGGCGTTTAGCGGCTTTACATATATTCAAGGGTTTCCAGATCGGCATCCAGTCAGCCCTTCCTTTTCCCTTACGGATTATATCGCAGGAATCTATGTGGCGTTTGCCACTGTGACAGCGATGTATTACCGTGACACACATTCAGAAGGAACTGGGCAAATGGTGGATTTGGCTCTCTATGAATCTGTGTTCCGCATGTTAGAGTTTTTGGTTGCTGAATATGACAAGCTAGGGAAGGTGCGTGAGCGTTCACCAGGGTTAAGCGGTCATTCAAGCCCTGCCGGCACCTATGAGACAAAGGATGGGCATTATTTGGTTCTTGTGACAAGTACAGATTCGACCTTTAATCGATTGGCAGAGGCGATGAATCGCTTAGATTTACTAGAGAACGAGAAATTCTCTGTGAATGCAGCCAGGCTGAAGCATAACGATGAAATGGATGCGATCGTCTCGCAGTGGATTGCGTCCAAAACAAGAGATGACGTCTTAGACATTCTAGATACACATGGTGTGCCTGTGAGTCCGATTCTAAGCATTCGGGATATCTTTGAGCATCCGCAATTTAAAGCACGAGAAAATATTGTCGAGGTGCATCACCCGAGACTTGGAAAAGTGAAGGTGCCTGGGATCATTCCGAAGTTTGAAAAAACCCCCGGTAGTATCCGCCATATTGCGCCTGATTTAGGTGAACATAATTATGAAATTTTAACGAAAATGCTTGGCTTCACAGAAGAAGAGTGTAAACAGTTAGAAGAAAAAGGGGTCATTTAAGACACTCAACCGATCCGCACGCTGCGGAAACAAAGGAGGATGGTTATGAAAGTGCATTCAGAACTGAAGGGGAACGACTTGCGGCCTGCTTATGCGAAACCAACAAAAGCTCGTTTCGGCATCTTGATTCTGTTGTTTTTTATTACCGCTATTAACTATATTGATCGAGCCAGTGTATCCATTGTTGCACCTGCGATTCAGTCTTCATTGCAATTAAACCCTGCCTTATTAGGCCTCATCTTTTCAGCATTTAGCTGGACCTATACAGCCATGCAGATCCCTGGCGGCTTTATTCTTGATAAGTTTGGATCAAAGGTAACGTATGGAATATCACTTGTGACTTGGTCTATTTTCACCGGTTTACAGGCGTTTGCGAACAGCTTTGCCTTCTTATTTGGCTGCCGCTTGTTTATCGGAATTACAGAATCTCCCGCATTTCCTGCGAATAACCGCATTGTGACCACATGGTTTCCAAGGCGGGAACGCGCATTTGCAACAGGGGTTTATACCGCTGGAGAGTATGTGGGGCTTGCATTTGCGACACCTCTTCTTTTTTGGATTATGACAACTTTCGATTGGAGAACCGTCTTTATCACTGCAGGTGCGCTCGGTATTATATTTGCTTTCTTTTGGTACAAGTATTATCACGAACCGAAAGAGCATCCAAAGATCAATGAAGATGAGCTAGAATTGATCCGTCAAGGCGAAGGGCTGACAGTGGCATCACAGGAGAAACTGAAATGGGCAGACTTTGCCGCACTTTTGAAATATCGTAAATTGATTGGACTCTATATTGGTCAATTTTCTGTTGCGTCTACCCTCTTTTTCTTTTTAACATGGTTTCCGACCTATTTAGCAGAGGCGAAAAATATGGCCTTTCTCAAAGTGGGTTTTGCGGCATCTCTGCCATACATTGCTGCATTCTTTGGGGTGCTGTTTGGAGGATATGTGTCTGACTGGCTGCTTAAAAAGGGTGTATCGGTCAATATAGCGAGAAAGCTGCCGGTTGTGGTCGGCTTGCTTCTGACAAGTACCATTGTTTTAGCGAATTTTACAACGAATATCCCGCTTGTGCTGACCATTTTATCCATCGCTTCCTTTGCACAAGGACTGTCTAATATCTCCTGGACCATGCTGTCTGAGGTGGCACCACGAGAAATGGTCGGTCTGGCTGGCGGCGTATTTAACTTTTTTGCTAACTTATCCGGCATCATCACCCCGCTGATTATCGGATTCATCGTATCGGCGACAGGCTCTTACAACGGCGGTATTTTATTCGTCAGCCTAGTGGCATTAGGCGGAGCGTTGTCGTATATCTTTATTGTAGGTAAGATTGAACGGATTCAATTAAAATAATAGAGAGCAAGAAAAAGAGAACTCATTGGGTTCTCTTTTTCTATGAATAAAAGATGACGGTGATGATCGTTGCACATGCGATCCCCATGCTGATATAAAAACCAGCAAAACAGATATTCCATCGAGTGATTCGGTAAGGGTTGACCTTCATCAAATCGGCTAATAGGGAGACAGATACATTATATGGGCTAAACATGACCGTTGAGGTTCCGGCGATAATGAACATGATGGCGATGGGAAGGGCAGGCAGTTCATGAATGACAGATGCCATCAAGCTCACTAATAGAGCAAGCGAAACGAGCGGGTGAAAACCGCAAAGAGCGGTGATGAGAAAATACAGCCCGATGACCCCATAAACCCAAATGGCATGATCTGATATACTGACGATAAATGCTTGAATCGGCTGCAGGCTGTTTGTGACAAGCAGCATATCGACAAAGAAGCCTGCGCTTAAAAATAGACACATATAATTGGAGAGCTGGCGGGTCCGTTCTTTCCAATGGGGAATAGAGACGGCTACATATTGTTTTCGTTTTTTGATGATAGACGAGAATAATAGAGCGAAAGGAATAATCGTTAGCACAACAGCGAACAGATAACCTTTCCCAATCCAGGCGTCAACAAGCGAAACGACTGTCATAAAACTGAGCAGCATGAAAGCAAGCTGAAGGGTTTTTCTCTTGATGCGATGAGGGGTGGAATGAGCTTCTGCCGGCTGGATGATATGCGGCATTCGTTTGCTTTGACGAGAAAACAGCAACCAATCCGTCAACAGCACAAGCACCATTAAACAAAAGGTAACGGGTGCAATCTGATAATATTTCAATTTGGTTGCATCAATGGTGACACTCACCAGTACTTCGACAGGACTCCAGCTAAGACATAGCGCATATGACCTTAAAAGATTGCGCGTATAAAGGTGCTGTTTGACTTGTTCCTGAAGGGCGTTCAGCGATGGTTTCAAGGATGTATATAATAAGGGAATCGTTGCGATATTTAAAAACATGCCAAGAACATGAGTGACAAATGAACTCTTGCGATAAAGCTGATTTGTACTCGTTGTATGTAAAGTAAGCAGTTTATTTAATTGAGTATCGAAATGTCCAACATGTATGAGAGAATGAATAAATGGCAACATGAAAAATAAAGAAAGCAAGCCTAGCATGGAATGAAAATGAAGAAAAAGCGTATGCAAAGGCTGTTCTGACCAGAAAAATAACACCAATCCAATCAAGAGAAACATAGCACCCGTTTTCAAATAAAGCCCACTTGCCTTCTTAAAGGAAATGGTGAGCGAAGCAGCCGCCAGCAGACCAACCAAATAGGAGAGAATGGGAGCAGGGAATAGTTGATGAACGATGTATAAGCTAATAAGAAGTGTGAAAATGAGCAGGTAGATCATGATATCTCCTCCATCAAAACATCTATCGGTTTTATTCCGTACAGTGGAATTTGTTTTCTTTTAATGGAACATTTAAAATGGATTATAGCAAAATTGGTTAATCATGTCGATAAGAAATCAAAGGGGAAAAGGAGAAAGTGAACATGGCTGATAAAAAGTCAAAAGAAGAATCAGGATTGCGTACCGTTCAGCGCGCTTTGGATATTCTTTCTTGCTTTAGCGAAGAACGTCAAGAGCTGACGCTAACGGACATATCAAAAGAGATGAACTTAGCAATGTCTACCACAACGAGACTGCTTAAGGCACTTGAAATGAATCATTTTGTAGAAAAGAACCAAGAGACAATGAAGTACCGGCTCGGTCAAAGACTTTATCTTCTCGGTTATATTGCTGGGAAGTCCATCAAATTGAGGGAACTGGCAAAACCGCTCATGTACACACTTCGTGATGAAACGAAGGAAACCGTCAACCTGTATGTGCTCGATCACAAAAGCAGGGTATGTATTGAACAAGCCGAAGGGCTGCAATCGATTCGGCATCTTGTGAAAATAGGTGAGAAGCTGCCGTTATACGCTGGTGCTGGTGGAAAGGTGCTGCTTGCTTTCCAAAGCGAAGAGTTTCAACAGCAAGTTTTTGCATCTGAGGCTGATCACATGACGATGGAGCAATGGCAAAAAGAATGTCGTCATATTCTTGAAACGCATACCGCTTGCAGTATTGATGAACGGGAAGTCGGATCGGCGGCAGTGGCGGCACCGATCTTTAACATTCATGGGGAGGTGCAGGCATGTTTATCCATATCTGGACCGACCCAACGATTTACTGAAGATGTCATCCCTCAATTGCAGCAAAAAGTGAAAGAGCATGCCGAGAAGCTCTCCGAACAGCTCGGTTACGTCGTCAAACACAATTTTTAAGAATGCCTATCTTTTCTCAGTCCATTTATCATATAATAGAAACATTATGTAGCATTCCTTGTCGTAAGGAGGACGTGTCACGAACATGAAAAACAATAGAGAGATTCCTGTGAGACAGCGAAATATTGTCCTCATTGGCTTTATGGGCGTTGGGAAAACAACCATTGGGCAGCTCGTTGCCAAAAAGTTATATAGAGATTTTATTGATGTTGATCAGGAGATTGAGAAAAAGTACAACATGACGATTCCAGAAATGTTTCAGCAAAAAGGAGAAGCGTTCTTCAGACAGGCTGAAAAGGACTATATCGTCGATTTATGTGAACATACTCAGCTAAAGATCGTGTCTCTTGGAGGCGGTGCGTTTAAACAGGAAGAAATCAAACGATCTTGCTTAAAGCATTGTACGGTTCTTTTCCTTGACCTATCTTGGGAGAATTGGAAACAGCGGCTGGATATTTTAATTGAAAACCGTCCTGTTCTTCATAACCGCACGCTTGACGAGATGAAAGAGCTGTTTGAAGAGCGCCGGGAAATTTATTCCCTTCATAACTCAAGAGTGGAAACAGATCATCTAGAAGCTGAAGAAGTCGCCAATTATATTGTCGACACACTCAAGCTTGGCTGGGATCTATATTCGAAATAAAAAAGTCTATCCTAAGGGGTAGACTTTTTCTATTAGATCAGGAGTAGTCAAAGAAATGACAGTCTAAGTTGGATGATGGATGAAAAAAAGAAGAAAAGATGTTTTTTTCTTCGTCATTATATCAAAATGCATGCATCCTTTATGTGGTGTGTCTAGCCATTTGAAAAAAGTGGTGATTAGACTACAACTAAGTCAAGATGATGAGGTTTTTGATTGATGCGGGAAACGACATATATCTCTCATTTTCTTTTTTTGAAAAAATAAAATAGTATCTAAATTCCAATAATAGTTTTTTGAATTATTATAATTTTTAAAAATCTGGTTGACACCTTCGGTTATATCATTCTATGATTATTAACGTAAACGCTTACCGTAAACGTTTACTATAACGGATGGGGAGGAATTTGTTGATGAAAAATAAAGAAAAATGGAGCGGTGTATTCCCGGCAGTCTTAATTCCTTTTAAAGATGACTATTCAATTGATGAACCTGCTTTTCGTAAGCTTGTTCGCTGGGTGGCGGGGCACGAAGGGATTAATGGGATCGTTGTCAATGGACATACTGGCGAGATTATGACTTTGCTGCCACATGAACGAGCTGAAGCTGTGCGTATTGCAGCCGACGAATTAAAGGGAGAAATTCCTGTCATTTCTGGGGTTTCAGCTGAAGGGACAATTGAAGCGATCCAGCATGCAAAAGCAGTGGAGGAAGCTGGTGGAGAAGGTATTCTTCTTATGCCGCCACATTCATGGCTGAGATTCGGTATGCAGCCTGAGTCACCTGTACAATTCTTTAAAGATGTTGCAGAAGCAATTGACATTTCAATCATCGTTCATCAATATCCAACATGGACAAAAACCTCTTATACAACCAGTCAATTATTAGAAATGTCGGAGATTCCAAACGTTGTCTCATTTAAAATCGGTCAAAGAGACATGGCGCAATATGAAGTCGATGTGCGCGCACTGAAAAAGCATGCACCAGATGTATCATTGCTCACATGTCACGATGAATATTTATTGCCAACATTAGTTCAAGGAATTGATGGGGCGCTTGTAGGTTTCGGCTGTTTTGTACCAGATTTGATTGCTGAGCTTGTGAAATGTGTGGAAGAACAAGACCTTGTAGCGGCTAATAAAGTGTACGATAGAATCTTTGAATTAAAGCATGCTGTGTATAAAATGGATGAACCTTCCTCTACCTCTCATCTGCGAATGAAGGAAGCGATGTTCCAGCGAGGTTTGATCAGCAGTTCGCTTGCGAGGAAGCCAGTATTACCTTTAACTCATAAGGAAAAAGAAGAGATTCGTCAGGGCCTTCAAAGTGTTGGTTTACTTAAGGAAAACGTTAGTAAATAACAGACCATTGATTTCATGATGAAGGTGAGTCAGGTTATAATAGAGTATAAAACAACAGACTCCCGGAGGTATGAAATGTGTCAGTAAGTATTAAAGATGTCGCATTGAAAGCTGGAGTGTCTATCGCTTCTGTTTCACGAGTATTAAGTGGCAAACCAGGAGTAGGTGCTCAAACGGCTGAAAGAATTAAACAAGTGATTGATGAATTAGGCTATCGTCCTAATTTAGGAGCTAGAGGGCTCGTTAAAAGAAAGACTGGCAATATTGCTGTCGTGGTTCCGCGTGGTTCATATATTTTGAATAATCCATTTTTTTCGACGATTTTAGATGGGATAGCGAAGGAATTAGATGAGACTGAATTCAATATGTTGATGTCATTTACATCTGTACAGCAGCAGCGATTACTTGAAACGCAGGCTGTAGATGGTGCCATTTTATTTTCTCCAAGAAATGAAGAATTGAGCATGGATTGGTTAAAAAGTTTAGCTATCCCCATTATCGTTGTCGGAAGTTACTTAGAGGATTCTCCATTTCCATGTGTCAGGCCAGATGATGAGGAAGGTGTGTGCCAATCTGTCACGGCCTTATTTGATAAAGGTCATCGAACCATTGGACTGGTCAATGGTCCAATGAGTTCGATGCATAGTGTGAGGTATTACAAGGGGTATGAGCGTACACTGAAAAGTTTAGGATTAACAATGAACAAAGAGCTTGTGTTTGAGTTAGATGAATTTGATGGGGGAAAAGTAGTAGAAGTGGTTTCTCAATTTCTCCAAGGAAACCAGCACATGACTGGAGTTGTTTGCTCTTCAGATTTTTTGGCGATAGGGGTCATGAAAGCGGCAGATATCGCAAATGTGTCAATACCTCATGATTTGTCTGTCGTTGGTGCTGATGATGTGCCCATTGCAAGTTTTCTAACCCCTTCTTTATCTTCTGTTCATGTTGATTTAGTTGGAATGGGAAGAAAAGCGGTTTCTTTACTAACGCAGTTAGTAGAAGGAGAACAGTTAGAGAAGATGGAACATATCTTCCCGATGTACTATGTAGATCGTGGCACCACGGGAACGCCAAAAAAGAAATGATAGATGCTGAAAACTCATATGATCGCTTTAGAATGTCTCTTCATTTAAAATGTAAGCGATTTCTTTTGTGCTCATCAGCATGTACTTTTGCATCATTTCCTCTATTAAGGAGGAGATATCATGACGTTAGAACTCAGCGGAAATTCAAATTCTCATGATGAGCAAGTTGTTGATAGAGCTTCACAACTATTGACTAGGATGGAAAGTGTACCTTTTTCGAGATGGCATTTAAAACCTCGTATCATTATGGGATCTGCTACCTTTTTTGATGCTTTTGATGCGCTATCTTTAGCGTTTGTTCTCCCAGTTCTCATCGGCATGTGGAATTTATCACCTGCTCAAATTGGTCTTCTTATTGGGTCTGGTTATATCGGACAAGCGATTGGTGCTATTTTCTTTGGATGGTTAGCAGAAAGACGTGGCCGTGTATTTAGTGCAAAGTGGACTGTATTTCTCATGTCTATTATGAGTATCGCATGTGTATTTTCAGGTAACTTTATGGCCCTTTTTATTTTTCGTTTTATACAGGGGATTGGAGTAGGAGGAGAAGTGCCAGTAGCGGCCTCATATATCAATGAGTTGTCTCGGGCCCAAGGCAGAGGGAGATTTTTTATGCTCTATGAGATGATTTTTCCATTAGGATTAATGATCTCAGCTCAAATTGGTGCATTTGTTGTACCTAGCTTTGGGTGGAAATGGATGTTCTTGATTGGTGGAATTGGCGGTTTGATCGTCTTTGTCTTCTTTTTCATGTTGCGCGAATCTCCAAGATGGCTTATTTCAAAAGGCAGGTTAGATGAAGCCGAAAGAATCATTGAAGAGATTGAAGCTAGTACGGACAAACGAATGCCTGTTGCAAATCAAGTATCCAGCAGCACTGAAAAAGGCGACTGGAAAGAGCTCTTTTCTACTTTTTATCGTAAAAGAACATTGATCGTATGGGGACTATGGTTTTCTGCCTACTTTGTATCGAATGGATTAAATAACTGGTTACCGAGTCTTTATAATACGGTTTACAATTTGCCAGTTGGAGATTCATTAAGGGCAGCCTCTCTCACAAATATTTTACAGACCATAGGGGTATTCGCTTGTGCATTTTTAATCGATAAAGTAGGACGGAAGCGCTGGGCAACCATTGCATTTATCGTAACAGGTGCTTTATTAACGGCTTTATGGATCAGCGGAGCGAATTCTCCAGAAAGCGTTATTTATTTAGGGTCCGCTGCCTACGGAATGATGGGGACAATTACAGTTCTTCTCTATTTATATACACCTGAAATCTATCCAACCCGTATGAGGGTAATTGGTACGGCATTTGCTACAGCGTGGCTTAGGCTGGCCTCAGCGATCGCTCCTATTATGATAGGTTTTATTTTAGAGGTGAGCGGTGTTTCAACTATTTTTATTCTTTTTGCAAGTGTGACTGTAGTGGGAGCAATTCTTGCTTTTAAAATGATCGAAACGCGAGAGAAAGTATTAGAAGATATTGCACCGTAAGTGATGCATGCAGTGAAGAACTTATTCTAAAGAGGGTAGGTTCTTTTTTTATTCAGAGGATTTACGTACACTTTTGAAAAAGCCTAACCTACCTCAGTTCAATTATCTTATAATAGAAACATCATGCAACACTCCTTGTCACGAACATGAAAAGTAATATCTATCAGATAGTGGAAATGTATATTCATAATATAAAAGTCTACCGGCTAGGGTAGACTTTTTCGATCAGTTTAATGTTTGATCCCTTGAAGTAGTGCGGCTTTTAGGCAAAAGGATGTTGGCTGACGATGTTCGTCGAATTGCAGTTGAAACAGCTGTTTCGTTTCATCGTCTGCAGCATGAAGGTGGGCAACGATTTCCTTTTGAACATTTTCTGGTGTACGTCCTCGTATGATCCAGTCCTGATATTCAATATGCAGATCCCAGTAGCGGATATCTTCTTTCGTCAGATGGTTGTCAGCGAAAAGCTCTTTCCATTCTGATAAAGAGCTTTCTCGCACATGGGAGGGATCTCTCAGTCTATTTAAATGATTAATAAAGTCATCCTGTGCTTGGTTTTCAGGTGCATAATGATCCACAAGTAGAAATTTGCCGCCTTTCTTTAAGACTCGGCTGATTTCAGACATGGCTGCCGGGAGATGTGGGAAGTGATGAGCAGCAAATCGGCATGTGACGAGATCAAATGATGCATCAGAAAAGGGCAATGCGTCTGCGGATGCCTGCTCAAACGTAATGTGGTTCAGCTGGCGCTCATCCGCAAGTGCTGTAGCAACCTCAATCATTTTGTGTGTGACATCAATCCCGATTCCTTTAGAGATGACGTCTGAAAAGGAAAAAACGGTATGACCTGCCGCGCAGCCGATATCAAGTAGATGCTCATCGCCCTTTGGCTTCGCCGCCGTTTTCATCCATTCAAGCTCTTTTCCAGCTGCAAAGATGGGTGAATCTCGGTAGTTCTCTGCATTTTGTGAGAATTGTTTCTCGGCTTTCGAATATGGATTCATTTCTTTACCCCCTTTTTGTTGTTTCTTTATCGTAGGGTTCTTCTTGTGATTTGTCTAAGACATAAAAGATATGATATGAATAGTTAAAACCTATGAGGTGAGAGAAGTGGATATACGAATGATGGAATATGTCATGGAAGTGTACCGGCAGCAAAGCTTTACAAAAGCAGCGGAAAAACTTCACATTGCACAGCCCTCATTAAGTCAGCAAATTAAAAAACTTGAGGAAGAATTAGATACTCCCCTGTTTATTCGGAAGTATGGACAAGTCACTCCTACACCTCAAGGAAACCGATTGATCAAAAGAGCAGAGACCATTTTGAAGGAACGAGATGATTTGTTGCGTGAGATGGGGGAAGCTGCTTATGAGGTAGGGAAAGAACTGTTGATCGGTGCGCCAGCTGTCACAGGGGGATATGTATTGCCAAGTTTATTAAAAACCTATTGTCAAACGTATCCGCACGTTCACGTTCATTTGATAGAAGAATCGCCTCGTGAGCTAGAAAGACGTTTACTCGCTGGGAAACTGGATCTTGCGATTCTTTCTCTGCCTGTCGAGCATGAATCATTGAAAACAAAACAAATGCTGACAGAGCCGCTTCTCCTCGCCATTCCGCAAACGGCTCAGCCGTGGTTGACGGATGAACTCAATGAAATCATCAATCAAGCGGAACAAGAAGGGTCTGTCCCGTTTCATCTTCTGGAAGATGCCCCATTTATTATGCTGAAAGAGGGATATGGCTTTCGGCAAGTGGTCACGGAACTGTGCCGTCATCATGGCTTTCGGCCGAGGATTGCATTTGAAACGAGTCATATTCAAACAGCTCAGGCATTGGTTGAAAATGAGCTAGGGGTGACAGTGGTGCCGAAAATGGTGGCACAAGAGGAAAGGAAAGCAGTCACTTATTTACACATTGATTCATGCCCAACCCGTACTCTTGTATTTGCATATGTGGAAGAAAGATATTTAACGAAAGCCGCTCAAGCCTTCATGGACCTTCAACAGAATCAAGGAAAAGCTTAAACAAACGTTTAATTAAACGCAAAAAGCAGGGAGCCCCCTGCTTT
Source organism: Bacillus sp. AK25 (assembly GCF_048270685.1). Taxonomy (NCBI): domain Bacteria; kingdom Bacillati; phylum Bacillota; class Bacilli; order Caryophanales; family Bacillaceae; genus Bacillus; species Bacillus sp. AK25. The sequence goes on from NZ_JBLUWC010000001.1 coordinate 329,757, forward strand.
CTAATATAAATCCAGCCGCTGATCTGTCATGACGGGGATTTGTTGTCTCACTTCATCTACGAGCTGAAGATCAATGTTTGCATAATAAATGTCTTCTTCATCATTTGTCTCAAGCAGAATGCGTCCGAGCGGGTCAATCACCATGGAGTGACCAGGGAATTCAGTGTCTCTGCTTGTGCCCGTCCGGTTCACCGCAATCACAAATGACTGATTCTCAATGGCTCTTGCGATGAGCAGACTGCGCCAATGGTCCACTCTTGCTGACGGCCATTGAGCGGTATTAACAAGCACCTTCGCCCCTTTGTTCACGAGCGTCCTAGAAAGCTGAGGGAAGCGGAGGTCATAGCAGATCATGGTGCCAATCTTGACATCTTCATCATAGTTAAATAAACCAAGCTGATGACCGGCGGTTAAATAGTTGTGTTCATCCATTAAGCGGAATAAATGAATTTTATCATAATCTAACAAAAGTTCACCTTGGCGGTTAAAGACATACATTGTATTGGTGATGTTTTCATCTTCTGTCCTCTTATTTAAAACACTGCCTGCGATGAGATACACTTGGTGCTTGCGGGCAAAGGAAGAGAAGAGTTGTTTTGTCCGCTCGCCATCTGCATCGGCAAGCTCATCCGCTTGTTCCAGCGCATAGCCGGTATTCCACATTTCAGGTAGAATAATCAAATCAGGCTGTTGACGGATGGCCTCTTCTAAAAACGCTTCTGCTTTCTGAAAGTTTACATCAGGTTCTCCTATTTGTACGTCCATTTGAATCAGGGCGATGTTCATGTCGGTCGTCCTCCTTTATTCGTTTCATGCAATGAATGGTTCGGGTGATATTGCCTGAAGCATCTAGTCTTCAAGCCAGTTTCTTTATCATAAAGCTTTCCGCTATCTTTGCCAATAGAAATGTCAGAAGGTTTTGTTAAATGACTTTCTCAATCAAGAAATGAGTGGTATGATACTCATAACTAATAAAACAAAGGGGAATAGTATGATATGCAATTGTTCGATTTATCACTAGAAGAGCTAAAGAAATATAAACCAAAGAAAACAGCACGTCCTGATTTCTCAGACTTTTGGAAGAAATCGCTCGAAGAACTGCGCCAAGTGGAGGCAGAGCCAACACTTGAATCTTATGACTATCCAGTGAAAGGCGTCAAGGTGTACCGCCTGACGTATCAAAGCTTTGGACATTCTAAAATTGAAGGCTTTTATGCTGTGCCTGATCAAACTGGTCCGCATCCAGCGCTCGTTCGTTTTCATGGCTATAATGCCAGCTATGACGGCGGCATTCACGACATCGTCAACTGGGCGCTGCATGGCTATGCGACGTTTGGAATGCTTGTCCGTGGTCAAGGTGGCAGTGAAGACACATCAGTGACGCCAGGCGGGCATGCATTAGGGTGGATGACAAAAGGCATTTTATCGAAGGATACGTACTATTATCGAGGCGTTTATCTAGATGCTGTTCGTGCACTCGAAGTCATTCAGTCTTTCCCCGAAGTAGATGAACACCGTATCGGCGTGATCGGTGGAAGTCAGGGGGGTGCGTTAGCGATTGCGGCAGCAGCCCTTTCAGACATTCCAAAAGTCGTTGTGGCAGACTATCCTTACTTATCAAATTTTGAGCGTGCGGTTGATGTAGCCTTGGAGCAGCCTTATTTAGAAATCAATTCATACTTTCGCAGAAACAGTGATCCTGAAGCTGAAGAAAAGGGATTTGAGACATTAAGTTACTTTGATTTAATCAATTTAGCCGGCTGGGTGAAACAGCCAACATTGATGGCGATCGGTCTGATTGATCAAGTGACACCGCCATCCACCGTGTTTGCGGCATACAATCATTTAGAAACAGATAAAGAGCTGAAAGTGTACCGATATTTTGGGCACGAGTTTATTCCTGCTTTTCAAACAGAGAAGCTGTCCTTTTTACAAAAGCATTTGCTTCTATCAACATAAGAGCATGACAAAGAGCTAAAATGACATTCATTTTAGCTCTTTGTCTTTTTCAGCTATTGGAGCGATCAGCTTAATAACTGGTGTTCTGTCTTGTTTTTTCATCAGGTACTAATGCTGTAACGATCAGGGCAAGGGCTGTGATGATGTGAAGGATGAATCCGAGAATCGGAATCCAGGCAAGGCAGGATGTCACAATGCCAATGATACTTCCAATCATTGGTCCTTGGTCTCGCTTCGATAAGACGAGTGTGATAATATGCAGAATAAGCATGACCATGAGCGGTGAATAGCCATTGCTGATAACGAATAGACCTCCGATCACAGGGATAGCAAGGCAAGCTTCAAAAATCCCAGTGATCCATTTCATAATGCGAGATATAGACATCAGATCCAACTCCTTTTTCATATATGTCTTATTCGTATTTTCCCAAAAGGTGAAGAAGTCATGCAGAATTCTATAGAAAGAGTTGATGGACACTTGAGAGAAAGAATTAAGGAAGAGCTGAAAATCATCGAAGAAACGTATGACATCAAGATTTGTCTCGCCGTTGAATCGGGCAGCAGGGCATGGGGATTTCCTTCAACTGACAGTGATTATGATGTTCGCTTTTTATACGTTCCCCGGAAAGAATGGTACTGGGCGATGGAAGAGCATCGTGATGTCATTGAACGGCCAATTGATGACATGCTTGATATCAGCGGCTGGGAGCTGCGAAAGGCGTTGCGTTTATTCAATAAATCGAATCCATCCATTATGGAATGGCTGTCTTCTGACATCATTTATGCTGAATCCTTCTCTCTAGCCAAGCGGCTGAGAGAATTAAAGGATCGAGCGTTTTACCCTGCAGCATTGATGTATCATTACCTCAATATGGCGAAGCGGAATGAGAGCCGGCATTTACGAGGAGAGCAGGTGCGAATCAAGAAGTATTTCTATGTGCTTCGTCCGCTGCTTGCCTGTCAGTGGATTGAACGTTACCGAACAGTTCCACCAATGGACTTTCATGAATTACTCAAGGAGCTAGTGGAGGAAGGCCCGCTGTTAGCAGAAATTCACGAACTGCTCAAACGTAAAATGGACGGAGAAGAAATGGATGTAGAGAACCGTCTCGCTCATGTCCATCCATTTATTGATCAAGAACTGGCGCGTTTTGATGAATTGGTGAAAAGCTACAATCAGCCGAAAGACAATCTGATGCAAGAATTAAATGAGCTTTTGCAGTCTACCCTTGATGAGGTGTGGGCGTAGGAGGGGAGAGTCAGCCGGATAGCGGCAGACTCTTTTTTTATCTCTTATTGTGATAAAACCACAAAAAAAGTCAGAATTTTTGTCATCTTCAAATATTGTAGCGGACAGCTCATGAGCCTTACAATAAAGACATAGCTTACAAAGAGTGGGAGGTGCCCTTTATGGAGTCGGTCACAAGAAATTTCTTCTTGTTTTTGTCAAAGAGCAGTCTCTTGAACCATATTGCTCGTAATTGGGGAAGTGCTGTTGCATCAAAGAAAATCATCGGTGGGAAGGATTTTGAGAGCGCTATCCCTGTCATCAAACGATTAAACGATCAAGGTATGGCCGTAACGGTTGATCACCTTGGTGAGTTTGTCACAAAGGCAGAGATTGCAAATGAGCGGACGAATGAGTGTATTCAAACCATTCAGCGAATTGCAGAGGCGGGACTCAATTCCCACGTGTCACTTAAAATGACATCGCTTGGCTTAGATATTGACGATGACCTTGTGTATCGCAATATGAAAAGCATTTTAGATACGGCAGAGAAACACCGTATTATGGTGACAATTGATATGGAGGATGAACAGCGCTGTCAAAAAACGCTGGACATTTTTAAAGAAATGAAATCTCAATATGAGTATGTCAGTACGGTTTTGCAGGCGTATTTGTACAGAACAGAACAAGATCTTGATGACCTAAATGAGTTGCAGCCATTTTTAAGACTTGTAAAGGGTGCCTATAAGGAATCCGCCGAAGTGGCGTATCCAAACAAAAAAGACGTCGATCAGAATTACAAGAAGCTGATCGAAAAGCAGCTACTCTCAGGGAATTATACAGCCATTGCGACACATGACGATCAAATGATCGAGTTCACGAAACATATTGTGAAAAAACACAATATACAGACAGATCAGTTCGAATTTCAAATGCTGTATGGCATGAGATCAGAAACGCAGCAAGCACTCGTGAAGGAAGGCTATCAAATGAGGGTCTACACCCCGTATGGACGAGAGTGGTATGGCTACTACATGAGACGTCTTGCAGAACGACCGGCAAACATTGCATTTGCTTTAAAAGGGATGACGAGAAAATAATTTGAAACGGGAGCGTGACAAAGATGACAACACCTTACAAGCATGAACCATTTACGGATTTTAGCCAGGAAGAAAATCGCCAAGCGTTTGAACAAGCATTAGCCAAAGTAACAGAATCACTTGGGCAAACCTATCCGCTTGTGATTAATGGAGAAAGAATCGAAACAACAGACAAGATTGTCTCAATCAATCCAGCGAAGAAGGAAGAAGTCGTGGGTACCGTATCAAAAGCTGGGAAAGAAGAGGCAGAGCAAGCGATTCAAGCTGCGGCAAAAGCGTTTGAAACATGGCGCTACACGTCTCCAGAAGAAAGAGCCGGCGTCTTATTCCGCGCTGCGGCAAGCATTCGCCGTAAAAAGCATGAGTATTCAGCCCTTCTCGTAAAAGAAGCAGGGAAGCCTTGGAATGAAGCGGATGCAGATACAGCAGAAGCCATTGACTTCCTAGAGTATTATGCCCGTCAAATGCTAGAGCTTGCGAAAGGCAAACCGGTGAACAGCCGCGAAGGGGAACGCAATCAATATGTGTACACACCAACTGGCGTGACGCTTGTCATTCCACCATGGAACTTCTTGTTTGCGATCATGGCAGGGACAACCGTTGCACCAATCGTCACAGGGAATACAGTCGTATTAAAGCCAGCAAGTGCGACGCCTGTCATTGCTGCCCGCTTTGTAGAAGAACTGGAGCAAGCAGGTCTGCCGAAAGGTGTTGTCAACTTCGTGCCAGGTAGCGGAGCAGAAGTTGGAGATTACTTAGTAGATCATCCGCAAACAAGCCTTATTACATTCACTGGATCAAGAGAAGTGGGCACACGTATTTTTGAACGTGCGGCAAAAGTACAGCCAGGACAACAGCATTTAAAGCGTGTCATTGCTGAAATGGGCGGTAAAGATACAGTCGTTGTAGATGAGGATGCAGATGTCGAATTAGCCGCTAACGCCATTTTCACATCAGCCTTCGGTTTTTCAGGTCAGAAATGTTCGGCTGGATCTCGTGCGGTCGTCCACGAGAAGCTGTATGACCAAGTCGTTGAGCGAGTGAAAGAAATCACAGAAACGAAAACAACAGCGAATCCGTTATCAGCTGATGTGTACATGGGACCTGTCATTGATCAAGCTTCCTTTGACAAGATCACGGAATATATCGAAATTGGCAAGCAAGAAGGCCGTCTAGTCACTGGCGGAACAAGTGATGATTCAGAAGGGTACTTCATTCATCCAACCGTGTTTGCAGATCTAGAGCCAACATCTCGTTTAATGCAAGAAGAAATCTTTGGACCTGTCCTAGCTTTCTCAAAAGTCTCAAGCTTTGATGAGGCGCTTGAAGTAGCCAACAACACAGAATACGGGTTAACCGGTGCGGTCATTACAAATAATCGTGATCACATCAACCGTGCGAAGCAGGAGTTCCATGTCGGGAACCTTTACTTTAACCGTAACTGTACGGGAGCGATTGTGGGTTACCACCCATTTGGCGGCTTTAAAATGTCAGGAACTGATTCAAAAGCAGGCGGTCCAGATTACCTTGCTCTGCACATGCAGGCCAAAACGATCAGCGAAATGTTTTAATATGGAAAAGCATGAACTCGTGCAGGCGAGTTCATGCTTTTTTTACCTGTCTACGACTTGTTTCTATACAAATCTGACTGGAAAGAAGTATGATAAATGTATCACTTATTCAGGGAGCAATCGGGATGGAAGAGATATTAGAAAAGCTTCATACATTTTTTGATGTCGATAAATTAATTGCATTTATTAGTGGTTATTTAAAAAAACCAGTCATTTTAGAAAGTACTGAATGTCAGCTGCTTGCTTATAATTCTTACAGCATCCAGCAGTTCGACCCAGTCAATCAGCAAACCATTTTCTCAAAGGAATGTCCGGGAGCTGTGGTGGATTGGTTAAAAAAAACAGGGGTCATTGAGCAACTATACACAGATTCAAATCCTTTTTATGTGAATGGTCATGAGGAGCTCGGGTTTAATCGCCGGGTGGCTGTGAGCGCCAAGCACAAACAAGAGGTTGTCGGCTTTATTTGGGTGCAGGACATTGAAGATTCTCTCTCTCAAGAGGAGCTACAATTTTTACACGAGGCATCGTTTCAGGTTGGAAAAGTTATTTATAAAAATAAGAAACAGTTGGAGAAAAAGGAAGGCAAGATTGAAGAGTTCTTCAAAAAGGTCATGGATGATCATTTTTATACAGAAGAAGAGCTAAAATGGGAAGCTGAGAATTTAAGCATTCCACTGCCAGCTGTCTTTACTGTGATGGTTGTTCATGCCGCCGATAATAAAAGTGAGACGGCAGAAGATGTGAAGGATGTGATTAGAACCTATTTACAGCTAGAAGACAAGGTCAATCACGTCTACTCTGTGCAAGCAGACATCGTCGTGATATTAGGCAGTTTGTCAGATCGACACTCACCAAAAGCGACCGCTGCGGATGTCGTCGCCCATCTTCAATCGAAAACGCATACACACCCATCTCCTTTATATATTGGGATGGGAAGAGAATATCGAGATGTCATGAAAATGAGCACAAGTCGATTTGAAGCGATAGAAGTTGTGAAAGCAGTGAAGATTGTTGGCGGACAGGAATTGATTCCATACGATTACGAGCATTTGGGGGTCTTCCGGTTTTTAGATTCTATTTACAGTCACCAAAAAAAGAAAAACGACTTTAATCCAGATTTGTTGCGCCTAAAGGAAAAAGACCGTGACAGCCAAACATCATTTTTAAAAACCCTAGAGGTCTACTTATTGAATAATTGCAAGCTAAAACCAGCTGCAGAGCAGTTGTTTATTCATCAAAATACACTAAACTATCGAATGAAACAAATTTTTGAAATGACGTCTATTGATTTAAGTCATTTTAGCCAGCGATGTGAGTTATTTATTGAATTGATGCTGATGAAAAAAGATCAATAGGCGTGGACTCCGCAGGTGCAAAGGCTCACCTGCGGATTTTTATGCGAGATGATAAAATGGCATACAATTGCCTTATTTCGTTGTATGATAGATAAAGATTTTATGAGGAAAGTGAAAGGAGGGCCACCTTTGGGATCAGTCACCTTGGCCATTTTGATTTTCATCATGACCCTCGTCCTTGTCATTTGGCAGCCAGGACGTTTAACCATTGGATGGTCAGCGTGCGGGGGAGCGATTCTTGCTCTTGCTTTTGGGGTCGTTCATTTGGGCGATGTATGGGAAGTTACCCAAATTGTCTGGAACGCCACCTTTGCATTTATTGGAATTATCATCATTTCATTGATTTTAGATGAGATTGGTTTTTTTGAATGGGCGGCACTTCATATGGCAAAAGCCGCAAGAGGGAACGGGGTCCGCATGTTTATTTATTTAACATTGCTCGGCGCTGTGGTAGCAGCTTTTTTTGCCAATGATGGAGCGGCACTTATCTTAACCCCGATCGTTTTATCTGTGGTCAGAGCATTGAAGCTGGATGAGCGTATGATCCTGCCATTTGTCATGGCAAGCGGCTTTATTGCAGATACGACGTCTTTGCCATTTGTCATTAGTAACTTGGTCAATATCGTATCAGCCGATTATTTTCATATTGGCTTTCTTGAATATACAGCAAACATGTTCGTTCCAAACCTTGTATCGCTTGGCGCTAGTATGCTTGTGCTGTATGTGTTTTATCGGAAACTCATCCCGAAAACGTACGATGTTTCGCAGGCGAAGGAACCAGCTTCGGCCATTCGTGATCTGCGCATGTTCCGGTTATCTTGGTATGTGTTAGGGTGCTTGCTTGTTGGATATTTTGCTGGGGAATTGGCAGGCATTCCGGTGTCAATCATTGTAGGAGGCATTGCCATTGCTTTCTTATGGCTGGCGAAACGGAGTCCACAAGTGGCGACAAGACGAGTCGTCAAAGAAGCACCGTGGTCGATTGTGTTTTTCTCTATCGGCATGTATGTCGTGGTGTATGGGCTGAAAAATGTCGGCCTGACAGAAATTTTAGCGGCGTGGATTGAACAGGGGGCGTCACACGGTTTACTTGCGGGAACGATGTTTATGGGGGTTCTGGCAGCCGCGTTATCTTCTGTCATGAACAACCTCCCAACCGTTTTAATTGATGCGATTGCCATCGGTCACACAGATACAGCAGGTGTGATGAGAGATGCACTGATTTATGCCAACGTCATCGGCTCAAACCTTGGTCCGAAAATGACCCCAATCGGTTCATTGGCGACATTGCTGTGGCTTCATGTCTTGAAGAAAAAAGGTGTGCATATTTCTTGGGGAGCATACATGAAAGCTGGAATCATTCTAACCATACCGACGCTGATCATCACGTTATTGGGGTTGTATGTGTGGTTATGGCTGATACATTAAAAAGCAGATCCAATGGATCTCAGTGCGTAGGCAAACCCTCGCATTCTTTGTCAGTCCTGCGTGCTGGTGCTCACGAATATCAAATTCGCTCCGCTCCAGTACTCGTCTTTCCTAGACTGCAAAGGTTTTCTATCACTCTGAAAAGAAGACAAAGGGCTAAAATCAAGTTCATTTTAGCCCTTTGTCAACAATCTAAGCAGATCCCATGGATCTGCTTTTTGTTGTTATAGATATTTTGCATAGCGTTTTTCCAAAAAGTCTTGGAGCAATGAGACCACACTGCATATGCCCCAGTAAATCAAGGCAACCAATATATACATGGTCATATAATCGAATTCTCGTCCACCCACAATTTTTGCTTGCTGGAAGAGTTCTGGCACAGTAATCATTGCCGCTAGTGAGGAAGCTTTGATTAAATCAAGCATGACGTTGGTCAGGGGCGGCAGTGCAATGCGCACGGATTGAGGCAAAATGACTCCGCGCATCGTTTGCCAATAGCTGAGACCAAGTGATTTGGCGGCTTCCACTTGACCACTTGGAACAGAGGAGAGGGCCGCCCGGTTAATTTCGGCAATGTATGCAGCACTATTGAAGCTGAATCCAATAATAGCAGCAGTGACAGCTGTAAATTCAATGCCGATGTAAGGGAATCCGAAATAAAGGATAAACAAAATGACCAGAATGGGAACCCCTCGCATGAATGAAATATACAGCCGTGCAGGCAACCGAAGGAACCACGTATTTGCCATTCTAGCAAGGGCAATAAAAAAGCCTAGAATCGTACCAAAAAACATGCTCACAAAAGAAATGAGCAGCGTCAGCCAGATGCCTTTCATCACAAATGGAAATGACGCTTTTGCCAGTGCAGGATTAAAGATATATTCTAAATGAATATCTCCCACGGCTGCGGCTCCTTATTTAGAAATGTCGACATCTTCGACATCAACATCAATTTTCTTTGAGACGTCAGCATGATTAAAGAATTTCTCCGAAATCTTTTTCATGGTTCCGTCTTTTTTCATCTCTTTTAATACACGATTTAATTCTTTTTGAAGCTCTGTATTGTCTTTTTTCATCACAAACCCTTGTTCATTCGGCATGTATTTTAAGTCTGGATGGATCGTAATATTTAGCTTAGGGAATGCAGCAAGCGCCAGTGTTTGCAAGTAGTAGTCATTTAAAATGACATCTGTACGGCCGTTTGCAACATCCTTTAAATATTGCTCGTTTGTGGCATTATCATAGATGACTTCTTTTGCACCATACTTACGGGCAACATCCATATAAATAGTCGTTGCAGCACCGGCTGCTTTCTTTCCTTTTAAATCCTTTAGCGTTTTAATACCTGACAGATCATCTTTTCTGACGATAGCGGTTCCATAGGAGTATTTATAAGGTGTTGAAAAGGCGAACTTATCTTTCCTGTCATCTGTGATGTCGATATCGTTTGCAGCGGCATCCACCTGACCTGAATTAATGGCACTGAGCATACCGTCATAACCCATTTCTTTAAATTCTACTTTTACGTCAAGGCGCTTAAATGCTTCTTTGACGACTTCCACTTCATAGCCAGTCAATTGATCCTTGCCGTTCGATGTATCATGGTAAGACGTAGGATACAAGGTACCTGAAGTAGCGACAACGATTTTCCCTTTCTTTTGAATCTGATCCCACTTTGATTCTCCAGACTGAGATGAGCCTGATTGATTGCAAGCAGACATGACAAGCATGAGAGCAGACACAACAAGCAGCACCCATATAGGTTTTCTATGATAAAAACGACTCATTTAAGAATCCTCCTCTATTTTTTATACAAAACAAAACATAGCACGCTTTTTCAGTTAGGACAACGTTTTCAGATGAAAAGCGAAAAAGTAAGAATATTATGTGCAATTTGATGGGGTGAATAATGTATAAAAAAGGAAAGAGTGCGCAAATTAAAATCGAATAAAGGAGGGAACGACAGAGATGAAAAAAACAAGTGGTTTGATCATACTAACGATGGTGCTATTATTTGGTTTTCAGGTGAATACGGCTCATGGAGAAACACCCCAAATGGAAAAGCGCCCCGTCACGCATCAAGTAAAATTAACGACAGAGCAACAAAAACAAATTGAAGTACTTGAACAGCAAATTTTGTCTAAACGAAAAGAAGTGATCGAAAAATACGTTCAGTATGGTGTGTTAACGAAGGAACAAGGCACGCACATCACAAAACGAATGGATGAACATTACAATCACTTAAAAAATAACGGGTTTGTTCCATTACTAAAAAAACCACAGCACCATCGACCATAAGTTTAAGAAAACCGGCAGCAAGGTGCCGGTTTTTATTGTTTATGTGTTAAAAGGTCAGCGTCTCACCATCTTGAGGGACAAAAATGGCCTGATCTGCATGATTCTCTTGAATGTAAGATTTTAATGCGGCTCTTGTTAATAAACAATGATTCACGGCTTCAAGGTGACAGGCGATGATTTGAGCTTGTGGTTGAGTATGGTGAATGTCTACAATCTCTTCCTTTGTCATCGTAATTGGATCTCCCTCTAAAAATTGGGCAGCCCCACTATTGACCACAATAATATCTGGCTGGCATGTATTCACAACCTCTTTCGGCTCATCACACCAAATGGTATCTCCTGCAATATAAAGAGTAGGCTCATCAGGATGAGAGAAAACAAAACCGCTCACTTGTCCCATCCGTTTAGCGGTTTCTCCTGTCCCGTGCTGCCCGCCAGTTCGTTTGATATGAACACCGCAAACATCCATTTCATCTTCAATGCATGTAACATGCTGAAATCCAGCTTCTTTTACTTCCGTGCGATCTTTCTCTGATTGAGTATAGATCGGCAAAGTTTGAGCTAATCTCTTTTTTGCCTCGTCGTCAAAGTGATCTACATGTAAATGAGTGAGCAGGACAGCATCCGGCTGTAATATCTTGTCCAAATCAATGTTTGCAGGCAGCTCAACAATTGGATTGTTTGCATGTTGATTGGCAGTATGCGGGAACGGTGGATAGGTTCCTTTTGCTGCTAAAAAGGGATCGATTAAAAATGTTGACGGACCATATTGAAGGTATAAAGTAGCATTACGAATGAGTGTTATTTTCATTAGAAAGGCCTCCTTTTTTTCTCATTAAGTTTACAGTATATTAAAAGAGCCTCATGTGACAGAGGATCATGAAAGTCTTTCAGCGGAACGACTTGATTTTTGAAAGAGGTGAGCCAATGCTAGACAAAACAGATATGGATATATTAAAAGAACTCTCAAAGAATAGCCGATTGACGATGAAAGCACTTGGTGAAAAAGTCCATTTAACCGATCAAGCTGCTAAAAATAGAGTTTTAAAGCTTGAAGAAGAGGGGATTATTGAAGCCTATACCATTTCAATTAACTGGCGGACACAGCAGAACATCCAAACATTTTTGCAGCTCTTTACCCGAAGTCATGATCATGAACCGCTTTTATCGTTTCTCCATCAAAAGGAAGAAATCAAAAACCTGTTTAAAATTAGTGGAGAGGGCTGTTATATGGCTGAAGGACATTTCTCCAGTCATGATGAGCTTGATCAATTTTTAACGGAGCTAACAAAGCATGCAAATTATAAATTGTCTATCGCTGTGAAACGTCTCACTCATCAAGAATAGATGAGGCGCAGGAGGAAATAAACGATGAAAAAATTAATCGAACATCAGGTTGAGCCGATCACAAAGGAAAGAATCAAAGCGGATTTGGTTCAACTCGGTGTGAGGCAGGGCATGACCTTATGTGTCCACTCATCCTTGTCATCTATTGGCTGGGTGAATGGAGGGGCCATAGCAGTTATCCAAGCTATGATGGATATTTTAACAGATGAAGGAACACTGATTATGCCGGCACAAACATTAGAGCTGTCTGATCCTGCTGATTGGATCAATCCGCCTGTTCCTTATTCTTGGTGGAAACCGATCAAAGACACGATGCCTGCATTTGATCCGGCTTACACAGCTCCAACAGCAATGGGAAAGGTAGCGGAGACCTTTTGGAAATACCCAGGCGTAGAAAGAAGCAATCATCCTCATTTCTCATTCACCGCCTGGGGGAAAAGGAAACATGAAGTGTTGAACCACCATGCGCTTCCTTATGGTTTAGGAGAAAATTCACCTCTTGGACGTATGTACAATCTTGATGCAAAAGTGCTGCTAATTGGCACATCATTCGAGAGTGTTACAGCTTTTCACTTAGCTGAATATCGAATCTCACAGCAAGACCTCATGACACGAGGGGCCCCCATTTTAGAGAATGGTTGGAGGGTGTGGAAAGAGTATCAAGATATCATCACAAGAGAAGAACTATTTGAACAGATTGGTCGTGACTTTTTACAATCAGAATGTAGTTATAACCACAGTCAAATCGGGCTAGCCAATTCGTATTTATTGCCGATGAGAGAATCAGTCGATTTTGCAGAAAAATGGCTTGAGCAGTACGACCAGGCGTGATCTAAGCAGTCTGAAAATCAAAATAATAGAGATCTTGATCAGGGTGCTCAGATATATAGCAGGTGAGCTGATAGTCTCCTTTTGGAATGGAGAAAGACAGTACCTGGGCCATGACGCTTGTCAGATAAACCTGATCACTTGAATGAGTAAATGGCACTGTGATGACTCTATCAACGGATGATGGAGGCTCATGGCTGTTTAATGTCACGATAATAGAAGCCTTTCCGTTATTGATGCCTTCAAAAGAAATATCTCGATCCCCAGTTGCAAATCCTTGAAGAATATCGTCATCTGTCCAATCAATCACAGGTGGCGTCGTGCTTCCAGTGTATACGGTGATTTGGTGATAGGAGATAGATAGGGGATACGTTTGATTTAAATCATTCATATAGATAACTCCTTTATTCATAAAATTTGTCCAGCTCGCGATCATGTTGAAAAGTGAATGTTTGAAAGTAAGATAATTGAAGAGAATGTTAGGCAGCAAGACGATTGTCGCCGTCTTGCGCTACTGTTTGAGGGATCTAGATGTGAAATTGTGAAACCATTTCTTTTAGGTCTCCTGCTAAATGGGCAAGAGCCTCTGATGAAGCTGTTACTTCTTCCATTGCTGCAAATTGTTCTTCTGTTAAACCTGCTACTTGTTGTGAATGTTCACTCGCCAGTTTAACGCCTTCTGTGATAGAGGCAAAGGTCTGCTTCGCATCATTTGTATAAGCTGCGATTTTTTGGGATGCATCTGATAAATGTTTAATGCCATCTGCCATTTCCTTCATTGACTGCTGAATGTCAATAAATGAATCCTCTGTATGAGAAATAAGAACAGCCCCTTGAGCCGCTTCCTCTCGTACTCGTTTAATGGCACTCGTCGAATGATTCATCTCTTTTTGTATTTCGGAAATGAGATGTGAAATCATGTTGGATGATGTTTGCGATTCTTCTGCGAGCTTCCTCACTTCGTCTGCCACAACGGCAAAACCTTTTCCATGTTCACCTGCGCGTGCTGCCTCAATGGCCGCATTAAGAGCAAGTAGATTTGTTTGGTTAGCGATATCTGTAATCACTTTGGAAATTTGATCAATCTCGGCTGAACGTGTTTCCAGTGCTTGAATTGCTGTACCATTCTCTTCAATTGATTTTGCAATAGATGTCATTTGTGAATTGACTTCACCGATATTTTGTACACCTTTTTGGGCCATTTCTTGTGCGGACTGGCTTCTTGTTGCCATTTGTCCCGCATTTTCAGTGATGTTTACCAGCTCGTTAGATACTTGTCTCATCGTGTACTCACTAGCTGTCATTTGGGCTGATTGCTGTTCAGACGATTGAGCGACTTCTTGAATGGTATGGGTAATTTTTTCTGATGCTGCACTCGTTTCTTCTGCGCTAGCTGACAGCTCCTCAGAAGAGGTGGCTACTAATTCAGATGTTTTGATTACATTTAAAATGGTGTGATTTAATTTCTCACGCATCTTATTAAAGTGACCTGCCAGCTCAGAAAGTTCATCGCCTGTGTGATCTGTCACGTTGATGGTTAAATTTCCTTCGCCTGCACTCTTAATAGCAGATGCCATATGTTTGAGACGTGTCTGAATCCGCTTTGTGAAAATAGAAATAATGATAACAGAAACAATTAAACTTAACAGTAGAACCGTGACAAATTGAATAAAGAAAGACTGAAGCATTTGTGAAATCATGCTTTGATTTGCACCGGTATAGAAAATACCAATCGTTTCCCCTGTATCATTTTTGATGGGCATATAAGCCGTTTGGTAGTCTTTCCCGGCAACATTGGCTGTTCCGTAATAATTCTCGCCTTTATCCAAAACAGCGGCCTTTACTTCAGGTGAGACTTCAGTTCCTACAGCTCGTTTCCCGTTTAACATGACATTTGTGGCAACACGGGTATTTCCTTGGAAAATCGTGATTGTATCACCAGTATATTCGGCTAATTGATCAACCAATGTGTCATGGTTATTGATTTGAGTATTTCCTTTGTAAAGCTTGCCATCTTTTATCTGCCACGAGCCAGCAACCTTTTCAGTTAGGTAAGCGTATCCTAGCTTTAGATCGCCTTTTGCCTTTTCGGTGGCCATTTGCTTAATGTTCTCTGTCATTTCGCGGTTCACTACATAACCAACCACTGCTGAAAATACGATGAGGACACTTAAAAAGATCAGCATTATTTTGGCGCCAAGCCTCAGTTTTCCTTTTTTCTTCATGCTTTTTACTCCTTTAGGTATAAGGTAGGGTATCCCTCCTTAAGGATTATCGGCATGAAAAAAATGTTTGATATACGTGAATGCACTTACACAGAAATTTTTGTTGTGAAAAAAGGAAAGATAGTGCTACTCGATAATAAATTGGATTCTTGTGCCATCAGGATCATCTGATAATTGATGACTTACCCAAGAGCCTGCCCCCCTATTATCCGAAGGACGTACATATTTGACAGAAGCCCCTGCTCCACCTTCTTTACACATCGCCATTGGCCATTCATCACGATCATAAC
Source organism: Bacillus sp. AK25 (assembly GCF_048270685.1). Taxonomy (NCBI): domain Bacteria; kingdom Bacillati; phylum Bacillota; class Bacilli; order Caryophanales; family Bacillaceae; genus Bacillus; species Bacillus sp. AK25. Next base: position 345,389 of record NZ_JBLUWC010000001.1, read on the forward strand.
CACGCTTTGTTGGAATGCCATGAAGTGATTTGTCTCTTTGCTCATCACTATTTTTTCGATCAATGGTGCAAATGGAAGAATGACCTTCGTCAATAGCTTCTTCTATGTGCTTCGCAGTTTCTGGATATCGATCTGATGGAAAGTGAATGGTTTTGTCATAAGAAGAGTTTGTCGTCTCTTGTTTATGTTGCCCTAGTTGGACATAGCCTGTCGCTATACCAATGACAATCAATAAAAGCAAGAGAATGGTTTTAAGAAGTTTCATAGATGCTAGCTCTCTTTCTCTTTAGCGTATTTTGTAAACAGAAGTATAGCAGAATTACTTACCAATTTCTCCTCGTTTTGAAAAAACGTCTTTTAAAGTTTGAAAAACGGTTTTTACCTGTTTATGCTCTTTTCATCGTTGTACAAACTCATAAAAATTTAATTTTGCTACTCAAAAAACATATATGCTGATGCAAAATGGCTTTATGATTGGTTTTTAGGCTAATTTCAAGATTTTAACACACAGAAATTTCAAAAAAATAAAATTGACTAGACCGATATGCTTTAATAATATGGAGTCAAATATCAAAAAATGTCGTAATTTATCAAAATATGATTCCAATTACATTGCAGGAGGGAAGTACAAATGGCGGATGTCTCTTATCGGCTCGGAATAGACATAGGTGGAACATTTACTGATTTATCGCTGATGAATGAAGCGACAGGGGAGCTGACTGAACTCAAGACACCTACAGTGACAGATGACCCAGCTCAAGGAATTATCAATGGGCTGAAACTTCTAAAAGAAAGAGGTGTCGATTTATCCAAAATACAATATCTCGTACACGGGATGACAATCGGTCTTAATACATTATTGCAGAGAAAGGGAGCAGATTTAGCCCTTTTTGTAACGGAAGGTTTTCAAGACATTTTGTCATTACAGCGTTTACGTCTACCCATTCCTTATGACTTCAATTCTCAATTGCCAGAACCATTGATACCACGAAAACATGTATATCCAATCTCTGAAAGGCTCATACACGATGGTTCGATCAAAAAACCTCTCCAACTGCAGCAATTAGATGATGCTGTCCAGCAGGTCATCTCTAAAAAACTAGCAGGCATTGTCATTTCTTTTTTACATAGCTATCAGAATCCAGTTCATGAATTACAGGCAAAAGCCTATATTCATCATCATTACCCACAGTTAGAAGTCCTGACGTCTTCTGAGTTATGGCCCCAAATGAGGGAATATGAGCGGACAGTGATGTCTGTTGTCAATTTGTACATTCAACCAAAGGTGAAACAATATTTACAAACGTTGAAAAGCCGCTTGAAAGAAGAAGGTGTACCAATTTCTCCATACATTACCCAATCAAATGGTGGTTTAATGGATGCAGAAAGTGCAGCCACTTCACCCGTTAAAACACTTTTTTCTGGCCCGGCAGCTGGTGTAATTGGTGCGGCGAGAATTGCAACTTCTGCAAATGAACCCAATTTAATTACGTTTGATGTTGGTGGCACAAGTGCAGATATCTCGATCATTCAAAATGGGCAGCCTACAATGGCTCAATCAAATCAGCTTTCAGGATTTCCGATCATTCTTCCATCTGTTGCAATGTATTCGATAGGGGCTGGCGGAGGTTCTGTCGCATGGCTTGATCAAGGCGGGCTTCTTAAAGCAGGACCGGAATCAGTTGGCTCGCAGCCTGGACCTGCTTCGTATGGAAAGGGAAAAAAGGCTGCTTTAACCGATGCATTTCTCATATGCGGTTACCTCAATCAAGATCGGTTTGCCGGAGGACATTTACAATTGCAGCGGTCTGCAGCGGAAATAGCCTTTCAGCCAATTGCTGATCAGCTTCATAAAACGGTCGAACAGGCGGCTGACCAGTTGATTCAAGTGGCTGTTGCCAATATGTACACAGAACTAAGCAATGTCATGGAGCAGCAAGGGTTTGATCCTAGAGATTTTAGTTTGTTGGCATTTGGCGGGGCAGGGCCTGTTGTTGCGAATTTCCTTGCGAGAGAAATTCATGCAAAAAATGTGGTCGTCCCTCCAAGTCCAGGAACATTATGTGCGCTAGGTGCACTTACAGCCGATTTTATCCATGATGCTGTGTTGTCTAAGAAAATCTGCTTACAAGACTATACGATTGACGAATTAAAACAAGATTATGAAATGCTTTCTCGCAAAGCAACGGATTGGTTCAGCCAGCAAAACATTCAACATATCAAACAAACGTCCATTTTGTTATTAGCAGATACCCGCTATCAAGGACAGGCATTTGAGATTGAATTGCCATTATCGGTGGATTGGCTAAAGCAGGAACAAGACGTCTATCACCTGATTGAAGCTTTCCACAACCTGCATGAGCGTCAATATGGCCATAGAGATGATCAGGCGAACATTGAATTTACTCATTTGCGAGTTCGGGTTATAGGGGAAACGCCTCCACTGCCTTTCTCTCTTGGTGATGAAAGCAGCGGACAGCCTTTAATACCACAATCATACAGACGAATCTTTATAGAAGAAAAAGAGTACGAAGCATCTGTTTACAATCGGAGTACTTTGTCATTAGGTGCTGTTGTGAAAGGACCTGCCATCATTGAGCAAGATGATACGACAACATTGATTTTGCCAAAATGGGCAGGCAGCATAGACCATTCAGGAAACTTGGTGATTTCAAGGGAGGCGGCTTTACATGGGAACTGATCCAGCAAAGCTTGAGATGATGAGGAGTTATTTTAATGCGATTGCATCAGGCATGGGACATGTCATTGAGCGGACATCCTTTACAACATTCGTAAAAGAATCGGCGGATTTTGCCACAGCATTAGCCACGCCTTCTGGAGATTTCTTTGTTTACCCAAAAACAGTCGGTGTCACGATCTTTTTAGGGCTGAGTCTCAAAAAAGCGATTGAAGAAAGCGGACCGATGCAGCCGGGTGACATTATCATCACAAATGATCCTTATACGACAGACGGTTTAGCGACTCATTTGCCAGATGTTCATATCATCAAACCTATTTTTATAGAAGATGAAATTGTCAGTTATGCCTGGTCTTTTGTTCATGTAAGTGATGTGGGAGGTCTTGTCCCTTCAAGCATTTCTCCAACTGCAACAGATGTTCATCAGGAAGGATTAAGAATTCCACCAGTGAAAATCTATGAAGGTGGAAAAGAGAATCAGGTTGTTCGTACCTTTTTAAGAGCTAATAGCCGGGCGAGTCATTTAAATGATGGCGATATTAATGCGATGATTGCCGCTGTTAATACAGCAGAAATCAGACTAAAAGAAATGATCGAGAAATTTGGAAAAAACGAAGTGAAGCAAGGAATGATTGATCTGCTGAAGCAAGCAGAGGATCGCGCCGGAAAAGTCATTGAAGCCATTCCTGATGGAACGAGTGAATTCGCTGATTATTTGGATGATGATATGATTTCGGATGTGCCGATCCGATTAAAGATCAAGCTGACGGTCAAAGGGAAACAGCTGACACTGGACTTCTCTGAGTGTGACCCGCAAGTTAAGACAGCTTTTAATCTTGTCACCAATGGTCAAAAGCACTCCTTCTTATATCAAGGATTGATTAATTACATCATTAGTAAAGATCCTTTTATTCCGATTAATGGTGGGATTACGTATCCGATAGACGTGATTTCACCTAAAGGAACGCTTGTCCATCCAGAATATCCGGCTTCTGTCGGTATTCGGCATTCCATTACAATGAGACTGTATAATGTCGTGCTAGGTGCTATTGGTAAGCTGTTGCCTGAAGCAGTGCCGGCGGCAGGTGCAGGTCAATCCGCTATCGTCGTTCTCTCTGTTCCTGATGATCAAACAGGAGGCAGAAAAATGTCTGTGGTCGAACCGTTAGGCGGAGGCGGCGGTGCTCAAAAAGGGACTGATGGAGTCGATGGAATTGATCATTCGTCAGGATTTTTAAAAAATACACCCATTGAGAGCTTGGAACAGCATATTGATATTCATGTACACCGATATGAACTGCTGCCGAACACAGGTGGAGCAGGGGAACATAGAGGGGGACATGCGATTGGTTTAGAATTTGAAATGATCAAGCCAGAATCGATGGTGACGGCACGAGGAATGGAACGAATGAAGTTTCAACCTTGGGGGTTAATGGGTGGACGTGCAGGAGCAGTTGGTGAGGTGAAATTGACCAAACCAAATGGGGAGACAAAAAACCAGCCGAAAATTGATGTCATGCGTCTTGAAAAAGGCGATATTGTTCAATTGGTTTCACCAAGTGGAGGAGGATGGGGGAATCCATTTGCTAGAACGAAAGAAAAAGTCCTTCATGAAGTGGAAGCAGGGCTATTAAGTGAAGAAAGAGCACTTCAGCAATATGGCGTCAAAGTCTATCGAGATCATAATGAATGGAAAATTGATGACGAGCAGACGAGCAGGCTTCGTGAAAAGATGAATGATGCTGATGCTGTCGCTTGGGATTTTGGAAAACAAAGAGCAGCTTATGAGAAAGTGTGGACGGACGAAGCCAGCAGTGAGCTTGCTGTGCAGCTTCGTTCATACCCAGCAAATGAGCGTACGCACTATAAACATGCGGTTCATTCTCATTTTAGTCATAGACAGGAACCGTTAACAAAGATGGATATTATTCAAGCACTTCGTCAGTTGAATCAACAAAAAGGGGGAAATGAATCATGAAAAGAAGAGTAATCGCCATATTTGCAGGTGTCCTATCCGTCATGTTACTGCTGTCTGCATGCGGAGGAAATGGGCAGGATCAAAGTAAACAGCAGCAGACTGTGATCGTTGGTGTCTACGGAGGGGATTGGGAAAAGAATATTAAGCCAATCCTCGAAAAGTTTGAAAAGGATACAGGCATTAAAGTACAAACGGTCTCTGGGGCAGATTCTGAATGGTTTACAAAATTAAAAGCATCTAATGGTAAAAATCCACCGTATGATTTGCTTATTTTACAGCCTGATACGATTCAAAGAGGTATTGCGGCAAACGTTCTTGCGCCTATTGATGAAGATCAAGCGCCAAATGTGAAAAAGCTTTATCGTTCTGTTCAAAAGAAACTCACTGTTGATGGAAAACAATATGCAGCAGGCTTTAGTATGGGACAGCTTGGAATTGCTTATAGAAAAGATCTTGTCAAACAGGAGCCAAACAGCTGGACAGATTTATGGAGCGATCAGCTGAAAGGGAAAGTGGCGATTTCTTCCCCAACTTATTCAGCGGGCTTACAATTTTTCTCTGCACTTGTCCATGCTCAAGGAGGGACAGAATCAAATCCTAAGGATATTGATAAAGCATTTAAAAGCCTCGCACAATTAAAAGGGCGTGTAGCTGCTTTTCCTGATAACCCAGGGTCTATTCAAACGCTGTTAGAACGTGGTGACGTGACGGCAGTTCCATATTGGGATGGCCGAGCATTTGCACTTGAAGAAGAAGGGATGGATATTGGATTCTCATATCCGAAAGAAGGCGCTGTGGCAGCAGTTGCGAGCTGGGCGTTAACAAAGGGAAGTCAGCATGAGGAAGCGGCTTATAAGCTATTAAACTACCTTAGTGGGAAAGAAGCTCAAGAAGCCTTCTCAGAAAAATCTTACTACGGTATGTCGAATTCTGATGTGAAATACGGAGACAAGATTAAAGGGAAAGTGAAGGTTGGCGAAAATTATTATAGCAAGCTGACTTGGGTAGATTATGAAACAGCGACTTCAGAGCTCGGTCAATGGACGAATCGATGGAATGAAGTATTAGGCGGAGGAAAATAGGTGATCGCATGAGTGGAATCAATTTAGAACATATCAGCCAGCATTTCGGCGAACAGATTGCTCTTGATGATGTCAGTCTTACGGTAAAAGAGGGAGAGTTTTTCTCCCTTCTTGGCCCTAGTGGCTGCGGAAAATCAACTTTACTCAATATCATTGGCGGTTTTTTAGAACCGACAAAAGGAGTCGTCTATATTGGTGATCATGATGTGACGACTTTACCTCCTTATCAAAGGAAAACGGGGATGGTCTTTCAAAGCTATGCACTTTTCCCACATCTCACCGTATTTGATAATGTTGCATATGGGTTGAAGGTTCAAAAGAAAAAGAAGGCGGAAATCAAGCAAAAGGTGATGGAGAGTTTGTCTCTTGTTCAATTAGAGTCATTTGCCAAACGTATGCCGCACCAATTAAGTGGTGGTCAGCAGCAACGGGTCGCAATTGCACGTGCACTTGCTATCCAGCCTGCCGTTCTCCTTCTGGATGAACCACTTAGTAACCTAGATGCAAAGCTAAGAAAAAATATGCAGACGGAGCTGCGAAATATTCAACGGAATGTCGGAATTACGACTATTCTTGTGACGCATGATCAGGAGGAAGCCTTAAGTCTTTCCGACCGAATTGGGATATTAGGTGAGGGGAAAATTCAGCAGATTGGGACACCTTTAGAAGTATATCGTCAGCCAAATAATCGTTTTGTTGCTGAATTTATCGGACAGGTCAATCTATTTGAAGCGAAGTATGATGAAGTTACTTCCACATACACTGTTCCACATTTCATTCAATCAAACGGGAAGCAAGTTCAGCTAAAAGCCGCATTTAAAGAGAAGAGCGAGAAGCATTTACTCATGCTGCGTCCTGAGAGAATCAAGTTATCTTCTGGCGGGGAGGAAGTTCAGCCAAATCATGTCACAGGCGTGTTGGCAGATGTCAGTTATATTGGGCACTCTTTACGTTTGGTCGTTGGGCTTAATCAAGGTGAAATCATTGTCCATGCATCAGACGCAGCATTTCCCGAGCTGCCTCGAGTTGGAGAAACTGTGCATATTCATTGGCAGCCTGAAGATATTGTTTTCTTAGATTCGAAGGTGCATGCGTGATGCGAATCAAAAAAAAGAATCAGCGCTTTCATTGGTTTATGCTGCTGCCAGCTTGTTTGTTTCTAGTTGTATTCCTTCTTGCTCCGCTTGTGATGATGTTTGTCCTCAGTTTTCGTGATGTGGATTCGATGATGAATACGTTACAATCCTATAGTTTGTCTCAATATTTACATGTATTTACGACAGATGCATATGTGAAAGCAATTGGAAGTACTGTGTGGGTGGCCTTACAGACAACGGTGATTTGTTTATTGATGGCATATCCTGCAGCTTATGTGCTAGTGAAAGCACCTCATCCAAGATTGCGGGCTTTTTTCTATATCTTACTTGTATCGCCGCTTTTGACGAGTGTCGTCATTCGGACATTTGCCTGGATCGTTCTTCTTTCGCAAAATGGTTTGATCAATGGCATGCTGATCGATTTACATCTGATTGAGAAACCGCTATCGATGCTGTGGAATATGAATGCGGTCATTATTGCTTATGTTCAAGTGATGCTGCCTTTTGCAGTGCTGCCTATTGCAACGAGCTTAACGGATATGGACCGTCACTTAAGACCGGCTTCTATGAGTCTTGGTGCTGGTCGTATTCGGACATTTTTTCATGTGACCTTGCCGCTTACGATTCCAGGCATGATCACCGGAGCAATTATTGTCTTCTCACTTGCAGCAGGAAGCTATATTACCCCTCTGCTAGTCGGCGGACGGATGCAGCCGCTCTTGCCACTGTCCATTTATCAGCAGGTCATGCAGGTGTATAATTTGCCTCTTGCCGCTGCGATGTCCTTTACTTTATTGATTTGTGTGCTAGCGGTCGTCAGTCTATTAAGCTATCTATTGAAGCGTTGGGAGGCGAGGATGCATGCGTAAAAAATCAATAAGTGACCGTTTGCTTTCGGTTCTGATATGGACCGCAGGCTCACTCGTTTATCTCTTTTTAACCGTACCTGTTCTTGTCATTGTTCTTTCTGCTTTTAGTCCGAATGCCTTTCCTGAATTCCCGCCGACTTCGTTTTCCGTTCGCTGGTTTCATGAGGTCGTGTCGAATCCAGAATGGATGGAATCTTTACGTATCAGCGTGATTCTGTTATTGATTGTGACGCCGCTTACTGTTCTTTTAGGAACGATGGCTTCTTATGCTTTAGCAAGGCTTTCCTTTAAGGGAAAGGAAGCTGTTCAAGCCTTTATTTTGTCACCTCTTATGATTCCTCAGGTGGTATTAGGGATTGCGATGCTGTATTTGTTTACGGCTATGGGTTTTACAGGGTCTTTGTGGGCATTAGTCATTGGGCATGTCATCATTGGTTTTCCTTATGTGGTACGAACCGTGGGTGTCAGTGTTTCAAATCTTGATCCACGTCTTGAGCTAGCTTCCATGAATCTTGGTGCAGGGCCCATACGTACTTTCTTTCGTGTGACACTGCCCTTGATCAAGCCTGGCATTATCGCAGGTGGGGTGTTTTCTGCTGTGACATCATTTGGTGAAATCTCGATTAGTTTGTTCGTTTCTTCACCTCAAACCATTACGATTCCCGTGAGGACGTTTAATTACATTGAGCAAACTTTTGATCCGAGTGTCAATGCGATATCTGTCATATTTATTATCATTTCTATCATTGCGTTGCTCATTATTGAGAAAACGATTGGTCTGTCTAAGGTGATGTAAATATAATGAAGAAACAAGGAGCTGTCATTTGAAATGACAGCTCTTTTTGTATTGTTTTTTATGGTAAAAATATTCAAAGTTTTATGGAATGTAGTTCTTAAGGTTTAAGAAAATGCGAGGCGTGATAGGAGACCTCTCTCCTACATTTTCGGTCATATTTGAAAAATTTAAGGAAAAACATGAAATTTTTGCGGTAATTGGTCATTTATTTTCGGTGGAACGCAACTATTATTAGTTATTTTCGGTAAATATCGTAAATTATGATGTGATCCCTTCGGCATAACGCATGAATCTTTACACCCATTTTTCGGTGAAAAAAACAATAATTTCATATAAAGTGGACGTAAATAGAAAATATCTAAAAGAAAAGAAGAAAAAGGCAAATCTATGGAAACATAGAGACGCAAAGCCATGTCCTAAGGTAAAAGTTGCTTTTTTACTATGGTCGGCAGGTTACCGAATCAAAATGGGAGTCCCTCCGTTTTATTCGGGGTGGGCTCCTTTTCTGTTATTCCGTCTATTTTAATGAAATAGACTTGGTTCTTTTGATATAGAGGGTGCAGGGTATCACAGTTGGTGGAGAAAACATAGAAGAGCGGAGGATGAGAATGAGTACAGTTTATTACCCCTTAACACATGCGCAAAAGCGAGTATTCTACACGGAAAGATTTTATCCAGGCACAAGTATTTCTAATTTGGGTGGGTTTGCCAAGTTAAGATCGGTATCAGGTCTAAATCCTTCTTTGATCGTGGATGTGCTTCAAGCGTACATTCGTGAAACTGATTCTCTTCGTTTAAGGCTAGTGTATCAACATGAGCAGGAGGAGCCCGTTCAATATATCAAGCCATATGAAAAACAGCCGATTCGTTTGGTGAAAGGCTGGAGTGAAAAGGAAGTCAGGGCGTGGGCGAACGAGGAGATTCGTGAGCCGATGGAACTGATTGATCGTTCCTTAATTGAATTTACGGTCTTTCAAATCAGTGATCAAGAGTGCTGGCTGTTCTGTAAAGCGCATCATATTGTGGCTGATGGTATTTCAATTATCTTGATGGGAAACCGAATCATTGATCTATACCATGACATGCTGCAGGGGACAGACATCTCCCCAATTGAAGACATTTCCTTCGTTGATCACATCATGAGTGAGCAAACTTATGAATCTTCTAAACGTTTTCAGAAAGACCAAGCTTTTTGGAACGAGCAATTTTCCAATATTCCAGATTTCGCTTCTTTAACACCGCATAAAGGTTACGAGATGAGCTTACATGCGGAGAGATTTTCAGGGGATATTCCAGATGCTTTAAAGGAGAAGCTTCGCGTTTTTTGTGAAGAAGAGAAAGTCAGTATGCTTTCTATGTTTATGTCCGCTGTCTATATTTACTTGCACCGATTTAGCGGCATGGAGGATGTGGTCCTTGGAACTTTTATGGGCAATCGGACAAATGCAAAGGAAAAAAAGATGATTGGGATGTTTGTGTCGACCATTCCGATGCGCGCATCTGTGCAAGGATCCCTCACGTTTCTTGATTTCGTGAAGCAAGTCATGGCGGATCAGATGAAGATCTTGCGTCATCAAAAATATCCTTACAATGTGCTCATGAATGATTTAAGGGAAAGAGATGGATTTACAGGACGCCTGTTTGATATTTCTTTAGAGTATCAGGTCATGCAGTGGCAGAAAAAAGAGAATCTTTCGTTCATTACGGAGCCGATTTTTAGTGGAAGCGGAATGAATGATATATCGATTCATGTGAAAGACCGCTGGGATACAGATACATTGACCATTGATTTGGATTACCGTACAGATCTATTTAGTGAAGACGATATGAGTAAGCTGTTTGATCGATTGATGATTTTGCTGGAGGCGGCAGTCTCTCAGCCAGATCAGCTGATTGGGGCTCTCTCTTTACTGCCAGCAGATGAACAAAAGCAGCTGCTTCAATTATCTAAGGGAGAAGCATTTGATTTACCAGGAGCGAAACCAGTTCACCACTTATTTGATGAGGTAGCTAAAACGTATTCAGAACGGGCAGCTGTGGTAGCGGAAAATGGAACGTTCACTTATGGAGAGCTGTATCAAAAAGCGGACAAACTGGCACGGTTTTTACAGATGAAAGGTGTCTCGCGTGATGTACCAGTTGCCGTTTTAATGGAACGGACGGCAGATGCGATGGCTGCCATTTTTGGGATATTAAAAGCTGGCGGTGCATATGTACCGATCGATCCGGCATTACCTGAGGAACGCATTCAATTTATTGTAGAAGATTCTGGTGCTTCTATCGTTTTAACAGAAGAATCGTTTGTTCAGCGATATTCATCCATTGCGGAAAAAATGATTGTCCAGCAGCATATGGAATTAGAAGATCGTCCGCTGCCTGAGCTGATCGATCAGACGACATCACAGGATTTGGCTTATCTCATTTATACATCGGGTACGACTGGAAAGCCGAAGGGAGTGATGATCGAGCATCTTCAGCTGCATCATTTGGTTCATGCCCTGCATCACGAAGTGTATGAGGGGGCAAATCAGCTTCAAGTGGCGCTTCTTGCACCATTCCATTTCGATGCCTCTGTTAAACAAATCTTTGCTGCTCTTTTATTTGGACATACGCTTCATATTGTGCCAAGAGAAACGACACGAAACGGTGTACAGCTAGCGGCTTATTACAAAGAACGTCAAATCAAAGCAACAGATGGAACGCCAGCACATGTGCAGCTTTTACTTGCAGCGGATTTGGATGGGCTTGCACTGACTCACATGCTGATTGGGGGAGAAGCACTCCCTGCGAAAGCAGCGCAGGCGCTGATTGAAGCTGTGCGTGTCAGCCAGCCCGATTTTGCCTTGTGGAATGTGTATGGTCCGACAGAAACGTGTGTGGATGCGGCGGTTCACCGTCTAGATCTCAGTGAGCTGCAGAAGTCACCAGAACAGCGCTATGTGTCAATTGGAAAGCCACTGGGCCATCACCGGATTTATATTTTAAATGAACATGAACAACTACAGGTGCAGGGAGCTGTGGGAGAACTATGCATTGCGGGAATAGGAGTTGGACGGGGCTATGTGAATCAGCCTGAATTAACGGAGAAGGCATTCAGACCAGATCCATTTTTCCCTGAAGACCGGATGTATCGCACAGGTGATGTAGTGAGATGGCTTCCAGATGGCACAATTGATTACCTTGGAAGAATAGATGACCAAGTAAAAATAAGAGGTTACCGCATCGAAACAGGTGAAATTGAGGCGGTCATGGAGCGGGTAGACGGAGTCGATCAGGCTGTCGTCCTTGTCGTGGATGAACCGGACGGTGGAAAGGCTTTAAGTGCTTACTATCAAGCACGACAAGAATTTCTTTCCGTGGACACCCTGCAAGCCGCTATCAAACATCAGCTGCCAGCTTATATGATGCCGCTTTATTTCAAGCAGCTTGAGGCATTTCCACTGACAGTTAGCGGAAAAGTCGACCGGCGTGCGCTTGCTGCATTAAAAGGAGATAAGGCTGTCAGTGCTGTTTATGTAGCGCCTAGAAACGATGTAGAAACGAAGCTTGTTCGTTTGTGGGAAGACGTTCTTCATCAAGAGAACATAGGTGTGTACGACTCATTCTTTGACATAGGCGGGCATTCACTCAAAGCGATGAAAGTTCTTACACTCGTTCAGCGGGCTTTTCAAGTGGAGGTCCCTTTATCTGTTTTATTTGAACAGCAAACGATTGCAGCACTTGCTGTTTATATTGAACAAGCGGAAAAGTCTTCACAAGTGTTCATACCGAAAGCACCGACTGCCGCCGATTATCCACTGTCACCAGCGCAGCAGCGTGTTTATATGGTGACTCAGCTGGAGCAGAGCATCGCCTATCATATGCCTGCTGTTGTGAAATTAAGAGGAACGCTGCAACGAGAGAAGTTGGAGGGAGCTTTTGAAAAACTGATCGCACGTCATGATGTGCTGCGCACTTCTTTTCATACAGTCAAAGGAGTCCCTCGTCAGCGGGTAGCTTCATCCGTCCCATTTCAAATAGAACAGGTGACAGGCAGCACGATGGAAGAGAACATGCGTCAATTCGTCCGACCTTTTTATCTTGAGCAGGCTCCGCTTTTGCGTGTTGGGCTACAGTCTTTACATGACCAGGAGCATCTTCTCTATTTCGATATGCATCATCTGATTTCAGATGGTCTTTCAATTGATTTAATGCTGCGTGAGCTGTCTGACGCATATGAGGGATTAGTGAAAGCGCCATTGAAGCTTCAATATCAAGATTATGCTGTTTGGCAAGAACAACAGGCAGAGCAAGGCGGGCAAATAGATGAAGCATTCTGGCTGAAAGAATTTTCAGGAGCTATCCCTGCTTTGCAGCTGCTAACTGATTATCAGCGTCCGGCTGTCCAGTCTTTCGCTGGAGACCGCGTTCTCAGAAACATCGATGAGACGTTAACAGGCCGTTTGCAGGAGCTTGCAGCGAATCATCATACGACGCTGTATACCGTGTTGCTTTCTGCTTACTATACATTGCTTGCAAAATACACAGGTCAAAAGGAGTTTGTAGTGGGGACGCCAACAGCAGGCCGGGTGCATGCAGATTTGAATGACATGATCGGCATGTTTGTCCAAACACTTGCTTTACGTTCAGAGGTAGATCCGAACGGTTCAATGACACAGTTGATTGAGCAAGTAAAGGAAAAGACGATGAGGGCGTTTGAGCATCAGCAATATCCATTCGAGCGGCTGCTTGAAAAGCTAAATGTGCAAAGAGATTTTAGCCGCCATCCATTATTTGATACGGTCTTTACTCTAACGCCAGATCATTCAACAGCCCAGCATATTGGAGAGATGAAAGTCGAAGTCGAGGAAACCAATTTCCATATTGCGAAGTTTGATCTCACACTTCAAGCGACGGAGTCAAGTCATGGTCTTTCTTTTGTTCTCGATTATAGTACGGCGTTATTTAAACGAATTACAGCCGAGCAGATGCTGAAGCATTATGTTTATCTTCTGGAGCAGATGGTTGAAGTGCCGGAGCAAGCGATTCAATCATACCGCTTACTGTCTGAACAAGAGGCAGCGGCTCAATTGAAGATGTGGAACCCGTTACCTACGCCTTATCCTGCGGAAGAAACCATTGTGACGCAATTTGAATCACAAGTACAGCAGCATGGTCATCAGCCTGCTTTGCAATGTAAAGATGAGGTTCTTTCTTATCAAGAGCTGAATCGCAGAGTGAACCAGCTGGCTCATTATTTACACGAACATGGTTTTGAAAAAGGGATGAAAGCGGCTTTATTCTTTGAACGTTCCAATGAGATGGTGCTGTCGGTTTTAGCTGTGCTAAAGGCTGGCGGTGTATATGTGCCAATTGATCCTGACTTCCCTGATGAACGTATCAAGCACTTTTTGACAGATAGTGGTGCACAGTTTGTCCTGACCCATCAGGTGCTGCGTCATCGTTCTGTGCTTACTGCGTTTGAAGGGAAAATCATAGAAATAGAAGATCAAGCCGTTGATCAGCAGTCAGAGAGCAATCCAATTGTATGTGTTTCGCCTTTGGACTTGGCGAATTTAACCTATACATCTGGTACGACAGGCAAACCTAAAGGGAACATGGTGACGCACCGGAACATTTTGAGAACAGTGAAGCAGTCGAATTATCTCACCATTCATCATGAAGACACGGTGATGAGCATTTCAAACTATGTATTTGATGCATTTATGTTTGATGTGTTTGGTGCTTTATTGAACGGAGCGAAACTCATTGTTTTGCCAAAGGATCACATTTTAAATATGAATGAGCTTTCTGGCGCGATTGAGAAGGAAAAAGTCAGTATTTTAATGATCACGACCGCTCTATTTCACTTACTGATTGATATGAAAAAAGGCAGCCTAAAAAACGTCAGAAAAGTGCTGTTTGGCGGGGAACGTGCTTCTGTGCCGCATGTTGTGGCAGCCCTTGAAACGGTTGGAGAAGACAAACTTATTCATATGTATGGACCTTCTGAAAGCACAATTTTCACAACGTATTATCCGGTGAATCACATTGAAGAACAAGCACTGTCGATTCCGATCGGAAAGCCGGTGAGTCAAACGGCTGTTTATATTGTCGATGAGTTTGGACATGTGCAGCCGCCGGGAGTAGCTGGAGAGCTTTGTGTCGCAGGTGACGGACTGGTCAAGGGGTATTATCACCAGCCAGAACTAACGAGCGAAAAGTTTGTTGAAAATCCTTTCCGATCTGGTGAAGTCATGTACAAAACGGGCGATCTCGCACGATGGCTGTCAAATGGAGATATTGAATTCATTGGGCGAATCGATCATCAAGTCAAGATTCGAGGTCAGCGTATCGAGCTTGGCGAAATTGAACACCAGCTATTGCAGCATCCGCAAGTGAAGAAAGCCGTTGTCATTGCGTTATCAAATGAAACATTGTGTGCATATTTCACAGCAGAAGGTGCTGTTCCACTGTCGGATTTACGTGAGCAAGCAGGACGAGAACTCCCTGTTTATATGATGCCAGCTTTCTTCATGCAATTAGACGAGCTGCCACTAACGGGGAATGGCAAGGTAGATAGACGAGCATTACCGGTACCTGATGTAAGTGAGCAGGCTTCAAATGAATACGTCCCTCCTCAATCAGATACAGAGCGTATATTGGCACACATTTGGGAGGAAGTTCTTGAAGTTCCGAAAATCGGCAGACGTGATCATTTCTTTGAATGCGGTGGTCATTCACTGCGCGGCATGAAAATGTTGAACAGGCTCTATGAAGAGATGCATGTGGAATGTACGTTGAAAACATTATTTGAATCACCCACTTTAGAGGCGTTTGCCCTTGCGGTGGATCAAACAGATCGAACTGAAATCAGACGAGTGGAGAAAGCGGAAGAAGCGGCTTTTTATCCAGTGACATCTGCTCAGAAAAGATTGTTTGTTCTGCAAAAAATGACAGATGCCGAGCAGAGCTATCATATGCCAGCTGCTTTAAAGCTTGAAGGTGTATTTGATGAAAAACGATTTAAAAAAGCCATTGACCAGCTTGTTCATCGTCATGAAGCATTCCGTACGAGCTTTGACTTCGTTCAGGGTGAACCTGTTCAGCGAATTGAAACGAATGTTTCTGTGAACATTGAAAACATCGAAGGGGAAGGCCGAGACATTCAGCAATTAATGAATGATTTTATCCGTCCATTTGATGTAGAAAAAGCGCCGCTGCTTAGAGTGGGACTTGTGTCTGAATCGGAGAGTGTTCATTATCTGTTGATTGATATGCACCACATCATTTCAGATGGTGCGTCTGTCGGTATTTTAATTGATGAGCTATCGATCTTGTATCGAGGAGACGAACTTGATGAATTGCCTATTCAATATAAGGACTATGCGGTTTGGTCAAACAGTGAAGAATCTCTTGTGAAAAAAGAGGCTGAAGCGGCGTTTTGGTTGGAACAATTACAAGGAGAACTGCCTGTTTTGGCACTGCCTGAGGATCTTCCGAGACCAAAGGTTCAGACGTTTGAAGGGGGCCGCGTCGAATTCGCTATAGACGGTGCGCTTAAATCGCAATTGGATGAGCTGGTTAGATCACTCAACAGTACAACGTATACAGTACTGCTTGCTTGCTACAGTACGCTTTTAAGCAAACTTTCGAGACAAGAAGACATCATGATCGGTTCTCCAGTGGTGGGCAGAACCCATCCTGATATTCAATCAGTCATCGGCATGTTTGTGAATACGCTGGCACTCAGAACAAAACCAGAAGGACACCAGACATTTTCTCAATTTGCGTCAACAGTTCATGAGCTTGTGTTAGCGGCAAATGAACATCAACTTTACCCATTTGAAGAATTGGTGGACCAAGTGCAAACGGTTCGCGACACAAGCCGCCATCCAATCTTTGATGTGGTGTTCTCGATGGAAAATGCAGATATTCGTGACCTGTCGATGGATGGACTTGATATCATTCCCCAGCCGTTCAATGAGAACATAGCGAAATTTGACTTAACCTTAACTGGAAACGAATCTGACGATCAAATCGAGCTTGTGTTTGATTATAATTCTTCTATCTTTGAACGGTCGTCGATTGAGAAGTGGAAGGAGTATTTCCTTTACTTGATCGAACAAATGGTGTCAGCACCAGATCAATTATTAGATCAGATGCAATTATTATCACCAGCGCAGCAGCAAAAACTGCTTGATGAATGGTCAGGCCCTATCCTAAATGTCCCGACAGATCAAACGGTTCATGCATTGATTGAGGCGAAGTCACAGGAAGTACCTCATCAAAAAGCCGCATCCTTCTGCGGCACAAGCTGGACGTATGAAGAACTGAACAACCGGGCGAATACAGTCGCCGCAAGACTTATGTCCAGCGGCACAAAACCGGGAGACCGCATCGGCATTCTCACGCGTCCATCGCTCGAGATGACAGCCGCTGTTCTCGGTGTGCTCAAGGCAGGTGCGGCATTCGTACCAATTGATGCCGATTATCCAGCGCAGCGCATTGCCTACATGTTGGAAGATGGCAGGGCAGAGGTCCTTCTGATTCAGAAAGGGCTCACTGCACCACCTTCTTTCACAGGTCATACCCTCTCAATAGAAGAGGCGGTAGAAGGAGAAGCGCACGAGATTCAGGTTCCTATCAAACCAACGGATCTCGCCTATATGATTTACACATCTGGAACGACTGGACAGCCGAAGGGTGTCATGGTCGAGCACCAGTCCCTTGTCAATCTCGCCTACTGGCACAATGATGCCTTCCAGGTGACGAAACAAGACCGAACCGCCAAATATGCCGGCTTTGGCTTTGATGCCTCCATTTGGGAGATGTTCCCGACGTGGATGGCCGGCGCAGAGCTCCATATCATCGACGAAGCGATTCGCCTCGATATGATCAAGCTCAATTCGTATTTTAATCACGAAGGCATCACCATTGCATTCCTGCCAACACAGCTATGTGAGCAGTTTATGTCGATGGACAATCATTCTCTCCGTTACTTACTGACAGGCGGGGACAAGCTGAAACAGGTGAAGCCCGTTCCATACAAACTCGTCAATAACTACGGCCCAACAGAAAATACGGTCGTGGCGACAAGCGGGATCATTGATCCAGATCAAGGCACGCTTCCTATCGGAACAGCGATTGCCAATACTCGTTTTTACATTATGGGTTCGTTATATGACCTCTCGCCGCAAGGCGTACCGGGTGAGCTCGTGATTGCGGGGAAAGGACTGGCAAGAGGCTACTGGAATCTCCCAGAGGAAACGGACAAACGGTTTGTCCCAGATCCGTTTTATCCAGGAGAGCGTATGTACCGTACAGGCGACTTGGTGAAATGGACCGAGGATGGCGAGCTGATTTATCTCGGTAGAAAAGACCATCAAGTGAACATCCGCGGCTTCCGGATTGAGCTGTCAGAAATTGAAGCACAGCTCCTTACGCTAAATGAAGTGAAAGAAGCCGTCGTGACAACGGCCAAAGACGCAAGTGATCAAGACGCTCTTGTCGCTTACGTCATCACAGATAAAGAAACGGATACGTTGAAAGAAAACTTAAAGCGCATCTTGCCAGAATATATGGTGCCATCATGGATCATCAAGCTAGACCAACTGCCGATGACGGCAAATGGAAAAGTAGATCTCAAAGCACTGCCAGCACCTGATGTGGAAGCGAATCAAACAGCATACGAAGCGCCAAGAGATGAAGTGGAAGCACTGCTTTGCGGCATTTGGGAAGATGTGCTTGGCGTCAGCCAAGTCGGTATTCACGACCATTTCTTCTTCCTTGGTGGAGATTCGATTAAAGGCATCCAAATGGCAAGCAGACTCACGCAAGAAGGCTGGAAGCTCGATATGAAACTGCTTTTCCAATATCCAACGATTGCGGAGCTTCGCCCATATATCGAAGAAGCGGACCTTCTCACAGCTGATCAATCACCTGTGGAAGGAGAGGTCATTTTAACACCAATTCAGCGCTGGTTCTTTGAACGGAACTTCAGCAACCAACATCATTGGAATCAGTCCGTTATGCTCCATGCCGCAAATGGTTTGGATGAAGTGCTTGTCAAACAAGTGTTCGAGCAGATGATGACCCATCATGATGCTTTGCGATTGGTTTATCCGATAGAAGAAGGACGCATCATCCAGCGTCATCGTGGAGTAGACGAAAACGATGTAGCGGTGGACGTGATAGAAGTACAAGGAGAACGATCACAGCAAATCCAGCAGGTAGAAAAGCTAGCAAATGAAGTGCAGGCGAGTATTTCTTTAACAGAGGGACCATTAGTCAAACCTGCGATTTTCCGTACGGATCATGGAGATCACTTATTGCTCGTTGTACATCACCTTGTCATTGATGGTGTGTCATGGCGTATTTTCCTTGAAGACTTCATGGCTCTTTATGAGCAGGCGAAGCGCGGGGAGGAGCTGACACTTCCTGAAAAAACACATTCATTCCAAGCATATGCCCAGAAGTTGACGGAATACGCAGTGTCAGATGAGCTGCTGGCAGAAAGGGACTATTGGAAAAAGGTACTTGGGCATTTAACTGCACCTCTGCAAAAGGATCATGTCACAGAGGATCAAAGAATGCTGCATACAAAAACCATTCGCTTTACGCTGTCTGAGGAAGAAACACGCAGCCTACTGACAGAAGTACATGAGGCGTACCACACGGAAATCAACGACATTTTGCTAACCGCTTTAGGATTGACCCTGAAAGAGTGGACAGGAGAAGACAGACACTTTATTCACCTTGAAGGACATGGAAGGGAGGACATCCTTCCGGCGGTCAATGTGTCGCGGACCATCGGCTGGTTTACGAGCATGTATCCTGTGCTGCTTGATTTGTCGCATGCGGAGGATCTTTCGTATCAAATCAAGCTTTTGAAAGAAGAGCTCAGACACATTCCGAACAAGGGAATCGGCTATGGCGTTTTAAAATACTTAACGCCTGACAAAATGAAGGACGGTCTCGCATTTGATGTCACGCCAGATATCAGCTTTAACTATCTTGGTCAGTTTGATGAACAGATTGGCGGGGGTGAACTAAGTCGATCCACTTGGCAGGCAGGTCAATCATTAAGTCCAGAATCAGAGAAACCTCATGCATTAGATATTGTTGGTTTCGTAGAACAGGGCATGTTCCAGATGACGATGTCATATCACCAGCTTGAATTTGAAGAGCAGACGATGGAACAGTTCAAGGACCTTTTAGAAAAGAACGTGAAGGCACTCATCTCACATTGTGTATCACAAGATGAAGCGCAAATTACGCCTAGTGATGTAGGAGACGATGACCTGACCATGGATGAACTTGAAAAGCTAATGGATATATTTTAAGCAAACGAAGAGGTGGACTATGAGCAAACAGAAGATTCAAAAGGTATATCCTTTAACACCAATGCAAGAAGGTATGTTATATCATGCCATGCTAGACCCTAATTCGTCCTCTTATTTCACACAGCTGGAGCTTGGAATAAGAGGGGAGTTTGATCTCGATCTTTTTGAAAAAAGTCTCAATGAGCTCATCGGCACATATGACATTCTCCGTACAGCCTTTGTCTATCAGCAATTACAGAAGCCTCGTCAGGTTGTACTGGCAGAGCGCAATCTAGATGTGTATAGAGAGAATCTATCTCACCTGAACCATCAGGAACAGCAAAAGGTACTAGATCAATATAAAAAGCAAGTGAGAAAGCAAGGCTTCCATTTAACGAATGATTTGTTATTGAAGGTCGCTGTTTTTCAACTGAATGAAACAAACTGGCATCTCATTTGGAGCAACCATCACATCATCATGGATGGTTGGTCCATGGGAGTTTTGATGAAAAAATTGTTTCATTACTACGAATCTTATCGGAACGGCAAAACGCCGGATCGCTCACAAGGAAAACCTTATGCAGATTATATTCAGTGGCTTGGCAAGCAAAATCAACAAGCAGCGGAAGGCTATTGGAAGGATCGCTTAGATGGTGCGATTCAGCATCAAGGGCTTTTGCAGCAAAAAGAAGCGAACGGACAATATGACCATCAGGAATGGACGTTCACATGGGATGCTGAAATGGTCAGCACCATTCAAGAGATCGCAAGGAATTGCCAAGTGACAGCACCGAATCTATTCCAGGCTGTTTGGTCGGTTCTTTTAGGCACTTACCATGCGGCACATGATGTCACTTTCGGAACAGTCGTATCTGGCAGGCCACCAAGTGTGGCTGGTATAGAACAGATGGCAGGACTTTTTATCAATACAATACCGGTCAGGGTAGAAATGAATCACGAAGACACCTTCAAACAGCTGTTTCAAAAAGTTCAGCAGCATGCGCTGGAAGCGGAAAACTATGATTTTATGCCGCTTTATGACATTCAGCAACAGACAGCTGCAGGAGGACAACTCTTCGATCACTTGGTCGGGTTTGAGAACTATCCTTTAGATCAAGAGCTATCTGGTGACACCATGTCGGAACGTCTAGGGTTTTCCATTGATGTAAAAGACGGATTTGAACAAACGAATTTCGATCTAAATGTCCTCGTATATCCAGGTGAAACATGGACATTGAAAATCAAATACAATGCGGTGGCTTTTGAAGAAGAGGTCATTGAAAAAATATCGAAACACCTGACCAACCTCATGAAGCAGATCATCGAGAATCCGGAAGTTCGCCTTCATGACGTGACGTGTATCACCGAAGAAGAAAAACAGCAGATTGAAGCATGGAACAAGACAGAACGAGATTATCCAAAGCATCTGTCTATTCCTGAGCTTCTGAAAGAACGCATTCAAACGCAGCCAGACCATCTGGCGTTAGTCGAAGGAGAGCGGGCATTCACCTATGAAGAACTTGGCCAAGAAATCCATCGTGTTGCGGGATATTTGATTGATAGCGGAGTGAAACAAGAAGATGCCGTCGCAGTGTATATGAATCGATCTGCTGAAGCAGTGATCGCCATTTTAGCGATTCTTCAAGCAGGGGCTGCTTATGTACCAATTGATCCAGCCCAGCCAGAGGATAGAATCCGCTTTATGCTTGAAGACAGCGGTGCATCCGTGTTGCTCTATGCGGACAGCCAGCCGCCAGTTCATGAAAGTATCCAAGCCGTTCGTGTGTCGGACATATCGAATCAGTCCAACGGACCATTCGAAGTCGAGACCTCTCCTTCGCAATTGGCGTATATCATGTACACGTCGGGGTCAACCGGCCAGCCAAAAGGTGTTCAAATTGAGCATCAGCATATTGTCAGATTGGCATGTTCTCAGGAGACACTGGGCTTGAACAAGTCGGATCGTATGGCACATACAGGAGCAGTCAGCTTTGATGCCATTACTTTTGAAATTTTCACCACACTGCTGAACGGTGCAACGCTTTATCCTGTTGACCGTGACACGTTATTGGACATCAACCGGTTTGAACGCTTTATCCAAACGAATCAAATCTCGGCGCTCTTTTTAACGACAGGTTTGTTTAATCAACTCGCTCAGCAGCGACCGCATATGTTTAAAGGATTGTCCAAATTGATCACAGGCGGTGATGTGATCAATGTGAAAAGTGCAGAGCTTGTGAAGAAACATCATCCATCACTTGTTTTACTGAATGCGTATGGCCCAACAGAAAACACCACCATCTCGACCATTTATGAGGTGAGAGGGGATGAAACGGGCACGATTCCAATTGGTCAGCCGATCAATCATTCGTCCGCTTACATTTTAGATGACAATCAAAGACTTCAGCCAATTGGTGCGCCAGGAGAGCTGTATGTCGGCGGTGACGGTGTCTCAAGAGGATATCTCCATCGTCCAGAATTAACAAAGCAAGTATTTATCGCTGATCCTTTCAAGGCAGAAGGGCGTTTGTATCGAACAGGAGATTTGGCTAGGTACGGTTCAAATGGTCAAATCGAATTCCTCGGACGGACAGATGATCAAGTGAAAATCCGTGGTTTCCGTATTGAGCTCGGTGAAATTGAAACGGTTCTTCAACAAGAGGCGGGGATCGATGAGGCGGTTGTGCTCATCCATGCGTCTCCTTCAGAAGAAAAAGAAATGACCGCTTACTATACGGGAACGATCAGAGAAGAAGAGGTGCGGGCTTTATTTCATCAAGCACTGCCAGCATATATGGTACCTCATCACGTCATGAAGCTAGATGCTTTCCCGCTTACAGCAAACGGAAAGGTCGATCGAAAAGCTTTACCAACGCCTGACGAAGCTCATCGTGAAGAAGTCAGGATCATTCCGCCTGAAACTGAGACGGAAAAGGCGCTTGCTCAAATTTGGGAGGAACTGCTTGGGAAAGCGGTGGGAATAGATGAGCATTTCTTCATGACTGGCGGACATTCACTCAAAGCAATGATGATGTCAGCCAAAATCCAAAAAGTGTTCCAAAAGGAAGTTCCGATTCAAGTGATATTCGAAAAGCCAACGGTTCGATCGCTTGCGTCATACATTGACCAGGACGGTCAAGAAGAACAAGGACATCCGATCTTACCCGCAGCGAAGGCGGAGGACTATCCAGTGTCACCAGCTCAGCGGCGCTTATACATTTTACAAACACTTGAACCTAAGAGTACGAACTATCATATTCCGATCGTCTTAACGCTTGAAGGTACGCTCGATCATCAGCGGCTCACCTCAGCATTTGATGAATTGATTCAAACGCATGAAATCTTAAGAACGAGTTTTCATATGAAAGGCGAGAACATCGTCCAAAGGGTACATGAAAGAGCGGCATTTGACCTCCCTGTCCATGATGTAAAGGAAGAAGAGGCCGAGGCATTTCTTGCTGAACGTCAGGCGCCGTTTGATTTGACAGCCGCTCCCCTCCTGCGGGCACAGCTGCTCAAAGTGAGTCATGATCGTCATCTATTAGTCCTGGAAGCACATCACCTCATTACAGATGGCAGCTCCATGAAGACGTTCATTCAGGATTTGGCGAAAGCCTATGATGGAGAGGCACTTGCAGAAAGAGCCATTCATTATAAAGATTACGCTGTCTGGCAGTTAAGTGAAGAAGAAACAGAGAAACAGCGTGCGCATGAAGCGTATTGGCTGAAGCAATACGAAGGAGATGTACCGGTTTTAGATTTGCCGACAGACTACCCACGTCCAGTGGAACGTGATTTTTCTGGAGAACGGGTGATGTTTGGCTGTGATCAAGCGACAACTCAGCGTATTCATGAGCTGCTCAAGAAAACAGATACGACGCTGTACATGTTCTTGTTATCTGTATTTCAAGTGCTGCTCGCTTCCTACAGCGGACAGGAAGATATCATTGTCGGATCTCCTGTTGCGGGGCGAACACATCCAGATATTCAGGACATGCCGGGGATGTTCATCAATACCATTGCGATGCGCGGAAAACCGGAACAAACAAAGTCATTTATACAGCTGCTTGAAGAAATAAAAGAAACGAGTGTAGATGCTTTTGCACATCAAAGCTATCCGCTCGAAGAGTTAATCGCGCGTCTGCCGCTTGATCGTGATACAACCCGAAGCCCGCTCTTTAGTGTTTCGTTTAATATGCAGAACATGGATGTTCCTGCACTAAAGCTCGGCGATCTGAACATTTCGCCTTATGCAATACAGCACCGATCCGTCAAATTTGATCTGTCTCTAGAAGCATTTGAACGTGAGGGAGAAATAAAACTAAGCCTAGACTATGCAACGGCATTATTTAAAGAGGAAACCATCCGCCGGTTCGGAACACATCTGCTTGCGATTATTCGTGAGGCGGTCCAGCATCCGGATGAACGAATTGGCTTGTTCAACCTCTTGGATCAGCATGAGCAAATGGAGCGGCTGGAGAAAAGGGATGGAGAACAAACAGGTCAACATGAGCCGTACCATGTGCAATTTTCACGTCAAGCCATGGAAACGCCTGATGCCATTGCGGTGATGGATGGTGAAAGGAAGCTGACCTACCGTGAACTGGATCGCATGTCCAATGCTCTTTGCAGTGAGCTGAAGATGCAAGGCGTAGAGAAAGAAAGCACAGTCGCACTTATTCTTGATCGCTCTGTCTATGTCATTGTCTCGATGCTAGGTGTAATGAAAGCGGGCGGTGCATTTGTACCAATTGATCCAGCTTTTCCTGCGGAACGTATTCGTTACACATTAAAAGATTCAGGGGCAAAAGTCATCGTGGCAAATGAGTCTCTTGGCGATTCCTATCAGCATCTCAAGTCGATTCAGGTCGTACATGTGGAGAAAGCCGTCCAACGAAACGATTCTCTAGACTTGCCGGACGTATCGGTTGATCAACTGGCTTATGTGATTTACACATCTGGAACAACAGGGAAGCCAAAGGGTGTACAGCTCACGCATCGTAATCTATCACACTACGTCAATTGGTTGACACATGAAGTGACTTTACAAGAATGCGATCGAACGGCACTCCTGTCTTCTTATGCATACGACCTTGGTTACACAAGCATTTTCCCGATTCTAAAAGCAGGCGGGACACTCTATATTCCTCATGAAGACGTGTATACAGACCCTGTACGTCTCATGCGTTTTATTGATGAACAAGAGCTGACTTATATCAAAATGACACCATCCTTATTTCATATGATGGCAGATTCAAAGGGTTATACATTTGACGCTTTACGGCTTGTGGTATTGGGAGGAGAACCGATTGTCTCTGAAGATGTTGAGACATTTATGAAGCAGCATCCATGCGTGGCAGTGATGAACCATTACGGTCCGACAGAAACAACGATTGGTACAGTGAGCAAGCTAATGACACCGCATGAACTGGACGCTTTAAAGGAGCGTTCTATCATCGGAAAGCCTATTGCTCATACAAGAGCGCTCGTATGCAATTGCGAGCATCGCCTTGTTCCTTATGGTGCACCGGGAGAGCTTTATATTTCAGGTGATGGTGTTTCAAGAGGTTATTTGAATCAGCCTGAATTAACAGCAGAGCGTTTTCTTGAAAATCCTTATTTCCCTCAAGAGCGGATGTATCGAACGGGAGATTTGGTTAGACAGCATGCTAATGGAGAGATTGAATTCCTTGGAAGAGTAGACGATCAAGTGAAAATTCGCGGTTATCGAATTGAGAAACAAGAAATTGAGCATGCCGCACGTGCCCTTTCAACCATTCAAAAAGTGTATGTCAAAGTGATCAACACGTCTCGTTTACCGGAGCTGGCGTTATATTATACAGCACCTGATCACATTGGAACGCTGACATTTAGAGAAAAGCTTTCAGAGACACTGCCGGATTACATGATTCCTACTTATTTTGTCAAAGTGGATCATATGCCGCTGACGCAAAACGGAAAAGTGGATGCGAAATCTCTGCCGCTTCCTCATGAGGCACATATGAACCGCACGGCACACGCAGCACCAGAAACGGCGCTTGAGCAGACGCTTTGTGATATGTGGTCAGATGTTCTTGAGATTGAAAAAGTCGGCATTGATGACCATTTCTTTGAATTAGGCGGGCATTCTCTGAAAGGCATGGTGCTCATTTCGAAAATCCAAGCCAAACTGAATCAGCATGTACCACTCAAGGTTCTTTTTGAAAAGCCAACGATACGGGCGATAGCTGCCTATTTGGAAGAAGCTGATGCTTCGCTCGTCCAGACATCCATTCAGCCAGCGGAAAAGCAAGATTTCTATCCAGTCTCTTCCGCACAAAAGCGAATGTACGTATTACAGCAGCTGCATCCAGAATCCGTCACCTACCATATGCCAGCCGTTTTCATGATGGAAGGAAACCTTGATCTGAAGCAGCTAGAAGGAGCGATTCAAGCTTTAATTGATAGGCATGAGTCATTGCGGACAGCCTTTGTTGAAATTGACGGCAGTCCCGTCCAAAAAATTTATCGCCGTGTGCCGTTTACGTTACAGATGGTTGAAGTAGAAAGCGATCAGGTACAATCCGTCGTAGACAACTTCATGACACCATTCTCATTACATCAAGCACCTCTAATGAGAGCGAAAGTGGCAAAGCTGTCTGATGACAAATATGTGTTTATGATGGATATGCACCATATCATCGCAGACGGAGTGACACGCAGTCTACTTATTCAAGAATTAGCGGAGTTGTATGAGCATAAGACGTTACCGCCAGTTCAGTTGCACTACAAGGATTATGCGGTATGGCAGCAAGAGGAAGAGCAGCAAGCAGCACTTGAAAAACAGCGGCAGTATTGGCTGGAGCAATATGCACAGCCGCCAGAAGACTTAGCACTTCCGCTTGATTTCCCGCGGCCTAGCGTGCAGTCATTTGCAGGAGACCGGGTGGATAGATGGCTGTCTGCTGAAAAGGCGCAGCATGTCAAAGCGCTCATGGCTGAAAAAAATGTGAGCTTGAACATGGTGATGCAAACGGCCTTTGCCATTCTCCTTCATAAATTGACTGGGCAGCATGACATCGTCATAGGTGCTGTAACGGCTGGCCGTACACATGCGTCAATCGAACGGATTCCGGGCATGTTTGTGAATACACTGGCCCTTCGACATGACGTTCAGTTAGAAGAAACTGCAGAGCATCTGCTAGAAAAAATAAAAGATCACAATCTATCAGCTTATGAACATCAAGGATTCCCGTTTGAGGATTTGGTCGCGCAGTTAGACCTTCCGAAAGACACGAGCCGCAACCCGTTGTTTAGTGTCATGATGACAACGGATGACCGTGATCTGACGTTACCGAATTTGAATGGACTTACGCTTTCACACAAACAGCAAGAAGCCGTTCAGGCAAAGTTTGATTTAACGCTCGGCATCTTTGAGGAACAAGATCAAGTGGGCTTGCGCTTTGAATATGCAGCGGCACTATTTAAAAAGAGTACCATTCAGCGATGGAGTCAATATGTTGAGCGAATCATAGACGAAATGATCGCGAAATTGAATCAGCCGATCTCAACCATCTCAATCTTAACAAAAGAAGAAGAGCGACATCTGCTTGATGATTGGTCAGGAACTGTCCTAAATGTCCCGACAGATCAAACGGTTCATGCATTGATTGAGGCGAAGTCACAGGAAGTACCTGATCAAAAAGCCGCAACTTTCTGCGGCACAAGCTGGACGTATGAAGAATTGAACAACCGGGCGAATACAGTCGCCGCAAGACTCATTTCCAGCGGCACAAAACCGGGAGACCGCATCGGCATTCTCACGCGTCCATCGCTCGAGGTGACAGCCGCTGTTCTCGGGGTTCTCAAGGCAGGTGCGGCATTTGTGCCGATTGATGCCGATTATCCAGCGCAGCGCATTGCCTACATGCTGGAAGATGGCGGGGCAGAGGTCCTTCTGATTCAGAAAGGGCTCACTGCACCACCATCTTTCACAGGTCATACCCTCTCAATAGAAGAGGCGGTAGAAGGAGAAGCACACGAGATTCAGGTTCCTATCAAGCCAACGGATCTCGCCTATATGATTTACACATCTGGAACGACTGGACAGCCGAAGGGTGTCATGGTCGAGCACCAGTCCCTTGTCAATCTCGCCTACTGGCACAATGATGCTTTCCAGGTGACGAAACAAGACCGAACCGCCAAATATGCCGGCTTTGGCTTTGATGCCTCCATTTGGGAGATGTTCCCGACGTGGATCGCCGGCGCAGAGCTCCATATCATCGACGAAGCGATTCGCCTCGATATGATCAAGCTCAATTCGTATTTTAATCACGAAGGCATCACCATTGCATTCCTGCCAACACAGCTATGTGAGCAGTTTATGTCGATGGACAATCATTCTCTCCGTTACTTACTGACAGGCGGGGACAAGCTGAAACAGGTGAAGCCCGTTCCATACAAACTCGTCAATAACTACGGCCCAACAGAAAATACGGTCGTGGCGACAAGCGGGATCATTGATCCAGATCAAGGCACGCTTCCTATCGGAACAGCGATTGCCAATACTCGTTTTTACATTATGGGTTCGTTATATGACCTCTCGCCGCAAGGCGTACCGGGTGAGCTCGTGATTGCAGGGAAAGGACTGGCAAGAGGCTACTGGAATCTACCAGAGGAAACGGACAAACGGTTTGTCCCAGATCCATTTTATCCAGGAGAGCGCATGTACCGTACAGGTGACTTGGTGAAGTGGACAGAGAATGGCGAACTGATCTATCTCGGCAGAAAAGACCATCAAGTGAGCATCCGCGGATTCCGTATTGAGCTGTCAGAAATTGAAGCGCAGCTCCTTGCGCTGGATTTAGTCCAAGAAGCCGTCGTGACAACGGTCAAAGACGCAAGTGATCAAGACGCTCTTGTCGCTTACGTCATCACAGATAAAGAAACGGATACGTTGAAAGAAAACTTAAAGCGCATCTTGCCAGAATATATGGTGCCATCATGGATCATCAAGCTAGACCAACTGCCGATGACGGTAAATGGCAAAGTGGATCTCAAAGCACTGCCAGCACCTGATATGGAAGCGAATCAAACAGCATACGAAGCGCCAAGAGATGAAGTGGAAGCACTGCTTTGCGGCATTTGGGAAGATGTGCTTGGCGTCAGCCAAGTTGGTATTCACGACCAATTCTTCTTCCTTGGCGGAGATTCGATTAAAGGCATCCAAATGGCCAGCAGACTCACGCAAGAGGGCTGGAAGCTCGATATGAAACTGCTTTTCCAATATCCAACGATTGCGGAGCTCCGCCCATATATCGAAGAAGCGGACCTTCTCACAGCTGATCAGTCAGTTGTGGAAGGAGAGGTCATTTTAACACCGATTCAGCGCTGGTTCTTTGAACGGAACTTTGATCACCAGCACCACTGGAATCTCTCAATGATGCTTCATGCACCAAAAGGGTTTGACTTGGCTGTCACAGAACAAGTTCTGCAAAAACTGCTCTCACATCATGATGCACTGCGCATGGTGTTCAGACAGGAGCATGATGACATGCTGCAATACAATCAGCGGGAGTTGACAGAACCATTTTCAATTATTTCTTGTGATGTTTCAAAAGCGCAAGATGTGAAACAGGCGATTTCCACATACGCCAATGAGTATCAGCGTCAACTGAATCTTGAAAAGGGTCCATTGATGAAAGTGATTTGTTTCCATACAGAAAACGGTGATCACTTACTCATCATCACACATCATCTTGTGATTGACGGCGTTTCTTGCCGGATTTTACTAGAAGACTTTATGTCTCTTTATCATCAGGCAGAAAAAGGAGAAACGATGGTTCTGCCGCCAAAAACGCACTCTTTCAAAGAATGGGCAGAAGCGATTGAACGATATGCGCAGTCACAGCTGCTAAAAAACCAGAAGGAGTATTGGGCAGCGATTGAAAATAGACCGTTTACGACTTTACCTGTTGACCATGAAGTAAAAGAAAGAAAAGTTGCGGATACGAAAGCTGTCAAAATGCAGCTGACAGAAGCAGAAACTGAGCATCTGTTAACGAATATCCATCTTCCGTACACAACAGAAATGAATGACATTCTTCTATGTGCGCTCGGGCTGGCCATTCGGGAATGGACAGGTCAATCTCATGTACATGTACAGCTTGAAGGTCATGGAAGAGAGGATATTTTATCAGGATTAGATATATCTCGCACAGTTGGCTGGTTTACGAGCATGTATCCAGTCGTTCTTGAAGCGAAACCGAATCAGACCATTGCAGACGCTATCAAAGGAACGAAAGAGATGCTACGGCGTGTACCGAATAAAGGGATTGGTTACGGTATTTTAAGATACATGACACCATCCGAACCGTCAGTCAAACACGTGCAGCCTGAAATCAGCTTGAACTATCTCGGGCAGATTGATCAGGAAGTGACGACAGAACTCTTTGGGCCCTCAACCTATGATATGGGCCGTCAAGCAAGCCTTGAATCCGAAGCTGTTTATAAGCTGAACCTCAGCGGTCTTGTTCAGCACAATCAATTCATTCTGTCGTGCTCATATTGTGCAAGTGAATATGAAGAACAAACGATACAGCAGTTCATCGCATTGTTGAAGGAGAAAATCAGATCCATCATCACCCATTGCTTAGCGCATCAAGAGCGAGAATTTACGCCAAGTGACTTCTCGGCTGCAGACCTTGAAATGGATGAAATGGACGATATCTTTGACATGCTTGAGGAGAAATTGACCTAACACCACTAGATCAGTCATGAAAAAGGGGAAGGAGGAATGAAATAGATGAGTCAATTTAAAAGGGATCAAGTTCAAGATATGTACTATCTGTCACCGATGCAAGAAGGAATGCTGTTTCATACCCTCCATCATCAAGAAAAAGGTTTTTATGTAGAACAAATGGATATGAACGTGAAAGGCACACTTCGGTCTGATCTGCTTGAGAAAAGCATGAATATCATTGTGGAACGGTACGATATTTTTCGTACCGTGTTCCTCCACGAAAAAGTGAAGCGTCCTGTCCAAGTTGTATTAAAGAATCGACCTTTCCAGCTTGATGTTGTGGACATACAGGATCTTTCTGAAAGTGAACAGCTTGAACGTATTGATCGTTTTAAACAAAAGGATCAGCTGAGAGGATTTGATCTCTCAAAGGATCTGCTCATGCGGGCCTCCGTTTTTCAAACGGGTCCTTCAAGCTATCGCTGGATATGGAGCTATCACCATATCCTTCTAGATGGCTGGTGTTTTGGCCTAGTTGTACAGGAATTGTTTGCGATTTATCATGCACTTTTGCATGACATCCCTTACAGGCTGGAGCCAGTCAAGCCGTATAAAGAATATATTCAATGGCTGGAAAAACAAGATAAACAAGCCTCACTTGAATATTGGACGCAATCTTTGGCTGGCTTTGAGGGGCAGTCGACTTTTAAAGAACAGCGAAAGCAAACAAATGAGCATGAATTAGGCGAAATCGAATGGGCCATGAGTAAAGAAGAAACAGCTGCTTTATCAGAGTTAGCCTTGCAGCAGAATGCCACGTTAAGCAGTGCGCTTCAATCGGCTTGGTCCATTTTACTAAGCAGGTATCAGCGGTCAAACGATGTGTTGTTTGGAACGGTTGTGTCAGGACGTCCGGCAGATTTAGCTGGTGTGGACCGGATGGTGGGGTTGTTCATCAATGTCATTCCAAGACGAATCCAGCTGACAGACCAAATGACGTTCCGTTCTCTATTATCAGAAACGCAGCAGCAGTCTTTAGCGGCTGAACCGCACCAATATATCCCGATTTATGATATTCAGGCTAAGGCAGGTCAGCAGCAGCTCATTGATCATATTGTGGTGTTTGAGAATGTCCCTGCTGCAAAGAAAGACGAGCAGGAGTCACTGCTTGGCTTTACAGTAGAAGACATGAATGTCTATGAAAAATCGAACTATGATCTCAATTTACTGGCGTCGCCCGGGGAACAATTGCAGCTGAAGCTGGCCTTTAATCAGCGTGCATTTGACCCTGCATTTGTCCGTAAATTAAAGGATCAGCTGACCCTTTTGATCAAAGGGGCCATCAAACATCCAGATCAGTCAGTTCATACACTGACACTTGTGACAAAGCAGGAAAAACAGCGAATGTTAGAGGAATGGAATGCTCCTGAGCTGGAGCATGATCAGCTATATTTGACAAAGTGGTTTGAGCATAATGTCCGAAAACAGCCGAATGCAGTGGCATTATCAGTAGGTGATCACACGATGACATATGCGGAGCTGAACGAACAAGCCAATCGACTGGCAAGGCATTTGCAAAAAAATGGGGTGGGTCATCAAACGGTGACCGCCATTTTAGCAGAGCGGACACCTGAACTCATTGTCAGCTTACTCGCTGTCTTAAAAGCAGGTGCCACCTATGTGCCGATTGATCCAGATTATCCAGAAAGCCGTATCCAATATATGCTGAAAGACAGCGGAGCGACGCATCTACTGACTCATTCATCCTTTATCAGTCAGACGAGGTCACTCGCATTTGATGGCACGTATCTTTTTGCAGATGATCAAGAAATTTTACTGATGAGCTCAGAGAATCTGTCACTTGAAGCTGGTTTAGATGATACGGCATACATCATGTATACATCTGGAACAACCGGACAGCCAAAAGGCATCATGACGACCCATTCCAATATTGCCCGGGTGGTCAAAAATACGAATTACTTAACCATTTTAGAAACAGATACATTGCTGTCGTTATCAAATAGCGTATTTGATGGCTTTACATTTGATGTATATGGTGCGCTTTTAAACGGAGCAAAGCTTGTCCTGCCGCAAAAAGAAACCATTTTAGATATGGGGAAGCTCACTGAGCTGATAAAAGGAGAGCATATTTCTGTCATGTTTGTCCCAACCGCTTTATTCCATCTTCTCGTTGATGAAGGAACAGACTGGATGCGCGGTGTGCGTAAGGTGCTGTTTGGGGGAGAGAGGGCATCAGTTCAGCATGTGAGAAAAGCCTTTGATGTGATGGGAAAAGGCAGATTGTTGAATGTATACGGACCAACCGAATCAACGGTTTTTGCCACGTATTATCCAATAGATGAAGCAATCCCTTTAGAGGCACATTCTATTCCAATTGGGAAGCCGCTCAACCAGACGGGCGCTTATATATTGAGTGAGCACAGGCAGCTTCAGCCGATTGGAATGGTTGGAGAGCTTTGTCTGAGCGGCAAAGGACTGGCAAAAGGATATTTGAATCGTCCTGATCTGACAAAACAAGTGTTTATTCCTCATCCTTTCGCTTCGGGTGAGCGCCTGTATCGCACAGGGGATTTAGCCTATTTTCGAGAAGACGGTCTGATTGAGTATGCAGGCAGAGTCGATGATCAGGTGAAAATTCGCGGGCACCGAATTGAATTGACAGAAATTGAAGCCAACCTTCTCATGCATCAAGGTGTAAAACAAGCTGTACTCCTAGCGGATCATGATGAAACAAATCATACAAGAATGCTTGCCTACATCACGTGTGATGATGCATGGAAAGGCAAACTCGATGACATCAAATCAAGGCTGAAAGAGCGTCTTCCAGCTTATATGCTGCCTCATGAGCTGATTGAACTGGAGAACCTCCCACTTACGCCAAACGGGAAGGTTGATAAACGCCAGCTACCAAAACCAGAGGCACCGCAAGGAAACCGCCGTGTGAAACTGCCCGCAAATGAAGTGGAACAAAAGCTGCTTGTGATGTGGCGGGAAGTACTTGAACGAGAGGATATTAGCACAGATGACCATTTCTTTGAGCTTGGCGGACATTCTTTAAAAGCGATGTCTCTTTTGTCCAAAGTATCAAAAGAGTTTGAGGTTCAGGTGCCGATCCATTTGTTGTTTGAGACCCCGACGATTGAAGCGCTTAGTCATTATATTCAGCATCAGGACGGGGAAACCGCTGGCTATCTTGTATTCAATGAATCTCAAACATCAACAGTCTTTGCTCTTCCGCCATTACCAGGCTACGGCTTTATCTATCAGGAAGCAGCAAAAACGCTTGATGATGTTCGGTTGATTGCCTTTGATTTTATTGAAACGAATAACCGAATGGCGCAGTACGTTCAGCATATTCAGCACCTTCAACCAAAAGGGCCGCTGACGTTGATGGGGTACTCAGGCGGATGTTACCTCGCCTTTGAGCTTGTTCAAGCGCTTGAACAAGTAGGACGGACAGTCGAGAAGGTCATCATGATCGATTCCTATAAGAAAATTGGAGAAAGTGATTTAGAAGGACGATCCATTGATGATGATATTGAAGCGATTGTTCATCAAACGAAACAAAGCGAGCTTGCTCAAGGGGAGATCGTTCAAGAAGCGCTTGCCCAAAAGACGCGCGCCTACTATGAAACGTTTGTTAAGGGGGTGAATCAAGGCAAAATACAGGCAGATATTACGTTCATCCAATCTGAAGAACAAATAGCGATCCCGGACTGGATGGAAGAGTGGACACAGGCAACGGCCGGATCTTTTACCCAATACCAAGGCTATGGCCGGCATGCTGATATGTTCAAACAGAAAGAATGTGCAGCTCAAAATGCAAAGCTGATCAAACATATTGTCAATCAAACAAATAGAGAACGAGTCTTGTAAACTTTAGATTAGGCAGGATGCAGCCTTGCAGTCCTGCCTAACAAAAAAGGAAAGGAACTCATATGAAACCATCAACCATTAACCAAACGAGTAGACATGAATCAATGGATGCGATTTTACAAGATGTAAAGACAACCATTTTACAAACCAATGAAATCGAACGCTTCGCTGTTTTTTCACGTGAAAAAACCATTCGACCGCGGCCGTATCACCTCTCTCATTTATTTCTCGACAAGCACATTGAGCAGGAGGCCGCAGTGGAAGCGATACAGACGCAAACGGCTGTACCTGCTTTGGCCGATATGCCGCCCGCTCTTTCCTATGGAGGGGATCTCGACGTCACACAAGGCGCACAGACCTTACAGGAAGTCTTAACAGAGGCTGCAAAAACGACAAATGGGCTTACGTATATCGTGAATAGCAAGAACGAACTCACACAATCTTATGCGCAGTTACAAGGAGACGCCGAGAGGGTTCTGACTGCTTTAAGGGCACTGGGGCTTAAGGCAGGCGATCCTGTTTTCTTTCAATTCTCATCGAATCATGCCATGGTCACTGCCTTTTGGGCATGTGTATTAGGCGGATTTGTTCCAACGCTTGTGTCGGCTGCCCCAACCTATCGGGAGATGAATGCTGCAGTGAAGAAGCTTCATCATGCTTGGAAGCTGCTCGAGCATCCGCTCATCCTAACAGATGACTCACTGATCGAGGAGGTGCAAGGGTTAGCCTTACTGTGGCATACAGATCAATTACGTGTCGCAGCAGTTGAGCCGATGCTGACATTAGAAAGAGATACAGCCGCTCACCCTGTCGCGCCGGATGATTCCGTCTTCTTTATCTTAACGTCTGGAAGTACAGGGATGCCAAAGTGTGTAGAGCATTCCCATAGAAGTGTGCTGGCGAACGTCAAAGGAACAGTGGCAGCAAATCAATTTACACAAGAGGATGTCTCGTTAGACTGGATGCCTTTAGATCATATTGGTGGCATCGTGATGTTCCACCTTGTCAATGTGTACACAGGCTGCGAGCAGATTCGGGCAAGAACAGATGACTTTATCGCTCAGCCGCTGCGGTGGCTTGACTGGATGGACCGCTACCGTGCAACGAAGACGTGGGCACCTAACTTTGCATTTGCGATGATCAATGATTATGAGAAAGAGATTTCATCAGGATCTTGGGATCTGTCGGCGATGACCTGCATGATCAATGGGGCAGAGGCGGTCGTGCCAAAAACCATCCACCGATTTCTACACCTGCTTGCTCCGCACGGCTTAAAGGGAGATGTGATCAGACCGGCTTTCGGCATGTCTGAAATCTCATCAGCGGTTGTGTTTTCCTTTGCGATTGAGCGTGGAGATGAAAACAGCGGGGTTCTGACCTTTGAGGAAACGTCGCTGACAGAGCAGCTAAGACCAGCAGAAGCACGTGAGACAGGAACCGTCAGCTTTACAGAGTTGGGCAAACCGATTCCAGGTATCACGATACGCATCGTCAATCATCAGCATGAGCTTCTTCCAGAAGATCATATTGGCCGTGTGCAAATAAAAGGTCCAACCACCATGAAGGGCTATTACCGGAATGACGAAGCGAATCAAGAAGTATTTCAAGCGGATGGCTGGTTTCACACGGGTGATTTAGGTTTCCTGCACGAAGGAAGGCTGACACTAACCGGTAGAGAAAAAGATATGATTATCATCAACGGGAAAAACTATCACAACTATGAAATTGAAGCCATAGCAGAGGAAGTACCGGGAGTAGAAACGAGCTTTGTGGCTGCTTGTTCTGTCCGAATGGAGGCTTCTGCATCCGATGAACTGATTCTCTTTTTTACACCGAAGCTGTATGAGCCGGCTTATATTATGAGGGCAAGTCAGCACATTAAATCCCATATTGCAACAAAAATGGGCTTGTCTGCATCTCGCATCATTCCTGTCCAGAAGCATGCATTTCCCAAAACAAGCTCTGGAAAAATAGAAAGGGCACAGCTCAAGACAAGATGGCAAGAAGGCGAATTTGATGAAATGATCATGGAAATGGACATGAGACTTGAAAATGAACATACCTTGCCTGATTGGAGTTATCAAAAGAAGTGGATACCTGCTCCACTTGATGCAGCTGACAAGCAGATCATAGGGGACGTTGTGATCTTTGCAGATCCATTAGGACTGGCAGATCAATTGAAATCTTTTGCAAACAGTGAACAAACATACATTACGGTTGAACCGGGTCAAGCGTTCAAACAACTCACACACACTCACTTCATCATCCACCCGAATCGGCCGTCTGACTACGAACAACTCTTTGAGACGCTCCGTTCGTATGGCGTTTCGGTGAAACACATCATTCACCTTTGGAACTATACAAACCAAGAAGACAAGCTTTATGTGGCCAAGGCGAAACAAGCGCAGAAAACGGGCAGCATGAGTGCATTATTTTTAACAAAAGCCATTTCCGTCTATGAGGAGCAGGTGGCTATCACTTTTGTCTCAGCCCATGCGATGAATATGCCGGAGGATCACATCCACGATGTAGAAAAAGCAACGACAGCCGGACTGATGACAGCAGTTCAGCATGAATGGCCGTTTATCAAGGTGCAATGTCTTGATTTTTCTCTAGCAGAATCGGTATCTAGTCATTCTCATGCAATGGCGATTATGGCAGAACTCACACATGACCAAGACCGTCATGTTGCTGCTTATCGTCAAGGTGTTCGTTATATTCCCTTTTTAGCACCTCTTCATTTGGAAAAGGAACAGAAAAGGAAAGAGCCGCCATTTGAATCATCTGGACTTTATGTCATAACAGGCGGGCTAGGCGGAATTGGCCGTTTAGTCAGTGAACACCTACTGACATCTTATCAAGCACATCTCGTGTTGCTTGGAAGGAAAGAGAGAGAGGCACTTTCTAGTGACCAGCAAGAGACATTGGCTTTCCTAGAGAAGCAGGCAAAAGTGCATGGCGGCACGGTTCTTTATGAGAAAGCGGATATCACAGCTGAAAAAGAGGTGGAAGCGATCATCTCTAGACATGAGGTCGCTGGAAATCGAAGGCTGGATGGGATCATTCATTTCGCAGGTATCATTCAAGAAGAACTGCTTGCTGATATGACATCTGTGTCTCTGAATGACATGTACGAAGCGAAGGTATATGGAACGATTGCGCTTCATGAAGCTGCCTCCAAACGCAGGAATGTTTTATTTCTTTCCAGCTCGTCAGCCCGAACGCTAAAGGGCGGTATGACTGTCGGCGCCTATTGTGCTGCCAATGAGTTCGTGGAACAATTTGCTCATTATCAGAAGCTGACATCTACAGTGAAGCCATATTGCTTTAGTTTCAGCATGTGGGACGAGATTGGCATGAGTG
Source organism: Bacillus sp. AK25 (assembly GCF_048270685.1). Lineage (NCBI taxonomy): Bacteria > Bacillati > Bacillota > Bacilli > Caryophanales > Bacillaceae > Bacillus > Bacillus sp. AK25. The sequence continues at coordinate 383,192 of NZ_JBLUWC010000001.1, forward strand.
AAGGCTCCATGATAAAAGGCATTTTAAAAGAAAGAGGTTATCTTCCAATTTCAAAGCAGGCAGGCTTCCAAACGATGCTCGCATGTCTGATGACAGATGCTCCGCTCATTTATGCGGGATTGGATCGATCGAAGAAAGAGATTCACGAGATGGTCCATGCGGATGCGAAGATGCAAACAGAGCAGACCTTTTACGTCTTTTTCAAAACTGATCAAACAAAGGCGGTGGAAGAGCGGCTGTATCAATCGATTCATACGTGTTTACAGTCCCGTCTATCTGGTGAATATGCCGTACATTTGTTTCCTGAGGAATATTGGAAAGAAACAGAAGATGGAACGCCAGACGAGGCATATTTTCATGAATTAATAGAGGGAAGCGGAATGGATTCAGACAACAGAGCACCTCACACAGAAACGGAGAAACTGCTCGCACACATTTGGTCAGAGTTGCTCGATGTCTCGGATGTCAGCTGCGGCGATCATTTCTTTTTACTAGGAGGCCATTCGCTGAAGGCGACGCAAATGCTGTCTGCGGTTAGACAAAAAACAGGGTTTGACGTGCCGCTTGCTGTGTTGTTTGAACATACGAGACTCGGAGAATTAGCAGACTGGATCGATTCAAATGCCAAAGCAGATGAAGTGATTCCGATGAGAAAAATGGAGAAGGGTCAGGAGATTCCGATGTCTTATGCCCAGCAAAGACAGTGGTTCCTCTATCAATTAGAGCCGGATTTGCCATTATACAATAATACGATTTCGTTTCGGATGAATGGGCCTTTAGATATCAAGGTGCTTCAGGAAAGTCTGCATCATATGGTGGAAAGACATGAATCGCTCAGAACGTCCTTTACGATGAGCGGGGATGAACCGGTACAGGTCATTCATGAACAGATGGCCCCTCCAGAGCTTGAGGTGATGGACCTTTCAGGCATAGCGTCACAGGAAGAGAAAGAACAAAAAGCGTCTGAATGGGCGAAAGAAGAGGCATCCACACCTTTTCAATTAGAACACGAAGCGCTCTTTCGAGTGAAGCTGATTCGACTTTCATCCGCAGAGCATATCTTGCTGATGTCCATTCACCACATCGTGTCAGATGGCTGGTCGATTGGCATTGTTGCAAGAGAATTATCTGAGTGGTATACAGCGGCGATCGAAGGGCGGGAGCCTCACTTGCCGGCACTGCCAATTCAATATGCGGATTACGCACTGTGGCAGAAGGAGTATTTGACAGGAGAGCCACTAGATAAGCAGCTTACCTATTGGAAGGAGCAATTTGCGGCACCTGTTGAAGATTTGGTATTGCCGTATGATCATCCGCGGCCGGCCGTTCAATCCTACAAAGGGAAGACGAAAACATATCAGCTGTCGAAGTCACTGTCTGAAAAGATTGATGAGCTATCTAAGAAAACAGACAGCACACTTTATATGACCTTGCTGTCGGCTTTCTCTACTCTATTACATCGATTGTCTTCACAGGATGAGTTTGTCATTGGCTCGGTCATTGCTGGGAGAAATCGAACGGAAATGGAGCATTTAATCGGCTTTTTCGTGAATACATTGGCGCTTCGGATCGACCATAGCGGGAATCCAGCCTTTACGGAATTATTAGAGCGAGTGAAGGAGACAACCGTCGGTGCTTATGCACATCAGGATGTGCCGTTTGAGATGGTGGTCGATGAATTGAATATTGTCCGTGATGCCAGTAAGCAGCCGCTGTTTCAGGTCATGTTTGTTCTGCAAAACCTACCGCTTGAAGCTTCTCCAATGGGAGAGGCGACGTCGGTTTTAGCCATTGAAGATAATGATACAGCGAAATTTGATCTCTCTCTGTTTGTGTTTGAAGGAGCTGAAGGTCTTCAGTTAAAACTTGAGTATCATGCGGATTTATTTTCTGATGACACGATGGAGCGATTCCTCGCATACTACGAGCACCTGCTTGAAGGAATTTGTGAAAATTCAGCGCAGCCGATCAGACAAGTGAATTTCCTGCCAGAGAAAGAAAAGCATCAATTGCTCTATGAATGGAGCGGAAAGACTGATCAACCAAAAGGTCCGCTACTCATGACGGAACGATTTGAAGCGCAAGTGAAAAAGACACCTCATGCAGTGGCGCTTGAGTTTCAAGGAGATGAGTGGACGTACCAGGAGTTACACGAGAAAGTCGATCGTCTAGCAGCCTATTTGCAGCAGCGAGGCGTGACGCCGCATGAACCAGTTGGACTGCTCATCGACAGATCGCCTGAAATGATTCTTGGGGTGCTGGCCATTGTGAAAGCAGGAGGGGCTTATGTGCCAATTGATCCTGAATATCCAGATGCCCGCATTGACTATATGCTGAGAGATACAGGGATTCAGCTTTTACTGACAAAAAATGAATGGCTGAAAAAAGTATCCATCCATCAAACGGAACTTATTTGTCTTGATCAAGGGTATGAAGAATTTTTACCAGAAGCAGAGGTCATGCCCGCTGCACTAAGACCTGATGGACTTGCTTATATCAATTACACATCGGGGTCAACTGGACAGCCAAAAGGAGTACTGATCCCGCATCAAGCGGTCGTCCGGCTTGTGTGTGAAACAGACTATGTCACCCTTAATGAACAAACGCGCATTTTACAAATCGCTAGCTTCTCTTTTGATGCATTTACGTATGAAATATGGGGTGCCCTTTTAAACGGGGGAAGGCTCATACTGACGGATCGAAATACCATTTTATCAATGGATACATTAGCGGAAGCACTAAAAACTTATCAGATTACTACAGGGTTCCTGACTGTGCCGCTGTTCAACCGTTTAACAGAAGAGCATCCAGAAGCTTTATCTGGACTTCATGCATTATTGATCGGCGGAGATGCCTTATCAGCCGCTCATATCCGAAAAGCACTACCATATTTGCCTGAAGGGCTTTTAAATGGTTATGGACCAACAGAGAATACAACATTCTCCTGTGTGCATCACATTCGGGCACTGGAAGAAGATCAGGCGACGGTCCCGATTGGACAGCCTATTGCTTATTCACAAGCTTATGTATTAGATGACCAAATGCAGCCAGTTCCGCAAGGCGTCATCGGCGAAATTTACGTTGGCGGCACAGGGCTAGCACTTGGTTACCTTGGAGATGAAGACAAAACAGCATCATCATTTATCCCGCATCCTTTCCAAGAAGGAGCGCGTTTATATAAAACAGGCGATATGGGCCGCTGGCTGTCAAATGGCATCATTGACTGTCTTGGAAGAATCGATCATCAAGTGAAAATTCGTGGACACCGCGTGGAATGTGGAGAAATTGAAGCCGCTATGCTGACATTTGATGACATCACAGAATGTGCCGTTATCCCGCATCAGCATGAGAGTGGTCATAAGCGATTGATCGGTTATTTTGTCCAAAAAGGCGGCATGACCACGCAAGACATTCGCCATAACTTAAAAGACATTCTGCCAGATTATATGGTACCAAGCCTATTAATAGAGCTGGATGAATTACCGCTCACGCCAAATGGCAAGGTAGACCAAAAGCGTCTTCCACCGCCAGAGTGGAGACAAGAAGAAGTAGAAACAGCCATTGACAAAGCAGCTACTGAGGAAGAACGTGTGTTAGAAAAAGTGTGGTCTCAGCTGCTAGGCGTTCCTTCTATTGGCGTCCATGATAACTACTTTGAGCTTGGCGGAGATTCCATTATTGTCATACAAATGGTGGCACGCTTAGCACAGGAAGGCTACGTCATCCAGCCGAGAGATGTATTTGAAAAACAGACCATCTCACAACTCGCACAAGTGATGAGAAAGTCAGAGGTCTCTACGGTCTATGATCAATCACCTGTGACAGGAGAGGTTCGTCTTCTCCCGATTCAATCTTGGTTCTTTGAGCAATCGATGACCAATCAAGATTATTGGAATCTCTCGGCGCATATTGAAATGAAGCGATCTGTTCCACATGAACAGTTAACACAGGTTCTTTCAAAACTGGTCGATCATCACGATATGCTGAGAGCTATATATACAAAAGAGGCAGATGGCACATGGATTCAAACCATTCGTGAGCCTGGTGTCACACCTTGTGTCACATTCTTTGATGTGACAGATGTGTCTCAAGAGGAAGCACGGGAACAAATCCGCTTGGAGACAAATGCCTGTCAAGGAACATTGTCATTAGAGCGCGGAGAAGTGATCAAAGCGATTCTTTTTCATACAGGTGAAGACACGTCTGAGCTCTTTATTGCTGCACACCATCTCGTCATGGATGGCATATCATGGCGCATGATACAAGAAGATGTACTAAATGGATTGAAACAGCTTGCTACGGGGCAGGACATCCTATTTGCGAAAAAAACCGCCTCCTATAAGCAGTGGGCAGATGCCTTATACGAATATGCACAAACAGATCAATTACAAGCGCAGGCCTCTTTTTGGCAAAAAATCAAGGATCAAGAGGAAGAAGGTTCTCCTTTCCAACTGCCTGCGCTTTCTAATATAGAAGAACATGCAGAGATCCTGTCGGTTCAGCTCACAAAGGAACAAACAGATATGTTACTTAGACAGGCCTCACAAGCATACCGAACAGAGATTAACGATTTACTGTTAGCAGGACTCACGCAAGCCATTGGAAAGCCAATGCTCATCACGTTAGAAGGGCATGGACGCGAGGATTTATTTGAACAGATGGATTTGTCACGGACAGTCGGCTGGTTTACAAGCTCTTATCCTATTTTTATTCCTTTTATACAAACCGATGTTGCAAGACAAATCAAAGACGTCAAAGAAACCTTACGAGCTGTGCCGCAAAAGGGAATCGGCTACGGTTTGCTTCAATATATGACAGAACCTCGTTTACTCAAAACGGTAACGCCGCAGATGAGCTTTAATTACCTCGGTCAGTTAGATCAGGCAGATGGCGAAGCCAAGCTTTATATAGCAGACGAACGAAATGGACATGTTCACGATCCGAAAGCAGAAAGACAGCATTTGATCGATGTGTATGGATATGTGACAGATGGTCAGTTGCAGATGAACTTTATGATCAATCGTGAACTGCTGCAAGATCAAGAGGTGCGGTTGTTACCTGAACGTTTTAAAGAAAAAATGGAGATCATCTTGACGCATTGTGTTGAAACGAGCGGCGGCTTTACACCATCTGATTTTCCGATGGTTCAGCTCACGCAAAAGCAAATAGATGAACTTCCAGACAATGTAGTCGATGTGTATCCGCTGTCTCCAATGCAGCAAGGAATGCTGTTTCATGCACTGCTAGATCAAGCCTCACAAGCTTATTTTGGTCAGGTGCATATGACGCTCCAAGGCTTAACAAATGGCAATGCCTATGAACAAGCTTGGAACCTTCTTGTAGAACGTCATTCGATTTTGAGAACAAAATTCGCTTGGGAAGGGCTGAAGGAGCCTGTTCAGTTCATTCAATCAGAAGGAAGCATCCATCTCACTCAGCACGATGTGCGCCACCTGAGTGACGAGGAGCAAGAAGAGACAATCGAACACTTTTTAGTATCTGATCGTTCAAAGGATTTCCATTTAGACCATATAGATGAACCGCTGATTCGGATTGCTTTATTCCGTTGTGATGAGGAAAGATGCACGTTTGTCTTTAGTTTTCATCACATTTTAATCGATGGCTGGAGTTTGTTCAGTTTTATTCAGGAATCCTTTGCGCTGTATCGCTCTCTTGTGGACGACCGAGAGATCAGTCTTTCTACAGTCCGTCCATATAAAGATTTTATCGAATGGCTACAAAAGCAGGATCAAGAGAAGGCGCAAGAGTTCTGGCAGCGTTATATGTCAGGCGTAGGGGAAGCGACACCGCTTCCAGGAGACGGCGAAGAACATGTTTTAGACCAAGAAGCAAGCATGGCGCAGTCCAGCGTCAAATTGACGCCAGAGATGCAGCAGAAGCTGGAGAAGATGACTGGCAAGCAGAAGGTCACGATGAGCACACTGATTCAATCAGCGTGGGGACTGCTCTTGCACCTTCATTCGGGCGCAGAGGATGTCATATTTGGGGTGACCGTATCTGGCCGGCCAGCCGACTTACCAGAAGTGGAAAGCATGACAGGGCTCTTTATTAACACATTGCCGCTTCGTCTACCGATCCATTCGGACTGGACGATAGCGCGATTGCTCGCTTATACACAGGAAACCGTTTTTCAGATGAGAGAATACGAGTATACCGTATTGCCAGATATTCAGCAGATGACGGAAATTCCAAATGGTGAGGCATTGTTTCACAGCATTGTCGTGTTTGAAAACTATCCGATTGAATCCATTGAGCCGTATGGCGTACGCATTTTAGACATTGCCAGTCATGAAGAAACAAATTATGACTTAACCCTTGTCGCAGTGCCGGGAGATACGCTGGAGCTTCGGATCACATACAACTTGAATCAATATTCAGAAAAGCAAATACAAACGCTGATGCAGCAGCTGATTCACACACTTGAAGCCATGACAGAACAAGTGGATACGCCGCTATCTTCCTTCACCATTGTGACAAGTGAGGAAAAAGAGCGGATGATCAGTGATTGGGCGAAAAACGCACATGTCAGCGTGCTATACCCAGACCAAGAAGAAGTTTATGCAGGCGTACATGATCCTGCCTATGAAACGGAAATATATGTCCTGAATGAAGAACATCAGCTCATGCCGATTGGATTTCCTGGAGATATTTTTATCGGCGCCAAAGAGATCAAAGCACTTTTTGGAGAGCTAGCCGATTGGATGGAGGCGCATAAAATTCCGCATCCATTCAAACATCAAACAGGCGAATACCTTTATCCGACAGGGGATGTCGGCGTTTGGACGGAAGAAAGCAAGATTCAGATTTTGGATTGGATGTAGGAGGAGAAGAAGAATGCTAGTTAGTAGACGAAAAGGAAATGCAGCAAATCATATTGTCAGGATCAATGGAAAACGAATCGATCTCAAAGCATTAGAGAAAGTCTTCATGCTTCACTTTCCACTAAAGGAATGTGCGCTCATCCCGAAGAAAAATCAAGAAGGAGGCCTATCGCTTGTGCTGTTTGCACAGGCGAAGGACCCTTCGCTGACAAGAGAGGATTTGATGAAAGGACCACTTCATCCTGATGAAGTGCCAGCCGCACTCGTCCTCGTCCCTTCCTTGCCGCGAAAAGAAAATGGAGCGGTCGATACCGAGGCGCTGCTTGCCATTGACGTACTAGATGAAGAGGAACGGAGAAAGATAGAAGAGCGCACGAAAGCCATAGATGGAGTAGAGGAAGCAGCCGTTTTGATAGAGAGTCAGACAGAAAAACAAACACCCTATCATTTAGATGACCTCTTCCCAGATAGACAGCGTACAAATGGAAACGAATCGTTTTCAAAAGATGAAGTCAGCCAAACCATACAATCCTCCGCACAAGAAAAACCACCAGCCCTTGTTTATGGCGGTGATGTGATCAGAAAACCAGGTACACCAGTCACATTGACAGAGGTACTGATCCGAGCCGCCTTTATGTCACCAAATCGCGGAGTCACGTATCTCAAAGAAGGCGGTCATGAGGTGATCCAGACTTACCCGGAATTGCTCACAGGAGCGGAACGTGTCCTATCTGGATTAAGGGCAGCCGGACTTTCAAACGGCGATCAAGTGCTGCTTCAATTGAAAGACCATCAAGATTTTATCACAGTATTCTGGGGCTGTATTCTCGGTGGAATCATTCCAACCCCAGTTTCTGTACCGCCTGTGTATGATGAAATGAATCAAGGCGTGAACAAGCTCAAGGGCGTGTTTCAGCTGCAAAATGAGCCATTCATTATTACAAACGAAGCGAGTGCTGAGGACATTGCAGGGCTGCGTGAAACATTTGAATCAAAAGCGATTCCGATTTTAACAATCGAAACATTACTTGCCTGTGACCCAGATGAACAGCATTATGAGCCAGAGCCGGATGAGCCTGTGCTTCAGCTGCTGTCCTCAGGAAGTACGGGTGTGCCAAAGTGTATCCGGCACAACCATCAAAGCATTTTATCTAGAATCATTTCCTTTGAGCAGGCAAATGGTTTCACGCATGAGGATGTATCAATGAACTGGATGCCGCTTGATCATGTAGGGGGCATTGTCATGTTTCATGTCCATGATGTGTACCTCGGCTGCCAGCAAATTAGTCCATCCATTGATCAATTTATCGAACGGCCGATGGTGTGGCTGGATTGGGTAGAAAGATACGGTGTCACAAGAACGTGGGCACCAAACTTTGCCTTTGCGATGATGAATGAATATGAAGACGACATTCGCAAAGGGAGCTGGGATCTCTCCACCTTGACCTATATCATGAACGCCGCCGAAGCAGTTGTTCCTAAAGTGACGCAGCGTTTCATGCACATCATGGGTGAGCACGGATTAAGCCGCCATGCGATGGTGCCGGCTTATGGCATGTCAGAAACATCATCAGCCATTGTCCAGTCAAAAGAATTCATGCGTCATGATGATCAGGGTGGACAATTGACCATTGATCAGACCTCATTAACAAGTGAGATTCAATATGTGACGCACGATCATCCGCACAAGATGACTTTTACAGAAGTCGGTGCACCAATCCCTTCTGTATGGATTCGGATTGTAGACGAGCATCACCAAGTGCTGCCAGAAGATCAAGTCGGCCGCTTGCAGGTGAAGAGTCCAACGATTATGATGGGCTACTATCAAAATGAGGAAGCGAATGAAGAAGTATTTGCAGAAAACGGCTGGTTTCATACAGGAGATTTAGGATTTATTCATGAAGGGCGCCTAGTCCTCACAGGGCGGGAAAAGGACATCATCGTCATCAACGGAGCGAACTATTTGAATTACGAAATTGAAGCCGTTGTGGAAGAGGTTGAGGGGGTTGAAGTCACCTTTGCCGCTGCGTATGGCATTTACAATCCCGAATCAAGTAATGACACACTCGCCGTCTTTTTTGTCACGCAGAAGGATTCGATAGAGGATCAAATCACAATGATTCAGCAGATTAGAGAGAGCATCATTCGCAAAATGGGAATCGAACCTGACCATATCATTCCGGTGAAAAAAGACCAATTTCCGAAAACAGAAAGCGGAAAAATCCAACGTGCTCAACTAGGTGCGGCACTGAAAGATGGGGTGTTTCATGACATTGAACGTGCACTTGATCTTGCTTCGGAAAATGAACAAACCCTCCCAGATTGGTTCTTTAAACGTATTTGGGTAAAAGAGAATATCGGTCCATCTCAGCCGGTATCCACTGATCATGTACTCGTATTTGAGGATGAAAAAGGGCTTTATCCATCGCTTTATGCCCAATTTGAACAAATGAACCTGCCTTATGTTTCTGTGAAAAAGGGTTATGAATTTTTACGCCTGTCAAAAGGGATGTATCAGATGAACCCTCGAATCAAAGGGGATTACGTCAGGCTTGTGGCGGCGCTTGAAGCCGATGAATTAAAAATTGACCGTATGCTCCACTTGTGGAATGTGTCAGACAAGGAGATGATTGCGAGCCCTGCGCAGTTCAAAGAACTGAATGCAAGCACCAGCCAATCCATTTTATATTTGTATCAAGCATTGAGACAAGAAAATAAAGAGCCGATGCGTCTCGTTGTTGTCACAAAAGGTGGTCAATTGGTCAAACCGCAAGATGAGCTTCATGTGGAGAAAACGTCTCTTGCCGGATTATTAAAAACCATCCCGCAAGAATGGGAAGGGGCAGAAGTGTCTCACCTTGATATTGAAGCGGAGAATGTGGAACAGGATGCCAAGCATATTGCGGACGAACTAGGTGCGATTCATTTGAAAGCAGAAGTGTCTTACCGGCATGGCCAGCGCCTCGTACCAAAGCTGGAAAAAGTGAATATGATGACGGCACCTCAGACAGAAGGGTTTTTAGAATATGAAGGCTTGTACTTGCTGACTGGCGGGCTTGGCGGTATTGGATTTGAACTGTCTAAGCAAATGCTCCAATTTGGCTTGAAGCTCGTGTTAATTGGACGGACATCCCTTGAAGAAGACAGAGAAAAAGAGGCGTCATTCTCACAACTTAAAGATCTGGGAGACGTCCTTTATGTACAAGCCGATGTGACGAATTTATGTGACGTCGAGCAGGCGATTTATGAAGCAGAAAAGCATTTCGGACAGTCGATCCGAGGAGCGCTTCATTTAGCCGGTGCTGGCAATGTATCTGAGCACTTTCAGCATGTGGATACGTACACATTGGCTCATACAACAGAAGAAGATTTCGTCAAAGAACTTTCAGGGAAGGCAGATGGCGCTTGGGTGCTGCAAGAAGCCTTCAAGCATGACCCGTCAGTTCCACTCGTCTTTTTTGGATCAGTGAATGGCTATTTTGGCGGCACAACATTTGGTGCATATTCTGCGGCAAACAGCTTTTTAGATGGACTCGCACATGCCCTTACCTATCATGAGGGAAGAAGAGCGATTTCCTTGAATTTCAGCATGTGGGATAATCTTGGTTTGTCTAAGGGGCATACTGGGGCCGCGCTAACCGTTCGCAAGGGCTTTCAATTGATTGGAAAAAAACAAGGACTCCATTCATTATGTCTAGGTGTTCGGCTGAATGAAGCGCATCTATTTATCGGCCTAGATGGGGCGAATCAAGAAATCGCTGAACATCTTCAACCAGCACCAATACCATTTTTTGAAAAGAAACTGTACTATACGGTGCAATCAGGCAAAGAAGTGGATGCTGACAAGATCACAGACATCATAGAGGGGAACTGGGACATCAGGCAAGTGGAAGATATACCGAAAAAACAAGATGGCTCTATTGATCACGAAGCCCTCAAACAGTTCCATCACAAACACGCACAGCCGTTTGAAAAGCAATTGCCAGAAACGAAGACAGAGCAGGTGCTTGCGGCCATATGGGAGGATATTTTAGAAGTCGATCGTGTGTACAAAGAGGATCAATTCTTTGACCTTGGTGGACATTCATTAAAGGCCACTCAAACGATTTCTCGTATTAATCATGAGTTTTCAATAAAGGCACCGCTAAAAATCTTATTTGAAAGCAAGAATCTGGCACACTTGGCACAAATGGTCGATGACATCAATGGAGCACCAGCCATTCAGGAAGCCAGCATTCCAAAGCTGGAAAAACGAACAAGCTATGAGCTGTCACATGCTCAAAAGCGAATTTGGTTCTTATCTACATTAGAAAAGAGCCATCATTACAATATATTAGGTGCTTGGAAACTGATGGGCCAAGTACACATCCAAACGTTAACAAAGGCGATCGGTCTCTTAACAAAACGTCATGAAGCACTTCGCGCAACATTTCAAACCATTGGCGGCAAGCCGGTTCAAGTCATCCGTGAAGATCTTCCGCCATCAGTAACCGTTGCGAATTTCTCATTATTTAATGAAAAAACAAGAGCGAGAAGATTGGAACAGCTGATTCAGCAAGAGGCGAACCGCATCTATGACTTAGAACGGGGACCGCTTGCGCAGTGGACAATTGTTGATATGGGGAAAGAGGAATATTACTTGCTTTGTGCGCAACATCATATCATTTCCGATGCATGGTCGCTCAGCCTGCTTATTCAAGAATTAGAAGTCGTGTATGGTGCGCTATTATCAGAGAAAACGCCTGAGTTACCTGCACTTGAGATTGAATGGACCGATTATGTTCATTGGGAGAATGAGCAATTAAAGAACCACCATGAGGCTCAGAGCTATTGGCTAGAAACGTTACAAGGAGAGTTGCCGGTATTAGAGCTCCCGTTTGACCGTCCTCGTCCGCCGGTTCAAACATTTAATGGAGCTACAGAGCAAATCGTGATAGATGAACCGCTTGTTCGGCGTTTACATGCCTTGTCGAGGCAGCAGGGGACAACACTATTTATGACGATGTTGTCAGCCTATTATGTCCTGCTTCACAAGTTGTCTGGACAAACAGATGTCATTGTTGGATCGCCAATCGCTGGTCGTGATGTCGAACAATCAGAGAAGCTCGTCGGCATGTTTGTCAATACATTGGCGCTGAGACAGGACGTTTCAAAAGCCGATACCTTTGTCGATTTACTGGCAAAGGTGAAAGAAATGACGTTAAAAGCCTTTGAGCATCAGCATTATCCATTCGACAAGCTTGTGGATGACCTTTCAATGGATAGAGACCTAAGTCGTTCACCAATCTTCCAAGTCGCCATGGGGTATGTCACTGATTCGCTGGATATCAACCTAAAAGGACTGACATCGGAACAAGTGATGGTCCATCATACCGTCTCTAAATTTGATCTCACCTTGCATGTATTTGAGCAGGAGGACAAGCTGTCTATCCATGTGGAATATAATACGGATTTATTTGAGCAAGAAACGATCCACCGTATGATGAATTATTATCTCAACCTGTTAGATGGCATGACGGCTCAGCCTGAACGGACATTTGCTGACTTTTGCGTCATGGACAAAACAGAACAGAATGCCATGATCATAGGAAAAAATCAAACCGACACGCCGTATCCAAAGCGTACGCTGCAAGAATTATTTGAAGAACAAGTGCAGCGTGACCCGCACCGGATTGCTGTATCTTATATGGAAGAGCATATGACGTATCAAGATTTAGATGAGAAGGCGACAAAACTGGCTGCCTATTTACAGTCAAAAGGCGTTGGACCAGGTTCACTTGTCCCGATGCTGTTTGATCGTTCGTTTGATATGATGGTCTCAGTTCTAGGGATCGTCAAGTCGGGTGCTGCTTATGTACCGATGTCACCTGAGTATCCAGATGCCCGCATCGGTCTGATCGTTCGCGATACACAAAGCGATATCATCTTAACCCAGTCGCATCTGATCAATCGTTTAGACGATCTGAGCGGCACAAAGATTGAAATGGACAAGCCGTTACCAGAAACAGGCGCAGTGTATCAAAGGGAAAAATCGATTGTAGGAGAAGACCAGCTTGCCTATGTGAACTACACTTCAGGCTCAACAGGCACACCAAAAGGCGTGATGCTTCCTCATGCAGGTGTGGTCCGCTTAGTGAAAGAAACAAACTATATTGAGCTTGGTTCAGAAGATAAAATGCTTCAGCTGTCTAACTATGCATTTGATGCCTTTACCTTTGAATTATGGGGAATGCTGCTAAGTGGCGGTCAGCTGGTTCTGATCCCGAAATATGCTGCTCTGAATATGGACGAATTAACTCGGTTAATCAAAACGCATCAAGTCACAGCCAACTGTTTGCCAACTGCATTATTCAACCGGCTGATTGAGCACGATCCAAAAAGTGTGGCTGGATATCGTACATTACTTGTTGGCGGAGAAGCCATGTCTAGTGAGCATGCACGAAAGGCATTGCCACATATGAAGGGTGTGCTGATCAATGCTTACGGTCCAACAGAAAACACAACATTAGCGACCACTTATCAAGTCACACACGTACCGGAGGATGCAAGATCAGTGCCAATCGGTGTGCCAGTCGCCAACTCAACGGTTGTCATACTAGATGATCATCTCAATCCAGTACCAACAGGCGTCAAAGGAGAAATTTATATCGGCGGAACAGGGCTGGCGAAAGGATATTTGCATGACCCAGAGCGCACGGAGGAGCGGTTTATTGACAATCCATTCCCGGCATTAAAAGGGGACAAACTGTATCGTTCCGGTGACCTAGGGAAATGGCGGTCTGATGGCAGTATTGAATACCTTGGCCGAAAAGACAACTTGGTCAAAATTAGAGGCTACCGAATTGAATGTGGAGAAATTGAGACAGCCCTGCTCAAACATCCACAAGTAAAAGAATGTACCGTCATTGCTAAAACGTACGGCAGCTCAAAACGGCTGGCAGCCTACCTTGTCACAGATGGGGGAGAGCCTGTTCCCGGATGGAAAGCATTTTTACAGGAAAGCCTGCCAGGCTATATGATTCCAAGTTACTTTATCGTACTTGAAGCAATTCCCGTCACAACGAATGGGAAGGTCGATCAAAAAGCTTTGCCGGAGCCGACAGACGCAGTCTCATCCTCACATGAAGACGATCAACCGGCAACAGAAACACAGCAGCTGATTGAGACAGCTTTCAGTGAAGTGCTTGGTGTCAAACGAGTAGGAATTCATGATTCATTCTTTGATTTAGGTGGAGATTCCATTATGAGTATTCAAGCCGTTGCCAAATTAAAAGAAAAAGGTGTCCGTGTTGATCCGAAATGGATTTTTATGCACCCAGCGCCAGCACAGTTAGCGGCATATTTGGACACAGTGCCAGAAACAGGCGAGCCTGTCGAAAGAGCGCCGAAAGACTATGTAATCGAGTTGAAAAAAGGGGATCCGGCTGAACCGAGAATTTTCTTTGCACCGCCTGCTGGTGGAACGGTGATGGGGTATATCGATGTGGCCAAGCTCATGACACATGAAGGAGCTGTTTACGCCTTGCAGTCTCCAGGCTTATATGAGGATGAAGAACCACAATTCCTTCATTATACAGAGCTTGTCACCATTTTTATTGAAGCCATTGAGACATTCTATCGACCAGGCATTGATTATTTGGCAGGGCATTCTATGGGCGGACATCTTGCTTACGGAATGAATCAGAGACTCTGTCATGCAGGAAAAGCGCCAAAAGGATTGATCATTTTAGATACGGTTCCGGTATTAAGAGATGAGGCAGATCAAGCGCTTCATGCCGATATGAACGAAGAAGAAGTGAAAATGCTCGCCCTCGTCCTAGGTATGGGGAACCTCGTCGGCATCAAACCAGAAGCATTACAAGGGCTCAGCTTCCAAGAAGTGAAGCAGAAAATCCTCAAAGAAGCAGAAAAGGATGGAGTCGTTCATCAATTTATGAATGATCACTATTTAGATAAATACTTGCAAATGCAGACTCATAATACCATCATGTCACAAGCCATTGAATTAGAAAAAGACCCATTCTCTGTGCCGTTTTATATTATACAAAGCAGCGATCACGCCACAGATTTCCAGAAGAAATTTGCCGATTGGGAAGCTTACACGAGAGAAACGTGCTCGTATTATCAAATAAAAGGCGACCATGTGACCATGATGAAAAGACCGCAGGCAGATCAACTTGCGCAGATTCTTGAAACGATCGTAAAGGGGTAAGGACGTATGAACCAATTATTTAAAACCTTTGAAAAAAAATCAGATCTCATTCAGCTTATTTGTTTTCCTTTTGCAGGCGGATATTCCGCCTCTTACCGTCCGCTCTTTGAACAGCTGAAGGACATGGCCGAAGTGACAGCAGCAGAGCCTCCGGGTCATGGAACGAACCTCATGCCGCTTGAAACAAGCATTGACCGGCTGGCTGAATTGTATAAAGAAGGACTGACAGGCAAATTAAACCGTCCATTTATTTTGTTCGGACATTCCATGGGCGGACTTGTGGTGTACAGGCTGACTCAGTTGCTAGAAAGGGAAGGCATCGATCCGGCAGCGGTTGTCATTTCTGCCATTCAGCCACCGCAAACAAAAAGACAAATATTGACCCATTTATCGAATGAAGCATTTGTTCAGCATATCGCTGAAATGGGCGGGATTCCAAAAGAATTGTTAGAGAACAAGCCAATGATGGATTACTTTACACCATCCTTACGTGCCGACTATCAAGCATTAGAATCCTTCCAGCACACAGACAAAACAATCATTAAATCACCCGTTTATTTATTGAACGGAAAGCAAGATAAGAAATGCATGGAAGACGCAGACGGCTGGCTAACATGGGCAAACGCCATCGAACGTACTGATTTCGAAGGAGGGCACATGTATATCAACACACACCTCGAGCAGTTCGCAGAACATATGAGGCATGTCATTGAGCAGACAATAGAAGATCGAGTGATAAAGATTTAAAAAAAGGCCCAATATGGGCCTTTTTTTATTGTGGAATGAAACTGGCAAACGCTGATATAGCTAGAGAAAATAAGAATAATAATACAAACGGTATGTAAAATTTATAATTTCTGTTTTCTGTGTCCTTTACGTAGGAGTAGCACCATAAGCTAAAAGAGACTAGAACAAAAATATTTAAATTCCACAAAATTGGAAGTGTGATCATTTGCTCGGCATTAGATACATTCAATAGGTATAAAATAATAACAATAATATTACCCATTAAAATGCAGTAATAAGTGAGTATCCCTCTTTTAAATATGTTCTTATATGGTTGATTTATTCCGAGTGTAACAAAACCTAGAAACAATACTAATGAAAAAAGTAATACTTCTATTATTGGTTTAAATGTTTCTCCAATAACTGCAAGTGATATGCCTATCCATTTACTCACTTCAATTATATCTTGATTACCATCAAGTTGAAGATCTAGTAAATTTTTATTAATTTCATCCATTTTTAATATAGAAAGGATAAAGGCTATAATACCAGAGAGTAGACTTACTAATATAATGTGTTTTTTCATATTAACATCCTTTTCAATATCAAATTTTTATAAAATAAAATTCAATAATCGAAGCAATAAACAACAAAAACAACCCTGTTAAAAGCTGTTTTAAATATGTTTTTCCTTTTGTTTTAAAAGGAATTCTATCTTTGGCAAGTATGTACTGTAAAATATGTTTTGATATATCGAACGATACAAAATAAAAAAGAAACAAACCAACAATTTCTAGAGGTGAATGGAAAATAATATAATATAAGGCTATATCAATTCCATATATATAAGTATATGATATAAAAAAAGCCCCAAGGAAAAATCCATTTAAAAATATGATAATGCTAGACAGCAAACCTAAACTAACTATTCCGGATATTAAAATGATGAGGGATACAGATAGATTATTAATGAAAATTTCTTGATAGCTGTCAATCTGTACGTTGTTTTTAAAATCTATACTATTTATAAACTTTGAAGCAAAAACACTTAGACTAAAACCTCCTAGAAATAGGATTAAAAAAATAGAGAAATTTTTAAGATAATATTTCAAAAAACTTCTTTTCGATTTGATCTTCATGAAACGTCACTCCTGAAGATTTTTTTTCTGAGTGTACGATACTCCCATTGTCAATAAAAAGAATTTCATCGCATAAGTCTGCTGCAAACTGAATGATATGTGTGGAGAGCAGAATGATTTTGTTGTCGTCTCTGAAATCTCTTAAATGTTTTTTCATGTCGGCCATGTTTGTAGGATCAAGGCCTGTAAAAGGCTCATCTAATAGAATGATGTTTGGATTATGAAGTATGGTTAAAATAAAAGATATTCTTTGTCTCATTCCTCGTGAAAGAGCAGATGAACGACGATGAGCTTGTTCTTCTAAACCATATTCACGCAACAGACTATTGATTTGATGAATTTCTAAGGGTTGTTCTATAAGCATGGATTGGTATTTTATCAATTCAAAACAAGTTAAGTTTTCAAATAAAATTGGATCGTCCTCCATGTATCCGATCGAAGAGAAGTTTTGCTTACTATCATTTATTAATATTAGACCTTTATCAGGGTTTATTAATCCAGCTATCATTTCTAAAATAGTAGTTTTTCCAGCACCGTTTTTCCCTAGTAGTCCAATAATGGAACCTTCTTTGAAATGCATTTCAGGAATCACTACTTTAAAGTTAGATTCTTTGTATTCTTTGGTTAGATCATGAATTGATAACATACTATCCCTCACTCAGATAATGTTTTAAATGACTTATAGTTTTTATTTATAGTTCTATGCCAATAAGTGAATATTAAAGATATAATTATAATTGAACTAGCAGCCATAATTGCATTTGTCACAATGAAATATATTGTGCTATATGAGGAGATAACTGCTAAACCTAAAATGAAACTATAGCAAATATTCAAGGTCAATTTACTGAGGGAACTTGGAATTTGATATACATATTCCCATTTGAAATAAGGAAATAAAACAGTAGAACTGACAGTACATATAGCTATTAAAATGCTACAGTTGATTAAAGAAATGATCACGAACATAGGTTTATCTAAATATATTGTAAAACTAGAGAAAAGAGCATATATAATACAAAAAAACAAATGTATTATGATAGATAATACCATCTTGGTTTTAATTTTATTTTTTGTGAAATTAGGTAATTTTTGTTTCAAAGGGAGAATTGGACCATCAATATCAAACGAGACATAACTTTGAATTGCGTTTGATAAAATAATCATAGGAAAAATAACACAAAAAATAAATAAAAAATCATTATCTATATTGAGTGTTTCAAGTTGCCTTGTATTAACACCGTAAAGTATTAAACCTAATAAACCTCCAGATAATGTTAAGATAAATAGTGAAACAGACCATTGGATAGGGGGATTTCTCATTAAAAGTGTAAGCTCATAAAACAAGAGATGATTAAAATTTCTAGATGTTTCTTTTTGCTTAGCTTTAGTTTTTTTCTGAAAATGAAAAATAGGTATATTATGAATATTCTTTCTCCAATTAATCACTAACAGTAAACTAATAAATGAGAAGATGAAAATAATATATATTGAATAACTGGATAAAGAAGTTGTTAATAAATTAAATTTGAATACAGTAAATACCCAAAGTAAAATGAGTCCTGTAGTTATATATCCAATAGATGATGAAATTGTAAAAAATCTAGGATTAGAAAGTAAAAATAATAAATGTAGTCTAAGTAGGTATCCTAAAACAAACGAAGTAATTCCCAAAGCTGCTAATGTAAAAGGTTGGTTGTACACATTTATACTTAAATTTGTTAAGTAAGAGCCTAAAAAAAAGAATAGTAAACCAACAATAATACTAAAAAACTTGCTCATATCTTTGCCGAAAATGTACTGATCTAGATGTATTTTTAAAATAGCCATCTGTTTTTTATCAGAAGAGAAAAGAATTCGCATCAAACTTTTATCAATATTTACTGTTAACATTAAAATTAAAAAAGATAAGTAGATGGTTGGTAAACCTTTAATGAAATAAGTAGCTAGTACACCTAGAAATAGAGGGGATATTATGTATAAAAAAGAAAACAATACAAAAATGAGAGCATTATTACGTTGATGTCTTCTAAAATCATTGATTAACAAGATTTTTGTGTATGTTAAATATTTATGCATTTACAACACTTCCATTTTAAATTTGTTATAGAGAAGGTATTAACACCTTCTCTATTAAAAAATTAGAAAGAAATAGCGTATTTTATTCCATATTTTTTAGCGTAATTAACCACTAGAGAAGCAATAACACCAAGTCCGAAAGTACCTAGTACAGCAGCGATAGCACCAACTGTTCCAGCTGCATTTAGAATTGCACTAATAGAAGTTATTGCCCAACCAGGTATTTGAGGATAGTTTGCTACTAGATTTGCAAAAGGCGTAACTGGTTCAAGAGTCAATAAAATCATAGTTGTTAAAGTTAGAGTGAAAATAAGACTCAAGCCTGAAATAGCAAATAATCTATTTTTTACTCCTAATTCCATATTTGACACCCCATCCCTTGATTATATACCCATATTATACATTATAAGGAATTACAATAAATGGTTTTTTATACTGTATTTAATTTAATTAGGGGATGTAATTTAGATTTGTTTTGATAATGGATTGTTATAATTAATTAGGAAATTATTCTGAAATTCGTACATGATTAACTGTCGTAACACAAGGTATGTAGAAGATGAACAATTAAAACGTGCGTTAAATTAATTAGAGATATCGCTTTAGTAAATGACTATTGAATGAAGGGACAGCTCCTCTTAACTGGTTATTTCCCACTGTATATTCAACCAATAGGATTTTTTATACATTACAGTATGATAGATAGAATCAAGTAAGTAATATTAGGTAACATAAGGCTCAATGATTAAGTAATGTTATAGTAATCTGTCCATGTATATCAACACACACCTCGAGCAGTTCGGAGAACATATGAGGCATGTCATTGAGCAGGCAACAAAAAGGCAATTCATCAGCCAATAAAAGAAAACAACGGCCCCGTCAAACGAGGGCCGTTTTCTTTATGAATTCCCCTTCCTCACCACATTCCCGCCAATCACTCCGCCAATGACGAGGACAGCCCCGATGAGGTGAACCATATCAATCGTTTCATGTAAAATAAGCACGCCAGCGGAAATGGTAATGAAAGCAGAAAGATTGTTAAAGATACTCACCTTTGCTGCTTCAAGGTGGGAAAGAGCATAGTTTGATAAATACGCTGTGAGCAGTGATGAGAGAATGCCTAAAAAGAGCATAGACCATACAAAGGATGGCTGCGTAAACGGACTGAAAAACTGCGGTAGTGTAGCATGTACCGAGTGCCGAATGAGAGCAGCAGCATTAAAGAAAACAAATCCAAAGAAGGTCATCACGAAAGTCAGTTCAATGGCATGGAACCGCCGTGTCATCACCCTGGCAAATACGCTATAGGCACTGGATGATAAGGCTGAAAGTAAGATCAGCACATAACCAATGAGATGAGAATGTTTCACATCAATTCCCTTCACCACAAAGAGGAGCATCACCCCGGACACAGAAAGAATGGTAAACAGCACCTGGATCGAGGTAGGACGTTCCTTTAAACACCATGCTGCAAGCACCATTGTCAAAATAGGGATGGTCGCCTGAATAATGCCGGCCTCTGATGAAGAGGTAAACATCAGCCCCCACACTTGAAATGCAAAAAACAACACAGGATAAAGCAAGGAAAATGGCACAATGTAAATGAGATCACGCCATTGAATGGAAAAACGATACTTTTTTCGCAAAAATGGAAATAACAAAAGAGCCGCTGCGAAAGAAACAGTAAATCGGTGTCCCAATACATCAATTGGATTCGCTGATGCTAAGGCTACTTTGACAAACAAGAATGAAAAACCAATAATACAGGCGTATGCGATCGAGGCAGCATACGCTTTTTGTTTTGACATATCCATCAGAATTCTCCTTACACGAGCATGCATGCTTCAGTTGAATTGACCGGTTCTGTCTTTTTATCGTAAACGGATTAAGTAAAGTGTACAATAAGAGTTATTGATATCTGTACCGGTACAAGGAGGCTAGTGCTGTGAGGAAATATGATCAGCTTGTGTTGAATATAAAAAACAAAATCGAGAGCGGTGAATACAATGCTGGAATGAAAATTCCATCCATTCGTCACTTAGCGGCTCAATATGCTGTGAGCAAAAGCACTGTCATAAAAGCACTAGACACGTTAGAGCGTGAACACTTGCTGTACTCTGTAGAAAGAAGTGGCTATTTTGTCGTGAAAACCAATCAGTCAGCCGTTAAGAAGGGCAGCACATGGATTGATTTTGCTTCCTCTGCGCCTGATCCCATTGTGTTTCCGTATGTCGATTTTCAGCACTGCATCAATCAAGCGATTGATCTGTATCAAAATGATTTATTTATCTATGGCACCACCAATGGATTACCATCTTTACTGCCAATCATTTCAAAGCGTTTAACGGATTATCAAGTGTTTGCCTCTTCAGAACAGATCGTCATGACTTCTGGTATTCAGCTGGCCTTATCGATTTTAAGCACCATCCCGTTTCCAAATGGAAAACAGACCATATTGGTCGAACAGCCAGGCTATCACCTATTCCTCCAATACTTAGAGAAAAACCAGCTGCCTGTCCGGGGGATTCAGCGGACGGAAAAAGGACTCGACCTTCAGGAATTGGAGCGTATCTTCCGAGAGGAGGATATTCGCTTTTTCTATACGATGCCAAGATTTCAAAACCCGCTTGGAACGAGTCTGTCGAAACAAGAAAAAATAGCGATTGCAGCCCTTGCCAAAGCATATGATGTCTACATCGTTGAAGACGATTATTTGGCTGATTTAGAATTCGATACAAAAAGAGACCCGATCTATTCATATGATCAGGCGGGGAAGGTCATTTATTTAAAAAGCTTCTCAAAAATCATTTTTCCGGGGCTTAGAACAGGTGCTGTCGTCTTACCAAACGAGCTGATTGTCCCCTTTAGTGAACATAAACGGCTGATTGATATCGACAGCTCGATGCTCTCGCAGGCTGCTTTAGAAATTTATTTGAAAAGCGGGATGTTTGAGCGTCATAGAGAAAGGATGCAGGCGACCTATAGAGCTCGATCCAAACAACTTGTGGCCTGTTTGAAAAATGATCAAGGCGCTTATGAGCTGGGAGAAGAGGAGCCAGCTACCCATACCCACGTTCGTGTCGACCGGTCCATTCCGATGAATCAGCTCATTCAGCACCTAAAAAAGGCTTCTGTGATGGTTCAGCCAATCGACCGCCATTTCATTTCTACTTATCATAAGGAGCCTATACTTCAACTGAACATTTGGCATGTAAAAGAAGAGGATATCGCACGAGGCGTCGATTTGCTAAAGTCATCACTTCAACAAATCACACGTTATTAAGGCGAGACAGCATGTTCTCACAAGTGAGTATCTCGACGTGCTCAGCCGCAGCGGGTTTTCTTGTACAAACCGCCATTTGGTAGGCAGGATCAAGTGAATATGTTTGGACAACGCAAGGGGCTTCGTGATCAGGTAATCTCAAAGTAGCCTGTCCATCCTCTGACAAGCGAGCGGTAAAGGATGAAAGACCATAGGATATTCCCTTCCCTGTCAGCTTGATAAAAGCCTCCTTCATGGACCATAAATGAAAGAAATAGGCTTCCTGCCGTTCTGCCGGCTGTGAGAGTAAATCTTGATATTCGTCAGCTGAAAAAAATCGTTTGGCAATGGCTAAATCAATCGGTTTAATCTCTTCAATATCAATGCCAACAGGCGCATCATCTACTGCGCCCACGACCCAATCACCAGAGTGAGAAAGATTAAAATGAAAAGAAGGAATTTGCCGGACAACAGGCTTTCCATTCCCTTCTGTTTCAAAAATGATCTGTTCCATAGGCAGTGCGTACATCTCATGAATGATGTAACGAATCAGTACCTCACCTAAAAGCGTTCTTCTTGCATCGATCAAAAAACGAAAGCGCTCAGCGGCGGCGCGTTTTTCAAGTGACACAAAAGGCTTCAGCTGTTCTATTTGTTTTCGTGCATTTTTATCATCTAAAGGTTGTAATTGAATAGCGAAAATCTTCATAACGGACCTCAATTTTTTACATTTATTGTACCATTGGATGAACACATGCAAAAGAGAAACAGACATCCTGTTCAATGAAAGCACAAAATGACAGGAAGGTGCGGGCGGTTCTCGATATAGTGGAAAAGGAAGGAGAGGGAAAAATGATTCACTTGATCATGGATAGTATCAATTATATGGAAGAGAGGCTGGATCAGCCTTTGCAGATCGAAGAAGTGGCAGAGGCCGCCTGTATGTCTAAATTTCATTATCAGCGGCTATTCCATATGCTGACGGGAATTGCAGTAGCAGAATATATTCGCAAAAGACGATTAACCCTTGCGGCAGAAGAATTCATGACCAAGCAAGTGAAAGTCATTGATGCGGCGGTGAAGTATGGCTATGAAACCCCAGAGTCGTTTGCGAAAGCCTTCAAGCGGCATCATGGATATACACCGGCAGCAGTGAAAACAGGCGAGTATACAGTGAAAGCCTACCCCCGTCTCTCCTTCGAACTTCAAATAAAAGGAGTCGAACCGATGCATTATCGAATTGTGGAAAAGGATTCATTTTCAATCATGGGCAGAAGACTAAAGACAACAACAAAGAATAGCCAAAACAAACAGGATATCCCCGCCTTTTGGAAGCGTGTCAATCAAGAAGGATGGACGGATTCACTGGCTCATGCAGCTGGAGAACTCGGATATATCGGTGTATGTGCGCATTTTGATGAAACGCTTGAAACATTTGACTATATCATTGGGATTGAGCAAGGTGAGGAACAACCAGATTCGACCATGACAGTCGAGCAGATTCCGGCCAGTACGTGGGCTGTATTTCAGGCAAAGGGGCCTGTCGAAACCGCTGTGCATTCAACATGGACACGTATTTTCACAGAATGGTTTCCTGCCTCAGGATATGAGCATGCTGGGGGAATGGAGATGGAAACGTATCCTTTAGATGGAGAGATAAATTCTCCAGATCATGTGACATTGATTTGGATTCCAATCCGTAAACAATCATAAAAAAGGCAGCGTATCTCGCTGCTTTTTATCCTTGTGTGAGGACGTGAACACCGTTTGGATCGGTCGTATTCATCCCATGAGAATCTATCATCTTCACTTCAAGTAAAGAGAGACGTTCTCCCTTTTTCCAATGAATAGGTTGTGTCAAACCGTCCAGCAACTGATCGACCGTAGGTGTATGAGTCAAATCAGGTACTGCGATCGTCATCTCGGCAATTGCTTCTTCACCAGTTTCAATCACATCTGTCCGCCGCTGCAATTCAAGCCTTAAGCGCATCGGTGTAGAAAGAAACGTTCTTCGCTCCCCAGTCTGGATTGCCCAGTTTCTCTTTTGCGCTTGTACCAGCAGCTGATCATATTCATCATCAGTCACTAGAAAGCCGATGTGATCAAAAAGGACTTTTTTACTATAACCAAATGTGATATTGATCTGTCCCTTTCTCATCTCAATGATTCGGAAAGAGGGCTTCTTCTCTCTAAAATCATCCCATGTAAGCGGAGGGGGAAAGGAACCTTCCTTTGCGAAACGCCCCTTTACTTCAAAGCCTAATGAGGTGTACGCCTTCTCCATCTCCTCAACAAATGGTGTCCAGTAATGATAATGGAAAAGCTGCATCAGAGGATCATCTCCTGTTTTTAGAATATTTCGTCTATTTAGTTTAGCACAAAATAAGCCATTCTTTTAGTAGAATGGCTTGTTCTTATCGGGTAAGGGTTTGAACAGGTTTCTCCGCTGTTTTTGTAATGAGCAGCTGCAAGAGCCGTGTCGATTGTGGCAATGAAAAGCGAAGGACGAGACCAGTAAAGATGGCCGTCAGAATCGTTCCAATGCCAATCGGGCCGCCGAGCATCCATGCAAATAGAAGCACGGTTAACTCAATACCATTTCGAACCCACTGCACGTTCAGCCCCGTTTTTGCTGAGATGAGCAGCATTAATGAATCTCTTGGCCCAGCGCCAAGATTAGCTGAGACATAAATGCCAACGCCATACCCAGACACAATCACGCCCGTAATAAACACATATAAAGCAGGTAAATACCCATGTGGTGCAGGTAATACTGCATTAAAGAAATCAATAAACACGCCGATCAGCACCATATTGAGCAGGGCGCCGATCTTTGGAAAAGATTTCGTGAAAACAGATGTCAGTGTCACAATCAGTGCACCAATAATGATCGACCATTGTCCAATGGTTAAACCAAAATGCTGAAACAGTCCATAATGAAAAGCGTCCCACGGACCAATGCCAAGGATCTTTCCCTTCACTGTCAGCGATAGTCCAAAAGCAAGTACAATCAATCCAACAAAATAAAAAAACCAACGTAAAAGATGTTCCCGCTTCAAAAGCTTTCCCTTCTTTCTTAAACACTCGATTTTAATCGTAACATACTCGAACGCCCCTTTAAATGGCTTTGCTCAATTGTAATCGCTTACTCGATAAAAAGAATTTTTTCCATAAAAAGAGCAGAAAACATCAAATTTTGGAGCAAGACTTTTGAATTGTTTTTTTTAACAAAGTGAACCAATAATTAACAATTTTTATGAAAATAAGAAAAAAATTCAATATAAAATGACAAAAAAACAACCTTTATCCAATTAAAGAATATTCAAGATAAAATAGAATAGATTGTATGTAAATTGCGTCGTTAGGCCTGTTTTTATTGGTAGATAAAATATTTAATACACGATAAAAAAACTTGTTTTATTGGAAAAAACATAGATGGATCAGATGTCGGAAGCTGTATATGACCAAAGGGCTATTTTTGTCGAAAATAGTCTTTTAGTCATGTTGAGGGTTCTGAAATGTTACTGATATTCTTTACCAAAGTGTGGGAGGTGAACTGGTACATACCATTATGATGTAAAGCAGGGAAAAGGGGATGTCAAAAAATGAACATATTAAAAAGAACGAGTCAATTATTTCTTATATTGGTGCTGATCGCTGGAAATTTATTAACGGTCTCACCACCTGTTACAAAAGCTGCTGGAACAGTGGTCGTGAACAATACGGATTCCTATATGATTGGGACTAGGCCACTAGTTCTTCAGCAACTCGATGGAAATGATCCAACAAATGTTAAAGCTAGTGTAGAGGTGAAAGGAATCGATATAGGCGCAGTGAATGGTGTTGCTGTTAGCGATCGAGAAAATGTAGTGTATGCAACTGCAAATGGCACTAGCCTTACTCTATATAAAATAAATGCGACATCAGGGCAAGCACAAGTCGTAACGAAACTACCTGAAGGCGCTACTAATGCCGTTGTGCATCAAGATAAATATATTTATTCTTATTTTTCTAATGGTGATTCTTTCCTTGGAACGTACGATTTAGTTACGGGTCAAAAAACGTCCAAAAAAATCGTCGGTTATGACGCTGGCTCTGGCATTGGTGGTGACATTGGCGGAGATCTTGTAGTCGATAAGGATGGCTATCTTTGGTTTGCATCTAATAACAGTGGAGCCGTTGCGCAAATGAATCCTGAAACAGCTGAAGTCATTCGTGTCATTCCGATTACAAATGCGGATGGTAAAACGATTGACGGAGGCGTGCGGGGAATTAGCTTCTTGCCAAATGGGCAGATGCTATTACAGTCAGGATTAAATGAATCCATTGGTCATTCCACTCTTTTTACACTTGATGCGAAAACATTAAGTACAACATATATGGGCACTGCAGGTGATTCATTATCTTACGACTTAGCTTCAAGGGTGAAGCCTGAATTCGATCCATATCCACCTAACCTTGAATCAGAAAAATCGGTTGCTTTACAGAAAAAAGCAGAAGGCAACACAGATGAAAAGCATCCAGAAGTAGGCGACACTTTGCTTTATACAATTAGAGCAAAAAATACGGTGCAATTCGGCATTCTTAAAAATCTGATCATATCAGATAACCTTCCGAGCAGCTTAACCTATGTTTCTGGTTCTCTTAAGGTAGATGGCACAAGCGTAACAGATGCAAAGGATCAAGACAAAGGTGACTTTACAAACGGTACTGTGACAGGTCAAATAGGTGATGTGAAAGACACCGATTGGCACACCGTGACATTTGAAGCGAAAGTAGCAAAAGGGCAAGCGGGTAAAGATATTCAAAATACAGCGAATGTCAAAGGGGAAAATACACCGCCAGACAATCCAACAACAAACATAGAAATTTATCCTCGTGATCCGAAGCTTGAATCAGAAAAATCAGCGGTCTTACAGAAAAAAGCAGATGGGAATACAGATGAGAAGCACCCAGAAGTAGGGGACACATTGCTGTATACCATTCAAGCCCGTAACGCTGTTGAAGATAGTGTAATAGAAGACCTTGTGATTTCTGACAAGTTACCTCAAGGATTATCTTATGTACCAAATTCTCTACAGGTAGATGGAAATCCAGTCACAGATGTAAAAGATGACGACAACGGTGATATGACAGATGGAACTGTCACTGGAACGTTCGGTGAAGTGAAAGATACGAAATGGCATACCGTGACGTTTGAAGTCAAAGTTGAAAAAGGCCAGGCAGGCAAAGATATTCAAAATACAGCGAGTGTCACAACCGGCAACACACCGCCAGACGAGCCGACAACGAATGTAGAGATCTATCCTCGTGACCCAAAGCTGACTTCTGAAAAATCAGCGGTCTTGCAGAAAAAAGCAGATGGGAATACAGATGAGAAGCATCCAGAGGTAGGTGATACACTTCTTTATACGATTAAAACAAAGAATACGATAGAAGACAGTCTCGTTGAAAATTTAGTGATCTCAGACGAACTGCCGGAAGGATTAGCGTATGTGCCGGATTCACTTCAAGTGGATGGCGAGGCAGTCACTGACGCAAAGGATGACGATAACGGAGACTTCACAGATGGTACCATTTCAGGACAATTTGGTGACGTTCAAGATACAGATTGGCATACCGTGACATTTGAAGTGACGGTTGAAAAAGGTCAATCTGGCAAAGACATTCAAAATACAGCGAGTGTCACAGGTGAAAACACACCACCAGACGATCCGACAACAAAAACAGAAATCTATCCTCGTGATCCAAAGCTGGAATCAGAAAAATCAGCGGTCTTGCAGAAAAAAGCTGAAGGTAACAAAGATGAGAAGCATCCAGAAGTAGGAGATACCCTGCTTTATACAATTAAAACAAAGAACACGATAGAAGACAGCCTTGTGGAAAATCTAGTGATCTCAGATCAATTACCAAAAGGGCTGAAGTATGTCGCTGGGTCTCTTGAAATTGATGGAGAATCTGTCACAGATGTGAAAGACGACGATAGCGGAGACTACACAGATGGAAAGGTCACAGGTTATTTTGGTGATGTGAAGGACACGGACTGGCATACCGTGACGTTTGAAGTGACAGTTGAAAAGGGACAGGCTGGTCAAGACATTCAAAACACTGCCGAAGTAACAGGTGAAAACACACCGCCAGATGATCCAACAACGAATACAGAAATTTATCCTCGTGAACCAAAACTATCATCAGAAAAGACAGCGAGCATTCAGAAAAAAGCAGAAGGGAACACAGATGAAAAAACACCACAGGTAGGCGATACCCTTCTGTATACGATCAAAACAAAGAACCTTGAAGAGGACAGCATCGTCGAAAATCTCGTGATTTCAGATCAACTGCCAGAAGGTCTTGAATATGTCGAAGGGTCATTAAAAGTAGATGACCAAGCCGTCACAGATGCAAAAGATGACGACAACGGAGATTACACTAAAGGCACAGTCACCGGTCAATTTGGTGATATCAAAGACACGGACTGGCATACTGTGACGTTTGAGGCGAAAGTAGCCAAAGGACAAGCAGGTAAAACCATTCAAAACACAGCAAAAGTAACAGGCGAAAACACGCCGCCAGATGAGCCGACAACCGAAACAAACATTGATCCAAGAGATCCAAAGCTTGAATCAGAAAAAACATCTGAGATCTCTCAAAAAGCAGAAGGCAATACAAATGAAAAACAAGTTCAGGTAGGCGACACTCTCCTTTACACGATCAAAACAAAAAATAGTGTAGAAGACAGTGTCATCAAAGATCTAGTCATCACAGATCAATTACCAGAAGGTCTTGAATACGTCGAAGGATCATTAAAAGTAGATGACCAAGCTGTCACAGATGCAAAAGATGATGACAATGGAGACTACACAAAAGGCACAGTCACCGGTCAATTTGGTGATATCAAAGACACAGACTGGCATACGGTGACGTTTGAAGCGAAGGTCGCTAAAGGCCAAGCGGATAAAACCATTCAAAACACAGCAAAAGTAACAGGCGAAAACACGCCGCCAGATGAGCCGACAACCGAAACAAACATTGATCCAAGAGATCCAAAGCTTGAATCAGAAAAAACATCTGAGATTGCTCAAAAAGCAGAAGGCAATACAAATGAAAAACAAGTCCAAGTAGGCGACACCCTTCTTTACACGATCAAAACAAAAAATAGTGTAGAAGACAGTGTCATCAAAGACTTAGTGATCGCAGATCAACTGCCAGAAGGTCTTCAATATGTTGAAGGTTCACTAAAAGTAGATGGACAAGCTGTCACAGATGCAAAAGATGACGACAACGGAGACTACACAAAAGGCACAGTCACCGGTCAATTTGGAGATATCAAAGACACGGACTGGCATACGGTGACTTTTGAAGCGAAGGTCGCGAAAGGATCTGAAGGTAAAACCATTCAAAATATCGCAGTTGTGAAGGGTAATAATGTTGACGAACCAGACAAACCTGAAAACTCAACAACGGTAGTACCGCCGCATGTGCCAGAGGTGCCAGCAAATCCAGAGCAGCCTTCTCATTCAGAACCGGATACACCTGGTCATCATCTTCCGAACACTGCAACAGAGATGTACAACCTTTTACTAGCAGGATCTGCACTTGTACTAATAGGTGCATCCCTTATTGTATGGAAAAGAAGAAAAAGAAACGGATAATCGTCCATGTTTCAAAAAATCATCTCAGCTCTATTGATTACAGCAGGTGTTTGTCTTGTGATTGTAGGATATATGAAAATCGTTGATGGACAAAGACAAGTAGATCAATCATTCCAGTCTGCACAAGTAGCCATCCAGCAAAAGGGGAAAGCGGATTCCCCTTTTGTGCCGGAGGCTGGTGAAACCATTGGGCTCTTGCACATTCCAAAGTTAAACGCTGAGTTACCAATTGTAGAAGGAACAGCGGCGGAGGATTTGGCAAAGGGAGTGGGTCATTATCACGAGAGCTATTTTCCTAACGAACAGGGACAAATCGTTTTATCTGGTCATCGTGATACCGTGTTTAGACGAACAGGAGAACTTGTGAAAGGGGATCAACTTGTCATAGAGCTTTCATACGGTCGGTTTACCTATGAAATTGAGAAAACAAAGATTGTGAAAAAAGATGATCAAAGTATTATTACACTACAACAGGAAAAGGAAGAACTTATCCTCACCACATGTTATCCTTTTTCTTTCATTGGTCCTGCACCAAACAGATATATCATATATGGGAAGCGTGTTTAGCCATTGGATCAGCCTGCAGCTCCTTCTTTCATTAACCGATTAGAGCGCTTAATCCCTGGATAAACAGGGAATCGTCTATATCATATCTAGAGATGCAGGGGGGGTCAATTTGTTAAATAAAGAAGATGTAAAGTATATAGATAACGTTGGAAGAATTGTCCTGCCGACAGATATAAGAAAACGATTAAAAATTCGACCGCAAGACTTTATAGAAATCTATCAAGAAGAAAGTCACATTGTGATAAAACCTTATTGGCAGGATAAGCCTTG
Source organism: Bacillus sp. AK25 (assembly GCF_048270685.1). NCBI lineage: Bacteria > Bacillati > Bacillota > Bacilli > Caryophanales > Bacillaceae > Bacillus > Bacillus sp. AK25. The sequence goes on from NZ_JBLUWC010000001.1 coordinate 413,941, forward strand.
TATCGTTACAGGGCAAGTCACCTGTTCCAATAAGGCCCTGTCAGGCGGTGTAGTTGTCAGCCCAGAGGGAGCGAGACTGCTCCTGCAAGATTTACTAGCGCTGCGGCTGCAAAAAGAGATATAAAAAAAGGCTGTTCTCACATGATGAGAACAGCCTTTTTGATCATACTGGATTCAAAATCCGATTTAAGAATTGTTTTGTTCGTTCTTCCTTTGGTCGTTTGAAGATTTCTTCAGGAGGACCTTGTTCGACGATGACGCCACCATCAATAAAAATCACTTCGTCCGCCACTTCTTGGGCAAACTTGATTTCATGTGTGACAACCGCCATCGTCCAGCCTTCTTTCGCTAAATCCTTCATGACCTTTAAGACTTCTCCGACAAGTTCAGGGTCAAGCGCAGAGGTTGGTTCATCAAAAAGCATAAGCTCTGGCTGAATGGCAAGTGCACGGGCAATGCCGACACGCTGCTTTTGACCGCCTGACAGCTGGAAGGGATACAAATCTTTTTTATCCTCAAGTCCTACCTTTTGCAGGAGCTGAATCGCTTCTTTTCGCACCGCTTCTTTCGGACGGCGTTGGACTTGGACTGGACCTTCCATCACGTTCTCAAGAACAGTACGATGCGGGAACAGATGATAATCTTGAAACACCATGCCTGACTTCCGGCGAAGCTTGAGCAAATCAGCTTGTTTATTTTTTTTAGAAAAATCAATCGAGAAATCATCGAAGGTAAAGGAGCCTGCATTTGGAATTTCAAGTGCATTTAAACAGCGAAGCATCGTTGTTTTTCCTGAACCTGATGGACCAAGAATCGCCACAACCTGCCCTTTGTTGATCGTAAAATCAATCGACTTTAAAATCTCATTTTCACCAAAGGATTTGTTTAAGCCTTTGACTGTTAGCATGTCGTTCCCTCCTTACCTTGCGACATATCGATCAAGTCGTTTTTCAATTTGGTGTTGAACGAGCGATAGAATGAAGCAGAATACCCAATAGATCAGGGCTGCTTCCATATAAATAAATAAAATTTGATCCAAGTTCGCCGCAGCTATTTCCTGTGATTTACGGAACATCTCAGCCACAAGGATTTGGGAGGCAAGTGATGTATCTTTCACCAAACTAATGAATGAATTAGACAGCGGCGGAATCGATACACGCACTGCCTGCGGTAAAATCACGCGGACGAGCGTTTTGCGATGGGTCATCCCAATCGAATACCCCGCTTCCCATTGTCCTTTTGGAACAGATAGGACGGATGCACGGATAATTTCCGAAGCATACGCACCTACGTTTAAAGAAAAAGCGATGATAGCACTTGGATATGGATCCAGTGTGATATTAAATGTCGGAAAGAAATAGAAAATAATAAACAATTGCACAAAAAGCGGCGTTCCGCGAACGGCCGACACATAGATGGAGAAAATCCATCTGAGGGCTTTAATTTTAGACATTCTAGCAAGAGCTGTCACAAGCGCGATAAAAAGACCAATAATGAAGGCAATGATGGCAAGGGGGATTGTATAATAAATCCCCTGCATCACCATTGGCCAAAAAGATTGCTGAAGAAGATCCCACGGAATGACGACTCCTAGGGTATTACTTTGTAACATCTTCACCAAACCATTTCTTAGAAATCTTAGCAAGTGTACCGTCTTTTTTCATTTCTTTTAATGCGCCATTCACTTTGTCAACGACTTCGCCGCTGCCTTTTCTGAAGGCAAAATACGTTTCTTGTGGATCTCCTGTTTCAAATGCAACTTTTAGGTTTTTGTTACCGCTTGTTTTCAAGTAATTCAAGACAGCTAATTTGTCATTGAACGTCAAATCAGCACGCCCTTGCTGAATCAATTGAATGGATTGTGCAAGACCTTCAACCCCTTCAATTTTAGCGCCAGCATCTGTAGCTAATTTGTTATAGTTACTTGTTAATGATTGTGCTGCTTTTTTGCCTTTCACATCAGAAAGTTTCTTGATGTCATTGTTATCTGATTTTGTCACAACAATGGCTTGAGACGTTGTGTATTTATCAGAGAAATCATATTGATTTTCACGTCCAGTTTTACCAACTTGGTTCGCTACCACATCAAAACGTTTTGAATTCAGACCAGCAAACATGCTGTCCCATTGTGTTTCTTTGAATTCTGGTTTTAAGTCAAGACGTTTTGCGACTTCTGTGATGACCTCGACATCATAGCCAGTTAATTTATCTGTCTTTTTGTCATGGAAGGTGAAAGGAGCATATGTACCTTCTGTACCGATGGTTAATACGCCTTTATCCTGAATGGACTTCCAAAGGTCACCTGATTCCTTAGACCCAGATTGTTTATTTGCGCTGTCGTTTGCAGCTGATCCACATGCTGTGATCAATGCAACACAAGCGCCTAAAATAATGGCAAAGAACATTTTTTTCATTTTATTCCCCACTTTTCTTGTTGGTATTTACAACATATGATCTTACAGAGAAGCAACCTAAAAGTAAAGCATTTGAAACTAGCTTGAGCGAATCTCACCAACTTTATGCCTTGAACTGGTTGAACGGATAAACGATAGAACTATACCCAAAACAAAAGGTGGATAAAACCAAACGCATTCTCAAACGATGATGAAGAGAGTTCGATTGATGAGAATGTGAGATAGACTACTTAATGGTAAAATATGCTATGATTTTCACATCGAAAGAAGTTTATGTGGGTGTTGATCAGTCGACTTAAATGACTTTTTAAAGTACACGATCCTCCAGCGAACAAACGAAATAAAAGGGAAGTGTGATCATTTGCATACATCGAAACAAAAACCTGTCATGATTTTAGTACACGAAATATACGGAATAAATGATCATATGAAGAGTATGATCGATCATTTTGACAAAGCCGGTTTTGAGGTTTATTGTCCTCATTTATTAGGACAGGCTAAACACTTCCCTTATGCCAGTGAGAATGAGGCATATGACTACTTTATGAATAAAGTTGGTTTTGATGAATCGGTAAAGATCGTATTGAATGTGGCAAAAGAGTTAAAAACGAAAAATGCAGAGAGAGACATATGTCTGATAGGTTTTAGTGTGGGGGCAACAATTGCTTGGCAATGCAGCCAATATGATCAGTTGTTTACCGGAGTCATTGGATTTTATGGTTCAAGGATAAGAGATTTTCTCGATATGAAGCCTGCCTGCAATACGTTGTTATTTTTCTCGGAAGTTGAAGCATCTTTTAACCCACGGGAGGTTGCGAATGTTTTGGAGAAAAAGGAAAAGCTTTGCGTGAAAATAGTAAAGGGGCAGCATGGGTTCGCCAATCCAGATTCTACGACTTTTCACGCTGAATCTAAAAATCGCTGCTTTCAAGAAATCGATGGTTTTATCAAAGAGTGTCTACAAAAGAAAAATGACTCATGACTGTTTGAAATGAGACTCGAATAGAGGGAAATGAAACCAGTGTGTCATGTAAGTTTGCATGCTGGTTTTTTCGTGCAATTCTTTTGGATATAAGGCATCCTATCAAATGATCAGAATCACCGTATAGTTGTGCGAACATTACTAAAATAAAGACTTTGTAACAGTGACGATAGAAGGAAGCATATTTATTATAAAAGATGTATAATTAGTAGGTTGTTTTGAAAATGGAATAATCACATGGAGACATGTTTTGATAACAGAACATCTTAGAAGAAGGAGGGCATCATTGTGGATGTTGGACAAAATCAGCCCGAACAATTGAAAAGGGCGATGACCTCCCGCCATTTATTTATGATTTCTCTTGGCGGTGTCATTGGGACAGGCTTTTTCCTTGGAACAGGCTATACGATTGGACAAGCAGGGCCAGTTGGAGCTGTTCTTTCCTATATTGTGGGCGGATTGATTATGTATTTAACCATGCTGTGTCTTGGAGAGCTGTCAGTCGCGCTTCCTGTGTCGGGGTCGTTTCATACGTATGCGACGAAATTTGTGAGTCCTGCAGCAGGATTTGCTGTTGGCTGGATTTATTGGCTTGGCTGGGCAGCCACCGTGGCGCTGGAATTTTTATCAGCAGGGCAGCTGATGAGACGCTGGCTTCCACAAGTGGATGTGTGGATTTGGTGTCTCATATTTGGGCTGTGTTTGTTCTTATTAAATGCCAGGTCAGCGAAAGCGTTCGGGGAGTCGGAGTTTTTCTTTTCAACCATTAAGATTGTTGCCATCTTACTATTTATTGGCGTAGGCGGAGCGGCGATGTTTGGTTTTATTCAAACGACGAGCGGGGAACCGGCTCCTTACTTTAGTCATTTTGTGAGTGACGGTCTGTTTCCGAATGGCTTGCTCGCAGTAGTCGTCACGATGATCACGGTGAATTTTTCGTTTCAAGGGACGGAGCTGATCGGGATTGCGGCAGGAGAAAGTGAAAATCCAGAGAAAACCGTGCCTCGTTCGATTCATCAGACGGTTTGGCGCACCCTTGTCTTTTTCGTTTTATCTATTTTTGTCTTAGCGGGTATGGTGCCTTGGAAAGAAGCGAGTGTGCTGCAAAGCCCATTTGTCACTGTGTTTGAGAGAACGGGCATTCCTTATGCGGCAGATATCATGAACTTTGTCATTATCATTGCTTTATTATCTGTGGCGAACTCGGGCCTATACGCCTCTACGAGAATGCTGTACTCTTTGTCGAAGGAAGGAATGGCAGGGAAGGCGTTTAGACGAGTCAATCAGCGGGGCATCCCGATGAATGCCTTACTGCTCACTTTCCTGTTTACAGGTATTTCGTTATTATCAGGATTCTTTGCAGAGAAAACCGTTTTTGCTTGGATCGTGTCTATTGCGGGCATGAGTGCCCAAACCGGCTGGATTACGATTACATTATCACAGCTGCTTTTCCGCAGAAGATATTTGAAAGCAGGCGGAAAGCTGGAAAACCTAAAATTTAAAACCCCTCTTTATCCGGTACTGCCGATCATTGCGATCACGCTGAACTCGATTGTGCTAATCAGTCTTGCCTTTGATGCCGAGCAGCGGATTGGGCTGTATGTCGGCGTACCGCTCATGATCATTGGATATGTTGTCTATCACCGCTATGTGAAAAAACATCAGGTGAAAAGTGAACCGCTCCAGTTGCAAATTCACGGAGATGATGAGATTCGGTTTTAATTCAAAAAAAGAAGCCTTCCCATTGAGGAGGCTTCTTTTTCAATTTAATGCACGCCTTTCATCGCTTTCTTAATCACCGGTGTAAGCAGAAGCATAGCGCCACATAAAACAATAGCGAGCATGCCGATGATCCCGAAATAGACGGTTTCTGGTACTTTATCAAACAGTTTGACCACTTGTGCATTGATCGCCTGTGCCATTGCATTTGAAAGGAACCAAAGGCTCATCGTTTGCGCTGAGAAGGCAGCAGGTGCCAGTTTTGTTGTCGCTGACAGCCCAACTGGTGATAAGCAAAGTTCTCCGATGACGACAAGGAAGAAGCTGAGAACGAGCCATAATGGACTAACAAGTGTATTCGGTCCAGACATGTAAGCAGGAATGATCATGATGATAAAGGATAATCCTGCGAACAGAAGCCCAAGTGAAAATTTAATCGGGGTAGACGGCTGTTTCTTACCGAGTCTGACCCATAACCAAGCAAATACTGGTGACAGGAGCACAATAAAGATTGGGTTCAATGATTGGAACCAAGAAGAGGCTAATGTCATGCCAAGGAAATTCAAGTTTGTTCGCTGATCTGCATATGTGGCTAAAATATTTGAGCCTTGTTCTTGAATGGCCCAGAACATCACCGCAGCTAGAAACAATGGAATATAAGCGAGTACCCTCGACTGCTCCACTGCACTCGTTTTTTGACTAAAATACATCACAATAAAATAAACAATTGGAATCAGCACACCAAGGACACTGACAAACCAAGTGAATAGATTAATCGTGAGCGCTCCTGTTTGAATGCCGATGACAGCAAAAACAGCAAGTACAATCACGATCAATGTACCGAAAATTTTGAAGTTCTTGCGTTCAGTAGCTGATAGTGGATTTGTGACATAAGTGCCGGCAAGTCCAAGATTCGGCTTTTTCGTGATGACAAACGTAATCAGTCCAACAAGCATACCAACGGCAGCGAGTGAGAAACCAAGGTGGAAATTCACTTTTTGACCGAGTGTTCCGACAATTAATGGGGCAATAAAACCACCCATATTGATCCCCATATAGAAAATACTGAATCCAGAATCCCTGCGAGGGTCTGTTTTTGTATACAGGTCACCGACTATGTTTGATACGTTCGGCTTTAGGAGACCTGTCCCAATAATAATCAGCCCCATACTAATAAAGAGCGCTGTTGCACCGCTAGGTAGTGCCAAAATGACATGACCAAGCATAATGAATACCCCGCCATAAAAGACCGTACTGGACGAACCAAATACTCGGTCGGCAAGCCATCCGCCAATAATGCCTGACATATAGACAAGCGCACCATAGACAGACATGATCGAATTAGCGGTTGTCTGGTCGAAGCCAAGACCGCCTTTTGTCACCTCTGTGTACATATAATAAATAAGCAGTGCACGCATGCCATAATAAGAAAAACGCTCCCAAAATTCAGTGAAAAACAGTGTGTAAAGTCCTTTAGGATGTCCAAAAAACCCTTTTTGAGGAACACTTTTAACAATTTTATCGTGGTCAATTGTAGACATGGCATAGATCCTTTCTTAAAAAAAGAGATATGAGAAAAATGATATTCTTGTATAGTTCTTGTGTCAATATAAAACTATTCTAAAACAGGAAAATGTTAGTTCAATAGGCGTAAAGACTCAAAAAAATGAAAAATTCGCTCAAGTGAAAATCATCGGAAAGTTATTCCAGAAGAATTTATATAAAATTTGAAATATCGTACAAGCAAACCTTTTCCACATGCATAGGATGACAAGAGGACATGTGTAAAAAGGAGGGGTTTTCATTGGGGGATGTAAATAAATCTGATCTGAAGAAACCCGTTGTCAATGTAATAGACTTTGGCGTGATTGCTGACGGGAAAACGGACTGTACAGCGAAACTGAACGAATGCCTGGAATGGACAAAAGCACAGGGCTACTCCCACGTCTGGTTGCCGAGTGGAACGTATCTAATAGATGCGGTGTACAGGGGGGATCAATTTTTTCCTTTTCGTCATGCCGGCATACGAGTGCCAAGTCATATTTGTATTGAGATGGCATCAGATGCCGTTATCAAAGTGAAACCAAATGATTCGTGGGGATATGCAGCCTTCTATATTGGAGAGGTAGAGCATGTGACCATTCGGGGCGGGCGGATTGAAGGCGACCGTGATGAGCATGTGTACAAGGCACTCCCGCCAGAAAGAAAAACACATGAATGGGGCTTCGGGGTGTGTATTGAAGGTGCTTCCCATGTGAATATCGATCGTGTTCAAATCAACAATTGTACGGGAGACGGCATCATTGTCAGTCCGCACGGTTTATTGACCCATATCGAATCGTACTCGCCAGCTTCGTCTATTCATATTTCTGGTTGCACCATCACTGACTCAAGGCGAAACAATATTTCTATTACAGGCTGTGATGGTGTCATTGTGGAAGACTGTTTGCTTGAAAGGGCAGGGGTAAACGGGGTCGAGCCAAAAATGGGCATTGATATTGAAGGATACGGAGAAAATGCGACCAACTTGGAGGAACCGCTGAATATTCAAATTCGAAACAACATAGTCAGAGGCGGCGCAGCCAGCTCTATCTATAATTTCAACGGCTATGGTGTGATCATTGAAGGCAATCAAACGGACAGCAGTATCTCCTATGGCTTCGCCACTGAAATGATCATTGCGAATAATTTGATTCGTGCAGTGGGAGGGGGCGTGACAAAAGCAGGGATTACGAGCTTAGGCGTGCCGCTTGATCAATCGGAAAACAATGTGATCATTATTGGCAATATGATTGAAGGGTTTGAAAAGGGGATTGATGTGAGGGGAGACAGCGTGCACATCACAGGTAATAAAATTAGTCTTTTTGAAGATGCGGCTGTGTCTGTCTATATGGCCAATCGTATTTTAATAGAAGGAAATCATATTGAGTCAGGGACAAACACACGGCTTAGAAGTACATCGCTGCGTATTTATCAATCAGACAGCATTGTCTTTTCAAACAATACCGTCTACTCTGTCATCGATGCGGCGATGGTCAGAGGAACGAATATCTTAATTCAGCATAATCAATTCAAGGAATTCAGCCGAGGGATATGGGTGCAGGAGGGAGAAGCGGGGATCAACGGCAATCACTTTATTCAAGAAGGACATTCACAGCTCGCATCTTCATATACGATCAGCGTGACAGGAAATGCAAAGGCTTTCATATGGCAGAATCGTTTTAAGCACTATCAAAACTATGCCGTCTACAGCAATACGACCGCTCCTTTAGAGATTAAAGACAATTCCTTTGAAGAAACGTCCTTATATGTGGTGATGTATATTAAAAATGGCTCACCCCAAATTGGAGATAACCGCTTTTATTTAAATCGTTCGATCGGACAGCCGACAGCCGTTTTTCTTGATGAGGTTGTCTCAGCACGTGTGCTACGGAATAACATCATTAATCTCTCTCCTCAAAAAGCGATTGCCGTCCGCACCGTATCTTCCACTCATTCGGTGATTGCCCATAACGTACTAGAGCGCAGTCAATTGATGACGCACTCCACGGACCGGCTCATCGGAAATATTGAAATTGATCCGCCGTAAACGCCTGTAAATCCCTTTTTTTGGAGGTTCAGAAGGCGGTTGACAATCATGTAAAAAGGGCATATAGTAATAATTATTTTTCATTTTTCACAACATTTGCCCTTTTTTTATGGATAAAACCGATTAATTCAATCAGAAAAATGTATCTTGTAAAATAATCACTTGATACAAGGAAGATATAGAAAGGATGAAGAACAAGTGTCACAGCCGAAACGGAAGCTCAAGCTAGGCGTATTCATCGCAGGAACTGGACATCATGTCGCCTCTTGGAGACATCCGAAAGCAGTACCAGACGCAGCCATGAATCTTGATTACTTTAAACAATTAGCGAAAAAGGCCGAGGAAGGGAAGCTGGATTTGCTCTTTTTAGCCGACAGCTTATCAATTAATCATACATCTCATCCAAATGTATTAACGAGATTTGAACCGCTCACCCTGCTTTCTTCGATTGCAGAGTCTACCTCAACAATTGGTTTAGCAGCAACAGCATCAACTACATACAGTGAGCCGTTCCATATTGCGAGACAGTTTGCCTCACTCGATCATTTATCAGGCGGACGAGCAGCATGGAATGTGGTCACATCTTCTATTGAAGAAACAGCGAAAAATTTTAGCGGAGAAGAGCATTTAGCGCACCACAAACGATACGAGCGAGCTGAAGAATTCGTCGATGTCGTCAAAGGTCTGTGGGATTCTTGGGAAGAGGACGCACTTATCAGAAACCAAGAAACAGGAGAATTCTTTGAGTCTAGTAAGCTTCATGAGCTGCAGCACAAAGGTGAATTTTTCTCCGTACGGGGTCCGCTTAACGTATCACGCACCCCTCAAGGACAGCCGGTGATCATTCAAGCAGGGTCTTCTGAAGATGGTCAAAAGCTTGCGGCTAAAACGGCTGAGCTCATTTTCACGGCACAAAACGATCTCGACAAAGCGAAGGAATTTTACCAAAGCTTGAAGGGGAAAGTAGAGGCTGCTGGACGAGCGAGAGAAGATGTCAGCATCATGCCGGGCATCTTCCCAATCATTGCCGATACAGTAGAAGAGGCAAAAGCGAAGTATGAAGAATTACAAGAGCTGATTGTTCCAGAGATCGGCCTTAGCATTTTACAAAACTACTTAGGGGGTATTGATCTTTCGCAGTATCCACTAGACGGACCGCTTCCAGAGATTGATCCAAGCGCGTCAAATGCCGTGAAAAGCCGCTTTGACCTTGTGATGAATATGGCGAGAAAGGACAACCTGACCATTCGCCAGCTTTACCAATCTGTTGCAGGGTCCCGTGGGCACCATATCTTCATTGGAACACCAGAGCAGCTAGCAGATGTGATGGAGACATGGCTCGTTGAGGAAGCAGCCGACGGTTTTAACGTGATGCCGCCATTATTGCCAGAAGGACTTGATGCCTTCGTAGATCGCGTCGTTCCGATCCTTCAGGAAAGAGGCCTGTTCAAAACAGAATACACAGGACAAACTTTACGAGAAAATCTCGGATTAAAACAGCCAAAAAATCGCTACACGACATAAAGGTGAGGTGACTAACGTTGGGATATACGTTTCGTCTGGCAACTGAGGATGATATAGAAGCGCTGCTTGAACTGACAACAAGAGCCTATGAGCCGATTCGTGAGCTCGGCATCCAGTTCCAAGCAGCACATGCAGATATCGCCCTCGTTCAGAAAAATGTACAAAAGAACCTTTGCTATGTAATGGAAGAAAACGGAGAGCTTCTCTCCACCTTATCACTCCGTATGCCTTGGGGAGAACAGCCAGGACCATTCGGCGTTCCGCATATATGGTGGTTTGCTTCAGAACCAGCGGCAAAAAAAGGCACAGGCTCAGCCTTGCTTGAGTGGGTTGAAACGGAAGTGCTAAGGGACACACTAAAGGTACCATATGTCTCTCTCGGTACAGCTGATAAGCATCCGTGGCTCATGGACATGTATGAGCGTAAAGGCTATGTCAGAGCAGGTGAAAAGGATCTAGGCAAAGGCCATATCACCATTTATTTTAAAAAACAATTACGATCAGATATTACACAACCATAAGAGGAAAGAAGGGTGTACGAACATGAAAAACAAAAAGTGGCTAGTTGTTTTATTTGCGGCAATGCTTGCGGTGTTAGCGGCATGCGGCGGGGGCAATCAGAGTGAAGGAAAAGACGAGAAAGTGCTTAAAGTGGGCGCTACAGGCCAAAGCTATCCATTTGCTTATAAAGAAAACGGCAAACTAGTAGGATTTGATGTCGAGGTCACAGAAGCCATTGCGAAAAAGCTAGGCTACAAACTAGACTGGCAGCTGAGTGAATTCAGCGGACTGATGGGCCAGCTGACATCTGGTAAGCTGGATACCGTATCAAACCAAGTTGCGATTACAGATGAGCGTAAACAAACGTTCAACTTTACAGATACGTATGCATACGCAGGAACACAAATCATTGTCAAGAAGGACAACAAGGACATTAAAGGACTTGACGACTTAAAAGGAAAAACGGTGGCGGCTGTTCTTGGCTCAAACCATGCCAAAAACCTAGAGAGCAAAGACCCAGACAAGAAAATCAACATCAAAACATATGAAACACAAGACGGTGTCTTAAATGAAGTTGCAAATGGCCGTGTAGATGCTTACGTCAACGGACGCAGTGTCTTGTTAGCTCAAATTGAAAAAACAGGACTTCCACTCAAAATCGTCGGCAACCCAATCGTATATGAAGAAGTCGGCTACCCATTTGCCAAAGATGAAAAGCACGACAAGCTAAGAGAAGAATTCAATAAAGCGATCAAAGAATTAAGAGAAGACGGAACACTGAAGAAATTGTCTGAGAAATATTTCAAAGACGATGTCACAGTGCCGATTAAAAAATAACAACAGCGGCGGTGAAAAGCAGACATGAATCACATTGATTGGCAGTATATGGTGACGGTTTTTCCAACCTTGATTCAATACTTGCCGATAACGATCTTCATGGCGATTGTCTCCATGGTATTTGCCATTATCATTGGTGTGGTATTCGCGCTTATAACGAAAAACCGGATACCTGTCTTATACCAATTTGCCAAGCTGTATATTTCTTTTTTCAGAGCGGTTCCAACTTTGGTTCAGCTCTTTCTCATTTATTTTGGTCTTCCGCAGCTATTCCCTGCGATGACCTCAATGGATGCCTTAACAGCGGTCATTATCGGTTTAAGTATTAAAAACTCAGCGTACTTAGCAGAAATTTTTAGAGCGGCTCTTAATTCAGTGGATGAAGGGCAGCTTGAGGCCTGTTTATCTGTCGGCATGACAAGATGGCAGTCTTACGTCAGAATTATTTTCCCACAGGCCGTCAGAAATGCCATTCCAGCGACGGGGAATACCTTTATTGGTCTTTTAAAAGAAACATCGCTTGCTTTTACCATTGGGGTGGCAGAAATGTTTGCGCAAGGGAAAATGATTGCATCGGCCAACTATAAGTACTTTGAAACGTATTTAGCGGTTGGCATTGTGTATTGGGTGCTCACTATCATTTATAGTTTCCTGCAAGACCTATTTGAACGAAAAATCAGCAAACCTTACCGGAATTAAGGAGGTGTGGACATGATCAAGCTCACCAATTTGAAAAAATCATTCGGCGACCTTGTCGTCTTAGACGGAATTAATCTTGACGTGCAAAAAGGGCAGGTTGTGGCCATTATCGGACCTTCTGGCTCCGGTAAATCAACATTGCTGCGCTGTCTAAATCTATTAGAAACGCCAGATGAAGGTACGATTGAAATTGGCGATGCGAAGCTGAATGCGTCTAAATATACACGTAAAGAAGCCCATCACCTGCGTCAGCAAACGGCCATGGTGTTTCAAAACTATAATTTATTCAAAAACAAAACAGCCTTGCAAAACATTACAGAGTCACTGCTTGTGACGAAAAAAATGACAAAACAGCAAGCAAATGAAATTGGTATGAAGCTATTGAAACAAGTAGGGCTAGAACAAAAAGCTGACAGCTACCCGGTTACACTATCCGGCGGTCAGCAGCAGCGAATCGGGATTGCCCGAGCCTTAGCAGTTGATCCACATGCGATTCTGCTGGATGAACCAACGTCAGCACTAGATCCAGAGCTTGTTTCAGGTGTGCTTCAAGTGATTAAATCTATTGCCATCCAAGAAACAACGATGATCATCGTGACACATGAAATGGCGTTTGCAAGAGAAGTAGCAGATCATGTCATTTTTATGGCAGATGGTCATATCATTGAGCAGGGAACGCCAACCGAACTATTTGACGAAACGCAGAATGAACGAACAAAACGATTTATCCAAAAAGAAGCAGCGGCTGAAGAAGCATAAGCTGCTTTTTACTCTTTAGAGGGGTGAGTATCAGTGAAATCATTAGGAAATCAAGCTTTAAACAAACGTTTAATTAACATACGCCGAGCGCTTCATGAGCATCCAGAGCTGGCATTTGAAGAATATGAAACGACAAAAAAACTACGAGGCTGGTTAGAAGAGGAAGGGATCACTGTACTCGATTTTCCAGATCTTCAAACAGGGGTCGTTTGTGAAATCAAAGGAGAACAAGAGGGACCAACGATTGCTCTGAGAGCCGATATTGACGCACTTCCAATTGAAGAAGCATCTGGCGAACCATTTTCTTCAAAGATACAAGGAAAAATGCATGCATGCGGTCATGATTTCCATACCGCTTCGATTTTTGGTGCGGCCGTCCTATTAAACGAACGGAAACATGAGCTCAAGGGAACAGTGCGCATTTTGTTCCAGCCGGCTGAGGAAGTGGCGCAAGGAGCGAAACACGTCATAGAGGCAGGCGTCTTAAATGGAATGGATGCGATATTTGGTATGCACAATAAACCTAACCTGCCAGTTGGCACCATCGGGATAAGAGAAAAAGCATTAATGGCGAGCGTCGATCGCTTTGAAATTGACATTCAAGGAACGGGTGGTCATGCTGGAATTCCAAATCACACAATTGATCCGATTGCCATCAGCGGTCAGATCACAAGCGCCCTACAGCAAATTGTCAGCCGCCGCATTAGTTCTTTGCATCATGCGGTTGTCAGCATCACACGTATTCAAGGCGGCACATCATGGAATGTGATACCTGATCGCGTCGAGATGGAAGGGACCGTTCGGACGTTTGAACCTGAAGTGAGAGCGATGATTCCAGATCTCATGAAACAAATCGTGAGCGGTATCGCAGAAGGGTTTGGCGCAAAGGCAGATGTGAAATGGCATCCGTATTTGCCTTCTGTGATGAATGACGAGCGTTTGACAAAGGTTGTGGAAGAAACGGCAGGAGCGCTTGATCTCGCAGTAGTAGAGGCAGAGCAGTCACCAGGCGGAGAAGACTTTGCCCTTTACCAAGAACGCATTCCAGGCTTTTTCGTCTGGATGGGGACAAGCGGTACCGAGGAATGGCATCACCCTGCCTTTACGTTAAATGAAGACGCACTTCCAGTCGCTGCTGCCTTCTTTGCAGAGCTTGCGGTTCGGGCATTGGAGTCACGATCATGGAACTAACGAAACAGCTCGCAGAGGCAGTGCTCTCTGCTGATCCGCTGCAAGATCAACGAGCCGTTCAAATGGCTCGAAACGGTCTATTAGATGCTGCGGCGGCAGCGCTTGCCGCGAAAGAGGATGAAGGAATTCAAAAGCTCATAGCACTTGTGGAACAAGAAGGCGGAGCAGCTCAAATTCCCGTCATTGGACAAGGGAAGAAGGTCAGCCGCCAAGCAGCAGCCATGCTAAATGGCTACTTGATTCACGCCCTTGATTATGATGATGTGCATTCAGATGTGAGAGGACATCCAAGTGCGGTGATCATTCCGGCCTTGCTTTCCCAGCTGACAGACGGTGAGGCAAATGGTGATCGATTTTTAGCAGCCTACATTACTGGCGTCGAAGTGATGGCAAGGCTAGGTGAATCCATCGGTAAGTCGCATTATGAGCGGGGCTGGCATAATACCGGAACGCTCGGAGCCATTGCAGCGGTCTGTGCGATTGGTTATTTGAAACAAGTTTCACAGAAAGAGCTGGCGAAAGCGATCGGCTTTGCTGGTGCGCAATCAGCTGGAATGCGAAAGCAGTTTGGGACTGATATGAAACCATTACAAGCTGGACTCGCCGCTCAAACCGCCGTATGGTCCATGGGTTTAGCTTGCTCAGGTTTTGGCGGGAGTGAATCGCTTCTAGATGGGGAGCTGGGCTTCTTTTCTCTCTATGGGGATCAGAAACTGGCGGAAAGACGTCTGCTAGAGGACTATGGCACTGCGTGGCGTATCGTGTCGCCAGGTCTATGGTTTAAAGTGTATCCGTTCTGTTCAGCGGCGCATCATGCAGCCGATGCGATCGAGTCATTAGTACAAGAACACTCTTCCTTACAGGAGAAGATCGTACAGGTCGACGTCATGTTTCCGCCTGGCGGAGATGCCGCACTTACGGAGCGGACACCTTTGACGGGAGAAGAGGGACGATTTAGTGTCGAGTATGTCATCGCACTAGCAGTGTTTGGACAACCTTTATCACTGGATGCTTTTACGAAAAAAACCATTTCACCAGAGCTGCGGGTATGGATGAAGCGGGTAAATAGAGTGTATGTTCAAACGATAGAGCCCCATCCAGACGCAGTGCCAAAAGGACGATTTACGATTGTAAAGCTCACCTTATCTGACGGCACCACCATCAGCAAACGAGTCGATATTCCTCGGGGAGCACCAGGCTGTGCGTTATCGACAGAAGACATCATACAAAAGTTAAGCAGCGTCACCAGCACATCACAGGCAAAGCAGCTTTTACAGGCGGTTGAAGAGGGGAATGACACTGCCTATCTGAAGTTGCTCGTGTGATATGAAAAAAGCTCATCTTTGGAGATGAGCTTTTTAAATGTCCTTATTTTTATAAGAGTGAATATACTCTATGACGTCAAAGAAGATATTCCTTCGTCAGGTGAACAATTGATCTTGATCTACAACAATCACATTTAAAAATGACCCTATTCTATGACAGAGGCAAAACGAGTTTTATCTTTTAGGTTTATTTTTAAAGGTATCAAATCGCAAATCGACGAATTTAGTAGTACGTTCAAAGATTTAAATCATTGAAATGAAGGGAGTATGAAATGTTAACTATTCGTCGTATCTATCAAAAAAATTATCCTAAAGGAAAACAAGTATATTATCAATATACATCTGAAAAATACTATGAAATTCATATGGAAACCAGTCACAATGGTTGGAACATCTCCCTTACAGAAGAAGTATTTGAAGCGCCAGTTAAAAAAAATCTAAAAGAGGAGATTTTCGATCCATATAAAGAGGGTTCAGAGGTTTACGTGTCAGAGATGAATTGTGAAGAAACTGGAATTATAGTCATTCAACACATGAAATGGAATAATACATTACTCATTCATGATTTATATGTGGATAAACAATTTAAAAGAAAAGGTATTGGCAGCACTTTCATTAAAATGGCACAAAAACGAGCTCGTGAATTGGGAGTTAGAATGATTGTATTAGAAACCCAATCATCCAATTTTCCAGCTATCCAGTTTTATTTGAAAAATGGCTTTCAACTGATTGGATTAAATGTCAACTCTTATTCAAATGAAGATATAAAGAAAAAGGAAATTCGCATCGAAATGGGGTGCCTTATAGAAAATCACAATTAGCTTCGTTAGGGCACACCGCCCTCGATATGCATGTCCAGTTCCAAACTGTTTTATATAGACCATTTATAACGATCAGGAAGCGTGTCATTTCATTCTTTTACTACAGGGGAGACTTCTTCATCTGAAAGAACGTAAATGACACTGTCCTCATCTAGACTATCCTCTGCAATTCCTTCATTTTTCCATTCTACTATATTAAAAAGAACAATGTGTTTCTCCAAAATTTCAGCTCCATCAAAAAGTATGAATAAAAGATGACCAAAGCATGATAAGTTCATGAAATCGTATCAATCCAATTGAGATTTGAGAAGGAACATGTAAAATAAAGCTACATAAAGAAAAACAAAGGCAACAGCGGAGGCTGATGATGAAAATATTAATGATTGAAGATAACCAGAGTGTTTGTACAATGACGGATATGTTTTTTCAACGAGAAGGATTTCAAGCGGAATTCGTCCATGATGGATTAGAAGGATTGAATCGATTTAAGCAAGAAGAGGATTGGGATCTGCTCATCTTAGATGTCATGCTTCCTTCAATGGATGGTCTGACTATTTGTCAAAAAGTCCGCCAGATTAGTGATGTTCCGATTATTATGCTGACAGCAAAGGAAACGGAATCTGATCAGGTGCTGGGCTTCGATCTTGGGGCTGATGATTATGTGACAAAACCCTTTAGTCCGCTCACCTTAATGGCAAGAATCAAAGCAGTGAAACGACGTTTTGCTCAAACAACATCTACTCAAGAAGGAGCGAAAGAGGGTGAACGGCTAGAGACCGAACATTTTCAGTTAGATAAAAAAACGAGAGAAGTGTTTCTAGAGGGGAAACGGATCGAAAATTTAACACCAAAGGAATACGATTTGCTGTGCTTTTTTATACAGCATCCTCGGCAAGTATTTTCACGAGAACAATTGCTTGAGCAAATTTGGGGATATCAATTTTATGGTGATGAACGAACAGTTGATGTTCATATTAAACGATTGCGTCAAAAAATTGGAGACGGACCTAAGCCCTTTCTGTATACGGTATGGGGCGTAGGGTATAAGTTCGATGAAGATTAAATATTTTTACCAGTTGCTGATTAGTCACCTTGGGTTATTGCTCATTGCCATCATTATTATCAGCACCTTGATGTCTCATTTTGTGAAAGATATTGCTTATCAAAATAGGGTAGACGAAATGAGTTCGTATGGGAATGAAATTTTGGAGAATTTTAAACAATTGTCGAAAGCCGAGATGAACTTCCGTTTGCGTCCATTTGAAGACATTCTTTCGACGAGACAAATCCGTTTTTTCGTCTTTGATGAAAAAGGGACTGTGCTATCTCAGCAGCAAGAGATGCCGCCGCATGAAGCGTTACTCACAAAAGATTTGTGGGCCAAGCTCGCAAAAGGAGAAGAAATTATTGTCAAGCGGAGTGATTCACGCCGGCTTGATCAAGAAGCATCACTTGTGGCACTCCCTGTCATGGAAGACGGAAAGCTGAAGGGCGGGGTGGTGCTCATTGCTCCTATTCAAGGAGCAGAAGAGCTGATTGCTCAAATGAATCGGTATTTATATATCATCGTGTTTGTGGCATTGACGATTACCTTTATTCTCAGTCTGTTTCTGTCGAAGTTCCATGTGAATCGTATCAAAAAACTGAGAGAGGCAACTGAGAAAATTGCGCATGGTGACTACAACATTCATCTTGAAAACAAACACCTTGATGAAATTGGCACACTAGGTGAGGATTTTAATATGATGGCCAATCGTCTTCAACGATCAAGAGAGGAAATTGACCGGCTTGAAAAACGGAGACGCCAATTCATCGCAGATGTGTCTCACGAATTGAAAACACCGCTGACGACCATTCGAGGATTGGTCGAATGGCTGAATACTGCGGATGTGCCGGCAGAAGAGAAAGAGAAATGCTATGCGCTCATCACTGATGAGACAAAACGAATGCTTCGTCTCGTCAATGAAAATATGGATTATGAGAAAATCAGGTCGAATCAAATCACCCTTCAAAAATTTCACTATCCACTCATTGATACGTTTGAAGTGATTAAGGAGCAGCTGAGCCGAATGGCTGAAGAGAAAAACAATCAGCTCATGGTAGAGGTTCACCCTGAACAAAAGGTATACGCAGATTATGACCGGCTCATTCAAATTCTCGTCAACATCACAAAGAACGCCATTCAATTTACAGAAGGCGGCCGTATTTCTTTGAGAGGGAAAGAAGAGAATGGGGAAACGATCATTGAAGTAGAAGACACGGGAATCGGCATTGCACCTGAAGAAGTCAAACACATTTGGGAACGTTTTTATAAAGCGGATATTTCGAGAACGAATACACCATATGGAGAATACGGACTTGGATTGTCGATTGTCAAGCAGCTTGTGGACTTGCATGACGGACAGATTGATTTAAAAAGCGAAAAACATAAGGGAACAACATTTATCATTCGTTTACCGCTACCACAAGAAAAGGGCTAAACTCCGTTTAGCCTCAGCGTGTAGACAAACCCTCGCATTCGGTGTCAGTCCTGCGTGCCGGTGCTCACGAATGTGAAATTCGCTCCGCGCCGGTACTCGTCTTTCCTAGGGCTGCAAAGGTTTTCTATCACGCTGAAAAGAAGAAAAGGGCTAAACTCGGTTTAGCCCTTTTTGGTGTATCATCACTTATTCTGTTTTGGAGAACGTTAGGCCGATATGAGCAAGTGCCTGCGGTAAATCCTTACGAATGGTGATGTCTTTAAATGAAATATTCGATTGAATCGCATTTAGCGCAAGGTCTTGCTTTATTCCTGTTAAAACAGCTGAAATGCCTAAAAGTCTTAACGTTTGCGCATAGCTGACCAAGTATTGAATGCTTTGTTCATTGAGTCGTTTTGTCCCTGAAACATCAATGACCAAATGAGAGAGCGACAGCCTGTAGCTTTCCTGTAAAATGGTTTCTAAAATATGCTGCGCACGTGTCTCTTCGATATCACCAAGAAGAGGGAGCACGGCGACACCGTCAACAACAGGTACGATCGGTACAGATAATTGCTGAATCTGCCGATTGGCCTGGTCGAGTTCTAAGACGTAACTCAACAAAGATGCCATCGTTTCAAACATATGAACATGCTCTTCTGTAAATTGCTGCGGCCTTAGATCAAGTCCACAAATGGTTCCATAGTTCGTACCATCAGTAAAATCGATGGGAACCCCAATAAATGATCCGCCTTGCAGCTGTTTCGTGACGTCTAAGTTTTTTGAACGCTCGTCCAAGCGGATATCAGGGATCAACAGCGTATCGCGATGATCGACCGCCAGCTTGCAAAATGTCTTCTCGTAAGGATTTTCTTCCCCTTCTTCAAGAAGCTGCTCGTCTTGATTTAGCACTTTCACAATCTGATTGGTGTTTTGATCATTTTTAGCAATAAACAGTGTATTCACATGAATGAATTGACTCATCATGTTTAAAATACTTGTAGAAGCATCATGAAAATTGCGAAACTGTTTTAATAGTTGTTGACGAGGCATGGATTAGGACTCCTTGTAGCTCCGATCAATGGCCGGAACAATAGTTGATTTGTCTCTATCATACAAAATCAAACGAGAAATAGATATACTTTAATGCGCAAATCGTGCGAGATCAAAAAGACTGCCGATCCGGAGATCTGACAGTCTGCTGATTAAATGGAGACAGGCACCGTGGACATAGAGAAAAATTCCTCATATAAGGCTTGAACGGCTTCTTTTTCTTGAGCCGCTTTGACGCCAAACATCATGCTCACCTCTGAAGAGCCTTGGTTGATCATTTCAATATTCACTTTGGCTTTTGACAGCGCTTTTGCCGCTCTTGCTGTTGTACCAACATTATGACGCATCGCTTCTCCTACGACCATAATAAGCGAGAGGTTCCGCTCTAAAACCACTTCATCTGCATCAAGTACAAGCTTTAATCGGTCTAAAAGCTCTTGTTCAATCTGCTGCTCCTCCAGCTGATCCTGCCTTAAAATAATGGTCATATCATCAATGCCAGAAGGCACGTGTTCATACGTAAGTCCATATTCCTCTAACGTTTGCAGCACCTTACGTCCAAAGCCCACTTCTCGGTTCATCAAATACTTACTGATATAAATACTGCTAAATCCATTGTCTGATGCGATTCCCACAACAGGGCCATTCGTATGATCCCGTTGATTCACAATTTTCGTGCCTTTGGCCGCTGGATTATTGGTGTTCTTAATCTGAACAGGAATGCCTGCCCGAAAGGCTGGAATAAGTGCCTCATCATGAAATACAGAAAAACCCGCATAGGACAATTCACGCATTTCACGATATGTCAGCTCTGTGATTTCCTTTGGTTCATGAACGATCGTTGGATTGACGGCGTACACTGCATCCACATCCGTAAAGTTTTCATACACATCTGCCTTCAGTCCATTTGCCAAAATGGAACCGGTAATGTCTGATCCACTGCGGGAAAAAGTGACGATATCACCCGCTAGACTAAAACCGAAAAAGCCAGGGAACACAATGATGCCAGAGCGTTCTCTTAATTTGTACAAATGATCATACGATTCTGGAAGGACTTGCGCTTGACCAGGCTCGTCGCTGACAAATAGACCGGCTTCTTTTGGATTCACATAGTGCGCTTCGACGCCTTGATGCTGAAAGTAGGCTGCAATCAGCTTTGCGTTATTATCTTCACCGCTTGCTTTAATCGCATCAAGATAACGCTCAGGATGAGAAGAATCAGCCTGTAATAACGTGTTTACATCTTGCCGGATGGTGTCAATAATGTCATGACCTAACCCCAGCTCATCCGCAATCGATGCATATCGCTCGATGACAGCTTCTTGTAAATCGTGTGCTTCACCTAAACGTAAATATTGTTCACCGCAGCTAATTAATAGATCGGTGACCTTCGTATCCGTTGAATGCCGTTTTCCTGGTGCGGAAACAACGACTGCTTTTCGAGCTGGATCTGCTGTGACAATGTCAAATACCTTTTGCAGCTGCTTGCCAGAAGCAAGAGAACTGCCACCAAATTTAACGACCTTCAATGCATACATCTCCTATAGTAAAAATTTTCTCACAAATTGAATAGTTTCTATTATCAACTCTTTTCTTCAAATTATCAAGGTTTTTCTTCTCTGAATGAACAAATGTATTTTTGGAGAGGACGTTATGTATGAATAGATGAAAAAAGAGCCGGCGATATGCCGAGCTCTTTGTCTTTATGAAGAAGAGGACGAAGAAGATAGCTCCTGCTTCATCACTTTGTTTTCACGTTTTTCTTTTAAGAAGAACGAGAGAACGAGTCCAATGACCGCAATAGCACCAGACACGATAAATGACGTATTCATGCCATGAACGGCTGACTTCATTGGATCGGATAATGCTGCATTGGCAGCAGAGCTGCTCATAATGGAGACAAGCACAGCCGTCCCGATAGAGCCGCCCATTTGTCTCATCGTATTATTCATTGCTGTCCCGTGCGGAATCAAATGCGGTGGTAACGAGTTAATACCGGCTGTTGTCAGCGGCATCATGATCATCCCAACCCCGATTAAGCGAAGCGTGTAGGCCACTGTAATGAGGGCAATCGATGAATCAAGGTTCAGCATCATAAATGGCAGGGAAGTGACAGCTAATATCGTAAACCCGCCTAGAGCCAGCCCTTTACCGCCTACTTTGTCAAAAATTCGTCCGATAATCGGTGATAGGAATCCCATAAAGAGAGCCCCTGGCAATAAGATCAGCCCTGTATCAAGGGCAGATAACCCTCTGACATTCTGCGTATAGAGCGGCAGAATCGTCTCTGTTCCAATCAGTAAAGCAAAGACGAGCATACCGAGGAAGGTCGTTAAGCTAAAGATCGCAAACTTAAAGACGCCAAACTCAAGCATCGGTCTTTTCAAATTCGACTGACGCAGGATAAAGAAGAACAAGCTCACAGCGCCGACAATGAGTGAAATCAGAACGGTCGCACTCGTCCAACCATACGTTCCGACACTTGAAAATCCGTACAGCAGTCCGCCAAATCCGAAGGAAGACAGGATCACCGATAAGACATCGATACGAGTGTCTCTTTGCTGTGTGACATTTTTCATTAAGAAGAAAGCAAGAATGAGATCAATAATACCGATTGGAAGAACAATATAGAATAAGAACTTCCAGCTAAAGGAATCGACAATCCAGCCGCCAAGTGTTGGTCCAAGCGCCGGTGCGAATGAAATCACTAGTCCGACCATACCCATGGCTTGCCCGCGTTTTTCTTTTGGGAAAATGGTTAAAAAGATCGTTTGCATGAGCGGCATTAAAATCCCTGCGCCAGCTGCCTGCACGATACGTGCTGCAAGTAGCACCGGAAAATTCGTGGCGAACGAAGCAAGAATGGTACCTGCTGTAAAAATGCTAAGAGCCGTTAAGACTAAGGAACGGCTTGAAAATTTCTCAATTAAAAAGGCCGTAATTGGGATGAGAATCCCGTTTGTCAGCATAAAGGCTGTGGTCAGCCATTGACCTTTACTGACATCAATATTGAACTCTTCCATGATATGCGGGATCGCTGGAATGAGAAGCGTTTGGTTTAAGATCGCAACGAACGCCCCAACGAGGAAAATCCCAACAATCACAGACCGGTTATACGATGTTGTTGATTGGTTCATATTATCCCTTCTTTATCTATAAAATAATGCTTTTCAGCTGTGACACGTTTTGAGATAAAACGCTGTGTTTGCCTAAATAATCAAGCAATGAGCTAATTAAAAAGGTTCTCGGTTGGTCCTTTGACAGTTCTTGACTCAGCAGTTCAAACGCAGAGAGGAGATCGTCCTTTTCTTCTCCGTTTGATAGTGTGTGAAGCTCTTGTTTCATCTTTGTTAAGTACGAGATGACAAGCTTTTCTTCATCATATTCTTCCTGTGTGGAAAGCAAATAAGAGTCCATCAGCTGATCTGTTAGCACAGGCTCAATGGAGCAAGGCTTTATTGATACACGGTCCATCACACCGATGATCATTTCGGCGGCATTTTCTAATTGGATGTTCTTGTGCTCAATCGCCAACATCAAGATGAATTCTCTCATTAATCCGTTGAGGACAATCACAAGATCCCACACATAAGGCGCAACAGATTCACCATATGTGCTTAAAATGATGTCTCTGTGTCGCTGCATGATAATGGAGCGTGTCTCACGTAAATGCTTAATGACGATGGGCGAATGCTGTGAAAAAGCTTCAAAGGACAGCATATTCAAAAATTTATGATTCTCTTTAAACTCTTCAAGCTCAAGCTTAATTTTTTTTGTGAATTTTTCCTTTTTGGACAGCGTCGTTTCGGAATGAATGATCTGAGAAATCTCTCTCATTTTGCGCTGATTGTATTTAATCAGTTCCAATAGAAGAGCTTCCTTTGAATCAAACAGTTTATAAATAGACGCTTTTGATATTTTACAGGCATCAGCAATTGACTGCATGGAGACACTCATATAGCCTTTTTGAGAAAATAATTTCTTCGATACCCGCAAAATCTCTTCTTGCTTTTCGTTCATCTTCATAAGTCCTTTCCGAATCGGCAAAACCATATGGTCACAATGGAAACCGAGTGGTCACTTTTGCTATGATAACAAAACCAATGGCACATGACAAGAAAATGAACTTAAAAAAATACATGTCTCAATGACATGTATCCGATTGTTGACAAAGGGCTAAAATGAACTTGATTTTAGCCCTTTGTCTTTTTTGTCATAGGCGAGTAACGAGATTGTATGTTAGAACAAAATACGATACATTTATCGTATGAATAATCCAAATCATCCAACCCAAGAAAACATGAGACTCATTTCTGTGCTGCAAGCATTGGCTGATCCTGTTCGGCTGGAGATTGTCCGCTGCTTAGCAGAAGCGGGTGAGAGAACATGCGGTACGTATGATATGAACATTGCCAAGTCCACACTGTCGCATCACTTTAAAGTACTAAGAGAAGCAGGCATCGTGAAAGTGAGAATTGACGGGAAGCACCGTTACTACTCTCTCAGAAAGGACGACATTGATACCGCTTTTCCAGGCCTCTTGTCATCCGTATTAGCTGTAGACAAGGAGCGGTGGTAAGAGAATTTTGCATCAATAAATGACAAATCCCCAAGGCATTGTAACCTTGGGGATTTGTGATGCGTCTCGTGTAAAACGGAATTAGGCCATTGAATGATCCATAGACAGATGGATAATCTCATAAGTGTGAATTTGCTTCTCTATATTCACTGGCAATGAGTCTAGAAAAGAATATTTGACGCATTTCCATTTATCGGGGTTATATACGATGACTTCACCCTTATTATTGTTAAAATGGGAAAAGAGATGGGCGATATCTAGATTTTCCAGGCAATCAGTAGGATGAATCGTCACATACTCTTCAAGAACGAATGTGCTACGATGAAAATCATCTGTTAAATGAACGGAATATGTGATGCCAATATTGATTTGTTTCCAGCCAAAAGAACGTAAAATATGATCAAATGACCCCTTAAACACAAAATCCGTCATCCCCTCAGATTGTTTCCAAATATACAATGGGCAATAGCCATTGTGTAAACTTCTATGTTTGTCTTTTTCAGTGATCAAATAAGCTTTAAATAATAAATCCTGATATCCATCTGTTTTCCATCCATTGTTTCGTACTCTTTTTCTAATGATATTCATATCATAATCCGCAGGCAGATCCACATGATATTGCATGGCATGCATTGAAACACTCCCTTTCAATAGCCATCATAATCGACTTCAAACCAGTTGAATAATACATATTTGTGTTATTGTTATCACAAAAAGTGATAGGTGATCATGTTGAATATAAATGATTTGATTATTTTTATAGAGGTGTATCAAAAAGAATCGATTAATCAAGCGGCTAAAGCTTTAGGGTATGCGCAATCCAATATTTCTCAAAGAATCAAAGCGCTTGAAACTTTATATGATGCAACATTTTTTATCCGGCATCATCATGGAATCAGTTCAACAGGACAGGGGGATTTATTTTATCAATACGCTCAAAAAATCGTAAAAGAAACGAAGGACATTCAACAAAAATTGACTTCACAGAAAAAGACCGTTTTATGCTCTGAACTTCTATTTAACGTTTTGTACGAGCAGCATGTTTTAGAGGATATTCAAGCCACTGATTTTATCATTGCTTCATCAAGTACGATCAACAAAAAGTT
The DNA here is from genome assembly GCF_048270685.1 of Bacillus sp. AK25. Lineage (NCBI taxonomy): Bacteria > Bacillati > Bacillota > Bacilli > Caryophanales > Bacillaceae > Bacillus > Bacillus sp. AK25. Next base: position 439,499 of record NZ_JBLUWC010000001.1, read on the forward strand.
AACAGAGGATGTGTATGATCAAATTATTTCTTTTAATCAAATGGAAAAAGCGGAATATCAATTAAAAGAGGTAAAGAGCTTGGCATTGAACGTATATGGAAAATCCAAAGAGATATACGATGATGATATTTCATTGGTCGTGAATCGTGATCAGCTTTGCCCATTAAGACATGAGGCCACGCGTATGCTGGGTGATCGAACCCTATTTGAGTTAGATTCGTTTGAAGGAATGATCAAAATCGTTGAACAGGGAGATGGTATTGCGTTACTGCCAACCAACTTAAAAAGCCTTCAAACACTCGTGAAATTGCTAGAAAAAAATATTCACATCAACTATTACGTTTATGAAAGAATGTAATCGTAACACTCCTCTATGGGTTTAGTCCCGTCAAAGGAGCGCCACGATTCATCTACATGAGCTGTTTTATTTCCCATAAATCGAGTCATACAGGCGTTTCACCGCTGGCTTAATATCCTCTGGCCGCATATGAGAGAAACCGAGGACAAGCGGGACAAAGCCTTCTTTGTGACCAGGCACATGCTCATCAAGGGTAAAACGGTCCATCCCGTACATTTTCAGCTTTCGGTCTTTGGCACGCTGTAAAATCTCATGCTGCGTACGATCTGAGCGAAATTCTGCGATAAAATGCAGCCCTGCATTTTCCCCGATAATCCGTACATTGTCACGAAAGACAGTGTCGAGCTCCCCAATGAGCTGTTTTCGTTTTTCCTCATATAGCCCATTCATTCTTTTAATATGCCGCTGATAGGCGCCATCTTTTATAAAATAAAGAAGGGTGTATTGTGTAAAAAGATTGGCCGTTTGAATAAAAAAGTGCTGTTCTTCTTTATAGCGTCTTAATAAATGCTGCGGCAGCACCATGTAGCTGATCCTCAAGCCGGGCAGCAAAGATTTCGAAAAGGTCCCCATATAAATGACTTTGTCATAGCGATCAAGGCTTTGTAGCGCCGGTATGCTGTCTGTGCCGTACTTAAATTCACTGTCATAATCGTCCTCAATGATATAGCGGTCTGGCTGATCAGCTGCCCAGTTTAATAGCTGTATCCGCCTAGAAATCGGCATGATCACCCCTGTTGGGAACTGATGAGAAGGCGTAATGATCAAGACATTTGGCTCTTTCTTCTGAATATCGCTCATCCGCACCCCTTTTTGATCAATGCCAATCGTTTCAATCCGGTGATGATTGTTTTTCAGCATTTGATACAGTCTGCGATAGCCGGGGTTTTCTAATCCATATATTTGATCAGCTGGAAGGATGCTAGATAACGAATGAATGAGCGACTGTGTACCTGCACTTAAAATGAGCTGTTCAGGGTAGCATTTGACCCCTCGTGCAAGTCCAATCAGCCGGGCAATTGTTTCCCGTAGCTCATAGACGCCTTGTGGGTGCGGCAGCTCACCAAAGGCTTCTTGGTGGAGATGAATCGCTTTTTGCTCACTTTTCAGCCAGCTTTTAAAAGGAAAATTGGCTGTATCAACAGAAATATGAGAAAAGGAATACCAGTCATCTCGCTCAATCGGATTTTCCTTTAAATCAGCTGGAAGGGAAGAGGGTTTCAGTTGACCTGATTCATGAAATGTTTCCAGTGATTCCACAAAAAAGCCTTTCCGTTCAACTGAATATAAATATCCCTCGGCAAGCAGCTGCTGATAGGCGCCATTCACTGAGTTGACGCTGACGTTTAAAGTATCTGCTAACTCTCGTTTAGACGGTAATTGATCGTGTGGCTGCAGGTTGCGGTTTAAAATTTCCTCTTTAATTTTTGTATAAATTTGATGATAAATAAATCCGTTTTCCCCTGTTTGATCTAGTTGAATTGTCAGCATCTCGTCATTCCATCCTCTCTGGTACCATGAAAAAAATGATATTGGTACTTTCTATCATACCAAAAAATATTCAGAATAATAAAAAAGACATAAAGGGGATGGATGACAATGAGTCAAACGACAACAAACCGTTTTTCAACAGAGGAATGGCAGGGGAAAAGAGATCAATACGTCGCAAGAGGCGTAAGTAATGGCAACCGTCATCTTGCAGCGAAAGGGAAGGGAGCCGAGCTTTTCGATATTGATGGCAATCGTTTTATCGATTTTGCAGGCGCCATCGGTACATTAAATGTAGGACACTCCCATCCAAAGGTTGTGGAAGCAGTCAAAGCGCAGGCAGACAGCCTGATTCACCCAGGATTTAATGTCATGATGTACGAATCCTATATCGAATTGGCAGAAAAGCTATGCCACCTCACACCAGGCGACCACGACAAAAAAGCCATTTTCTTAAATTCAGGTGCCGAAGCGGTTGAAAACGCAGTGAAAATTGCCCGTAAATATACGAAAAGACAAGCGGTTGTCTCATTTACAAGAGGCTTCCACGGAAGAACGAATATGACGATGAGCATGACAAGCAAGGTCAAGCCTTATAAATTTGGATTCGGACCATTTGCGTCAGAGGTTTATCAAGCGCCGTATCCTTATTACTATCAAAAACCTGAAGGATTAAGCGATGCAGCCTACGACGAATACATCATCGATCAGTTCAATCAATTCTTTGTCGCAACCGTTGCACCAGAAACAGTCGCTTGTGTGGTGATGGAGCCAGTCCAAGGGGAGGGCGGATTCATTGTACCATCGAAGCGTTTTGTCCAGCATGTCGCTTCATTCTGTCAGCAACATGGAATCGTATTCGTGGCAGATGAGATCCAAACAGGATTCGCAAGAACAGGGAAATACTTTGCGATTGAACACTACGATGTGGTGCCAGACTTAATCACTGTGTCAAAATCACTTGCAGCTGGCCTGCCGCTGAGCGGTGTTGTTGGCAGAAAAGAATTACTTGATGCAGCGGACCCAGGGGAGCTAGGAGGAACGTATGCTGGCAGTCCATTAGGCTGTGTGGCAGCTTTGGCTGTACTTGATATTATTGAAACAGAACAACTGAATGAACGATCTGAACACATTGGACAAGTCATTGAGGACAAAGCGAATGAGTGGAGAAGTAAGTACTCATTCATCGGGGAAGTCCGGCGATTAGGGGCAATGGCGGCCATTGAAATTGTGGAAGATCAAACAACGCGTACACCAGATAAGAAGACAGCCGCAGCGATTGCAGCCTATGCAAACAAGCACGGACTACTCTTATTAACGGCAGGGATCAATGGGAATATTATTCGCTTTTTAACACCACTTGTCATCACAGATGAGCTGCTGCAAGAAGGACTAGGGATTATCGAAGACGCCTTCACAGCACGCTAAACAACAAAGGGGGATGGTTGTATGCAAAAACAACAAATGGCTAAAACCATGTCGCAGTCAGACGTACTGTTTTTATCCATTGGTGCAATGCTTGGCTGGGGCTGGGTTGTACTTTCGGGAGATTGGATTTTAACAGCTGGATTTTTAGGAAGTGTGATTGCCTTTGTCATAGGGGGCATTCTCGTCATCTTTATTGGACTAACGTATGCAGAGCTTTCCTCTGCAATTCCAGAAACAGGCGGAGGACTCGTCTTTGTCCAGCGGGCATTTGGGATCAAATCAGCGTTTGTCTCCGCATGGGGCGTATTGTTCGGTTATGTGTCCGTGATTACGTTTGAAGCGGTCGCACTTCCGACAGTCATTGACTATGTTATTCCAACACAGCATGTTGGTTTCCTATGGAATATAGGAGGATGGGATGTTTACTTTACATGGGTATTGATTGGATCTGGCGGTGCGCTGTTTTTAACAGCTCTCAACTACATTGGCGCAAAGCCTGCTGCTATTTTTCAATCGGTGTTCACAGTGGCCATTATCCTGACAGGTTTTCTTCTATTAGGCGGAGCTACATTTAATGGAGATTTTGCAAACCTTGAGCCGATGTTTCAAGGCGGGGTTGGCGGTCTGATGGCTGTGTTAGTGATGATTCCCTTTTTATTCGTTGGGTTTGATGTCATCCCGCAGGTAGCGGCGGAGATTAACGCACCGAAGAAGATCATCGGGAGAATTTTGATTATCTCCATTGTGAGTGCGGTTGTATTTTATCTACTCATTGTCTTTGGAGTAGCGGCAGGATTGTCAAAAGGTCAACTTGAGGCTTCATCACTAGCAACAGCAGATGCTATGGTACAGCTTCTTGGTCATCAGGCGTTTGGGACTGTGCTTGTCATTGGTGGTGTAGCAGGCATTGTGACGAGCTGGAATGCATTTATCATTGGTGCAAGCCGTATCCTCTACGCAATGGCGGAAAGAGGCATGATTTCCAAATGGTTTGCGTATATTCATCCGAAGTATAAAACTCCGACAAATGCCATTTTGTTCTTAGGTGCATTGGCCTTTTTTGCACCATTACTAGGCCGACCTGCCCTCGTGTGGATTGTCAATGCAGGCGGTGTGGGCATCATCGTTGGGTATTTGATTGTGTCCATTGCCTTTATGAGACTTCGCAAGACAGAACCTGAGCTTGAGCGTCCATACCGCATTAAATATTGGCGGACGACCGGCGTTTTTGCCATTGGACTCAGTCTCCTTTTTCTTTCATTTTATTTTCCAGGGATGCCGGCTTCCTTGTCATGGCCAGCTGAATGGATTTTGCTTTTAGGTTGGGCACTCATTGGGTATATACTATATGTAATGAATCCAAGAACGAAGGAGAAGATAGAGCATGACGAACGAACTCAAAGTGTATAATCCTGCAACCGGAGAAGAAATTGCCTCAGTTGCTCAGCATACAAAAGAACAGATTGAAGATGCGATCACTCGCTCACACAAAGCATTCAAAACATGGGCAAAAACGTCAGCCCATGAACGTGCAAATATCATTCGCAAATGGTTTGATCTCATGATCGAGCATAAAGAAAGACTTGCAAAAATCATCACAGAAGAAAACGGGAAGCCGTATCAAGAAGCATTAGGGGAAATCGTCTATGCCGCTGGATATATTGAATGGTACGCAGAGGAAGCAAAGCGGATTTACGGCAGAACGATCCCGTCTCATACGACAAACAAACGTCTATTTGTCACAAAACAGCCAGTCGGTCCTGTTGCCGCCATTACACCATGGAATTTCCCTGCGGCGATGATTACAAGGAAGGCGGCACCAGCGCTTGCGGCGGGCTGTACGTTTATCGTGAAACCTGCTGAAGACACGCCGCTTACGGCCATTGAGCTTGTCAAATTAGGCCATGAAGCCGGAATTCCAGAGGATGCCTTGCAATGGGTGATTGGAGATGGAAAAGAAGTGGGGGAAATCTTCACAGATAGTCCATTGATCCGCAAGATCACGTTTACTGGCTCAACACCAGTTGGAAAACATCTCATCAAAAACAGTGCGAGCACAGTGAAACACGTTTCTATGGAACTTGGCGGTCATGCCCCGCTGATCGTCGATAAGGACGCCAACCTTGAATTGGCTGTGAAACAAGCAGTGGCATCTAAATTCCGTAATGCAGGCCAGACGTGTGTTTGTGCCAATCGCTTAATCGTCCATGAAGAAATTCATGAAGCATTTGCGCAAAGCTTCAGCAAAGAAGTAGAAAAGCTGAAAGTAGGAAATGGGTTTGAGGAAGGAACGTCCATCGGACCGATTATCAATAAGCGAGGCTTCGATAAAATTGTCGACCAAATTCAAGATGCCGTGGATAAAGGGGCGAAAGTTCTTGTCGGCGGCGATACACATTTTGACGATGAGAAGTCGTATTATTTTGTTCAGCCGACGGTGCTAACTCATGTCGACCCTTCAATGAACATTATGCATGAAGAGACGTTTGGTCCAGTTGCACCCATTACGACATTTAGCACATTAGATGAAGCCATTGAATTAGCAAATGATACACCTTTTGGACTTGCGGCTTATTTCTTTACAGAGAATTACCGCAATGGTCTCTATATATCTGAGAATCTAGATTACGGGATTATTGGCTGGAATGACGGGGGACCATCCGCTGTGCAGGCACCTTTCGGCGGTATGAAAGAGAGCGGTATTGGCCGTGAAGGCGGCATCGAAGGCATCGAGCCTTATTTAGAAACAAAATATGTGTCAATTGGTTTAGACGAATAACATGTGAAAAAGACTGTCCGAGAAGTCTCGGCAGTCTCAGCGTGTAGACAAACCCTCGCATTCTTTGTCAGTCCTGCGTGCTGGTGCTCACGAATGCCAAATTCGCTCCGCGCCAGTACTCGTCCTTCCTAGACTGCAAAGGTTTTCTATTACGCTGAAAAGGAAGACAAAGGGCTAAAATCAAGTTCATTTTAGCCCTTTATCAACAATCTGTGACTGTCCGAGAAGACTCGGCAGTCTTTTTTATGTTAAACAGCCGGTGGGAAAAGTTGATCCACCGTTTCTTTTGTTTCTTTGAGAATCTCGTGGATGTCGTCTGCAGATGCTTGTTCCATGCTGCTGAATAAGAGCCGTTCGACTGGCTGAACGCCGATCAGATCGAAGGCGGCTGTATCTGTCGTCATGTGATGGCTGGGGGTGATGATCATATTTGAATCAAGAAAGGTCCTCGGTGCATCATGCGTATTAATAATGACCCCTTTTTTGTCTCGAAGCAGATTTTTCACCACTCCGTTTTCATTGATCTCATACGCAAACCCCTCTGAAAAAACGCGCTCCACATAACCCTTTAGCATCGCCGGCAAGCCTGTCCACCATATTGGAAAGATAAACGTGAGGACATCAGCTTGTTGAATCAGCTTCTGCTCTCTTTGAACCGGTACCGGCACATGTCCGTTTCTCATGGCAACCTTTTCTGCTGTTGTCAGCTCTGGCGGAAAGCCAATGCTATACACATCACGAACCGTCACATCATGACCATTGTTCAAAAGAGTGCTTACAACAAGATCTAATAGGGTTTGATTTAAGCTTTGCTGGGGATGAGCAAATATGATTAGATGGTTCATCTCATAGCCTCCTAGGTGGTCATGTGTCTCATTATGGCATGCACGAGTATCCTATTCAATCCTATATTGGAAATGATAGGTTGGGAAAATAAAAAGCGACCGCTTGAAAAAACGATCGCTCATGTAAGGTTTATTTCTTTCTAAAAGCAAGTCCAAGTGCAATCAATGCCACAACTAAGGCTGCAATGGACAGACCAAGAACAAGTGGTGAAGAAGAAGAAGAGGCTGTTTCAGATGCCTTTTCTTCTTTTGGTTTTTCTTGACCATGTGAATCCGTTACGGTATTAGACGCAACAATGTTTGTGATCGAATGAGGCTTATCAGCGTCCTTGTCGCCAGTCCATTCAACTACTGTTCCATCCTTATAATATTGATACGCATCCCATGCCGCTTCGCCAGCTTTTTCAGGGTTTTTTGCGACAAACACGAATTGCTGGAACTGTCCAGCAAGGACACCATCGCCAGTTGCTTCCCAAGTGACTCTTGTGACTTTTCCGTTTTTCTCTTCAGTTGTTGTTTTCCAGCCAGGCACTGGCTCGTATTGCTGGAATTCTACGCCTTTAGGCATCGTGATGACAACCTTTGTTGTCGGACTGTCGCTTTCAGAAGGTACTTTTAACGTATAGGTTTCCCAAGCATTCGTTGCAGATGTATCAGGTTTGACTGTCACGTGTGCACTCACAGGAATCGCCAGTAAAAATGAAGCGAGAAGCATTGGTAATAAAGCTTTAACGTATTTTTTCATATGATATGAACTCCTTTTAGTTTCTTCTAATGAATGTCGTATCGATGTTGTCAAAAGAACCAGTTAATGCATGAATCTCAATTTTCCAAGTGCCTTTTTCATTTAGTAAGAGGTTTTCAGCCGAGAAGTGACCATTCTTTAATCGTTTCAGCTGAAACTCGTTTGGCGTTTCATCACCGAACAAGGAGACTTTGTGGATCTTAGCTGTCACAGATTGAATGTCTGTGATCGTTTGTCCATCCTTCTTCGTAAATGCCACCTCGAACGTGTTTTTACCAGGAGCATTCGGGGTAATGCTCAAAGACACAAGGTCACGATGCTCCACCTGATTGGCTCCAAAGAATGGCTCTGGTGCAGGCGGCGGAGGACTTGGGATATTGGTGAATACGGCTGTTAATAGTAAAATAGCGATTCCAATGATCCACTCTGCTCGTAAAGATACGTTTCGTTTCTGCTTCTTTTCCCATCTCAGCATCAAATAATGGACGAGCCCAAGAAGACCCATGATGATAAATAAACCAAGTTTGATTAAGAAGGTGCGTCCATAAGCTGATTGGAAAAGGGCATCAAATGATTGCAGAATAAAAATCGCATTCACAAACCCAGAAAACACAATCAGTCCAACTGAGAGCAGTGCCCACGGATGAAAAGCTGTCAGGGTGCTGCGTATGAGCGGCTGATCTTCATTCGGCAGTTTCTTCATCAAAAGAAGGACAATGGCTGTTAAGCCGCCGACCCAAATGGATGCAGAAACGAGATGAATGAAGTCAAGTGACGTTGTCAGTATTTTATTATCTGTAGCGGCTGGATGACCGATTTGTGCTTTCAGCCAAAGGAGCACGATGAAAATGAGCAGTGGAAACAGCCATACCCGGAAGGAAGTGAAGTTTCCTTTTTTCATCGCCACAATCGTCCAGATCGTCAGTAGAACAAATGACGCCATTAGCATCATCCACAGACTCCCGCCCGAAGTCGACGCAATGGTTTCTTGTAAAAGCGATGGTTGAAATGCCCCTAAAAAGGACACGTCTGCCGCTGATTTAGTTTGAATCGGCAGCTGGAACAAGAGTGCTCCGCCCATCATGATCAGTGAAACAGTTAAGAGTCGCTTCATTCGCCGGGCTAAAACGTCGGTTATGGCCGCTTTAAACCATAGAAGCCCAAATAAAATGGTTCCAAGAAATAAGCTGAATGACGTATACAGAAAGGCTTTGTCAATGGTTGAAGCCATGTCGATGGATTCACTTGATTGTCCTTGATCTAATTGATCAAATCCTCCATCCGCTTTTCCGATACTAAACGGAATCATGCCAGACACAGAGTGCCCATCGGCTGATACCGCATTCCACTGAATGGTGTAAATGCCTTTAGGTAAATTCTTTTTTAAAGCTGCTTCCATGATCTTTTGCTCTTTGATGACCGTATCTCCTTGATCGACACGATCCCCTTTTGCATTGAACACCTTAATGGCATGAAATCCACTTTCGATTCCTTCACTAAAGGTGATCGAGACTGCAGGAGGCTGCTGATCCAGCTCTTCATTTGCTACTGGATTTGAGCTCACCACATATGCATGAGCAAATGCCTCTTTTGGCATGAAAAAGGAGAACATGAAGATGAGCAGCAGAAGCCACTTACGATATTTCAACAATGTGAATAACCGCCTTTCTACCTATGAAAATGTCTCATGTATCAGAAAGAAAGCGGCAGTAAACTGTGAGTCACAGAAAAAACCGCTCTTTCTATTGTACCGCCCACTCTAAAAGGTAAACGAAACAAATAGTAAGATGGTTCACTTTTTCTGTGTCATGTCTTGTCTGCGCAGACGTTTCTTGAATGTTTGATCAATATAAGCCTATTCGATTTAAGTAGAGGAAACAAGAAGTGACGATTTGAAAGTTGTGAAATTCCAATGAATTTTGCGCCAAAACAACAGTAGATTCAACTTTTACCCCGCTATCATCTATGGTATGCCGAGAGGTGTCACATTATTTTTCAATTTTGTCACACACTAAGTGACAAAGTGACATTTAGTTTCAATTGAAGGGAAAGTGAAAGCGTTTTACGATAGGTATAAGGGCTTCACTGACTCTTGTTCTTATATCTTTTGACCTATAAAGCCCGAAATAAAGGGAGAGAAGAAAGGGGTTTTCACAGATGCAGGAAAAAAGCGGATTCCGCGTGAAAGTACAGCGCTTTGGAAGCTATTTAAGCGGCATGATTATGCCGAATATTGGTGCATTTATTGCATGGGGACTCATTACAGCTTTGTTCATTCCAAGTGGTTATCTTCCGAATGAGCAATTAGCTACACTCGTTGGACCGATGATTAACTACTTACTGCCGCTCTTAATTGGTTACACAGGCGGTAAACTCGTCTATGACCATCGAGGCGGAGTGCTCGGTGCTACGGCTACGATTGGGGTCATTGTTGGCTCAGACATTCCAATGTTTTTAGGTGCCATGATCATGGGGCCGCTGGGCGGTTATCTTATTAAGAAAATCGACCAGCTGTTCAAAGACCGAATCAAATCTGGCTTTGAAATGCTTGTGAATAACTTTACGGCAGGTATCCTCGGTGCCATTCTTGTTGCCATTGCATTCTATGCTATCGGCCCAGTGGTACTAGGACTGAATAAAGCCCTTGCGGCAGGGGTAGATATCATTGTCAATGCTCATTTACTACCGCTGGCAAGTATCTTCATTGAACCTGCAAAAGTATTATTCTTAAACAACGCAATTAACCAAGGTATTTTAGGGCCGTTAGGGGTCGAGCAAGCAGCGAAGACAGGGCAGTCTGTTCTGTTCTTGCTTGAAACAAACCCAGGGCCAGGTTTAGGTGTTCTTCTTGCGTATATGTTCTTTGGAAGAGGAAATGCGAAACAGTCTGCACCAGGTGCCATTGTCATTCAGTTCTTAGGAGGAATCCATGAAATTTACTTCCCGTACATCTTAATGAAACCAAAACTCATTTTGGCTGTCATTGCAGGGGGAGCAAGTGGTGTCCTGACGTTCACATTATTAAATGCAGGATTAAAAGCTGTGCCGTCACCAGGAAGTATTATTGCGCTTATGCTGATGTCTCCAAAAGGCGGTCACCTTGCCGTTTTAGCAGGTGTTGTCGTAGCAGCTATCGTATCGTTCCTTGTCGCATCGGTCATTTTGAAAGCATCTAAAGAAGTTGACGAAGATTTAACAGCAGCAACAGAAAAGATGCAGGACATGAAAGGCAAGAAAAGTGCAGCCGCCGCTGCTCTTACAGCACAAAATGAAGACGCTGAAGCTAATGAGCAAGCAGCATCTCCAAGTGACGTCAATCCAGATGACGTGAACAAAATCATCTTTGCCTGCGATGCAGGGATGGGTTCAAGTGCAATGGGTGCGTCCATTCTGAAAAACAAAGTGAAAAAGGCAGAGCTTGATATCGATGTGACAAACACATCGATCAGCAACATCCCAGACGATGCGGATGTGGTCTTTACTCATAAAGATTTAACAGACAGAGCAAAGGCAAAGCTGCCAGGCGCTGTGCATATCTCAGTGGATAATTTCTTAAACAGCCCGAAATATGATGAGCTGATTGAGAAATTGAAAAAATAACATGACGAAACGGGTTGAGTCCAATTTTTCCTAATTGAACTCCCCGTTTTGGTTGTTTTCCTGATTTTTATTCTAAAAAAGGTGTGTGATCATGTATGAAACAAGTACTTTCTAAAGACAATATTTTTCTAAACGAACAAGCAGGTTCTAAAGAAGAAGCCATCAAAAAAGCAGGCGAAGTCCTTGTAGCAAACGGCTACGTCACAAGTGATTATGTCGACAAAATGTTTGAAAGAGAAGAAATTTCTTCTACATTTATGGGGAACGGCATTGCAATCCCTCATGGAACAGAGGATGCGAAAGCGGCAGTCCTTCATTCAGGGATTTCGATTATCCAAATTCCAGATGGTGTTGAATATGGGGAAGGAAATGTGGCGAAAGTCGTCTTTGGGATCGCTGGGAAAAACAACGAGCATCTTGATATTCTGTCTCAAATTGCGATTGTCTGTTCAGAAGAAGAAAATGTAGAACGGATCATTCATGCAAAGGATCAGGATGAACTGATCGCCATCTTTAATGAGGTGAACTAACATGAAGGCACTTCATTTTGGAGCAGGGAATATTGGCAGAGGGTTTATCGGTTCTTTGTTAAAGGCATCAGGCTTTGAGCTTGTCTTTACCGATGTGAATGAAGCGGTCATCAATGAGCTGAATGAAAGAGGAGAATACACGGTTGAACTCGCAGCACCAGGGCAGAAGCAAGAAGTAGTCGGGCCCGTATCAGCGATCAATTCCTCGCAAAACCCAGCGGCATTAACAGAGGCCGTTGCCACAGCCAATTTGATTACAACAGCTGTTGGACCAGCCGTATTGAAGATCATTGCCTCATCTATTGCTGAAGGTTTAAAACAAAAAAAGCCTGACCATATCATCAACATCGTGGCATGTGAAAATATGATTGGGGGAAGTGCTCATTTAAAAGAAGCGGTGTTCTCTCATTTAACAGCAGATGAGCAAGCAGTGATATCACAAACCGTTGGCTTTCCAAACGCTGCGGTTGACCGCATTGTTCCGATTCAGCACCATGAGGACATTCTCAAAGTGTCGGTTGAACCATTTTTCGAGTGGGTCATTGATGAGACGGGCTTTATTGGAGATGTTCCGCAAATTGACGGAGCGACCTTTGTCCAAGATTTGACGCCGTATATTGAACGGAAGCTTTTCACCGTCAATACAGGACATGCACTAGCGGCTTATGTCGGGTATCAGCAAGGCGTAAAAACCATTAAAGAAGCTGTTGATACACCAGGCATTCGTCAAGTTGTCGAAGGTGCCCTTCATGAAACAGGCAGTTATTTAATTGACGCGTATGGCTTCCGAAAAGAAGAACATGATGCGTACATTCAAAAAATCATCAAACGATTTGAAAATGCGTTTATTTCCGATGAAGTGACTCGTGTCGCACGCTCTCCTCTTAGAAAGCTGGGAGCAGATGACCGTTTAATCGGTCCAGCGAAAAAGATCAAGCAGCCAGTGTACTTAATCAAAGGGATTGCTGCTGCTTTGGCTTACGACTTTGCAGAAGACGAAGAAGCGGTCCGCTTGCAGGCATTAAGGAAAGAAAAAGGCATTGAAGGTGTGCTTCAAGAGGTATGTGGACTCAAACCTGAAGACGATCTCTATCAAGACATCCTCAAAGAAACCGAGCGATAATCAAAAAATCCCTTTCTAACGTGAAAAGAAGACAAAGGGCTAAAATCAATTTTAGCCCTTTGTCAACAATCTGAGATCCCTTTCTCTAACGTGAAAGGGATTTTTCTATGACTTTTTTAATACTTTCCCCTGCATGACGATATATGTAGTAAGGGGGAATTAGAACATGAAAAAGAAAGCGTTTGCTTCAAGGAGTGTCTTTTTTCAATTGATGTCAGCCATTATCGTTATTACAATTTTAACAGGCGGACTTGTAGGAACAACGGGGTATTTTTTAGCGAAAAATGTCTTAATTGATGCAGGGAAAGCAGATTTAAAACACATCGTAAATGGAGCGATGGCCACTCTTGAACAATTGAACGACCGTGTGGAGAAAAAAGAACTGACGCTTGAACAGGCGCAGGAACAAGCCCGTATATACTTGAGCGGGCCGAAGAATGACAACGGGAAAGGGTATCAATTTCAAAAATCAGATTTCATCTATAAAAATAAAGGCTACCTTGTCGCATATGGAGCCGATTATTCATCACAGGTTCATCCAGTTAACGACATCGGCGTCATCCCAGATAACACGACAAATCGTCAAAAAATGGTCGCTGGCGCCACAGCAAAAGGCGAGGATGCACACTATATCACCTATATGGATAAAGACGATGCCACGGGGGAAGAAAAGCAAAAACTCGCTTATATGAACCAGTTTACACCGTGGAATTGGAGTATAGGAATCGCTGTATTTCAGGATGAATTTTATAAAGAACTAGAGCAGATGAAGCTCTATATTATTCTCATTACAGCAGGTGTCGCTCTTTTAAGTATGGGTGTCTTTTATTTGGCAGCCCGAGGAAAAGTGAGATTGCTTAAGCAAGTCACGGCTGCTTCAAAAGAAATTGCGGCAGGCAATCTTGAACGCACCAGCTTAAAAGAAACCTCGGATGAAATTGGGCAGTTGGCAAAAGGTTTTAATCATATGTCAGGAGAGCTTAGAGCACTTGTGAGCGGTTTGCAGGAAACGAGCAGCCAGCTCGTCGAATCTGCGACAGATCTATCCGCCATCTCTGAAGAAACATCCGCTAGCAGTGAAGAAATTGGCAGAGCGATTGGAGACATCTCAACAGGGACTCTTCATCAGGCATCAGACCTTGAGGTAGCCAATCAACAAATGACTCAGTTCAATCAATCCATTGAAAACGTCAAAGAAAAAAGCGACCAGATCAAACGAATTTCAGACCAGTCGAACCAATCTTCCCAGCAGGGTCAGCAAATTGTCCAGCAATTAAAACAATCAAATGAGCAATCCATTCAGGCATCTCAAGGCATTCGATCAGGGATTGAGCAGTTAAGTACAAAAGTACAAGATATTTCTCAAATCACAGATACCATTGAAAGCATTTCAAACGAAACGAACTTACTGGCACTGAATGCGAGCATTGAAGCAGCTCGTGCAGGAGAGCATGGCAAAGGATTCTCGGTTGTGGCGAGTGAAGTGCGGAATTTAGCTGAACAGACAAAGCAATCAGCTGTTCAAATACAGCAGATGATTCAAGGCATTAAAGAAGAAACGACGGCTACAGCTGGCATGATGTCCAAAACAATGGATCGTTTTGCCGAGCTTGATGAAGCGGTTCATGCAACAGAACAAGAATTCAATTCCATCTCTACATCGATTTCACAAACCATCGTTGAAACGAATGCGATGGCAAAAGAGCTGAATACATTACTGGAACAAAACGACCTCATCACAAAAGCGATGCATGGTGCAGCGCATATTTCTCAAGAAAATGCCGCAGCGATTGAAGAAATCACTGCATCTACAGACGAACAAGTCACCGCCATCTCCAATGTGGCGAAGGCAGCAGAAAGGCTCAATGAGCTAAGCATGCGATTGAATCAAGATATTGCACGTTATCGTTTATAAGGTATGGTCAAACGGACGTCGAAAAGTCGATGTCCGTTTTTTTATTTAGACGACTTTCGTCCTTTTTGCCCGTCGCTTTTGATTTGTTTGGTACGTTCGATAGGCTTTCCAAGCATTGGCACATAAAAGCCCTGTGAGTAAGTAGGATAAGCTGTTAAATAAATAGAAGTCCACACATGAAACGACAGCACAGAGGATACCAAAGATGATTTGATCACGATTCTTTGCTGGTGAAGTAGGTGGATCAGTCAACATAAAGAATGCAAGGAACAAGACGGCATTTAAGTAGGGCGTCATAAAAGCAGATGAAGCATCCGTTAAGCCAATGAATCCCAATATGAGGTGAATGAGTCCGTATGCGGCTAGAAAGGCGAAAACTTGCGGGAACTTTTGTACGCGGCTTGTCACCAAATAACCGCCGACCACCACAAGGAATAGGGTCCACCAAGGTAGAAGAGACATACCGCCCCACCAGCTTTGATTGGAAGAAAATAAAATGACTGAGAGCCATAAACCAAACGCAGCTGGATTCAAAATCGGCTTCTTTTGATAAGTGATGACATGCTTAGATAAAATGGCTACTGCGGCTGTGAAAGTAGATACAGCAAAAGAAGTGGCTGGACTGAGAACAATGCCAATAATCAGCCCTGTGAGCAGAGCTCCATCAGGGAATGTGTGTTTATTGTTTTTCCAAACCACTCTTGAGATAAAAGAGTCAAGAATTAGTGCTGTCCCGATGCTGGTGGCAACTGTAGTGAGACCACTAAGAAATCCAGTGTGCAGACTGCCGGCGGCTAGAAGAACCAAAAGAATGGCAATGACATGCCGTTTCGGCGTCCGAATGTAGGTTTTTAGTGAAGGCGATGATTTCAAAAATGTTTGGTCTGTGGTTGGTGCTGGCTGTAATTCCATGATGGAACCTCCTTCATCTCCGGTGTTAGGGTCATATCAGCATCTTGATCCACCATCACGGCAGGTATTTCATGTTCGGCTAAAAAAGAATAACCTCCTTCTCTACCTAATAAAAAAGCAGCTGTAGAGAGACTATCTGCGAGCATACCGAGTGGTGCAATGACGGTACAGCTTAACAAACTTTGTTCAGACTGTTTCGTTTGAGGGAGAATCAAATGGTGCGTATGAGGATCATTACGGCTGATCCGTTCATAGCTTCCAGATGTACAAATCGCACAATTAGTCGTTTGAATGACCGAGATGTTGGTCTGTTTGTGAATGGGATGCCGAATCCCAATTGTCCACTCTTCTTGTTGTTCGTTAAATCCAGATACCAACACATCCCCACCAGCATTCATCATAAAGCCTTCCCATGCTTCAAGCTCTTTTGCGGCAAGATCGCACGCAAATCCCTTTGCAATAGAACCGAAATCCAAAATAAGCGGTTTGTTCAAATAAATCGTCCGATTCGTCTCGTTTAACTGGACGTCACGGTAATGAACAGCTGTATGTGGTACGTCATGTGATGAAAAAGTTTGTCCTGTTGTATATAAACGATCGAATCCTTTTTGTTCCATGACTTTCCCGATGGTTGGATCATACTTTCCATTTGTTAATTCAGCTAACTCTAACGCATAGGCTGTTAAATCGAAAAGCATTTCACTGACTAATACCTCTTGCTTTGAACGATTGGCTAACTTCATGACTTCCGAATCAGAGCGAAAACGGCTAAACCGATGTTCGATATCGTAAAAAATGGAAAAAGCGCGATTGATGTCTTCTAAAACAGCTCGTCGATCTTCTTCATAGGCAACCACTTGAATATTGATAACAGTTCCCATAGCCAGCATGGATTTTTGATAAGTCATCAGTTTTTGTTGTCCTAACCATTTCATCATAGTGTCTCCTCTCTATGCCTTTGCCTGCTCTAAAGCCTGAGCAACGGCTGTTTCAAAATCCTGAGTACTTAATGTTGCACCGCTCACCGTATCTACATCAGCACTTTGTCTGATGACCACTTCATTGGGTAATGATGAAATGGAGCTTTGTCCGTATCTAGTGTTATCACTCGTAATCTCGACAGAAGTGATATTTCCTTGTTTGATGGTAACAGATACACTGATAGAGCCAATCTCATTTGATCCAGTACCAGAAAAAGTACCATCCTTGAGTTCAGTTTCTGAAGTGGTATCTTCTGTTTGAGTGGCGGTAGTATCTGATGTGAGAGATGTATTGTTTGAAGAAGCGTCTACTTGTGTATTTGATTGTGCTGTCTGAACGGCTTGAGCGTGATGGGTAGTTGCATAACCAGTGATGTATAAGCTGCTGATAGCTGCGGTGCAAAGACTAATCATTTTCTTATTTATTTTTGCCATGATGTATCCTACCTCCTAATACGATCTACTATATAGAAGAAATTTGAACAAACCATGAACAAGAAAAGAACGATTTTAGATAATGGGTATGAAGAATCAAAATATTGCACGTTATCGTTTATCATTTATTTTTGACTGTGGTTCATTTATCAGGTAGGATGAAATAAATCTAAACCTTGCTCACGCAATCAAAAAGGAGTGTTTCGGCCATGAAAAAGAAAATATTGATGTTCTTACCTTGTGGCTACGGATACTCCACTGCTGTTTTCTTTTAGGATAGACAAAAATTGGTGAAGTCTGTCTACAGGAGGAAAAACACGCAGAAAAATCATAGTGAGTGAGGGATTTACATGGAAAAAATTACGAGAAAAAACCCAGAAAGTATGCCGAAACCCGTTGGCAACTACAGTCATATCACAAGGGTGCCAAAGGGTGCGGGGTTATTTGTGACATCAGGTCAAGTAGGGACAGGAGCGGATGGACAGATCCCATCAAGCTTAAACGACCAAGTCACCAATACGTTTGAAAATATAAAGAGAATCCTTGCATCAGAAGGGTTAAATGAAGAACACGTCATCAAAGTCAATATTTGGGCAACAGAAGAAATTGATTGGGATCATCTATATCCACAGTGGGATGCAATCTTCAAAACGGCATATCCATCAATGACCGTTGCCTATGTGACTGCATTAGGGTGGCCAGAGCTGAAAATCGAAATAGAGCTATGGTGTGCGGATATTTAATCAAAAAAAGAACAGTGCAAACTGTTCTTTCAGCGTGTAGCCAAACCCTCGCATTCTTTGTCAGTCCTGCGTGCTGGTGCTCACGAATGTCAAATTCGCTCCGCTCCAGTACTCGTCCTTCCTAGACTGCAAAGGTTTTCTATCACGCTGAAAAGAAGACAAAGGGCTAAAATAAAGAATCATTTTAGCCCTTTGTCAACAATCTGAAAGAACAGTGCAAACTGTTCTTTTTTTGATGAGTATTTATGAAACAGCTTTGAATCGCTTTGTAATGAATGCACCGAGAAATGCACAGACTGTGTAGACGATGACCCAAATGAGAAAAGATTCATTTCCACCAATAAAGGTGAACATCAGAATCACACTCGCTACCAGCACAATCAAGGTGGGAAACCAAATGTTCTTTAAAAACAATGTACCGAAAATACCAATCAGCACAGAGATCATAGGTAAACCAAATACAACGAATAAGACAAAAACAGCCATGTTAATTACTCCTTTGAACCAAATCAACTATTTACATAAAAACATATAACAGTGCTGCACCCATATGCGGAAGGGCAAAGATGATGAAAAGAAACGCCGTATCAAGACGAAACATCCGGTGTTCTTTTGTTTCAGAGTGATAGGCCGCTCGTGCCTCTTCCCCGTTGGTCCATGCACCCATAAGAAATCCAGATGCAACGAACGCAATAATAGAGATTCCACCACTGACGAATCCAATCCATTCATGGTGCTGTAATAAGAGCGCCGCACTGCAAATCAACAGCATGGAGCAAACACCAGCAAAAAAAGCATGTTTCTTTCTCATTACGCTTCACTCCTTCGGACAGCTATTAGGAGACCGCATCACATATTTCAATGAAATGTCCATCAGGATCAGACACATAACTGACCGTTTGTCCCCACGGCTTCTTGGCAGGTTCCTTGATGACAGGTACTCCTTTTTCCTTCAAGGACGCAATGGTTTCATTCACATCATCCACAACAAAGCCAATCTCAAACGTTTGTGACGAGCTAACTGCCTCTGGAACAGGCAGACCAAGTGCCTCTTTCACATCTTGGCGTGAATTAATCGATAAGGTCACTTCTCCTGTATCAAACTCAACATAGGATTCAACCCTCAATTTAATCGGGAAACCGAGAATATGATGGTAGAACTGAATACTTGCTTCAACATCGTTTACATATAGAATGGTATATTTCATTTTCATATGGAAAGCTCCTCTCTTCATATACGTGTCAAAACCGGAAAGGTTTCCCACTCATTTTAACATATAGGTCATAAGAATTATTAAATTCCAAAAAAACCAATATTTTCACCTCAATCGTCTTGAAAAACAAAATGTGGTGACATATGATAAAAATGTAAAATGAGAAAAAATAGGGGGGAACTTACATGTTGAAAAAAATCATGGTGGCTGTCATATCATTCGGTCTTTTACTTAGCTTTACACAAGTTGACACTCACACAGCGGATGCAAAGACAGTCAAGTACAAAAACTGCAAAGCACTCAACAAAGTGTATAAAGGCGGCGTGGCAAAAAGCAAAAATACGAAAAATAAAGGTGGAAAAACGAAGTACAAGCCTTATGCATCAAAAGCACTTTACTTAAAAAATAAACACCTTGACCGTGATAAAGACGGCATTGCGTGTGAACGTTAAGAAGAAGAAAAAAGACCTGTCACAAGGTCTTTTTTCTATGGGATCAAACTCGTCCCTTTGTGCCATCTTCATCTTTATATTAAAATAAAGATAGATTCAAAAAATGATACAAAGTGGGGTACTCAATTTGTCAACACAAGCTGATAAGAAAGACATCCGATTGATTGCCATTGATATGGATGGCACGCTGTTAAACAGTGAGCACGTCATTCCTGAGGAAAATAAACAAGCCATTAAAGAAGCAGAAGCCAAAGGGGTCCATGTGGTGATTAGCACAGGACGTACGCTGATGACATGCCGAGAGCTGGTCGAGCCGCTGAAACTCTCTTCCTATCTTGTCACAGCGAACGGAAGTGAAATTTGGGATTCAAACTTCCAGTTGATCGAACGGGAACTGCTGCATCCCGATCACGTTCAGATGATGTGGGATCTAAAAAACAGATACGAAACCGATTACTGGGCATCTACTGTGGATAAGGTGTGGAGAGGAGAATTTCCTGAACGCATTCATGACCACGAATGGTTGAAATTTGGTTTTGATATTTATGACGATGCTGTTCGTGAGGAAGTCCTCCATACATTGAAAACAAATGGACAGCTAGAAATCACGAATTCCAGTCCAACCAATATCGAAGTCAATGCAGCAGGCATTAACAAAGCGGCAGCTCTTGCAAAAGTAGCAGAACGCATTGGCTGCACAATGGACAATGTCATGTCACTTGGCGACAGCCTGAATGATATGGCGATGATTCAAGAAGCCGGATTAGGCATCGCAATGGGCAATGCACAAGAAGTTGTGAAAGAAGCGGCTGATTGGATTACGGCTCCTAATACAGAGCACGGGGTAGCAAAAGCCATCCAGCATTGGGTGCTGTCTAAATAAACGAGTAGAAAAATAGATTGTTGACAATGGGCTAGAATGAACTTGATTTTAGCCCTTTGCCTTCTTTGCGTAGGACGTACAAAGAATGCGAGAGTTTGTTTACACGCGGAAAGTGAGAGGACATGCCCTCTCACTTTTATTATTTTCTCCTAATTCTATTGTTATACGAGCTTGAAATACATTGGTATAAAGGGGTTTTAGATGTCGGTCATAATGTATCTTTCAGCAAATGCGCCGCACTTTATGGGATAGCGAAAGGCTCGGTTCAAAAACATATAGAGAGAGCAAGGAAAAAGATCGTTCAAAAGGTAGAGGAATTAAGAGCGGGAGAAAGGGGACTTGCTGATGTTGGGTGAACCGCCTGCAATTGATAAAAAGGAAACGAGAAAAAGAGTTGAAAGGATTCTCGACAACTACCGCTTATATCTTTCTTCAAGTCCCGGCCGATATGCTGCCGAAGATAACAGGAGGATTCAGCATAGTGCCTCTCGCCACAACCAACGCTTTCCGCTCATCTACTGAAAGCACAGCAATTAAACCGATTGAATGGGAACAGAAACGAAATGCCTTTCTTGAGAAGGTACAAAGAGCAGTCAATCGTCTTCCATATAACGAGAGGCAGATCATTATAAAACGTTACATGCAGCAAGAACCTGTTTTCTATTACCAGGTATACAATGAAATCGGCATGAGTGAAATATCATATACACGCTTGAAAGGAAAGGCATTCCTAGACTTGGCGTATGCGCTCAATGAAGTTGTATATAAAGCACCCGTTTAGAGTTGTTTTTTTCGTTCGACAAATTTTGCGTTCCCCTAAACATTGTAAATCTTATCCGATAATAAAATTAAGGAGTGAGAAAAATTGAGTGAAAAAAAGAATGTAGAAACTAATACTGAAACAAAGAATGAAAAATTATTGGAATTAGAGAATGTGATCTACACATATCCAGAAAAAGAATTGCTACCATATTTTTTTGAAGAATTTAAACATGGTAAAAATAAGGATCATTATAAGGATAGTATAGAGAATCTTCATGATTTGGATATTGAATGCATTGAATTTGCAATATCTAGGTTTTCTTATATTGATAATAATAAAGATCCAAATAGAAGATATTTACCTATCATTGTTCCTTTATTTATTGCATACCTATCTTTTCAATATAAACTTATTCCAAATAAATTAATTTGGTCTCTTTTTGTAGCTGTCTCAATTTTATGGTTAATGAGAGAATTGAATAAAGACAGAAAGGACAGAAGCATTGCAAGTTCAATGTTAAAAACATTTGAACAAGTCCATACTAGGAAACAGAAAGATAACAAATGAATTTCGTAATTAGTTCCTTCTGTATTTAAACTTCAAGAGCATCCTTCGGGGTGCTTTTTTATTTTGGCTTATTATTGGCGTAAAACTGGCGTATTTTTGGCGCAGCATGACGGGAAAACGGTTGTAATATTGTATTATGCGATAGATTGAGAACGGGCTTCCAAACCGTAAGTCACTTTTTTGTTCGACAAATTTCGTAAATAGTTCCATATGCTTACTTTCTGCCAATATTTAGGTGTGGATGTCTTCATGGCAACTATGCTAAACGAAGTACTTGTAGATGATAATAAGATATTTAGTTTGTTGAAATTCTCTAAGAAGGAATATCTTGAAGATTTAAGGGAAGGGAAATTATACCTTAATAATTTTCAATACTTTAGAGACGTTGATAAAGAAGAGAAAAGAAAAGGACAAGGAGATGCGTATGATCTTAGTTTGGGGATGGATAATTTTGTCAATTTCGTCATAACCAGGTGACGTTTTCCTCTCAAATGAACTATAATTAATAAAATTTCATTTGAGAGGGTGATTATGGTGAGAAATGAATGGTATAAATTTTTTAAACATCATGGCTTAGATACACTTGAAGATTATGCGGATCATGTAGAAAGTACTCTAGATAATGAACTTACGAAAATAGATAAATATATTGAAACATTTGAGACAGAAGAAGAAAAGGAATTTCATGTCGATCGAATTTATGATGAAATAGCAGCTTATAGAGATGAATTTCCAGCAATCATGAGAGCTTCATTGCTGATTAGTATCTACTCTTACTTAGAACATGAATTAAATAAGTTATGTCGATTTCATAATGCCGAAGGGTTTTTGATATTTAAAACCAAAGCCACTGGCATAGCACGATCAAAAGAGTTTATGAAAAAAGAACTTAAGATGGATTTTCCTGACCAAACAAAGGAGTGGAATTTCATTTGTTATGTAAAGAAAATAAGAAATTGTTTTGCTAATGCACAGGGTCATATAGATATGATGAGTCAAGGTTTACAAGATAAGGTTAGGCAAGCAATTAAATCATTAGGAAAAGATTTAATTTCCGAAAAGGAGTCTACAAAAGAAATACAGTTACACGAAAAGTTTAATGAGGAATTTATAAAAAATGCAAAAAAATTTCTTGACTATATTTATGAAGAGATAAAGTCCCCCCCGACATTGAACGGTGTGGGCTTTTTGCTTCCTGGAAATCGGCGTCCCCTCAACTTTAAAAAAAGTGTTGAAATGGAGTTTTGATTTTTCCCGTTTTTTACGGTTTTTCACTCATTCATAAAAATGGCTTGATCCTTTACAGGTCTTGAGATAGAGCGGAATTACTCATTTGTTTGATTGCCTAAAATTAATAGGTGCTGAAAGGTGGTGGTTTTTATTGGCGAGACGAAAAAAAATGACGGACAGATTAAAAGGGCAAATATCAAACGAAGAACGAGAGCAGCGGCAGCAGCATGAAGAAAAATTGAAAGGCATTTCGCCATTGAAAGAGAACCCGCCTTATTGGCTGTCAACAATGGCAAAAAACGAATGGATTAGAATTTACCCTCATATTATCGAGCTGCCTAACCAGGCGCTAATCATGTTTGGCAAACCTGTTTGCCGATCAGTGAGGACCAGGTAAACACATTAACAGAAACTTTATACCTTGCCTTCTCAATGGTCTTTACGTTAGTAACAACTCTTGTCGCATGGTTCAAAAATAACTATGTGACCGATAAAGGAAAATTACAGAAAGAAGTCCTGAAACAAAAAGGACTAACGAAGTAAAGAGCTGCCACGTGGTGGCTCTTTTTATATTAAATTGATCAAAGGAGACGATGAACGTGGTAAAAATCATTAAAGATTTTATTTCAACAAACTACAAGAACCGTCCTGGCAATTACATGAAGCCTTTATATATTACGGTCCACAATACTGCTAATACTAAAGAAGGAGCAGATGCAGCAAATCATGCAGCGTTTGTAAAGCGATCTAGCACAGCGGTGAGCTGGCACTTTACAGTTGATGATAAAGTCATTTATCAACATCTGCCGTTAAATGAAAACGGATGGCATGTAGGAGATGGCCGGGGAACAGGTAACATGAAGTCAATTGGTATTGAAATTTGTGAAAATGCTGATGGTAACTTTGAGAAGGCAGTTGAGAACGCTCAATGGCTAATTCGTCAGCTGATGCATGATCAAGGTATTCCATTGGCCAACGTTGTGCCACATAAGAGATGGAGCGGTAAACAATGTCCCCGCAAGCTGCTTAATCGTTGGGACAGCTTCCAAGCCGGGATCGCCGTTGCTCACACAAATAAAAAGCCGACTGTTAAACCAACAACAGCAGCACCATTCAAAACAGCAGCTTCCAAGCCTGCTAAAAAGTCATACAACCCGCCTACTGGCATTTTAAAAGTTACAAGGCCCTTACAGAGAGATCAGCAGTGAAAGCCGTACAAGAAGCCATAGCGGCGGTTTACTACTACCCGGATAAAAAGGCAAAAAACAACGGGATTGACGGTTATTATGGACCGAAAACAGCGGATGCGGTCAAGCGATTCCAATTGATGCACGGTCTTGCCGTCGACGGCATCATGGTCCGAAGACTAAAGCAGCTTTAGAAAAAGCATTGAAATAAAGAAAAACCCCTCTTTTAGAGGGGTTCATGCTGTCGGGAGAATCGACAGTCTTTTTTCTTTTTCATCGGTCAGCTTGACCTTTTTTTTTATATTTTTTTATTGCAAACATTGCAATTCCTATTAAAATTAAAGCTGGTATACCATAAGCAAATGCTTGGTATACAATATCTCCTACTGCCATTCGATAACCCCCAAGTAATCTTAGTAGTAAGTGTTGCCCTGTGCTTTAGCTTTATCTTTACCTACGATGAGGGAAACACTTCGTGTTATACTGCCTATTCCTCCACCGATAACCAATGTAGCTGAAAGCCTAGCTTCTGCTTTTTTGAAATCAGTTTCTTTCTTCCTGATGATTCTCATCTTCGGATTGCTGTAACTACCTGTTACTGTCCAAATGTTCCACTTTCCAGCACTAGAGATTGAATCAAACCCACCCTGGACATGAGTGTAGCTGGCTTTAAAACTTAATGAAAACGTACCACTATTGTTGTAATAAACTTTCCTGCCAGAGCAGTTAGTGTAACCTGAACCGCCTTGGCACTTTCCATCTGTAATGCCTACTTTTAGAACAGAGAAACCGGGTTCATCAACAGCCGATTGAGTATAGGAACCATCAGCAAAAATGTAAGTTATTTCATAACCATTATCTGTTTCTTTTTTAATAGTGTCAACAGCTTTTTCTTCCGGCAAAATAAAAGAATCCAAAGCTTCTCCATTAGCAAGCTTCTTCAATAGTTTATCTTGAGTTTCAAAAGATACTACTCCTTCATTCTCCATGTTTTGCTTCACTTTCTCTAGTTGATCCTTAGTAAAACCACTCTGATCTTTAGGACTATTGCTTTGAGTTTCTTGGGCAGATACTTGTTGTGGTAAAGATAATCCAATTGTCGCAAAAGTAATCACAAATAAAAAGACTAATTTCTTCATTTTTCCCTCTCCCTTAACAAATTTTTCACCAATTATATCTACATCAAAACCAATTCTCTAATCAAAATGCAATAGACTATAAGCAACCCTCCCTATGACAAACACTAACATACGATATATACATAAATAAACATATTTAACATTAAATAGGTAAATACAACCGTGTATTTTAGATACAATTGATCATAAAGACCCTCTTAGTGGTTTTTCGATTTGTGAAAGATAAGATAGATTTTTATTTATACAGAAATCATCACTCAATCTATATTTTCCCGCAGAACCAGGTTGAAAAAATTCGTATATTTTAATGATCTACTTCTTTATAAAACCACTATTACTCACATGTCTCCTTTATAGGAGCTCTTTTTTGCGGTTTCTTTTCGGTGTGGAATTATTCGGAAAATGATAATATATGTCATTATAGGGAATAGCAAGGAAGGGGTAGGGTCTTATGGAGATAGTTCTATCTTCTCATGTCGGTATGAAAATCAATGAATGGTATTATCATATTCAAAGATTTAACGTACCGGACGCCGAAGCATATAAAGAAGAAATAAAATCTTTGCTCGATGATATGGAAGAAAATCAAGATTTATTATTGTATTTCTCACTCATGGAGTTCCGACATAAATTAATGTTGGATTATTTGAACCCATTGGAAAATGGGAAAGAGCGCGCCAACTTTAGAGAGTTAGCAATGAAAATAAAAAAGGATCAAGAGAAATTAACAGGCTTGCTAGATTATTATTTTAACTTTTTCTACGGCATGTACGAATTTGAAAACTATGAATACCTCAACGCTATTACCTTCTACAAACGAGCAGAAAAAAAGCTATCTCTTGTAAGTGATGATATTGAACGTGCCGAGTTTAATTTCAAGATAGCGGAAATCTATTACCACATGAAACAAAACCACATGTCTATGCACCATATAGCCCAAGCAATAGATTGTTACAAAGAAAAAAACACTTATACTGTTAGGCAGATACAGTGTTCTTTTGTTATTGGATTAAATTATATTGATATGGGTTGCCCTGAAAAAGCAATGCCTCATTTTGAATACGCACTAAAAAAAGCTTCTGACAACTCAACAAAAAGATTAAAAGGATCGGCGCTTTATAATATAGGATTAAGTTATTTCCACAATGATGAACTACTAATGGCTATCAAATACTTTAACGAATCAATCCATTCATTTAAAGAACAAGGATACGAACATTTAAATAAAATTCTTGATCCGATGGTTATGTTGACAAAGTCATATTTTAAAACAGATCAAAATGATTTAGGGTTATACGCCTTAAACGAGGGAATAGAATTGGCTGGAAAATTGAAAGATGACATATTTCTAAATACATTCACTCTATTGAGATCATTGTATTTAGAAAACAATGTTAGTCGTTTAAAAGAAGCAATGGCTTATTTGGAGTCAAAATTTCTTTATGCGAATCTTGAAGATTTATCGAAAGATGCGGCGAAGCATTATAATAAGGCAGGAGATAAAGAGCGTGCAAACGAATTTTATGAGAAGATTCTTTATTTCCAACTCCAAATTAAGAGAGGGGATTGTCTTTATGAAATTTAAATCAGTAGCAGCCGTATTAATTATTGTCAGTGTGTTAGGTGCTTTTAGTTATGTTTCATCTAACGATATCCATAATGAAGCCCAACGGGGACATACAACAAGTATCGGTTATTTTGCTTAATTAAAAAAGCCCTTTTCGGGGCTTCTTTTTTATTTGAATCTCCATTCCTGCTTCTCCTTATCCCACGCCAGTTCATTTCTAGACATAAGGTTTCTAACGGTTTTTCTAATGGACTGTTCGTCTTTTCCTGATCATATTATATATGATCCTGTATAGCTTCCTCTCAAGATCATTCATAAAATCACCACCCTGGACTATCTTATTTGAATATCTTTTTCATTAGCTTGCCGGTTGTTTTACCCGCAGCACGTCGCATGATACGTTTTCCGATAGTACCCTTTTGAACGGCGTTGACGTCACTCAGGTATTTTGATGTTTTATAAAGGAATGATCTTATTTTGTTTACGTTCCTTTTACGTCTGTCCATTATTAAAAAACTCCTCCGATACTACCCCAAATGAATGCTTTTGTCTGCATTTGTTTTCAAACGTTTGCTCTTGTGTAATGTTTAAAAAGGTTGATAGAATAACCTTTTTGAGAATGAGACCGAAAGTTTGCAAGAGACACATTCTCCTAGTTCTATTGTTATATTTTCTGACAATTTCATGTGCAGTCTATCCAAAGTTGGTATAATCAATATAAATTCGAATATTCGGACTTTCTATTCCGTAATTCGGAACGACAAGGAGGGGTCCTATGTATCAAGTGGATATTAACTGTGATTTGGGAGAAAGTTTTGGTCAATACACCATCGGTTCAGATGAACAAATTCTTGAATATGTTACCTCAGCCAATATTGCATGCGGTTTTCATGCGGGAGATCCAACTGTGATGAGAAAGACGGTTAAAATGGCACTGGATAAAGGGGTTCAAATTGGTGCACATCCAGGTCTGCAAGATTTAGTCGGTTTTGGCAGACGTCCAATCGCTATCTCAGCAGAGGAAGCCTATGATCTTGTGATCTATCAAATTGGTGCACTATCAGCCTTTCTGAAAGTAGAAGGCGGTACGATGCAGCACGTCAAACCACATGGCGCCCTTTACAACATGGCGGCTAAAAATACTGAATTATCTGAATCGATTGCGAAGGCTGTGTATGATATTGATCCTAACCTTGTGTTATTTGCGCTGTCAGGCAGTGAACTTGCGTCAGCAGGGGAAAGAATCGGTCTTCAAGTGGCACATGAAGTTTTTTCTGATCGCACGTATCAACCAGACGGGACACTGACATCCCGCCGTGAACCTCATGCACTTATTGAAGAGGATGAAAGGGCAGTTCAGCAGGTCATCCGTATGGTAAGAGAGGGGAAAGTGCGGACAGTGCAAGGGGAAGATGTTCAGCTCAAAGCAGATACGGTGTGCATCCACGGGGATGGCAGTCACGCGCTTCAATTTGCAAAAACCATTACAGCGAAGCTAAAGGAAGCCACTATTCAACTCAAGGCCTTTCGATAAATCGTCATCAAAGGGGGAAACAGCATGAAAAGAGAGAAAGCCAAACAGATGAAAGCTCCAAAAGGGAACCGTTCTATGCTGATGGGCGCAGCCTTTTTAATGGCAACGTCCGCCATTGGACCGGGATTTTTAACACAAACAACAGTGTTCACACAGCAGCTCGCAGCTAGCTTTGGGTTTGTCATTTTGATTTCCATTTTGCTAGACATTTTTGCGCAAACAAATGTATGGCGTATCATTGCCGTCTCGGAAAAAAGAGGACAGGACATTGCCAATATGGTTCTGCCGGGTCTTGGATATGTGTTAGCCTGTTTGATTGTCATTGGGGGGCTTGCCTTTAATATTGGAAATATCGCCGGTGCGGGTCTCGGTTTTCAGGTCATATTCGGCGTCGATCCCCGCATAGGGGCTGGGGTCAGTGCAGTCATTGCCATTCTCATTTTTGTCATCAAAGAGGCAGGAAAAGCGATGGACCGATTCACACAAATCGCTGGTTTTGTCATGATTGGTCTGATGCTGTATGTGGCTATTTCCACAGCACCGCCAGTTGGAGAAGCTGTCATGAGAACTTTCGTGCCAGAGAAAATTGACATGTTATCGATTGTGACACTTGTCGGCGGGACAGTTGGTGGCTATATCGTTTTTGCTGGTGGTCATCGTCTGCTGGATGCTGGCATTAAGGGGAAGGAAGCATTGCCCCAAGTGACGAAAAGTTCCATTTTCGGTATTTTGATCACATCCGTAATGCGTGTGGCTTTATTTTTAGCCGTTCTAGGAGTTGTCTCAAAAGGATTACAGATTGATCCGTCGAACCCGCCTGCGTCTGTTTTTCAATTAGCATCTGGAAATGTTGGATATAAAATGTTCGGGATTATTATGTGGGCTGCCGCCATTACCTCAGTCATTGGAGCAGCATACACCTCCGTTTCTTTCTTTAAAACCTTCTCACCAAAAATCGAGAAAAATCAACGAGGCATTATCGTTGGATTCATTGCGCTCTCGACCATTTGTTTTATCACGATTGGAAGACCTGTGAACATATTGATTTTGGTTGGGGCCATCAATGCATTGATCTTGCCGCTTGCACTCGGGACATTGCTGATTGCTGCCTATAAAAAAGAAATTGTCGGTGATTATCGCCATCCATTCTTTTTGACAGCAACAGGTGCGTTTGTTGTTGTCATCATGGCAATCATGGGCGGATATACCATCATGAATGAAATTCCAAAACTATGGAGCTGATCACATGAAAGCATATCAAACCTATGAGCCGTCACAAATCAGGGAATTGATTCGTAAGCAGAAGATCACAGGCCCAACGGCTGGCTTTGCTGAGGGATTTGCGCAAGCCAACTTAATGATCGTCAAAAAAGAGCTAGCCTTCGATTTTCTTTTATTTTGTCAGCGGAATCCGGCTTCGTGCCCTTTGCTTGATGTGCTCGACCCAGGTGATCCAGTGCCAAGGCGTTCAGCACCTGATGCGGATATTCGAACGGATTTCCCTAAATATCGTGTTTACAAAAAAGGGGTTCTTCAAGAAGAGGTAACAGATATTTCTTCCTATTGGGAGGATGATATGGTGGGCTTTCTCATCGGATGCAGCTTTACGTTTGAGCATGCACTGATGCTGAATGACATTCCTGTCCGCCATATTGAAGACGGTCATAATGTACCAATGTATCAAACGAACATTCCATGTGAAAGGGCAGGTGTATTCCATGGTCCGATGGTTGTCAGTATGAGGCCGATCCCAGCGCATCAAGTCACAAGAAGTGTTCAGGTGACATCTAGATTCCCATCGGTACATGGCGGTCCTATCCATATAGGCGATCCAGCTGTGATTGGCATTGAACATGTAGATCAACCAGACTTTGGAGAACCATCTGTGATCAAAGAAGGGGAAGTCCCGGTGTTTTGGGCATGTGGTGTGACGCCGCAAGCCATTGTCATGCACACTAAGCCAGACATTGCGATCACCCATGCACCCGGTCATATGTTTATCACAGATGTAAGAGATCAAAAGCTCGGTGTCCTGTAGAAAGAGAGGTGTCATAAGAGTGGCATTTTCAACGATAAAAGATACGATCAAGTTCCACCCGCTAGGAGACGCAGCCATTGTCATTCAAGCCGGGACTGACATAAGTGAAGACATTCATGAGCGTGTGAAGCAGCTGTTTTTATGTATTGAACAGCATCCATTTGACGGATATGTGGAAGCTGTTCAAGCCTTTACAAACGTGACCGTCTTTTATGAGCCCTATAAGGTGTATCAATCTGCTCAGCTTAAGCAACGTGCGATCTCTCCGTATGAATGGGTCAAAGACTATATTGAAAACCTCCTTGAAGACAACTGGCAGGAGGGGAATCAGGCAAAGCGCCGGATCGTCGACATTCCTGTATGTTATGGAGGAGAGCTCGGTCCTGACTTAGAAGAAGTCGCCCGTATCAATGGTTTGACGCCTGAAGAAGTTGTACGTATTCACACATCCGGGACGTATCTTGTCTATATGATTGGGTTTGCTCCTGGGTTCCCGTTTTTAGGCGGACTTTCTGAAAAAATTGCAGCTCCGCGTAGAGAAACACCAAGAATGTCGATTCCGAAAGGGTCTGTGGGTATTGCGGGGAAGCAGACAGGGGTTTATCCGATATCTACACCGGGAGGCTGGCAGCTCATTGGACAAACCCCTTTGTCCTTATTTCGGCCGAATGCTGAGAGACCTAGTCTTCTAAAGGCAGGGGACGAGGTTCGATTTGTTCAACTGTCTGAAAAGGAATTTTTCAGCATGAAGGAGGAAGATCGTTGAGTATGCATGTCATCAAGCCAGGAATGTTCACCACCATTCAAGATAAAGGGAGAATAGGCTATCAGAAGTACGGTGTGTTAACGAGCGGCGGCATGGACCCGCTCTCGCTCCGAATCGCCAACATCCTCACCGGGAATCAAGAAAACGAAGCGGTGCTGGAAATCACTTTAATGGGACCCGGCCCAGTGTTGACATGTCAGAAGGATCAGCTGATCGCCGTGACCGGTGCTGATGTGGAGATTGAGATTGACGGGGAAAAAGCGCCTCTATGGAAACCACTCTTCATTCGAGCAGGAAGCACGATCACCTTTGGCCCTTGTAAGAGGGGATGCCGCTCCTACCTCGCTGTAGCCGGTGGATTTGATGTTGAGCCGGTGATGAAAAGTAAAAGTACGTACGTCAGAGCGAAGATAGGCGGGATAGAAGGGCGTCCGCTAGAAAAAGGAGACGTCCTGCCAATTGGAGAACCGTCACCACTGGCGGAGCGCCTCGTTCACATGTTAAAAAGCAAAGGGGAACGTGCGCCAGACTGGACAGTCAATCATGCGCATTTTTTGCCTCTCGGGAAATCACCAGTCATTCGAGTGCTGGCAGGCAGACATCTATCTCATTTTCAGGAAGAATCGCAACAAGCTTTTTTCGAACGGTCTTATCAGGTCACTCCCCAATCTGATCGTATGGGATGCAGATTGAAAGGGGAACCGATTCGTTTAAAGCAAAAACTCGAATTGATTTCAGAAGCGGTTGCTTTTGGCTCTATTCAAATTCCTCCTGACGGCCAGCCGATTATTTTGCTCGCTGATCGCCAGACGACAGGTGGATATCCCCGAATTGGTGAGGTGGCAACAGTCGATTTGCCACTCATTGCGCAGGCGATGCCTGGTGCGAATCTCACGTTTCAACAAATTGACCAACAAGAAGCAGAGCAAGCCTTATTCACACAAGAAGCAGAAATGAAGGACCTGACGGCAAGATTAAAACTCGAAGCATTTTCGTTTTAGAAAAGGTGAGAAACATGCAGAACACAAATAAAACCGTTGTGAAATCAATGGAGATATTACGGCTTTTTATCACACACGAACAATTAACGTTAAATGACATGATTGAGCTCTCGAGCATGCCCAAAACATCTGTACACCGAATGGCCAACTCGTTAGCCGATATGGGATTATTAGAAAAGCATCCTTCAGGTGTTTACCGATTAGGATTGATGTTCCTTGAATACGGTCAGCTTGTCGCCGATCGCCTCGATATCCGTAGAATTGCAAGGCCCTTTATGGAAAACTTGCGTGATGAGGTAGGTGAGGCTGTTCAGCTCATTATTCGTGAAGGAGATGAAGCCATTTATGTGGAGAAAATGGAAGGAACGCAGCCTGTCCGGCTCTATACCGCTGTCGGAAGAAGATCCCCATTATATGCGGGAGCTTGTGCGAGAAGTATTCTTTCCTTTTTGCCAGAGGAAGAGAGACTTGCCTATATTGATTCGGTAGAGCTCGGGAAAATCGGGATCGGAACCATTACCGATAAAGATGTCCTGCGAAACATGATCGAAGAATCAAACAGGCGCGGATATACGTTAAGCTATTCAGAGCTTGAAAACTATACTGCGGCTATTGGAGCGCCCATTTTCAATCATCACGGAGAAGTGGCAGCAGGCATTAGTATTGCGGGGTTTGAGGCAGGCTATCAAAAGGAACGGCTTCCTTATTTAATTGAGCAGGTCAAAAAAGCGGCCAGCGGCATTTCAAAAGAATTAGGTTTTGCATCTGAACAAATAAAAAGCCAATGACCGTTAAGATCATTGGCTTTTTGCGTGTTCATGATTAGAAAGTTTTACCTAAAGCTTTTGCACGTTCGATCGCATCTGCTTTAATTTGTTCTGCTTTTGCAGGCTCAGCATTGTGACCTTCAACAATAAGACCTTCGAAAGAAGGAATACCGAAGAAGTTTGCAATTGTTCCAAGGTAACGGTGACCTGCTTCTAGTTCAGCAGCAGGACCTTCAGTGTAATATCCGCCACGTGCTTGGATGTGTAGCGCTTTTTTGTCTGTTAGTAATCCAACAGGACCTTGCTCAGTGTATTTGAATGTTTTACCAGCTACAGCAACAGAGTCGATGTATGCTTTAAGAACTGGTGGGAATGAGAAGTTCCAAAGTGGTGAAACAAATACGTATTTGTCAGCAGAAACGAATTGATCGCTTAATTCGTTTAGGCGAGCAACTTTCGCTTGCTCTTCAGCTGAAAGTGTATCGAAGCCAGCACCAGATTGAAGCTTGCCCCATCCAGCGAATACATCTGCATCAATGTGAGGAATGTTTTCTTTGTACAAATCGATATGTACAACCTCGTCACTTGGATTTGCTTCCTTATAAGATTCGATAAATGCTTTAGCAGTAGCCATACTGTAAGAAACTGTTTCATCATGCGGATGTGCAGTGATGTATAAAACTTTTGCCATGTTTATTCAATCCTTCCTGTTTCAATGATTTTTTTAGCGTATCCCAAAGATACACTGAATATGTGGCATCTTTAATCATATTGGAATGCTATGAAAAAGATGTAACAAGCACAGTTACATAAAAACTGATATTTTCATTGTAATCACTATATAGTTTGAAGTCAAGGTATAAAGTCTTGAAATCAAGATAAAAAGTTTGTAAATTTTTCTGAAACGCTTCAAGTCCGCGATTTAAGCAAAAAAACCTACTCCCATTGAACAAAAAATGGATCGATATCGCAAGTAAAGTGTTTGTAAATGCGCCCATCCTGCGTTTTTGAAAAAAAGGTGGATGACTTTAGGCCATCTGCTACAAGCATTTCTTCTTTTTTTTCGTATATATAAGAGAAGGCAGGAGAGAGTGAGGGATAAGAGTGGGACGATCCTATGTTGCGATTGGAGATTCCTTAACGGTTGGGGTGGGGGCACGTTTATTTGGCGGCGGTTTTACGGAGCGATATGCGGCGAAGCTTGAAAAGAAGCTGCATATACCGGTGAAACTGTCCGTATTTGCGAAATCAGGGTTAACAACGGAAGAGATCTTGCAGCTTTTTCAGCGGTCTGATGTAAGACGGGCAATTGCTCATGCTGACATCATCACCATCACAGGCTGCGGGAATGACCTTGTTCAAGCTGTTCTGCAGTATGAAAAAGGTGAAGATGAAAAGACACTGCTGCAAGCGTCTATGCATTGTCAGGCGAATTTTAGCAAAATGGTTCAAGAAATCGCTCTGATAAAAAGAGGTCAGCATCAACCATCCTGCGTATATTTATTGAATTTATATAATCCTTTTCCTGAGATTCCGATCGCCGAGAGATGGCTGAAGCAATACAACCATCACCTTCGCCAGCTTGCTGCGAATCCACATGTAGAAGTGGTGGATATTTACGGTGTATTTGAAGGTCATCAAAGCGCATACTTATCGATTGATCAATTTCATCCGAACCACAAAGGATATGAAGCAATGGCAGAAGCGCTGTTTCAACAATCCGCTAAGCAACTGTGATCCCGCGGGATTACAGTTTTTTTCATTCTTTTAAATGAAGGGCTGTTTCGATATGATAAAAGAAACAAAGACAAAAGAGGTGGATGCATGCAGGAGATGAGTGCGTATTTTCATGAATTGAAAGGAACAGCTTATGAGGTAGGAAAGCAGCAGGCTATTTGGCTGAAGGAACGCCCTTTGCTTAAAAAACAATACATTCAATCAGAACCGTTATCAAAAGAGGCTGTGAAGGAAACGAAGCAGCTGATTCGACCGTTTCTTCCTCAGTTAGAGGAAGAACTCACGGGATTTTGTGATGAAATGCAAATAGATGAAAGCGATTTGACCTTTTTCTATTCTTCGCATCTTCAGCCAGGCTGTTCCCATTGTGTGATGCAGGGGAATGAGGCTGCCAATCAACAGACGGTGATGCTGCGCAACTATGATTTTTCTCCGCTGTTTGATGATATGCGTCTTGTATCTACGCATGTGAAGGGCTCAGCAGTCCATACAGGCTCATCATTAATCTTATTTGGTCGATCGGATGGGATGAATGAGCATGGTCTATCGGTAACATTTTCTGCATGCGGTCCGCCTGTTGGCAACGAACCAGGCTTAAAGCCGCCGGCTGTTGCTGGCTTGCAAGTATATCATGTCATTCGTGCTGTGCTAGAGTCCTGTAAAACGGTGGAGGATGCCGTCCGTTTGGTACAGGAAATGCCCGTCGCATCTAATGTTCACCTAATGCTTGCTGACCGGAAGGGAGAGGCGGCTGTGATTGAAATGATTGATGGGCAAAAAAAGGTGAGAAGGCCGGAGCGTGGATTTATTGCGGCTACGAACCATCCGCTCGCTGATCACACGGCAAAAGGGTTGACGAAACATCATTCTGTTGTCAGGTACGACATGTTAATTCAAGCTTTAGAAGAACAGCCGTCAAGCGAGTCTCTTACGGAACTATTTCAGGCAGAATACCCTGCTGGTCTGACTGTGCACAATTATGAAGAGCTGTTTGGGACGATGCGAACCGTCATGTTTCGGCCGGAGGAAGGGACGATGGAGTATTGCTTTGGCTCTCCCGTCTATAATCCTACCTATTCATTAAAGGTCGGGGGCACACTGCCATTTCATGAACAA
Source organism: Bacillus sp. AK25 (assembly GCF_048270685.1). Classification (NCBI taxonomy): domain Bacteria; kingdom Bacillati; phylum Bacillota; class Bacilli; order Caryophanales; family Bacillaceae; genus Bacillus; species Bacillus sp. AK25. The sequence continues at coordinate 475,341 of NZ_JBLUWC010000001.1, forward strand.
ACGATTCAATTTCATCAAAAGGATTATGGACCTTCCTTTTGGAGAAACGTGTGAGTCTTTCATTTTGTCACAGCCAGTGTGCCAAATTTAGATCAACTTCAGGTTGCATCGATCAGTGAAAGCGTTTTATATTAAAGTGTGACAATAGACCTATTTAAGCAGAAGGAGGCATTTCATGTACATAACGGCACGAGAACAGAAAGTGATCAAATATATGATTCAGCAAAATCGTTATGTCACCATTCGTGAGATCGCCGATTCTGTTCAGGTAAGTACAAGAACCATTCATAGAGAACTTAAATCCATTAAACCTATTTTGAAGAATTACAACCTATCACTTGATAAACAGCCTGGGAAGGGCTTGAAGGCGGTCGGTGAACAGGAAGACAAACAGCGGCTTCTGTCTCATATTTCAAATGAAGATCAAATTGAATATAGTTCTGATGAACGGAAGCTCTTAATCCTGTGTGCCCTGCTTGAAGCAAAAGAACCGGTGAAATTATATACACTTGCAGCCGACTTGCAGGTTACAAATGCGACCATCAGCTACGACTTAGATGAACTGACGGACTGGATCGCTCCTTACGGTTTACTGCTTATCCGCAAGCGTGGGTACGGCATTGAATTAAAAGGGCCTGAGGAAGCCAAACGAAAAATTGTCGGGAACCTGATCGTTGACCGTCTCGACATTCAATTATTTCTCGAAACGATTGAGATGAATATTAAACATCGAACGAAAGCGACTGAAAAGGTGTTTGGGGTAGTCAGTCGAGGACAGTTGCTCAAGGTAGAAAGGCTGCTCTTTCATTTGAAAAACAGACTCTCTCTCTCGTTGTCAGATAGTGCCTATATTGCACTTGTCGTTCACTTAACCTATGCCATTGAACGCATTCAAATCGGTGAAACCATTCGGATGGAAGAGGAAGAATTGCTTGAATTAAAGCGGACGAAGGAATTTGAATCTTCACTCAGAATCGCACGAGCATTAGAACGCATGTTTAATGTAGAGATTCCTGAAGCTGAAGTTGGATACATGACCATCCATTTGCGCAGTGCAAATCGAAGCTTTACGGCAGAATACCGCATTGATGAGATTGAGTTAGATATCGCGCTGAGAACGAAGAAACTCATTGACTTTATTTCTCATAAAACAGGCTATCATTTAAATGAAAACGATTCATTGTATGAGGGACTCGTGTCTCATCTTGAACCAGCTATGAACCGTTTGAAAGAAAAGATGCGGATTTATAATCCGCTCACACAACAAATAAAAAAAGACTACTTCTTGCTGTTCATGGCGATTGAAGAAGGTGTGGAGCGCTTCTTTCCTGAGATCGAATTTCCAGAGGATGAAATTGCCTTTATCGTGCTTCATTTTGGTTCGGTGCTTGAAATTAAAAAAGAAGAAACCAAGATTCATGCATTGGTCGTTTGCTCAAGCGGTATCGGTTCGTCAAAAATGCTCGCATCACGATTAAAAAAAGAATTGCCTGAGATCGCCAAATTCGATCTATCTTCCTTAATGGAGCTAAAGGAAATCGACGCTGCGAGCTATGACATGATCGTATCAACCGTGCCGATCCCCTATGAGCATATTGATTACATTATGGTCAGCCCGCTCTTAAACGAGGATGACGCAGTGCGGGTCAAGTCTCATATTAAACGAAAAATTCCTTATCTGATTGAGAAAAAAAGAGCGCAGGAATCTGCAAAAGAATCGGTGGAGGAAACGGTTGATATGATAGGGATGGCAGAGCAAATCACGAATTATATGTCAGTGATTCGCAACATCTTGTCCCATTTTACAATCGAAAAAAAGAAGACGACGGAGCAGCATGAGTCAACAATGAGAGAGCTGATGCGTCAGGTTGAAAGTCAAGGCTATTTAGAACGTGCAGACGAAGTGACAGTCGGTTTACTTGAGCGTGAGCAGCAAGGTGGTTTAGGCATTCCGGGAACTGAGTTTGCTCTTTTTCACTTAAAGCATAATCTCATTAAGAAACCGGTCTTTCATATCTATGATCTTGATGAGGCATATGAGATCAAAAGCATGGATGGCGGGCAACAGCTCATGTCCAGAATGCTCCTCATGCTGGCGCCGCTAGAGCTTGGCAAAGAAGGGTCTGAAATGTTTAGCCTGATCAGTTCATCCATCATTGAAAGCGAAGAAAGCATGGCGCTTTATGGACAAGGAACAAAGGAAGAGATTGAACAGAAATTACATCAACTTTTTTATCAATTTGTCAAAGAGGCAAAATGGTAAGAAAAAAGCCGAGAGCTTATTCGCTTCTCGGCTTTTTTGCTGTGACACAGACAGCAAGTGTGGGACGAATCTCTTCATATTCAACAGAAAACTGATCAAAACCAGCAAATTCTAAGTCATTGAGGATGCTTTCGCCCATTTCTTTTGTCCGATTGGCGTCCGCTCCTTTTTCTCTTGGCTGCATCACAATGACGAGTGTTCCGCCAGGTTTCAAGGTGTGATAAAGGTTGAGTGCGCCAGCCTTTGGGTCATCCCAAATCGTATAATTGTTAACAGAAAGTACTTTGTCATACTGATCCGCCGGCAGGCGTGTTTTTTCAATTTTTCCGACATACAGCCGGACCTGCTTCTCTTTGGATCGTTTCTTTATACGCGAATGCGCCTGTTCCTTCATAGTTGAAGAAGCATCTAGTCCATCAATGTGAAGATCGTCATAATGCTTGAGCATATGTTTGATGCTATAGCCGGGGCCATAGCCTATTTCCAATATGTTTTCACCATCTGATAAATCTAAATGCTGGATCGCCCATTGATTCAGTGCCTTATTTTCATTTGCCATAATAAAACCTGCGATGCTTCCGAGCCAGCCTTTTGGTCTGCTAAAGGTTTTAGAAATGGTTGACAGCATGTGAGAACGCTCCTTTTTTATGTTTATGTAACCGATTTTTCCCATCCTGAAACCTGTCAGTTTTCAAAACGCATCGATGACGCATAGGGATGTTTGAGTGAAAAAATGAAGTGGTAATGAAAGGATACATCAACAAATCAAGGAGGAGCTTACACATGGATTTACGTGAATACTTAACAAATGGCATTCCGCGCCAAACGCAGGATCAGCAGCCGGGCAGTGAAAGAGAAATGAATCCTGCGCCGATCTATGAGGATGAATCGTATAAAGGGTCTGGTAAGCTAAAAGGAAAAGTAGCGCTGATTACAGGTGGAGACAGCGGAATTGGACGTGCCGTTTCTGTTGCGTATGCCAAAGAAGGAGCTCATGTCGCGATCGTATACTTAAATGAACATGAGGATGCAGAAGATACGCAAAAACGTGTAGAACAGGAAGGCGTTAAATGTTTAACGATTGCAGGGGATGTCGGGGACGAAGCCTTTTGCGAGAAAGCGGTAGAAAAGACAGTTGAAGCCTTTGGGAAGCTGGACATCTTAGTCAATAATGCGGCCGAACAGCATCCGAAAGAACGTATTCAAGATATTTCTAGTGAACAGCTTCACCAAACCTTTAGAACCAATTTCTATTCTTATTTTTATTTTACGAAGAAGGCACTCGATTACTTAAAACCGGGAAGTTCCATTATTAATACAACATCTATTAACCCGTATCGAGGCAACAAAGTGCTCATTGATTATACGGCGACAAAAGGGGCCATCAACGGCTTTACTCGTTCTATGGCACAGTCGCTTGTGAAAGATGGAATTCGGGTCAACGGTGTAGCACCCGGTCCAATTTGGACGCCGCTCATTCCATCTACATTTGATGAAGACAGTGTCGAAAACTTCGGGGCCGAGACACCAATGGGAAGACCAGGACAGCCTGTGGAGCATGTAGGCTGCTATGTACTTCTTGCTTCAGACGAATCGTCTTATATGACGGGACAGACACTTCATGTCAACGGCGGTTCGTTTATGAATACATGATCAATAGCACGCCGCCCAGATTTAATTGGGCGGTGTGTTTAGTATTTCTTCCGATTCTTCTGTACAGATGAGACAGACCATATGATAATGCCCACAACAACCGCTGCAATAACAAGTGAACTCAAATGGAACATCGTTTCATGATGCATATTCAACTACTTCCCCTTTCAATGTATCCGTTTTTTATAGCATCAGCTAGAAGATGTCTTTTTATGAAAAACACATTTCTTTGTTTAATGAATGGATTGTCGTGGAAACCTAAGAGTACGGATGACATTTTGAAGGAGTGAAGATACATGTCACAAGAAGAGTTAAAACAAAAGGTAATGAACTTATTAGACGAACAAAAAGTGGGAACATTGGCGACTGTTGAACAAGATAAGCCGCATACCCGCTATATGACTTTTTTTCATGATGGGCTGACATTATATACACCAACAAGCAAAGAAACACATAAAGCGGATGAGATTGAAAAAAATCCGAATGTTCATATTCTCATTGGTTATTCAGGTGAAGGATTTGGGGACACATATGCAGAAATCGCAGGTAAAGCCACATTAACGGATGATCCAGAATTGATCGACCGCCTTTGGTCTGATGAGATGGAGAAATGGTTTAAAGGAAAAGATGATCCAAACCTAGTGATCCTTAAGATTGACCCAACCTCCATTCGTTATATGAACGAAGGAAACCGGACACCAGCAGAATTATCACTTTAACACTTGCGTAAGTTGGGGGAACGTGTTATAGTTTTATATTAAGTGTTGAAATAGCAAATAAATAAAGAAAGTAAACTTTCTTTTTTCTATGACATAATGAGAAGCAATAGAGCTTCTACTTGATAAGAACGAGACGCTGTCAAAGCGAACAAACTTATTCTTTTCCTTCTGCAACCGCCCCCTATAAAAGCGGAAGAATGGAAAAAAGACGTTTTGATTTACAATTCACACTGGCACGGCTTCGGAGCCGTAAGGACGAATGAGAGGTAGGGCTTTCGTTGTCTTGTTATCCAGAACTTCCATGGCGTTTACTTTCAAACGTAGGTTCACTCGGAACACATATGACACACTGATATGATCGAATCTTAATTCATACACTCCGTGACGGAGATTAAACATTGATTATTTATTTGCATGAAAAGAGTAAGAAACGGGCTGCCATCTATTTGGCAGCCTTTTTACGTTTTAAACAATAAAATAGGAAAAAGGAAGATAAAAGCGGATACCATCCGCATGACATCCCCTTCAAAAAGATTCGCCGCTAACAATAGAACAACGAACACTCATCGACAGAAAGAGGAAATGCTTCATCATCACTCACTTCGCCCTTTCTTCTGATACCTCCAAATCCGGCCAATAAAAAAGAACATCACCGTAAACAAAATAGAGAAGATCAACATGTCCAGCAGTGTCACGTCTCTATCTGGATGCACAACCCCAAACCAAACCCATTGAAGAACAAAAGAGATAGCAAAATAAAAGATGGATTCTTTCATGAAATTCTCCTTTTTACTTGTTTTTTTGACTGTTTAGCCACACCATCCAGATGAAAAAGGAACAAATGGCGCATGCGAGCAAAGTGACAGGCGGCAAGGTGTACCAGCCAGTCAGCCCCTTTACAAAGCACATATAAAAAAAGAAAATGGTCATAGATACGAGCACCCCTTGCTTGAACCAACGGGGAACACGCAGCCAAGCCGCTAGAATGATCGATGATAGCTTATCCATTGAGATAACATCCTTTTTTTGAATCTAATTGGATTTTATCGTAAACAATCAAATATGTAAAATATGGATTTAGAAAGTTGGAATGGTATTCTTCTAGCATGAAACATTCTCGCTGCACTGACGTATAAGAAAAAGGAACTCCATGAAAGGAAGCGATCAAGTGAAAAGAATACCAGTGATTTTCCTCAGGTATATTGTCTTCTTTATTCCAGCAATCATTCTTAGTGTCTTGGTGTGGAACCATTACCAAGATGATTTGTCAGCAGGGAAAGCGACGCAAGATGACGTCAAACAAATATTTACATTCGATGAAGGAAAACGAGTAGTGAGTGCTGTATCAAAAAACCAGCAGCTCCATTTTGCAATGTATGATCCCCAATCAGGAAAAAGAATCAGTGAATGGACCACGGAAAGCGATACGTTTAATGAAATGCTGCCATCCATTCAAGGGAACCATCTCTTACTTGCTTTAAAAAATAAAGACGAGCAGCTGTTGATCGAAAAACTGTCTCCAAGCGGAGCAAAGAAAGAACTCGTCAAGCAAAACTTACAGATTCCCTCATTTTTAAAAACGAATACATATCAATGGAATGGACGTCTCGTGTTTACAGGAGAAATGGAAGGCGCTGCTGCGGTCCTCGGTGAGCTAAAGAATGGTCAGTTTCATGTCCACAATCTCAACGAGCTGAAGCTGCCAGCAAGACCTGTTTCCATCGATGTCGTCATGAATTCTTTTAGAGGGCAGACCCCATTCCCTATGTTTGAATTGACTTTGAAAAATGACCAGAAGGCGTATGTCAGCGGAATCTCAAACGAGAAGCATCAGCTTGGGGTCTATGTCTCCAAAAGTGCCGAACCGTTTAGCCTCATTGAAGATAAAGTCGTGCAGCAACTGAAAAAAACGATCGGATCATCACAAAACGTTGCTGTCGCTGTCGAATCCAACTATCCAAAAAGACCAAGGAAAGTGGATGCAGAGGGAAGGCTTGGGGAAGTCGTCCCAACACCAAAACCGATGTACCAAACTTTTATCTACCAGCTGAATGAAGAAGAAGTTCTTCTTTTAGGCTCTACAGCAAAGGACGAAGCAAAAGGCAAGCTAACTGGTTATATTTATAATCATCGCACGAATAAGGCGACGTCTGCCAGCAAGCTGTCTCAGTCGTTGTCATATGAATCTTTACAAAAAGAAGATCTCTCTTTTCATAAAAATGTGAAGAGCGATTGGCTCTATTATTCACTTGGCAACCAATTAACGGGGGCCTTTGAGACGAAAAGCAAACAGCTAAAGGAATTCCCTTTGCAAAAGGTCATCTCAATCGAAAATGCCAGTCCAGCCCACCAAACGTCTGTTGACACCTTTATACAATATGTCATGAAGGGCGGACCACTCATTCTCAACTGGGCGATATGGCTCTTTATCCCACTGCTGTTATTTGTGCTAGCGATCTTTCTGCCACCGATTTTGAGACTGATGAGAAAGAACAAGATAAAGGACAGTGTCACATTAGAAGCCAATATTGTATCTGTCAAAGAAACGGGTACTTACATCAATGAACAGCCGCTCGTCAACATGCAGCTTCAATTTCAATATGATGGGGAAAATATCGAGAAGGCGGTTAAAACGGTTGTATCCTATACTCAGATACCGCAACCGGGTCAGCGTATCGCCATTCTCTACAATCCGAAAAAGAAAAAAGCGATGCTCTTAAAAGAGGGCGACTTCTCGCAGCCAAGCGAGCCAAAGTTCATCAAAGGCGCTATTTTAAGAAACATAGAATCATATGGAACCGTAGGACGAGGCACCGTCTTATCACTTACATTTGAAGCAGATCAGAAAAGGTATACCATTCCGATGGTTCAAGCAGCTGGTTTTGAATTTAAAATAGGAGAAAAAGCCGATCTCGTTGACATCAGCGGTCAGTTGAAAATGGCAGCCTATAGCCATGAAGTGCGGAATCGATCGGGGAAAGACGTGACATTGACAGGAACGATCCAACGGGTGAAGCAATATCCAGTCACAATTCATGATCAGAAGCCTATTATGCTGGATGTGACGGTTTCTAGCGGAGATCAATCCATCACAAAAACGGTCAGTCAATTCATACCTGACCATATGGAGGTCGCGCCAGGAACTCAAATCACGATGCAGACAAAACAAGAAGAGCTGGATAAAGAAATCAGTCTTATGCAAGAGAAACAAGGAAGTGCAAAAGTGACCCATGTCACATTTTCCGGTGTCATCGGCAACCAGCCGTTAGCGATCATTCAGATTGAGAGAGAAGGCGTGATGTATGAAGTGAAACAGCCAATCGATCCGATCACTAGCGTACTGCCAGGTGATGAATTATGGGTGGCATATCACGAAATGACACGTCAAGCAGCCATTGTGAAATATGCATCGATTTAAAAAATACGTCAGCGTGTAGAAAAAGGGCTAAAACGAATGTCGTTTTAGCCCTTTTGATTAAGCTTTTGTATCATACTGGCGAAGCACCTTGTCATAGGCGAAGTTGCCGAAAGGAATGAATGCCGCAAAGAATCCGGCGATGGACCATTTCAAATGCCAGCGAACTTTAAATGTCACATATGCCAAAATGAGCATATAGATCACAAACAATGCGCCATGAAGAGAGCCCACAATGGTGACCGCCATCGGAATATCCGCAAAATATTTTAGAGGCATGGCAATTAAAAGAAGGGTTAAAAGAGACATACCCTCAATAAAACCCGCCTGTCTCAGACGGCTAATACTTGTATGCATATACAAATCCTCCTGTATAAAAGCTAGTTTCTCATCTTCTAATATAAACGAAAGATCGCCTGAACATGCGATAATCTACGAAAAATTCAAAATATGTTCAACGAATGCTTAAAAAATGGGAAATGACACGCGTTACTTTTCGGTTGTTTCAGAGAGTACTTGCTTTAAATGCGCCACATCATGTATGAGGTGGTCTGTCATCGCCTGAACGGCTGCCGCAGCCCGGCGTTCTTTTATTAGAGTGAAAATGGCCGTATGCTCTTTTTGAATCGTCTCAGCTCGAGGCCCGCTGCTAAAATGAAAGATGCGGCAATAATGAATGAGCGCATTCACGTGATTTAATTGTTTAGATAAACGGTGATTGTGACTGGCTTGAATGATTGTTTGATGAAACGCTTCGTGTAACTGAACGATATCCTGAGATGGCAGCTGCTGTTTGATTGCTTCGTCTGCCTTCGTGAGCACCTGTTCAATGTCATCTATCTCTCTATCTGTGGCTTCTTTGCAGGCAAGCTTAACGGCAAGCGTTTCTAAAGCCATTCGGACTTGATAGAGTTCCTCGACATCCCGCTCTGTTAACGTATAGACAGAGTAGCCTGATTTAGGATCAGCAATTAAAAGTTCGTCCTTTTCTAAAAGCCGCATGGCTTCTCTCACTGGTGAGCGGCTTACGCCAAATTGTTTGGCAAGCTGCGTTTCATTGATGCGCTCTCCTGGCTGAAACTGGCCATCAAAAATCATTTGCTTCAGCTGTTCATAAAATTGCATGTGATACGGTGCTGGTCTTTCCATCTCGAATGAATTCATCCCATCATTCCCTCTTTTGTACATCATCTTTTGTCTCATGTTATCCAAGTTCTTCCCTCTAGGCAAGCCTGCATCGAAAAGTCAATATCGTACAATCCAAGAGAAAAAGGGTGTGCTACACTAATGATCAGCTCAGTGAAAAGAGGGGATCGACATGAGAATACTAGAGGAACGAACAGTCCATTTTGACCAGGACTTGCAAATAGAGGCGTATCGCTTTCATGCCATCATCAAAAAGTTCCCAAAACATTTTCATCCATACTATGTGATTGGATTTATTGAAGGCGGTCAAAGACGTATGTTCTGCCAAAATCAAGAATACATCATTGAAAAAGGAGATATACTTCTTTTCAATCCGTACGATAACCACGCATGTGAACAATTTGATCACATGCCGCTAGATTATCGCAGCTTAAATATTGAACCAGAGGTGCTGGAGAAGGTCTTTCAGCACAAGCCGCATTTTAAAGCCCCTGTGGTTTCACAAAGTGAACTAGCAAAGCAATTATATGATCTTCATCAAATGATCACAGAAGAAGCTCCTGCTTTGAATAAACAGGAAGCCTTTTACTTTTTGATGAAGCAGTTGATCGAAACCTATTCTGATACACCAGAGGAAAAAGCATCAGCAGCCAATGCCAATGAACAAAAAGTCCAAAACGTACAGCAATATATTGAAACACATCTCACGGAAAATATATCGTTAGATGACTTAGGTGAGCTTGTGTCCATGAACAAATATTCATTGCTGCGTGCTTTTACAAAGTTCAGAGGAATTACGCCGTATCGTTATTTACAGACAATCAGGGTGAACTATGCGAAGGAACTTCTCGCCCAAGGAATGAAGCCAATAGATGTAGCTGCTGCCGCTGGATTTTCTAATCAAAGTCATTTGACTCATTTCTTTTCCGAATTTATTGGGCTTACGCCAGGGCAGTATCAGCAAATTTTTGCAAAGCAGGTAATAGCAAAATGAAAAATAAACAGCTTCTTGGTCTTCTAGCAGCCATGCTCACCATTTTTTTATGGGGATCTACTTTTATATCAACCAAAATATTATTAACGGCTTTTTCTCCAACAGAGATTTTATTTTTTCGTTTTTTCCTTGGGTACCTTGCCCTGATGATCATTTATCCAGTCACCATGAAGGTGCAGCATAGAAAGCATGAAGGGATGTTTGCGCTCGCAGGGTTATGCGGTGTGGTCTTATACTATTTTTTAGAAAATGTTGCACTTACCTATACGTTCGCTTCGAATGCAGGTGTTATCAGCTCCGTTGTCCCATTTTTCTCTTTTCTATTGTCTTATTTTTTATTAAAAGATGAGCCGCTACATAGCCGGTTTTTTATCGGTTTTTTCATTGCGATGACGGGAATTGTGCTGATTAGCTTGAACGGGATGACGACATTCCAATTGAATCCACTCGGCGATGCTTTAGCATTTATGGCTACCATTGTCTGGGCATTTTATTCCATTTTATCGAAAATGATCAATCAATATGGCTACCATATTATTCAGGTGACAAGACGTGTCTTCTTTTACGGGCTTTTATGGATGATTCCACTGATCTGGCATTTTAAGATTCGTTTAGACTGGGAGCGGTTGACGAATCCATCGTTTGCCTTCCACTTGCTGTTTTTAGGCGTCTTTGCATCTGCTATTTGTTTTCTGACATGGAGCTTTTCCGTGAAGACGATCGGTGTGGTGAAATCGAGTATCTACATTTATGGCGTTCCAATCATCACGATGGTCATTTCAATGATCGTTCTCCATGAGAGATTGACCTTCATGTCACTGCTCGGAACAGCTCTGACTTTGGGAGGATTGCTTCTTTCAGATAAAAAAGGAGCAGGTAGAAAAAAACAGTCAGTCCCATTACAGTTGCAGAACAAAAAGGCGCTTTGATCAAAAAGCGTCTTTTTGTTTATTGAAAGAACATAAACTCTTTAGTAAACTCAACTTAATCGGTCGACGGTCGACCATTCATAAGGGGGAGAATACAATGAAACACTTTTCGATTGCGACGATACCTGGTGATGGGGTAGGAAAAGAAGTTGTACCAGAAGCAGTACGTGTTTTGAAAGCGATATCAGAGGTGCATGGCGGTCTGACTTTTTCTTTTCAGGATTTTCCGTGGAGCTGCGAATACTATTTAGAGCATGGCGAGATGATGCCAAAGGATGGATTGGAACAATTGAAAGCCTTTGACAGTATTTTCTTAGGGGCTGTCGGTGATGCCAACTTAGTGCCTGATCATATCTCGCTTTGGGGACTGCTCATAAAAATTAGACGGGAATTTGAACAGGTGATTAACGTTAGACCTGCAAAACAGCTGAGCGGCATCCGTTCTCCGCTTGCTCAGCCAAAAGATTTCGATCTACTAGTTGTAAGAGAAAATGGAGAAGGCGAATATAGTGAAATTGGGGGCCGGATTTATCAAGGGGAGGATCAGCTTGCGATTCAAAATGCCGTCTTCTCTAGAAAAGGGACAGAACGTGCGATGCGTTTTGCTTTTCAATTAGCAGAAAAGAGACGAAAGCATGTAACAAGTGCAACAAAGTCAAACGGCATCGTGCATACCATGCCATTTTGGGATGAAGTGTTTCAAGACGTCTCAAAGGACTACCCTAATGTGGCGGCAGATTCTCAGCACATTGATGCACTCTCAGCCTTCTTTGTCACAAGACCAGAGAAATTCGATGTGATTGTTGCCAGCAATTTATTTGGTGACATTTTGACGGATCTTGGTGCCGCTATCATGGGTAGTATTGGTGTCGCACCAGCAGCCAATATCAATGTAAATGGCAAATATCCATCCATGTTTGAGCCAGTACATGGATCAGCACCAGATATCGCTGGAAAAGGGATCGCAAACCCTATCGGACAAATTTGGACCGCTAAACTTATGCTTGATCATTTTGGAGAGGAAGAATTAGGCACACACCTTCTCGATACGATTGAATCTGTCACAGCAGACGGCTTTTTAACGGCAGATATCGGCGGAGCTTATCAAACACAAGAGGTCACAAACGAAATCATTAAACGATTGAAGAAATAATCCGTCATTAGAACCGCATCTCCACGTCTGCTATAATAAAAGGATGGATAGAAGAAAGAGATGTGAAATCTAGTGTCAAAAACAGTTGTATTAGCAGAGAAACCTTCAGTTGGACGTGACCTTGCACGTGTACTGAAGTGTCATAAAAAAGGAAATGGTTTCTTAGAAGGAGATCAATACATTGTCACGTGGGCGCTTGGTCACTTGGTGACACTGGCTGATCCAGAAGGCTACGGGAAAGAATTTCAATCCTGGCGTCTAGAGGATTTACCAATTATTCCAGAACCACTCAAGCTTGTCGTGATGAAAAAGACAGGGAAACAGTTCCAAGCGGTCAAAGCGCAGCTGGCGAGAAAAGATGTAAAAGACATTGTCATCGCAACAGATGCTGGACGTGAAGGGGAGCTTGTGGCAAGGTGGATTCTTGAAAAAGCACATGTGAAAAAGCCTCTGAAACGCCTATGGATTTCGTCTGTTACAGACAAAGCCATTCAAGAAGGGTTCAAACGATTAAAAGACGGCAGAGAGTATGATAACCTGTATCGCTCGGCGGTTGCGCGTGCAGAGGCAGACTGGATTGTAGGAATCAACGCAACAAGAGCGCTGACAACGAAGTTCAATGCGCAGTTATCCTGTGGACGTGTGCAAACGCCAACGATTGCTATGATCGCCAAGCGAGAGGAAGACATTCAGCAATTCCAGCCGAAGCCGTTCTTTGGGCTGACGGCACAAGTAGACGGACTGACGCTGACTTGGCAGGATGCAAAGACCAAACAAAACCGTACATTCCAAGAGGATGTAGTGACGGAGCGCTTGGCAGCCTGTAAAGGAAAACCTGCAGTGATTGATGCACTGAAAAAAACAGCGAAAAAAGCCTTTGCTCCAGGATTGTATGACCTGACAGAATTGCAGCGTGATGCCCATAAACGCTACGGTTTTTCAGCAAAAGAAACACTGTCTACACTTCAGCGTCTGTATGAACAGCATAAGCTCGTCACGTACCCGCGTACAGATTCACGTTTTATTTCGGCAGATATCGTTCCCACATTAAAAGATCGACTCAAAGGAATGAACGTTAGACCTTACGCGCAGCATGTTAATCGCATTCTACAATCAGGCATTAAAGCACATAAAGGTTTTGTCAACGACGCCAAAGTGTCAGATCACCATGCGATCATTCCAACCGAGGAAGAGCTGTATCCGGGTGCATTAAGTGATAAAGAGAGTAAATTATATGACCTGATTGCCAAGCGATTCCTCGCTGTACTGATGACCCCTTTTGAATATGAGGAAACCACAGTGATCGCCAAGATCGGCAGTGAGACATTCACAGCGAAAGGAAAAATTGTGCAATCAGCCGGTTGGAAAGCCGTGTACGATGATTCCTATGAAGACGAGGAATCAGCTGAAGCAGATCAGCACTTGCCGGCATTAACAGAGGGGCAGTCACTTGACGTACGCCAATTAAAAGAGACAAAAGGCGAAACGAAACCTCCTGCTCGTTTTAACGAAGCGACCCTTTTATCTGCCATGGAGAACCCGTCTGCATTTATGGAGAACAAGGAAAAGGACTTAGTGAAAACCCTTGGCGAAACGGGTGGATTGGGGACAGTGGCAACTCGAGCGGATATCATTGAGAAACTGTTTAACAGCTTCTTAATTGAGAAAAAAGGCAAAGACATCTTCATCACATCGAAAGGGAAGCAGCTGCTTTCTTTAGTACCTGAAGATTTAAAGTCACCTGCGTTAACAGCGGAATGGGAACAAAAGCTTTCTAAAATTGCGAAAGGCCAATTGAAAGCTTCTCAATTCATGAGTGAAATGAAGTCATATGCAAAACAAGCCGTATCTGAAATCAAACAAACGAACCAAACCTTTAAGCATGACAACATGACAGGCACACATTGCCCTGACTGCGGAAAACTCATGTTAAAAGTGAACGGGAAAAACGGCACCATGCTTGTTTGTCAGGATAGAGAATGCGGACATCGAAAAAATGTGGCAAAGAAAACAAATGCACGCTGCCCGAACTGTCATAAAAAGCTTGAGCTGCGCGGGGAAGGTGATGGCAAAATATTTGCCTGTGTTTGTGGTCATAGAGAGAAACTGTCTGTTTTCGAAAAACGCAAATCACAATCCAATCAAAAACGAGCCAGTAAGCACGATGTGTCTAAATATATGAAAAAACAAAAGAAAGTGGAAGAACCAATCAATAACGCACTTGCAGAACAATTGAAGAAACTAAAATTAGATCAATAGTTGTGTAAAAACCCATGTGAATTCGCATGGGTTTTTTGTTTGTTCGAGTATTTTGACATGTTATTTTTCTGTAAATGGAAATATGTAAGCGAAAAGACTCGTAATTTGGTATAAAATATTTATTTTCATTTAAACAGAAACGCTCTATAATAAATCGTTAGATGCTTAGAGAGAACAAGGATTGAAAGGGGACACGAATGGATACACCCATACATCGTACAGCTATCGCTATACTCATTGTCATTCTACTAGGCGGATGTACCTGGAAACAGCAGCAACATTCAGCTCAACCAGAACCTGCAAAACCAGTATTGTCAGGAGAGTACTTTATGACTCACCACTTAATGACAGACCAAGGCATGATTCGGACCTCGCTTGCGGAGCAGCCTACTTACTTATCAGAATCGCTCGGACTTTGGATGGATTATCTTGTTAGAAAAAAAGATCAAACATCTTTTGATCAACAGGTAGACGTCCTGCGCACTCAATTCTTACTGGAACATGATCTTCTTAGCTGGCAAATCGAATCTCATCAAAAAAGCAAAGTCAATGCTTTAGTTGATGACTTACGTGTAGTAACAGCACTTCAAAAAGCAGATCAATTGTGGCAGAAGTCAGTGTATCAAACCACAGCCAAAAAAATCGCAAAAGCGTTAAAAGACAAAAACATGTTCAAGGGTATGTTGACCGACTATTATGATGCATCGACAAAACAAACTTCACACACAATCACACTTTCATATCTTGACCCAAAAGCAATCAAAGAACTAGTATCCCTCCACCTATTCACAGAACAAATGATGAACAACCAATTGGCCATTCTAAAAAATGCACCGAGACAAAAAGGGTTTTTTCCAAAATCCTATGACATAGCGAAGAAAGTCTACTCATTTGATCAGGAAATCAACTTGATCGACCAGCTTTATACGGCTCTTTATGCTGAACGTGCACAGGTTGATACATCAGTCATCATGAAATGGCTGAAAACCAACTTCCAAAAGGAAGGAAAGCTGTACGGACGATATAAACTGAGCACATTACAGCCAGCAGTGACGTATGAATCGCCTTCAGTCTATGCATTGGTGATCTTATATGCACTCAAACAAGGAGAAGATGATTTTGCAAAAGACGTCTATCACCGAATGAAAGAGCTGCAAATCCAAGATCCTCTCAAGCCTTATTACGGAGGCTATATGAACGAAAAAGATACACACTCATTTGATAATTTATTGCCTCTAATTGCAGAAAGGGAGCTTCTAAATGAAAAGGTTATTCAGTAACACCTATCGCACGTATTATACGCTGCTCCTCACGTTTGCGGGACTCATTTTATTTATGGGCTACTTGAATGGACGTGATGCGGAGAGTGTCATGATCATCACACTCACATTTGTCGTGATAGGATGCGGTATTTTATTTGGTATTTTGCCAGCATTGGTTTTTACTTTGTTGATTTTGTTCTTTATAGGAAGCGGGATGTTCTTTACAGAGCTTGGTCACACAAATTCACTCTTTTCTAATCAAACGTTGCAAGATGTCGTGATATGGGGCGTGGCGCTTCTCTTTTTTGCTATTTCTGCTGGAAACGTGCATGAGCGAATAAAAACGATGCGTTACACCATTGACCAACAAAAGAGGGCCATCAAACAATTTGTAGCGATTGACTCAACCACAGGATTTGACAATGCAGAGCGAATGAGGCTCGAGTTATCTGAGGAAATGAAACGAGCAGAACGATATAAACAGCCATTCGTCTTTATCCTTCTTCATATGCACTACTCAGCTGAATTCAAAACATTATATGGAGAAAAAGAAATGCAGCATCTTTTCCAGCAACTCAGTATGAAGATACGCGAAAGTGTGAGAGAAACGGATAAGAAATTTCGATTATCGGAAGAACGAATCGGGCTGCTGCTCACTCACACACCTGCAGAAAACGTCTCGATCGTTCTTGAAAAGCTAAAGGATAAACTGCAAACGCATGTCCTGCTAAATGGTCGTGAAGTGACCTTAACTTTTCATGTCTGTCATTTAACAAGCAGATCGGATTATCGGACACCAGAGCAATTTTTAGAAGAACTAGAAAACGAGATGATGATGAATGAACTTTAATGTTTTGACGAAATGTTGTTTGTTATTCGTTCTTTTCTCTATGCTTTCGATCAAAGACAGTACATCAGCCGGTGCACTTGAGAAAGAGTCCAGGACCCTCATCGTCTATTCCACACAGTCAGGTGAGACAACGCCAACTGTTCATATGCTTGATGTACTTGTGGGGCATTTTTCCACACGAACGACCATTTTATCTGATGAACAAATCACTGAAAAGAACCTCAATGACTCTCAGCTAGTTATCTATATAGGTGAAGAAAAGAGAACGTTGAAAGCACAAACCATTCGTCTCATAAACGAATCAAAACGCTTAATTGCAATAGGATACAATGCGGAACAGCTTCGCCCATTCTCCAAGCTTACTTTTCACAAACAAGATCACATCAGTCAAATCAAAGAGACCGATGATCAAGAATACCGTCAGCTAGAGAGAGGAATCACAGCTCAGGCGGTTCAAGGGACAGATCTGCAACGTAAATTCTTAATGAAGAAAAATCAAGCTGAGCAGCCATTTGTGATTCAAACAAAAGAAGGTGCGGCATATGTCGGAATGCTAAATATCCTTCAGCACGACAAGCTGCTTGCAGAGGTGCTGGAAAGTCTCCTGCCGGCTTCTAATCAAACGACGACAAAGTACTTACAGATTGGGAAGATTAACCCCGTCACGGATGAGAAGAAGTTACTTGAACTTGGGCGATACGTAACAGCTCGCCATATCCCTTTTCTGCTGGCGGTGACCCCTATATGGATTGATCCAGCAACAGGGGATGAAGTGACGCTCAGTGACCGGCCTAAACTTGTCCACGTGTTAAAACAATTGCAAAGCAATGGAGCTAGTGTCGTTCTTCATGGGTTTAGCCGTACGTATCGAGCGGAGGAGTCGGGTAAAGGCTTTGAATTTTGGGATGTAAAGTACGATCAGCCCGTTACGTCAAATGAACCAGAGAAAGCTGATCAGCAGCTGAACAAAAGCTTTTTTTCGAATGAAAAAGATTTTAATACGTATATCACATCCAATCAACATCAAGAAGCCATCTATACAGAAGAAAAGCTGACAAAAGGCATTGAACTGCTCACGCAGCAGGGGTTATATCCACTTGCATTTGAAGTGCCGAATGACGCCATATCCCTGCAAGGCTATGAAGTGATTTCCCGCCATGTGTCCAGTCTATTTGGACAGGTGCAGCTCTCAGACCGTACATGGAAAACAAGTAGTGCATCACCATTTTTGTCGACACCCGCCATGCTTCATGGCATGACTTTATATCCTGAACAGTCTATAGATACAGCGTCTGGCCAAGAAGGTGCAAACATACTGGCTGAGCAGACAATTCAATCCATGCAGCATATCCAATCCGCCGCCATTGGGCTGTCCTATGATGTGGAAGCGGGGATAGATGGGCTGCAAGAGTTAATCACACAAATGGATGCGATCCCTTCTAGTGAATGGCTAGATTTAAAGAAAACAAAACAGACTGTTGAAACCCCGCATGTCCAGATCAAAACAACAGGAAATGGACATATTCAAATAGAGCAATCCAATATAGCTGAACCAAAAACAAACAAACGAAGCGGGATGGAAAATATGCTTCGAATGCTCACAATGGTGGTGCTGCTCTTTATTGTGGCATTTGCTTTTTACACATTGTATTTAAGGCTGACGATGAAAAAACGGATCTTTAAGGAGAGAAAATCAGGTGGCTGATATCTTATTTTACCTATCATTAATACTGATTTGGATCATGCTCCTATATCATATGTTTCTGATGCAGGGAGGCTTTCAGCACTATTTAACTTACGAAAAAGTACTGCCTAAATGGACGAAACAAGGGAAAGATCTGCCGACCGTCAGCATTCTCATTCCAGCACATAATGAAGAAGTGGTCATTCGGCAGACGCTAAAAGCCATGGTCCAGTTATCCTATCCCAAACACCTTCTTGAAATCATTGTGATTAATGACAATTCTTCTGATCGTACAGGGGAGATTGTGCAATCATTTAGTGAACAATACGATCATGTCCATATGATTGAAACAAAGCCGCCATTTGCAGGGAAGGGGAAATCTACTGCACTGAATGAAGGCTTGAAGGCTTCGACAGGAGACGTTATTTGTGTATACGATGCAGATAATATGCCTGAAAAGAAAGCCGTCTACCATTTGGTTCTTGGATTATTGAATGATCCTAAAGCAGGTGCTGTTGTCGGGAAATTCAGGGTCATTAATGCAGCCAAAAACCTCCTGACAAAATTCATTAACATAGAAACGATCTGCTTCCAGTGGATGGCGCAAGGCGGGAGATGGAAATGGTTTGGCATTGCGACAATACCAGGCACCAACTTTGCGATCCGCCGGCACATTTTAGAAGAGCTTGGCGGCTGGGATGTCCATGCACTAGCTGAAGACACTGAATTAACAATTCGTGTGTATAATTTGGGCTATGTGATTCGGTTCTTTCCTGCTGCGATTACATGGGAACAAGAGCCTGAAACATGGAAAGTCTGGTGGCGGCAACGAACACGCTGGGCTAGAGGCAACCAATATGTTGTGCTCAAATTTTTAAGGCAGTTTATGAAATTAAAACGAAAACGAATGATTTTTGATTTATTTTATTTTTTCTTTACGTATTTCTTATTTTTCTTTGGTGTACTGCTCTCCAACGGCATTTTTATCGTAAACTTATTCGTTGATCTTCACTTATCTGTGGGAGCTGTGGCACTCATTCTATGGGGCTTAGCCTTCTTCCTCTTTTTAACAGAAGTGATGATTACGTTAAGCATAGAGAAAACAGAGCTGACCAAACAAAACATTCTCATTGTGATTCTCATGTACTTTACCTATTCCCAAGTATGGATTGCGCTTGTTGTGTACTCCTTATTTGTAGAGGCGAAAAGCCGATTATTGAAACAAGAAGTGAAATGGTACAAAACCGAGCGTTACAATCAACAACAAAAGAAAAGCGGGTGACATATTGAAATCGTTAAAATGGTTGATTTATATATTAGGATTATCCTTAGCGATCCAGCCTTTTTTCATGGCAGGTCAAGCAATGGCGCAATCCAACCGAGTTCAAGTCAAAGGTGAGTGGGTTCATTCTTCAAAAGAAAATAAAACAAAAACGCAGCATCTATCAGAAGACGTAGTGACCTTATATGGACAAGAAGACCGCACTGAATTTACCTATCAAGTGGATCAGGAAAAAACAGAGTCAAGCACATTGACGTTAAATATAGAGGCTTCACCATTATTGATTTCACCTTCCTCATTCACTGTTATGATTGATGGAGAGATCGAAAAGACCATCCCTGTATCAGGGAAAAACCAGAAGAAGTCGATTCAAATCAAGTTGAACAAATCACAATTGAAAAAAGGTACTCACCGCATTCAGGTCACATTTTATGGTGTTTTAAAAGAAGGCGTGTGTATCAACCAAGAGACACCTGCCAATTGGCTAAAAGTGTATCCTGAAAGTGAACTTACATTCAAAGGAATCAAGACGAAAGATTTCACATTAGATAGCTTTCCATCACCTTTTATTCAAACAGGTGATCAGAAAGAACAGACAGACATTGTCATTCCTAATTCACCGGATGCAGCTGAATTAGAAGCAGCCATCAAAGTATACCGTACGTTGAAAAACAAAGATCGCCAAAAGGAGATCAAACTTATCCAAGAAAAGGACATCAAGCAAGTGGCGCACCCAACGATTGCTGTGGGAGCTATAGGAAGCTGGGATGGACGGATGAAAACGATTGAACAAGCTGCAGGAATTAAAACGAAAAGCAGTCATCTTACGTTAGCGATGAGAACTTTGACAGCAAAGAAAACAGAACAGCCCATTCTATTTGTGACAGCGGAAAAGCCTGTGACAATCGCTGGAAAAATCAATGTTCTAACTCAGTCAGAATTAACGAATCAACTGACTGGAACAGACCTAGTGCTTCAAAAGGTTGCAGTTCAAACGTCTAAACCATCTCACAAGATTCGTTTGAAAGATTTTGGCGGAGATGATGTCACGGTTGGGACCAACAAGACGGCATCCGACCACTACTATTATCCGAAAGCGCTAATAGCTAACCAAAAATCAGGTGCAAAGCTCAATCTTTCATTCAAAAAATCTGATACAGCGGCAAGCAAAACAGAACGGTTAACTGTTATGATCAATGACGAACCGCACGACGTACCATTAACAAAACTAGGCAGCAAAGATGCGAATGGATTCTATCATGTCTCGATTCCAGTAGATTCAAACATACTTCAAAAAAATGAATATATTGATTTGCAATTTGTCACAAGTGGTTTTAAAAACATGGAATCATGCAGACATACGGATGAAGAAGGCTGGATATTCATTGACAAAAATAGCTCTTTACAAATACCAGAAGGAACAACGAGTGAAAAGCCAGATTTAGCCACATGGCCGCTCCCGTTCACTTCGAAAAATACATTGATCATCATACCAGATCAAATCAAACGTGAAACAATCAATCAAATGACCATGTTGACGGAATCTTTTAGTCAGCCAGAAGTAGCTCAATATCATTTAATGAAAGCTTCTCAAGTCACAAATGAACAATTGAAAAATCACCCTCTCATTTTCATCGGAGGCATTCAAACATTCTCTCTTCTTAAAGAAAATGCAGCTGATCTCGTTGTTCCGGTGAAAAAGGATCAGTATGATGTATCTTCTTTCGGCATGATCAACGAAACAACGGCTCGAATTGTATGGACGCAGTCATCTGTTTGGAATAAAGAACAGACAATGACAGTCTTTTCAGGAATGACTGCAGCTGAAGCTAACGTGTCAAATGAAGTGATGCAATTTCTTCAAACAAATACAGAAAAAGCAACAGTTGCAATAGAGAGTAAAAACAAAGGCGTGTTTTCTAATCATCAATCCGTCAGCAGCACATCGAGCAGTCTGAAAACAAGTGAAAAACAAAGCAGCAGCGAGTCTTGGATTTACTTTGTGTGTATCGCTGCACTCATCCTTTTTGTGCTTGTGATAATTGTCTATTTCGTACGAAAAAACCGTAAAAAGACTGAGTTCTAAACGATCAAAAGACCTTGAAAAAATCTCTTTACTTTGGTGTCAAACGGGAGTATGATCTCTTTTATAAAAGACCAATCGCTGAATCATTTCGATGAGCGGGGGAACCAATTGTGGTGGTATAAAACACCACGTGGGGTGAATCCTTTTAAGGTAGGGCAAAATCTCATGCGCCCGAATCCGTCAGCTAACCTCGTAAGCGTTAAAGAGAGCAAAGACCAACCTGTGATCTAAACAATAGGCACAGGGGCATTCTATTGCCTCTGTGTCTTTTTGGCGATCCAAAATTTTGTAACTCAAATCGTTTGACACTAAAGGAGCGGGCAACACATGTACAGTTTGATGAAGCGTATTTTAATTGGTAAACCATTAAAATCACAGGCAGCAGGAGAACAAAAACTATCAAAAATCAAAGCTTTGGCATTATTGTCATCAGACGCATTGTCGTCAGTCGCATACGGTACAGAACAAATCTTGATTGTTCTATCAGTTGTCAGTGCGGCAGCGTTTTGGTACTCACTCCCGATTGCAGGTTGTGTATTAATTCTTTTAATGGCGTTAATTCTATCTTACCGCCAGATTATTTATGCTTATCCAGAAGGCGGCGGGGCGTATGTCGTCTCCAGCAGAAACTTAGGTGAAAAACCAGGGCTGGTTGCTGGTGGATCATTACTCGTCGATTACATTTTAACCGTAGCAGTGAGCATTTCTGCTGGGACCGATGCGATCACATCGGCTTTTCCAGCTCTATATCCATATCATGTCATGATTTCAATCGTATTAGTTCTAGTGATTATGGTGTTAAACCTTCGTGGACTGACAGAGTCGGCATCTATTTTGGCTTATCCTGTGTACCTATTTGTCTTTTCATTGCTCATTTTAATTGGAGTGGGCGGGTTTAAACTATTAACAGGGCAAGTGCCGCCAGCATCTGAACATACAGCATTTGGCACACATGTATCAGGCATCACGTTATTTCTTTTATTAAAGGCATTTTCGTCTGGCTGTTCTGCTTTAACTGGTGTTGAAGCGATTTCTAATACAATTCCATCCTTTAAAAAACCAGCTGCACAAAATGCAGCGAGAACTTTATTGATGATGGGGGGATTACTGGCCGTTCTATTTGTAGGAGTGACATTGCTTGCGTTTGGTTTTGGCATCTCGCCAAAGCCAGAAGAAACGGTTGTGTCACAAATTGCATCAGACACATTTGGACGGACATTTTTCTACTATGTCATTCAGGCTGTCACAGCTTTAATTTTAATATTAGCGGCAAACACAGGCTTTTCAGCTTTTCCATTATTGGCTGTCAACTTAGCAAAAGATAAATATATGCCGCGCATGTTTACAGTGAGAGGAGATCGGCTCGGTTATTCCAATGGTATTATCTTTTTAGGTGTAGCTTCTATGCTGCTTATTTGGCTATTTGATGGGAAAACGGAACACCTCATTCCACTTTATGCTGTCGGTGTGTTTATTCCATTTACCTTGTCTCAGACAGGTATGTGTGTAAAGTGGATTCGTGAAAAACCACAGGGATGGAAAGTGAAAATGCCTATCAATATCGTGGGAGCACTTATTTCATTTACGGTTTTCATGATTCTCATTTTGACCAAGTTTCACCTTGTATGGCCAGTATTTGTTTTCATGCCAATTGTTCTATTTATTTTTCATTCTATTAAGAAACATTATCTGTCTGTTGGAGAACAATTGCGTTTATTGAATGAAACCGAGCCTGTCGAAATCAAAGGAAATGTGGTCATCGTCCCAATAGCAGGTGTCACACGTGTCGTCGAACAATCTGTGCAATATGCAAAATCCTTATCAGACCAGGTCATAGCGGTTCATGTATCGTTTGATAAAGAGAAAGACAAGAAAATTGAAGCTGATTGGGAAAAGCTGAATAGTGATGTGCGTCTTGTGATTTTACATTCGTCTTATCGAAGTCTCATTCACCCGCTTGATAAATTTCTTGAAACGATTGAAGCGAAAGCAAATGCACATCAATATAGAGTGATGGTGCTCGTCCCTCAATTTATTCCGAAAAAAAGATGGCACACCATTTTGCATAATCAATCTGCTTTCTTATTAAGATTCCGTTTATTATGGAAACGGGATATTGTTGTCGCCACTCTTCCATATCACTTTAAAAAGTAGCAAGAGCAAGTTGAAACGTTTGATCAAAAGGGTGCGGTGGTATGGAGTAAGAAAAAAGGAGTTTTCTCACATGCCGCAAAGAACCGCAGGAAAAGAAGTAACAGCGCTACTGGAAGAGTGGGGCGTGAAACATATTTATGGAATGCCCGGCGACAGTATTAACGAATTAATCGAAGAACTAAGGCATGAATCAAGCAAAATTCAATTTATACAAACAAGACATGAAGAAGTGGCAGCACTTTCAGCTGCAGCTGATGCGAAACTAACAGGTAAACTCGGTGTTTGTTTATCAATTGCAGGGCCAGGTGCTGTCCACTTATTAAATGGACTATACGATGCAAAAGCGGATGGTGCACCTGTATTAGCGATTGCAGGGCAGGTTGCTTCAACTGAAGTAGGCAGAGATGCATTTCAAGAAATCAAATTAGAGCGGATGTTTGACGATGTTGCTGTCTTTAATCAGCAAGTACAAACAGCAGAAGCTCTGCCTGACTTATTGAATCAAGCCATCAAAGCTGCTTATACCCATAAAGGGGTGGCGGTTCTCACTGTCTCAGATGATTTATTTGCTCAGAAAATTAAGCGGAGTCCCGTTTATACATCTCCTCTTTACGTAGAGGGAGACGTGCGGCCGAAGAAAGATCAACTGCTAAAGGCTGCTCAACTCATTAACAATGCGAAGAAGCCAGTCATCTTAGCAGGAAAAGGATTAAGAAATGCTAAAGAAGAACTTCTTTCGTTTGCAGAAAAGGCAGCTGCACCGATCGTCATTACACTTCCTGCAAAAGGTGTTGTTCCAGACAGGCATCCATACTTTTTAGGGAACCTAGGTCAGATCGGGACGAAGCCGGCATATGAAGCGATGGAAGAGTGCGATTTATTAATCATGCTTGGAACCTCCTTCCCATATAGGGATTACTTACCGGAAGACACACCTGCCATTCAATTGGATATCAAACCGGATCAGATCGGTAAAAGATATCCAGTAGAAGTGGGGATTGTAAGTGACAGTAAGACTGGTCTTCATGAACTAACCTCTTATATTGAATATAAAGAGCAGCGCGGTTTCCTTGAAGCTTGTACAGAGCACATGATGAAGTGGCGAGAAGAAATGGATAAGGAAAAATCTATTGCCACATCACCGCTTAAACCGCAGCAAGTCATCGCTAGATTAGAAGAAGCGGTCGATGATGATGCCATTCTTTCAGTTGATGTCGGTAATGTGACGGTATGGATGGCACGTCATTTCGAAATGAAGCAGCAGGATTTCATTATTTCCAGCTGGCTTGCCACAATGGGCTGTGGGTTACCTGGCGCAATATCAGCTAAATTAAACGAACCAAACCGCCAAGCCATTGCTGTCTGTGGTGACGGAGGCTTCACAATGGTGATGCAAGATTTTGTGACGGCGGTAAAATATAAACTGCCAATTGTCGTTGTGATCTTAAACAACAACAACCTTGGTATGATTGAATATGAACAACAGGTAAAAGGCAACATCAACTATGGTATAGAGCTGGAAGATATTGATTTTGCAAAATTTGCAGAAGCATGCGGTGGTAAAGGAATCTCGGTGTCATCACATGAAGAACTAGCACCAGCCTTTGATCAAGCACTTCAAGCTGAGAAACCTGTGATCATTGATGTTGCGGTGACCAATGAACCACCGTTACCTGGTAAAATCACGTACACACAAGCAGCAGGCTTTAGTAAATATTTATTGAAAAAATTCTTTGAAAAAGGTGAGCTGGATATCCCTCCACTCAAGAAAAGCCTTAAACGCTTTTTCTAAACAGCAGGTAGTCGGTCTTCCAATTAGGGAGACTGACTTTTTTTGTTGAATAGGTAAAATCATTCCAATTGTCACTTGTTTTCTTCTGTATAAAAATATAAAGACTGGATTTTTTACAACTTAAAGCCTATTTTTCCAATTCAGTGAGAAAGGTAAAATAGACTTTATGATCAATAATGGAGGGAGTGGCGCAATCTGGGCAAGATACTTGATGCAAAAGCACTAACCAA
>NZ_JBLUWC010000001.1:501311-501865 GCF_048270685.1 Bacillus sp. AK25
ATCAAGAATGCCAAAAGCATCGTGAAGGATCAAAAAAAGGCACTCAAAACGATTTTTCAAGATATTGATGACCTCATTTCTCTGGAGGTATTTGATAGTAAAACCTTTGACGAAAAGATTGCAGATGCGGAAGATGAACGGAAGAAAACGGTTAAAGATTTAATAGAACTTGATCAAAATCTAAAAGATGAATATGCTTTGTCAGAGACTGAGGAGAAGGCTACAATGGCATTGTACGCAGAAATGATCAATGCCACAAATGACGGAAAGTCCATTTCGCCTATGAATTTTGACAAGAAAGCGTATCAAAATAGCGAAATCTACAAGGCAAAAAGCGATATTGAGAAGCAAACTTCTGAATATCTAAAAATTAAAAAAGATCAAGAAGAAGCCCGCAAGATCGCAAAGGAACAAGAAGCGCTCGCCAACCGTCCTTGGTATGAAAAAGCCCTTGATTACGGTGGGAATATCGTTAATGAGCTGACAGGCGTGAACGATGCAAAACGTGCCGCAACAGGTGTCGATCCGATCACAGGTGAAGAACTCACCGCAGG
>NZ_JBLUWC010000001.1:501965-582135 GCF_048270685.1 Bacillus sp. AK25
GTCAAGAATGCCAAAAGCATCGTGAAGGATCAAAAAAAGGTACTCAAAACGATTTTTCAAGATATTGATGACCTCATTTCTCTGGAGGTATTTGATAGTAAAACCTTTGACGAAAAGATTGCAGATGCGGAAGATGAACGGAAGAAAACGATTAAAGATTTAATAGAACTTGATCAAAATCTAAAAGATGAATATGCTTTGTCAGAGACTGAGGAGAAGGCTACAATGGCATTGTACGTAGAAATGATAAATGCGACAAATGACGGAAAATCCATTTCGCCTATGAATTTTGACAAGAAAGCGTATCAAAATAGCGAAATCTACAAGGCAAAAAGCGATATTGAGAAGCAAACTTCTGAATATCTAAAAATCAAAAAAGATCAAGAAGAAGCCCGCAAGATTGCAAAGGAACAAGAAGCGCTCGCCAACCGTCCTTGGTATGAAAAAGCTCTTGATTACGGAGGAAATATCGTCAATGAACTGACAGGCGTGAACGATGCAAAACGTGCCGCAACAGGTGTCGATCCGATCACAGGAGAAGAACTCACCGCAGGACAGCGAGTCGCCGCAGGCGGCATGGCAGCAGCAGGATACATCCCGATCGTCGGATGGGCGGGCCGTATTTTCAAAGGCGGTAAAGCCGTTTATAAAACGACTCAAGCCACGTCCGCCGCAGTCAGAGCGGTCGACATTTACAAGACATCACAGAAGTCTTTTGACGCCCTGAAAACGTCTCAAAAAGGCTTATATGGACTCACCGCAACTAACGGCTTCAGCGAAGCGATTACAGGTCGAGATATGTTTGGAAATAGGATCTCGAAAGAACAGCAGGAAGCGAGTATGAATGCGGCTTTGGGGATGCTTTTGCCATTTGGGGCGAAAGGGTTTCATGGCCAACGAGTCGCCGCAGGCGGCATGGCAGCCGCAGGATATATCCCAATCGTCGGATGGGCAGGACGTATTTTCAAAGGCGGAAAAGCCGTCTATAAAACGACTCAAGCCACGTCTGCCGCAGTCAGAGCAGTCGACATTTACAAGACATCACAGAAGTCTTTCGATGCGTTGAAAACATCACAAAAAGGCTTATATGGACTCACCGCGACCAACGGCTTCAGCGAAGCGATTACGGGTCGAGATATGTTTGGAAATAAAGTCTCGAAAGAACAGCAGGAAGCGAGTATGAATGCGGCTTTGGGGATGCTTTTGCCGTTTGGGGCGAAGGGAGTTAAAAGTAATTTAGATTCCATTAAAAAGCCCAAATATATCCCGAAAGATATAAATGGTAAAAATGCGAGTCTGCCAAAATACGAGAATGGGAAGTTAATCAATGGAACGGTTCATAAACCAGATTCACAGTTTCCTCATACGCAAATTGGTTATAGGAAAGGGCGTAAAGAGGGGTACATTCAAACCCTCGAATGGGGAAAAGATGGTACGCCGATACAAAGAACAGATTGGACGGATCATGGTAGAGGTGATCACACAAATCCACACTCTCATCTTGCGGTCTTTAAGGATGGATCATGGAGTTTTAAAGAATAATTTGGAGGAGATTTGAATGGGTGTAAAGGAATCAGCGTTTTTATTAAAAATAAGAGGTATGGAATATTTTAACGATGAATTATCTTGCTTAGGTGATCAACTTGCTGAGATTCTTTTGTGTATTAAGGAATTTAAACAGGATTATCAATGGTATGTATTTGATGTCTTTGGTTCGACTCATTCTTCTCTTTTTGAGCTATTCCCAAGCCGAGATTTGAGTTTAATGTCAACAGACCAGTTAATAGATAGTGTAAGACAAGTTGTTCAATTTGAATCAGGTGTCTTTATAGGATTTCAAAAAGGGTTACAGATTGAATGGGATTTGAATTCAATGCCTGAAACAGAAGAAGATGAGGGCATCCAACACTCTTTAGCAGATATTGAAATTAGAGCATTCGATTTTTCTTACTTTGAAGTTTATGGTAATGATGTGGAAATTGAGAAACACCTGGTTCATAACCTGAATAAGTGAGAGAATTTCAATACGTTGTTGAGTATAAATGTATCTTAAAAACGAGGCTAATAAACCACCACAAAAAAAGGGGAATAAACCATGCTATGGATTTTCACACAAAACGAACAAAGTTTCGTTAATGTTCACGAAGTCACAGTAACCGGTAAAAAGATTGAAGGGTCTATCGCAGGCGGCGATTCTTGGGTCAAGACGCTCGGCAAGTATGACTCAAATGATCGAGCGTCAGAGATCCTTCAAGACATTGTGAAAGTAATTGAAAAAAACCCAAATGGTACGATGACCTATCGGATGCCTCATCAATAAAAAAGAAACCACCTTTCCATTGCGAAAAGGTGGTTTTGTTTATGAAGGTGTTTTGGTAAAGGCTAAAAATAACGGAATGCCTGTGCCGACAAGTGTTGTGGCAAATAGGAACATACCGCAAATGAATAGAAAATGACTGGCTGAAAAGACGAGTGCCAGAATAAGAAATACGATGCTGAGTCCTGCCATGCTATATGATGGGACAAAGCGGCGTTTGTATGTGGCTTTCTTTGTTAGGAATGAGAAGAAAATGCCAAATAATAAAGGGACAATCCATAAGTAAAATAAAATAATAAGAGACATACATCATACCTCGATTTTTTCCTTCTATTTTATCAGATGCCAATCACAACGGATACTACAAAGCTTCACTTTGTAAAATAGTTCATCCAATCGACACAATTAAGTAGGCTGATTGATCGAATTCGTTTTTTGTTTCATATATTCAGGCTGTAAAAGTGCGTACACACAGTGATCGGCAAAGTGGTCGCCCAGCCATTCACATTGTCTTAATATGCCTTCAAGTGAAAAAGATAAACGCTCTGCGATGCGTCTGCTTTTTTGATTATCAACAGCGGCCCTTATTTCAATGCGGTGCAGACCGCACTCTTCAAATAAATAGTGAATGACCGCTTTGCATGCTTTTGTCATGATGCCTTTTCCTTGATAGCCTTCCCCGAGCCAATAGCCAATGGAAACCGTCCGATTAATCCAATGAATTTGGTGGGTGCCAATGATACCAACGAGTTCTCCATGTGACCAGATTCCAGCCTGAAAACCATTGTTTTGCAAAGCTTGTTGCATGGCACCTTGAATAAACGCCATGCTATCTTCTTCTGTCTGCGTCGAATCGACCCATAGCATCCATTCACGTAAGTGCTCTCTTGAGCGTTGGATGAGCAGATACAGACTTCTCGCGTCTCTTGGTTCAAGTAGCCGCATGGATAGATCTTGATCCTGATAAAAAAACATGTGATCACATCCTTTCAAGGGAAATTCTACCACAACCCGATATAAAAGACAGCCTGATCACTGTCTTTTACATAAACGTATCCACAATTAAAAACAGATTAAGTGCGACAACAAGAGCTGCTATCACCCAAGATATTCCGGTCACCCAGCGAGCATTCGTCAAATCGCCCATAATTCGTTTTTTACTTGTAAACAAAATGAGCGGAATTAAAGCAAACGCAATGCCAAAGGATAAGACCACTTGACTCATCACAAGCGCAGATGTCGGATTGACCCCAGATGCAATGATCGCAATAGGGGGGATGATGGTAATCAGCCGGCGGACATACAGCGGAATTCGGTACTGAATAAAACCTTGCATGATAATATCGCCTGACAGTGTACCGACAGAAGAACTGGAAAGTCCGGCTACAAGCAGACCTACACCAAATAAGATCGCTGATACAGGACCTGCGAGAGTTCCAAAATGCTGAAATGCTACATCTAAATCCTCAACAAAAAGACCATTTTTAAAAAATAAAGCAGCTGCTACAATCAACATGCTGGCATTGATAGCGCCAGCAACTACCATCGCAATGAGGATGTCTAAAAACTCAAAACGAAAAATCAGCTTTTTCTCTTTTTCCGTTCTGCCGACGACTCTTCTTTGCGTTAAGGCTGAATGGAGATAGATCGCATGCGGCATCACCGTAGCGCCTAAAATACCAGCGGCAAGCAGTACGCTGTCTGTCCCTTCAAACCTTGGAATGAACAGTCCACCGGCGACACTTGCAAGATCAGGTTTAGCCACAAAGGTTTGTACAGCGAAAGCAATCACGACAACAAACAGCATGCCGGTAATTCCTGCTTCTAACGCTCGATAACCTCGTCTTTGGAGCTCTAAAATGGCAAAAGAACCGATCGCTGCAATAATCGATGCTTCAAGCAGCGGGATACGAAAGAGTAAGTATAAACCAAGGGCAGCCCCGATAAATTCGGCTAAATCTGTGGCGATAATGACGAGTTCGCCCTGAATCCATAAAGCAATCGAGACTGGTTTTGGAAACTCTTCTCGAGCAATTTCAGGTAAATTTTTCCCTGTTGCGATTCCAAGCTTTGCAGACAAAGACTGGATGAGTAAGGCCATGAGATTGGATATGAGAATGACCCATAACAGAAGGTAGCCATATTTCGAACCAGCCGCAATGTTGGTCGCAAAGTTTCCTGGATCAATATAGGCAATGGCTGCGATAAAAGCAGGCCCGAGAAAAGGAAGGAGCCTTCTAAATCCTTTCACCTTTCCTTCAAGTGCACGCTCCGCTGCCACTGACATGTGGGCTTGTGCCTCGATGTATTTGTTTGTCATATGTCATCACCTAGATTCTACAAAGTTTTGCTTTGGCACAAAAAGTTTCCTCGATGCAATTTTTAATCATCATATGCCCATCTTCATGAAAAGTCAACTATCTGAACTAATAGGTTTGTTTATCATATGTAAGTGAAAAAAATAGATACCTTGTCAATCAAAACATAAAAAACACCGCCTCTTATCTTAGGCGGTGCATCCTCTGCTTCCTCTTCTTTTCTATCGTTTTTTAAGAAACCCTTGATCCAACGCTGCGGAAGATCAGGCTTAAAATAATGACAAAAATGGCTGCTCCTAAGATCGCTGGAATGATCGCAAATCCTGCCAGACTAGGACCCCACGTTCCAAGTAATCCATGACCAATCCAAGCACCTGCAAGCCCGGCAATCATTGAACCGATCCAGCCTCCTGGTACACTGCCTCCAGCGAGTGCACTCCCAATGAGACCAATGACAATCGCCACAACTAATGAAATCAGAAATCCTAACATGTTGATCACTCCTCTTTTGTTTGTTTATTGTTTACTAAGCAATAACCGTTTTAAAAGAGATTAAAACCTTTCGGAACCACTTCAATGTTCGATACGTATGATGGACAAGGATTGTGTATAATAACAGACATATACTTGAACGGCATCTAAGGAGGCAAATCGCATGGAGGAAAGAGAGTGGTTAAAAGCACAATTAAAAGAGATTGAAAAGTGGGAGAAAGACCAGCAAAAGGTATGGTTTTGGGAGAAACTTAGCCGGCTTCCATTTCAAATGCTGGACAAGC
Source organism: Bacillus sp. AK25 (assembly GCF_048270685.1). Lineage (NCBI taxonomy): Bacteria > Bacillati > Bacillota > Bacilli > Caryophanales > Bacillaceae > Bacillus > Bacillus sp. AK25. The sequence continues at coordinate 507,377 of NZ_JBLUWC010000001.1, forward strand.
TGACCCCTGCCTTTATTCAAAAAAAAATCGGTGTGTTATTAGATGAGATGGGGCACTATATTCAATCAGGCGGTGTCTATTTGACGTCAGAGAAAGGCATTATTCATCAATTTCAAAAGAAATGTGCCGATGAATCGATTTCGCGTATTGAAGATATTGAGGCGGCTCCGATCGAGGTCATGGATGCCATTAGTGATCAGATGGGGAAAAACCGAACAAACCTCGCCACTGTGCAAGGTGCGACGACAGGTGTCGGAGGTATGTTTACATTAGCGGCAGATATTCCGGCTGTCCTCGGTCTCTCTTTAAAAACATTACAGGATATCGCCGTCACCTATGGCTATGATCCGAAAAATAAAGAAGAACGAGTCTTTATCATTAAATGTTTACAGTTGAATTCTGCTGACGTTGTTGGGAAAAAATCAATATTAAAAGAGCTGAAGAGCTATCATGCATCAGAAGGGAAGCACGAAAACATGATCTCTCAAATTCAAGGATGGCGTGAGGTCGTATATAACTATCGTGATTCGTTTGGCTGGAAGAAGCTGTTTCAACTTGTCCCAATTGCGGGGATTTTGTTTGGTGCAGCGTCCAACCGCTCACAGTTAAAAGGAATTGCCGAAACAGGCATCATGCAATATCGAAAGCGCAGAATATTATCAAGATTAGAGGAGCTCGCTCAGCAAGAACAGCGTGACTCCGGCGCATAAAAAAATCCCTCTCTCAAAGGGATTTTTTATTTGGCCTCAGCATCTTCTTCAAACGCTTGAATCGGAGAATATTCATAGCGTGCCCGGAGCTCGCGGATTTGTTTGATCAAGGTGGAACCGATGATCCTTTCTGCTTCATCATACAAAGGATCGAGCGCTTTCATCCATTTTTGCCGCTCTGCTGGTGTTAATTCGTGTATGGCAATTGGAGATTCGCGTTTAATGTCCTCCAGCTGATCCTTGTTCATTTGTTCGGCATGTTTTTCGTTCCATGCCGTTGTTTCTTCCATCGCTTCGAGTAAAATTCGCTTCGTCTCAGGTGTTTGACGATCAAAAAAGGATTGATCTGTTAAGACGACATACCCTAAATACCCGTGATTACTGATCGTCATATAGTCTTGTATATGATAGAATTTTTTTGAATAAATATTTGAAATTGTATTTTCTTCACCGTCTACTTTTTTTGTTTCTAGCAGCTGAAATGTTGAATTAAACGATTCCTGATAGGGTTTTGCGCCAAGAAGCTTGAATTGCTTTTCAATCATGTCACTTTGCATAATACGGAGAGATTGTTTTTTTAAATCACTAGGCTGCTTGATTGGGCCTTTATTCGAAGTGATTTGCTTAAAGCCATTTGTCCAGTAGGCCATTCCCTTTAGTCCGTCTTTTTGCAGTGTGCCGAACAGTCTCTGTCCAATCGCACCATGTAACCCTTCTTGGACAGCATCGTAGTTAGAAAAGGCAAAGGGCAGATCAAGTGCCAGCCATTCAGGGGACAGCATGCCGAGCTTTGACGTAGACGGAGCAATAAATTGAACTTGATTCTCTTTTAGTGCATTAATTTCTTCGATATCAGAATAAAGACTCCCGTTTGAAAAGATTTGTATGCTGATCCTGCCGTCGGATTTTTCATGAACAAGCTCAGCAAATTTCTTTGCAGCCAGCCCTTTTGGGGTATTATCTGCGACAACATGGCTGAATTTGAACACAAGCTGATCCTTCAGCCCAGTCTGTTCATCGTCGAAGGTCGTCGCTGATTTAGGCATCATATGATAAAAGCCAAAGTATAAAGCGGTTACAAAACCGATGATGAGCAATAGCGTATAGGCGAGTAAATTCTTCATGCGTCAGATCCCCCTTATGTCAAGGATACTTGACAGAGGAAGAATTCGTAAAGATACAGGTGAAAAAATGATGAGAAATCGACTGAAATTACAACAATTATCTATTAGATGGAAGCTCACCATCCTCACATATTTCGTTGTCATTTTTGCCCTTTTAATCGGAGGAATTGTTCTAGTCGGGGGAATTCAGCAAACAGAGGAACGAGAACTTCGAAAAAGGCTCATGAACACGGCAAGAACAGTAGCTGAGATGAATGAGGTAAAGCAGGCATTGGATGATCAGACAAAGGAGCGTGCGCGTTTGCAGCATGCCATCGAAGAGATTCGGATTATCCAAGATGCTGATTACATTGTTGTCATGGATATGGATCACGTGCGATTGACACATCCAGTGAAAACAAGGATTGGCCAGCGCTCGGAAGGGACAGATGAAGAACCTGCCTTTGCAGAGCATATCTATTTCTCAGAAGCACAGGGAGAGCTTGGCACAGCCATTAGAGCTTTTTATCCAGTAAAGGATGAAAAATTTAACCAAACAGGGGTTGTACTAGTCGGAAGAACATTGCCGAGTATGGCAGATATATTAGGAGAAATGAAGCAGGATATCCTCATGATCCTTCTGCTCACACTCAGCTTCGGGCTTGTCGGTTCATTTTTGCTCGCCCGTCATATTAAACAGCAAATGTTTAAGCTGGAGCCGCATGAGATTGTCAGAATGTTAGAGGAACGCACGGCTACCTTTCATTCCATTAATGAAGGGGTTATTGCCATTGATAACCAGCACATGATCACCATTTTTAATGAAAAAGCAAAGCAAATTTTCAGCGTGACAGGTGATGTAGTGGGCCGAAATATTTGGGATGTGCTGTCAGATACAAGGCTTCCAGAAATCATTGACCGCGCAGAACCCGTCTACAATGAAGAAATTCATATGAGCGGAAAGCGGATCATGAGCAGCCGAATTCCAATTGTGATGAAAAAGAAAATCATCGGAGCGGTTGCGATTTTTCAGGACCGGACAGAGGCGGCCAAATTGGCGGAGGAATTAACCGGGGTGAAGAATTTCGTTGATGGCCTGCGGGTGCAAAATCATGAACATATGAATAAGCTTCATACAATTGCGGGTTTAATTCAGCTGGGGAAAGCCGATCAAGCACTCGATTTAGCGTTCCAAACGACCGAAGAACAGGAGCATGTGACGGACTTTCTCCACCGTGTAATACAGCATGATGCAGTTGCAGGTTTGTTGATGAGCAAGATAAGAAGGGGCAAGGAGTTAGGCATAAAGGTTGAAGTAGATGAAAATAGCAGTCTGCGCAATTTCCCAGAGCGGCTGGATCAGCATGATATGACGAAGCTGCTTGGCAACCTGATCGAGAACGCCTTTGCCTCGTATGATACTGTAGAAAGAGACACAAAACTTATTTCCATTAGTATTGATCAAACAGAGGATGTCCTCGCGATCTTAATTGAAGATTATGGATCTGGAATAGAAGAAGACATGATTCCTCATATTTTCGACAAAGGCTTTACTCACGGTAAAGAAGGCGGAACAGGCTACGGGCTGTATATTGTAAAAACGATTATCGACAAAGGAATGGGAAATGTAGAAGTCACATCAAGCATCGGCATTGGTACCACCTTCTCAATCGAATTCCCAATGACAATAGAGGAGAGAGACAGATGACTCAGATTAAGGTGCTATTAATTGAAGATGACCCGATGGTGCTAGAAGTCAATAAAGAGTTCATTAAGAGTGTCCCTGGCTTTCAAGTTGCGGCTGTAGCAGGAAATGGCGAGCAGGGCATCCAGCTGATCAAAGACATTCGCCCAGATCTTGTGGTGCTCGATGTGTATATGCCTAAAAAAGATGGCGTCAAAACACTGCAAGACATCAGAAAGCAAAAGATGCAGGTGGATGTGATTGTGATTTCGGCAGCAAAGGACAAAGAGACGATCGGCACCATGCTTCAAAATGGTGCCCGAGATTATATCATTAAGCCATTTAAGTTCGAACGGATGAAAGAATCTCTTGAAAGCTATAAAATGTTCAAATCAAAAATTCGTACCGCAGCAGAATTTTCTCAAGAGATGCTCGATGATATCATACGAAAGCCTGCAGTTAAGCAGGAAGAGACATGGCTTCCTAAGGGGCTGAATGTGCATACGATGAATGAAATTAAAGCCTATATGCGTCTGCAAGAAGGAGCGCAGTCTGCAGAGGAAGTCGCCAATGCACTTGGGATTGCACGTGTCACGGCACGCCGTTATTTAGACTTCCTTGTAAAAGAAGGCGAGCTGAAATTAGATATGCAATATGGCGGGGTCGGACGCCCTGTGAATAAATATATCGTACATTCTGACTAAGAGACCAAAAAGACCAAAATGTACGATATGTCCATAAGCTTCACAGCCTTTGATGAAATCGCTATCATTTACCTACAGATAACAGTTAAGCGTTTACATCAAAGGGTGAGGGAGTTGATTTTTTATGAAGAGGCTATTGAAGAACCTGACATTTCAGGTCATTGCAGCTGTCATTATCGGGATTGTTGTTGGGATGGTTTGGCCAAACGTCGGGAAAGAAATGAAGCCGCTTGGTGACACATTTATTAATGCAGTGAAAATGGTCATTGCACCTATTATTTTCTTAACCATTGTTCTTGGAATTGCCAAGATGGGGGACATGAAAAAGGTTGGAAAAGTGGGGGGAAAAGCTTTTATCTATTTTGAAGTTGTGACGACGCTTGCGCTTGTCATCGGACTGTTTGTGGTCAATATCATGAAGCCAGGAGCAGGTCTTGACTATAGTAAGCTTGAAAAAGGGGATGTCTCGCAATATACCCAAAATGGAGGACAGGGTATCGACTGGATGGAGTTTGTCACACACATTGTGCCATCTAACATGGTAGATGCCTTTGCAAAGGGAGATATTTTACAGGTCTTATTCTTCTCTATTTTATTCGGTGTTGCGCTCGCTGCACTTGGCGAGAAGGGGAAAGGCATCATCGAATGGCTTGATAAACTGTCGCTTGTCTTCTTTAAAATCATTGGTTACATCATGCGTGCTGCGCCATTAGGGGCATTTGGAGCAATGGCTTATACAATCGGACACTTCGGTTTAGCTTCAATTAAACCACTTGCTAGTCTGATGCTTTCCGTTTATATGACGATGTTCCTGTTTATTTTCGTCGTGCTGAACATCATTTGTAAAATGTATGGCTTCAGCTTGTTCGGTTACCTCCGTTTTATCAAAGATGAAATTTTAATTGTTCTTGGCACAAGTTCTTCAGAATCTGTCCTGCCAAGAATGATGGATAAAATGGAACGCTACGGGTGCTCTAAGTCAGTCGTTGGACTTGTCATTCCGACAGGCTATTCCTTTAACTTAGATGGAACCTCAATCTACTTGTCCATGGCCGTGGTCTTCTTAGCGCAAGTGTTTGGGGTGGATCTATCCATCGGACAGCAGATCACGATTATCCTTGTTCTGATGCTCACATCAAAGGGAGCAGCTGGAGTCACAGGAAGCGGATTTATCGTGCTAGCTTCTACACTTGCTGCACTTCAGGTTATCCCGCTAGAAGGTCTTGCACTGCTATTAGGGGTCGACCGTTTCATGAGTGAAGGAAGAGCGATTACGAACCTGATTGGAAATGGAATTGCTACAATTGTTGTAGCGAAAAGTGAAGGGGAATTTGACGAAGCGAAGAGTAAAACAGCACTACAGGAAATGCGAAATATCAAGCAGGCTGTTTAGTATAAAAACATCCAAAAACCGAAACCTTATGTTCTACATGGGGTTCGGTTTTTTCTTGTGTAAAAAAGAAAAAACATAAAAGCTTGATAAATTTAGGACGAATCGTAAGACCTCATTGACCTTTTGTTATATAATTTACAGAAAGATCCGATATAATGAATATGAGATCCAACGAAAAATAGACTTTAGTCCTGGCAGGTGTGTAACGTATGGCGGCATTTTTAAAATTGTTCGAAAAACCTGGTGTCAAGAGGTTTTCAGTATTTGTAGTATTAGCCACAGCATTATATCTATTAAGAGGAATGATGAATTTAATCCTCCTGACCTTCATTTTCACCTTTTTAATGAACCGGTTAGAAGAGGTCATAAGAGGCTTTTTAAATCGCTTCCTGAAAATAGGACAGAAATCAGTCATCACCATTTTGTACATCCTTCTAGCTGGTGGATTGACGTTTGGCGGCTTTGTGTTTGTGCCCATCATTGCTAAACAGGTGGAACAGTTATTTCATTTAGGGAAAAAGATTGCAGATCATCCACAAGATTTACCCTTCTTTGACGTCGTCACCAATGTGTTCGGAGATTTCAAAATATCTTCTTTCTTCGAGAAAGGGTTTAATTTCCTCTATACATACTTAACAGATTTCAGCACGTTCAGTATCCAGGTCATTATGTCCTTAATATTAAGCATGTTTTTCCTGTTCGAAAAGGAACGCCTCATTCAATTCATGAATAAGTTCAAAACGAGTAAAATCTCCGTGTTCTATCATGAAATTGCCTTCTTTGGACGTAAGTTTTCCAGAACATTTGGTAAGGTACTTGAAGCACAGTTCATCATTGCAACAGTTAACTGTGTCTTAACGACAATTGCGCTTGGCATTATGGGCTTTCCGCAATTATTTGGATTAGCGGTCATGGTCTTCTTGTTAGGTTTAATTCCGGTAGCGGGTGTGGTCATCTCCCTCGTTCCACTCAGCATCATTGCGTATACACTTGGAGGCGGAATGTACGTCCTATATATTGTGCTGGTGATCGTGATCATCCATGCCATAGAAGCCTACTTCTTAAATCCGAAGCTCATGTCAGCTAAAACAGAGCTCCCTATTTTCTTCACGTTTATTGTCCTGATCTTTTCTGAACACTATATTGGCATTTGGGGACTGATTATCGGCATCCCAATCTTTGTGTTTATCTTAGATATCTTGGAGGTCACGAATAAGGAAGAAAGTAATTAAAAAGTTCATATGAACCTGTTTACAATTTTCTAAAAATAAGGTATAAATAGTATGAAAATATCATATTACCACACGCTTAATCCTTCTAAAGGAATGGGGGACCCAAGTTTTTGGGGTGAATTTTTCTTATTTTAAGAAAAAAGGACATCTCTTCGTCCTAACCCGTCAGCTAACCTCATCAGCGTGAAGAGAGTAGACAGTGGTACACGTATGGACACGCAGGCCCACGAGAAGACTCTCTCGTGGGCCTTTTTGACGAGGAAGGGGAGATTTTATTGAAGCTTGCGACGAAAATTATTATTGCTTTAATTGTAGGTGCAATCACAGGACTACTACTCAACATTTTTGCTCCAAACGTATTCAAAGTGTTAGACCCTTATTTATTTACACCTCTAGGTCAAATCTTCTTAAACCTGATTAAAATGTTAGTTGTGCCGATTGTCTTCTTTTCGATCACACTTGGTGTAGCAGGCCTTGGCGATCCGAAAAAACTTGGCAGAATCGGCGCAAAAAGCATCTCTTATTTTCTACTGACAACAACATTCGCTATTATCATTGCAATGTCTTTAGCCTTATTGATTAAACCAGGTTCCTTTGGTTCATTCGATACAAAAGGGGCAGAATACGAACCTCAAGAAGCGCCATCAACCACTGACACATTATTAAACATCATTCCATCAAATCCAGTTCAATCTCTAGTTGAAGGAAATATGCTGCAAATCATTGTATTCTGTGTTTTCTTAGGACTAGGAATTGCAGTACTAGGTAAAAAAACAGAAGGATTACTCAAAATATTAGAACAAGGCAATGAACTCATGATGTACCTTGTGGGCGTGGTCATGAAATTTGCTCCGTATGGAACATTCGGCTTAATTGTGACGGCTATTGGAAGCCAAGGTCTTGATGCCATTAAAGCCATGGGGCTGTACTTTACAGTCGTTCTAGTAGCGCTGCTTGTTCATTTCTTTCTCACCTATGGTTCCACATTGGCGATATTTGCAAAACGGAATCCTTTTACATTCTTTAAAGATTTTTCACCTGCGATGGTTGTAGCCTTTAGTACGTCTAGCAGTAGTGCGGTTCTCCCTGTATCAATGGAAACCGCTCAAAAGAAATTGAAAGTACCTGAGCCGATCTCTAGTTTCGTGCAGCCGTTAGGCGCTACGATCAATATGGATGGGACAGCGATTATGCAAGGGGTTGCAACTATTTTTATTGCACAAGTGTTTGGTGTGGAGCTAACGCTCATACAAATGCTTACCGTTGTATTAACCGCCGTATTAGCCAGTATCGGGACTGCTGGTGTACCGGGAGTTGGCTTGATTATGCTGGCCATGGTACTAAATTCTGTCGGTCTTCCTGTTGAAGGCATTGGACTGATCCTTGGGATAGACCGTTTATTAGATATGGCAAGAACGGTTGTCAATATTACAGGTGACGCAGCGTGTGCAGTGATTGTGACAGAAACTGAGAAAAAACATGAGAAAGATGCATCATCACCTCATGTATCAATGTAATGTTTAAAAGGGCTGACTGGATCAGCCCTTTTTTTCGTGGAACGGCTTGTCTAGCGTGATATACTTTTTACAGGATGAGCGGCCGTAACTGCCGCCATAGGTTTTACATCAGAAGGAGGAACCACTTTGCAGTCTGCTGTTTTACACATAGAGAACGTCGATAAACAAATTGGCCGGCATCAAATTTTGCAACATATTTCGATGGACATTAGGCAAGGAGAAATTGTCGGTTTACTTGGTCCAAATGGGTCTGGAAAAACGACCTTGATTCGATTGATCGTTGGCTTGATGAAAAAAAACAACGGCCGGATCATCATGAATGGATATTCTCAAGATGATGATCATCAAAAGGCGATGTCATCTGTTGGGGCGATCATAGAAAATCCGGAATTTTATTCATATTTAACAGGTTTTGAAAACCTTGAGCTGTATGCATCTATGCATGATGGAGTTTCAGAAGAGCGCATTCTTGAAGTGGTAAAAAGAGTTCGTCTGGAGCACGCCATTCATCAGAAGGTCAAAACGTATTCACTAGGGATGAAGCAAAGGCTCGGGATTGCGCAAGCAATTTTGCATAAGCCCAATCTGCTCATTTTAGATGAACCAACAAATGGGCTTGATCCCGCAGGAATGAAGGAGTTTCGAGAGCACTTGCAACTGCTTGTACAAGAAGAAGGTGTCTCTGTGTTATTTGCTACACATCTTTTGCATGAAGTAGAAGAGCTTTGTGACCGCATGATCATCATCCAAAAAGGACAGATCAAAGCCAATACAAACCTTCGCGACATGGAAGGAAAAGAGCAGGTGCTGATGAATATTCAGCCAGTAGAAAAGGCAGCTTCATGGCTAGATACGCAAGGATATACATATGAACAAAGGGATCAGCATGTGCTGGTTCAATTGAATAAAGACCGTGTGCCGGAGCTGAATAAACAGCTTGTCTTAGCAGAATTTGATGTACTTGAAATGACGCCTCAAAAACAATCAATTGAAGAGGCCTTTATGAAATGGACGGAAGGCGGGACGACAGATGCTTCAACTCATCAAGAATGAACATAAAAAAATCACGAGACAAAAGATCACATTCATTGCACTTGGACTGATTGTTGTCTTTCAATTGACGATGGCTCTAACATTGAAACGAGTCATTTCCGGGCTTGGCGGGCAAGATACAGTCGCGAACTATTTTGCTTATTCCACGAATGTTGTGTTTATTTTACAAGTGTTCGCTGTCGTGATTGGCGCCACATTGATCTCAACAGAGTTTCAAAAAAGAACCATCAAGTTCTTGTTGATTCGGCCGAAGACAAGGCTTCATATTTTCTTGTCAAAATACATCACTCTTGTGCTGATGGTCCTTTACCTGTTTGTTTTTTATTATGTGTTCGCTTTTCTTTTTGGCCTTATTTTCTTTGGTACTGATTTTGATGAAAGCACTGGACGGTTTTTTTTGCACACATTTGCTGTGATTGGATCACAGTGGGTGGAAGTGGTCATGATGGCAAGCTTTGCTTTTCTGTGCTCAAGTTTGTTTAGAAACAGTCTGATTGCACTTGTGACTTCATTTTTCGTCTTATACGCGGCGAAATCATTAGTGTCGATCATGTCTCTGTTAGAAAATCAGTGGGGGAAGATTCTACTTTTCGCTAATACGGACTTCACACAATACAGTTTTCAAGGTCCGCCGCTCTTTCAGGGCATGAGCCCTCTGTTTTCGCTATTCATTGTAGGGGCGCATTTCGTTTTCTTTGTTGGTGCTGCTTGGCTCCTTTTTTGGAAGCGTGATGTAAATGTGTAAAAATTGTGTCAAATAACAAGAAAAATTCGTGACATCTTTGTGAAAACGAGTCTGTATTTCACGATAACCGGCTGATTTTGTCTTATAATAAGACAGAGTCATGGAGGTGGCACTATCGTGAAAAATTTTATTACGGCTTTACCTATTTTGTTGCTGTTGTCGTTTTCGTTTGTGTCTTTTGCCTTCCAGTTTGATCATCTTGTTTATTTCAGACTAGCGCTAGGGATCTTTTCATTAGCGGGTCTTTTCTTTCTGTATACACTTAAAAGAAACATGAAATGGTTCATGGTCTATTTATATGCGAGCTGGATCGTGCTTGCTGCCGTTACGACATTTGAAGAACCCGTGTTTTCACAATTCTTCTTCGGTGGTTTAACGATGACAATGGGTTATCTAACATATATGCTCATCTATTTAGGAATGAAGCAAGACCGTGTAGCGAAATCACATTAAAACAAAAGCCGATAAAATCGAAGAATAGATTTTATCGGCTTTTTCTTTTCTTCAGGCAAATAAAAAAGCAGCCATCTATTTGACTGCTCTTCTTGTGCTTATGATTCACGTCCAGCAGCGGCAAGCTGCTTCTGGTGCTTTTTGTCGATGGTTGCGTATATACTTTCCATCATCTTAGGGTCTCGCATGATCGCTTCCTTGTTTTCTTCAATCAATTGCTGATACGTTTTGATTTTCTTCTTAGACATGTAACTCAACGCTCCTTTGGTAGAATGCACTCTATAAGATTTCACATAGATGAAATTGATAATCATTTTCAATTAGCAACTCCATTATACAAAGCAGAATGTCATAAGTAAAGATTCAATTCAGAAAATTCACGTAACCGACATATTCCCATCCATATCGACGATGAATTCTTTCCCAGGAAATAATCCGCTGTCAAACCTTGTCATGAAATCAGATCAAACATTCCCTGCCGATGTTGAAACGTTTTAGCCGCACATCTCGTCTTATGAAGAGATTTGATTTAAAAGGATATAAAAAAAGACACCAGCATGAGTTGGCTGATGTCTCCATTCAAATGAGTTATGAAACGTGTTCTTGAAGAAACTCTGTTACTTCTTCAGGTGATTTAGCGTTGGCACTGTGTAAATGACCTGTTTTTTCGCCATTTTTGAAAATTAACAGGCTAGGAATTCCCATGACCTGATACGTTTCCGCTAACTCAGGAAAGTCGTCTTTGTTTATTTCAAACCATTCATTCTGAGCATAAGCCTCTAAGATGTCTGGAATGAACATGTCCATTCTAGTGCAATCAGGGCACCATGTCGCAAAGAATTTAACGATGACCTCTTTGTCTGATTGAATGATTTCGTTGAATTGTTCAGTGCTTGTAATTTTTTTCAATTTGTCACAACTCCTTTTCAATGTCATTTTAATATAAAATAAAGGCGAATGACATACAAATGCTCGGGGGGCGCTTACAACCTTTACAAATCATTTCAATTCCGTAACAACAAAAATTAATTAGAGCATTTTTGCTTGAAAGTGATAAGATAGTAAAGATGAATTTTAGTGGGGGGAGTATCCATTGAAAATAAGTTTAGGATTGGTTTACGGCGGAAAGTCAGCCGAACATAATGTATCACTGCAAACAGCCCTTGCAGTTACAAAAGCACTTAACACTGAGAAGTTCGATATACATCCGATTTATATTACAGAAGAGGGCGAATGGCTAAGAGGAGAAAAACTCACTGAACCAGTATCAAACGTCAAAATGCTTCAATTTGAACAAAATGCAAAGACGTTTTTACCAACTTCTTTAAATGAAAGCATGTTTCCACAGCCTGCAGCAGCTGATGAAAAGATTGATGTCGTCTTTCCATTGCTGCATGGACCAAATGGTGAAGATGGGACCATGCAAGGGTTACTTGAACTATTGAATATCCCGTATGTCGGTAACGGCGTTCTCGCGTCTGCTGCGGGTATGGATAAAGTCATGATGAAAGATGTGTTTGCTCAAGCTGGGCTTGCGCAGGCAAAGCATCTTTCCTTCAATAAAAAGGATTATGAGAAAGCCATATCAGACAGTCTAGAACAGGTAGAAGCAGTTCTCGGGTATCCTTGTTTTGTGAAACCTGCCAACATGGGATCAAGTGTCGGAATTAGTAAATGCCGCAGCAAAGAAGAGCTGCAAACAGCATTTGATTTGGCTTTCCAATATGATCGTCGTGTTGTTGTGGAAGAAGGCGTTGTAGGACGAGAAATTGAAATTGGTGTATTAGGAAATGACGAGCCGAAATGCTCAGTTGTTGGTGAAATTGCACCTAAAACAGATTTTTATGACTACAAAGCAAAATATGAAGATGGCGATACAGATTTGATCATTCCTGCGAATGTGTCAGAGGAAGAGTACAAGACGATTCACGATATGGCGATTAAGGCATTTAAAGCCATTGATGGATCTGGCCTCGTACGTGCAGATTTCTTCCTAACAGAAGAAGGCGAAGTGCTGATCAATGAAGTGAATACAATGCCAGGGTTCACACCTTTTAGTATGTTCCCGCTGCTTTGGAAACATACTGGTGTAGAGTATCCTGAGCTGATTGAGAAGCTGGTGTCACTTGCAATTGAACGCCATCAAGAAAAACAAACCATTAAAACCACTTTTTAATGTAAGAAGCAAGCAGACACTATCCTACAGGTAGTGTCTCTTTTCCTTCAAACGTGAAATGAGAAAGAGAGGCGAAAAAACATGATCAAACGTACAGTGAAACAAGTCGCCCAAATGGCTGGTGGCACATTATCGAATGAAGCTTTTGGCGAAGAACAGATACACGGAGTGACAACAGATACACGAAAAGTATCAAAAGGCGCACTATTTATCCCGCTTATCGGGGAACATTTTAACGGTCACACTTTTGCTTCAAAAGCAGTGGAGCTTGGAGCGGCAGCGGTTCTTTGGAATGAAACAGAAGCGAATCCACCGTTCGGTGTACCTGTCATTCTTGTAGAGGATACTTTGACAGCACTCCAACAGCTTTCGAAATCATACTTAAAAGAGGAAAATCCTCGAGTTGTTGGTATTACTGGAAGTAATGGCAAAACAACGACGAAAGATATGATCCATTCTGTCCTACAAACGACATACAGAGTCCACAAAACAGATGGCAACTTTAATAATCATATTGGACTTCCACTGACCATCCTTGCAATGCCAGAAAAAACAGAGATTGCTGTATTAGAGATGGGCATGAGTGCAAAAGGAGAAATCGAATTTTTATCTAATCTCGCTGAACCTGATGCAGCTGTCATCACCAATATTGGAGAATCTCATATGCAGGATCTAGGATCAAGAGAAGCCATTGCAGATGCAAAATGTGAGATCACAAAAGGGTTAAAAGAGGATGGGACTTTTTATTATTTAGGAGACGAGCCTTTACTCCGCCAAAGAGCAAATGCCCTTGCACGTAGCGTAAAAACATTTGGGGAATCAGAGGACTGTGATATCAAGGTGATTCACATCCACCAACTCGCTGAAGGCACTGAATTTCAAGTGGAGGGATATGCTCAAGGGTTTCTCATTCCTGTATTAGGGAAACACAATGTAAAGAATGCTCTTGCAGCTATTGCAATCGGCCAGCATTTCGGTCTGAATGAAAGGCAAATTGCCCAAGGGCTAATGCAAACGAAATTGACAGGCATGCGTTTAGAACTGTTTAAAACAGATAAGGGCATCACGGTTATCAACGATGCGTATAATGCGAGTCCTACGTCGATGAAGGCAGCGATTGATCTTGTAGGAGATATGGATGGCTTTGCTAACCGCATACTCGTTCTCGGAGATATGCTGGAGATGGGCAGTGAAGAAGAAACCTATCATTTTGAAGTAGGGGAGTACATCAAGCCTGAGTTTATTGATCATGTTTTAACGTTTGGCCGTCTTGGCGCATTCATTGCTGAAGGAGCAAAGAAAGCATTTGGAGACGACCGTGTATCTTCTTATATGGACAAAGAAGAACTGAAGAAAAAACTAGCGGATGTGGCAGGACCTGACGATGTCGTTCTGGTCAAAGCTTCCCGTGGCATGAGATTGGAAGACGTGATTACTGCACTATAAATCAGATCGGCAAAGAAGGTGACAGGGTGATTGGCTGTCTATGTATACACGGTTTTACTGGTGCCCCGTATGAAGTAGAGCCGCTTGCGGAATATTTAAAGCAGACGACAGATTGGACGGTACAATCTGTCACGCTTCCGGGGCATGGGGAGGAACTTCAGCTCAAAGGCATTCTCTATCAGGAGTGGATTGCCACCGCTGAATTAGAACTCTTATCCCTTTACCGAACATGTGACACCATTTATTTGGTCGGCTTTTCTATGGGCGGGATGATTGCCTCATATTTAGCAGCGAAGTATCCAGTGGCCCGTCTTGTTCTGTTAAGTGCTGCTGCTAAATATGTTAACCCAAAACAAATGATTCAAGACACAAGGCAGATGGTGAAGGAATCCTTGTCTGGTTTGATTGATACGAACCCATTGTATGATCGATATCGTCATAAGCTGAAGAGTACACCGCTATCAGCTGCTGTAGAATTTATGAAATTGGTGAAGCAAACGAAAGGTTCTCTTGAAAAGCTTCATCTACCTGTCTTGATCGTTCAAGGTGAAAGCGATGGGATCGTCCCCGCTTCTAGTGCAGAATTCATTTATCATAAAATCCCGTCCCGTCAGAAAGAAATGTTCTATTTACCGGATTGTAAACATCACGTTTGTCATGAGCCTTGTGCACAGCAATTGTTTGAGAAAGTCGAACAATTTCTAAAAAAACAATTTAATCTATAGAAAAGCTAAAATGTGGCTAAACTAATATAAATTGAATCCCACTTGTTAAAATTTGCATCATTTTTGTCGAATGAGTGACAGGCCTATGTTACAATAGGTAAGAAAAGGTGGTCGATTCGGTTGTTTCAATATGACGGAAAAACCTTTATCCCGCAGTCTAATTCGAGCAATGGGGAAGTATCGGAAGGAACCATATTTCAATATCGTCAGGACGGGAATATTTTAACGGGCACATATCAAGGCGGCAGTATTCAATCTGGCGTGCTTGTAGGAACTGTGAATAAAGACGGAGCACTTCATTTTAGATATCATCATGTAAGTAAGGATGGCAGCATGAGAAGCGGTTCATGTCATTCCACCCCTAAGCAGCTGGATAACGGAAAAATTCAACTGTTTGAAAAGTGGAAATGGATGGACGGAGATCAAAGTGAAGGTGAATCTGTCATTGTCGAGCAGTAGATATATCCATTTCTGTCTTGTTGAAAAACAAATAGTGTAATGGTAAGATATAATGTAGGGTAATTCGGGCTTTGTATATAATGGACCTGTCCTTTCATACAAAGGGCAGTTTTTAATGATCATTCACGAGATTACTGAAACAGCAATTAGAAGGAGTTTGAATAATTTGACTATAACGTTTCAAGATTTTCAATTAAGCGAAAGTCTCATGAAAGCTATTAACCGCATGGGATTTGAAGAAGCAACACCGATTCAAGCAGAAACGATTCCTCTCGGTCTTCAGAATAAAGATGTCATCGGACAAGCACAAACAGGAACAGGAAAAACTGCAGCATTTGGTATTCCTCTGGTAGAAAAAATCGATCCAGCGTCTCCTAACATCCAAGCGATCATCATTGCGCCAACAAGAGAATTAGCGATTCAAGTATCTGAAGAGCTATACAAAATCGGCCAAGACAAGCGTGCACGTGTACTTCCAATTTACGGTGGACAAGATATCGGCCGTCAAATCCGTTCGCTCAAGAAAAATCCTCATATCATTGTAGGAACTCCAGGACGTTTACTTGATCACATTAATCGTCGCACAATGCGTCTTCAAAATGTTGAAACAGTCGTGCTTGATGAAGCAGACGAAATGCTCAACATGGGTTTCATCGAAGACATTGAAGCGATCCTTTCAAATGTACCAAGTGAACACCAAACACTTTTATTCTCTGCGACAATGCCTGCACCAATTAAGCGTATTGCAGAGCGTTTCATGACAAACCCAGAACATGTAAAAGTAAAAGCGAAAGAAATGACTGTATCTAACATCCAACAGTTCTACTTGGATATTCATGAGCGTAAGAAGTTCGATACATTGACTCGTCTTCTTGATATTCAATCACCAGAGCTTTCAATTGTTTTCGGCCGTACAAAGCGCCGCGTTGACGAATTGACTGAAGCATTAAACCTTAGAGGCTATACAGCTGAAGGAATTCATGGTGACTTGACTCAGGCGAAACGTATGGTTGCGCTTCGTAAATTTAAAGAAGGTTCAATCGATGTGCTTGTAGCAACAGACGTTGCAGCACGTGGACTGGATATCTCAGGTGTTACACACGTGTATAACTTCGACGTACCACAAGATCCAGAAAGCTATGTACACCGTATTGGACGTACAGGCCGTGCTGGACGTACAGGTATGGCGATGACATTCATCACACCACGTGAAAAAGATATGCTTCGTGCGATTGAGCAAACGACTAAGCGTAAAATGGATCGTATGAAAGAACCAACTTTAGACGAGGCAATTGAAGGACAACAACAAGTCACAGTTGACCGTCTACGCACAATCATTAGTGAGAACAACTTGAACTTCTACATGACAGCAGCTGCTGAATTGTTAGAAGATCATGACTCTGTCACAGTGGTTGCGGCTGCTATCAAAATGATGACAAAAGAGCCGGATGCGACGCCTGTTCGTTTGACAGATGAAGCACCAATGATTTCAAAACGCAATCGTAACAACCGCAGCTCTTCTAAACGTAGAGACGGCGGCGGTGGCGGAGGCTACCGTGGAAAAGGTAAGAGCACTCGTTCATCTTATGGTGATAAAAAGCGTTCTTCAAATGACCGCAATCGTTCTTCTAACGATCGTCGTCAAAAGAAATCTTATAACAGCTAACATACAAGAGCGAATCCTTTGCAGGGTTCGCTTTTTTTAACAGGCTTTATGAAACTTTTTAGGCTTTCTTTCGTAATATATTGATAGAAAAGTAAGAGAATGGGGGAAGAATGTGAGAAAACAGCCGCAACGTCAAATCAGCTTAAATGGATTAAAAGTATGGCGTCTTCAAAATGGAATTATCTCATTGATTTTCTTATTCATCATCATTGGGGTATTTGTAGCTAGTTATTATTTTCAATGGCCATATTGGATTGGAGCCATCCTCATCGGTTTGTGGATTTTACAGGTCATCTTCGGAATCTGGCTCATACCGAAAATCCGCCATCACATCTGGCGCTATGAAGTATTTGAGAACGAAATTGAAATACAGCACGGATTGATTCGTGTCACACGTGTCATTGTGCCAATGGTACGTGTTCAGCATGTGGATACATCTCAAGGGCCGCTTTTAAGGCGCTACCGGTTGGCATCTGTTCAAATTTCTACTGCTGCG
This sequence comes from Bacillus sp. AK25, assembly GCF_048270685.1. Lineage (NCBI taxonomy): Bacteria > Bacillati > Bacillota > Bacilli > Caryophanales > Bacillaceae > Bacillus > Bacillus sp. AK25. Next base: position 524,939 of record NZ_JBLUWC010000001.1, read on the forward strand.
ACAGTGCATGATATTCCGGCACTGGAATTAGAAGAGGCAGATGAGCTTCGCGATTACATATCTCGATTAGCAAGGGTGACGGAAGATGATGTCTGAACCAAAACGTGTACATCCAATTTCGATGTTCATTGATTTTATATCAGATGCCGTATCCATGATCAAAAACTTCATTATCCCTTTTTTCGTGCTTATTTTTGTGAACTCGAATTCAAGTATTCGTTTTTATGCGTTCATCATTCTTGGGGTGCTTCTTTTATGGAAAGCTGTTTCAACCGTTTTAGCATGGAGACGATTCACCTACCGAATGGAAGACGATGAATTTCGAGTAGAATCAGGTGTCATCACCAAAAAGAAAAAGTATATCTCATTAGAACGAATTCAAACGGTGAATACAAGTGAAGGCATCTTCCAGCGGATTTTCGGTTTGGTTCGGGTGCAAATCGAAACGGCAGGCGGGACGGATGGACCTGAAGTGAGCCTGACGGCCATTACAAAAGCAGAAGCTGAGCAATTAAAGCAATCGATTTTCAACCGGAAGAAAAGCTTGCAACAAGAAGAAATGAATGATGAAAATTTAGATCTAACTGATCCTCTGACAGCGCAACAGCCAGTAGAAAAAGAAATCAGTGTTTCCTACCGAATGGGTATACCAGAGCTGCTTTTGGCTGCGACCACTTCAAGCGGAATCGGCGTCATTATTTCTGGGTGTCTCGCCATTTACACACAAATAGATGAAATTCTGCCTTTGGACGGATTCCTCAAACGGTTTTCTTTTTTAAGTCATGCGAGTGTTGAGATTTATGCGATTCTCATATTTATTGCCGTATTGATTGCTTGGATTCTTAGTGTTGGGGTAACAGCCCTTCAATATGCGAATTTTACCGCAAAACGAAAAGGGAAAGACATCATCATCACAAGAGGACTCATCGAAAGGCATCAAATGACCATTCCGCTTGCGAGAATTCAAGCAGTGAAAATCAAAGAAAATATTCTGCGTGAACCATTTGGTTTTGCGACGGTCATGCTTGTCAGCGCAGGAGGTTCCATTACAGAAAAAGAGACCTCTTCTGTCTTATTTCCACTCATACGGAAGAAAAAAATTAATGAATTGTTAACGCAATTTACAGATCAATATCAGCTGGCACCAGAAAGTGAATTGAAAAAAGTGCCGAAGCGTTCACTGAAACGTTATCTGATATCTTACGGATTTGTTCCATTACTTGTAGGTATAATCCTTTCTGTACGTTTTCCACCATGGGGGTATTTGGCGCTGATTCCATTACCATTTGCCTTGTTTTTGGGGTATTTAGCCTATAAACAATCAGGATATGTGATCAAAGATCAACTGATTCAATTAACGACAAGAGGTATCGGCAAGACCACCGGAATTGTTTTAAGAAAACGAATGCAAAACTATACGATGACCCAATCCTATTTTCAAAAGAAAGGGCGGGTGGCAAGTATTCACACCTTTGTGAAGTCCTCTGCCTTGCTTGATTCCTTTGGTGTGCATCACCTTGAAGAGGAAGATGCTGAACGTGTATGCGATTGGTATTCCTATGAAACGAATCAATCAACTTAAACCAAAAAATGTCGATCAGCTCCCGTTAAACGGAGTGATCGACATTTTTTATGAGCTTAATAGCGTCGTTTTTTTGAATGGAAGAATAGAGTGATCGGTGCTAGGATCATGCCGCCTATCAATCCAAATAAGTGGGCCATGATGTTGATGTTCGAGTTGACGAACGTCATAATAACAGAGACGCCGAGAATCGTTAAGATCACCTGAGAATTACCACGGTCCATCATATGCGGTTTAAATAGGACAAGATAAAGATAGACGCCAAATAAACCAAATATCGCACCAGAAGCCCCGACATGTACGTACTCTAAAGGCTCCACCCAATAGGTTCCGAGATTGCCAATGAATCCAGCACCCAGATAAATCACAAGAAATCGAACCTTTCCAAGCAAATACTCAAGTGCTGGAGCGAATAGGAAGAGCGACATGGAATTGAACAAAATATGTGTCAGACTTCCGTGAAGAAAAATAGGCGTTAAAAGCCGCCACCATTCTCCTGCTGCAACACCATAATTAAAGCCTACAAGATGGTCCTGCCCAAGCTGAATCATTGGAATAGGGATCGCAAATAAAAGCCATAGGCCGATTTGCAAAGCAAGGATCGCTGTTACGATTGGATACGATCTAATAAATTGTTGAAAGCTCTCCGTTCGAATAAACATAACAAACCCCTTTTGACTAGATAATGGTAAGTTTATAGTAACACGTTTATGAAGTGAACATCCAAATTAGTACGAGTATCATAGGAGGTACCTCATGATTAAAGGAATCGGTATGGATATTGTAGAGATCGGCCGGCTGTCACGAGTTCTTAGCAGGCAGCCCCGTTTACCAGAAAGAATTTTGACTTTACGTGAACAAGAAGTCTTTCGCACACTAAGTGAAAAGAGACAGCTGGAGTTTCTGGCAGGACGTTTTGCGGCGAAGGAAGCATTCGCAAAAGCATACGGTACGGGAATTGGTCAGTATATAAGCTTTCACGACATCGAGATACAAAAAGATGCGAACGGAAAACCTCTCATCAAAAGTGAGAAAACAAAAGAAGACTACGTTCATGTGTCCATTACCCATACAAAGGAATATGCTGCAGCACAAGTTTTAATTGAAAGGTTGTCAAGCTAGTCTGCATATTGTTTGTCCCCCCTTCATATATTGGGTAGTGCGATAAGGAAGGGCGAGTTGCTAACAGGCTTTGATGGTTCGCGGTACGCAGTTAACTTTTGAGGCGTACTGTTAAAGTCAAACAAGCGGTTTCTTCCTTTTAACACAATTAACGAAGGGGTTGAAAAGGGTGAGAAAAAGCTTTGTTTTGCTTGTAACGGGGATCCTTTTTGTACTGATTCTCTCCGCATGCGGTCAAAAATCTCAACAGGATATCGTTGGAGATTTAAACAAAAAGGCAGAGGAAATGACATCATACAAAGCCAAAGCAAAAATGACCATTGAGACAGGAAATGATCCGCAGGAATACCATGTGGAAATTTGGTACAAGAAGCCGGAGCTTTACCGTGTCTACTTAGAAAATCCGAAGAAGGATCAGAGTCAAGTCATTTTAAGAAATGGCAATGGTGTATTTGTGCTGACACCTTCATTAAACAAAAGCTTCCGCTTCCATAGCGATTGGCCAAACAACAGCAGTCAGGTGTATTTATTTGAATCACTTGTGAAAGACATTAAAAATGACAGTGCAGCTCAGTTCAAAGCAAAAGAGTCGAAGTACGTTTTTGAAACAAAAACCAACTATCAGCACAATCAAATGCTGCCGACCCAAGAGATTACCTTTCATAAAAAAACAATGGCGCCTGCTAGTGTGAAAGTACTGGACAGCGATAAAAAGCCAATGGTGAAAGTAGAATTCTCTCACTTTGAATTCAACAAATCCTTTGACAAAGACGCCTTTGATGAGAAGAAAAATATGACACTTTCTCAAATGGATGTTGCCACAAGTGCAGATCCATCTGACAGCTTTGCTGTGAAAACGCCTGTGGATATGCCAGAGGGCGTGAAGAAAATGGAAGAGAAAGAAATGACAACAGATGCTGGGAAGCGGTATGTGATGACGTATGGCGGAAAGAAATCCTTCACGCTCATTCAGGAAAAAGCGCGGGTAGCAGAAGCGTCTACGCCTGTGACGATGAATGGCGAGCCAGTCGATCTTGGCATGACAGTGGGTGTTCTGACAGACAAATCTCTTTCTTGGACATCTGATGGAGTTGACTATTTAATTTCTTCAAGTGATTTATCGAAAGAAGAACTCTTAATGGTCGCCAAAAGTGTAGAAGGACAGTCAGCGAAATAGGTGAGATTCTTAACATAACAACAAATCAGCCCTGTGCAGGGGCTGATTTTCTTTGAGTTGTTTCACATTATTCTGGATTTTTAGTATCATAATGAAGTATTGAATCATTCAATAGGGAAGTGTGATGAATGGACACAAATGCCTTTTATAGAGACACATGGGCAGAAATTGATTTAACAGCAATCAAGCATAATGTTTCACATATGAAAGACCATATTGGTCAAAGCGTCCAACTAATGGCTGTTGTGAAAGCCAATGCATATGGACATGGAGATATAGAAGTGGCAAAAGCTGCCCTCGAAGCAGGAGCAGACCTATTAGCCGTCGCTTTTTTAGATGAAGCCATTTCTTTAAGAAATAAAGGTGTAAAAGCACCTATTCTTGTGCTCGGCGCAGTACCGTCAGAGTATGTCAAAGTCGCCGTTAGATACAACGTTATCATGACTGCTTACTCTATCCAGTGGCTGAGAGAAGTCGTCAAAGTGATGAAAGGGCAGATGGGACAACCCATTCGTTTCCACTTGAAAATCGACAGCGGCATGAATCGGTTAGGTGTGAAAACAATCGAGCAGGTGAGCGAAGTAAAAGAGCTTGTCCACGCTCATTCTTTTTTACAGCTGGAAGGAGTATTTACTCACTTTGCCACAGCGGATGAAAAAGATGAAAACTACTTCGGTATGCAGGTTGATACGTTTAAAACATTGCTTCAACCGCTTCATACGGACAAACTGCTCATTCATTGCGCCAACAGTGCAGCAGGTCTAAGGTTTAAAGACACTTTATTTAATATGGTTCGTTTTGGAATCAGTATGTACGGGCTGTCACCGTCGGAAGAAATCAAGGATGAATTGCCGTTTCAACTGGAAGAAGCATTATCTCTTCATACAAAACTTGCACATGTAAAGCCCATTCAAAAGGGTGAGAGCGTGAGCTATGGTGCAACTTATACAGCGAATCAAGATACATGGATTGGTACGATTCCAATCGGGTATGCAGACGGCTGGATCAGGAAGCTTGCCGGAACAGAAGTGCTCGTTGGCGGAAAACGCCGAAAAATTGCTGGAAGGGTGTGCATGGATCAATTCATGGTTGATTTGAAAAAGGACATTCCGGCAGGGGAGCCAGTCGTGCTCATCGGCACACAAGGCGAAGACAAGATATCTGTCGATGAAATAGCCAAGCGGCTTGAAACCATTAACTACGAAGTCACATGTTCTGTTGGCTACCGCGTCCCAAGAGTCTATATAGAGGACGGCAAAAGGGTTCATGTACGTAATCCGCTGCTTCAAGGCGGGCCAAGCTTTTTATAAACAGCATCCACGGGAACGATGTTCAAACTGACATCGTTCTCTTTTATTCTACAAAGGCATCATAAACATTCTCCCTTTTTTAGAGATTTTGGAAATACCGTATGATTTTCGGAAAAAAGCGTATAATGGGAAAGAGGAACTCCATTATCATCTTGATTTACGGGTGGCGAGCCGCTTCATGTTCTAATAAGAAATCATGAAAAAACAGCTTTGCTTGTGCATTGAATAATGGTATGATTAGTCTTGGAATGGATCGAAACGGTATCCGTAAGTTTTGTGGAGGTGTATGTTTTTTGTCTGAATCCAGCGCAACAAACGAAATGAAGATTCGACTGCCGGAGGCTTTAATGTCTGAGATCGAACGAGTAGCAGAGCAGGATAAGGTAACAAGAAATGAATTGATCTACCGAGCGACAAAAACGTATATTCGTGAACGTAATATTCGACAAAATCGTGAATCGATGAGACGCGGCTACATGGAGATGGCGAAAATTAATCTGAATATCTCTTCAGAGGCACAATACGCAGAATTTGAGGCTGAGAATACAGTTGAGCGATTAGTCAGCGGGGGTTAAACATTTGATTGTTAAACGCGGTGATGTTTACTTTGCTGATTTATCTCCTGTTGTTGGCTCCGAGCAGGGCGGGGTTCGCCCGGTATTGGTGATTCAAAATGACATTGGAAATCGCTTCAGCCCGACTGCTATCGTTGCAGCCATAACAGCCCAAATACAAAAAGCGAAATTACCGACTCACGTCGAAATTAATGCAAAGCGCTACGGCTTTGAACGAGATTCTGTCATTCTTTTGGAACAAATTCGTACGATCGATAAACAAAGATTGACAGATAAAATCACACATCTTGATGATGAGATGATGGAGAAGGTTGATGAAGCCTTACAAGTTAGTTTGGCTCTTATTGATTTTTAATATGGTGATACTTGGTTGCTCTACTGGGAGCAACTTTTTTTGTGTTCAATTTTTTTTAACGTTATAATGAAGAAAGACTAAAGAAGAGCTTTAAATGTAAGTAGGGGGTAAAACATGTCGAATCATATCGTGTTAGCTTTTGCAAGAAAGCACCAAAAGGAATTAGAAACAGAGTGGACGGACATTTTAAAACGACTCGGAGAAAAAGAAACGGACATGATGCTGAACGACAAAATGTATGAAACCATCTGTTCGGAATATGTACAACTCATCATTACATCTCTTTCAGAGGGGGATCATGAGGATTTTGAAGAAAAAGTGCAAAATTTTGCTTTAAAAATTGTTCAAATGGGTATATCACTTAAGTTACTGGCAAACGGTCTAACAGAAATCCGTACACATTTATATGAAAAAATGAACGATGACAAAGATACAACACAAGAAAGTCATGACCTCATCTGGCAAATCGATCGATTCATCACACCCATCCATAATGAGATCTTAAACCAGTATTCCATCTCATGGGAAAAAACCGTCAGCCTTCAAAAAATTGCGCTGCAGGAACTATCTGCCCCGCTAATCCCAGTATTTGAGCATATCACCGTCATGCCACTTGTTGGAACAATTGATACAGATCGTGCGAAAAAAATTATGGAGAACCTGCTCAATGGTGTCGTCAAACATCGCTCACAGGTCGTCTTAATTGATATCACGGGTGTACCTGTCGTGGACACAATGGTGGCCCACCATATTATTCAAGCGTCAGAGGCTGTGAGATTAGTAGGAGCGAAGTGTTTACTTGTTGGGATTCGCCCAGAAATAGCCCAAACGATCGTTAACCTTGGAATTGATTTATCTCAGGTTACAACAAAGAATACCCTTCAAAAAGGAATTCAAACTGCTTTGGAAATGACAAATCGAAAAATTGTTTCATTGGAGGGATAACCAATTGAGAAATCACCCGAAGATTCCAATCTTAAAATTATATAATTGTCTTCTGATTTCAATACAGTGGGAGCTTGATGATCAAACAGCTCTTCACTTTCAAGAAGACTTACTGAATAAAATTCATGAAACAGGAGCAAACGGTGTGGTCATTGACTTAACATCCGTCGATATGATTGATTCGTTTATCGCAAAGGTATTAGGCGATGTGATCACCATGTCCAAGCTCATGGGGGCAAAAGTTGTATTAACAGGAATACAACCGGCAGTCGCTGTGACGCTTATTGAACTTGGCATTTCACTGGAAGAAATTCAGACAGCACTAGATCTTGAACAAGGGCTTGAGACACTGAAGCGGGAATTGGGGGAATAGATATGAAAGACCAATCCTGTGTAAAAATATTGACGGAATGGGACATAGTCGCAGCAAGACAATTGGGGCGCAATGTTGCAAAAGAACTTGGTTTTGGAACAGTTGACCAAGCAAGAATTACGACGGCCATTTCAGAATTAGCTCGTAACATCTATTTATACGCTGGTAAAGGTCAGATTTGTATAGAAGAAGTGATGGAGCGCGGAAAGCGTGGACTCAAAGTCATCGCAGCCGATGAGGGTCCTGGCATTATGGATATACGTAAAGTAATGGAAGACGGATTTTCTACATCAGGCGGACTCGGAGCAGGCTTGCCGGGCGTCAGAAGACTGATGGATGAATTTAAATTAGATTCCGCACCAGAACAAGGAACGGAGATACAAGCTGTCAAGTGGCTTCGCTAGGAGGGAAACCATGGATTTTAAGGAGGTAATGGAGCAGCGGTATCATCAGCTGCTCAGTCGTTATATCAGTGATTTAACTGAAACATCGCTTTATCAAGCTCAAAAATTTAGCCGTAAAACCATTGAGCATCAAATACCTCCTGAAGAAATAGTGAGTGTTCACCGAAAAGTGATTCAGGAGCTTTACCCTGATTTGCCGGAAGATGTCTTTCATTCACTAGACTTCTTAATTGAAGTCATGATTGGATACGGACTTGCCTACCAGGAGCATTTAACACTAAGAGGCATCCAGCAAGAAATTAAGTCGGAAATTGAAATTGCTGCAAATGTTCAGCAAACCCTTCTGGAAACGAAAATTCCAGAAGGAGACACATTTGATATCGGAGCCATCAGTGTGCCGGCAAAACAGATGAGTGGGGATTATTACCATTTCGTAACAGATCACGATACAATCAATATCGCGATTGCAGACGTCATTGGGAAAGGCATTCCAGCTGCGCTCTGTATGTCGATGATTAAGTATGCGATGGATTCCTTGCCAGAGTCAGGCAGCGGCCCAACGAAAGTGCTTAAAACCCTTAATCGTGTGGTCGAGCAAAACGTAGACCCAAGCATGTTTATCACCATGTTTTATGGCAGCTATAATAAAGAAACACATGAATTTAAGTACGCATCGGCTGGACATGAGCCGGGCTTTTTCTATTGCAAAAAAGAGAATCAATTTTACGATTTAGACGCAAAAGGTCTTGTCCTTGGAATCGCACCAGACTTTGATTACGGGGAGTATGAGCAGCATTTGGACGTAGGAGATATGGTAATCTTATTTTCAGATGGGGTCACCGAATCCAAGTCAGAGGACGGCTTCTTAGAGCGCGAAGATATCAAAGCGCTCATAGCAGAGCATCTTTCCTATTCAGCACAGGAAATGGTCGACGCTATCTATGCAAGCTTACTCAAATTACAAGATTTTCAGCTTCACGATGACTTTACTTTACTTGTCCTTAAAAGAAAGGTTTAGAAAGTGAATATGCGGGTATATAAAACTTTAGGAAACAAGAATTTCGAGGTGAATGCATAATGAATATGTCTGTAAAAGAGCATCAAATAGATCATAAGACGAAAATTAGTGTCAGCGGAGAAATCGATGTGTACTCTGCTCCTCAGCTAAGAGAAACACTCATGCCTAAAGCCGAGGCGGGAGAGCATCTAGAGATCTGTTTGAAGGATGTTACGTATATGGATAGTACAGGATTAGGTGTATTTGTTGGGTTGTTTAAAGCAGCTCAAAAAGCAGGTGGAACACTAAAGCTTGAGAACTTGTCGGATCGGCTTATCAGATTGTTTGAAATCACTGGACTAAAGGACATCATTGACATTTCTGCAAAGTCAGAGGGTGGGGTACAATGAACGAATCAGTAGATCTAATCGAGATGAAAATACCGGCGAAACCAGAATATGTGGGCATCATTCGTCTGACTCTTTCAGGCGTTGCAAGCCGGATGGGCTATGCCTACGAAGAGATTGAGGACTTGAAAATTGCCGTCAGTGAGGCATGTACCAATGCAGTTCAGCATGCCTATAAAGGTGCAGATGGCGAAGATGGAGAGGTAGCGGTTCGCTTTCTTGTCTATGAAGATCGTCTAGAAATTATTGTCGCTGATAAAGGCGGTAGCTTTGACTTTAAGCAAAAGCAAGAAGACCTAGGGCCGTACACATCTGCTCATACGGTGGATCAATTGGCAGAAGGAGGTCTTGGTTTATACTTAATGCAAACATTGATGGATGAAGTCGAGGTGCAAGCAAACTCCGGAGTTACCGTGGCGATGACAAAGTTTTTAAACAGGGAGCGAGTTGACCATGACACAACCATCCAAAACTATGAAACTAACTAAAGATGAAGTGGATCGCCTCATTCAAAGCTATCAATCCAATCAAGACGAGCAGGCGCAGCTAACACTAGTTGAGTGTTATACAAATCTTGTGGATATGCTCGCGAAGAAATACTCCAAAGGAAAAAGCTTTCATGAGGATTTAAGACAAGTTGGAATGATTGGTCTACTCGGCGCAATTAAGCGTTATGATCCACTTGTCGGTAAATCATTTGAGGCATTTGCCATTCCAACCATTATCGGGGAAATCAAACGCTTTTTACGTGATAAAACATGGAGTGTCCATGTACCAAGACGAATTAAAGAGCTTGGACCAAGAATCAAGATGGCAGTTGATCACCTGACAACGGAAACGCAAAAGTCACCTAAAGTACAAGAGATTGCAGAATATCTAGATGTAACAGAAGAAGAAGTTCTTGAAACAATGGAGATGGGCAAAAGCTATCAAGCGCTGTCTGTTGACCAAGGCGTAGAGGCAGATTCTGAAGGAAGCACTGTGACGATTTTAGACGTCGTCGGCTCACAAGAAGAAGGGTACGAACGTGTAAACCAAAAAATGATGCTTGAAAGTGTGCTTCACGTTCTGACAGATAGAGAAAAAGAAATTATCAATCTCACGTATTTGCAAAATAAAAGCCAGAAAGAAACAGGCGATTTACTCGGCATATCTCAAATGCATGTATCAAGGCTGCAGCGGAAGGCAGTTAAAAAGCTACGAGATGCATTGTCAGAAGATGCGTCTATGGAGCTAGGGTAATGAAGCAGATCGAACAGCATGAGCATGTAAACGCCATTATCTATCAATCGAACAAAGAAGGAAAATCATGCTGCGGGGACAGTTTTTTTATTAAAGCAGATGATGAAGAACTAATTTGTGCTGTAGCAGACGGATTAGGCAGCGGCCAGTTCGCCAATGAATCATCTTCTTTAGTCAGCGAAATTGTCGAAGAATATGGACATGAGGATGTGACAACCCTCATTGATAGATGCAATCAGGCCATGAAAAATAAACGCGGGGCCACTGTAGCCATATTAAAGGTGAATTTTTCTAAGCAGCAGTTTACCTATTGTTCGGTTGGTAACATTCGTTTTATCTTGAATGCACCTTCTGGCGACTATATTTATCCACTTCCGACATCAGGATATCTATCAGGTAAACCTAGAAAATACAAAACATACACCTATTCCTACGAAAAAGGATCGACATTCATTATGTATTCCGACGGACTGAATGTGCCAAACATGCGAATGTGTTTAAAGCATAGCCATTCAGTTGCAGACATCGCCAAACAACTTGAAACATACACACAAGACAAGAAGGACGATCTCACCTATGTACTTGGTCAGCTTACATGAAATAGCTGACCTTTTTTCTGTTTTGCCGGTTTTTTTGATACACTAAAAGAGAAGACACAGTGAGAGGATGCAAAGTATGAAGACATCTGACTTTTTATTGAAACAAATTGCGACAGAATTAAAGCTGTCAACAAAACAAATTGGAAGTGTGATCCAGCTATTAGAGGATGGCAACACCGTCCCGTTTATTGCACGTTACCGGAAAGAGCAGACAGGCTCACTAGATGAGGTGCAAATTCAAACCATTTCTGAACGCTATACATATATCCAAAATGTGACGAATCGAAAAGAAGAAGTGATTCGCTTAATCGCTGAACAAGACAAATTAACAGATGAATTAAAACAGAAGATCGAGCAAGCGCATAAGTTGCAAGAGGTCGAAGATTTATATCGCCCATTTAAACAAAAGCGTAAAACAAAGGCAAATGTAGCCAAAGCAAAAGGACTTGAGCCGCTGGCGGAGTATTTACTGCAGCTGCCAAACGATGAGATCGAAAAGAAAGCATCGGCTTTTATTAATGAAGAAAAAGAAGTCACAACTGCAGAAGAAGCACTGGAGGGAGCCCAGCACATCATTGCTGAACAGCTTGCGGATGATCCTGATATGCGGAAATGGATTCGCAGTGAGACGTACCAAAAGGGAAGTCTTGTCACATCAGGAAAAGACGTTGAAAACGACGAGAAAAACGTCTATGAAATGTATTACGACTATCAAGAGCCGATTAAAAAAATTGTGCCTCATCGTGTACTCGCGGTCAACCGAGGCGAGAAAGAAGGGATTTTGAAAGCAGCTATCGAACCGCCTGCTGAAAATATTCGTTTCTACCTCGATAAACAAGTCTTAAAAGGCAAGCAAACGACGGCGAGGCCTTACATTGAAGCGGCCATTGATGATGCATACAAGCGCTTGATTCAGCCTTCAATTGAACGGGAAATACGAAAAGAGCTGACAGAAAAAGCAGAGGAACAAGCCATTCATATTTTCGCTGAAAACTTAAGAAAGCTCCTACTTCAACCGCCGATGAAAGGGAAACGTGTACTTGGGGTAGACCCTGCGTTTCGTACAGGCTGTAAATTAGCCGTCGTGGATGATACAGGAAAAGTCCATCATATTGGCGTCATTTATCCGCACCCGCCTGTGCAGAAAAAGGCGGAAGCCAAACAAAAAGTGAAAGAAATCGTTCAAACATCCAACATTGAAGTCATTGCGATCGGAAACGGAACAGCCTCAAGAGAGACCGAACAATTCATCGCAGACTTGATCCAAGAGCTGGACCAGCCAGTTTCATATTTGATCGTGAATGAAGCCGGGGCAAGTGTATACTCTGCATCTGCGCTGGCAAGAGAAGAGTTTCCAGACTTGCAAGTGGAAGAAAGAAGTGCCATTTCCATCGCCAGAAGGTTGCAGGACCCATTAGCAGAGCTTGTCAAAATAGATCCAAAATCTGTCGGTGTGGGACAATACCAGCACGATGTGAGTCAAAAGCAATTAAACAGCTCGTTAACCTTTGTGGTAGAAACGGTTGTTAACCAAGTCGGTGTGAACGTTAATACAGCTTCACAGGCACTGCTGCAATATGTGTCAGGTCTTTCAAAAGCCGTCGCAGGAAACATCGTCAAGCGCCGTGAAGAGATTGGGAGATTCACAAGCAGAAAAGAGCTGAAGGATATCCCGAGGCTTGGTGCAAAGACTTATGAGCAGTGTATCGGCTTCCTGCGCATCACAGACGGACAAGATCCACTTGATCGCACGGGTATTCACCCTGAAAGCTATAAAGAAACAAAACAGTTCTTACGCATGATCAACATGACGCCAGACGATCTTGGAACAGAACAGTTAAAAGAGAAAATGGCTGAGGTGAAGCTGGACGAAGCAGCAGAACAGCTTGAAATTGGTTCAATCACCCTTCAAGATATCATTGATCAGCTGACAAGACCTGAGCGTGATCCGCGCGATGAAGTACCAAAGCCGCTTTTAAAAACAGATGTATTGAAATTAGAAGACTTGAAGCAAGGGATGGAGCTACAAGGAACGGTGAGAAACGTCGTAGACTTCGGCGCATTCGTTGATATTGGCGTCAAGCAGGATGGACTTGTCCACATTTCCAAGCTAAGCAACCGCTTTGTGAAGCATCCGCTTGACGTCGTGTCAGTCGGTGATATTGTGACTGTTTGGGTAGACTCCGTTGACCAAGCAAAAGGTCGGGTGGCTCTTTCGATGCTAAAACCAGATTAAATAAAAAACGAGGCGCACCTTAGGATGGGGTGTGCCTTGATGTGACTGAATGCTTTTTTCTATAGAAGTACCAGCATTGATTAAGCAATTTGATTTGATAATGATTTTTCTCATAAAATGCTTTCTGCATCTGATTTTTCAGCCAGTTGGGCATCGCCCATTCCTCCTTTGATCAAAACAGTGGGTGTACCTTCAATGTATGCAAAGGGGAAATTGTCCCGTTCGAGGTTTTTATAGAAAGGAACGATTTTGATTGAAGGAGAGCGAGTTACAACAGTTAACAGAACATATTTCTGAGCAGTACTTTGGTAAGGCATTCCGCCATCAAGCTGTTTTTAATGACCGTCTCAAAACGACAGGCGGGCGGTATTTACTTGGAACACACAATATCGAATTGAACCGCCGATACCTAGAAGAACATGGACGAGAAGAATTAATCGGGATCATCAAGCATGAGCTGTGTCATTATCATCTGCATCTTGAGGGAAAAGGCTATCAGCATCGTGACCGTTCCTTTAAAGAGTTATTAAAACAAGTAGGAGCCCCGCGTTTTTGTACAGCGCTAAAGACCGTACAAAATAAACGACGTGGACAGAAGCGACAAGAATATGTTTGCACAGGATGCGGTCAGTATTTTATCAGGAAAAGGCGAGTTGATACCTCTCGTTATGTGTGCGGCGTCTGCAAAGGAAAATTAAAATGGCAGCGTACAATCGGTTCAGAGTGATATGCATTCCTTTATGGGATGCTTTTTTTGTGAGATGAAGTAGACATATTGAGACAAATAGAGACGCGAGTCTCATTTTGTCTCTTTTTTGATCGATGGGAATCGCTCAAATCCTAAGCTTTCAAGCGCCATGATGTTGGCACGCTTTTTGCTTGTATAGAAGTGTAAGCAAAAAAGATAGGAGGTTTTATCATGGAAATGTCACTCACAAAAGAAAAAGCCGTTTGGATGTATCAAAAAATGCAGGAAATTCGCCAATTTGAAGATCAAGTACACATGCTTTTTACAAAAGGGATCTTGCCAGGTTTTGTCCATCTTTATGCTGGTGAAGAAGCTGTAGCTGTAGGAGTCTGTGCTCATCTGAATGAACAAGACAGTATTACAAGTACACACCGCGGCCACGGTCATTGTATCGCCAAGGGCTGTGATCTAAAAGGAATGATGGCAGAAATCTATGGAAAAGCCACAGGTCTTTGTAAAGGTAAAGGTGGATCTATGCACATTGCAGATTTTGATAAAGGAATGCTTGGTGCCAACGGAATTGTTGGAGGCGGCTTTCCACTTGCGTGCGGGGCAGCACTCACGGCTAAATATAAAAAGAAAGATAATGTAAGCGTTTGCTTTTTTGGGGATGGTGCTAACAATCAAGGGACTTTTCACGAAGGAATCAATCTCGCCGCCATCTGGAAACTGCCAGTCATTTTCATCGCAGAAAACAATGGGTACGGGGAAGCGACGCCATTTTCGTATGCTTCAAGCTGCAAATCAATTGTGGATCGAGCGGCCGGTTATGACATTCCTGGGATTCAAGTAGACGGAAAAGATGTGACAGCCGTTTATCAAGCAGCAGAACAAGCGATAGAACGAGCAAAAAATGGAGAAGGTCCGACATTGATTGAATGCATGACATATCGAAATTATGGTCATTTTGAAGGAGACGCTCAGCGCTACAAAACCAATCAAGAAAAAACTGAACATCAAGAAGAAAAAGATGCCATCACTCTTTTTAAAATTGAATTATTAAAGCAGCAGCTGCTAACAGATCAAGAAATATCAAGTATTGAAGCGTCTGTAGCAGAAGCGATAGATGAAGCCGTGAGATTCAGTGAAGAAAGTGAATATCCAGATCATACTGAATTGCTAACTGATGTGTATGTTTCGTATCAATCAATCTGAAAGGAGAGAGGGAAATGACAAGAGAAATCAGCATGTCTAGTGCTTTGAATGAAGCGATTAAACTGGCAATGAGAAGAGATGGAGATGTCATTTTGATGGGGGAAGATGTTGCGGGAGGTGCTCATGTAGATCACTTACAGGATGATGAAGCATGGGGCGGTGTTCTTGGTGTAACAAAAGGGATTGTTCAGGAATTTGGGCGTGAACGTGTCCTTGATACACCGATTAGTGAAGCTGGCTATATAGGTGCGGCCATGGCAGCTGCTTCAACAGGATTAAGACCAATTGCTGAACTCATGTTTAATGATTTTATCGGTACTTGTCTCGACCAAGTGCTGAATCAAGGCGCAAAATTTCGATACATGTTTGGCGGAAAAGCAGAGGTGCCTATCACGATTAGAACGACACATGGGGCGGGTTTTAGAGCAGCTGCCCAGCATTCGCAAAGTTTGTATGCACTATTTACAAGCATCCCTGGATTGAAAGTAGTCGTACCTTCTTCACCTTATGATGCCAAAGGGCTGCTGCTGGCAGCTATTGAGGATCAGGACCCTGTCATCTTTTTTGAAGACAAGACGCTTTACAATATCACAGGAGATGTGCCGGAAAGGTATTACACACTTCCGCTTGGTAAAGCAGATGTGAAGAGAGAGGGATCTGATGTAACCATCTTTGCAGTAGGCAAACAAGTGCATACAGCACTCGAAGCAGCAGAGCAACTATCTGCTCAAGGTATTGAAGCGGAAGTGATTGATCCAAGAAGTTTGTCACCACTCGATGAAGAGGCGATTCTAACTTCAGTAGAGAAAACAAATCGGCTTGTCATTGTGGATGAAGCAAATCCGAGGTGCGGAATTGCCTCAGATATTTCTTCTCTGGTTGCGGATAAAGGATTTGATTTACTGGACGCACCAATCAAAAAAGTGACGGCTCCTCATACACCGGTGCCATTTTCACCACCTCTTGAAGATATATATTTGCCAACACCCGATAAAGTTGTGAACACCGTATTAGAGATGATTGGCAAGAGTCATGACAAGATCTTGAACTAGAGAAAGGAGAGAGGGAGATGGCTGTCGAAGTTGTGATGCCTAAATTGGGCATGTCGATGAAAGAAGGAACGGTATCTGTCTGGAATAAAGAGGTCGGTGAGACCGTAAATAAAGGAGAAAGCATTGCAAGCATCAACTCCGAAAAAATTGAAATAGAGATTGAATCACCTGCTGAAGGAACCATATTGGATATAAAAGTACCTGAGGGAGAAGGTGTACCGCCTGGCACGGTCATCTGCTATATCGGTGAAGGAAATGAACAGGTGGAGAGAAAGAAAGAAAAAGAAATCCAGTCAAAACCAAAGAAAGAGAGAAAAAAAATCTCCCCTGTTGCCCGTAAAATGGCGAATAGCGCAAACCTAGACATTGATACGCTAGTGGGGACAGGACCAGGTGGAAGAATTACGAAAGAGGATGTGCTTCGTGCACTTCCTGAACGGAAAGAGAAGAAACAAAACGAGACAGTGCAACAGCCTATTAACATGATGCGGAAAACAATTGCCTCAAGAATGATGGAAAGCCTGCAAACAAGTGCACAATTAACCATTACGATGAAAGCGGACGTGACAAAACTGACAAACCTACAACAACAGCTGAATGAAACAGCCATCGCACGTTACGAGACAAAGTTGACCATCACCGATTTTGTAGCCAAAGCAGTGATCCTATCGTTGTTAGAACATCCTGCGATGAACAGTCAATATCATAACGGAGTTGTCGAAACCTTTGAGAATGTTCATCTTGGGATTGCTGCTGCGTTAGATAACGGATTGGCTGTACCGGTTATTCGGCATGCGGAGCGGTTAACGCTCATAGAGCTGGCGAAGGGCATAAAATTGTATGGTAAAAAAGCACGTAAAGGAAAGCTTCTACATGACGAAATCAAAGGTTCTACCTTTACCATCACCAATCTTGGAGCGTATGGTGTAGAGCATTTCACACCAATTTTGAATCCGCCGGAAGCGGGGATCCTTGGTGTCGGAACAATGTATGACACCCCTGTTTATCGAGAGGATGAATTGTGCAAAGGGACCATCCTACCACTCAGTCTTACGTTTGATCACCGCGTGCTGGACGGGGCGCCTGCCTCTGCATTTTTATCAACGGTCAAAGCACACTTAGAAGAACCAATATCCATTCTTTTATAGAAAGAAGGTGAATGTACCATGACACTGGTCATTATAGGAGGCGGACCAGCAGGTTATGTGGCGGCCATAACAGCCGCCCGTTTTGGCAGGGAGGTTGTGTTAATTGATCAAGGTCAGCTGGGGGGTACCTGCCTCAATGAAGGCTGTATCCCGACCAAAGCACTTTTGCAAAGCGCCGATATGTATGAGCATGTGAAATCAGCTGGACATTTTGGAATTGAGCTTCCAGAACATGAGCCCATCATCCAATGGAAGGCCGTTCAAAAACGAAAACAGTCTGTCGTCAAGCAGCTCACTGATGGTGTTCGTTACTTGATGAATAAAAACAAAATTACCGTGGTAAATGGGAAGGCTTCATTTCTATCAGCACATGAGCTATTCATAGAAAGTGAAGGAAAGTCTGAAATCATTCAAGCAAAACAAATCATTATTGCAACAGGGGCTGTGCCTGCGGCTTTACCGTTTGCACCTTTTGATGGCGAATGGATCATTCACAGCAAGGAGGCCATGTCACTTTCTTCGATCCCAGATTCACTTTGTATCATTGGGGGCGGGGTGATTGGCTGTGAGTTTGCGAGCATCTTTAGCAGAATGGGATCAAAGGTTGTCATGATTGAACGGGCAGTGCACATTTTACCAGAAGAAGATCGTGATACAGCACAATGTCTTCACGAGCAGCTCGAAGAAACGGGTGTAAACATTTTGACGTCCGCCACAGTCAAACAGCTTGATTCCACTTCAAGAAAAGTAGTGGTGGAGAATAATCAAGGAGAACGTTGTGACATCCAGTCGGATCTTTGCTTAATGGCGATTGGTAGAACTCCGCAACTTGGAGAGTTGAATCTTGATCAGATTGGAATTGAATTTGATAGAAACGGAATCTACGTCAATGAACATATGCAAACCAATCTCCCGCATATTTATGCGTGCGGTGATGTGACAGGTGGTGTCCAGCTTGCTCATACTGCCTTTCATGAAGGGACGGTTGCGGCTTCCCATGCATCAGGTGAACATCTAAAGGTCAATGAACAAGTGATTCCGAGGTGCATCTACACCTCTCCAGAAATCGCGAGTGTTGGTTTAAATGAAGAGAGTGCTAGAAAACAATATGAGGAGATTCGGATAGGGACATGTGCATTTTCTGCAAATGGAAAAGCATTAATCTTAAATCAACCAGCCGGTCACGTAAAGGTCATTGTAGAGCCGCAATATCAAGAAATATTAGGCATTTCAATCATTGGACCGAATGCAACAGAAATGATTGGACAAGCGGCGGTGATGATGCATGCAGAGTTGACCGCTGATACATTAGAGCAGTTTATTGCGGCACATCCGACACTTTCAGAGGCAATACACGAAGCCGTTCTGCAAACCATTGGAAGAGCGGTGCACTGCTGAAAGAGACTCCTTTTCTATCCAATTGACTTCTTGGGTTAGCCAATGATAATTGAAAGCGCTTTTATGTTTATCTATAATGAATAAAAAGCCCCCAGAGGAGAGGATGGAATGAATCCGACGCCTTGTTATTTAAATACGTGGAAACGTTTTGTTCGTGAAGGTTTGCTTGATCAGTCTCGTCTGAATAAGAGAGTGGCAGAATCATGGCACAGGTGTAAACAGGCAAATGTGAATCCGTATTTAGATAAAGGACAGTCGTTGTTAGAAAAGGAACGATTCAGTGCCCAAAAAAAGAAATATTCATTATTCCTAAATGCGGCTCTTCCTTACTTAAATAAAATCAATCAGCAATTAAAAGATTCTGATATGCTGGCCTTACTCATTGATGCAGATGGTTATGTGCTAAGTCTGACAGGAAGCGAAAGAACGATGGTGGAAGCCAGAAGAATTAATTTTATGGAGGGTTCACGCTGGACTGAAACAGATGTAGGGACAAATGCGATCGGAACGGCACTCGTCATCGGAGAAGCGGTGACGATCAACGGAACGGAGCATTTTTCTATCGCCTCTCATCATTGGAGTTGTTCAGCTGCTCCAATTCGCGATGCGGACGGTACAATCATAGGGGTGATTGATATCTCCTGTATGACGGATAACAAGCACCCTTTTATGCTTGGAATGGCTTCAACGGTTGCTTATGCCATAGAGAGAGACATTCAAGTCGAGCAAAAAAGGAGAGAGATGGAACTGATCACTCATTGTCTTCAGCAGGTGGAAGCAGATGAACCGTATGTGGTCTGTAATGAAAAAAAGCAAATTGTGTCTGCCAGCAGGTCGATTAGAGATCGATTTTCAGACTGGCATGGAATGGATGTTGAGCGGCTTAAGGATCATCCATTTGTTATCCGGGGAAAGCAGATCATTCAATCAGAGCAAGACGGGAAGGTGCTAGGCATATCCCTTTCTCTTGAAGAAGTAGCGAAAAGCAGCATGACCGTTTCTTTTGCTCAATTTCCCGGGGAATCAGGAACAAGTAAGGTATTTCAACAGACGCTTAGTGAGATGAAGAGAGCGGCACAAACAGATGCTCATGTGTATATTTGGGGAGAAACAGGGACAGGGAAGGAACTCGCCGCTAGAGCCATTCACTTCGCCAGTGAAAGGCATAAAGGGCCGTTCATTGCTGTTAATTGCGGAGCCATTCCTGAAAGCCTGTTAGAAAGTGAGCTGTTTGGCTATGCTGAAGGTGCTTTTACAGGAGCAAAACGCCACGGAGGTAAAGGTAAATTTGAACAAGCCCATAAAGGAACACTCTTTCTAGATGAAATAGGCGAAATCCCATATGCGATGCAAGTAGCGCTTCTTAGGGTGATAGAAGAAAGGGCAGTCGTACCGCTCGGCGGGACACACGAAATCCCTTTGGATATTCGAATCATTACAGCGACTCACCGTAATATGAACGAACTGCTGAAAGAAGGAAAAATACGAGAAGACTTGTATTACCGTCTTCATGTCTATCCGATCAATATCCCGCCGCTTAGAGAAAGAAAAGAAGACATTCATGATTTGTATCGTTATTACCAAAAGAAGCATCACTGGAATGCAGCGTTTCCTGAATCATTTTTTCAGAAATTACAGGCGTATCATTGGCCAGGAAACATAAGAGAGCTTTTTAACCTGTTTGAACATCTAAGGGTCCTCTTTCCGAAAGGCGGATGGATTGGTGAATCGCAATATGCTTCAGTATTAGAGGCGATTGATCAGAAAAAACAGAAGCTGCATCCAGCAGAGCAACCGGAGACTTCAAAAGAACTCACATTCAGGGAACGCATTCAAAAGCAAACAGTGATAGACGCACTGCATAAAACAAAAGGTCATGTGTCAGAAGCAGCGAGGTTAGCAGGAGTGCCAAGAAGTACTTTTTATAAGTGGATGCGAAAGTTTCATTTGTCTTAATCTTATGAGGAAGGCTGCATCAAGGCCCTTGGTCTACGTGGAGGTCGGGGGCTTTCTGCCAAGTTAAACAAATGGCATGGAAAAAGGCTTGACTGTTATATTAGTATATGTTAAATTATAAAAGTCGTCGCAAATGGAGCAGGAATGAAACGTTTAAAAATTCTTGACACATTTTTCTGGCATAGATATAATGAAACATGTCTTATTATTCCGCAGTAGCTCAGTGGTAGAGCTATCGGCTGTTAACCGATCGGTCGTAGGTTCGAGTCCTACCTGCGGAGCCATAATGGAGAAGTACTCAAGTGGCTGAAGAGGCGCCCCTGCTAAGGGTGTAGGTCGCGCGAGCGGCGCGAGGGTTCAAATCCCTCCTTCTCCGCCATTATCATATGGCCCGTTGGTCAAGCGGTTAAGACACCGCCCTTTCACGGCGGTAACACGGGTTCGAATCCCGTACGGGTCATGTTTTCTTTTTTATGTTGATTCGTTGGGCTATAGCCAAGCGGTAAGGCAACGGACTTTGACTCCGTCATGCGTTGGTTCGAATCCAGCTAGCCCAGCCACTTTTTATATATGTTTTTCTGCATAGCAGATGAGCCATTAGCTCAGTTGGTAGAGCATCTGACTTTTAATCAGAGGGTCGAAGGTTCGAGTCCTTCATGGCTCACCATTGTCACGCGGGTGTGGCGGAATTGGCAGACGCGCTAGACTTAGGATCTAGTGTCTTTATGACGTGGGGGTTCAAGTCCCTTCACCCGCATTGTTTTTTCAAACAGTGCACTTATGAATATATGAGCACATCATACACGCGGTCGTGGCGGAATGGCAGACGCGCTAGGTTGAGGGCCTAGTGGGTGAATAACCCGTGGAGGTTCAAGTCCTCTCGGCCGCATCTAAGAAACCAAAGGTTATAGACCTTTGGTTTTTTATATTTTCGAAGTGATAGAACCATTATCTATGGCATTACGATAATATCAAGTTCTGTGAAACGAAGAATATTGCTCAAATTGTGATAAAATGTTGAAGGTTAGGAAAGGAGGAAAATACATGTCAATTTACCATAAAGTCATTGGAGAGGGATTTCCGATCGTGATATTGCATGGTTGGACACTTGACCATCAAGTGATGTTACATGCATTGGAACCGGTATTTGAAAAACAAAGCGGTTGGAAAAGAATATACATAGACTTACCGGGGATGGGACGTTCCAAGCCGCATCCATCTATTCAGAACTCAGATGATATGTTAGAAGCGGTATTGCGTCTTTTGGACGAGATGATCCCTGATGAACAGTTCATTGTTTGTGGTTATTCGTATGGAGGGTACATAGCTAGAGGTATTGTTCATTCACGCCGGGAAACCGTTCGTGGATTACTGCTTGTGGCTCCAATGACTATACCTGTATTCGATAAAAGAGTCGTGCCAGAGAAGACCGTTCTAAAAAGTGACAGTCACTTAATTTCACAACTGTCTTCAGAAGAGGCGGATGAATTTTGCTCCATGGCGGTTGTGCAAGGAAAAACGGAATGGGAGAGGTTTCGCGATGAAATTTACCTTCCTTCTAAACAAACAAATCATGAATTCATCAACAATATTCTTCAAAATGGATATGGCTTTACTTTCGATATTCCTTCTGAATTTCAGTATCCTACGCTCATGATCACAGGACGTCAAGACCATGTCGTCGGATATCACGATGCGTGGCGGCTGATCGAAGACTATCCAAGGGCCACTTTTGCAGTGCTTGATATGGCTGGTCACAACCTGCAGATTGAACAACCCGATGTGTTTCATTCATTAGTCCATAACTGGTTAAATAGACTGGAGTCGGAAAATGTGTAGTATTTATCAATAAGAGTTTACTGGAGTGAGACGGAACTAGATTATTCTTTTTACCATCAATTCACCTCTCTTATTTGAGTCACTATGTCATGTGTGATATGCTTTTAAATCAACAAATTGCAATTATTTCCGATTCATGCTATAATAAAAAGTAATTATTTTTGTTCGGCGTAAAGGATAGTATGAAGATTGACTTTTCGTCTTGAGGGTACTTTGGGCAAGGATAGTATAATACATTGTGTGGTAAACGCACGAGGAGGCAACAATCATGGAACAAGGTACAGTAAAATGGTTTAACGCAGAAAAAGGTTTTGGATTTATCGAACGTGAAGAAGGCGACGATGTATTCGTACATTTCTCAGCTATCCAAGGTGACGGATTCAAATCTTTAGACGAAGGTCAAAAAGTAACATTTGACGTAGAGCAAGGTTCTCGTGGAGCTCAAGCTGCTAACGTTCAAAAAACTGCTTAATCTTCTTTTTTCAAAACAGGTTCTCTACAGAGGGCCTGTTTTTTTTGCATGAAAAAACCCTACTCAGCGTACAAGTAGGGAGATGGTGCAAGGTATTCGTAAAAAATTTCATGCTTCAAAGGTTAGTGTATAGTATAACATACTAGATTGACAAAATGCGGAATTTCCATAAATTATTTTATTTTCTTTTTTACTCAAACGTTCTTTAACAAGAATTGAATTAGTTAAAATTTATATTGTATTTCTTAAAAAAATACTCTATATTAAATGTGTAAGCAGTTTCATAATAGGATTGTGACCGTTAAGGGCGATACCTAAATTGATACGTGTACAATAATGTTTGTTATTGTATTGGTTTCAGTTTAGGTTTTTTTATACCTTTTTTCAGCAAATCTTCATGACAATGACATATATGAAAAGGGATTGTGACTGTTCGGCAGGCGAAACCTGAATTGATGTGAGTTAATTGCATTGCGATGCAATTAACCGGCCTCAATTCAGGTTTTTTTATTTCAACATAGAAAGATAACATGTTTATTGTTTTGAAGGGGGGAACTCGTAAAAAAGTTTGGTTTAAACTATTTTTCTGGAGGCGATGAAAGTGGATAAAGTGACGTTAGCAAAAGATATTTTAAAATTGGTGGGTGGCAGTGAGAATGTTCAAGGTGTCACTCATTGTGCAACAAGGCTGCGCTTTAGGGTGAGCCAAAGTGATAAAGTGAAAAAAGGTGAACTGGAGCAACATCCAGACATTTTAAAGGTAGTTGAAAGTAGCGGGCAATTGCAAGTGGTCATTGGAAGTCATGTATCTGATGTCTATCAAGAAATTGAACGTCAAGGGCAATTTAATGATGACCATTCCGTCGGGAAATCAGAGCAAAAACAAACCATTTTATCAAAAGTGTTTGCTTTAATCTCAGGAAGTTTAACGCCATTAATTCCTGCTTTTGCAGGGGCAGGTTTGATGAAAGCACTGTTAATCGTTTTAGAAAATCTTCATATATTAACGCCAGAAAGTGGTACGTACGCCGTTCTTGCGGCAGCTGGTAATGCAGTATTTTATTTCTTACCCATTTTATTAGGAGTCACGATTGCTAGAGTATTAGGTGCAAACCCATATGTAGCAGGTGCTATTGGTGCAGCACTGCTAGAGCCTAACTTCACTGCTCTGCGTGAGGCAGGAAACGTTGTCTCCTTTATAGGAATCCCAGTTCCTTTATTAGATTACGCATCATCAATATTTCCTATATTTATTGCCGTCAGTCTATTTGCATTCATTGAAAGAAATTTAAAGAAAGTCATTCACAAAAATATTCAAATATTTGCTGTTCCGTTTTTATCTATCTTGATCACTGTACCTTTAACAACCATGCTCGTTGGACCATTTGGTGTTTATTTAGGGACATGGTTAGGCGACTTGGTCAATTATTTGATCAATAGCAGTCATATTGTATCGGGTATTATCATTGGAGGGTCTTGGTCTTTCTTAGTTTTGTTTGGACTGCACTGGGCAATGGTGCCTATCATTTTAGAAAATCTTAAAAGTGGATCTGATTTAATTGTGCCATTGGCAGCAGCATCTGTTGCAGCACAAATGGGGATTGCTTTAGGGGTCTTCTTGAAAACAAAAGACAAAGATATGAAAGCCTTAAGTGGTTCGACATTTCTATCAGCCATTTTATCTGGAATTACGGAACCCATTTTATATGGGATTATCCTTCGACATAGAAAAACAATGATCTATATGGTTGTAGCAGGAGCCATTGGAGGAGCGCTGATTGCGATCTTTAACGTAAAATTAGTTGTCTTTAATTTCTTCCTTAACGTATTTACGTTCCCGGCTCAAAGTCCGATGATTCTCTATATCCTAGGTATTGTGATAACGATTGTTATTGCAGCAGTTCTTCCCATCATATTTGGATATGAATTGAAGCATCAACAGAAAAAAGAAGACAACGCTACGAATAAAGAGCTTGAAACAAACGAGTCAATCATGAGCCCTCTCTCTGGACAAGTGAAAGCACTTCAACAAGTGGGTGATGTTGTTTTTTCTTCAGAAGCGATGGGGAAAGGAATTGCGATAGAACCGAGCCAAGGGGAAGTCGTTGCCCCTGTAGATGGCGTCATATCAGTTACAATGGAAAGTGGACATGCAGTTGGCATGATTTCTAAAAAGGGAGCCGAAATATTAATCCATGTAGGAATAGATACGGTGAAACTGGATGGAAAGTATTTCACTTGTTTGGTGAATCAAGGGGATGATGTGAAACAAGGCCAGCCTCTCATCAAATTTGAATTAGATAAAATCATTGAAGCTGGTTTTCAGACGACAACACCAATTGTCATCACAAATTCCGACCAATATGAGCACATAGATGCGGTTGTTCCAGTTGAAGAGCAAATTCAAAAGAACGAAGATTTACTGAATCTAAAGAAAAAATCTTAATATGAACACCAGGTATTCTTTACCTGGTGTTTGTCTCTAAATATCAGGAAAAGGAGTGTGCTTCCGTGAGGTTAATTATCAATGCAGATGACTTTGGTTTAACAGAGTCAGTGAGTAAAGGCATTTTGAAAGGGATGCAAGAAGGGATCATTACAGATACCACGATGTTGACGAATACAAGACATTTTGATCGATCTATAGAATTAGCAAAAGAAGCAGGAATTGAAGCAATGGGAGTCCACTTAAACCTTACATTATTGAAACCTATACTTGAAAGTGGGAAGGTTCAGTCGATTGTAGATGGCAAAGGGAATTTCTATCGAAAGCCATCATTGATTCCAAGTACGTTTCATAAAGGAGAAGTCCGTGCAGAGCTCAGAGCCCAAATCGAAAAGTTCCTTTCTTCGGGATTAACACTGACACATATTGACACACATCATGGTTTTAGTGTTATGCATGCAGAGATGTTTCAGATCATCCTTGAATTGGCCAAAGAATATCGTGTTCCTATGAGAAAAGATGATGTTTTAACGGATGATCCTTTCATTAAATCTCAATTAGCCGAATCGGGTGTGAAAACGACAGATGTATTATGCGCAGATTTCTCAGTTCCCATTATGCAGGAATCTGTCCTCATCAATACGATAGCAAAATATAAACAGACAAACGCAACGATTGAAATACCGTGCCATCCTGGATTTGTTGATGATGAGTTGCGAACAATTTCTTCATTAAATGATGAGCGAGAAGAGGATCTACAGTTATTGTTAAAGCAGGAGTGGTTAGGTTACATGAAAGAACAAGGCATCGAACTGATCTCATTTAGTCAGCTTTAACATTTTAAAATGATAAAAGTATTTTTTTAATAAAGTATGATAGATTAAAATGAGAACGTTAAATTTTCTCTGGATTTTCTTCTTTAGGATTGTAGGAAAGTGGGTGATCTAAATGAAAATCAAAAAAATCTTTAATAACAATGTCATCTTATTAAGTGATGAGATGGATCATGAAATGATTGTGATGGGGAAAGGGATCGGTTTTAATAAGCATAACAGTGAAGAGGTAGACTTTTCGAAAGTGGATAAAAAGTTTGTCATTGACAAAGGTCAAACCAACAAGCTGACTGAACTCATTGAACATATTAACATCGAATATTTAGAACTAACAAAAGACATGATTGAATATGCTGAAAATAAATTAGCCGTAAGTTTCAACCAAAATATTTACCTAACCTTGACGGACCATATTAGTTTTGCCATAACACGATATCAAGAAGGCATCGATATCAGAAACCCGCTTTTATGGGAAATTCAAAAATTTCATAAAGAGGAATATCATGTGGCTTTAGAGGCACTAAAAATCGTTGAAGAGCGGCTTCAAATTGCACTGCCAACTGAAGAAGCTGCGTCCATTGCGCTTCATTTTGTAAATGCTCAACAGAGCGGGAGTGATATGAAGCAAACCATTGAAGTGACCAAGATTGTGAATGATCTAATCAATATTGTGAAATACCACTATGGCATTAAACTAGACGAAAATTCAATAAATTATAGTAGGTTTATGACACATTTAAGATATTTTGCCTATCGAATTCTCTCTAAAGAGGGAATACCGGATGAAAATGATTCGCTTTTTGAACAAATAAAAAACCGTTATCCAAAAGCATATAGCTGTGCACAAAAAATGGTCACATACCTAGAGAAAAATGATAGGATCACTCCTACCGATGAAGAGCTTGTCTATTTAATCATTCATATACATCGAGTAACCAATAGGAGTACAAATCGTTCATAATATGCTTTTTCGCAAAATATAAACCGATCTTTTGAGCTACTATTCATATAGTAGCCTTTTTTATTTTGATTGAAACAACAAAAGACCAGCCAAACAGGCTAGTCTTTGAACATGATTTTTTGATCATAATGTTGAAATATCAATCACAAACCGATAACGCACATCACTATTGAGCACACGTTCATATGCTTCATCGACTTGGTTTGCGTTGATCACTTCAATTTGTGGTGCGATCTTGTGAGCAGCTGCGAAATCGAGCATTTCTTGTGTTTCTTGGATGCCGCCAACGAGTGAGCCGGCGATGCTGCGACGTCCCGTAATTAATGAAAACACATGGAAGTTGTCTGGCTTTGGTGGTGCACCGACGTTTACTAATGTTCCGTCAACACGAAGTAAGGACAAATAGGCATCCACGTTGATATTGGCAGAGACGGTATTGAGAATGAGATCATATTGACCGGCTAGTGTCTTAAACGTATCAGAGTCACTTGTAGCAAAATAGTCTTTTGCACCAAATGACAGCGCCTCTTCTTTTTTATTCATAGAGCGGCTTAATACAGTCACTTCTGCGCCAAGTGCGCGTGCAAATTGAATGGCGACATGACCTAGACCGCCCATTCCGACAATCGCCACTTTTTTGCCAGGCCCAGCCTTCCAGTGTTTTAATGGAGAATACGTTGTGATGCCTGCACAGAGAAGAGGGCTGGCGACATCGAGGGAGAGCTGGTCAGGAATATTGACAACAAATCGTTCTGTCACAACAATTTTCTGACTGTAGCCGCCGTAAGTTGGTTCTCCATCATAATCCAGGTTATTATAAGTTTGAACGACTCCTTTCTTGCAATATTGTTCATCTCCATTTTGGCAATATTCACATGTACCGCAAGAATCGACAAAACAACCGACGCCTACACGATCACCAATGTTGAATTTCGTGACAGCATCCCCAACAGCTGAAACAACTCCAGTAATCTCATGACCCGGAACCATTGGGAAAATACCGCCGCCCCATTCATCAAAGGCACTGTGGATATCTGAATGACAGATCCCGCTAAACTGAATATCAATTAAAATATCATGTGGACGAAGTGCTCTTCGTTCAATGGTTGTCCGTTCAAAGTTTGCTTTTGCATGGGAAACACTTAAAACATTTGATTGGTGCGTCTGACACATTCTGGATCATCCTTTCAAAAGTAAGATTCGGTCCTTCCTCTATACTGTACGTCTTAAAGTGAACTTTAAGTCAACATAGAACCTTCTGATCGCTTGAATTCAGGCTTTAGCATCAACCTTGAATCAAGATTTGAGCCAAAAGTATCTTGTCTTCTCGATAAAAATGGAGATGATGGGAAAAGGGAGATCGTCAAGTAAGAGAAAGAAGAGAAGGGTGAAAACAATGAAAATAGCACAAGCCGCCAAACAACTCGATTTATCTACTGCTACGCTCAGGTATTATGAGAATATAGGTTTAATTAGACCGATCAGGCGTGATGAAAATGGTGTTCGTGATTATACAGAAGAAGATATTCAGTGGATAGAATTTATTAAATGTATGAGAAATGCGGGTCTGTCAATTGATGCTCTTAGAGAATATACGGCTTTATTTATCGAGGGAGAGGATCGTACATTGTCCTCAAGGAAGCGTATTTTGGTCAATGAGAGAGAAAGACTCGTAGACAAACAAAAGGAAATCGAAGAAACGATTAAACGGTTAGATTACAAGATTGAAAGTTATGAAGATATTATCCACAGTTATGAACAAAAACTAGTTCATCAATTAAAAACGAGCTCTATTTAAATGAAGAAAAACCTGTGACTTGTCACAGGTTTTGTGATGTGGTTATCTTTTTGTGTAACGCACCCAATTGTAATGAGCGTAAAGTGGAGTAACACCGTTGTAGGAGCCGAGCCATTCATCGACACCTGCACCATTCCATAAGTTCATCATAATCTTTCCAGGTGTTTGAGGGATTTGAGTAGTAGCCGTATGTTTTAATTGACCGTCCACATACCATTTAATCGAGTTAGGCTGCCAGTCGAACGCATATGTGTGATAAGAGTTTGCTGCATCAAAACCAAGGTTGACGATTTTTTCATGATTTCCGACACCATTGGTATAATAGTTAAACTGAACCTTTGTCGTATCTTTTCCTAGAAATTCGATGTCGATTTCATCCCAAGGCGTACCATCAGTCGGTCCCGTATAAGTAAAGAACGAAGACACGATCCCAACATTTTTGGCTGGTTTCATGTTGACTTCATAAAGTCCATAGCCATATGTTTGAACGGAGCGGTTTTCTCCACAGTCAAACTTATTATACGAAGGACTTGTGAGCGATAATCGCATTTCCCCTAACGACGTCATGGAGACATTGTTTGCGCGCCACGTACAGTTAAACATATTTCCGTTCGAGTACCCATCGGCTTTTTGCCATAACCCGGTATTATAGTTGTTGAACGGTTCATAAAACGACCCGCCCGTTTGTGCCGAGGCACTTGCAGCAAATGTGGACAAACTTAAGAATAATCCAGTGACAAGCAGCATCAACATTCGTTTTACACGGTAAGACATGTAGGCATTCCCCTCTCTTTTTTGAAAGCGTTTTCTTTTTGATCATACACGATTCTCTCAAAATGGAAAATCGGTCTAAATAATGATAAACAGTGTGTTTTTTTAATAGAATGAAAAGAAAATTGATAGGTAAAAAATAATGATTGACAAAGCGGACAGTTGTCCGTAAGATAATACCGGTACAATTGTCCTAATGAAAATGAAAGAAATTTGATTTACACATAGAGATATAAGCAAGGTGGATGAAGGTGAAGCATCATGGAAAAGGATATTGGAAAGGAAATTGAAGAGGTCGCTTTCTCTTTGTTTCAAGAGTTTGGTGTAGAGAATGTCAGCATGCATAAAATCGCAAAAACAGCTGGTGTTGGTCAAGGAACCCTTTACCGCCGCTATGCAAATAAAAGTGATTTGTGTCTCTCTATTCTTGGTGAGAGATTTGAACAGCTGATCCCTGCTTTGCATCTTTACTTAAATAAAATCAGTGATCAGCCGGTTCAAGATCGTTTGCAATATGTTCTCGAGGAGATCCATCTCATCGTTGGTCATCACTTAGACTGGATTCGGATGCTGACGATCTCTGGAAATTTAGAGCAGACAAGTAAAGTATATGATTGTCATTACAGTCAATCACTCAAACAAATCATTCGTGATTTGCTCGAGGAAGCGAAAGTAAAAGGAGAAGCGAACATACAAGACATTGAGTTGACGACATTATGTATGTCCTCTCCAATGACGCCTGAACTCATGTTTTATATTCATGAATCCGGCTACTCAATTGAAAAAATTGCACAATTCGCTGCGGAAAGACAGGTTTTGTCTGTCTTTTCCTAGACATTGAAGTGGCTCATTTCTGTCCAGCCTAACTACTTATGGTTTATCAAAATTGAAAAAGAAAAGGAGCCAACTTAATATGAACAAACAGCAAACAGCAGCTTCCGACATTCGAACGCTGCCCATTATTATTTCATTTATCACAGCTGGATTTATTGGACTTTTTAGTGAAACGGCACTCAACATGGCGCTGAGAAGTTTAACATTAGATTTTGGTATTGAAGCAACGACTGCTCAGTGGCTTACAACCGGCTATTTATTAACACTAGGGATTCTTGTTCCAATTTCAGGCCTCATTCTTCAATGGTTTACAACAAGACAGCTTTTCATCACCTCACTGGTCTTTTCGATCATCGGTACATTTATTGCGGCCGTTGCACCTGTCTTCAGTATTTTAATGGTGGCACGTGTGGTGCAGGCAGTAGGAACAGCCTTGCTTCTTCCATTGATGTTTAATACGATTTTGGTCATCATTCCACCTCATAAAAGAGGTAGATCAATGGGGATTATTGGTCTTGTCATTATGTTTGCCCCAGCAGTTGGTCCAACGGTCTCTGGTCTCATTCTTAAATCGTTAACATGGCATTGGATTTTTTGGATTTCGCTTCCGTTATTGGTTGCTGCACTCGCATTTGGGTATATTTTTATGCAAAATATTACGGAACCCACAAGACCGAAAATCGACATTTTATCGATTGTGCTATCAACCATCGGTTTCGGTGGAATTGTGTATGGCTTTAGCAGTGCTGGTGAAGGCGGCGGCTGGAGCAGTATGCATGTGATTGTGGCGATTGTTGTAGGTGTCATTGGCATTCTTGTGTTCTCCCTAAGACAGTTAAACATGAAAGAACCGATGTTGAATTTAAGCCCATTTAAATATCCAATGTTTGTGATCGGGTTACTTCTGATCTTAGTGTGCATGATGGTGATGCTGTCTGCTATGATGATCTTGCCATTATATTTGCAAACGTCCTTGGCACTCTCTACATTTACAGCAGGTTTAATGCTATTACCAGGTGGAATTATCAATGGACTGCTATCGCCAATCATGGGTGGGCTTTTTGATAAATTTGGGCCGAAATGGCTTGTCATCCCAGGTCTTGTCATCGTTGCAGCGACCATGTTTGGCTTCACGAACTTAAGTATGAATACGTCAATCGGTTATATCGTGACGCTTCATATTACGTTAATGGTTGGGATTGCGATGATCATGATGCCTGCCCAAACAAACGGTTTGAATCAGCTGCCGCCAGAGCTATATCCGCACGGTACAGCGATTATGAATACATTGCAGCAAGTGTCAGGAGCGATTGGGACTGCGGTTGGTATCTCGATCCTTTCATCAGGAGCTCGCAGTTTTATGCAAAATGTGGCTGATCCCGCTAATCCAGTCAATCAGCTGCTCGCCTTTACAAATGGCGTCCAGCATGCCTTTATCTTTGCTGTCATCATGACAGTGATTGGCTTGGTAATTGCTTTCTTTATTAAACGAGTGAAAGTAGAACAACAAGTATCATAATATATGAAAAGCACTGAGGACTTAGCGCCACAGTGCTTTTTTTATTTATTCACAGGGGTGAATGTTTGTTTCAAAGGAGCTAAAAATGGGGAGATAGATAAAAAGCAACGACTCTCTGACGACATTGAAGGAAAAGACGAAATTCGTAACGAATGGATAGAGATAAAAGAATAGAATAGGAGCTGAGATCATGAACTTAGACGAACAAATCAAAATGGCTGAGTCATTACGTCAACCAGCTGAAGATTCATTAGCTGGTCAATCAGAATTAAAGCCAGTCCACCCTCCTGAAGTGAACAAAATGGAATATGATATCCCAACGGGTGCTGGTGAAACAAAGGTGTGGGTATTTAAACCTGTGAAAACATTGAAACAACCCCTTCCTGTTTTCGTGAATTTGCACGGCGGCGGTTTTATACTTGGAAGTGCTGAAATGGATAATCATTGGTGTCCGGTCATAGCAGATCGTGCGGAGTGTATCGTCGTCAATGTGGAGTATCAGCTGGCACCGGAGCACCCTTTCCCGGCCGCTCTTCATGAATGCTACGATGTGATGAAATGGTTATATGAACATCCTGATGAACTACAAATAGACCCAAATCGATTAGCCATTGGTGGACATAGTGCAGGTGGGAATTTGGCAACAGCGGTTTGTTTGCTTGATATCCAAAAAGGGAACAAACTTCCGATTGTCTATCAAGTGCTTGACTATCCGCCGCTTGATTTAGCTACTGATCCAGCACAAAAGCCAGCGTTTGAAGAAGCAATTCCAGTTGAAATGGCGAGACTGTTTAATGCCTTCTACCTGCAAGGTCAAGATCCGCACAATCCGCTCGTTTCTCCGGTCTTTGCAGAGAGAGAAGTGTTAGCACAAATGCCTCCAGCTCTTGTTATCACAGCTGAGAAGGATTCACTAGCTGAAGAAGCTGAGCATTATGCGGACAAGTTAAAAGAAGCAGGGGTAGATGTCACATACAAACAATTTAAAGGAGTCCCTCATGCGTTCACTCATGCCGGAGATTTAAAGATAGCTGAAGAGGCTTGGCATCTGATGAGCGATCAGCTTAAGAAGGCGTTTGAATAAGAAATATTCGGATATCAGTAAAAAGCACAGACTTTTTTTCTGTGCTTTTTTTGTGTTCTTGCTGACGTCTTGAAAAGAAGTGTAGATACAACAATCGCAGTAGTCGATATAATAGTAAGATAGAAGACATCTAAAAAGGAGCTAATAGAATGAAAAAAGAGACACTACAGGCATTTTGTCTTTCTTTACAAGGAGCAACCCACGACTATCAACCTGAGTGGCAGGCAGATCGTTATCATATAGGTGGAAAGATGTTCGCCATGATGGGGGGAGACGTCGATCGCAAGCCAGTTATCACTTTAAAATGTGATCCGCAACGTGCTGAAGAATTAAGAGAAATGCATGAAGGAATTATTCCCGGCTATTACATGAATAAGACGCATTGGAATTCTATTTATCTTGATGCAGATATTCCATCTTCATTTGTCGAAGAGCTAATTGAACATTCCTATCAACTGGTTTTTCACAAATTAACAAAAAAAGCTCAGCAGGCTATCCTCCAACATAATTCAAAAGAAACCGATTAAATGCTGAACGTTCAGTTGTTCATGTCTCTTTGAATCTCTTCAAAATTGACTAGAGTCACATGCTCTCGCTATACTTTAAACAGCTAGAAGATACGAATAGGGGGATATACAATGGGCTATACAGTCATTACAGGGGCAAGTTCAGGTATTGGATATGAAACGGCTTTGGCCTTTGCAGCAAGAGGAAAAAATCTGATCTTAGCTGCACGCCGGCTTGATAAACTCCAAGAACTGAAAGAAAAGATTCTAGAAACATATCCCGATATTCAAGTGAAAGTCCAGTCTGTTGATTTAACAGACAGAGAGCAAGTGTATTCTTTCTATGAGTCATTAGCTGGTGATGAGCTGGATACGTTCATTAATAATGCTGGGTTTGGCCATTTTGGTTCAATAGGAGAGCAGGATGTGAAAAAAATCGGGGACATGCTTCATCTCAATATTGAAGCGTTAACAATTTTATCCACTCTGTTTGTCCGTGATTATGAGCAAAAAGAGGGGACGCAGCTAATCAATATCTCTTCAAGAGCGGGTTATACCGTCGTCGGAAATGCTGTCACTTATTCAGCAACGAAATTTTATGTGAGCGCCTTTACAGAAGGTCTGGCCCTAGAATTGAAAGAAAAAGGAGCCAAATTACAGGCAAAAGTATTAGCGCCTGCTGCGACAGAATCAGAATTTGCAAAGCGTTCATTAGATGTCGATCAATTCGAATATGAAGGCACTATCAAGAAATATCACACATCAAAAGAAATGGCAGCGTGCTTGCTTGAACTTTACGACAGTTCAAAAACAGTTGGTATCGTTGATGGGAAGACATTTGATTTTGAATTGAAGGACCCCATTTTTTCACACGCTGGCACAAGCATGAAATAAAAAGTTCCAATCACTGAGGATAGATTCTCTTAGTGATCAGTAGGTCACCGCGCCGAAAGATGTCTTGGATAATGTGGAGCACTGTCAACACATACTAGAATAGATAAAAACACCTACACATTAGGTGTTTTTTTTATGCATTCTTTGATGAATGAAAGAATCGCAGGTCCAGTAGATGAGACTGCTGACAATTATGATCGGGAGGGATGTGGAGCTCTCAATTCCATCCATAACAAAAAGCATGACAATCATTGCTATCAGTAAGTAAGCCGCTAAATAAAGAGGATGAAAAGCCTTAGGCTTTAAAGAAAACAACAACTGTAAAGGTACCGAAAAGATGAAATAATAAACAAAAAAGATGGGAGTGTAAAGCATCATAAACGCAGGCTCTCCCTGAATCGGTGGATATAAACATACGAACAAGCTGAGTAAAATGGAACTGAAGAATAGTGTGAGTAGGATTTTGTAAAATGGTTGAACGGAACGCACTGTATGTACTCCTTTTTTGTAAGATTTCCTACATTTTATCATAAATGGGTTGAGAACAATTTCTGAAGTCAATTTAGGTATTATGGTATGAATAAATTTTGATAATAGTGCCCTTTTTCCTTTATTTGGTTCTGTGACTTTCACCTCATGCTGATGAATGAAGGAATGGTATAAAGTAAACCCTATAGACAGATAATTATTCATCACATTTAAGAAAAGAGATGATCTTATGAACGTAACAAAATGGTTTGGTGTTGTCCTTCTTTCTGTTTCACTATTGGTGACCGCAGCTTGTGCGAACGATAGCACTCAAGAGAATAATCAAAGTAATCAAGAAAGCACTACCAGTGAAACAAAAGAAAAAAACACGGCTGTTGAGACAGGGAATAAATCTTTATCCAATATTAAGGTGCTGGCAACAGGCGGAACGATTGCCGGTAGTTCAGACAGTAATACAGATACGACTGGATATAAATCTGGTGCACTTGGAATCGATAAAGTCATTGCTTCCGTACCACAGCTGAAGGATATTGCAAATGTCACGGGTGAGCAAGTAGCGAACGTCGGCAGTGAAAATGTGGATAACACTCTTCTTTTAAAATTAGCGAAACGAGTCAATCAGCTTTTAAATGATGATCAAGTAGATGGCATTGTTGTGACACATGGTACAGATACATTAGAAGAAACGGCCTATTTTTTACATTTGGTTGTAAAAAGTGATAAGCCAGTGGTGGTAGTGGGTTCCATGAGGCCAGCATCTGCCATTAGTGCGGATGGCCCGCTTAACTTGTATCATGCAGTGAAAATTGCTTCGACAAAAGAAGCCAAAGGCAAAGGTGTAATGGTGACATTAAATGACCGAATTGCCTCTGCTCGTTTTATTACGAAGACAAATACCACCACAACCGATTCGTTCAAGTCTCTTGAGCAAGGGTACATTGGAGAAGTGGCGGGTGAAGTTGTCTCTTTTTATAATGAACCGACAAGAAAACATACAGCTGACAGTGAATTCGATATTTCAAAGCTAAAAGAGCTGCCGCAAGTAGATATCTTATACGGTTATCAAAATGATCAAAAGTATGTGTATGATGCTGCCGTTAAAGCAGGAGCGAAGGGCATTGTCGTTGCCGCCGCAGGAAATGGAACGATGTCAACAGAAGCGATCAATGGGGCAACTGATGCAGTGAAGAAAGACGTGGTGATCGTGAGGTCAAGCCGTGCAGGAAATGGCATTGTCACACATGAAAAAATGGATGATGAACATCATTTTGTCTCATCGGATTCATTAAATCCACAAAAAGCACGCATTTTACTCATGCTGGCTCTGACGAAAACAAAAGATCCAGATAAAATTCAATCCTATTACGAGCAGTATTAAAAAGAAGAAGACCCGACGAATCATTGGGTCTTTTTTATATGTGTACCTGATGTTCAGCCCGTTTTTTTAAAGAGAGTAAAATGTCTCTCCAAACATCATCTATATCAGTCAGAAAATGTCCTGCTTGCTCGATATAGTGCATTTTGGCGTTTGGAATGTTCGGAGCAATGCTTTCTATCTCTGCAAAAGGGGCCATCTGATCCTCTTTTCCATGCCAGACATCCACAGGGATTTGTATATCTTTCATATCGAATGCCCATGACCGTGAGAGTAAATCTGGTTCATGAATACATTCATCAACCGATTGACGAGTAGCTTCGTATAAATGCCGCATCATCAGCTCCAGTTGCTCATCGGTTTGAAGAAATTGCCGATCCGATGGATGTAAATGTTTGTTCCCTTTTTTCGTTAGTTTCTTGAATTTCTCTGGTTTCTTTTCAATGAGTTTTTTCTGAGCGCGATAGCTTGCCTTTAAGAGCCAAGGCATTCTTTTACTGAGGAAAAAGGCAATCTTGTTCTCCTTTAGCATACTTTTAGGCGGTTTACCATCCTGAAATGGGGTGGTACTTGAGACGAGAGCAGCTGAAAGAATGCGGTCTGGCAATTGATAGGCACAACCAGCAGCGAATGCCCCGCCTCCAGAGACACCAATCACTGAAAAATGGGAGATATCAAGATGATCGGCCACTTCCTGTACGTCTTTTGCCCAGTCTAAAATAGTGCGGTTCGGTTGCGGATCAGATAAACCAAAACCAGGTCTGTCTAAAGAAATAAGACGAATGCCAAGCTCTTTTGAGATTGGATCATCATCTAAAAACATCACTCTCGATCCAGGTGTCCCATGAAAAAAGAATACTGGGAATCCTTCAAGATCACCGTATTGAGACAAACCAATATGACGTCCATCTTGCAAATGAATCCTGTCCATTTGATCATCCCTTTCATCGTTTATCTAACTTACATATTCATGCACGAAACGCCGGGTTAAGGCGTTTCTTTCGCAATTTGATAGATTTTTTCGTAAAGCGATAATAATGTTTTTAGATCTTCTTTTGAAAGCTGGGCATAGTATTTTTGAATAAGATGCAGCTGAATTTTTTCAATATCTTTATGATAGTCATGGCCCTTTTGAGCAAAATCAACAATGATTTCTCTACGGTTATGTGGATTAATCTCTCTTTTCACATATCCAAGCTGCTCAAGCTTTGATATGAGCTGGCTAGCGGCACTAGATGAAATGGAGAAATAATCAGCCAGTTCATTGATTGTTCTCGTCTTCGACCGCAGCAATTCAAGGGTCAGTTCTTGTTTGCTTGTTAAATCTGCATACTCATTTTTTAAGAATCGTTGATACTCTTCTACATAGATAGAACCTAGTGCATTTGAGTACTCAATGATTTTTTTGCTGTAATGAATGATATCCTCATCCAATGACATCACCTCTTTTCTCCTATATTATATGCGATCTTAATATTTAAGTGAAGTTAAATGTTAAGAAAAATTAAATAAAAGGAGGATAGACTACTGAGAAAATGACCTCTACCTCCACTTTTTTCATCAACAATGGACAAAGAATACTTCCTGTTTGGTGATGGGCAAAAATGATCGTTTTGTTTGTTTTCACTTAGATTCACTCCTTAAGAAGTCGATGACTTTTTCATTGTATTATGGGCAATCTCCATTTATAATAAAAAAATAAACCAACTGGTCGGTTTTATTTGTCCGTGTGAAGAAAAGCAAGGTAGAAGGGATTGTTCATAGATGACAAGTGCACAGAGCGGGGCTGGAAAAAGTGAAAAGACGAAGCAGAAAATTGTCACCGCTTCACGTGATTTATTTGCGAAAAAAGGATATTCCGAAACATCCGTGCGAGATATTCTAGAGGCGGCTGAGATAAGTAAAGGCAACCTTTATCATCATTTTAAAGGAAAAGAGTTTTTGTTCCTTCATATTATGGAAGAGGATCATCGATTCATGATGGAGACGTGGCATGAAGAGAAACAAGCGCTGCACCGGGCCATTGATAAGCTCGCAGGGTTTGCAGAGCTACTTAGTCAAATGGGGATTAACTATCCTTTAATGAGAGCAAGTGAAGAATTCTGTGCCAGTGCATTTACATCAGATGAAGTCATGGAGCGGCTGAACAAGATTGATGTAGACTTTGATGATGTGATGAGAGACATCCTGCTTGAAGGAAACGAAGATGGCAGCTGGTCGATTCAGCATGTTGAATCAAAAGTGAAAATATTACTTTCTGTATTTTATGGATTAGACGTGTTATATAAAAATGACACGATGCAGCAGAAAAAGGAATTACAAAAAGAGGCGATCTCATTGTTTATTCACGGAATCAACCATCATGAGTAACAAGTGAGTCAGTAAAGGGGAAACAAACATCATGCAAAAACCGATTCGTGAGCAAAAAGCAGTACTTGTTATTTTATTAAGTAATATATTTATTGCGTTTTTAGGTATCGGTCTGATTATACCTGTCATGCCGCTCTTTATGAATGTCATGCATTTAACGGGCAGTACGATGGGATATCTTGTGGCGGCGTTTGCTGTTGCGCAGCTCATCGCATCACCTGTTGCAGGGAGATGGGTAGACCGCTATGGAAGAAAGATCATGATCGTGTCAGGCCTTTTTCTATTTGCGTTATCAGAACTCGTATTTGGCCTAGGAACACACGTATATGTTCTGTATTTTGCAAGGGTTCTTGGCGGTATTAGTGCAGCATTTATCATGCCGGCTGTCACCGCTTATGTCGCCGATATCACGACTGTTCAAGAAAGATCCAAGGCAATGGGGTATGTATCCGCTGCTATTAGTACCGGATTTATCATCGGCCCGGGAATTGGCGGATTTATTGCAGAATATGGCGTTCGCCTGCCGTTTTTCTTTGCAGCAGGGATTGCATTTATTGCTGTGATTTCGTCTATGTTTATGCTGAAGGAACCATTAACAAAAGAAGAGCGAGAGAAACAAATGGATCAAGTGAAGGATTCGACCTTCTTTAAAGACTTGAAAAAATCGATTCATCCAAGCTATCTCATTGCTTTCATCATTGTCTTTGTGCTGGCGTTTGGACTATCTGCATATGAAACGGTCTTTAGCTTGTTTACAAATCACAAGTTTGGATTTGGTCCGAAGGATATTGCGATTATCATTACCGTCAGTTCAATTGTAGCCGTCATCATCCAAGTCCTCGTGTTTGGTAAAATGGTGAATGCGCTTGGGGAGAAACGAGTTATTCAACTATGCTTGATTGTTGGAGCAGTTCTCGCTTTTGTTTCTACAGTCGTGTCAGGCTTTATGGTTGTGCTGATCGTGACGTGTGTGATTTTCCTTGCGTTCGATTTATTGCGTCCTGCCCTCACGACCTTCTTATCAAAAATCGCTGGCAATCAGCAAGGATTTGTCGCAGGGATGAACTCTACCTACACAAGCCTTGGTACGATTTTTGGCCCGGCACTTGGCGGCATATTATTCGATCAAAATATTCATTTCCCATTCCTGTTTGCAGGTGTTGTCTTATTTCTTGGATTGGGCTTAACCCTTATTTGGAAGGGGAAGGCGACAGAAGAGGCATCAGCAGAATAATAGAAAAGAGACCTTTCAAATAAGGTCTCTCAGCGTGTAGGCAAACCCTCGCATTCTTTGTCAGTCCTGCGCTTCGGTGCTCACGAATGTCAAATTCGCTCCGCGCCGATGCTCGTCCTTCCTAGACTGCAAAGGTTTTCTATCACGCTGAAAAGAAGACAAAGGGCTAAAATCAAGTTCATTTTAGCCCTTTGTCAACAATCTGAAGAGACCTTTCAGATAAGGTCTCTTTTTTTTAAGGCTGCGGCTTCAGGTGATTCAGTGCCTGCGCCAGTTTTTGATTTTGTTGTTTTTTGTAAAATAAAAAGGCGATGATATGGCCTACTAATGTGAGAAAGGCTATACCGATAAAATAAGGCATGATCCATTCGAGCAGTGCAGTCGAATATAAAGCGACGGCTCCTACTTGAAACCCTAAATTGACGACAGTGGAGATGAGAATGTTGATGGGTGCTGGAAAGGTAAAGTAGTTCCATAGTAAAGGATACATGACCCCAAAGACGATGCCTGCCAAAGTACCGATGGCAATGATGTGCCACACGTAATGAAAAGGGATAGAGGATGACCATTGAGTGATGGACAGGATGAGTGTCAGCCATACGATAGAGACAAAAGCTGTTTGCATAAATTGATGTTTTAGTTCCTTGATCATTTGAATCGCTCCTTTATATATTTGGCGTAATGACGACTGACGGTGTAGCTGTTTTTCGAGATGGTTTCGACCTCTAAGCGAGCGTACGTACCAGCGACAAAGCTGTCGACTTGCGCTAAATTGAGAATGACTGCATTGTTGATACGATAGAAATGTTCACGCTCTAACGACTTCAGATCCTTCAGCCGTTTACTGAGAAAATACGTCGTACCCTGAGTCGTGATCACCTTTGACAGATGTCCAAGCGCAGAGATCGCTTCAATTTTTTCTAATGGTAAAAGAGACTGCCGATCATTTTTTGGATCTTTGACCGTTAGAGATGTACTAGCCTCCAGCATTGATGCCATCTTTTGTAAACGTTCTTGATTATGTGGATGGCTGATGACGTCTACTTCCGTCACATCCTTTTCTTGATTCCAGATCAAACGAAATTTCATTCATAAACCTCCTCTCACAATGAGCATAGCAATAGATGAAAGCGAATGCGATTGAATGTTGCTTTGATGCAGAAGAATTCTTTTTGTTGCAAAGATTCACCGCGTGTCTGCGGCTTTCCTTTATAATGAAAAGATACTCGTTCGTGAATGGAGGAATGATGTTGTATCTTTTAGATCAACAAAGGACAGGAGCGGTAAAAGAGGAAATTCGGCGGATTGATCCTGCCTATCCAGTGTTCGTAGATGCGATACTCGATGGCGTGATACAAGGAGATTTATATGTGGATCACCGAGATCACCGGTGTGTCTATTTTGTAGGGACGACAACCGGCATTTATTATGTCGCAGGCAAGACAGAAGCAGCACTCTCATTATGTTCAACCTTCATTGTGGATGTTTATAAAAAGCAGAAAAGAGAGAACAGGCGGTTCACTTTGTTTTCAGCAAATCCAGCATCAGATGAGATGATGAAAAAATGCTTCGGTTCCCAACTGAATGAAATGCAAAGACATGCGTATTCTTATGACTTGACCTCTCCTGATCTGATTGTGCCTGATCAAGACGAAATGATCAAACGCACGAATGAACAAGTCATTGCCGCTAGCAAAGTATTCCCATCCAGCTATTATGAAGCATATTGGGGAGGAGTAGATCACTTTTTATCTAATGGCGTCGGAGTTGCCATCTTAAACGGTGAAGACGTGGTCAGTGAATGTATCTCTATTTTTTCAAGTGAAAAACGTGTGGAAATCGATATTTGGACAGATGAAGCCTGCCGTGGAAAAGGGTTGGCTTTGTTAGCAGCTCAGCAAATGATCAGCATCTGTGTTGAAAAAGGGAAGACACCGCATTGGGATTGCGATGTCCATCATGCAACCTCGGCCAAATTGGCAGAGAAGCTAGGTTTTCAGTGGACAAAGACGTATCGCTTATTTTATGCCTCACGATGAAAAGGTTTTGAGATACCAAGCATCCATGGCAGAATGCTCTGAGCCTTCAATCGGTGCAGGAAGAAGAGAAAAGTCATACCGTTGATAAAGGCCAGTAGCAGCTGTTAATTCACTGCGGGTTTCTAAATAACAAGCATTGTAGTATGTAGCAGCATATTGCAGGGCCGTATCCATCAGTTTCTTGCCCGCACCTTTGCCTTGTGCTTTTGAGCTTAAATAAAGCTTTTGTAGCTCACAAATGCCATCTGTGAAAGGGGCAATGCCAACGCCACCAACAACTTCACCATGTTCTTCGGCAATCCAATAGGCTGCATGAGTCAATGATTGATAGTATTCGAAAAGCTGATCAAGGTGTGGGTCTGTGTAGGCTGTACCTTCAATCGCAAGATTCGCTGATTCTAATGATTGGCGGATAATGGCCGCGATAAAAGGATTGTCCTGCTTTTGAATCGGTCTAATATTCATTGGAAAAACCTCCGTTGACATAAGATAAAAAAGAAAAGGAGTGGATGCGATATGTTCTGGCTGCAAACCGCTATTTTTACTGTCATTGTGCTCTGTCTCTCATGGTGGGCGGGAAAAAGACGTAGGCATCGCCATGCCAGGCTAATTGTCCCGATATGTATCACTATGTTTGGATTACTCTTATTGATCGGCAGTTTCTTCATTGGCAGATGGGAAGGGATGGCGCTCAGCATATCAAGCGTCTCTATCGTTCTCTCTTCTATCATTTGTTTGATCATCGTTACAGGGGTTCATCTGTTTAAAAAAGATGACCCTTCGTAGGCTGGGACATCTTTATAATTTGATTCTATCGTATTCCTCACGAAGGATGCCCATCATGATGACATCCGAATAAGCACCGTTGAAATAGAGCGCTTGACGTCTTTTTCCTTCATATTGAAATCCGGCTTTCTCATAGCTTCGAAAGGCTCGTGGGTTATGGGAAAAAACTTCAAGCTCAAGCCGATTGAGTTCTAACGTCTCAAAGGCAAATGTTTGAACCATCCGAACAGCCTCAGTGCCATATCCTTTGTGAAAATGCTCTGGACCATGTAGCGCAATGCGGAAACTTGCCGTATGGTTTATCGGATCAATATCCACAATCGCCGCATCCCCAATCATTTCTTTCGTGTCTAGCAGACAAATAGCAAAGTCTCGTCTACTGTCATCCTGCAGAAAACGGGTATAGGCTGAACGAATTTCTTCTAGTGTGAACGTTTTGCGTGTGCCAGTCATATAAAGTGTTTCTGCATGCTGGCATCCTCTATGAATACCAGGATAATCTTTTTCTTCAATCGGTCTCAAGAATAATCGAGTCATGATGGATCAGCCTCCTCTATATATCGGGAGATTTCAATTAAGTTCATATCAGGATCACGGATATAAATGGATTCAATCGGACCTAATGCACCAGAACGTCTGACCGGACCTTCTTCAATTGGAACAACCTGCTTTCGAAGATGAAGCAATAAACTGTCTATATCTAAATCGGTGATAAAACACAAGTCAGCAGATCCAGGCTTGGGATGAGCAGCTTTTGGTTCAAATTCATGACCCGCTTCATGAAGGTTGATCTTTTGTAAGCCAAAACGAAGGGCTTTACGGCCTTCTCCAAAAGTTTCTTCCTTCATTCCTAATACGTTTGTATAAAAGCGAATGGTTTCCTCCATATGTTGAACAGTCAACACGATATGATCAAGTCGTCGTATCATCAGTCTCTCCTCCAAGTATGATCATTGTTTGAACTGTTTCTATTATATCATCCCTTGAAGAAGATACCTTATTTGATCACGGTTTTATAACTCCAGCTTTCTAGGGACATGTTTTCTCCGTGCAGTACTCTCTCATCAAACTCCGTCCACCCATTTTTTCGATAGAAATGACGATTGGCCTCGTTGTGTGTAATCAGTGTGAACAGTCCGCCACCTTGCCGGGCGATAAAGGGGAAAAGACATTGCTTTAACATACGGCTTCCAAGTTTTTTTCCTTGTTGGTCTTTTGCAACGACAAGAGCTTCTAAATACCAGTAAGGTTTCTTTAAGGAGGAACACGCTTTTTTTGCCTCCTTTAACATACGGAACACATGCTGAATCGCCGATATGCCGCCAGTAAAGAGTAGCTTTAACCCACCAGATAACACATAATCCATGAGTCCTGGTTCAGGAAGACGGGGATGTTTTAACAGGGCGGCAGACACAATTTTCTCGTTCTCAACCCCGACCAAACAGATTTGATGCTGAAAATATACCTTTGTATTGATCAAATGCAGCTGACGGGCGAAAGCAGAACGCTTGGTCACCCTTTCGCATAATAAATCAAAAAATGAATAGTTCTGAAATGAATCATCTAACAACGCTGCCACTTGAGGCAGTTCATCCTCTCTAGCAAGTCTGAATTGAAGCATATGATGGTCCTCCTTTTTTGAACAGATATAGATTATTGAACATGTGTCCATTATAATAAGAGGAAAATAAACCGAACATCGGCAATGAATGATCTCTTGTTCATAAATAGACAGGTATAGCCAGATTGTTCAAAAATGGAGGGTGTTTGATGAAGGACAGACGAACAATCAAAACCAAAAAGGCGATACGGGAAAGCTTTCTTGAGCTTTTGAAGGAAAAAGATGTTCAGCAAATCACAGTATCAGAGC
The DNA here is from genome assembly GCF_048270685.1 of Bacillus sp. AK25. Lineage (NCBI taxonomy): Bacteria > Bacillati > Bacillota > Bacilli > Caryophanales > Bacillaceae > Bacillus > Bacillus sp. AK25. The sequence continues at coordinate 569,840 of NZ_JBLUWC010000001.1, forward strand.
TATCTAGAAGAGCGGATTTAGGAAGAGGGACCTTTTATTTGCACTACCAAGATGTATTTGATTTGCATGAACAGCTTGAGAAGGAACTATTTAATCAGCTTGGCGGACTATACGATGAATCGTTTCCAAGCCAGGACCCGCTTGATATGCTGTCCTTTTTAAACAAAACAACTGAGTATTTAAAAGAAAAACAATTCATGATGACGTTATTTGTCAAACCGAATAGCCCAACGACGAATCAATTTAAAGCGTTTTTTAAAGAAAAAATCATGAAAGAGTGGCAACTTGATCAGCGTCAGATTACGGAACGTGAACAGATTGAGGCTTCATTTGTTGTGTCTGGTGTTGTTGGTGTACTGGAGGAATGGATTCATGAAGGGATGACAGTCGAAGCGGGGCAGCTTGCGCACATCTTGTACAAGCTTCTTATGAAGGTAGAACAGGAATCGTAAGAAACGAATTGATCATATATCATTTTTCTATTCTTTCTGTTAAAATGGGAATGTACGTTCTTATTTGAGGCGGGGAGTGGTGAGATTGAAAAGGAAATTACTATTTTATGGGGCAATGAGCATTGATGGATATTTAGCAAGGGATGATCACCGTTTAGATTGGCTCATAGGCACAGAGGGCGAAGAGGATACGAGATATGAGGAATTTTATGCATCAGTCGATACGCTGATCATGGGACGGAACACATATGAGCAGGTTCTCAAACTTTCACCTGATGGGTTTCCTTATGAAGACAAGACATGTTATATCGTTTCTCGCACTTTACAAGACAGTCATACAGGAACCCACATCGTTCGTGAAGATGTTCTCTCGTTTATCAAAAATTTAAAAAATGAAAAAGGCCAGCATATATGGATAGTAGGAGGCGGGGAACTGCTTCAAGCATTATTAAAAGAAAAATTAGTCGATGAGCTGTATCTCCAAATTGCACCTGTCATGATTGGAAAAGGAATCCCTCTTTTCCCTCCAACTGATCAGGAATCTAGATTTTCATTACAACAAGTGAATCAATACAAGCAAATTGCTGAAATGCACTTTGTGTTAAAAGAAGATCACTGAATCACAGGGGTCTTTTTTTTAATCAAACAAACACATTGACAAGAAAATATCCTAGTGTTAGGATAAATTTATCCTAGTTTTAGGATTTATTGAAAAAGGAGTAGTTGCCATGGTGCAGCAAGAACAGGAATTAGACTTAAGGCTTTTCCGAGTGTGGATGAAAGCCTATCATGCCCTTTTTGCAAATATCCAAAAAGACATTGAACGTTATGATATCGGATTTGAAAACTTTCAAATTCTTGAATTACTGTATAGTAAGGGACCGCATCCCGTTCAAAAAATTAGTGAGATTTTATCCATTCCAAGTGGGAGCATCACCTATGTGGTCAACAAATTAGAAAAACAAGAATTAGTCAAAAGACAATGTGCACCTTCTGATAAACGTGTATTCCATGTATTACTGACAGATAAAGGGAAGCAGTTATTTGACGATATTTTTCCAAAACATACAGATGTCATTTCACAAAATCTCTCCTTTATCGAAACAGAGGAAAAAGAGCAGCTCATTGAATGGTTGAAAAAAATCGGTTTAGGTGCAAAACAACTTCACGAAAAGGGGAAACAAGATGACACACAGCTTTGATACATTGGTACGTGAAAGACGATCAGCATCAAATTTTTTGCCAAATATCTCGATTTCGAGAGAAGAGCTTAATAGTATCTTTGAAGAAGTGAAGCTGGCACCTTCAGCCTTTAATTTACAGCATACGCAATATGTCGTCGTCCAATCAGAAGCGCTTAAAGAGCAAGTAAGAGATGCTGCATTTGGACAATATAAGGTGCATTCCGCTTCAGCAGCGATCATTGTGCTCGGCGATCCGAAAGCTTATGAGCAAGCAGGAAACATTTATGAAGGCCTCAAAATGCTCGGCATCTTAAATGCGCAACAATATGAGGAAATGGTCAGAGAGACGATGAGTTTTTATGAGCAGAGAGGATCAGACTTTCAGAAAGAAGAGGCGATTCGCAATGCTTCATTATCTGCCATGCTATTTATGCTTGCCGCCAAAAACAAGGGATGGGATACTTGCCCGATGATCGGCTTTGACCCCGAAGCAATGAAAAAGGTGTTAAACATCGAATCAGATTTGGTTCCTGTATTAATGATTACACTCGGAAAAGAAAAAGTAGAAAGCAGACAAGCGAGAGGCTACCGCAAGCCGGTCTCTGAATTTGTGACATATTTATAAGATAGGGGGTTCCATTCATGGAACTAGGAATTAGTACATTTGTAGAAACAACACCTGATTTTCAAACAGGAAAAACAGTCAGCCACGCACAGCGTATTCGTGAAGTAGTAGAAGAAATTATTTTAGCAGATCAAGTAGGTCTGGACGTTTTTGGTGTAGGAGAGCATCATCGTGAAGATTTTGCCGCATCAAATCCAGCAGTTGTATTAGCAGCTGCGGCAACGCAAACAAAGAATATTCGTCTGACAAGTGCCGTAACTGTTCTTTCATCGGCAGATCCTGTTCGTGTGTTTCAAGATTTTGCGACATTAGATGGCCTTTCTAACGGGCGTGCAGAGATCATGGCTGGCCGTGGATCATTTATTGAATCGTTCCCGCTTTTTGGCTATGACTTAGATGATTATGAAGAATTATTTGAAGAAAAACTAGATTTACTGTTGAAATTACAGCAGTCAGAGCGTGTGACGTGGAGCGGTAAGCACCGTCCTTCCATTCAGGATGTCGGCGTATATCCAAGACCTGTTCAAGATCCGCTTCCCATCTGGATTGGAAGTGGAGGAAACAGAGAATCTGTCGTACGTGCTGGATTATTAGGATTACCACTTGTCCTTGCCATTATTGGCGGCAGCCCTAGACAGTTCGCACCGCTAGTGCAGCTCTACAAGCAAGCTGCGATTCACGCTGGACATGATCCTGAGAAATTAACGGTGGCATCCCATTCACATGGATTTGTTGCTGAGGAAACAGAATTAGCAGCAGATCAATTCTTCCCTTCTACACAGCATGTCATGAATACATTAGCAAGAGAACGAGGCTGGGGACCTTATACCCGTTCTACATTCGATGCAGCAAGAACATTAGAAGGTGCATTGTATGTAGGAGATCCAGATGCGGTAGCAGAGAAAGTGATTCATCTGCGAAAAAATGTAGGCATTACGCGTTTCATGCTGCACGTACCGGTCGGCTCGATGCCGCATGATCAAGTGCTGAAAGCTATTGAGTTATTTGGAAAAGAAGTGGCTCCTAAAGTAAGAGAAGAGGTTGCCCGCTGGGAAGCCGAACAAGCATAACAAAAAAGTCGATCAAGTGAATAGTCTTGATCGACTTTTTCTTATGCTTAAGGATCAATAACACATGGTTTCACTGTAGGGCATGAAGCAGCAGAAGCAAATGGTGTGGCCGTCAAGGTGAAGAGGAAAACAAGTTGAAAACAGATAAGCCATTTTTTCATGAAATCACCTCCGTTATCAATTGTTTCACTAGAAACGAGATGAGGATAAAAGCATAGAAGTATGTAACACCCTCTATCCAGCATAAGACAATCATATCATAATTTTCAAAAAAATGAAAAAATAACTTACGAAAGTTCTAAATTATGGTATGGTTAATATGTTCAACAAAAAAAGGGAGGGATTCTTGTATGAAAAAGGTCATAACTTCTGTTTTGGTTGGAGCAATTGTTTTAACGGGTGCGGGTGTCACCGCTGTCCCGGTAGAAGCGAAGGGGAAAGTAAACAGTGAAGTAACGGTACAAGCAAGTCGAACCGTCTCGGAAACGAGAACATATACGACGTCAAACATCCCATCAAGTATTACATATGCAAAGGATGGATGGGTCGGTATTCTCTATCAATCGTCAATTGAAGAGTTAGGTTTAGGAAAATATAGAGTTACCTTTACTGGAACGGTTGTACGTGATCCAGGATTTAATTAAATAAAATGTAAAGCTGACAGGTGGACAAGCCTGTCAGCTTTTTTTAATGGGGATAATAAAGAATCATTTGCATCCGTACCATCTGTTCTCCTGATTGTTTATACTCATGGGCACGGTCAGCTTTAAACCGAATCGAGTCGCCAGCTTGTAATGTGTATTGCTCATCACCGATCGATAAATCAAGTGCTCCCTCAAATACTGTAATCAATTCCTCTGTACCGCCGATATGTTCTTCAGCACTTAACGACCCATGAGGATCAATTTCTACCTGATAGACTTCAAATTTTCTCAGGTCATCAAATGGGAACGTCGTATATACCCGATACCTTCCCTCGTCCTCTGTTAAAACTTGTCCTTCTTCTTTTCGCACAAACTTAATCTCAGGCTGCGGTGCGTATATGAGTTCACTAAAAGACACCTTCAACCCATTGGCAATTTTCCACAGAGTGGTGATGGTCGGTGTGGATTCTCCTCTTTCGATTTGCCCAATCATCGTTTTACTCACACTTGTTACCTCAGCCATCTTTTCTAGGCTTAATTTCTTTTGCTCTCTTAGCAGTTTGACATTTCTAGCAATAATTGATTGTACGTCCTCCATCAAAAAACTCCTTTCTTTTATTTACTTTATAACGACCGAAGAGTACAATAAAACGTAATATACGCAATAAAGACTTTTGGGTCTAAATAACGTATGAAAAGGAGGGAACGATTTGATTGTTTCCATGTTGATTTATGCTTTTGTTACCAGCTTCACCCCTGGGCCGAATAATATCATGGCGATGGTCTTTACGAATAAATATGGGGTCAAGCAAACATTTCGATTTTGTTTAGGGGTTGGGATCGGATTTTTGGTCATTTTATGTTTGAGCGGTTTCTTCAATATGATTCTTTATCAAGTCATGCCGAAAATCGGTTGGGTCATGGCCTTCATCGGAGCCGGTTACATGATCTATTTGGCTGTCAAAATCATGAGAAGTAAAGGCGGAGATGACGAAACACTAGACCGCTATAATCATTTTATTCCGGGGATGCTGCTGCAATTTATTAATCCGAAAGCCATCTTGTATGGGTTAACCGTCATTTCCACTTTTGTTCTGCCGTATGGACAGTCCAATATGCAATACATGTTGTTGACGTTGATTCTCGCCATCATTGGTTTTTTAGGCACATTTAGCTGGAGTTTATTTGGCTCTGTATTCAAGCGTTTTTTGACTCTTTATCAGCGGCCGTTCCAGTTCGTCATGGGGCTGCTGCTTATGTATAGTGCGATTTCGATGATCTGGAGTTATGTCATGTAAGCGGTCAGGAGACTGGCCGCTGCCTGCCCATCACAACCGTATCATAATACATGCCGTCCGCCAGCCGTTTATCTTTTTTTAACAAACCTTCAATCTCGAAGCCATAGTGTTCATATAAACGAATGGCTTTTTGATTGGTTTCCATTACTTGAAGTGACATCTTTTGAATGCCTTGCTGATCTGCCCAGTCGATCGATGCAGCTAAAAGTTCTTTCCCGATGTGATAGCCCCAAGCGGCCTTCTGTACGGCGACGCCAAACATTACTTTGTGAGCAGAGCGCTTAAGAGAATGCCCTTCGCATCTTGAAAAACCGACAATGTCTCCTTCAATATCTGCAACTAAAAAGAGATGACGGCATTCCTTGGAATCCTCTTGAATCAACGCCTCGAACCCTTTCTCATCAATAAAAGCTTCACCCGGTTCACGATCTAAATATTCGGTTTCACCATCGATTTTCAGTCTGAGAGCTGATAACTGTTTGGCATCTGCTGATGCAGCAGAGCGAATACGATAGGTCACACCACGTACAGTGAACATACTTTCAGAAATGATCATTGAACAGACCACCAACCTTTCATTCCATTATGTCTATCATACCTGAAACGCGCACACAGCACACTCAGATGTTTTGTCATGTGCAAAAAGGCTAAATAAACAGTATCAAACGTGGAGGTGGAACAAATGAGTGAACAAAATGGACATATGGATAAAGCGAAAGGAAAAACAAATCAAGTCAAAGGTCAAGTGAAAGAAAAACTTGGCAAAGCGACAGATCATGAAAACCTGAAAGCAGAAGGAAAGAAAGATCAAGTAAAAGGAAAGCTTCAAGATAAAAAAGGTGACGTGAAAAATAAGCTGAATCAGTAGTTTGCGTATACTTGCACTCGCCCCATGTATCCATCATCACATTCCTTTCATCAATAAAATCAATAGGTGTGTGAAAAGAATTGATTATAAATTCTCGCTTCCGTCATGTAGACTTTAAATAGAAGACATGAACAAGGGAGATGGATGACTTGGAGCAAGTATGGGGGAAAGTTGACGAGTATATCAAAGACAAATTGATGGCCAAAGATGACGTGTTGGAGCAAACTCTTATCAAGAATAAGCAAGCCGGGTTACCAGAAATAGATGTGTCGCCGGCCCAAGGAAAACTACTTTATTTGTTAGCAAAAACCAAGGGTGCAAAGCGCATTTTAGAAATCGGTACACTTGGCGGTTATAGTACCATTTGGCTTGCCCGTGCACTTGAAGAAGATGGAGAACTTTTGACATTAGAGGCTGTCAGTCATCATGCAGAAACAGCACAGCAAAACATAGACAGAGCAGGCTTAGCAGAACGTGTCACCATTTTACAAGGAAAAGCGTTAGATACTTTATCTCAGTTAAAAGAGCAGGATACGCTCCCGTTCGATTTGATTTTCATTGATGCAGACAAACCAAACAACCCGCAATATTTGAAGTGGGCGTTACATTTCTCAAAAAAGGGAACAGTCATTATTGCAGACAATGTGGTCAGAAATGGAGCAGTTCTTCATGCCTCTGATCAAGATGAGCGAGTGAAGGGAACGCGTGAATTCTTCGATTTACTCAAACAAGAGTCGAGAATTGAGGCAACCGCTATTCAAACTGTTGGCGAAAAAGGCTATGACGGCTTTATATACGGTATCGTAAAATGAAAAAAGCTTAACCGCATCCGGTTAAGCTTTTTCTATTAGAAAAACCATCTAGCTGTGCCCATCAGCATGACGCCTACTAGAACGGTGAGGGACAAGCTTTTTGTCCAAACAGCGATTAACACAGTTGGAACCAAGACAGCAAGGTACATCCAGTGAATGGTGACGCCTGCTGTAGTATGTATGAAAAGATGCTCTGCAATCAAAGCCGTAAATATACAAATGGGGATAAACGATAACCATTTGAGCACCACTTCTGGCATCTGGATACTCCTCACAAATAAAAATGGAACGACTCTTGGGATGATGGTCACAATCATACAGCCAAGAATGAGCCATAACATAAAACTACTAATCATTTATCTGTCACCACCCCAATAGTGGCAACAAGCACAGTTGCCAACAAAACAGCCACGTGTGAAGGAACAAAATGAAGCAGCACAAACATCGCAACAAACATATATAAAACAAGTGACAAGCGATGGGTTAGCTTATTTTTGGGCACCGTCTGTAAAGAAAGAATGAGCAGCGCAGCAAACATCGCGGATAAGGCAAAATCAAGACCAAGCGCCTCTGGATTTGAAATCCAGTGTCCGAATATTCCGCCAAGTGTACACGCAGCAATCCAGCATAAATAAGCTGTAATATTCAGTCCATGCATCCATCTGTTATTCAATTTTCCTTGCTGTGCTAATTTATTCATCGCTACGCCAAAGGATTCATCAGTAAGCAGAAGGCCAAACCCGATGTTCTGCTTTACAGAGTAGCGTGTAAAATGAGGGGCAAGCGTAAGACTGAGTAACAAATGCCGTAAATTGACAATGAACGTGGTGAAAATAATAGCGGAAAGGGGGCTTCCTGTCACAAGTAATGCACAGATGATAAACTGTGAAGCGCCAGCATATATAAAGATAGATAACAGCGCGATTTCCCATATACTTAACTGCGAACTAATGCCAACAATTCCAAAGGCAAACCCAATGCTCATATAACCAAGCAAGGTTGGCACACAATCTTTTATTCCCTCAAGAAACGATTCGTTTCCGGCAGTGGGAATGTGTTTCCTAGCTTCAACATCCAAATACCTCTACTCCTTTTCTGTGTAAACATCAATTGTTTTACTTACTATAAGAAAACGAATACATCATGTCAATCCTATTGAACTTCTATTATATGAAGAAACGTGGCGATAAAAAAGGATTGAAGTGAACCAGATTTTGTTATAAAGTAATCAGAAAATAAAAACAATTGGGGTGACTGATATGCAATGGAAGCCTTTATTTGAACATGATGTACCAAATCACCTCCGTCCATAACGGAGAGTGATCTCCGTTTGTGGATATCGCAGTGAATATATCCGTAACGGAGGGGAAAAAATGAATGAAAAATATATAGGAGCCCTTTACTTAGCGTTAGCTGCTAGTATTTGGGGCGGTATGTATGTAGTGGTCAAAGTAACAGTTGCGGTGGTCCCGCCACTTGAGCTCGTCTGGATGAGATATGCAATAGCTGGAGTCGTTCTTGTGTTCACGATTTGGCGTTTGGGTTACTCTTTTCGGTTAGACAAAAAGGATATCCAGCTGATTGTGGCGATTGGATTGATTGGCAACTTTCTCTCGATCGTGACCCAAGAAATTGGCACAATGTATACGTCTGCACAAATGGGTGCCGTCATCACATCTGCCACACCTGCTTTTATGGTGCTTTTCGCTTTCTTTCTATTAAAAGAATCTTTCACAATGAGAAAGTGTGTCTCCATTCTGCTTGCTACAGTAGGTGTGCTGACGATGATTGGGCCTGTCGCTGTTCAAACGGATGAGTTTGTTGGCGGTCTTTCACTGGTTATTGCTGCATTAACATGGGCGCTCATGTCTGTTCTTTTGAAACGAGTTCCAGGAAAGTATCCTCAAGTAGTGACGACAACATATGCGATCATTGTGGCCTTTATCGTATTAACACCACCTGTCTTGTTTCGTTTGTCTCATCTTGATGTGCATCAAATGGCAAGACCGGAAATATGGGGCGGCATTCTGTATCTAGGTATCATCTCAACGGCCCTTGCTTTCTTTTTGTGGAATAGAGGGCTTCAACTGATGGACGCTTCAAGCGGTGGTCTGTTTTTCTTCTTTCAACCAATCGTTGGCACGGTCCTTGGATGGATGCTTCTAGGTGAAGAGATGGGCTTACGTTCGTTTGTTGGGATTTTGTGTATTTTCGCAGGTATATATACTGTCCTGCGTCAGAGAGAGTAAGATGAGATTCCCCTTGAAGAAGGGGAATTTTCTTTACAATGAATAGATGAGAGATTCATAGAAGGTGGAGGTGAGCAGGATGATCCAGTATCCATTTTTGCAAAAAGGACAAACGATTGGGGTGACAGCACCTTCCTCAGGTGTGCAGCCCTCTTTGCATGAGATGTTTCAACTGTCTTGCGATCGGATGAAAAAAAGAGGCTATGAAGTCATATGTGGAGAGACAGTATGGCAGCAGGAAAAAGCGAAATCAGCCCCTGCAATCAAGCGAGCAAATGAGTTACAGCGGATGATGACTTGTCATGAGATTGACCACATCATCCCGCCATGGGGCGGACAGCTACTTATTGAAGTGTTAGAGCATCTTGATTTCTCAGTGATGCAAAAAAAGTGGATTCTTGGTTACTCAGATACAAGTCTCCTTCTATTAGCTTTGACATTAAACACAGGCATTGCGACAGCGCATGGACCGAACCTGGTGGATCTTCAGGGGGAAGAGCTTGATCAGGTGACGGCTATGTGGGAACAAATACTTTCCACTCCAGAGAAAAAGGACGTTACTCAATTTTCTTCTGATATGTATCAAAAGGAATGGCAGTATGACCATCCAAGCATTCATGTCTTTCATTTAACCGAACCAACCGCATGGCGTACTGTTGATCACTTAGAGACGGCGATGAAGGGAAGACTGATGGGTGGCTGTATTGATGTGATTCGGCACTTAGCTGGCACGCCTTTTGGAGATGTCAAAGCTTTTCAAGAAACATACCTGAAAGGTGAACCCATTCTATGGTATTTTGAAAACTGTGAATTAAATGCTGCGAGCATGAAGAGGTCTCTTGTTCAATTAAAACTAGCAGGCTGGTTTGATCATTGCTCTGGCATCATGTTTGGCAGGAGTGCAGTGGACACTCCTGTGGAAGGATATGAATATACGGATCTATATGAAGAATTGCATAAGGAATTACAAATACCGATTGTTTACGATATTGATTGTGGACACGTACCGCCGCAAATGACCCTCATTAACGGAGCATACGCGGAGGTGCAGTTGCAACAAGAAGGTAAAGCCGTGCTGAAGCAGACATTTTTGCCATAAAAAAAGGAAAGGGCGACCCCTTTCCTTCATAAAAAACATTACATTCCTTTTGTTTCTTCACCTGCTTTTGGAACTTCCCATGCAGACTCTCGGAATACTTTTTCCCATTTAGAAACGACAATACAGGCAACCGCATGTCCAGGAACATTCACGCCTGTTCGAGCCATATCCATAATCCGGTCAACCCCGGCGATAATAGCGACACCTTCTGCTGGCAGACCTACTGCATGAGCTGTTGCCAAAAGAACGACAAGTGAGCCAGACGGGACAGCTGCAATGCCTTTACTTGTTAAAACAAGGACAAGCATCATGAGGAGCTGCTGTGATAAACTCATATCGACGCCAAACGCTTGTGCAAGAAACACACAGGAAACCGATAAATATAAACTTGAACCATCGCAATTAAGAGAAAGACCTGACGGGATGACGAAGGAAACGATTCTTTTTGGACAGCCGTATTTCTCCATCCGTGACATGAGCTGTGGAAGAACAGTTTCTGTACTTGTAGTAGAAAAGGCCACTAAAAACAAATCCCAAATCATTTTCAACACTTCTAAGTAGTTAAAACGGAAGATCAGTGCGACAAGAGGGAACAAAACAAATAGAATAATAAACAATCCTAAGAAAACAGTGCCAACAAGTTTCATCATAGGAATGAGTAAAACAATGCCGTATTGTCCGACAGAAGCTGCCATTAATGCTAAAACTCCAATAGGAGCTGTCACCATGACCATTTGTGTGAGCTTAAACATAATTTGTGCTACTGATTCAAAGAAGGTAAGGACAGGAGCGGAAGCTTTCCCAATACCGCTTGCGGCTACACCGAATAAAATAGCGAAGAAAATTACTGCTAGTAAATCATTCTGAGCCATGACATCGATGATATTGGTTGGAATGATGTCTAAAACCATCTGTTTAAAATCGACGACCTTTTGAGTATAACCATCGAGTTCCCCAATATCTTTCTTAGCTAATTGAGAGAAATCGAGTCCAACGCCTGGCTTTAACACGTTGGCCAATAAAAGCCCGATTCCAAGAACGATGGTCGTAATGACTTCAAACCAAATGATTGTCTTTAATCCTAGACTGCCCATTTTCTTCATTCCACCGCTGCCAGCTGCGCCGATGACAATCGTAGAGAAAACAATAGGGACTACAATCATTTTAATCAATCGGATAAAGCCATCCCCAATGGGCCGCAGTGCCATTCCGAAATCAGGGAAGAAGTGGCCGATAAGAGCTCCTATCACCAAAGCGATCATGATTTGAAAAGCGACAAACTTTTTCATCATCTCCTACCTCCTTTAAATGCATGGAAAATATTAAGAATTTTCCAATAAATAAAAATTCTAGGTGACCATGTTTTGTCCTCCTTTGGATTTAGAAAGATTTTATTTAAGAATCATTAGAATTATGAAGGAAGAAACAAAAATAGGGCGATTGAAACTCTATTTATCTAACAAAAGAACACTTCTTAAAAAACATTAAACTTTTTTAGAAAAATGTATTGACCCTTTTGTATGATCCATGGTATATTTTTATTCGTCGCTGATGACGCATCTGAAACACTGATGCTCAGACAGATACGACAAACAAACTTCAAAAAGATGTTGACTTAATAAAAACGATATGTTAAGATAATTAAGTCGCCTGATTAAGCGCCCGTAGCTCAATTGGATAGAGCGTTTGACTACGGATCAAAAGGTTAGGGGTTCGACTCCTCTCGGGCGCGCCAATAACATTTAACCACGCGGGTGTAGTTTAGTGGTAAAACCTCAGCCTTCCAAGCTGATGTCGTGAGTTCGATTCTCATCACCCGCTCCATTTTAAAAGATGATCTTTGAAAACTAAACAAGACAAAACGTACCTGTTAATTCGAGTTTTTATAAAAAAATCCTATGATACATCATAGGTAGTCAGTCAAACGCTGACGAGGCAGGAAATGATCACATGCTAAGTTCGCTACATCGTGTAGCAACGCATGTGTGATATGCT
>NZ_JBLUWC010000001.1:582235-855231 GCF_048270685.1 Bacillus sp. AK25
GTCATTTTATATCGTCGCGGGGTGGAGCAGTTCGGTAGCTCGTCGGGCTCATAACCCGAAGGTCGCAGGTTCAAATCCTGCCCCCGCAACCAAATTATTTTACCTATTAAATAGGGAGTACTCACTGAGTACAGCCAAAATGGTCCGGTAGTTCAGTTGGTTAGAATGCCTGCCTGTCACGCAGGAGGTCGCGGGTTCGAGTCCCGTCCGGACCGCCATTTTTATGACTTGTAAACGAAAACGTATAGTTTCGTTTTTTTTTATGTCTTTTTCTTTCAATAGGTATCCTAGATGCAATGAAACTCCTTGTGTTTGGCTACACTAAATGTGATAAGAAAAGATCATGACTTCAACAAACAACGCCTGGTTTTTTTATACCAGGCTTTCTTTATATCGTTTTTAGTTGGAACCGAGGCTCATATTCGCTACACTAATACTAACTGTGTCTGACATCATGTTTGCTCAATCAGTTGATTGTATGAAGGGGCTGTCTTTTATGGATGAATTTGATCTTATTCGCCGAATTACACCAAAAGAAACGCATCAGCGTTCTTTGGTCATGGGCATCGGTGATGATGCTAGTGTTTATCAACCTCATTCACATTGTGAAGAGGTCGTTTGTGTTGATACAATGGTAGAGCATGTCCATTTTCGATTTGATTTTTCCACACCCTTTGAGGTTGGATTTAAAGCGCTGGCAGTGAATATCAGTGATATTGCAGCCATGGGAGGAACCCCTAAGTATTATCTTGTATCAATCGCGATCCCGCCTCATGGGGATGAAGCAATTGTCGCAGCTTTTTACGAGGGAATGAAAGCATTGGCTGACAGATATCATATGGATTTAATCGGTGGAGATACAGTAGCCACCCGCAGTGACTTTGTCATCACAGTAACGGTCATTGGTGAGATTCCAAAGGGATCAGCCTGTTACCGTCATAGTGCTCAGACAGGAGACGTTGTCTTTGTCACAGGTGAACTAGGTTCATCAGCTGCTGGGCTATCCCTTTTAATGAATGAAGTAAATGCTGCACATTCGATTGATACTGCTTTTTTTCTAGAGCGACACAAAATGCCGCAGCCGCATATTGCTGCTGGCCTTATTTGTTCAAGCTTCCCCCGAGTGACCTTGAATGATGTGAGTGACGGATTAGCGAGTGAGTTAAACGAAATAGCGGAAGCCAGTCGTGTGACGATTGAAATTGAAGCTGATCAGCTCCCAAAACATCCACATCTACCGTTGTTACATAAAGAGTGGCTTGAATGGGTCTTGTTCGGTGGAGAGGATTTTGTCTTAACTGGTACGATCCCTGAAACGGATTGGAAGCGATTTGAGATGAAATGTAAAAAAGAACACATTCAGATCACGCGTATTGGACAAGTCAAAGATGATCGAGCGTCCAGCGTTATTTTAAAAGACCATGATCAACAAACAATTTTAATGAAAAAAGGATATAATCATTTTAAGAAATGAGGTGACTCCACCATGAAGTTAACGTGGACAACAAAAGGTGCGGATGAGACGAAACGAATTGCTGCTGCCTTGGCTACACTTGTGATGCCCGGCGATGTCTTAACATTAGAAGGAGACTTAGGCGCAGGTAAAACGACTTTTTCAAAAGGTTTTGCAGAAGGCTTAGGTATTACCCGTATCGTCAACAGCCCTACTTTTACAATTATTAAAGAATATACGGATGGCAGACTGCCACTTTATCATATGGATGTGTATCGTATGGAAGATGCGGAAGAAGATATTGGACTGGGCGAATATTTTGAGGGGGAAGGTGTATGTTTGGTTGAATGGGCACATCTCATTGAACCTCAATTGCCTTCATCGTATTTAAAAATTGAAATGCTGAGAACAGAACGTGAAGAAGAACGTCATCTCACGTTTTATGCAAAAGGGGAGCGCTATGAGGCCCTTTGTAAGGAGATGAAAGACATTGACCATACTGGCAATTGATACGTCAAACCATACACTCGGAATAGCTCTTGTCCGTGATGACACTGTGGTTGGGGAAAGTATTACGTACTTAAAGAAGAATCATTCAGTACGTGCAATGCCGACAGTTGAAGCACTGATGAAAGAATGCGGCGTAGCACCGAACGAATTAAGCAAAATTGTTGTAGCCAAAGGACCCGGTTCTTACACTGGCGTTAGAATCGGTGTGACCATTGCAAAAACACTTGCTTGGACGTTGTCTATCCCGATAGCTGCTGTTTCAAGTTTAGAAACGCTGGCGGCAAATGCTCGATATTTTGATGGAATGATTTCTCCTATATTTGATGCAAGAAGAGGACAAGTTTATACAGGGTTATATACATTTGAAGGTGGAGAGATAAAAGAAGCGAAACCTGATCAAAATATCCTGCTCACTGATTGGCTTCAAGAGCTGAAAAAGGAAGGGAACCCTGTTTTATTTCTTGGACATGATGTGCATCTTCATCAAGAGAATGTTCTCTCCATACTTGGAGAAACTGCTGTGATCGCAGACGAGGCATTTCACAACCCAAGACCTTCAGTGCTCGCATTTTTGGGGGCAGACCGCCCTGCTGAAGATGTCCATCAGCTTGTTCCTAATTATATTCGTTTGGCAGAAGCGGAAGTGAAATGGCTTGAAGGACAAAAATAATCTCAACACAGTAGAGATGCGAAGAATGACAGTAGAGGACATCCCAGAGGTATATACGATTGAAGTGCATTCGTTTACAGCGCCTTGGAAAAAAGAGTCGTTTGTCTATGAAATTCTCCATAACCAATACAGCCATTATTTCCTCATTGAAGAAGATGGTCAGCCTGTTGGGTATTGCGGTGTTTGGATTGTCATGGATGATGCACAAATTACGAATATTGCGATTCTCCCTGAGCACCGGGGAAAAGGATACGGGGAAGCGCTGCTTCGATATGTCATGGAATTTTGCAAAGAAAAAAAGACAGATCATCTTTCACTAGAAGTGCGGGTATCAAATACGCCAGCACAATCCCTTTATGAAAAGCTAGGTTTTAAACCAGCTTCTATTCGAAAGAATTATTATACGGATAACGGGGAAGATGCATTAGTCATGTGGGTGAAGATAAATGAGTGAAAAAAAAGATCGATTCATATTAGGTATAGAAACCAGCTGTGACGAAACAGCTGCGTCCATTGTGAAAAATGGGAAAGAGATCGTAGCGAATGTTGTCGCCTCACAAATAGAAAGCCATAAACGATTTGGCGGCGTGGTACCAGAAATCGCTTCAAGGCATCATGTGGAACAAATGACGATCGTATTAGAAGAAGTCATGACGCAGGCCAATATGACCTTTCAGGATGTAGACGCCATTGCTGTGACAGAAGGACCGGGCTTAGTTGGTGCACTTTTGATAGGTGTCAATGCAGCCAAAGCATTGAGTTTTGCACATCAAATTCCGCTTGTTGGTGTTCATCATATTGCTGGACACATTTATGCGAACCAGCTCGTTGGTGAACTGGTGTTTCCTTGTTTAGCTCTAGTCGTCTCTGGTGGGCATACTGAGCTTGTTTTGATGAAAGAGCATGGGTCTTTTGAGGTCATTGGTGAAACGTTGGATGATGCGGCTGGAGAAGCGTATGACAAAGTAGCTCGGACAATGGGTCTGCCATATCCAGGGGGACCTCACATTGATCGATTGGCACATGAAGGGGAGCCAACGATTAAGCTTCCTCGAGCATGGCTTGAAGAAGGGTCTTATCATTTTAGCTTCAGCGGTTTAAAATCAGCGGTCATCAACACACTACACAATGCGTCTCAAAAGGGTGAAACCATTGCGCCAGAGGATTTGGCTGCAAGTTTCCAAGAAAGCGTGATTGAGGTGCTGGTTGGAAAGACCTTAAAAGCGGCTGAAGCGTATGGTGTGAAACAAGTCGTTCTAGCTGGCGGGGTTGCTGCCAATAAAGGTCTTAGAGAAGCCCTTACTTCAGCATTTGCGAAGCTACCTGAAGTGAATGTCATGATTCCGCCATTGTCTCTTTGTACAGACAATGCAGCCATGATTGCTGCTGCGGGAACCATTGCATTTGAGAAGGGAATAAGAGGCGACATGGCAATGAACGGTCAACCTGGCCTGCCGCTTGTCTCCTATGAATAAGAACTCCTGTGGATATACAGGAGTTTTTTCTAATGAAATGAAAGCGATTTATTCACATGTAAACGTTATATATCCACAATTGTTAGAAAATTCGTTTTAAAATGAAGAGAATGTGTATAAATGTGATCTTTTATGTGGATATGTGATTAAAATGCTGTGGATAAAGTGGATAACTTTAAAATATTTAAGAATAATCAAGATGTTATTGTGGGTATCGTTGTGGATAAAGATTCTCTCCTTAAAAAAAGAGCACCCGTTAGGGCACTCTTTATGCATCTGATAGATCTTCCCATTCCGCAAAAAGTGATTCCATCTCTTGATTGAGCGCATCATTTTCTGTTTGAATGGCTTGTACTTTCTCGTGATCTTGGAAAATAGCAGGATCACATAGAAGCTCTTCGTTTTCACCGAGCTTGTCTTCTATGACAGCGATACGCTCTTCAATTTCTTCAATTCGGCGCTGCTTTTGTCTTTCTTTCTTTTTGAGTTCTTTCTCTTCTGCATAGGAAAGTTTTGCTGTTTCTACTGGTTTTTCTGCTTGTTTTTTATGCGACTCCTGAGTTTGGAGTGCTTCAAGCTCTAATTGTTCGTTTTTCTTTTCAAGATAGTAGTCGTAGTCACCGAGGTATTCTTTTGTTTCATCTGGCGAAAGCTCAAGTACTTTTGTTGCCAAGCGATTGATAAAGTAACGGTCATGCGAAACAAACAAGATGGTGCCTGGATAATCAATCAGTGCATTCTCTAAAATTTCCTTACTGTCTAAATCAAGATGGTTCGTCGGTTCATCGAGAATGAGGAAATTGGCTTTTTGGAGCATCAGCTTTGCCAGTGCAAGTCGTGCTTTTTCTCCACCGCTTAATGCATGTACAGGCTTTAAGACGTCATCACCTGAAAAAAGGAAGTTTCCTAAACAAGTCCGAATGTCTTTTTCAGTCATATGGGGATAATCATCCCAAAGTTCATTTAACACTTTTTTGGAGGATGTCAGCTTGGCTTGTTCCTGATCATAGTAGCCAATCGTCACATGAGAACCAAAGCTGATATCGCCTTTTACTGGTTTTAACGTATCCGTTAAGGTTTTTAAAAGAGTTGATTTCCCGATACCGTTAGGACCGATGAGTGCCACGCTATCCTCCCGTTTAATATGAAAAGAGAGGGAGGAGAGGAGCGGCGTTTTTTTATCGTAACTAATATCGAGATCATGCACCTTCAGCACGTCATTTCCGCTTTGCCTCATAATATCGAAATGGAAGTTGGCGGATTTTTCATCTCCTAACGGCTTATCTAAACGATCCATCCGTTCCAGCTGTTTCCGTCTACTTTGAGCACGCTTTGTGGTGGATGCTCTTGCTAAGTTGCGATCCACGAAATCTTGAAGCTTCGAAATTTCTTCTTGTTGTTTTTCATACAGCTTCATATCACGCTCTAGCTGCTCAGCTTTTTGGTCAAGATACTTACTATAGTTCCCTGCGAACTTTTTCATCGCTGTTCTTGACACTTCATATACATGGTTCACGACTTTGTCTAAGAAGTATCGGTCATGGGAAACGATGAGAATGGCTCCTGTATAATTTTGCAAATACTGCTCAAGCCATGATAAGGTATCAATATCTAGATGGTTGGTTGGCTCATCCAAAATCAAGAGTTCTGGTTTCATCAATAATAGCTTTCCAAGCGCTAGACGGGTTTTCTGACCGCCGCTTAAGGATTGGACGGTTGTATGGTCTTCAAAATGACTAAAGCCGAGTCCGTGTAAAATGGAGCGGACATCCGCTTCATATTGGTAGCCGCCTTGATCTTTAAATGCTTGCTGCAGCCTGTCATAGGTTTTCATTAGAGAATCTAATTCTGTTCCTGTGGAAGAAGCCATTTTCTCTTCTATGGTTCTCATCTCTTGTTCCATTTCTTTTAAATGATCGAAAACGGATAGTAGTTCGTCTTTTAGCGTACGTGTAGACGTCACATCTGTATGCTGTGCTAGATATCCAATGGATAGGTCTTTCGGTTTGATGATCTCACCTTGTTCGTAAGACATTTGACCGGCAATGATTTTTAAAAGCGTGGATTTTCCTGCACCGTTACGACCGACAATGGCAATACGATCCCTCGCTTTGACTTCTAATTTTATATTCGTTAAAACGGTATCAGCGCCAAACGATTTGGACAGCTGATTCACTTGTAGAATCATCATGTAACTTCACCTCTGCTATAATATGTTAAGTGTAGCTTATCAGCAGTAAACCGGCAAATCTTACATACGGCTGCCATGGTCAAATGAAAGACAGATAGGAAAAAATAGTGTATGATTTGAGTGAGGGAGCGTTGAAAGATGAGTCAATTTAGCCACTTTAACGAACAAGGAAGAGCAAAGATGGTCGACATTAGTGACAAATCGTCTACAGTGAGAACTGCCGTTGCTGTTTCAAGCGTTCGTATGATAAAAGAAGTATTTCATCAAATACAAAAGCATGACATTGGAAAAGGGGATGTGCTGTCTGTCGCACAGGTAGCTGGCATCATGGCAGCAAAGCAAACGTCCAGCATCATTCCAATGTGTCATCCGCTTGCATTAAAAGGTGTCGATATCTCCTTTGATTGGGAGGAAGACGGAAATGCGTACATTCTGAACATACAAGTACAGGTGAAAACAAAAGGAAGTACGGGTGTGGAGATGGAAGCGCTCACTTCTGCCTCAGTATGTGCACTGACCGTTTATGACATGTGCAAAGCAATAGACAAAGGGATGATCATCGGCCCGACCTATCTAGTAGAAAAAACAGGCGGGAAAAACGGTGATTTTCACAGAGCATCTGATATTTAAGTTGGAGGATCTTATATGAATATAGACCAGTCAAAAATTCCACAAGCGACAGCCAAACGTTTGCCGCTTTACTACCGTTTTTTAAAAAATCTGCATGCATCAGGAAAACAAAGGGTGTCATCGGCAGAGCTTAGTGATGCAGTTAAAGTGGATTCTGCCACCATTCGCCGAGATTTTTCTTACTTTGGTGCACTTGGGAAGAAAGGGTATGGCTATAATGTCGATTACCTCTTGACCTTCTTTAGAAAGACCCTTGACCAAGATGAAATGACGAATGTCATGCTTATCGGTGTCGGGAATTTAGGGACTGCTTTTTTACACTATAATTTCATTAAAAATAATAATACAAAAATTTCAATGGCTTTTGACGTCAATGAGAGTAAAATAGGAAGTGAGATAGGCGGCGTGCCTGTCTATGATTTGGATAAGCTTGAAGAGCATGTGCAAGAGGTAGGAGATATTCCTGTTGCGATTTTGACAGTGCCTGCCGTAGCAGCTCAATCCATTACAGATCGTTTGATTGCCCTTGGCATCAAAGGAATCCTTAACTTTACGCCGGCTCGATTGAATGTGCCGGAACACATTCGAATTCATCATATAGATTTGGCGGTTGAACTTCAGTCTCTTGTGTATTTCTTAAAGCATTACTCTGTTACACAGGAGGACTGACGAAAAGGGGTAAAGGGGGTGGAGCAAATGGGTCCGATTGGTCCTGGAAGTTTGGTTCTGATTGCGATTGTTGCGCTCATTATATTTGGGCCGAAAAAGCTTCCTCAATTAGGAAGAGCAGCAGGAGATACATTACGTGAATTTAAAAATGCCACAAAAGGTTTAGCTGATGATCAGGAAGAAAATAAGAAAAAAGAAGATCAGTAGAATAGGATGAGCTTCATGAATGTCAAAGATATGCCGCTTATGGAGCACATTGTGGAACTGCGAAAACGTTTAGTGATCATTGCGATGTTTTTTGTTGCCTTTATGGTGGCAGGTTTTTTTCTCGCTAAGCCGGTCATTGTGTATTTACAAAATACCGATGAAGCGGCCACACTGACATTGAATGCATTTAAGCTCACAGATCCACTGTACGTGTTTATGCAGTTCGCTTTTGTCATTGCTCTTGTTTTGACGTGTCCCGTAATTTTATATCAGCTTTGGGCGTTTGTGAGTCCTGGCTTATATGAAAAAGAAAGAAAGGTGACACTTGCTTATATTCCGATTGCACTGCTTTTATTTTTGAGCGGTGTGGCTTTCTCTTATTTTATTTTGTTTCCATTTGTCGTCGATTTTATGATACGGATGTCAAATGATTTACATGTGGAGCAAGTGATTGGGATTCATGAGTATTTTACATTTCTGATGCAGTTAACACTTCCATTTGGCTTTTTGTTTCAGATGCCTGTCGTGTTGATGTTTCTCACTAGACTGGGTATCATTACACCGATGTTTTTATCAAAAATACGGAAGTATGCCTATTTTGTCCTCCTTGTCATTGCCGCACTGATTACACCGCCAGAGCTCGTTTCTCACCTCATGGTTACCTTGCCAATGCTCGTTTTGTATGAAGTGAGTATTGTCATTTCAAGAGTGACCTATCGCAAAATGCAGCAAACAGAGACAGAGGAGAAAGAAAATGATGTTGTCTCATAAAAAAGCATCGTGATCCAAATAGGGGTCACGATGCTTTTTCTATTGTGAAAGAAATTGATTAATTGCTTGAAAGAGATGCTCGTAATAGGCAGGTTCATGCGGGACAAAATCATGTATACGGACCTCTCTCTTTTCCTCACGTCGCTTGCCATCTGCATCCACTTCAAAGCCCTCGATGTTCATTTTTTCGCATTCTCTATTTAAAAGCTGCTGTGCATCCATCAGCCTTGCTCTATAAAGTCCAGCAACTTCTTCTTTCTGTAGATGGACATCCATGTGCTCTTTTTGATCCATATAAAGATACACATGGCAAAACTCACGATCGGTAAACGATGGCATATGGATTTCATCTTTAATGACACCAGCAAAGGTAAGGTTCTCAAACGAGATGGAGAGACCAAGCTCTTCTTCGACTTCTCTGATGCCATCAGAAGGCTGTTCATCTGCGAGAAGGTGGCCTGCTGCTGTGATATCAAATAGAGATGGGAAATCCTTTTTGGCGGGACTCCTCAGCTGAAAATAGAGAAACACTGTGTCATCTTCCTTTTTTAAAAGCCAGAAATGAAAGGTTTCATGCCAAAGGCCCTCAGCATGGATATCAGATCGAGCGGCTGTACCAATCGTTTCATGCTGATTGTTCATGATGTTCAGTTTTTCGTGTTCCATGAAAACATGACCTCCATAAAAAAACCATTTTCCGCTGTTTGGAAAATGGTTTTTGGTTTATTTTTGCTGTTGTTTTTTCATTTTGACAGAAAAAGCAAACATTTTTAACGCGATATTAATATTATAGGCCGCAAACACCATCAGCAAAATGCTGTAAAATGACCACATGTCACCTGGATTTTGAATGGCCATATAGGTGAACGCCACACCTACGGCAAAATAAATAATGCCCCATACGACAGGGTTTCTCATGAGAAAAAGCCTCCAATAATCATTTGCATTGTTTGAGATTGTTCTTCAATTATTTTTCTTACTGGCTCAATCTGCACAAGAATGACGAGCGAGTTCATCAGCATGTGTGCGCCGATTGGCACAATGATTCGTTTTGTTTTCGCATATAAAAAGGCGAATGTAAAGCCCATTGCGGTATAGAGCAAGATATGTGGGAAATCATTGTGTACAGCAGCAAAAACCACTGAACTGACAAGTGCGCCAATGAAAAAATTCGTTTTTTCATAAACGACACCAAAAATGATTTTTCGGAAAATGATTTCTTCTAATATCGGTCCAATCAGAGCGATGACGATGACAAGCCATGGAACTGCATCCATAATGGCTAAAATGTTTTGAGTATTTTCGGATTCTCGGCTAATGCCAAATGCATATTGTTCAATCGCCCCCGCAATGGATTGTGCAAAGAGGGAAAGAAAGAAACCGCCAATGATCCAAGCGATTGCCACGCCGACTGAAGCCGGTGCTTCATTTCGAAGTGAAGCTTTTGGTACAGTCCGAAGGATGAGCAGAATAATGATTAGTCCAATACAGAAGCTGATGATTGTCCATGTTCCTGACAATTTGGAGAGCTCTGCTTGTGTCATCGGTGTCTGAATGTAACCTAACCATTTCATAATGAACACATAAGGAATCGCAGAAACCTGCACCAATATATACGTTAAGATGATGTACCAATATTGTTTTTTCAAGTAACGAAAACCCCTTTACTAAAAGAACTAGATTTATTGTAACACAAGTCTTCTTTTTCGTTGAAAAGGAAAGAATCGGTGATAAAAAAAGATCATGAAAGCGTAAAAATTTTTAAAGGTTTTTACTTGAAATTACAGAAGACATTCTTTATTATAATAAATGTGTTAGCACTCACTAGTGATGAGTGCTAAAAAAAGACTACATATAAAAATTGAGGAGGTTGTTTCTTATGTTAAAGCCATTAGGCGATCGCGTAATCATTGAACTCGTTGAATCTGAGGAAAAAACCGCTAGCGGTATTGTCTTACCGGATTCTGCAAAAGAAAAACCGCAAGAAGGTAAAATTGTTGCAGCAGGTTCAGGTCGTGTACTTGAAAGTGGTGAGCGCGTTGCGTTAGAAGTAAACACAGGCGACCGCATTATCTTCTCAAAATATGCAGGTACTGAAGTGAAATATGAAGGAAAAGAATATTTAATCCTTCGTGAAAGCGACATTTTAGCTGTTATTGGTTAATCACATAAACAAAGATTGAGATATATTCCTAAAAAGACTGAGGAGGTTTCGTTATTATGGCAAAAGATATTAAGTTCAGTGAAGAAGCACGTCGTGCGATGTTACGTGGTGTAGATGCACTTGCAGATGCTGTAAAAGTAACTTTAGGACCTAAAGGACGTAACGTGGTTCTTGAGAAAAAATTCGGTTCTCCACTTATCACAAATGATGGTGTAACGATTGCAAAAGAAATCGAATTAGAAGATGCATTTGAAAACATGGGTGCAAAACTTGTGGCTGAAGTTGCAAGCAAAACAAACGATGTAGCTGGTGACGGTACTACTACTGCAACGGTTCTAGCTCAAGCGATGATCCGTGAAGGTCTTAAAAACGTAACAGCTGGTGCAAACCCTGTTGGTGTTCGTAAAGGAATCGAAGAAGCAGTGAAAGTAGCACTTGAAGGCTTGCATGAGATTTCTAAACCAATCGAAGGTAAAGAATCAATTGCTCAAGTTGCGTCTATTTCTGCAGCAGATGAAGAAGTCGGTAGCCTAATTGCTGAAGCGATGGAGCGTGTAGGAAACGACGGCGTCATCACAATTGAAGAATCTAAAGGTTTCACAACTGAGCTTGAAGTGGTTGAAGGAATGCAGTTTGACCGTGGTTATGCTTCACCATACATGGTAACTGATTCTGATAAGATGGAAGCGGTTCTTGAAAATCCTTACATCTTAATCACTGATAAAAAGATCACAAACATTCAAGAAATCCTTCCTGTACTTGAGCAAGTCGTACAACAAGGAAAACCATTATTGATCATTGCTGAAGATGTAGAAGGCGAAGCACTTGCAACACTTGTTGTGAACAAACTTCGTGGAACATTCAACGCAGTGGCAGTAAAAGCACCTGGATTCGGTGACCGTCGTAAAGCAATGCTTGAAGACATCTCTGTTCTAACTGGCGGAGAATTAATCACAGAAGACCTAGGACTTGACCTGAAATCAACTGAAATTGGTCAGCTTGGCCGTGCGTCTAAAGTGGTTGTCACAAAAGAGAACACAACGATCGTAGAAGGCTCAGGAGATTCTGCTCAAATCGCAGCACGCGTGAACCAAATCCGTGCGCAAGTAGAAGAAACAACTTCTGAATTCGATAAAGAAAAATTACAAGAACGTCTTGCAAAACTAGCTGGCGGCGTTGCTGTCATCAAAGTTGGTGCTGCAACTGAAACAGAACTAAAAGAACGTAAACTACGCATCGAGGATGCACTGAACTCAACTCGTGCAGCAGTTGAAGAAGGTATCGTATCCGGTGGTGGTACAGCACTTGTGAATGTATACAACAAAGTCGCTTCCATCGAAGCTGATGGTGACGTTCAAACAGGTGTGAACATCGTTCTACGTTCTCTTGAAGAGCCAATTCGTCAAATCGCTCACAACGCAGGTCTTGAAGGATCAGTCATCGTTGAGCGCTTGAAAAACGAAGAAATTGGCGTAGGCTTTAACGCAGCAACAAACGAATGGGTAAACATGATCGAAAAAGGAATCGTTGACCCAACAAAAGTCACTCGCTCTGCACTTCAAAACGCAGCTTCTGTAGCAGCTATGCTTCTTACAACTGAAGCAGTCGTAGCTGACAAACCAGAAGAAGGCGGCTCAGGCGGCGGAATGCCGGATATGGGCGGAATGGGCGGAATGGGCGGAATGGGTGGCATGATGTAACACCCCCGAAAACCCCTTGAAATATAGGGGTTTTTGTTTTGTCTATTTTTTGGTTAAGAGTGTTAAATGAATTGAAACTTTCACCGTTTTACATCCGTTAACTAAAGAGACAGTGATTTTTTGGTTTTATCTAACATAAAGAGATGAGATGATTTTAAAAAGAAAAGCGGTGATCATATGGGCTTTACGACTTGGGTGGCGATTATTGTTGCACTGGCTGTCGTGTTTGGATTGTTTGGATCGAAGAGTCGTGATAAATAAGAGGTTGAACCCACTTCCAGAGAGGAAGTGGGTTTTTTATTGCATATACAATATTCATGAGCTATACTAATTTTTAAAATTTATGTAAATACAATAAAAAAGAGGCGTGATAAATGAGAGAAATTTTGCGGGAGATCGGCGTGATTGCTCGCGCGCTTGATTCCATTAGTAATATTGAATTTAAAGAGTATGATTTAACGAAGGGGCAGTATTTGTATCTTGTGCATATTTGTGAGGAGCCTGGCATCATTCAGGAAAAACTAGCGGAGATGATCAAGGTAGATCGAACAACGGCTGCCCGGGCTATTCAAAAATTAGAGCTGCATGGTTTTATTCAGAAGAAAGATGACTCAGTGAATAAAAAAATCAAGAAGCTGTTTCCAACTGAGAAAGGGAAAGTCGTCTATCCAATGATCAAACGAGAACATGATCATTCAAATCGGGTAGCGCTGGATGGGTTTTCTGAAGAGGAAGCGGAACAGATTTATCAGTATCTTTTGAGGGTGCGAAAGAATATCGAAAAAGATTGGGAAGATGTGAAAAAAGGCAAAAAGAGAAGCTACTAATTAAATAAGGGGGGAAGGGAACATGCATATACCATCATTTTTTCAAGTGAAAGATATGGAGAAAATCAAATCATTTATTCAATCACATTCATTTGCTACAGTTGTGACGACAACGAATGAAAAGCCCATTGCGACCCATATTCCAGTGAGTTTTCATCAAATTGGCGATTCGTATGTGGTCTCAGGGCATATGGCGATTGGGAATCCTCAGTGGAAAACGTTTGAAGAAAATGAGGAGGTGCTCGTCATTTTTCAAGGGCCGCATGCCTACATATCCTCTTCATGGTATGAGAAAGAAGCCGTACCGACGTGGAATTATCAAGCTGTACATGTATATGGAAAGGCTGCACTGCTCGAAAAATCAGAACTGGTCAAGGAATTAACAGCGATGCTGGAGACATATGAAAGTCATAGAGATCAGCCAGTGCTGTGGGATACGTTGTCTGAGGAACTGCTAGAGAAACAAATGAAAGGGATTGTGGGCTTCAAAATCATCATTGATGAAGTTCAAGCTGCTTTTAAGTTAAGCCAAAATCGCCATGAAAGAGATTATGCTCGTATTATTGAACAGCTTGAAGCAGAGGGTGAAGTGGAAATGGCGGCTGCGATGAAAAAGAGAGAAGAGAATATATGAAAAAAGCACTCTGAAGAAAAAGAGTGCTTTTGTTGTTATCCTTTTATGTTCAAATATTCTTCAAGGGTTTTGCCGCTCTTTTTCACTTTTTTCGCATTTTTTGATCCGAGGTATCTGAGGTGCCATGGTTCATATTGATAGCCTGTCACTTTTTCTTTACCTTTCGGATAGCGGATGATAAAGCCAAATTCATGGGCGTGTTTGGCCAGCCATTTCGCTTCTTTCGTATTGGCAAAAGAATCTTCAGCCCAATGTTTTGAATTGGCACCGCCGATATCAAAAGCAAGGCCGGTTTGATGTTCGGAATAGCCTGGTCTTGCGCTAAATCGATCTGCTTGTTTTTTGCCATGAGAGGCGACGTAATTGTTGTACAAGACACGCTGACGGTCGTATGAACGGAAGGTGCTAAAAGCGGTATGTCGAATGTTTGCTTTTTTGGCTTTTGCTGTCATAGCGTTGACAGCTTTTCTCGCTTGTTTGTTTTCTCCGGGATTGTATGAAGACGGGAGTCTATGTTTCTTATTCACAACCAATATCCCTTTTACATACGTACCTGGCGTTTTAGTGGAAGGAGCAGCATATGAAGCTGGTGAGCTTTTGCCTGCTTTTTTGATATATTGAGAGCTGACGTAACCCGTTTTTCCTTTATACTTTGTTTGAATCCATGAACCATTCTTTTTAAGATAAGGAATCCTTTTCCCTTTTGGAATGGTCAATATCACTGAATATTTTGTTCCAGGTCCCTTGCGAAGATGAACATTCGCTGTTGTCACGTATTTCGGTGTAGCTGCTTTTGCGACTGGTGTCGCATAAGTCATGTGTAAAAAGGGCAGCTGGACAGGAAAGATTCCAAGCCCAAGTACGAGAACCACACTGACAATAATTCCTTTGATCCACGGGTGTTTCATCTTCATTTCTCTCATCCCTTTCAATCTACTAACATACATATATTGAGATAGATTGAAATAAAGTGCAATGGTTTTTTTATGCCAATTGAGATTGAATCATATCATTAGGTTCTTTTTTTTGTTTAAAATTACATAAAAAATCCACTATTTCCATAAAAAATTAGCTGAATTCCTTATAATAAAAGTATCTGAGAACGGGGAGTGAGTCGAGATGGACCAAAACGTACTGCAAATGGATCAAGACAGATCAGAGAATGAATTCGCGGTTCTTAATATATCTTCTAAAGAGATTGGTGCTCTATCAAAGGGAGTAGCGGAGCAGATTTTACAAACGGGAGATACGGACCGTATTCATCAGCTGATGTACGTTCCGATTGAAAAGAAAGAAGATTTGAATTGGCTGATCCAATGTGTTGGGGAGGCGCTAAAGAATGAAGTTGGTGATGACGTTGCACTAGAAGTAGCTGATTTGCTCTATTTCTTTGTCATTCCGTATTATGGGAAGTATATGTTGAAAGATCGTCATTTGTATGAGGATATCGATCATTTGCTGGTACGATTAGCATCTAGAGCTCACTCGGATATTGACACGCTGATTGATATCATAAGAGAAGATTTTAATGAAAATATACAATAAAAGAAGCTTGTAGAGCGATCCTCTACAAGCTTCTTTTATGTGAACGTTATTCAGCAGGAACTGTTTTGACAGGCTCTTTTCTAAACACACCCATGCATCCTGCGATGAGGATTAATACAGCTGGAAGGATAAAGAACATAGAAATAGAAATAATA
Source organism: Bacillus sp. AK25 (assembly GCF_048270685.1). Classification (NCBI taxonomy): domain Bacteria; kingdom Bacillati; phylum Bacillota; class Bacilli; order Caryophanales; family Bacillaceae; genus Bacillus; species Bacillus sp. AK25. The sequence continues at coordinate 597,837 of NZ_JBLUWC010000001.1, forward strand.
CCACCAACAGCAGATACTAATAATAAAATCCCGCCAAGCTTTGCTTTTTTCTTCACGATAACAGATGCCACAATCGCAAGAATAGAGAAAAGCATCGCTGCCCAGCCTAATCCTGTGATTTGACTCGTACCTGATTCACTAAATGCGGCATCGAGTCCTCCAAAGGCAATGGCAAACATTGCACCGAAAAATCCAAAAATACCTCCAATTAAGCCTAAAACAAATTCCGTTGTTCTTTTCATGGTACTTTCCTCCGATATGTAAATAAGAATTATTGGTACTTAAGAACCAACACAATCTTACTCATCGGCATTCTTTTCACAATGTTAATAGTTTTGTTAAAAAAAACAAGAAAATCCATAAAGAATTTTCTTGTCCAATTACTGGGCTCTCTCCCAGGTAATCTTTGTTTCATTTGATGTTTTCTTCCCTTTTGCCAGTATTTTTCCATTTTCCTGTTTCACGGTAATGTTTAGGTCATAAAAGGAGTAGAGGGCGCCGAGGCTGTCATTTTCCGGTTTATGCAGGTTGTTTTTCTTTTCAGTGGATGCACCAATAGCTAGTGTTTTGGCATAGTTCAAACCAATGACTTCAGCGTAATCACTATTGGTCTCAGATGAAGCCGTCACGTTTAAGGAAATGACTTTTTTCTTTTGATCAACGGTGATCGCTGTGTCTTTTACGAGCTTAGACTGCTCCATGACCTCTTTCGTTTCATTTTGAATGCGTTCATTAATCGTTGGAAGTGCCGTAGATTCTGTTTTTTCTTCTTTTGCCGTATTTGAGCAAGCTGCTAGGATAGAGAAGGTTGCAACAAGACTCATGAAAACAAGTAGACTTTTTCTCACGTTCTTTCTCCTTTGTTCTTCAAAGTATGTATGCTTATGTTACCACGAATTGATGTTTTGATTAAAAGAGAAGTGTTGATAAGCTGTGAACAATCAAAAGCACCCAAAGTTGGGTGCTCCAGCGTGTAGACAAACCCTCGCATTCGGTGTCAGGCCTGCGCGCCGGTGCTCACGAATGTCAAATTCGCTCCGCGCCGGTGCTCGCCCTTCCTAGACTGCAAAGGTTTTCTTGCACGCTGAAAAGAAGACAAAGAGCTAAAATAAAATTATTTTAGCTCTTTGTCAGCAATTTTGAAGCACCCAAAGTTGGGTGCTCGTGCTTTATTGTGCTGAAAGGGTTGTACTAAGTGGGATAGACGAAATGACCGTGAATTTTGGAGTCGGAGCACCTGATTCTAGATTTTTGCGTAAAAGAGATGATTTGACGGTGCCGTCCCATTTTTTATAGACACTTCCAGCTGTATTTGCGCGAAGCTGTACATTAGAGAAACTTGCTTGCGAGTAGCTATTTTTTCCATTATCTTGTACGCCATGAACCATTTTGACGACATCGAGGTCTTTCAGACGACTAGGATTGAAAACAGGCTGTTTATAACGCAGTTTTCCGTTGACGTATAGTGACACTGTGCCATCACCGTTGTTGATGAGCTTTAAGTTGACACGTGCACCATCTTTAATACTTGAATCGTATTCGCTGTTCCAATATTGACTGCCGCCTTGGGAGCCGGTGCCCAGGAATACCTTATAGCCAGAAGATGTTTTTGAAATCCCGCTTTCAACAACGGCAGAACCGAGACCAAGATACCAGTCGGCATAGCCATTTTTAATAGTGGCTGTTTTTGGCAGCACAATATCAGCCGAGATACCTGACCATTTGGCTTCATCCGTTTGTGTCACGATGGCGCCGTGACGAGGACCAGCCGCAGAGGCAGGAATACTTGAAAGCATCAAAACGAAGATCAAACTTACACTCAAAACGATGAACCACTTTTTCATGAAAATTCCTCCTTATATTTGATTCATTTCTATTATATAAAACGAAAGGGAGGGATCTACTGACAATGTTCTGGCTGTTTTTGGTGAAATTTATGAACAAAATCGGTCATTAAGTGGTCAACTTGTATTCGAATTGTAATGTGACTGTAAAATAACTGGGTGCATCTTCATGTATAATAGGGTCAGAAACCAAATACGGAGGATTTTTTAATGAATAAAAAGCTTATCGCGACAATCGTAACAGTAGCTAGTTTATTTTTAGCGTTTAGTTTCTCACATGGAGCAAGTGCAAAAAAAGTAAGCGGCAATATTACATGGTATAATGGTGTCGGTAAAAAAGGCGCAGATGGAAAAAAACTCGGTCATTGGGATGCAGCAACGAAAATGGGATTTGACGTACCGAAAAAAGGTACAAAACTAAGAGTGACAACAAAAGCGAAACCACATAAAGTGATTACAGTATATAAATATGATGTAGGTAGAATGCCAAACGCAGTATTAGACGTAAGTCCGAAAGCATTCAAAGCACTTGGGTATAAAACAAGTAAAGGTGTCGTCAAAGGGCATTACACTTATTAATACATAGGCATGCAAAGAAGCGGGAAAAGTTCATTTTCTGGCTTCTTTTCTTGTGGAGAGGGTCTGAAAATCAATGAAAAAATCAACATGGTGGATCATCACAGTGATTGGAGTCGCAGTGATTGCGGCCGTCATCTTCTTCATGATGAAGCCGGGGCAAGAGGCAAAACATGCAGGAAAAGTGAAAACAAATCAAGATGCAAAAGACGAATTGCTTGTTTCATTTACGGATCAAAAGTTAAACAATACTTATTACTTGCATGACAAGGCGCTTCATACAGAGAAACTGACAGCATATCCTTCAATTGCTTATGATCAGGCGAAACAGCTTTTATACTACACGTATACAGATGAAGACACACAAAAAGTAAGTATACGGGAATTAAATGTGAAAACGGATAAAGAAAAAACGCTCTTTACGAGTAACGATTCAATCGACAGTATGAGACTTTCTGGTGACGGAAAACAGTTATATTTAAGGTATAACAAGGATTCAGGTGAGCAATTTTATGTAGCATCTTTTGATTTGAAAACACAGAAAGTGAAAGTGTTATATCCAGAAAAAAGTGATGATGATACGGTGAGTTCTTTTGCTTATGATCCAGCATCAAATCTGTTGGCCATTCAGCATTATTCGTTAAAAGAGGATTATAAAAAGACGGATGAGGCAAATGAAAAAGGAATGGATCCTGAACCAACGACCATGAAGATTACCCTACAAACAGGTGAGAAGGGAAAGCGAATTGCACGTATTTCTCAAACCATCAATGATATTTCTTTTTCACCAGATCATAAAAAACTCATTTATACAGAAGTGAAGGTTCGAAATGAAAAAGAAGTATCATCTATTAAGGTGATGGATGTAGATACAGGAAAAACAAAGACACTTGTTAAAAACAGCCAAGATGTGCGTATTTTAAGTGCTGCCCAGCCACAATTTTCTGCGGATGGTACATCTGTTTATTTCTTAGGTGTTGCAAAGAACGCAAAGGAATTAAAGGATGACACAGGACGAAAGGCGAAGGTCAGAACCATTTTTGAATATGATATTAAGAAGAAAACAGTAGAAACCGCTTGGGAGAAAGCAGGCGGGATTGTTAACAATTTCACTGTCAATCGGTAAAAGGTGCGCGTTCAGTTATTTCATATAACTGGACGTTTTTTTATTTGTTCATGGAATGTGTCGGTGAAAAATGCGGATTTGTGAAATGAACATCACTTTTTAAGCAAGGAAATGAGTGGTATTTTGATATTTTGCTACTGTGACAGAATCAGCGTAAGAGTGTAAAGTAAGTGGAAATAAAAAAACGAGAGGACAGAAGACTTCTCGTTTTCTCTTATTTATTTATTGTTTTCATCTAGTAAGTTTTGAAAAATAAACAAGGCATTAATGGAATGAGGGAATCCTGCAACCTTTGTACAGTGCTTAATGATCTCCATAATCTCTATAACAGAGAGCCCGATATGTAATGCTTGTACAAAATGAGCTTTTAACTCTTCATCACAATCACCTTTTGCAATGAGAGCCGATAATGTGCTGATGGTCTTCTGTTTTTCATCTAATATGAAGTGATTGAATTCTTTTTGTTCACCGAGTTCAATTGTTAGTTGTTCAATGTTTGATCGAATGCTCTCGTTTTCATGAATTGAAAGCTTCTCCCTGTTACCTGCCACTGTTTCTTGCTTGACCTGGCAAGTCTCTTTTTCTTCATTCAAATTGAACTCCTCCGTTTTTTATGACGATTTTCTATTTGTTCGTGCTTGGTTTCTTAAGTGCCTTTTGATAGAGGTAATGGGTATATAGTAGTATTATCGGTTTACTTCGTCAACTTTTTAAGTGTGGAATGTTCAAAAAAATGCCATTCATGCGATACATTGTTCGTTTTTTCTCATGGAGATTGAAAAGAAAATAGAGGGCTAATATATAAAAGCTGTTAGCCCTTTTCATATTACGCAATTAAGAGAGAGGAGGTTTCATATTTACTAAATGATATCCATCGGCCGCATCATGTCATAATCCTCGTGTTCTAAAATGTGACAATGCCACACATATCGTCCGCTATATGGGACAAACCGAGCGATGATGCGAATGACTTCACCGGCATGCGCCTGAATTGTATCCTTGTAGCCTTGTTCATGCAAAGGAGGCGCTTCATTTGGTCCTGTATACACGATTTCACCTGTTGATTGATAGATGTCTGTATCGAATGGTCTTCTATCAATCACTCTGAATTGAACAAGATGTAAATGAATAGGGTGTGTGCCCCTTGTTGGGTTTACGATGTTCCATACCTCTACACTGCCAAGTCGAGGATTTTCCGTGACAGGATCATTCCAAAACTGGTTATCTAGTAATAAAATCGGGCGCCCATATTTATCTTGTGTGCCAGTAAGGGTCAGCGTCCGCTCGTTATCAGCTCGGCTCGGCCGGAGCGGTGGCAGTGGTTTGAAGATCGGACGTAATGTTTTAGCTGCTCTTCCTTTGAGTGGACGAGTGACTTTAAATTGCATAATGTTCGCATCTGTTTCTGGATTGACATCCTGACCGCAGCCTGCCGTATTTTTTAAAACAATCGTTTTGTTTTCATAAGCTGAGAAGTCGATGATGACATCAAAACGTTCAGCGGGTGCAATGCTAAAAGATTGGTGATGAACAGGTCTTGGCAAAAAGCCGCCATCAGATCCAATTTGTAAGATTGTGGCGTCGTTATCTAGATGAAGCTCGTAAGTTCTTGTATTGGACGCGTTTAAGATACGAAAACGATATTTTCGCGGCTCTACTTCTAAATATGGCCATACTTTTCCATTGACTAAAATCGTTTCCCCGCAAAAAAATGGCACGATAGAGGGATCTGGAAGGTCACTATCTTCTGGTGTGTTATTTGGTCTACTTGGATAAAACAGTGCGCCATCCTCCTGGAATGTCCGATCCATGATCATTAAAGGGATATCATATTCATCTTTCGGTAATTCGAGTGATTTTTCAAACGCATCTGAGATCAAATAAAATCCAGCTAATCCGGCGTATACATTTAATCGTGTCAATGCCATGGCATGATCGTGATACCACAATGTGCATGCTTGCTGGTGATTAGGGTATTCGTAAACCTCTCGTTCAAAGAAGGGGCCGGTTGCTTCAAAGTCTCGCGAAAACCAAGCCTCGGGATAACCGTCACTGCTTGCAGGTGTCACGCCTCCATGCAGGTGAACGACTGTTTTGACTTCGGGTTCATCATGATGTCCAGCGTGAATGGTATGATCGACAGGCAGGAAGTGTTTCAGCGGCAATTTGTTCATCCATTTCACTTTGACCTTTTCATTTCGATTGGCTTTAATGGTTGGACCCGGCAAACTTCCATTATAGGCCCATAGCTTGGTTGGGGGCAGATCTCTATGAACTTTTAGGAACACCTCCTCCATAGCGATTTCATAATACGTTTGTCTTGGGTTTTTTTTGACGGGCTCTGCGACTTCTGGAATTGGCAGCTCGTCAACAAACTTTTCTAGGTTCATGTTGACTAATCCTCACTTAAAATCAATTTGATACATTATAAGTGCGGACATCAAAATAGGTGAATAAAATAAAAAAAACCGCTTTTCAGCGGGAGAATTAAGGGTGTTTATTTTCAAGCGCTGCACTTGCAGGCACTTTTTTGTTCGGTTTAAAGATGAAGTAGGCGGCTAGTACACTGATGGTAATGATGCTTGTCAGTATGAGCTGAGGTCTCATCGATTCGATAAACAGCATAGAGGCCAAGATGGCGCAGATGACCAAAATGGTAAAGTACGTAAGGTATGGGAACAGCCACATTTTGATTTTGAGTTGTTCTGGATTTTCTTTTTCAATTTTACGACGCATTCTTAATTGTGAAACGGCAATGACCAAGTAGACAAGAAGTGCAATGGCACCAGAGGCATTGACTAGAAATAGAAAGATGGTTTCAGGGTAAAAGTAGTTCATCATGACGGCAATATAGGAAAAGAAGGTACCTGCGACTGTCGCTGCTACAGGGACACCGCGTTTGCTGATTTTCATAAAACGTTTTGGTGCTTCGCCTCTTTCAGCTAATGAATAAAGCATTCTGGACGTTGTGTATAGGCCGGAGTTTAAACAAGAAAGAACGGCTGTTAAAACAATGACGTTCATGACTTGAGCGGCTGATGGGACACCGATGTATTCTAATACTGCAACGAACGGGCTTGTTAAAATATTCGCTGAATTCCATGGGAGTAACGTGACAACGACGGCGATCGACCCGACGTAGAACACAATAATACGCCATACAACTGAACGGGTAGCTGTTGTCACAGATTTGACAGGGTCTGCTGATTCACCTGCGGCAATTGCCACAATCTCGGTTCCCATGAAGGAAAAGATGACAACGACAATCCCGAGGAGTACAGAGCCGAATCCGTTTGGAAGGAAACCGCCATTCCCCGTTAAATTAGCAAGACCTGCAGTATGATGACCGCCAAAACCAAAGATAAATGCAAAACCAATGAGTAGGAAGAGAATAATGCTGACGACTTTAATCAATGAAAACCAATATTCAAATTCGCCAAAAGATTTAACAGAAAAGATATTTGTCAAGGTTAAGAGGATTGTGAGGATAAGACTTGTGAGCCAAACAGGTGCATCTCCATACCAATATTGAATAATGGCAGCACCGGCAATGGCTTCGATGGCAATGACGATGACCCAGAAAAACCAGTAAAGCCAGCCGATTGTAAATCCAGCCCACGGGCCGATGGCGTCGCTCGCATATTGTGAGAAAGAGCCGCTTGTCGGATAGGCACAGGCCATTTCTCCAAGCATTCTCATAATAAAGATGACCAGAAGTCCAGCAAATGAATAGGAAAGAATCGATCCAGGCCCTGCAGAATGAATGACAGCACCACTACCAACAAATAGCCCTGCCCCAATGACCCCGGCAATGGAGATCATTGAAATATGTCTTGTCTTAAGGTTTTTTTGAAGACCGTTTGTCACGTTGGACATTTCTTTACCTCCAAACATTTCTCTTTTATTCGAGAGTTTGTTTTTAGAATATTTTAAATTTTATCATACTGAATTGTCATTCAGCATTGGACAGGTTATCAAACTGACATTTCAAACCTCTTAACATGATGTTAAAAAGTATAAAGGATTTGAGAGATTATGTTCCCTCATTTTTCTCTGCCCATTCTTAAAAATAGCATAAGAAGGAAGAAAGAAAAGTTGTGTTTTGAAATAAAACTATTCTGACAATTAGATAGTAGAGTCATTTTGTTCTTTTTCATTTTTCGGGGTGGTTTTGAAAAACGTTGATGGGAGTAGGTCTTGAGGTCAATTGACCTTATAAAAATAAGTTTGCTTAGGTCAACACATTTCTATGTATCCTATTTTGCTGATTCAAGCGAATCATGTTGCTGTAGACCCACACGGGCTTGGCTTTGTAAGATAAATATAGAAAAGTAATGTGTGAGGAGGCGCTGTTCGGTATGGAGCGCTACAACGAATTAAGACAAGGTGAAACAGGTGCTTGGGTCAGCATTATAGCCTATGTGATCTTATCTGCTGTCAAACTGATCATTGGGTATGTGTTTCATTCAGAAGCCCTTTCCGCAGATGGCTTGAATAATACGACAGATATCATTGCTTCGCTTGCCGTATTAATTGGGCTGCGTATTTCTCAGAAGCCACCTGATGAGGATCATCCATACGGTCATTTTAGAGCTGAAAATATTGCGTCACTTGTGGCTTCCTTTATTATGATGCTTGTCGGGCTTCAGGTTTTGCTGAGTGCAGGCCAGTCGCTTTTCTCATCAGAGCATCAAACGCCTGATATGATTGCAGCTTGGACGGCAGCAGGAAGTGCTGTTGTAATGTATGGCGTGTATATGTATAACCGTAAACTGTCTAAACGAATTAATAGCCAGGCGCTATATGCCGCAGCGGCTGATAATAAATCAGATGCTTATGTGAGTATCGGGACGTTTGTCGGAATTATCGCCTCTCAATTTCAGCTGGCGTGGGTTGATACGCTTGCTGCGTTTGTGATTGGCTTAATTATCTGTAAAACGGCGTGGGAGATTTTCAGAGATGCGTCTCATTCGTTAACGGACGGTTTTCATATAAAAGATATGTCTAAATATAAAGAGACGATTGAAGCGACACCAGGAGTGGGCGATTTGAAAGACATTAAAGCTCGTTATCTTGGAAGCACCGTCCATGTGGATGTGGTCGTTGAAGTAGAACCGCATTTAAACATCGCAGAAAGCCATGATATTGCAGATGAAATTGAACGCAGAATGAAGCAGGAACATGATATTCTACACTCTCATGTTCATATGGAACCAGCAAGTGAGCCTAAAGAGGAGCAGAAGTCTTTTCCGTCGTGAGAAGGCTTCTTTTTTCTACGTGTTGATGTTTCATGCAAATGCGTGTTGTATGGTAAAGTTAGACTATATGAAAATTGACGGAAACGTGATAGGAGGATCAGGATGGCATTTGATGAACCGATGCATTCAGATTTACAAAAAATCGTAGATAACATCAATAAAGTGATGGTAGGGAAAAAAGATATTGCGATATTAAGCCTTGTTGCGATTTTGGCGAAGGGGCATGTGCTATTAGAGGATGTGCCTGGCGTTGGGAAGACCATGATGGTTCGTGCTCTGGCAAAATCCATTGGGTGTGAGTTTAAGCGAATCCAATTTACGCCTGACCTTTTGCCTTCAGATGTAACAGGTGTGTCGATTTATAATAAAAAGACAAATGAGTTTGAATTTAGACAAGGACCGATTATGGGGCAGATTATTTTGGCTGATGAAATCAACCGAACCTCTCCTAAAACACAATCAGCCCTTCTTGAAGCGATGGAAGAAGGCAGTGTCACAGTGGACGGAGAAACGATGCCGCTGGCAGATCCTTTCTTTGTGATGGCAACGCAAAATCCAGTGGAGTATGAGGGAACCTATCCACTTCCAGAAGCGCAAATGGACCGCTTCTTATTTAAGCTGCAGATGGGGTATCCAACCATGCTGGAGGAGCTTGAGGTGCTGAATTTGCAGGAGAAACAATCGCCAATTGACACGCTTCAGGCAGTCATGACAAAAGATCATATCCATGCTTTGCAGCAAGCGGTTCAGACCGTACATGTGGATGCATCGATTAAAGAATATATTGTCGAAATCGTCCAAGCGACGCGAAATCATCCGTCTGTCTATTTAGGCGTGAGCCCAAGGGGTTCAATTGCTTTGATGAAAGCGGCTCAGGCGTATGCGCTGTTGAACAGGCGGGATTATGTGATTCCTGATGATGTACAGTATTTGGCGCCTTACACATTGCCGCATCGTATGATTTTGACATCAGAAGCAACATATGAAGGGAAGAAGGCGGAGACACTGTTGCGACAGATGATTGAGCATATTGGCGTACCAGTTCAAAAGTCGATGACTCAATGAAGTCACGTGACCGTTTCGCTTTTTCACTATGGTTACGGGTGTTTATGCTCCTTCTCCTTACAGCAGCAGCCTTTTGCTATGCCATGTTTCAGGGCGGCTTTGTGAGCTGGTTCCTTTTTTATGCATTTTCACCATATGCTTTGTATGCTTTGCTGTTTGCCCTTGTTCCACTTCGTGCAACAGCCAAAAGGACATTACAGCATACCCGGTTAAAGGCAGGGGATGTGCTGTCTGTTGACCTTGAAATCAAGCGGACGAATTTATTTCCGTACGTGTACGTCATACTTGAGGATGATCCGCCGGATACTTTCCATTTACAGGAACAAATTGAAATGAAGCGAATGATCTTTCCGTGGTTTCGGAAAACGTGGCGATTTTCGTATCAATTCAATGACATCGTGCGGGGAGAGCATCAATTGACGGCGGTTAGAGTCAAAACGGGTGATATGTTTGGGTTTGTGGAAAAAGAAGTGATTCTTCCACTAGAGAAAACATTGCTTGTATATCCGAAAATGTTGGATATTCCGGTTGAATCTGCTGCATCGGTGAATGAAAATGGAGGCAAAGCGGTGCACTCTTGGTTAAATGAACCGACAAATGTGACGACAGGTGTGCGTGAATACCAGCAAGGAGACCGTTTCGCTTGGGTGGACTGGAAGACAACAGCTAGAAGAGGTCAGCTTATGACGAAGGAGTTTGAACAGAATCAGACAAAGGATCTGGTGGTGTTTGCTGATTTTACAGATGAAGCCGCTTTTGAAACGATTGTGTCTATGGCCGCATCGGTTCTGCAAACGGCTATGAAAAAAGGGGTGCCGGTAGGCCTTGTCCCGCTTGGGGATCAGCACTTATTTCGAGTGGATCAAGGAGAGTGGCATTTACAGGACATGCTCTACTATTTAACAAAGGTGCAGTATCAGCCTTCTCGTGCACCTGATTATCAATCATTAACAGCGAGTGAGCACCAGCAGACAGGAAAGTATGTGGTGACAGGTCATCTGCAAGAAGAGCTTGCTGCCATTTTACTTGGGAATCGAAACAGAAGGAACATCACCGTTCTTTTAGTGAAGAGAGCCGTTGATCGATTGACGGCAAAAGAAAAACAGCTTGTGGGCCGGCTTAAAGCTTCTGGGATACACACGACCCTTTTATTTGAGGACCGGCTGCACGAAAGAACTGTGAGGTGACAAACATTTATGCTGAATATGCATCAGCGGCAAAGCCGTTTTGAGTTGTTCATCTATTATGCTGTCGCATTTCTGCTGCTTTGGGAGTGGCTTCGTCCGCTTCAAGATTTTACAGAGACGAGTCATACGTCTTATTTCATCATTTTTATAGGGCTTACGTGTTTGTTTACGTTCTTTCGATTGAAGTGGTATGTGACGTTTCCTATTTGTGCTGGATTGATCTTGCTCGCATTATATTTGATTTTTTATCAATCAGAGCCAAGTTATCTACCTGCGCTGTTTGCTGATATTAAAGATAATATTTCTTTGATGAGCATGGGCATGTGGAGTGACATGTATCCGTCTTTCCGCACATTGTTGTTTTATATTTTGCTTTGGCTGCTTGTTTATTTGCTTCATTATTGGGTTGTGTATCAGCAGCGTATCTTCTTCTTTTTACTGATGACGATTGTATATGTCACGATTCTTGATACGTTTACGCCTTATGATGCGAATTTTGCGATCGTTCGAATTATGGTATTTGGCTTTTGTTTGCTTGGCCTGCTCTATTTCGACAGGCTTCGTTCCGCTGAAGGTGTGCGGGTGTCACAGAAAGCGCGTCTCAATTGGTTCTTACCCATGCTGGCGCTTGTTCTTGTATCAGCATCACTCGGTGCTTCTTTGCCAAAATCTGATCCGAAATGGCCTGACCCTGTCCCGTTTTTTAAAGCGGTCACGAATCAAGATGGTTCCACCGGGCAGAATAAGGTGGGATATAGTGCGGATGATTCGTCGCTTGGGGGACCGTTTAGTGAGGACCGTACACCGGTATTTAAATGGAGCGGAAAAGAGCCGTCTTATTTTCGTGTAGAAACAAAAAGTATTTACACGGGGAAAGGCTGGGAGGATGCTTCAAATGATACGAAACCTACTCGGTTAAAAGGGAATGAAGTGCCGAACCGGTGGTTTACTAATCGCGTGAAAACAGAGGAGCATGAAACGAGAGTCGATATGGAATCAAATTATCGATTTAATCATGCTGTTTATCCGATTGGTACGGTTATGCTGACGCCAATGGAAAACATTCCACTGCAAATGATGGGCAAAACGGAGAAAATTGTGCCTTCTACTCAAAACCCGCCCAAAAATTTAGGGAACTATCGAGTCAGCTTCTTATCACCTACATTTATCCTAGAGGATTTACAGCGGATCAAAGTACCGACCAAGCAGCAAGTGAACCAGCAGGTCGGACGTGAATACTTGCAGCTCCCATCCTCGTTGCCAGAGCGTGTGAAAACATTGGCGAACAGCTTAACGGAAACGAAGGATAATATGTATGATAAAGCAAAAGCGATTGAGGATTATTTAGGATCTGCGAAGTTTTCATATGAAACCCAAAATGTCGCTGTGCCTGGGCGTGACGAAGACTATGTGGATCAGTTCTTATTTGATACGATGATTGGCTATTGTGATAACTTTTCAACCTCGATGATTGTCATGCTTCGCTCAATTGGAATTCCGGCGAGATGGGTGAAAGGATATACGTCTGGTCAGTTATATGAAACACAGATGGATGGAAACAATGTGTATGAAGTGACCAATAACAATGCTCATTCATGGGTAGAGGTGTATTTTCCAAACCGTGGTTGGGTGACTTTTGAACCGACAAAAGGGTTCACGAACCCAGAGACATTTACGAATGAAACCACGGCTAACAACGACCAAACAGATGATCAACAGGATGAAAAAGATCAGCCCGCATCTGATCAAGAAGAAAACGAGCAGACACAACAGCCGCAGCAACAAGAACCAGAACAGGCGGCCAAACAAGAGGAACAAGCAGCTAAAGCAAAGCCAAGTATGGTTCATGTTGGTTCAATCTTGGGCTACGCAGCAGGTGTCATTGTCTTTCTTGGTTTCATAGGCTGGATGCTTTACCGGTTCAGAGCAAGATGGCTACCAATCTTTATTGTGAGAAAGGTAAAACGTTTGCCAGATGAGGAAGCTTTTTTCTACGCATATGCTGCTCTATTAAAGCAGCTAAGGCGCAGAGGGATCGAGAAAAAGCCAGGCATGACGCTAAGAGAATTTGCTTCTTTGATCGATGACAAGGAAGGGAATCATCACATGTCTGAGCTAACGCAGTTCTATGAGCGGGCGCTCTACAGGCGAGAAGATGCGTCGGTGCTTTGGCAGCAGTCGGCGAAGTTATGGGAAAATTTAATAAACAGGAGATAGTCTTGACCCCGTACCTTCCTGTTGTTAGAATAGGTGAATATTAAAACCTTCTAAAATACATGAAATTGAAGCGTTCGGATGTGAGTCTGGGCGCTTCAAAAGCGTGATTTACACTGAGAGCAGGTTTTCTCCTCTCATTTTTTCTGTGCTTTTATAAAAACTATATTGGACATAGAGGTGACACCATGACAAATTTAGTAAATGAAATGATTTTGGTTCTCGATTTCGGTAGTCAGTACAATCAATTGATCACTCGCCGTATTCGTGAATTTGGTGTGTACAGTGAGCTTCATCCGCACACTTTAACTGCTGAAGAAATTAAAGAAATGGCGCCGAAAGGAATCATCCTTTCTGGTGGACCGAACAGTGTATATGATGAAGGATCTTTCCGCTGTGACGAAAAGATTTTTGATCTAGGCATTCCGGTTCTAGGCATTTGCTACGGCATGCAGCTGATGACTCACTATTTAGGTGGGAAAGTAGAAGCGGCAAGCCAGCGTGAATATGGAAAAGCAGACATCCATATTAACGGAACACCTGCTTTATTCAAAGACCTTCCAACGGATCAAGTCGTTTGGATGAGCCATGGTGACCTTGTCGTTGAAGTACCAGAAGGCTTTACAGTTGATGCAACAAGTGCACATTGTCCAAACTCAGCGATGAGCTTAGCTGAGAAGAATTTCTATGGCGTTCAGTTCCACCCAGAGGTACGTCACTCTGAGTATGGAAATGATCTATTGAAGAACTTTGTCTTCGGCGTATGTGAGTGCGATGGCAAATGGTCAATGGAGAACTTCATTGAAATCGAAATGCAGAAAATCCGTGAAACAGTAGGCGACAAACAAGTATTGTGCGCACTAAGCGGCGGTGTAGATTCATCTGTTGTGGCGGTATTGATCCACAAAGCCATCGGCGATCAGCTGACATGTATTTTCGTTGACCACGGTCTTCTTCGCAAAGGCGAAGCAGAAGGGGTTATGAAAACATTTAGCGAAGGTTTCAACATGAACGTGATTAAAGTAGATGCGAAAGATCGCTTCTTAAACAAGCTAAAAGGTGTGTCTGATCCTGAGCAAAAACGTAAAATCATCGGTAACGAATTCATTTATGTATTCGATGACGAATCGGACAAGCTAAAAGGAATTGACTACTTAGCACAAGGAACTCTTTACACTGACATCATTGAGAGTGGAACAGCAACGGCACAAACAATCAAATCTCACCACAACGTTGGCGGTCTTCCAGAAGACATGCAGTTTGAGTTGATTGAGCCACTCAATACACTATTCAAGGATGAAGTTCGTGCTCTAGGGTCAGAGCTAGGTATTCCAGACGACATCGTATGGAGACAGCCATTCCCAGGTCCAGGACTAGGAATCCGTGTACTAGGTGAAATTTCTGAAGAAAAACTAGAAATCGTCCGTGAATCGGATGCGATTCTACGCGAAGAAATTGCCAACTTCGGCCTTGAGCGCGACATCTGGCAATACTTCACTGTCCTCCCAGACATCCGCAGCGTAGGTGTCATGGGTGACGCAAGAACATACGATTACACAATCGGTATCCGTGCTGTTACATCTATTGACGGTATGACGAGTGACTGGGCAAGAATCCCTTGGGATGTACTTGAGAAGATCTCAACTCGTATCGTGAATGAAGTGAAGCATATTAACCGCGTGGTGTATGATATTACGAGTAAGCCGCCTGCTACGATTGAGTGGGAATAGTTATAATAGAGCTAGAAACCTTTGTGTATCAAGGGTTTCTAGCTCTTTTTTATGTTTAATTTCACTTTTACCTTCCGTATTAATGTGTTAATTCATCATTCCATCCCTTACACACATCAATCCATTGTGTATAACCGGAGTGTTTTTCTAATTGTTTGATTGTGAGTTCAATAGCACTGTTACTGCTCCCGCAGGCTGGATAGACTGTCTCAAAACGTTTGAGTGACATATCTAAATAAACAGCAACGCCATTCTTTATAGCAAAAGGACATACTCCGCCAATTTCATGACCGACCAATTCAACGACCTCATGAGGAGGCAGCATTTTCGCTTTTGTTTTAAAATATTCTTTGAATTTTTTGTTATCAACTTTTGCATCGCCAGAGGTCACAACTAAAATAGCTTGTCCATTTACTAGAAAGGAGAGTGTTTTTGCGATTCTTTCAGGTTCGCAGCCCAATGCAGAAGCAGCCAAGTCTACGGTTGCACTAGATACTGAAAATTCCTGAATTCGAGTATCCATCTCATATTGTTTAAAATAATCTTTTACTTTCTTGATTGACATGATGATGTCTCCTTTTTATTCGTATTGATTTGAAGTTTGCTCGACTTTATTATTTAAACGATATTGATGTGGTGTTAGGTGATACTTTTTCTTAAATAAACGAATGAAATGCTCTACATTTTGATAACCAACGGCTCCCGAAATATGATCCACTTGTAAATTACTACCGGTTAGCATTTCGCAGGCTTTTTCCAATCTTATTTCTTGTCGAATCTCACTAAATGATTTGCCGAGTGTACGAGCTATATATTTTGACAGATAAGATTGTGAAAGGTTAAATTTCTCTGCCATCTTCTGGAGTGTTATATGCTCACAACATTGCTGAATATATTGAAGCATTTGAATCATACGTATATCACTATATGGTTTGACCTGAATGACGTTCATATGACTTGGTTTGAATCTTAATAAGAGACATAATAATATCTCAAACAAATTATTCGTAATCAACTGGTATCCAGGAAACCGATTGTGATTTTCTGTAAATAGATGCAGAGAGCAGTCTAGCAAATTTTTATCCATGTGACTATGGAAAATAAGAATATGTTTATTTTCTTTTATATACAATGCATTCAAAAAGAACTCTGAAATGACATGATTTCCTTTTAACATTTTAAAAAACACTTTTTGAAAAGTACTTTTGCGGATCATGATTTGAATTGCGATTGTATTCTCCATTACAATTGGCTTGTGTATTGTGTCAGGTGGAATAAAGGCAATATCTCCTGATTTTAAAGCGATTTTTTTATCTTCCACTTCTACATACATCTCATTTTCCAGAACATAGATCATCTCAAAGAAATCATGGATAGCCGACAATTGAGGCATAAAACGGCTATACTTTCTCACTTCGATATCTTTCTCCTGACCTAACCACATGGTATCCTCTTTTTCAAATTCGTTCTGCCCTCTTAGCAAAAATTCTTCTATATATATTTGCTTTTGCATGAAATTGTTATGATCATAATCCTTCAAAAATAATTGCAATGATTGATTGTCATGCTTTTTCTGTTGGTATTGTTGATAAAAGATTTCTTGTTCGTTATATTCTCTTAAATATTGCATCGCTTCATGTTTCTCAAGTTTATCTGTTTCCATCTACATCCAAACCTCTAGTTTATTTACTGCAACCACCAGGGCTTTCACTGTTGCTTCTATAATATCTTTATCGATTCCAGCACCCCAATGCATTTTTCCTTGATATGAAATACCAATCTGTGCACAGGCTTTTGCTTGAGAATCCTTGCCCAAAGAATTCTGTTCATAGACTTCCAAATCATACTCGAGATGAAAATGTGCTTTTAACGCATTACTGATTGCATCTAAACTTCCAGTGCCAGTTCCTTGTAGGTCTATTTGTTGATGATCTCTCAGCAAAGTTAAGGTGACTTCTTGCTTCTCTCCTTTATGAAATTGATAATCGATCAGCTGGAAATGAGGGTGAAAATCAACATACTGCTCTTTAAAAACATGATATATTTCTTCGACAGACAATTCCCTATTTGTCTGATCAGATACTTTCTTCGCTGCATATCCCATGGCTTCATTCATTTGATAAGGAAGTTGAATGCCATAATTTGTTTCTAATATATAGCCTATGCCGCCTTTTCCAGACTGGCTATTGATTCGAATCACATCCGTTTGATAATTCCTCCCCAAGTCAACTGGATCTACTGGGATATACGGAACGTCCCATTTATCAACATGATGTTCCTTTCTATATTTCATACCTTTAGATATCGCATCTTGATGTGACCCTGAGAATGCGGTGAAAACCATCTCACCAGAATATGGCTGTCTCTCATGAACAGTGATTTTTGTTAGTTTTTCATATTTTTTACGAATCGCTTCTAGGTTATTGAAATTCAATTGTGGATCATAACCTTGTGAGTACATATTCATTGCCAAGGTAATCAAGTCTACGTTCCCTGTACGTTCACCGATACCAAATAATGTCCCTTCGACTCTTTCGGCGCCAGCTAGCACACCAAATTCTGCATCACTCACCCCAGACCCGCGGTCATTATGAGGGTGAACAGATAATGTCACACTGTCTCGGTAAGACAGATTTTTGTGTATATACTCAATCTGACTTGCAAAGATATGAGGCATTGAATATTCAACTGTTGTCGGAATATTGATGATCGCTTTGTGATGTGGTGTCGGTTTCCAAATATCTAAAACACTATTACAAATATCTAACGCGTAATCCACTTCTGTTCCTGGAAAGCTTTCAGGACTATATTGAAAATAAATATCACTTTCTGTTTTTTCGGCCAGTTCTTTTACTAAAATAGCGCCATCAATGGCAATTTGTTTAATTTCATCTTTTGTTTTCTTAAATACTTGTCTGCGCTGCGCTTCTGAAGTTGAATTATATAAATGAACAATCGCTTTCGGTACTCCCTTAATGGCTTCGAAGGTTCGGCGGATAATATGCTCTCTCGCTTGCGTGATCACCATAATCGTGACATCGTCTGGAATCATATGACGATCAATCAGTGTCCGTAATAGCTTAAACTCCGTATCATTAGCAGCTGGAAATGCGATTTCAATTTCTTTAAAACCGATCTCTACTAGTAACTGAAACATGTCCAATTTTTCTTCTAAGTTCATAGGAATAGGTAATGCTTGATTTCCATCCCGTAAGTCCACACTGCACCATATCGGAGCACGTTCTAATGTTTCTTTTTTCACCCAATCATAAGTAAGGTTCGGTGGCAAAAAGTATTTCTTTTCGTATTTTTTGTGGTTAAACATCATCGATTCCTCCTGTAAATGGAAATAAAAAAAGCCTATCATCTCCAAGATTGAACTTGGAGACGAAAGACTTCTTCTTACGCGGTACCACCCCTGTTTCATGATAAACAAACATTATCATGCCCTTATTCGGATATAGATTGTTTGATCTGATATCCTTCCCGTATAACGGCGGGGTGCCGACCTTAACTACATCAATCCTTTTCATTTCACTAAGGCTACTCTAAGGTGAGTTCCCTACCTTTATGTTATTGCTTCTCATCAACCAGCAACTTTCTGAAAACATTTCGGCAAGTACTATTCCTTATCATTGCATTCTCATTTTTCTGATTTTTTCTATTATACCAAGATTACAAAAAAGAGATAGGGATAGGGATATCTTTTTTAATTGATTTTTTTTGTCCTGTGGGTGTCTTGTCTTCATTTTTAATTTTATTTTACTTCTGTTTTAATGGTAGAATAACTAGCGTTTTTTGCTAGAGTTTGAAGCGGTAATTTATCTTTCAGATGTTAATGGTCCTTGAATCGTTTTCTCATATTCTTGATAGGACAATCGAGCACATCTTTACCTTACGAGTTTAATATAACGGAAATCATTTTTAAGAAACTTGACTTTTTGTGCTATGGAAATTGAATGATTATTTTGTGGAAGGTTATTTAAAAATAGCACAAATGATCAAAAAGTAAGAGGAGGGAAGTAATAAAATAAAAGTAGAGGAGGGAGAAACAATGGATTACTATGAGAGAATACAGCTTTCGATTGAGTTTATTGAGGAGAATCTTCAAAACAATATAAGTATAAAGGATATTTCCTCGAAATCCTGCTTTTCAGCGTTTCATTTTCAGCGACTGTTTCAAGCCATTACAGGTTTTTCTGTGCAAGAGTATATCAGAAATAGAAGGCTCTCTGAAGCTGCTAGGTTACTGAAAGAAACAAATCAGAATATTTTACACATAGCGATTGCGTTCCAGTATGGTTCTCAAGAAGCGTTTGCCCGTGCTTTTTTACAATTCTTTGGGGTGACACCAGGCAGGTTTCGAAAAGAGGAAATGGTGTTAAAGAAACAAAACAAAATGGATTTTTTAGCGTATCAATCTAAGTTAGACAGTGAATTCAATATGAATAAACCTGTCATGACTCAATTAAACAAATTTTATATTATTGGTTACGAGTATCAAACGAATCTTCAAAGTGAGGAATATTTCACGGACATTCCTTTGTTTTATATGGATTTTGGAAAAAAGGAGTATTATCAACAGATTCCAAAGAGAAAAGCACCTCATATGGCTTATGGTGTATCTACTTCCTTTCATGATGATGGCCGTTTTTCGTTTGTGGTAGGGGAAGAAGTGGAGGAATCCGATATAGATTTAAATGAAGGGTTTGTAAATATAGTGATTCCTGAGGGGAGATATGCAGAATTTAAAGTGAGTGGCTCTCATGAAATGGTGCAAAACACTAGAAGATATATCTATGGTAGCTGGCTCCCAAATTCTAATTATGAAAGAACGAGTGGACCAGATTTTGAAATAACAGATGTCTTACATTCGAATGGCCCGAACGATATCAAAATGAAAATCTATATTCCTATCGAGGAATAAGGGGGATTAAGAGATGAAAATAGAAAGTCTTTTTGGTACTTTTCCTGTAGTTGCGTCAAAGAATCTATTGTTAAAAAGGGTGGAAGAGCGTCATTTGCCAGAGTTATTTTCAATTTACGACAATGACACAGTCTTTCAGTATTGTGGGATCATTCCCAAACATAATCTCCAAACGGTAAAAAAAATGATTGGACATTTTGAACGAGATTATACGAAGAAAAGCAGAGTGAAATGGGGAATCTTTCAAAAGGATAATCCTCATACGCTAGTTGGTATCATCGAAACAATGGACATCAATCAAAAAGTGAATGCGGTGACGATTGGTTATTTCTTTGCAGAGGAACATTGGGGAAAAGGCATCGCAACAGAAGCTGTCTCTACACTAGTGA
Source organism: Bacillus sp. AK25 (assembly GCF_048270685.1). Classification (NCBI taxonomy): domain Bacteria; kingdom Bacillati; phylum Bacillota; class Bacilli; order Caryophanales; family Bacillaceae; genus Bacillus; species Bacillus sp. AK25. The sequence continues at coordinate 618,153 of NZ_JBLUWC010000001.1, forward strand.
AATTTCTGTTTGAAGAGATTGATATCAATAGAATTCAAGCGGAAGTCATGCCAGCAAATGAGGTATCAAAAAAAGTCCTATTGAAAAATGGTTTTATCAAAGAAGGGCTGCTTAGACAAGCTGTTTTATGGTCTGGCAAAGGAGTTGTTGATGTAGAAATATACAGCATGCTGAAAGAGGATTACATGAGTGAATAAGCTTGATAACATGATGCTGATATAGCGTTTAAGATATCAGCTTTTTATGATCTCATTTTTCTTTTATCGGAACCCTTTTAGAAAATAAAAAAGCGAACACTGAGCTCGCTCATTATGGTTTATTTCAATTCGTTGGAAAATCGAATCTGTCTATCTTTTAGTTCGTCATAAAATGTGAAGTGTTGTAACTTCAATTCTTCACAGACTTTTTTGATCATCCATTTGCCCCGTTCTTCAATCCTAATATTGACTTTATGTAGGTACTCACTTAATTCTTGTTCATTTTGAGGTTTTAATTGATTGTAATTTCCTATACCTGCAAAATGACCTTCCCAAAATTCACTCACTGTCCATTCCTCATCATCGTTCACATAAGGTTGAAGGAAATATCGTTCGACGAACTGTTTCCAACAGCCTAATGGTTGAAAGAATTCAAATAGTGAATACATCGTAACATCCCAATAATCTTGAGAAAATTTATAACGGCCCGTATTCATCCAATGTGGTAATACGATGAAGTTCCCAATGCAGTGGGTGGCAGTAGCGAATTTTTCAAACTTATGTTTGATATGAGAAACATAAGTTAGTGTTTTAGAATGATTGAAAGTCGTTATAAACGAATTCATTGTTTCTCCACGGATCAAGTTGTAACGGTCTAAATTAAGCTGTGATTTAGGCTCTGGCTTATAATCAGTACTCCAAAGTAATTGATAAATATAAAAAGGTTCTTTATCACAGTCAGCATCACGACCTCTTCTTTTAGTGACATTGCAAATTCCGATTTCGGTCAGTTTACGACTTTTATAATCTAATATTAACTCAATTGATGATTTATCTTTCGGTATCGGCTCTTTGATATAACTTTGTTTAAAATCCCATTCCCAAGGCTTGATTTCAAGTTCTTCACACTTTTGAAACCAGCCTTCTATCCATGTGTTCCCCTTCATCTCTTTCCTCCTCTTTTCATTATCTATTGAACACTTTTTTCATTCTTAATCTTCTCCACAACACCACCGCAAGAACAAGCAAAATGACACATTGAATCGAAAGCAAAAGCATTTGCATTCCCACAGACGTTTGCCCATTTGTGGTTTGATCCACAATATTATGAACGGCATGCCATAAGATCACCCATTGCAGGCTGTTCGTGAGTGCAACGATTTCGGCTGCGACGAGTCCAAATAAAAAGGCGAATAGGATTTGTGCGACGGTTAAGCTGAGGCTTTTTCCGCTTAGTAGATTCGCAGCATGACCGAGACCGAATAGTACGGCAGAGCCCCATATGGCAGTGCTCAAGTTAATTTGTTTTAAATATTGAAACAGAATGCCTCGAAAGATTCCTTCTTCAAAAAGACCGACACACACCATGAAGAAACAAAGTGCTAGAAAGGAAGAAACAGTTAAATCCTTGTTGAATCCAGCAATAAACGGAATGGCCTCGATGATCAGGATTGGAAATATCCACATACCGAGAGAGCCTTTTCGAAAACCTATTTCTTTCAAGTGAAAACGACTTTTTTGAATAATGAATAGAAGTAAAAGACATCCAGCTAGCATGACGCAGCCATTGATGAGATAGATGGTCACCGGATCGGTTACTTCTTTGATGGATAAATAGACACCTGCACTTGTTGGGATGATTAAAGAAAAGAGCAGTAGAAGTACTGATTTTCGAATGATTGTGATTGGTTTCATGTGTTGATTCCTCCTCTAACGTCAGAGTAGTGGAATCATGCAGAAGTCACAATGAAATCTTCCTAACATGTCAATATTTAGCCCTAAGATGCATATTAAGATGTTGTTCGTTTCTTTCGCTGCTGTAAAAGGTCGTTGATTTCCTCAGCGGTTGCTTGATCTTTTTTATACAATAGGTACTTGATCACAAAGAATAAAGCCATGACTACAAGGAAATTCACGATAAACGAAAGGGGGCTGATTTGACCGCTCACAATAATGATGGTGGTCATAATCATACACATCACAAGGACGATATATAGAATTTGTTGAAAAAGAATCCGTTGATGGCTGTACGTTTGTTTTGGGTATAGCAAGAAGGTCAGGGCGCTTGAAAAAAAGGAATTGAACATGATGGCTTGTAAAATATAGATGGGCATCGTTCCAAACGTGAAACAGTAAATCAATACGAGTGCAGTAAAGATTATACAAAATGTGATCAAAAGATTTGTGATATAACGTTTCATCCTGTTCACTTCCTTCGTAACCCAAGTTTCTCTTTTAATGATTGGATATAAAAACGTGAAATCATCACCTTTTCCTCATTTGTAAGCTTTGCTTCAAAACGACCGCTTGTTTTAGGAGAAATAGCGGCAATAGAATCTATATTTAGAATCATCGATTTTGAAATCCTGACATAATCGTGCGCTTCAAGCTGTTTTTCAAGTTCAAATAACTTTTCCTTTAAGAGAAACACTCCATCTGACGTATACAAGAACGATCTTTTATCAACGCTTTCTATATATAAAATGTCGTGATAATAGACCTTTTTCACTCTTTCTTTCGTGGGTTCTTGTGCTAAGAAATAGGGAGCTGACTGCTCCACTTGCTGGACAAGTTTTTCAATCGCTGGATTGAGTTCATAAATGTGAAAAGAAACATACTCTGGTTGCGGCTTTTGGATGAAATGAATATCCGTTTTCATTTGTTTCTCCTCTGTTTAATAGGATTTTTCGTAATCTCTCTTCAAAATCGAATACATATACACATCATCGAATCCCTTCTGACCTAATTCATACTCTCTTAATAAACCCTCTTGTACAAAATGTATCTTCTCCAATAATTGAACAGAGGACGTATTAGCTGGATCAATGATCGCTTCAATCCGATTCAAGTTCATCTCCTGAAATCCATACCGCAACACCGCAGTAATCGCTTCATTCATGATGCCTTTTCTCCAATGATCATGGTGTAATTCATAGCCAATTTCCGTACGGCGGTGCTGTTTTTCTAGATTGAGAAAGCCGCAGCTGCCGATGATGGTAGGGTTATCTTTTAAAGAAATTCCCCAGCGGATGCCTGTTTGTTTTTTGTAGATATTGTCATACCACTTGATTTCTTCTTTTGTGTCTTCGATGGTTTCATGTGCATCAATGCCCATATAGCGGCACACGGTTTCATTGGATAAGTAGAAGTGCATATCCTCGGCATCTGCGATCGTTGCTTGTTTTAAGATCAGTCTTTCGGTCTGTATCGTTGGAAATGATTGTGGAAATATCAGTTTATGTCTAGTCATATGTATCTCCTATAGTTTATTTTATTTAAATTATACCTGTATTGGCACAATTTGTGGACTGCTCTGATATAATATGAATTTATCATTGGGGTAATCATGTACATTCGAATTTTACAAAAAAGAGGATAAAAAAAATGGGCATTTTTCTGATCATGATTTGTATCATGATGATCACCGTATCTTTAATGATTTATTTATTTAAAAAAGGTGCCATTCGTTCTAAGGTGTTAGTGATAATAGGTTCTGTTTTAGGTGGAGCCATACTAGTTGTCTGGATAGCAATGTTTTTTAATTTTCACTCTATCACTTTAACAGATGAATCGATAGGTCATTTTAAGATCGGTCAAACATTTAAGGGAGATCATCAGTTTGTTGAGAATTCTCAATTCTCTCATCAAAAACAGACGGTCTACATGGAAAAAGAAAATGAAGATTTTGTCGTATCAGTTGATCAGCATCATCGAGTAACATCTATTTACAATCAGTCAAAACAGAAAAATCTTCAAACATCTAAGGGAGTTAAAATAGGAGAAGATTATTCATCTGTGATACAAACATATGGAGAGCAATTCAAGAAGCTCTGGTTTGTCGAAGGGTATAGCAAAGGTATACAATATCAAGATCAATCAAACGGTATCATTCTAGAGTTCTTTTTCAATGACAATAAACTAGCACTCATTGAACTTCGTAGTAAGCGGGAGTGAAATAGTAGAAAGTAAAAACGAGCATTCTATTGAAGTGCTCGTCTTTATGTTGTTTTTTCATAACATGCCTTACAATAAAAAACGCCTTCATTCCTCAGCCAAGCCTTTACCTCTGTCATTCCTTTTCTCTTTGGATAGACCAGCTTGACGTACACTTCTTCGTTTCCTTCTATTTTTTTCTGACAGCTAGCACACGTGGGTTCTTCGAATCGAAACAATCGACATACTCCTTTTTGTAGATATTTCTTCCATTATATCAAAAGTTCAATACGATCTTTGCGGCCTATTCTTCACTTTCTCTGTTTTTGTCCGACATATGCTAAGTAAAAGAAATTTCCGAGTGTTGAAACCGTTTGAGAGAAACCTTGCTCTAACAGGTGTAGGAGGTGTGGATGAGATGAAGCAAGTGCGTCTAATTAAAAAAGCACAAAAAGGGAATGTCCCGGCATTTGAGACATTAATGCTGATGTATCAAGAGCGTTTATATAAAACGGCTTTTCTCTACACAAGAAATAAAGAGGATTCGTTAGATGCTGTTCAGGAGACGGTCATTAAAGCATTTAAGCATCTATCGGGCTTAAAAGAACCAGCCTATTTTTCTACATGGCTGACTAGGATCTTGATTCATACGATTTTTGCGATGAAGAAGAAGCAGCAAGATGTTGTTCCGTTTGAACAGCATCATGAAAGCGTTGAGCGTCATGATTTTTTGGAAGACAAGCTCGATTTAAAAAATGCACTTGATGTGTTAGATGAGCAATATCAGCTCGTGATTCAGCTATTTTATTTTCAAGATTATTCGATTTCAATGATTTCTGAACAGATGGGTGTGCCTGAAGGAACAGTTAAAACTCATTTGTATCGAGCAAGAAAGTTATTAAAGCAAACATTGGAGAAGGAGGAGAGTGTCGATGGAACGAAAAGAAATGAAAAAGCTTTATGAAGAGATTGAAGTACCAAAAGTTGAATTGACCTCTGCAATTCGTCAAGCAATGGGAGATGTGAAAACGGAAAAGAAAAGAAATTGGTTCAAATGGAATTGGAGAATGCCAATCTATTCAGTTATCGCCCTTGTTGTCCTTTACTTTTCATCAGGCTTCCTTTTTCCTTCTCTTAATACAGCGATGGCTCGAGTGCCGTTTGTTGGACAGTTATATATGATGTTTCACGATAAAGTAGGAATGTCTCTTTTTCAGAGTGAGTTGGTGAAGCATGTGAATGAGGGGGCTGAATCAAGAGGGGTTACTGTGAAAGTGAACAGTGTGTACTATGATGCCGGGCGGCTTGTTTATACGTTTACTGTGGAGAATTTTCATACAAAAGAAGATTTTATACCGATCAAGATTGATTCAGATCAAATCAATGAAAATTTTCAACCCAATATAGATAGTCCCGAGTTGAAAAAATTAAAAGATGGTCGATATGCTGGACGAATGGAATTCTTTACAAATGGACAGACGATTAAACAAGGTCAAAAAGCACAACTCGTGATTTCGAAAATTGGAGATATTGTAGGGAATTGGCGCTTTGAGTTGCCTGTGGTTAAGCAAAAAACCACCTTATTAGCAGGACAAAAAGAAGTATCTATTTTAAATGGACGTTATCAAGTGAAAGATATCAAGGTGGAAAATGGAGTGAATTCCTCTGTGATTCAATATGCGATTGATTACAATGGTGTCGCAAAAGATGATAAGATTTTAATAGATAGAATGAGAGATAATTTAGGAAATAAGTACAGACTGGAGACTGGGACAAGATTTGAGGAAAAACAACTTTCAAACAAAAAAACTAGGATAAATCATATGACAATCTTAAATCAGCCAATCGATCCAAAGGCAACAGAACTAACATTTTTCACTGCTTTATGGGTAGAACATGAAGAAAGTAAAATCATTCCCCTCCAGACGAAGCTGCCTATTCAGTTCAAGACAAAGCATTATGGGATTGGGATTAAAATTAATAAAATTGAGCAAAAAGGCCGTTCTGTGATAGTAGATTATCAATTTACTGGAGTAGGCCAGAAAGAATTAGATGAAGGTGTGATGAAGAATGCAGGGGAATGGATAGGATTAGGTGATGTTGAAAAGATGAAATCATGGACAGACCCTGAAGTAAATTATGAAAATGGATATTATTTGAAGGCGAACGATGCAAAGGTGACCAATCTACAGACAGCTTCTTTGCAATCCACCTTTGATCTTGATGTGAAGGAGTTAGAAAAACTATCGTTAAACCATTTTTCATTTAAGGATTATGGGCTGTATCTTGATCTGTCAAATCTGAATATGTTGGCACCACAAAAAGAAATAACGGTAACCATTCCAGTCAAAAAAGAAACATCAAAAGCTAGTCGATAAATAAGCAAGCGAACATGATTACACATGTTCGCTTTTTATCTGTTGGTGCATCCGCCGATTGCGATTGAACGAGTACCGAATCAACATCAACGCAACAAAACTGGCTAGCCCGCCAATCCAACTTAAATTCGTTACATTTGTATATTGAATAATCAGACCACCCATTGACGAGCCAAGCATCATGCCGATATTCATAATCGCTGTATTAAAACTCAGCACGGTTTCCGATGTTTCAGGTTTTAGGGAGATGAGATAAAATTGCTTCGCTGGTGTTGTTGTCCATGTGGCGGTGCCCCAAATGGCGAGCGTGATGAAGACGCCAACTACTGAAAATTGTGTAAAGGATAATGCAAAGAGCATGAGCATCTGAACCGTGATGCTGATTGAAATGGTTCGGTTTGGTCCCCATTGATCGACAGCGTATCCACCAAAGCGCGAGCCAATAAAAGCGGAGATGCCTAAGACAAGCAAGGCAATGCTTGTCAGTTCAAGCGTAAATCCAGATGTTTGCCGCAATAATGGCGAAATGTAAGCAAATACCATCGTGTAACCTAAAATCCAAAAGACTGTCGTGGCTAAGCCGCTTAACACCCTACGGTCTTGAAGAATTTGAATTTGCTGTTTGAATGGCACATGGGAATGTCCCTCCATAGGCGGTAATAATCGATACAGAAGAAACAAGAGACAGGCGGTTCCTATTGCAATGATGAGAAAAATGGCATGCCAATCTACATATCCTGCTAAAAATGTTCCAATCGGTACACCGAGTACTAGTGAAACTGTAAATCCAGTGATTACTGTTGCCATCGCACTCCCCTTTTTTTCTGGCGGGGCGAGCTGCGCTGCATAATTTGTTGCGAGCACAATATATAAGCCGCCACTCATGGCCATGATGACCCGTGAGAGCATGAGCAGCATAAAGTGATGGCTAAAAAAGGCGAGCACATTCCCTGCTATAAACATGGAAATCGCCGATAAAAGAACCTTTTTTCGATTCAATTTCGATGTGGCCATGACTAAAAAGAGGGCACCCACGGCATAAAAAAGAGAATAGATGGTGATGAGCTGTCCCGCAACCGGGATGGAGATGCGCAGATCGTCAGAAATGATGTCCAGTATGCCTGATACGACGAATTCTGAAGTACCTGTGACGAAAGAACCGACGGCTAAAAGAAATATGAGCAATGGATAAGATGTACTTTTCATTTTGAACCCTTCCTTTATGTTGAAACGTTGTATTCATTTTAAATTCCGTGCTAACATAAGTAAAATTGATGTTTTTCATGAAAGGGATGAGTGAATACTCATGAGCTTTGTTCGATTCGAGACGATGGCTAAGGTGGTTGAGCTAGGCAGTTTTACAGCTGCAGCTGAAGCATTAAATATGACACAGTCTGCCGTGAGTCATGCGGTGGCAAGTTTAGAGACGGAGTGGGGCGTGTCTTTATTCGTGCGTGACCGAAAAAAGGGCATTACGCTGACAGACATCGGTGAAACCCTTCTTCCGCATATAAGAGAAGTGCTAAATCGAGTAGAGAAAATTCAGCAGGAAATTGCGCTCACCAAAAATATTGAATCTGGCTTGATTCGGATTGGAACATTTGCCAGTGCATCCGCTTGTTTGTTGCCAAAACTGCTTGTGAGCTATCAGAAAAAGCACCCAAAGATTGAATTTAAATTCTATGAGGGGACATATGAAGAAATATTGGAGTGGCTCGATTCTGGCATTATTGATGTTGGGTTTGTTGTAAAAGGTAAAGCGGATGAAGTGTTTGATCTATTGCCACTTATGAAAGATAAAATGGTGGTTGCCTATCACGAAAATCATCGTTTTAAGCAGCAGCCAATTGTAGACATGGAAGAATTAGCAGATGAACCATTTATTATGCCAACTGGCATGTATCAATCCCATGTAGAGGATATTTTTTCGGAGGCACAAATCAAGCCGTCTATTTTATTTGAAGTGCATGATTGTACGACCATTGCCCGCATGGTTGGGGAAGGACTGGGTGTGACGATAGGTCCTGAGTTATTCCTAAAAACGCAGCAACTTGTGCAGATCAGTCATCTGAATGTATCGCATCATCGTGAGGTGGCGCTTGCCTGTCCATCGCTCACGCAAGCTTCTCCTGCTGTGAAGGCATTTTTCGATGTAGCAGAAACGGTTTTTGCCAGAATTCAGTGATGGGTGTATAAAGAACTAGATGTGATTTTCCAAATTCGTGTAATAAGACGAATGAAGCGGACATTTCTTTGAAAAATGTTCGCTTTTCATATTGTGTTTTAAAAATGAAGTTGGTACAATAGACACAGAAATCAAATAGATAGAAGTCGTATAATCGCGGGGATATGGCCCGCAAGTTTCTACCAAGCTACCGTAAATGGCTTGACTACGTCAATTCACACTCGTTTGATATAAATCATGCATTGTTCTTGTTTGATGTCACGGTCTGAATTCACATTGTAGTCAAGCGTCCCAAAAACTGTTGGGGCGTTTTTTATTTGACTTGTGAATGGGACAGACTAAAGCAAAAGGACATGAAGGGAGTCAGTTGGCTTTGAAACAGTTTTTTCAGTTTGATGAGTTAGGTACGAATTATCGCAGAGAGATCATCGGCGGTTTAACGACATTTTTGTCGATGGCTTACATCTTGTTTGTTAATCCGATCACACTTGCTTTAGTAGCAGTACCGGATTTTCCAGATAAATTAAGAATTGATCAGGGGGCTGTCTTTACAGCTACGGCGTTAGCTTCTGCGGCAGGTTGTTTCCTGATGGGATTGATCGCCAGGTACCCGATTGCGATTGCACCAGGTATGGGACTGAATGCGTTCTTCGCTTTCTCAGTGGTTCTTGGTATGGGGATTTCATGGCAGGCAGCACTTTCCGGTGTGTTTGTTTCAGGATTGATTTTCGTTGCCCTTTCTTTAACAGGTTTCCGTGAAAAAATCATTAATGCCATTCCGGCTGAGCTGAAGCTGGCGGTTGGTGCAGGGATTGGTTTGTTCATTACATTTGTAGGGCTTCAAGGCTCTGGCATTATTGCCAATAACGATAATACGCTCGTTTCGATTGGAAATATTCATAGTGGTCCTGTCCTGTTAACGGTATTTGGGATCATTGTGACTGTCATTTTAATGGTTCTTCGTGTGAATGCAGGTGTCTTCATTGGGATGCTTGTGACAGCTATTGCTGGGATGATCTTTGGTCTCGTTCCAGTTCCATCTCAAATTATAGGAAGCATTCCAAGCTTGTCTCCAACTTTTGGTCAAGCCTTGATTCACTTGCCAGACATCTTCTCCATTCAAATGCTTGTGGTTATTTTAACGTTCCTATTCGTTGGGTTCTTTGATACAGCTGGTACACTTGTGGCTGTGGCGACACAAGCTGGTTTAATGAAAAATAATGAGCTGCCGCGTGCAGGAAGAGCGCTTCTGGCGGATTCTTCTTCTATCGTCGTCGGTTCTGTTCTTGGTACATCAACGACGACGTCTTATGTTGAATCTAGTTCAGGTGTTGCTGCGGGTGCCCGCTCTGGTTTTGCAGCCGTCGTGACAGGTATTTTCTTCTTACTTGCGATGTTCTTCTCGCCGCTATTATCTGTTGTGACATCAAATGTAACGGCACCTGCTTTAATCATTGTCGGTGCACTGATGGTAGCACCTCTTGCGAAGATCGCATGGGATCGTTTTGAAATTGCGGTACCGGCTTTCTTAACCATGATTATGATGCCACTCACATATAGTATTGCGACAGGGATTGCAATTGGTTTCATTTTCTACCCGATCACCATGATCTTTAAAGGAAAAGCAAAAGAAGTGCATCCAATTATGTACGGACTGTTTGTCATCTTTATTCTATATTTTGCTTTCTTAAATCATTAATCGTTTGTCTGAAACAGCAGCTCATGGAGGCTGCTGTTTTTTGTAGGGAAATTATTAAAACACAGTTGACTTATAGGAATTATGTGTTTATGATGAAAAGACATAATACGCTGATTGGATCACCAAAGGCGCTTTGATTTCCTTTTTTCTATAGAAGGGTTCAGAGTGCCTTTTTTCTTGCATTCATTATAACGGGAGGGGATGACTTGTCACGCTGGCTTAGGCAGGTGATTGAGCGGAAAAAGCAGGTATTGATTGAGCAGCTCCTTTTATGGGGGCATGAAGAAAAACATGAAGCGCTCATGCATTATACGATTCATGAGCTGGAAAATGAGGTTCTCTATTTAAAAGAGCGAAAGCAAAATTAGTGGGATGGGGGGGATGAGCGATGGATGAACAAAAGCTGAATTTTATTTTATCTGCCTTAAAAGGGATTGAATACGGGTCGGTGGTGATCACCATTCATAATGGACAAATTACACAAGTCGATACGACAGAAAAGACTCGTTTCCCCGCACACCAAGAGAATCTTCGGATTCAGAAAGCAAAGCAGGGGCGCTATCGTTCATGAAAAGTGATGAAAGATGATGAAAAGCTGATCCACTCATCAGCTTTTTTGTTTTGTCTTATTTTCTCTCCATTTAAAACCTCTTCATTCTTTTATCCGTCTATTCGTATGAACGTCAAGGAATCTTGACTGAATAGAGAGACTCCGCTACTTTAATAGGAGTCATCTGGACAGGTCACCTGAGCCTGTGCGGATTGTCTGAGATAGGAGTTGATATAGAATGTTAGAGAAAGATCAAGAGCAGGTTACATCTGAAACAAAAAACGAAAACGAAGAGCCATCAATAGATCAAGAAACGAGGCAGTCCCGCCTCAGCCGCAGTGCTGCAAAACGAGGAAGAACGGCTAAGCCAGCTGATGAAGAGGGTTCAGCCATTCAGCGCATCGCAAGAGGTGTTGGAGGTGCGTTTAAGCGCTACGGCTCATATGGGTTTGCGATGTTAAAATCACCGAGTCGTGCGATCCATCAAGCGGACACTTTACGCATGAAGTATGCCTGGATTTCAATTGTGTTATTCAGTGTGTTTTTTGCTTTAGGCAACTATGTTCAATTAAAGGCGTCAAAGACCCGTTTATTAGGTTTTGGTATTCATTATTCTTTTGGTGACGCCTTTTTGAAGGTAGCGGTCTTTACACTCATTTTGTTGACACTGATGATGCTGACGGTTTGGGTGCTCGGTAAGTACATGCTGAAAGGGAACATATCGCTGAAAGAAGTGATCATGAAGTTCGGTGCCGTGCTTGTGCCGGTTTTGGTTTTATCTATCCTTTGGCTTGTATTTGCCATGCTGAATATTCCATATGTAACGGTGATTTTATCCGTCATGATGTTTTTCGGTCTTCAGCTGATTGCCATTGTGCTCTTCCGCTCCATTCAATCAGAGCAAGGTGCTGTGCGGGGAGACTTGATGTATGCCGGCTGGGTCTTTTTGTTGATTGAGCTCGTCATCATTGCCCTTTTATGGGGCATTGTCGGAGAGTATTTGATCCCATCACTTGTTCCAGTTCGGTTTGGATAAAACACGTTTCAGCGTGTACTCGGTCTTTTTAAAATTCAAAGGCCTTCTATCACGCTGAAAAAAGACAAAGGGTTAAAATAAAGTATATTTTAGCCCTTTATCAACCATCTAAAGCCTCCTTTTGAAAAAGGAGGTTTTTCATGTTGAGAAGAGGAAAAAACGGGTAAACTCTTGGTAACAAAGACCACCCCTTGTTGTCGAAAGATATATGTGTTTTTCTCGCGCAAATTTGATTGTATCAAGGTTTGTTCTCTAGTAGAATATGGGGTGCTTTATTTGATTTTTAGTGCAGGGGGTTCGAATCGTGCTTCAACAACTTTTATCCAATGCGTTCACCATGGTTTTGATTATTTTAGTGATTAACATTGTTTATGTCTCTTTTTCCACTATGCGTTTAATTTTAACAATGAAAGGCAGAAGGTATGCAGCCGCTTTTGCTGGTACTGTCGAGATGCTGATTTATGTCATTGGTTTGAGTATCGTATTAGATAACTTAGATCAAGTACAAAATGTTATTGCGTATGCGCTAGGTTATGGAATTGGAATCATTGTCGGGATGAAAATTGAAGAGAAGCTGGCACTTGGCTACATTACTGTGAACGTGATTACAAAAGAAATCGATCTAGATCTCCCAAAACAATTGAGAGAAAAAGGATATGGCGTCACCAACTGGGTAGTAGGAGGTCTTGAAGGAGATCGGTCAGCGATGCAAATTTTAACACCGAGAAAATATGAACTGCAATTATATGAAACGATTAAAACGCTTGATTCAAAGGCGTTTATCATTTCGTATGAGCCCAAAACGATTCATGGCGGCTTCTGGGTGAAGGCTGTGAAGAAAAGGAGAATTAAAGAATGACCGCAAAACCAAAGAAAAAGAAATTCTATGTGGAAGACAACATGACGATTGATCAAGTGTTGTCCCAGATGGCGAAGGAAGGCTACTCACCTGTCCGTCGAATGGAGGAACCGATCTTTCAGGAAAAGAAGGAAAATGGGTCGATTCAGATCATTCCGATTGGGAAAAAAATCGTATTTGAGGGAAAAATACTCTAAATCCGAACATTAAAACGACGACTTCATAGATTGTTCGATAAATCCGTTGACATCATGAACATCCGTTGTTAAGATAAACATGAAATCAAAACACGAGCCTCATATAATCTTGGGAATATGGCCCATAAGTTTCTACCCAGTTACCGTAAATGACTGGACTATGCAGGATAGTGAACAAAACTGACATGGCGTTTTAAAAGCGAACAGCGCTTACCATGGCCCGGTTTGTGTTGCTTCCTAACAATGCAATACAAACCGGGCCTTTTTGTTCGGCGTTTGACAAGCTACTTAGGTTTGGGAAGCGTGTCAAACGATACAAAATCGAATAATAGCTTAAAGGTGGGGACAAAATGAAGCCGCTTGTAGGTGTCATCATGGGAAGTACATCTGATTGGGAAACAATGAAACATGCGTGCGATATCTTAGAGGAATTGAACATTCCGTATGAAAAACAGGTTGTATCCGCACATCGGACACCTGATTTGATGTTTGAATATGCGACTGAAGCAAGAGGTAAAGGACTCAAGGTCATTATTGCCGGTGCTGGAGGCGCAGCACATTTACCGGGGATGGTCGCAGCAAAAACGACACTGCCGGTCATTGGTGTGCCCGTACAATCAAAAGCATTAAACGGGCTGGATTCCTTATTATCCATTGTTCAAATGCCAGGCGGTGTACCTGTTGCCACAGTGGCAATCGGCAAAGCCGGTGCAACAAATGCAGGCCTTTTAGCTGCACAAATGATTTCAGCATTCGATGAAGCCGTTGCAGCACGCCTTGAAGAAAGAAGAGAGCAAACAAAACAAACTGTATTAGAAAGCAGTGATCAGCTTGGCTAAGCAGACCATTTTTCCAAACGCAACCATTGGTATCATCGGCGGCGGACAGCTTGGCAGATACATGGCCGTCAGTGCAAAGCAAATGGGCTACCGGGCAGCAGTTCTTGACCCAGTCACACATTCTCCTTGTGGACAGGTTGCTGATACAGAAATTACAGCCGCATACAGTGACCTTGAAGCGATCAGGCAGCTGGCGGACATCAGTGATGTGGTCACATATGAATTTGAAAACATTGATTATGATGCACTCAATCAACTGAAGGAAGAGGCGTATTTACCGCAAGGAAGCGAACTCCTTCTTTTAACCCAAAACCGTGAAACCGAGAAAAAAGGGATTGTAGATGCAGGCTGTGAAGTCGCCCCTTATCGCATCGTTCATGATGAGAAGGAGCTGAAAGGTGCAGTAAATGCGCTTGGTTTACCAGCTGTGCTGAAAACATGCAGAGGCGGTTACGACGGTAAAGGACAGTACGTGATCAAAGAGAAGGATCAGCTTCATGAAGCGGCTGCACTTCTCACTCATGGGACATGTATTTTAGAAAGCTGGGTTCCTTTCCAAATGGAACTGTCTGTGATTGTGACGCGGTCTGTTCATGGGGAAATTGCGACATTCCCAGTCGCTGAGAACATTCATAAGCACAATATTTTATTCCAAAGCATCGTGCCTGCACGGGTAGATGGCAGCATTCAGGAGAAAGCAAAAGAGCTGGCAACAACGCTTGCTGAAAAGCTAGGGCTAGTCGGTACGCTTGCTGTTGAACTGTTCTTGACAAATGAAGGGAAGCTGCTCGTCAATGAACTGGCACCGCGCCCGCATAACTCTGGACATTACACATTGGATTTATGTGAGACGAGTCAGTTTGAACAGCACATTCGCGCCATATGCGGTTTGCCTCTTGGCGGAACAGCTCTTTTATCAGAGGGCATGATGGTGAATTTGCTGGGCGATGAAGTGGACATCCCAAAAGAACATCCTGAGCTTCTAAAGGAAGCGAAGCTTTATCTATATGGCAAACATGAAGTAAAAGCCGGCCGTAAAATGGGGCATATGACATTTATGAAACAGCTTGATGATGAATGGATGGCAAACATCACAAAGATATGGACTGAAAGAGATGGAGGAAACGGGAAATGATCGAACGTTACGCACGACCAGAAATGTCAGCAATCTGGACAGAGGAAAACAAATTTAATGCATGGCTTGAAGTAGAAATTCTCGCTTGTGAAGCTTGGGCAGAACTTGGCATCATTCCGAAAGAAGACGTTGTGACTATGCGTAAGAATGCAAGCTTTGATATTGATCGTATTCTAGAGATTGAACAAGACACGCGCCACGACGTGGTTGCCTTTACGCGTGCTGTATCTGAATCTCTAGGAGAAGAAAGAAAGTGGGTTCATTACGGGTTAACATCGACAGACGTAGTGGATACGGCGCTTTCATATCTATTAAAACAGGCGAACGATATTTTGCTCAAGGACATTGAGAGATTTGTTGACATACTAAAAGAAAAAGCAAAAGAGCACAAATATACCGTCATGATGGGCCGTACACACGGTGTACACGCTGAACCGACAACATTTGGCCTAAAGCTTGGTCTTTGGTACGAGGAAATGAAGCGTAACTTAGAACGTTTTAAACAAGCAAAAGCCGGCATCGAATACGGCAAAATCTCTGGTGCTGTTGGCACATATGCGAACATTGACCCGTTTGTTGAGCAATATGTATGTGAGAAACTTGGCATCAAAGCTGCACCAATTTCAACCCAAACCTTGCAGCGTGATCGTCATGCAGATTACATGGCAACCCTTGCTTTAGTGGCAACAAGCATTGAGAAATTTGCTGTTGAAATTCGTGGTCTTCAAAAGAGTGAAACACGTGAAGTAGAAGAGTTCTTTGCAAAAGGACAAAAAGGATCATCAGCGATGCCTCATAAACGAAACCCGATCGGTTCTGAAAATATGACGGGGATTGCCCGTGTCATCCGTGGTTATATGCTGACTGCTTATGAAAATGTACCGCTTTGGCATGAGCGTGATATTTCTCATTCATCTGCTGAACGCATCATTTTACCAGATGCAACGATTGCACTGAACTATATGCTGACCCGTTTCTCTAACATCGTGAAAAACTTAACGGTTTTCCCTGAAAACATGAAACGCAACATGGACCGCACACTTGGCTTAATTTACTCACAGCGTGTTCTTCTTGCATTAATTGATACAGGTATGGCACGTGAAGAAGCATATGACACGGTTCAGCCAAAGGCGATGGAAGCTTGGGAGAAACAAGTACCATTCCGTTCATTAGTAGAAGCAGAAGAGAAAATCACTTCACGCTTAACACCTGAACAAATCGCTGACTGCTTCGATTACAACTATCACTTGAAAAATGTCGATATGATTTTCGAACGTCTAGGTCTTGCGTAAGAAATGGGCCGCCTGCTAGTCAGGCGCCTAATCCTGAAAATTGCCAACATTCAAATTAGGAGGCCAATCTGAATGACTGTGAAACAAGAACTTCTCTACGAAGGCAAAGCGAAAAGAATCTATCAGACCGATGACGAGCATATTTTATATGTCGAATATAAAGACTCAGCTACAGCATTTAACGGTGAAAAGAAAGCGGAAATTGAAGGCAAAGGCAGACTGAATAATGAAATTTCTAGCTTGATTTTTCAAATGCTACATGAGAAAGGGATCAACAATCACTTTGTGAAACGCCTATCTGAAACAGAACAGCTCATTCAAAAGGTAGACATCGTACCGCTTGAAGTCGTTGTGCGAAACGTGGTGGCAGGCAGTATGTCAAAACGTCTTGGGATTCCAGAGGGAACGAAACTGGACACACCTTTGATCGAGTTTTACTACAAAGATGATGCACTCGGCGATCCGCTCATTACAGAAGATCATATTCGCATTTTACATGCAGCGACACCTGAACAGGTGGAGGAAATGAAACAAATCACAAGACAAGTGAATGAAGAATTGAAGCAAATCTTCTCAGATTGCCATGTGAATTTAATTGATTTCAAGCTTGAATTCGGAATAGATCACGAGAATCGTATTTTGCTAGCTGATGAGATTTCACCTGATACGTGCAGGCTTTGGGACAAAGACACAAACGAAAAGCTTGATAAAGACGTGTTCAGACGAAACCTGGGCGGCTTAACAAATGCATACGAAGAAATTTTCAAAAGACTTGGAGGCCATAAACATGTATAAAGTGAAAATTTTTGTCAGCTTAAAAGAGAGCGTTCTTGATCCACAAGGAAGTGCCGTGCAGCACGCTTTGCACAGCATGTCTTATCAGGAAGTAAAGGATGTCCGTATCGGGAAATATATGGAGTTAGTCATTGAGAAATCAGATCGTGACTTAGACACAGTGGTCAAAGAAATGTGTGAAAAATTGCTTGCCAACACGGTGATTGAAGATTACCGCTATGAGGTGGAGGAGGTTGTCGCACAGTGAAGTTTGCAGTGATCGTCTTGCCTGGCTCTAACTGTGATATCGATATGTACCATGCGATTCAAGATGAGTTAGGTGAACAAGTTGAATATGTATGGCACGACGAAACGAGTCTTGATGGTTTTGACGGTGTACTCGTACCAGGCGGTTTTTCTTATGGGGATTACTTAAGATGCGGTGCGATTGCTCGTTTTTCTAACATCATGCCGGCTGTGAAAAAAGCAGCTGCGGAAGGAAAACCTGTTCTTGGTGTTTGTAACGGGTTCCAAATTCTTCAAGAGCTTGGCATTCTGCCAGGCGCAATGAGACGGAATAAAGATCTAAAATTTATCTGTCGTCCAGTTGAACTCATTGTAGAGAACAACGAAACGCAATTTACAAGCGGTTATCAAAAAGGTGAATCGATTACGATTCCTGTAGCACACGGAGAAGGCAACTTCTACTGTGACGAAGACATTTTAGCGAAGCTGATTGAACGAGGCCAAATCGCTTTCACTTACGGTGACGATATTAACGGCAGTGTCAATCGAATTGCAGGTGTAACGAATGAACAGGGCAATGTACTCGGCATGATGCCGCACCCTGAGCGCGCGGTTGACTCATTACTAGGCAGCGCAGACGGACTTAAATTGTTTCAATCTATCGTGAAAAATTGGAGGGACACTCATGTCACTACTGCTTGAACCAAGTCACAAGCAAATTAAAGAAGAGAAATTGTATCAGCAAATGGGATTGAGTGATGAAGAATTCGCTTTAATCGAATCCATTATTGGCAGGCTGCCAAACTACACAGAAACGGGTATCTTTTCTGTCATGTGGTCAGAGCATTGCAGTTATAAAAACTCAAAGCCTGTTTTAAGCAAATTCCCGACAAAAGGAGAGCATGTTCTGCAAGGTCCTGGGGAAGGCGCTGGAATCGTTGATATTGGAGACAACCAAGCGGTTGTATTTAAAATCGAATCACATAACCATCCATCTGCAATTGAACCGTATCAAGGAGCGGCGACAGGTGTCGGCGGAATTATCCGTGATGTATTCTCCATGGGTGCGCGTCCAATTGCGGTATTAAACTCTCTTCGTTTTGGTGAACTGACTTCACCGCGCGTGAAGTACTTGTTTGAAGAAGTAGTGGCAGGGATTGCAGGCTATGGAAACTGTATCGGTATTCCAACAGTCGGCGGAGAAGTTCATTTTGATCAAAGTTATGAAGGCAATCCGCTCGTTAACGCGATGTGTGTAGGGTTAATCAACCATGAAGACATCAAGAAAGGGCAGGCAAAAGGTGTTGGCAATACGGTCATGTACGTTGGTGCTAAAACGGGACGTGACGGGATTCACGGTGCAACATTTGCGTCTGAAGAATTTTCTGATGAATCAGAAGAAAAACGTTCAGCGGTTCAAGTCGGCGATCCGTTCATGGAAAAGCTTTTGCTTGAAGCATGTCTTGAAGTCATCAAAAATGATGCGCTTGTGGGCATTCAAGATATGGGAGCGGCTGGCTTAACTAGCTCAAGTGCAGAGATGGCAAGTAAAGCCGGTTCAGGTATCGAAATGAACCTAGACCTGATCCCTCAGCGTGAAACAGGCATGTCAGCGTATGAAATGATGCTGTCTGAATCCCAAGAGAGAATGCTGTTGGTCATTGAAAAAGGCCGTGAGCAAGAAATCATTGATATTTTTGAAAAATATGATCTTGAAGCAGTCTCAGTCGGTCATGTGACAGACGATAAAATGCTTCGTTTACTCCATCAAGGAGAAGTAGTGTGTGAGCTTCCAGTTGATGCACTTGCAGAAGAAGCACCGGTTTATCACAAGCCGTCAAGTGAGCCTGCATACTATCGCGAGTTTTTAGAAACAAAAGTGGAAGCTCCAGCGATCACAGATGCAGCAGATACATTGAAACAGCTGTTAAAGCAGCCAACGATTGCGAGTAAAGAATGGGTTTACGATCAATACGACTATATGGTTCGTACAAACACAGTCGTTGCACCTGGCTCTGATGCGGGCGTGCTCAGAATCCGTGGGACGAAAAAAGCTCTTGCGATGACAACAGATTGTAACGCACGTTATCTCTACCTTGATCCAGAGGTTGGCGGTAAGATTGCCGTTGCAGAAGCCGCACGTAACATTGTCTGCTCAGGCGCTCGTCCGCTTGCAGTAACAGATAACTTGAACTTCGGTAACCCGGAGAAACCAGAAATCTTCTGGCAGATTGAAAAGTCTGCTGACGGCATTAGCGAAGCTTGCCGTACATTAAGCACACCGGTCATCGGCGGTAACGTCTCTTTATATAACGAATCAAATGGAACAGCCATTTACCCAACGCCAGTCATTGGTATGGTTGGTTTGATTGAAGATACAGCTCATATTACGACTCAATCGTTCCAACAGGCAGGCGATGTGATTTTCGTCATTGGTGAAACGAAGGAAGAATTTGCAGGCAGTGAGCTTCAAAAAATGACAGAAGGTCGTATCTACGGAAAAGCACCAGAAATTGATTTGGATGTAGAGCTGGCTCGTCAAGAAGCCCTATTAGCAGCGATTCAAAACGGACTTGTTCAGTCAGCACATGATGTGTCTGAAGGCGGTCTTGGTGTAGCACTAGCTGAAAGTACATTTGGAACAGATGGTCTTGGCGCTGATATCCAGATCGATCTAAACAGCGCAGCATCACTATTCAGTGAATCACAGTCACGTTTTGTCGTCACAGTGAAACCAGAAAATCGCGAAGCGTTTGCTGCGGCTGTGCAAGATGCAAAAGAAGTCGGAACGGTCACAAATGATGGTGTATTCACTGTCAAAAATCAAGAAGGACAACAATGGATTCATGCGGCAGTCAACGAGCTTGAACGCGCATGGAAAGGAGCGATCCCATGCTTGCTGAAATCAGAGGCTTAAACGAAGAATGTGGCGTCTTTGGGGTTTGGGGACACGAAGAAGCCCCGCAAATCACATATTACGGATTGCATAGCCTTCAGCACCGAGGACAAGAAGGTGCGGGAATTATTGCAACAGACGGTGAAAACCTGACGTCACACAAAGGCCTTGGACTGATTACGGAAGTGTTCCAAAACGGTGAGCTTAAGGATTTAAAGGGAAAAGGTGCGATCGGACACGTTCGGTATGCGACAGCAGGTGGAGGCGGCTTTGAGAATGTGCAGCCTCTCTTCTTCCGCTCGCAAAACAATGGCAGTCTTGCCCTTGCTCATAATGGAAACTTGGTCAATGCAACGCAATTAAAGCAACAGCTAGAGAACCAAGGAAGTATTTTTCAAACGTCTTCTGATACCGAAGTGCTTGCTCACTTAATTAAGCGCAGCGGATATATGGATTTGAAGGATCAAATCAAAAATGCTCTGTCCATGTTAAAAGGAGCATATGCTTTCTTAATCATGACGGAAACAGAAATGATCGTAGCCCTTGATCCGAACGGGTTACGCCCACTTTCACTTGGTATGCTTGGAGATGCTTATGTTGTCGCTTCTGAAACATGTGCCTTTGATGTCGTTGGTGCTACGTATTTACGTGATGTAGAGCCTGGCGAAATGCTGATCATTAATGATGAAGGCTTAAAATCTGAGCGCTTCTCAATGAACATTAACCGCAGCATGTGCAGCATGGAATACATTTATTTCTCAAGACCGGACAGCAATATCAATGGCATCAACGTGCATAGTGCGAGAAAGAATCTTGGCAAGAAGCTTGCAGAAGAAGCACATGTCGAAGCAGATGTCGTGACAGGTGTACCAGACTCCAGTATTTCTGCAGCGATTGGCTATGCCGAAGCAACAGGTATTCCATATGAGCTAGGTTTAATTAAAAACCGTTATGTCGGCCGGACATTTATTCAGCCGTCTCAAGCATTGCGTGAGCAGGGCGTGCGAATGAAGCTGTCTGCTGTGCGTGGGGTGGTCGAAGGCAAACGTGTCGTCATGGTGGATGATTCCATCGTACGAGGAACAACAAGTCGCCGAATTGTGACGATGCTAAGAGAAGCGGGTGCGACGGAAGTGCATGTACGCATCAGTTCACCGCCAATTGCTCATCCGTGTTTTTATGGAATTGATACGTCTACACACGAAGAGCTGATTGCGTCATCTCATTCAGTGGAAGAAATTAGACAGGAAATCGGTGCAGACACCATTGCATTTTTATCTGTAGACGGTTTAATGGACGGGATTGGCAGAAAGTATGATGATCCGCAGCGCGGTCAGTGTTTAGCATGCTTTACTGGAAAATACCCGACCGAAATTTATGAAGATACTGTCCTTCCTCATGTGAAGGAAACAGTCCTGACGAAATAATCGAATAATGGAGCAGCAGTCAACGTGATTTGATATGCTGCTCTTTCATTCTGCCGAAAATACATGGAAGACAAGCAGATAAAAGGAGTGAATGGGATGTCAGAAGCATATAAAAACGCCGGTGTCGACATCGAAGCAGGATACGAAGCCGTCAAACGAATGAAAACACATGTAGAACGTACAAAAAGAGCAGGTGTCATGGGGGCTCTAGGCGGGTTTGGCGGGATGTTTGATTTATCTGAACTGCCATACAAAAAGCCCGTTCTTGTCTCAGGAACAGATGGTGTTGGTACGAAATTAAAACTAGCATTTTTAATGGATAAACACGATACGATCGGTGTAGATGCTGTCGCTATGTGTGTGAACGATGTACTTGCACAAGGGGCAGAGCCGCTCTTTTTCTTAGATTACTTAGCAGTTGGAAAAGCAGATCCTTTGAAAATTGAATCCATTGTCAAAGGTGTAGCTGACGGATGCGAGCAGTCTGGTTCAGCGCTTGTCGGCGGAGAGACAGCAGAAATGCCGGGTCTTTACACAGAAGAAGAATATGATATTGCTGGATTTTCTGTAGGTGTCGTTGAAAAGGATGAAATCGTCACAGGGGAGAATATCAAGGAAGGGCATTTGCTGATTGGACTCAGCTCTAGCGGAATTCATAGCAATGGCTATTCTCTTGTAAGAAAAGTATTGCTTGAAGATGCGGGTCTAGATCTTCACCAAACGTATGAACCTTTTACAAGACCACTTGGAGAAGAGCTGCTTGAACCGACGAAGATTTATGTCAAGCCTGTTCTTAAACAAGTGAAAGCTGGCAAAGTTGATGGTATGGCACATGTGACAGGCGGCGGCTTTATTGAGAATTTACCACGTATGCTGCCTGAAGGACTTGGTGTGGAGATTGATAACGGTTCATGGCCAGTTCCGCCTATTTTCTCCTTTATTCAAGAAAAAGGGCAATTGAAAGCAGAAGAGATGTTCAATGTATTTAATATGGGTATCGGCTTTGTCCTAGCCGTCAAAGAGGATGATCTCGTCGATGTGATCAGCGGACTTGAACAAGACGGAGAGAAAGCCTTCCTTATCGGACGAGTTCAAAAAGGAGAAGGCGTCACTTTCGGTGGTGGAAGCCTCTCATGAAAAAGTTTGCGATCTTCGCCTCTGGAAGCGGGACAAATTTTCAAGCCATTATTGATACGTTAAAAGAAGAACAGTGGCAGGCAAAAGCCGCCATTGTGATCTGTGATAAACCGGGTGCGAAGGTGCTGGAGCGGGCAGAGAAAGAGGGCATTCCGTCCTTTTCTTTTACGCCGAAGGCTTTCCCGAGTAAAGCCGCTTTTGAGCAAACCATCATTGAACAGCTGAAGCTGCATGAAGTGGAATGGATTTTCCTCGCTGGGTATATGCGACTGATCGGTCCGACATTGCTTGATGCATTTAGAGGGAAAATCGTGAATATCCACCCTTCTTTACTGCCAGCATTTCCTGGACTCGATGCGATTGGACAAGCCTATCAAGCAGGAGTCAAAGTGGCTGGTATCACGGTTCATTATGTCGACGAAGGCATGGATACCGGCCCGATTATTGATCAAGCAGCCATTCATATTGAACAAGGGGAAGACCTTGAATCCATTGAAAAAAGAATGCATGAATTAGAACACACACTATATCCAAAAGTGATCAAATCACTTTTAGAATTATCTTAATGAGGTGACAAAGGCATGACGATCAAACGCGCATTAATCAGTGTTTCCGATAAAACAAATCTTGTACCTTTTGTGAAAGAACTAACAGAACTTGGCGTTGAAGTGATTTCAACTGGTGGTACACACAAACTTCTTCAAGAGAACGGCATTGATGTCATTGGTATTTCTGAAGTGACTGGCTTCCCAGAAATCATGGACGGACGACTCAAAACGCTTCATCCGAACATTCACGGTGGACTGTTAGCAGTGAGAGAAAACGATGAGCATATGGCACAGATCGAAAAGCACGGCATTCAGCCGATTGATCTTGTCGTTGTGAATCTATATCCATTCAAAGAGACCATTTCCAAAGACGATGTCACGTATGAAGAAGCGATTGAAAACATTGATATTGGCGGACCGGGTATGCTTCGTGCTGCTTCTAAAAACCATCAGGACGTCACTGTGATTGTAGACCCGCGTGATTATGATTCTGTCGTTCAACAAATCAAAGAAGGCGGCGTCTCACTAGAGAAAAAACGTGAGCTTGCAGCAAAAGTATTCCGTCATACGGCTGCTTACGATGCCCTGATTGCGGATTATTTAACGAACTTTGTTGGCGAAACAGAGCCAGAACAGTTCACAGTCACATTTGAGAAAAAGCAATCTCTTCGTTATGGAGAAAACCCGCACCAAGCGGCGACGTTCTATGAAAATGCGCTTCCAAGCAAAGGCTCTTTAGCTACTGCAACGCAATTACATGGAAAAGAACTTTCCTACAACAACATCAAAGATGCAGATGCTGCTCTTCAAATTGTACGTGAATTTACGGAGCCAGCGGCTGTGGCTGTAAAGCATATGAACCCATGTGGTGTTGGGACAGGGGAAACGATTGCAGAAGCATTTGATCGTGCATTTAAAGCAGATGAAACATCTATTTTCGGCGGCATTGTGGCGCTTAATCGTGAAGTAGACAAGCAAACGGCTGAGGTGCTCCATACGATTTTCTTAGAAATCGTCATCGCACCATCGTTCAGCCAAGAAGCACTTGACGTGTTAACAGCGAAAAAGAACCTTCGTCTACTAACATTAGATGTAGAAGCAGATCTTGGGAAAAAAGAAAAGCAGCTCACAAGTGTTCATGGTGGATTACTCGTTCAGGATATCGACACATACGGCTTAGAGGAAGCAACGATCTCTATTCCAACGAAAAGAGAGCCGACTGAAGACGAATGGAAAGACTTAAAGCTCGCTTGGAAAGTCGTCAAGCATGTGAAATCAAATGCCATCGTTCTAGCGAAGGATCAAATGACAGCAGGCATCGGCGCTGGTCAAATGAACCGTGTTGGCTCGGCTAACATTGCGATTGAGCAAGCAGGTGAAAAGGCAAAAGGCAGTGCACTAGGTTCTGATGCATTTTTCCCAATGGGCGATACAGTGGAAGCTGCTGCAAAGGCAGGCGTTACAGCGATCATCCAGCCAGGTGGTTCCATTCGTGATGAAGAATCAATCCAAAAAGCAGATGAATACGGCATCGCCATGGTCTTCACTGGCGTTAGACATTTTAAACATTAAGGGGATGACAGTGTGAACGTATTAATTATCGGCAGAGGCGGAAGAGAGCATACCATCGCATGGAAAGTGAATCAAAGCGAACTTGTCAGCCAAGTATTTGTCGCACCCGGCAATGATGGAATGACAGACGCTGCGAAGCTTGTACCGATCGACGAGGGCGATCATGAGGCGTTAATTCGTTTTGCAAAAGACAATAACATCAGTTTAACAATTGTCGGTCCAGAGGTTCCTTTAATTGCAGGTGTCGTCGATGCATTTGAAGAAGCAGGTCTAAAGGTATTTGGACCGAATGCAAAAGCCGCAGTCATTGAAGGCTCAAAAGAATTTGCAAAAGACTTAATGAAAAATTATGATATCCCGACAGCCGCTTACGCCACTTTTACATCGTTTGAAGAAGCGAAGGCATATGTGGAAGAAAAGGGTGCCCCAATTGTCATTAAAGCAGATGGGCTTGCTGCCGGAAAAGGCGTGACAGTGGCAATGACGCTTGAAGAGGCAATCAACTGCCTGCATGACTTTTTAGAGGATGAAAAGTTTGGCGATGCGAGTGCATCGGTTGTCATTGAAGAATTTTTAACAGGTGAAGAGTTTTCTCTGATGGCCTTTGTCAATGGAGAAAAGGTGTATCCGATGGTGATCGCACAGGATCATAAACGGGCATTTGAAGATGACAAAGGACCAAACACCGGCGGGATGGGTGCTTATTCACCGGTTCCACAAATTTCTGATGAAGTCGTACAAAAAGCGGTGGAAGACGTCGTCAAACCAGCAGCTCGCGCCATGGTGCAGGAAGAGCGTTCGTTTACAGGCATTTTATATGCAGGCTTAATGCTGACACCAGAAGGCTCTAAGGTCATTGAGTTCAATGCACGCTTTGGCGACCCTGAAACGCAAGTAGTGCTTCCTCGTCTTGAATCAGATCTAGTCCAAGTCTTCCTTGACATTCTAGATGGAAAAGATGTGGACTTGCAGTGGAAAGACACAGCCGCTGTCAGTGTCGTTCTTGCATCAGAAGGATACCCGGAAGACTATGCAAAAGGCACGCCAATCGGTGCTTTGCAAACAACGGTCTCTGATGTCGTCACCTTCCATGCAGGAACGAAAAAGGAAAACGATCAATTCGTCACAAATGGCGGCCGTGTAGCAAATGTGACCGCATTTGACGACACATTTGAAGCAGCAAGATCAAGAGTGTATGAAGCGGTTGAAGAAATCATTCAGCCAGGTTTATTCTATCGCCGTGACATTGGCGCCCGTGCGCTGAAGGCTGCGGGGAAAACTACATGATTATACTAGACTCTCTCACTATGTGAGTGGGTCTTTTTTTATATTATAAAACTCACAGATAAACCTTAAAATTACTTTAAATGTATAAAAAAACCTTTTTATTTTCATTTTAATGTTATAAATTTAATATATTACAAAGGGAGGTATAATAATGAAAAAAGTGATTTCATCAGTTCTTCTAGTTCTTGTATTAGTAAGCTTAGCTTTTGCTATTCCTGCACCAACTTCTGCTAAAGAATTTGGTTCTATCAATCTTAATAAGGTTCATAATTTAGGTAAAACAGGAAATACCAAAATTGAAAAAATTTCATATGATCAATATGTTAAGGAAGTATCCAAATCAAGGGGTATCTCTAAGAAAGAAGTTCAAAAATCTTCTACAAATTTATCAAAGAAACAATTTAGTACAGCTGCAACAAAATACAGTATGCATAAAATGACAATTGTTCAGGATGTAGGTTTTTTATATCAACCTAAAGTTCAAATTTATGCTTGGACATATGCGAGTGGATCATTTGTACAATTTAAATATATTGAAGATATAGACTTAGACAGATATTCTAGCCTTGGTTCAAAACATTTTGCTGGTAAAGTTAAAGCAAAAATAACTTCTCCAACTGCTATTTGGTGGTATGTAAATGGAGACTTCTATAATAATGGAACCACTAATGTATCAATAAGTGGAAGTGGTTCTGCAGCAGTAAAAGGGGTAACAGTAACTGGTAGTTTCTCAGTTTCTAAATCTTCAAATCATTATAAATATTGGAATAATAGTGGTACTAAACATCGTTAATTATAGAAATTATTTTCTGAAATTTTCGAGAAAATTGGTTTAATCAAAACACCTTTCTATCTGACGAGATGGAAAGGTGTTTTTTCTTCTTCTGTTCATAGAGGGATGCGGGCAGATGATGAAGAAGTAGTATGGGATTACGAATAGATTTAGGGAGGAAACATGGAAATCAAAGCATTTATCATCTTTGCAAACGTCATGCTTGTTTTATATCTCATAACTATAAATAACATCATGGTGACTGCCATTAAGCAGAATAAATTGAAAAAAGGCTTTGCCATTAGTTATATGATCCTATCCATTTTTTCTGGCATTGCTATTTCTTCATTTTTAATTTGGAAGTTTTTCATTAGCTAAGAGGGGAATGAGTGTATGGTGCAATTGAAGAAGCTTGCAAACGATCGTTTTTCTGCTTTGATCTGTATGGATCCATTTAACGAGCGAATTCGTTTGGATGATTATAGCGGCAGGGTGCGTGATGTGATTCAGTCCGTGCTTCAGGAAGCGGCGGACTGCAAGGCGTCTAAGGTCATTGTAAAAGTAAGGCGTGAGCATATGCCTCTTTTTTTAGAAAAAGGCTTTCGGCTTGAAGGGGTGTTTTCTCATTATTTTCTCGGAAGTGATGCATGCGGCATGTCGCTCTTTCTGACCGAAGATCGAATGAACAGCCCATTTTGGCTGAAGGAAGATGAAATCGTTGCGTCTATTCAAGAAAAGCCAATTAAAAAAGACCAAGGCGTGTGGCAGGATGAGTATGTGATGAGGAAAGCCGGTCCAGAGGATGTGCACAAGCTGGCAGCGCTCTATGATACGGTCTTTGAAACATACCCCACGCCAATGAATGAGCCAGATTACATCCGAAAGGTAATGGAGGAAGGGACGGTTTTTTATGCCGTTGAACATGACGGTCAAATTGTAAGTGCCGCTTCTGCTGAAATCAATGTACCGTATGGTCATGCAGAACTAACAGATTGTGCAACCCTTCCCACATACAGAAAACTAGGATTCATGCATCATTTGATTCTAGCCCTCGAACAAGAGCTTCAATCCATGCACATTTATGTCTTTTATTCTCTTGCCCGTGCACTGTCCTATGGAATGAATCAAGTATTTTATCAGCTCGGGTATACATACACCGGACGCTTTCAAAACAACTGCTATATTTTTGACAAAATTGAAGATATGAATCTATGGGTCAAAACGCCAAATGAATCATGAAATGGTTCTCATCTGATCAAGCAGACCAGATAGGCGGTACGCCATGATACTCAGCTGCAGCTTCATCCGATCATCAGTGGATTTGAGGCTGCAGCCTGTTCTCGTTTCAATTTGTTTCAACCGGTAGCTTAACGTATGCCGGTGAATAAACAATTCCCCCGCTGACTTTTGAATATTTTCATTGTGTGCCAAATACACTTCGAGTGTATGAATCAGGTCAGCCCCTTGTTTTTTTGTATAAAGCAGCGGGCTTAACAGCTCCACGTAAAAGTCATGCAAATTCATTCCGGCTTCGTTCATTTCAAGCAGCATCCCATATAGACCAAGCTTCTGATAATGAATGATGCTGTCATCTGTTTTCAAAAGAGGAAGAAGCCTTGCTGCATACTGGGCTTCTTTTGCACTTTTGGCAAAGAGACTGATCTGGTCGTAGGCTCTTCCAATGCCAATCACAATGGGATGGACGGGGAAAAAATAAGACCAAGTACTGCGACATTCTTCTGATGCGCGATACCAATTTGTTTCTTGATACGTGCTTTTCCCTGCGGGTGTCAAGACGAAAATGGAATCAAGCCTTGCCTTTAATAAAAAAGGAATTTGTCTGCGTTCAAAAATGGATGTGAGCAATTGGGATAGGCGCTGCACCATTTGATGGTCGAGCTGTGTGTGCTGATGCTGAAATTGAAAGTAGATGACGACTTGTTCTTCGCTCATATCATATTGCAGCTTTCTTGCTTGTTCGATGACATAACTTTCTTCTGTGTATTGCTGCTGCAGCATATCATCCAATAAATGCCCCTGCATTTGGTTTTCTGTATCTTGAATGGCTTTTTGTTTCAACCATTCAATCGCATACACCGCACCGGCATGCTCAATGGCGATGGCATCGAGATGATGCCACGTCTCTTTTTTCTTTAACGCCACAATGAACCCGAAAATATCGCCCATTGCAATCACAGGGCATGCTGCTAGAACAAACGCACCATATGTGTCATAGACGAGCCGCCCTTTTTCCTCTGCCTGCTTGAGCAGAGAAGAGGTTTCAATCGGTTCGTCATCTGTTAGAAAGCCAAAAGCAGGGGAATAGGTCACTTCATCTGTTTCGAGATGAGCTGCTGTTTGGTGCAAAAACACATCCAGTACGACGATATTTGCTGCTGTGAGATGTGCCAGTTCATCCGTAATTTGCGTGACATTTTTATTGCTCACATTTAAATGGGTCAGTCTTTGATGAATCGCGGAAGAATATTTGAGCTGATGGAGCTGACTGCTGACGATTTGTTCTAGAACGGCTTTTGTGATGTCTGAAAAATTGACGTGGGGCGGAATCTCGATGAGCGGAATACCGCTATTTTCGGCGGCTTCAATGAGTGATGCGGGAATTTCCGTTAAGTACACGCCTTTATAAATGGCAATGGCTGAAAGACGATGAGATTGAATCAATTGTTCAAGCCGGATGCGTCTTTCTTTATTTTCTGTCAGCCCAAATCCAGTTGTAACAAGTAATTCTCCTTCGGAAAGTCTAGACGTGTCCTCAATAATTTCCACAATGGTCACCCACTGGATAAGACGATCCAGTCCATTTTCTCCAGCAAGCAGTTTGGTTTCTTTCATCATATCGAGCGAGAGTGCATCTTTGACGAGAATCGCCATAGACTCATGACCTCCTTTTGAACACTCTTATACACCATGTATAAAAAACACATGTGAAATTCGGGCATATGGCGAATGGAGGATGACTGCCCTCTTGATTAAGCTAATCTTATACCAAGTATACAAAATTTTCTTGCGATTCATGTAAAAAGAAAAGTGCAGCTGCTGACAAGAGAGGGAGGAATGACAAAGTGGAGACCCGGGATTACTTAATCAAACCGATGTTAAATCAGCAATATCCTGTGGCTGTGAGAGGAGAGGGGATTTATTTATATGATCGGGACGGAAAAAAATATATAGATGGCTCATCAGGGGCAGTCACGGCAAGTATTGGACATGGCATACAAGAGATTATTGATGCGATGACGGAGCAAGCGAAAAAGGTGAGCTTTACGTACAGGTCACAATTTACGAATGAACCAGCGGAAGAACTAGCGTATGAATTGAGTACACTTTGCCCAGGTGATCTGAACTGGTCTTTTTTTGTAGGGAGCGGTTCAGAGGCAACGGAAACTGCTATGAAAATGGCGATACAGCATTGGCAGGAGCAGGGGAAGACGGAAAAAAATCATATCATCTCAAGATGGATGAGTTACCACGGCATTACACTAGGGGCGCTGTCGATGTCCGGTCATATTGCAAGGAGAGAGCGTTTTGAACCACTGCTTGAAAAGCACCCAGTGCTGTCTCCGCCCTATAGCTACCGGTCATGGCTGCCAAAGGAAGACAGCAAGCAGGTCGAGTGGTATGTCCAGGAATTTAAAACCGTCATCCAGCGTATAGGAAAAGAGAGGATCGCCGCATTGATTGCTGAACCGATTGTTGGCGCAGCGGGAGCGGCGCTCCTGCCGCCAGACGGATATTACGAAGCGATGAAGCGTGTCTGTGAAGAAAACGACATTTTAATGATCGCAGATGAAGTCATGACGGGCTTTGGACGAACTGGGAAAATGTTTGCGATGGAACACTGGGGCACGGTACCAGATATCATGGTTCTTGGAAAGGGCATGAGCGCAGGTTATTCTCCAATCGCAGCAGTTGTCTCAACGGATCGTGTGATGGCACCGATTATCAGCGGCTCCGGCTCTGTCATGGCAGGGCACACATATAGTGCCAATCCGCTTTCAGCAGCCGTTTCATTAGCGGTCATTCGATATATGAAAAAACATCAGCTTCCCGACCGGGCTGACCTTTCTGGGCGATATCTGATGAATGCTTTAAAAGATCTGCAAGTCAATCATTCCATCATAGGAGATGTGAGAGGGAAGGGATTGCTGATTGGCATTGAGTTTGTCGCAGATCGTTTATCCAAAACACCATTTCCTGCACATGCTCAGATAACCAATCTCGTCGTTGAAACGGCAAAACAAAAGGGACTGCTGGTGTATCCAGCAAGCGCTGGAGAGGATGGAGTCGGAGGCGCAGCGGTTATGATCGCACCGCCGCTTTCCATCACACAGCAGGAAATGGATGAACTCATTGATTTATTCGGGCAGACCATCACACAAGTCGAACAAGAAGTAATCAATCGAGGGTTTTTCCCATCTGCTATGTAAGGAGGAACGAACATGAACAAAACTGTGGGGTTGGATGACGTGATGACGCGATTAAAAGATGGCATGACCATCATGTTTGGCGGATTTGGCGGCGTGGGTTCACCACCATCGTTGATTGATGCCATTTTGGAAGCGAATATTCAAGATCTGACATTGATCGGAAATGATGCAGGTTTCCCACAAATTGGTGTGGGCAGGCTCATCACAGAAGGAAGAGTGAAAAAAATCATCGCCTCTCATATCGGCTCAAATCCCATTGCCGGACAGAAAATGCAGGCTGGTACATTAGACGTTCATTTTTATCCGCAGGGCATTCTTGCAGAAAAAATCAGAGCAGGCGGAATGGGGCTGGCGGGCATTGTGACAGATGTTGGGATGGATAGCCTGAATCTCGATGAGAAACAATTGGTTGAGCTGAATGGGAAGAATTATATGTTAGAGCCTGCGCTCACAGCGGATATTGCCATCGTCAATGCCTACAAAGCAGATGAAGTGGGAAACCTCATTTTTGATAAAAGCGCACGGAATACAAACCCGATTGTGGCGATGGCAGGAGACTGGACCATTGCGGAGGCAGAAGAAATTGTGGCAGCGGGGCAGCTCGATCCAGAAGAAATCGTGACGCCAGGCGTATTTGTGAATCAAATCGTGCAATCAAAAGGAGTGAACTGGACATGGGCATGGGAGACATCGATTTAAGACACCGCATTGCCAAAAGAGCAGCACAAGAAATTGAAGATGGCATGATTGTGAATCTTGGGATCGGCATTCCGACTCTAGCAGCAGATTACATTCCATCACATTACGAGGTGTGGCTGCATGCAGAAAACGGCATTATGGGGGCAGGAGCCTCGCCTCTGCAAGGGGAAGAAGATTCGAATTTGTGCAATGCCGGTGGTTTTCCCATTACGTTGACAAAGGGCGGCTCGTACATGGACAGTACGACTGCTTTTGGCATCATCCGAAAAGGAATGCTGGATATGACGATTTTGGGTGCACTTGAAGTAAGCAGCCAAGGGGATCTTGCCAATTGGATTGTACCGGGGAAAAGAGTACCAGGTATGGGCGGAGCGATTGAGCTGGCGCAAAAAGCGAAAAAAGTGGTGGTGGTGATGAGCCATCTTGATAAACACGGTCGATCTAAAGTGAAAACGGTTTGTACATTGCCATTAACCGCTAAAGCGTGTGTCGATTTGATTATTACGGATATGGCGGTCATTGAGGTCAAGTCTCAGCTGCTCATTTTACGTGAAGTCATGCCGCCATTTCAGCCGGAAGATGTCATAAGGGCGACTGAAGCGCCATTAATTTTAGCGCCTGATGTCAAATCTGTTGTGTAGAAAGGATGAACGACTTGCAGCCAATGACACGTATCAGAAACTGGATGAAAGAGCATCAGGATGAAGCCATTACGCTTCTTCAGCAAATGGTGCAATGTGACAGCACCCAAGGAAATGAAGAAGAGGTTCAGCAGATCGTGGCCAATAAACTGTCCGCCATTGGCTTTGATGTAGACGTTTGGGAAATTGGCGGCGATGAATTACTAGAGCATCCTTATTTTTATTCCCCGCGCCGATCTTTTCAAGGGAGTCCCAACGTTGCTGGGCGATTGAAAGGAAAAGGTGGCGGCAAATCGATTTTATTAAACGGGCACGTAGATGTGGTTCCGGCAGGAGATACGAATCAATGGACATATCCGCCTTACAGCGGGCATATCATAAACGGGAGACTTTATGGACGCGGGGCAACAGATATGAAAGGTGGAAACGTTTCTTTACTCTTTGCGCTTGAGGCACTGCATGCGCTTCAGATTCCCCTGAAAGGAGATGTGGTGTTTCATAGTGTCGTCGAAGAGGAAAGCGGCGGAGCAGGCACACTTGCAGCAATATTGAAAGGGTACACAGCGGATGCTGCCATCATTCCAGAGCCAAGTCATATGAACATTTTTCCGATTCAGCAAGGATCAAAGTGGTTCAGGCTGCATATTAAAGGAAGGGCAGCTCATGGCGGAACAAGGTATCACGGTGTTTCTGCTATTGAAAAGAGCACGGTGGTCCTTTCTCATATAGCGGCACTAGAAAAAGAAAGAAATCAGCGAGTGACGGAGCCTCTGTTTCAGCATATCCCGATTCCAATTCCAATCAACATTGGGAAAATTCAAGGCGGTGATTGGCCGTCCTCTGTCGCAGATCTTGTCACAATGGAAGGTAGGCTTGGTGTGATGCCAGGTGAGACAGTTGAGCAGGCAGAGAAGGAATTAGAAAATTGGATGAATGGACTCGCTGAAAAGGATGATTGGTTTCAAGAACATCCTGTGGAGGTGGAGTGGTTTGGTGCTAGATGGCTTCCAGGGTCAATCGACTCTGATCACCCGCTTTTAGGTCTATTGAAGGAACAATATGAAGAGGTCATGCAGCACCCGCCAAAGGTAGAAGCCGCCCCTTGGGGGACAGACGGCGGATTACTGTCACAAGCAGCGGATATCCCAATCATTGTGTTTGGACCTGGAACGACAGAGCTTGCCCATTTCCCGAATGAATCCATTGAGATCAAACATGTCATTGAAGCAGCAGAAATCATTGCTGGTACGTTGGTCAAATGGTGCGAAGCAGCGGAGTGATTCACACACAAAAAAAGAAGGCTGTCTACTCAGCCTTCTCCAGCGTGCAGATAAACCCTCGCATTCGTTGTCAGGTCTGTGCGCCGGTGCTCACGAATGTAACATTCGCTCCGCTCCGGTGCTCGCCCTTCCTAGACTTCAAAGGTTTTCATGTCACGCTGAAAGGAAGACAAAGAGTTAAAATAAAATTCATTTTAGCTCTTTGTCAACAATCTGAAGAAGGCTGTCTACTCAGCCTTCTCTTTATGTGTATTCTGCTGTTCACACATATAGGTCACTGGACAAAAACGAAGAATACCAGAACCCAATTTTAATCCGCCGAGCATGATGCCAAAAAGCAGCATTTTACTCCATGGTTTTCGAGCATATAAGGATCCAGCTACAGTACATATCGTCATTCCGCAGGCAATTCTCATGAGCGCTTCCATTAAGCCAATATTAGGTTTCATTGCAAGTGATTCTCCTTTTTTAAATTATTTTAAGTGTGATTTCAAGAAATTGTAACGTTTCATTAATGCGTAACGTGGTTCGTTATGTTACGATAGGGCTAATACAAATGAAGGAGAGTATGTGAATGTCCGAACGTACTTTTAATTGGAGAAACAATGACATCCGCACACAAATCGATGTAGTCGACTCAAAAATAGTTCCAACACTCCTTTTAACGAATGGACTCGTGCTAAACCCGTTTTTGAAGCAATGGGTGAAGGCAAATATTTGGATACATGATGATCGAATTGTTTATGTCGGAGCAGAGCTTCCTCAAAATAAATCAGCTAAACGTGTGATTGATTGTGAAGGTAAATACATTGTGCCGGGGTATATTGAACCTCACGCGCATCCGTTCCATATTTATAATCCCCAATCACTTGCAGAATATGTGTCTCAATTTGGCACAACAACGATGGTCAGCGATAACTTATTTCTTCTTTTGCAAAGCAATGAAAAGAAAGCGCTTTCCACTCTATGCGAATTAAAAAAGCAGCCATTTCAGTATTTCTGGTGGTCCAGATACGATCTTCAAACCGAGGTCAGGTATGAAGATGAGATGCTTCCTATTAACTATCGGAAAGAATGGATTGATCATCCCGACGTCCTTCAAGGCGGCGAATTAACGAGCTGGCCAAGATTAATGGACGGTGATGATCTCATTTTATATTGCATGCAAGAAACGAAGAAGCAGAGAAAACGAATTGAAGGGCATTTCCCTGGGGCTTCTGAGAAAACGCTAACAAAAATGAAGCTGTTTGGAGCGGACAGTGATCATGAAGCAATGAATGCAGACGATGTGCTCAAACGCTTGTCTCTTGGCTATCATGTGTCCTTGCGTCATTCTTCCATCCGCCCAGATTTAGTGAACATTTTAAGAGAGTTGCATGAGCGTGACTTTAGGCACTACGATCACTTTTTCTATACAACAGATGGATCAGCGCCTCACTTTTATGAAGAAGGCATGATCAATCGTCTCATTTCCATTGCCCTTGAAGAAGGCGTGCCTACTATTGATGCGTACAATATGGCGACCTTTAACATTGCGAAATACTATCAAATTGATGACTTATTAGGCGTGGTCGGTCCTGGTCGATTGGCTTCTTTGAATATTTTAGATGATCCGATGAATCCAAATCCAGAAACGGTGATTTCTAAAGGGGTAATCCTTAAATTAGAGGGGGAGAACCAGCATCAATTCCAAGAGACAAAATGGGAAAATGGCGGGCTCGAACCATTAGATTTAAGCTATGACCTGACGATGAGTGACTTGCAATTCTCAATGCCGCTCGGTGTCAAAATGCGAAATGCTGTTATTATGGAGCCTTATACAGTGGAGATTGATAACTCTGTCAACCAGCTGTCCTGTGACCATGATCAAAGCTTCTTCAGTCTGATTGATCGAAAAGGCGAGTGGCGCGTGAACACAATGTTAAAAGGATTTGCAAACAAGGTGCAAGGATTTGTCAGCTCATTTTCAACCACTGGTGACATTTTAGTGATTGGGAAAAATAAAGATGATATGATGCTTGCTCATAAGCGAATGAAAGAAATTGGCGGGGGAATTGTGCTCGCAGAAAACGGAAAGATTTTGCATGAAATCCCGTTGCAATTATCAGGCTGTGCATCAGCTGAATCGTTTGAAACGGTTCTTCAGCAGGAGCAAACGTTACGCGAGCTACTCATTGAGCGCGGGTATCCATTTGACTGCCCAATTGATACACTTGTCTTTTTCCAAAGCACACACTTGCCGTATATTCGAGTGACACCAAGAGGAATATTTGATGTCATGAAAAAAACTGTACTCTTTCCGTCTATAATGCGTTAAAATATAACAGAGTGGAGCTGTATCATATTTGCTAGATTTCTGACCGCTGTTATAGGGCAGGAGTGAGCAATGGATCTCTTCGCTGCTAGATATGGTGACAAAGCATAGGGCTTTGACATGACGAATGAAGTGCCCAATTGTAAAATGAATCTGTCGGTTACGCTGGCCGACCAACATATTTTGAATAATTAAGCAAGGCGGGGCGCAGGTTTGTCGTCTCGCCAAGCTTTCTACACATACTGTTTTTTAGGGAAAGACTTAACAGAGCAGAAGTGTTCTAGATATCGGAGGCAAACAAGTTTGTCAGATTGTCGCACAAGGAATATGACAAAACTTGTCGAATTTGTTTACGATAAAGAAGCTTCGGCTTACGAAAGAACCTGATGGCATTTTCAGCGTAGAACCAAACCTGTCATGATTCGTTCAAAGCTCATTGCTGAGGTTGAAAAAAATGAGTCAGGAAAGATACCGCTTTCTCGGAAAAGTCAGTGCGGAGCGGTGTGCCAATAGTAAAGGAGAAGATGTATAAAGATGCAAATTGATAAATTAAGGGGCAAAAGCTTAGATCAGCTATTCAACTCCATCTTATCCCTTAAAGACCTGGAAGAATGTTATCGATTTTTTGATGATTTGTGCACCATCAATGAAATCCAATCTTTATCACAGCGTCTTGAAGTAGCGCGTATGCTTCGCGAGGGAAATACGTATCATAAAATTGAGACGGAGACAGGTGCAAGCACTGCAACCATCTCACGAGTCAAACGCTGCTTGAACTACGGAAATGATGCCTATACGATGGCACTTGACCGCGTAGCAGAGCAACAAGCAACGGACGAAACAAAATAAAGCAGCTTTCACTGCAAACATTCTTTATGATTTGTCGTTTTGAAGTTGAACAAGTAGAGCCATTTCATTTGAAATGGCTCTATTTGTTCTCATCAAGTTCCCCCATAAACCATCGTTCACCTTCATAGGACACTTCATCGTCATCAGTGATTACTTCCTTAAAACCGATGGTTCGCATATTTTGTGCAACAGATAAATCCCATTCTTTTTGAATATTTCTCTGATCAGAAAGGGGAAGCCATGTCTGATACTCATCTTGTCTGTTGAAGAAATCTTTCACATAAGAATCCCCTTTAAACACAATGATTTGTGAATGCCATAATCCAGGCAGATCGACTGCGACCACGACACGATATATGTCCCCGTCGTTTGGTTTCAAATCAATGAGATGCTCAGCTCTATTCAATAGAGTTTGAATGCATAGACGTTTGATCTTTTTCGGTGTTCTGTTGGACGTCATAAAATCATAAGCCGCTGGTAAAGGCAGGTGCCAGTAGTCAGAAATATTCGCCGGAAACGACTGCGTATTTGCGTTCATTTCTTTTATGATCTGTTGAGTCTTTCGTTTCATACCGCGGACCTTTTTTTCACGCATACTCTTTCTCCTTATCAAAGATCTATTAAGTCTTTTATACGTGATTGCGCAAGAATGTCAACGAAAAAAGGTGCGGAAACGCACCTTTTTAAGCTAGACAGACTGCTCTGTGCCTGAGAACATAGGGACTTCACTTGTCTGACCGTTTTCTTGTCTAAAAATAATATGTTTTTCGTTAAAATGAATAGGTGATTCGATTCCAGCTGCTGCGCATAAATTAAACAAACCTTCTCTAAGGGACAGGATATAATTGCAGACGCGGTATTTCTTTTCCTCAATGGATAAACCCTTTTGCAGCTTTGGATCTGTGGTGGCAACCCCAACAGGGCATTTATTCGTGTGGCATACTTGCGCCCGAATACAGCCAACCGAGAACATCAATCCTCGTGCGATATTCACAAAATCTGCACCCATAGAAAGGGCAATCGCAATTTTATCAGGGGAAAGAAGTTTACCAGAAGCAAACAGCTTGAGTTGATCTCGAACCCCATATTTTTTCAAAATTTGATGGACCATCGGCAGTGCGGTGAAAATGGGCAGGCCTGCGGAATCAGCCAGTTCATGAAAGGAAGCACCTGTGCCACCTTCTCCGCCATCCACTGTAATGAAATCAGGATGTTTTCCGCTTTTTTTCATATAGAGAGCAAGCTCCTCGATATCTTCTTTATGTCCAACAACTAGCTTGATTCCAACTGGTTTTCCGCCGATGTTTCGCAGTTGTTCAATAAAATCAAGCATGTCAGGAATGGAGTGAAACATCTCGAACCGGTTCGGACTGTCAATGGATTGGTGTGGCGGCAGTTTACGGATTTGGGCAATTTCCTCTGTGACTTTTTCACCATCAATGTGTCCCCCGCGTGTTTTCGCCCCTTGTGCCAGCTTGAGTTCAAAGGCTTTTACCTCATCATGTTCACTTTTTTTCTTAAACTCTTCAAACGAAAATGCGCCATCCTCCGTTCGAACCCCAAATAAACCAGGTCCAATCTGGCAAATGATATCGGCGCCCCCTTTGAGATGGTAAGGCGAAAGCCCGCCTTCACCTGTGTTCATCCATGTGCCGCCAGCCATTTTTAAACCGGAGGATAGAGCCGTAATCGCCCGATCGCCTAAGGAGCCGTAGCTCATGGCTGATTGACCAATCAATCCTTTGACGCGGAAGGGTTTTTGGCACGTATGTTCACCAATGATTTGTACATCTTCTTCATGGAGATAATAAGGTTTTGCTTCGACTTCTTTGGTATGTTCACTTCTTCTCAGTAAATTGTCTTGATCGATCTGATACACTTTTGTTGGGATTTTTTCAGATTGATCGATGCGTAACTCATCTCGCTGCTTTGGAAATAGGACGTTGCGAATATAGTAACCAGGCTTGTCAAAATCACGTTTTGATCCAAAGCCCATTGTCCGGCTTTTGTACTTCCCAGACATGACAGCTTGCTCGTATTCTCTTCTTGAGAAAGGAAGCTCCTCTCGATCATTGAGAAACAGATATTG
Source organism: Bacillus sp. AK25 (assembly GCF_048270685.1). Classification (NCBI taxonomy): domain Bacteria; kingdom Bacillati; phylum Bacillota; class Bacilli; order Caryophanales; family Bacillaceae; genus Bacillus; species Bacillus sp. AK25. The sequence goes on from NZ_JBLUWC010000001.1 coordinate 657,432, forward strand.
ACGAAGCTCAGGTCCTATTTTTTCGAAAATAAACCGCAATTTTCCAATGACCGGATAATTTCGTAGGACAGAATGCTCTTCCTGTTTTTCATCTCGCATCCAAATCCAGATGAATAAAATGATTGGTATGATGAAAAAAATCACTAATAATGCGCCAATGACAATGAAAGTTGTTGTCACGAAAATCCCCTCTTTTCTCTATCATTACTGTTGTTATTCCACTTTTCATTGAAAGAGAAACCACTTCAACAGATTGTGACGTTTAGAAATGAAAAGGCGGGGTAACTTACAAATAAGATCATAAGGGGAGGGAACATACATGAATAAGCGTCCGAATGCGTATGTACTTGCAGGATTAGGGGTTGGTGGTGCAGTGTTATTAGCAGTGAAAAATAAACAGCATCTCAAAAAATGGGCAAGCATGTTCCGATCAGATGAAAAGGTTCCTGAAAAAGCTGGACACCCTGATCCGTTAGATATTCAAGACAACAAGATGGTCGATGAAGGGGCCATGACATCTGTTCATTATTTTAATGAAGTGAGACAATAGTTTAGAAAAACCGTTTTGACCATTCAAAACGGTTTTTTCTTGTCTTTTTTTTGATGTGATATCGAAGAGGATCGACAATCGTAAAACCGATCAACCCTTCGTGATCAGGCGTCGAGAAAAGAAATTCAATGCCCGATAAATGATAGGTTGAGAGAACCTGATCCGTAAAACGTAACGAAAGCTCGTCTTCATAAACGGGTGTGTGATTCAACACCTCTGCTTCTTCTGCAAATAACTCCAGCCCAGCCACTCGGCCCTCTTTGTCGATGTCTACGTTCACACATTCATTCACGTCTAATTCAATGGTTTCTTTGATTGTCCCGATTCGAGGCGGGATGAGATAGATGTATCCGATGTCGATCGTTTGATCATATGTGATGGTTCTTTTCAAATCATTCACCTGCTTGATCGATAGTAAAATGTTCCTTTCATGTATAATATCATGTGATGAGATGAAGTAGATCTCATTTCAGTTCAGTATCCATCTATTGATCTCCCTCAGCTCCTCTTGAAGTGGAGTTTTTCATATAATCTCCTTTCACCTCGCCTAAAGTGAAAATCGACTATTTTCAAAAGAATGAAACTTTTAGCTGAAGGAGGTTACCCATTTTTTGCGGTGTCTGATTTTGTTATAATATTTAAATGGAATGAAACGAATGGAGGAACGTTTTTCATGTATGATGTTACCGAGTGGAAGCATGTCTTTAAACTCGATCCAAATAAAGAGATTTCCGATGAACAACTTGAAGCGATTTGTGAATCCGGTACGGATGCCATTTTAATTGGCGGCAGTGACAACGTGACAGAAGACAACGTGCTGCAACTGATGTCAAAGGTGCGCCGCTTTCTTGTGCCATGTGTCCTTGAAATCTCGACACATGAGATGATTGTGCCTGGCTTTGACCTGTATTTTATCCCCACTGTGTTAAACAGCGCTCATCCTGATTGGATTGTTGGTCTGCATAAGGATGCGATGAAGGAATACGGTGATTTGATGTCAATGGAAGAGATTGTACCGGAAGGATATGTCATCTTAAACGAAGAGTGTAAAGCGGCTAAGCTGACAGAGGCAAATACGGCACTGGATATAGATGACGTAAGGGCATATGCGAGAGTGGCAGAGCACTTGATGAAACTGCCCATCTTTTACTTAGAATACAGCGGGACGCTTGGAGACATAGAGCTTGTGAAAGAAACCAAAGCAGTGCTACATGAAACGGTTCTATTTTATGGCGGCGGTATTGAAAGCGAAGAGCAGGCGAAAGACTTTGCACAGCATGCAGACGTTGTCGTCGTGGGGAACGTCATTTATGACAATTTTAAAGAAGCGTTAAAGACAGTCGACGCAGTGAAAAAGTCATCATAGTCAAACAAGACGAAACGGGTTAAAATAGAACATAAGTTCGAATTGGCGGTGAATGAAATGAATGAAATATCGAATCATCTATTAGAAGGGCTGAATGACGCGCAGAAAGAAGCGGTCAAAGCAACAGACGGGCCGCTGCTACTGATGGCAGGAGCAGGTAGTGGAAAAACACGAGTGCTCACGCATCGAATTGCGTATTTAATGGCAGAAAAGCATGTGGCACCGTGGAATATTTTAGCGATTACCTTTACAAATAAAGCAGCAAGAGAAATGCGTGAGCGTGTACAAGCCATTTTAGGGCCTGGTGCGGATGACATTTGGATTTCTACGTTCCACAGCATGTGTGTACGCATTTTACGACGCGATATTGACCGTATTGGTGTGAATCGCAACTTTTCTATATTAGACACATCTGATCAGCTTTCAGTCATTAAAAACATTTTAAAAGAACGAAATATCGATCCTAAAAAGTTTGATCCACGTAGCATTTTAGGTTCAATCAGTAGTGCAAAAAACGAACTCATTGACGCAGAGGAATACGCTAAAACTGCTGGTGATTTCTATGATCAAGTGGTCAGCGACGTCTACACAGATTATCAAAAACGATTACTCAAGAACCAATCACTCGATTTTGATGATCTTATTATGATGACGATTCGTCTGTTTGAGCGGATCCCTGAAGTATTAGAACACTATCAGCGAAAATTCCAATACATTCATGTCGATGAGTATCAGGATACGAACAGAGCGCAGTACATGCTTGTGAAATTGCTCGCGCAGCGTTTTCAAAATATATGTGTGGTCGGTGACTCGGATCAGTCCATCTACCGCTGGCGTGGAGCGGATATTACAAACATTCTTTCCTTTGAAAAAGATTATCCGTCCAGTGAAGTGATTTTGCTTGAGCAAAATTACAGATCGACTAAACGTATTTTGAATGCCGCAAACACGGTCATTCAAAACAATTCAAACCGCAAGCCAAAAAACCTTTGGACAGAAAATGACGAAGGAGCGAAGATTGCCTATTACCGTGCGGATAATGAATTCGGTGAAGGTCAATTTGTCGCTGGAAAGATTCGTCAGCTTCATCAGAGCGGCAAGCGTAAATTATCTGATTTTGCGATCCTCTATCGAACGAACGCTCAGTCACGTGTCATAGAGGAAACGTTAATGAAGGCGAACATTCAATACAACATCGTCGGCGGCACGAAGTTCTATGACAGAAAAGAGATCAAGGACATTTTGGCATACTTACGCCTTGTGGCAAATCCAGATGACGATATTAGTTTTGCACGCATTGTCAACGTACCAAAGCGTGGAATTGGGGCGACTTCTGTTGATAAAATTGCTGCATATGCAGAAATGAATGATCTTTCTATGTTTGAAGCACTTGGTCAGGTGGATTTCATTGGACTCAGTGCAAGAGCTGCCAATGCACTTGATGAGTTCAAACAGCTCATTGATCAAATGACAAATATGCAGGATTATTTATCTGTCACAGAATTAACGGAAGAGATTCTAGAGAAAACAGGTTACCGTGAAGCGCTGAAGATCGAAAAAACGATTGAAGCACAAAGTCGTTTAGAAAATATTGACGAGTTTCTATCGGTCACTAAAAACTTTGAAGAACAAAATGAAGATAAATCACTTGTCACCTTCCTGACAGACCTCGCCCTTGTCGCAGACATTGATAAGCTGGATGAGGCTGAGGAAGAAGATCAGGATGCGGTCATTTTAATGACGCTTCACGCAGCAAAAGGACTTGAATTCCCCGTTGTGTTCTTAATGGGAATGGAGGAAGGTGTCTTCCCGCACAGTCGTTCATTAATGGAAGATGCCGAGATGGAAGAAGAGCGCCGTCTCGCTTATGTAGGGATCACACGGGCCGAAGAAGAGCTTTATTTATCAAGTGCGAAGATGAGAACGTTATTCGGCCGGACGAACATGAATCTGGAATCACGATTTATCAGAGAAATACCAGCTGATTTATTGGACAACCTAAATGAGAAAAAAGAAACGAAAACACCGTTTGGCCAAACGAGAGAAAGACCGCAAAGACGAGGGCCTGTCTCACGTCCACAAACGCAAACCATTCAAAACACAGGCGGCGGCAGCATTGGCTGGGCTGTCGGTGATAAAGCCGCTCATAAAAAATGGGGCGTTGGCACGGTTGTGAGTGTAAAAGGTAGTGGAGATAGTACAGAGCTTGATATTGCCTTCCCAAGCCCTACAGGCATTAAGCGTCTCCTTGCCGCCTTTGCGCCAATCGAAAAGCAATAAACTGATAGGACTGACAAAACGGATGAAGTGAAAGGAAGAAGCAGATGGATAAAGAAGCAGCGAAACGCCGGATCGAGGAACTACACCAGATTTTGAATCAATACAACTACGAATATCACACACTGGATCGTCCAAGTGTTCCTGACGCTGAATATGATGCGCGGATGCGTGAGCTGATCTCTCTGGAGGAAGAATACCCTGATTTAAAAGCAGCGGATTCACCCTCGCAAAGAGTAGGAGGTGCTGTTTTAGACGCCTTCCAAAAAGTACGTCACGGCACACCGATGCTCAGTCTCGGCAATGCGTTTCATGAACAGGACCTTCTTGATTTTGACCGCCGGGTTCGTCAAGCAGTCGGTGACGACGTCGCTTACAATGTCGAGCTGAAAATTGACGGACTCGCTGTTTCTCTCCGTTATGAAAATGGCGTGTTTGTCCGGGGTGCCACGCGGGGTGATGGGACAACAGGTGAGGATATAACCGAGAACCTCAAAACCATTCGTTCCATCCCGCTCAAAATCAATCGGCCTCTGTCGATTGAAGTGAGAGGCGAGGCATTTATGCCAAAACCTTCTTTTGAAGCCCTTAACGAAAAAAGATTACAAAACGAAGAAGAGCCGTTTGCGAACCCGCGTAATGCGGCTGCTGGCTCACTTCGTCAGCTCGATACGAAAATTGCAGCGAAACGAAACCTTGATATCTTCGTCTACAGTATAGCGGAGCTTGATGAAATTGGTGTTAATACGCAAAGCGCAGGACTTGATCTTCTCGATGAGCTTGGCTTTAAAACGAACAAAGAAAGACGGATGTGCCAAACCATTGAAGAAGTGATCGACCTCATTGAAACACTGAAAACAAAGCGTGCTGATTTCTCATACGAAATCGATGGCATTGTCATTAAAGTCAATTCATTGGCACAGCAAGAAGAACTAGGCTTCACAGCAAAAAGTCCACGCTGGGCTGTTGCGTACAAATTTCCGGCCGAAGAAGTCGTGACGAAGCTGATTGATATTGAACTAAGTGTGGGGCGTACTGGCGTCATCACCCCAACAGCGATTCTTGAGCCTGTAAAAGTGGCAGGGACGACAGTACAGCGTGCTTCTCTTCATAATGAAGATTTGATCAAAGAGAAGGATATCCGCCTTTTTGATCAAGTGATTGTCAAAAAAGCGGGCGATATTATCCCAGAGGTTGCAGGGGTTCTTGTTGATCAGCGAACAGGAGAAGAAAAGCCGTTTCACATGCCGACTGAATGTCCAGAGTGTCATAGTGAGCTGGTCAGAATTGAAGGAGAAGTGGCGCTTCGGTGCATCAATCCACAATGCCCTGCCCAAATACGTGAAGGACTCATTCATTTTGTGTCTCGTAATGCGATGAATATTGATGGGCTAGGAGAACGAGTCATTACACAACTTTTCAAAGAACAGCTTGTCTCTCGTGTATCAGACCTTTACCGTTTAACAAAAGAAGAGTTGATTCAGCTAGAACGAATGGGCGAAAAGTCAGTCGATAATTTACTGCGTTCGATCGAGCAATCGAAAGAAAACTCTCTTGAACGGTTATTATTTGGACTTGGTATTCGATTTATTGGTTCTAAAGCAGCGAAGACGTTGGCCATGCACTTTGAGGATATCGATCAGTTAAAACAAGCAACGAAAGAACAATTACTTGAAGTAGATGAAATTGGTGAAAAAATGGCCGATGCAGTTGTCACGTACTTTGAGAAAGAAGAAATACTAGATCTGCTAAATGAACTAAAAGAACTTGGGGTCAATATGACCTACACAGGGTCAAAACCGGTGAAAGTAGAAGAAAGTGATTCCTACTTTGCAGGAAAAACGATTGTGCTGACGGGGAAATTAGAAGAAATGTCTCGAAATGATGCAAAGGCAGCGATTGAAGCATTAGGTGGCAAGTTAGCAGGTAGCGTAAGTAAAAAAACAGACTTAGTCATTGCCGGCGAAGCAGCTGGAAGTAAGCTGACAAAGGCAGAAGAACTCAATATTGAAATTTGGGACGAAGCCAAAATGCTCGAGGAGCTAAAGAAATAAGAGGAGTGTTTTCTATTGAAAAAGTTGCTATTGCTGCTGACAATGCTCACACTGGTATTGTCAGCGTGTGCACCTTTTGGGGGAAAGGATGAGGAAGAGGTCACACAAAAAACGGATGAAACGAAAGAAACAGCGATCATCCCAATGTACAACATCTCTGATTCCTATTACAAAATGGTGCTGCCGTTTAAACAAGGAGCGGCAAGAGGACTAACAGCAGAGCGTCTCAATACACGCTTAGACATTGATGAATTTGAAACAGGACTCATGCGCCTGGCAACAGAATCATTCAATACAAACGATTATCTGTTCCAAGAAGGACAGCATTTAGATGAAGATACTGTTCTCAGCTGGCTTGCCCGCAAAAAAACAGGCAGTGATCTGAAAAAAGCTGAAAAAGAAGACAAAGACTTTAAGAACTTAGGCTTAAACCCTGCTCTTCCAAACTCAGGTTCAACAAAGTCAAAAAATGAAAATAGTCCAATCTACTTAGCTTCCATGCTAGAACATAATTACTTAATCAGAAAAGATAAAAATAGCTTACAGCTTGGCGGGGTTGTCATCGGTCTTGCGCTTAACTCTGTCTATTATTATCGCGAAAATATCGGGGATCCTCAGCAAGAGGTGACCATCGATTCATCGAAAAATTCAAAGAAACTTTTAGCAGAGGGCGAAAAAATTGCGGAACAAGTCATTAAACGACTTCGTCAAATGGACGGACTGCAAAAAGTCCCAGTCATGATTGCTCTTTATAAACAAGCACCAAAATCATCTATTGTTCCAGGAAACTTCATCGCTAAAACTGATGTAAAAGCAGGATCAGCTGATATTGGCAGTTGGGATACGATTAAAGAAGAGAATGTCTTCTTCCCTTCAGATAATGCCAAGAGCAGCTACAAAGATGATTCAGAGCGATTTGACCGCTTCAAGACAAAGGTAGAAGACTACTTCCCGAATTACACAGGTGTGGTAGGCAAAGGTTTCTATAAAAACGGGAACTTGCAAAAAATGAAAGTAGAAATTCCAATGCAATTCTACGGAAAAACAGAAGTCGTGGCATTCACGCAATACTTAACAGGTGAAGTCATGGATTACTATAAGAGCACCAATATAGAAATCAACATCACCTCTTCTGATCAGCAAGAAGCCCTCATCACAAAAAATGCTGAAGATAAAGAACCAACGGTCCATATATATGACTAAATAAAAACCGCCTTTTGGCGGTTTTTAGCGTGTAGACAAACCCTCGCATTCTTTGTCAGTCCTGCGTGCTGGTGCTCACGAATGTGAAATTCGCTCCGCGCCAGTACTCGTCCTTCCTAGACTGCAAAGGTTTTCTATCACGCTGAAAAGAAGACAAAGGGCTAAAATAAAGTTCATTTTAGCCCTTTGTCAACAATCTGAAAACCGCCTTTTGGCGGTTTTTTATTTCTAATTAGAGGAATCTTTCAACTTTTGTCAAAGTATGTGAAGAAACCAAAAGGAAAGGCAGGTATGTTGATGCTCGTATAAATGCTGATTACCGTCATGTATAAGTAAAAAGACGATAAAAGGAGAATCAGCATGCATAAAGAAGTAAAAGCACGATACGATGAACAAATGGTCTTAAAGAAAGCGGCTCTACTCTATCATTTTCAGCCAGAACAGGTCACATTTCTAGCCGATGCAGAAAATTATGTGTATGAATATACAGATGAAAAAGGGTCGAGTTATATATTGAAAATTACCCATACCATTCGCCGCTCCCGCACATATATTTTAGGAGAAATGGACTGGATTCGGTATTTATCTCAACATGGAATCTCAGTAGCTAAACCGGTTTTATCCGCAAGAGGAAAAGATGTTGAAGCGATTCCCGATCAAGCAGGAGGCGCTTTTTTGCTGAGAGTGTACGAAAAGGCGCCTGGCAGAAAAGTGACCGAAGCAGATTGGAATGGACAGTTGTTTCAAGCGTTAGGAGCCTATACAGGGCGTATGCATCAAACGACTAAACAATATCAAGTGAAAGATCCTCGCTATAAGCGTCAAGAGTGGTATGAGGAGGAGCAATTAAAGCTTGAAACGTATATTCCTTCTGATCAAACGGTTGTGTTGCAGAGAAAAGATGAACTGATGCAAAAGCTTCACCAGCTCCGAATATCCAAGGATGTCTATGGACTGGTGCATGCGGATTTACATCATGGGAACTTCCATTATCATCAGGGAGAAATCATTGCATTTGATTTTGATGATTGTGGGTATCACTGGTTTATCAACGATATGAGCATTTTGCTATACAACGTTCTTTGGTATCCGGTGATTCCGTACAAGGATAAAGCTGAATTTACGGGTGAATTTATGAGCCATTTTCTCAAAGGCTATCGACAGGAGAATGAGCTTGATGACGCATGGCTGGCGACAATACCAGATTTCCTTATGCTGCGTCATATGCTTATTTATGGGCTTTTACATCAAGCATTTGATCTCCGAACACTAAGCGCTGACGAAAGTGCCATACTGGCACGTTTTCGAAAGGAGATTGAGGACAAAACCCCAATTACGCCTTTTGACTTTCATCAGCTAACAACATAAATCAAAAGCCCCTTGCTGTTTCACATAGCAAGGGGCTTTTTACCCTAAACCGTATCACACTTCACACCAACAACGCCTTCTAAATCTTTAATATCAAAGTACACATCGGTTGTATAGCGGTCTTTATGTACGCGAACACGTACTTCCATGATCGGATAGTCCTTTTCCTTTAAATCATCAATACGTACAGAATGAATCCGAATATTGAGTGCTTTCATTTCTTTTAAAATCTCTGTCATGCGGTTTCGATCAGAAAGTGACATTCTGATGCGGATTTCTTTTTCCTGTAAGCGAATGGGTCCAATCCGCTGGAAGAGCCAAGGTAAAAATTCCACACTGACAAGAATAAAGAAAAGACTGAGGAAGGCTTCTTTATAAAAACCTGCACCTGTTGCAACCCCAAGTCCTGCTGCTCCCCAAATCATCGCAGATGTCGTAAGACCTGAGATGACGTCATTGCTTTTGCGAAGAATCACACCTGCTCCAATAAAACCAACACCAGATATAATTTGCGCCGGTAACCTGAGTGGGTCCATTTGAAGCTTAGAGACTCGAGGGAAATTGTAGGCTGCATCAATGCTGATGATGGTTAATACGCAGGAGCTGACAGCAATGACAATACACGTTTTCAGCCCAAGCGGCTTTTTCTTAAGTTCGCGTTCAAGACCGATGATCAAACCGATTAAGGTGGCAACGGCTAATTTTAAGACCGTATCCCATTCAATTGTCCAAAACATGCGTATCGCTCCTTTCACTTCATGTACGTTTCACATCATGTATATGATCTTCTCACAGCCCATATGGCTGCACAACTTCTATTTTATTCAGAAACGGGAGAAAGAAAAGCATTTTATTTAAAAATAAAGAGAGTCATCCGCATAATGCAGATGACTCCTCATGTCTAGTTATTTTGTTTCTTCTTCGAGATGGTCTTCCATTTTGCTAAATAGCTTTTTAGAAGCTTTAGACGGTTTATTTGTTAAGAGGCTGACAATAATAGCAGTCAAACCACTTAAAATAAATCCAGGAACCATTTCATACAATCCAGTCGTGTTGTTTAAGCCTGTTGAAATCCAAACGAGAACGACAACAGCCCCAACAACCATTCCAGCTAAAGCACCGTGATGATTCATTCGCTTCCAGTATAGACATAACAAGATGACTGGACCGAATGAAGATCCAAATCCAGCCCAAGCATATCCGACAAGGTCAAGAATCGTATCACTTGGGTTTAGCGAGAGACAAAGAGCAATAATGGCAACGACTAGTACAGACATACGTCCAATCATGACAAGCTCTTTGTCAGAGGCTTTTCTTCTAAAGAACGTACGGTATAAATCCTCTGTCATCGCACTTGCAGTAACAAGCAGCTGAGAAGAAATTGAACTCATAATCGCAGCTAAAATGGCAGAAAGTAAAAATCCAGTAATATATGGATGGAATAACACTTTAGAAAACACAATAAAGATGGTTTCTGGGTCTGCCAAAGTGGTGCTTGTTTCATGAACATACGCCACGCCGACTAAACCGACAGATAGTGAACCAATGACAGACACAATCATCCAGCTCATACCGATACGACGTGCTGGCTTTAAATCTTTTACAGTCGTAATCGCCATAAAGCGAACAATAATGTGCGGCTGTCCAAAGTAACCGAGTCCCCAAGCGAGGAAGGAAATAATGCCAATGACGCTCGTTCCTCTAAAAATATCAAGCAATTTAGGGTCAATCTGTTGAATATCATTGAATGTGGCAACAGGTCCACCTAATTGAGTAAAGGCAACGATCGGCACGAGCACTAATGCTAAAAACATAATAGCTCCTTGAACAAAATCAGTTAAACTAACTGCCAAAAAGCCGCCGAATAGTGTGTACAAAATCACGATACTAGAAGTTAAGATTAAACCAAACATATAATCAGCACCAAACGCTGATTCAAATAAGCGTCCGCCTGATACCATACCTGATGAGGTGTAAAGTGTAAAGAAAATCATAATGATGACAGCTGAGACAGCTTTCAATAAAGTAGATGAGTCTTTAAACCGTTTGTCAAAAAAGTCTGGAATGGTAATCGCATCATCAGCAACTTCTGTATACGATCTCAATCGTGGCGCAAGGAATAAATAGTTTAAGTAAGCCCCACTAATTAAACCAACAGCAAGCCATCCAGATGAAAGACCAGTTGTATACATAGCGCCTGGAAGCCCCATCAGCATCCATCCACTCATATCGGATGCACCAGCAGAGAGAGCCGTTACATAAGGACCTAATCCGCGTCCGCCTAACATATAGTCATTCAAGTCATTTGTTTTTCTAAATGCATACCAGCCAATAGCCAGCATCCCAATAAAATAAATAGATAAAGAAATTCCAATTTCAATACTCATGTTTCCATATCACCTTTTTCGTATTAATTTGACATCACCTCAATCAAAATATACAAAGAACAGCCTATTGATTGTCTGCTCACTGCTATGGTTACTTAACCTATCAGAGTATTCCCGAGTGATCAACCTTCTTAAACCTCCTAATGATTAAAGAAAATGCGTGTATCAGTGATAAGAATCTATATGGAAGCGCTTACAAAATTAATTCAAAGAAAAAATTTTCTGAAAAATGAAAGTTACCTTAATGAATATGTTGGACACTGGATGCATCACAATGACATATTAGTGGACAAAGCCTTTCTAGGCGTCCTCGTAAAGTTGCTTTAGAACAGTAAAATTTGATATGATAAAGTGTATATGACTTATGATCATGACCACGAACACGTATCATTTTTGGAGGTGAACCTGCATGTCAAGAATTTCAATAGAAGAAGTAAAGCATGTTGCGCATTTGGCACGGCTTGCAATTACAGAAGAAGAAGCTGAGATGTTTACAGAACAGCTTGATAGCATCATTTCATTTGCAGAGCAGTTAAACGAGGTAGATACGGAAAACGTTGAACCAACAACACACGTATTAAAAATGAAAAACGTCATGAGAGAAGATGTTCCGAATAAAGGTCTTTCCATTGAGGCAGTCATCAAAAACGCGCCTGATCATAAAGACGGCTATATTCGTGTGCCATCAATTTTGGACTAAAGGAGGCCTGAGGCATGTCACTGTTTGACCACAAAATTTCTGAATTAAAAGAGCTTTTACATAAAAAGGAACTGTCTGTTTCTGATTTAGTGGACGAGTCTTATAAACGAATCCATGAAGTAGACGGGAAAGTACAAGCATTCCTAGCGCTGGACGAAGAGAAAGCACGTGCGTACGCAAAGGAATTGGACGAGGCCGTTGGTGAAAAGGACGAGCTTGGTCTATTGTTCGGTATGCCGATCGGTGTCAAAGATAACATCGTGACGAAAGATTTACGTACAACGGCATCAAGTAAAATCTTGCAAAACTTCGATCCTATTTACGATGCAACCGTTGTGAACCGCTTAAGAGAAGCGGAAGCTGTCACAATCGGTAAATTAAACATGGACGAATTTGCGATGGGATCTTCTACGGAGAACTCTGGCTTCAAAGCAACGAAAAACCCGTGGAATTTAAACACAGTTCCAGGTGGATCAAGTGGTGGCTCAGCAGCATCAGTTGCAGCTGGAGAAGTACCATTCTCTCTAGGATCAGATACAGGCGGTTCCATTCGCCAGCCGGCATCATTCTGTGGTGTTGTTGGTCTTAAACCAACGTATGGCCGTGTATCTAGATACGGTTTAATCGCATTTGCTTCATCATTAGATCAAATTGGGCCAATTACGCGTAATGTTGAGGACAATGCATATGTTCTTCAAGCGATTTCTGGTGTTGATCAAATGGACGCAACGAGTGCAAATGTCGATGTCCCAGATTTTCTTTCTTCATTAACTGGCGACATCAAAGGCTTGAAAATCGCTGTGCCAAAAGAATATCTTGGCGAAGGTGTTGGCGAAGAAGCAAAAGAGTCTGTTCTTCAAGCGTTGAAAGTATTAGAAGGACTTGGTGCCACATGGGAAGAAGTGTCTCTTCCGCATTCTAAATATGCGCTTGCGACTTACTACTTGCTTTCATCTTCAGAAGCATCTGCAAACCTTGCTCGTTTTGACGGTATTCGATATGGCTACCGTACAGACAATGCAGACAACCTGATTGATTTATATAAAAATACCCGTTCTGAAGGCTTTGGAGACGAAGTCAAACGCCGCATCATGCTTGGCACATTCGCTCTAAGCTCAGGGTATTACGATGCATACTATAAAAAGGCACAAAAAGTCCGTACGCTGATCAAAAAAGACTTTGAAGATGTTTTCGAAAAGTATGATGTCATTGTAGGACCAACAACACCAACTCCGGCATTTAACATTGGTGAAAAGACAAGCGATCCACTCACGATGTATGCAAACGACATTTTAACGATCCCTGTTAACCTTGCAGGCGTCCCAGGAATCAGTGTGCCTTGTGGATTTGCAAATGGTCTTCCGTTAGGACTGCAAATCATCGGTAAACACTTTGATGAAGGAACCGTTTACCGCGTGGCTCACGCTTTCGAACAAGCAACAGATCATCATAAAGCAAAACCTGAACTGTAAGGGGTGAATCAGAATGAACTTTGAAACGGTAATTGGACTTGAAGTCCACGTAGAGCTCAAAACACAATCAAAAATTTTCTCAAGCTCACCGACGCCTTTTGGTGCGGCTGCCAATACGCAAACAAGTGTCATCGATCTTGGTTATCCTGGCGTACTGCCTGTGCTGAACAAAGAAGCGGTGAACTTTGCGATGAAAGCAGCAATGGCACTGAACTGTGAGATTGCAACTGATACAAAATTTGACCGTAAAAACTATTTCTATCCTGATAACCCAAAGGCGTATCAAATTTCTCAATTTGATAAACCGATCGGTGAAAACGGCTGGATTGAAATTGAAGTAGACGGCAAAACAAAACGAATTGGTATTACACGTCTTCATTTGGAAGAGGATGCAGGAAAACTGACGCACACAGGCGACGGTTATTCACTCGTCGATTTCAACCGTCAAGGTACACCACTTGTTGAAATCGTATCTGAACCTGACATTCGTACGCCAGAAGAAGCGTATGCTTACTTAGAAAAATTAAAATCCATTATTCAATATACAGGCGTTTCTGACTGTAAGATGGAAGAAGGCTCACTACGTTGTGATGCCAACATTTCTCTTCGTCCGATCGGCCGTGAAGAGTTTGGAACGAAAACAGAGCTCAAGAACTTAAACTCATTCGCTTTCGTCCAAAAAGGTCTTGAGTTCGAAGAAAAACGTCAAGAGCAAGTATTGCTTTCTGGCGGCTTGATCGAACAAGAAACTCGCCGCTATGACGAAGCGTCTAAAAAGACGATCCTCATGCGTGTCAAAGAAGGTTCTGATGATTACCGCTACTTCCCGGAACCAGATTTGGTGGAGCTATACATTGATGACGAGTGGAAAGAACGCGTAAGAGCATCCATTCCAGAGCTTCCAGACGAGCGCCGCAAACGCTACATTGATGAACTTGGACTTCCTGCATATGACGCAATGGTACTGACGCTGACAAAAGAAATGTCTGATTTCTTTGAAGCGACCATTTCAGAAGGTGCTGAAGCGAAGCAAGCATCAAACTGGCTCATGGGTGAAGTATCTGCGTACTTAAACTCGGCTCAAAAAGAGCTGGAAGATACGAAGCTAACGCCGCAAGGACTGGCTGGTATGATCAAACTTATCGAAAAAGGAACGATTTCATCTAAGATTGCCAAAAAGGTATTCAAAGAACTTATCGAAAATGGGGGCGACGCAGAAAAAATCGTCAAAGAAAAAGGACTTGTCCAAATTTCTGACGAAGGTGCACTGCTCAAACTTGTCACAGAAGCTCTTGATAACAACCCGCAATCCATTGAAGACTTCAAAAATGGAAAAGACCGCGCAATTGGTTTCTTAGTCGGACAAATCATGAAAGCATCGAAGGGACAAGCAAACCCACCGATGGTCAACAAGATTCTTCTCGAAGAAATCAAAAAACGCTAAATCGCAAAAACCGCCTCATGGAAGAGGCGGTTTTTAAATTGTCGACAAAGGGCTGAAATGAACTTTATTTTAGCCCTTTGTCTTCTTTTCAGCGTGATAGAAAACCTTTGAAGTCTAGGAAGGCCGAGTACTGGCGGGAGCGAATTTGACATTCGTGAGCACCAGCACGCAGGACTGACACCGAATGCGAGGGTCTGTCTACACGCTGAAACCGCCTCAAGGAAGAGGCGGTTTTTTTGTTGATGGACATGACAGGGTCTTATCACAGATTCAGACCACCGCCGTATATCAATTCATTGGTTCTTTTTTTATAATGAAGCATAAGCTTTAGCACATATTCGAAGGGGATAAAGGTGAACTAAAGTGAACATCGCCACGTATTGTCATTGGAGGAATAGCTTCAATTGTTCCACAGCTCTTTGGACAGCGGAGTCTTCACACGTTTCTAAATTTGTCAGCATCCCTTGAATGACCGGCTTGCGAGGCTCATCTTTGGCCAATTCTTCTTCAATAACTTCAATGGATACAAGGGTATCATCCGAAAGCAGATGCTCAGATATTAACAATCGAAGCTCTTCTTGAAGAGTAGCGGCATTTGGCGCTTCATCATCCCAAATGTTTTGCTTCAGAATCGGCTTCGCATGAGAACGAAGAAGCCCATGAACCAAATCATCAAATCGATCGAGAATAAAGGATGAGAGCTCATCACATGATAATTGCATCTGATCTTGCAAAAGCAGTACCTGCACATAAGATTGGATGATTCCTTGAATCATGACTGACAGGTCAGTTATGTATGGTTCGATCTCTTGTCCATACGTGGTCAAAATAGAAATTTGGATTTCATCATTCATCTGCTTTTTAACCGTTTTGGAATACTTTTTAATTTGCTGGTTTTCCGGAATAATGTTCTCGCTGAGGATCAAAATGATAAAATCCTTGTTCTCAGTAAAGTGCTGGAACTGTTCAGCGATTTGTTTCTGAAAGATATCTCTAGGCGCAAGATGTTGATTTTCTTTTCGAATCTTTTCAATACTTTGCATAGACGTGTCGATATAATATTCAAACGCTCTGTTGAAAAGCTGTTCTTTTGATTTGAAATGCAAATAAAATGCACCTTTAGAAATTCCGCATTCATCTGCAATTTCCTGAATGGTCGTAGAAGAAAAACCTTTTTTCGCAAACAACTGAATGCTTGCTTTAATGATTTTTTCTTTTTTTTCGTTCATGAAATAAGGCCCCTTCAGCTTTAGAATGTTACGTCAAACGCAAGTGAAATGGTTGACGGCATTGTATATCACCGTTTATTATGATATAGAATGACCAGTCAGTCAATACATAAAGGAAAATGGAGGACATAATGAATTCGATCATCAATTTTGTATTAAAGAACAAGTTCGCTGTATGGCTCATGACGATTATCGTAACAGTTGCTGGTCTATATGCCGGATTGAATATGAAACAAGAATCAATCCCGAATATCAACACTCCAGTCATTACGGTTTCTACAACGTATCCTGGCGCAACGCCGGACGAAGTATCAGATAAGGTGACAGACCCAATTGAGAAGTCGATACAAAATCTCAATGGGGTGAATGTGGTCACTTCTAATTCTTTTGAAAATGCCTCATCGATTCAAATCGAGTACGATTACAATAAAGATATGGATGAAGCAAAGAAGGAAATTGAAGATGCTATTAGCAATATCGATTTTCCAGAAAATGCAGAAAAACCAAAAATCACACGTTTTAGCATCAATGCGATTCCAATCTTAGCTCTAAGTGTCTCCGGTGATAAAGAATCATTACAAGACCTGACACAAAAAGTGGAAAATGATCTTATTCCTTCTCTTCAAAGCTTAGAGGGTGTCTCGTCTGTCGAAGCTTCTGGACAACAAATCAAAGAAGTAGAATTTTCTTTCAAACAAAAGAAATTGAAGGAATATGGTTTAGATGAAGAAACTGTCCAAAACATGATCAAAGGTTCTGATGTCAATGTACCTTTAGGGTTATACACATTTGGCAACAAGCAAAAATCAGTCGTAGTGGATGGCAATATTTTAAGTGTTAAAGATTTGAAAAACATGCGAATTCCTGTCACACCAAGTGCAAGCGCAGGAGCTGGTGCATCTTCTAGCGGCTCAGGAAATGCAGGTGCCCAAGGTACCGAGCAGGAGGCTGGAAGTGCAAGTCAGCAGCAAGCAGCAGCAGCTCAGCAACAAACTGGTGCAGCAAGCGGTCAATCTGTAGAACTGCCGACGATCAAACTTTCTGAGATTGCAGATATTAAAGTCGTGAAAGATGCAGAATCGATTTCTAGAACGAACGGAAAAGACAGTATCGGTCTGCAAATTGTCAAAGGCTCTGATGCCAACACAGTGAGTGTAGCAGAAGCAGTCACAAAAGAACTTGATACATTCAAGAAAGACAATAAAGGAATCAAAGTCAGCACGACATATGATCAAGCAGAGCCGATTAAAGAATCTGTCAGCACAATGCTGAACAAGGCGATCATCGGAGCAATCTTTGCGATCATTATCATCATGTTGTTCCTTCGAGATATCAAATCAACATTAATTTCGGTCATCTCCATTCCGTTATCCCTGTTGATTGCTGTTTTATTATTAAATCAGCTGGATATCACATTAAATATCATGACACTTGGTGCCATGACAGTCGCCATTGGGCGTGTTGTCGATGACTCGATTGTTGTCATAGAAAACATCTATCGACGAATGGCGTTAAAAGATGAACCGTTAAAAGGAAAAGCACTCGTTAGAGAAGCCACAAAAGAAATGTTTATTCCGATTATGTCTTCGACGATTGTCACAATTGCGGTATTCTTGCCATTAGCGCTAGTGGGTGGAATGATTGGTGAACTATTCATCCCATTTGCATTAACCATTGTGTTTGCTCTAATGGCTTCACTACTTGTCGCCATTACAATCGTTCCAATGATGGCTCACAGCCTATTTAAAAAGAACCTGTATGGCAAAGCGAAAAAGGTGAAAGAACACAAACCAAGCAAACTTGCTGGTGGTTATAGACGTGTACTCAATTGGACATTGAACCATAAATGGATCACGTCAGGAATTGCGATTCTGATGCTGGTCGGAAGCTTATTCCTCGCACCACTTGTCGGTGTCAGCTTCTTACCACAGGAAGCAGAAAAAACGGCAATGGTGACATACACGCCAGAGCCTGGACAAACAAGAGAACAAGCCATTGCTGAAACGAAAAAGGCAGAAGATTACTTAATGAAACGTGATCATGTCAATACGGTTCAATATTCATTAGGCTCTTCAAATGCAATGACAGCAAGTGTTGGCGGAAACTCTAACGGTGCATTATTCTTCGTACAATACGACGAGGACACACCGAACTTTGATAAAGAAAAAGATCGTATGGTTAAAGCCCTTCAAGACAAAACGTCTAAAGGGGAATGGAAATCACAAGACTTCTCATCTGCTGGCGCAAGCAACACAGTGACGTACTATGTGTACGGTGACAAAGCAAGTGATATTGAAGGCACAGTCAAAGATGTCGAGAACATTTTAAAAGATGAAAAGAACTTGAAAAACGTCAGCACAAGCTTATCTGAGAAATATGACGAATATACGTTTAATGCAGATCAAGAAAAACTGGCGAAACTAGGCTTAACCGCTTCACAAATCGCACAGGCGATCGCTCCTCAAAGTAATGAAACAACGTTGACGAAAGTAACAGAGGACGGCAAAGAACTAGATGTGAAGCTTCAAACGGAAAAAGATGAATACAAGAGTAAAAAAGATCTAGAGAATAAAAAGATCACAACACCAACAGGACAACAAGTCCGAATTGGCGATGTGGTGAAAGTGAAAGATGGCACAACAGCAAACACTGTGACAAAGCGTGATGGGAAGATTTACGCTGAAGTATCTGGTGACATGACAACAGACGACGTATCAAGTGTGACACAAGATGTCCAGAAGAAAGTTGACAAGCTTGATTTAAAATCTGGCGTTACGATTGATACAGGCGGTGTAAGTGCGGATATTGAGGAATCCTTTACACAGCTAGGACTCGCAATGCTTGCAGCGATTGCGATTGTATACCTCGTTCTCGTCATTACATTTGGCGGAGGTCTTGCACCATTTGCGATTCTGTTCTCACTTCCATTTACGGTTATTGGTGCACTCGTTGGATTGTTTGTAGCGAAAGAAACCATCAGTTTAAATGCCATGATTGGATTGCTGATGCTAATCGGAATCGTTGTAACAAATGCCATTGTCTTGATTGACCGAGTGATTCATAAAGAAAAAGAAGGTCTTTCAACAAGAGAAGCTTTACTTGAAGCAGGTACAACAAGATTACGCCCAATCTTAATGACGGCACTTGCGACAATTGGTGCATTGCTGCCACTCGCATTAGGTTTTGAAGGCGGAAGTCAGATCGTATCAAAAGGACTTGGCGTCACCGTTATTGGCGGTTTAACAAGTTCTACACTTCTCACATTGGTCATCGTGCCAATCGTGTATGAAATCTTAAGCAAGTTTAGACGTAAGAAAAAGTACGCTGAAGAAGAGTAAGAGGAAGCCCCGCTCATTAGCGGGGCTTTTTTATGATGAAATCTGACAAACCGCTTTTCTCATAAGCTCTTCAAAGGCCTCGAAAAAGGCATCCCGATCGACATGGTCAATCACTTGAATTGATTTTCCATCTGGATGCTCTTCTGTCCGTCCTTGCTTTGGCGTCTCGGTATAAACGATCGCATTCATTTCTTTTGAACGGGTAAATGAGGCGGATGCAAGAGTGATCGTTGTCAGCACATCCCATAAGTAGTAAGTCGAGTTCGTTTCGTGATGAATGAGAGGCGGACAAAAGGCATAACATTGTCCGATAAAGTCAATCCCGATGTGAGAGCGAAGGGAAGCCCAGCGTTGACGGACATCGAGTGTGAGCGGGACTTGATTCGTGCTTTCCAGTGCGACCATTTCAATTGGAAAACGCTCTTGAAATACGGTGCTCACAGCATAAGGGTCCCAAAAAGCATTCCATTCTGCTGTTCCATCATGCTCTGGTTCTTCGACATTGCCTTTTTCAAGGAATGTGCCGCCCATCCACACCAGTTTCTCAATTTTATTTGAGATGGAAGGATCTTCTTCTAACGCGCGTGCAAGGTCTGTGAGCGGTCCTGTAAAGAGCAGCGTAACAGGTTCGATTGACTTTTTCACCGTTTCAATCAGATGAAGATGTGCAGGAAGCTTAGATACTTTTGTATCAACAGCGCCTTTTTCATTTAAAATCGGCAAAGCATCTACATAAAAAGCATGCATACGCCATTCCTTTGGAAATGGATTCACACCTCTAGAATTGGAAGCGGCTACTTCAATCTCATATGGGCTAAATCGATCAATAATTTTCTGAGAAGCGCTCAGCGCAGGCTCTAAATAACAATCAGCAGGAACCACAGACGTCCCGATCACTTTCAGGTGTTCCATTTGAAGAAGCAGAAATAAGGACACGAGATCATCAACACCGCCGTCATGGTTGAAATAGACAGGCTTTTTCATGGCATACCATCCTTTTCATCGTTTTCTTTTATCTTATCAGAATGGTGATCTGCTGAGGGAAACGTACCGTGAGATTTCAAATATTAGGGGGTTGTTCTGTTGCCATTTTCAAATCTCATAGTATAATTAAAGGTTGTTAGTGGTGAAAATAGATTGCATAATGATAATAGGATGATGATGAATGAAACGTGCTCGAATTATATACAATCCGACATCTGGACGTGAACTCTTTAAGAAGAATTTACCGCAGGTTTTGCAAAAATTTGAACAGGCTGGCTATGAAACATCTTGTCATGCGACGACATGTGCAGGAGATGCAACACAAGCAGCCGAAAAAGCCGCACAGAGAGACTTTGATTTAATTGTAGCAGCTGGTGGAGACGGCACGATTAATGAAGTCGTCAACGGATTAGCGCCGCTTGAAAAAAGACCAAAATTAGGAATCATTCCAGTTGGAACGACCAATGACTTCGCAAGAGCACTTGGCATTCCAAGAGAAGATATTTTAAAAGCGACAGATGCCATCATTGATGGTGTAGCAAAGCCGCTTGATATTGGTAAAGTGAATGGACAGTATTTCATTAATATTGCGGGAGGCGGCCGATTAACAGAGCTGACCTATGAAGTGCCTAGTAAGCTGAAAACCATGCTAGGACAACTTGCGTATTATTTGAAAGGCATGGAGATGCTTCCTTCCATTCGCCCGACAGAAGTCGAAATTGAATATGACGGCAAATTGTTTCATGGAGAAATCATGCTGTTTCTTGTTTCACTAACAAACTCAGTAGGCGGCTTTGAAAAGCTCGCACCAGATTCCATTCTAGATGATGGGATGTTTGACCTGATCATTCTAAAGAAGGTCAATCTAGCAGAAGCCATTCGAGTGGTCAGCCTTGCACTCAGAGGCGAGCATATTCATGATAACAATGTCATCTACGCAAAAGCGAATCGCGTGAAGGTAGATGTAAAAGATAAAATGCAATTGAATTTAGATGGTGAGTACGGCGGCATGCTGCCAGGTGAATTTGAAAACCTGTATCGCCATATTGAATTTATTGTGCCAAAAGCAACAGCTGAAAAAATAGGGTGAAGACTGAACTTGGTTCCTTATGGCGACCAAGTTTTTCTTTGCAAATGAGGTGATAAAATTGGTGAAAATGAAACCGCCTGTTCAAAAAAATGAATACTACAATGTAACCTTCGAAGATTTAACGCACGAAGGTGCAGGTGTAGCGAAAGTTGAGGGTTTCCCTGTGTTTGTACCGAATGCCCTTCCTGACGAACAAGGGAAAATCAAAGTCACACGTGTCAAAAAAGGATTTGCTTTTGGACGACTCATGGAGCTGACAAAGGAAAGTCAGCACAGGCAAGATGCGCCATGTCCTATCTATAAGCAGTGCGGCGGCTGTCAAATCCAGCACATGAGCTATGAAGGCCAGCTGCTTTTTAAACAGAAACAAGTAAAGGACGTATTGGAGCGGATCGGCAAGCTTGATATGAGCCGTGTAAAAGTTCATCCTGTACTCGGCATGGAAGACCCTTGGAATTACAGAAACAAAGCACAAGTACCAGTTGGCGAACGGGAAGGCGGACTTGTTGCAGGATTTTATCAGCAGCGTACCCATGAAATCATTGATATGGAAAAATGCTTAATCCAGCAATCAGAAAACGACGAAGTGGTACAGGCAGTAAAAGACATCTGCAATGCGTTTGGCATCAAAGCATATAACGAAGAGCGGCATAAAGGCTGGCTGCGTCATGTGATGGTTCGCTACGGCATGGCAACAGGTGAAATGATGGTTGTGTTTGTCACAAGAACGGCTGATTTTCCGCAAAAGCAACAGGTGATTGAGCAGATTATAGCACGCTTCCCACACGTTCGGTCAATTGTGCAAAACGTGAATTCAAAGAAGACAAATGTCATTTTCGGAGACGAAACGACCGTTTTATGGGGAGAAGAATACATTTATGACACGATTGGCGACATCAAATTTGCTATTTCAGCCCGCTCGTTTTATCAAGTGAATCCAACTCAAACAAAGGTGCTTTACGACAAAGCCCTTGAATATGCCGAGCTGCAAGGAGAAGAAACCGTGATCGATGCGTATTGCGGAATCGGTACGATTTCCTTATTTCTCGCACAAAAAGCAGGCAGAGTCTATGGCGTAGAAATTGTGCCAGAAGCAATTGAAGATGCAAAACGCAACGCTGCCTTAAACGGAATCAATAATGTTGAATTTGCAGTCGGTGAAGCAGAAACGGTCATCCCAAACTGGTACAAAGAAGGCATCAAAGCAGACACCCTCGTCGTCGATCCGCCAAGAAAAGGCTGTGACGAAGCACTGCTTGATACGATTTTAAAGATGAAACCAAACCGTGTTGTGTATGTGTCCTGTAATCCAGGGACGCTAGCTCGTGATTTGCGTATTCTTGAAGATGGTGGGTATGTGACGGAGGAAGTGCAGCCAGTGGATATGTTTCCGCATACGAGTCATGTGGAGTGCTGTGCATTGTTAGTTAGAAGTAAAGAATAAGCAGAAGGGTCCGAGAGTCTGTAAAAGATTCTAGGACTCCCATCTGATTTAATATAAATGTTATCAATTAGTCTGTGAAGGAATCCGTTTTAGAGATTTTGGATGTAAAAATAAACAGCATCGGTGTTGAAGGTATGATCGCCTAAAAATTTAACTTAGGAACTAACCTTACCTTGCGGTTGACGGTGGTCGTGTTTGCCTTGAAAGTTCGGTAGTTGAAAGCATTGCGATGTATACAAATCTGTTCATCATGATTTATACTAATAGATGGGACGGTATCGTTCTTCTTTAATCATTTTTATTAGGAGATGTTTTTCTTGATCATCAAATTCATTCGTTTACGTTAATGGAAGGTACAGTCTATGTATACTCACGTCAATTTTAAAAAACTATGACCTGGGTTTATTTAACTGTGCCTTTTTCATTTACTAAATACGAATGAATGAGGTGTTTTTATTTTGTCTAAAAACAATCGGAAAATGACAAACGCACGTCTTCTCTCTGAGTATGAAGACATTTTTAGATGTCCAATATGTTCAAATCCAATTGAGGTAGTAAATTTAAGGAGTTTAATTTGTTACAATCATCATTGTTTTGATATATCTAAGCAAGGATATGTTAACTTATTGTCCCATCCTCCTAAAACAAAATACGATAAAAAACTGTTTAAGTCTCGAAAGATGTTTAGTCAAAGCGGCTTTTTTGATCCGTTGATTGCTCAGGTTTGTGAGAATATGTTAGAAGATTTGAAACCAACGAGTGATACCATAAAAATATTAGATGCTGGATGCGGTGAAGGTTCACATTTGTCCAAGATACAGCAAAGGATAATTGAACAATCGCAATGTAACTTGTTGGGAATAGGTGTTGATATCTCGAAAGAGGGAATCAATGTTGCTTCAATGAGTCCTTCTAAAACAATCTGGTGCGTAGCCGATCTCGCAAAGTGTCCATTAAATGATAAACAATTCAATTTCTTATTGAATATATTATCTCCATCTAACTATTCTGAGTTCCATAGAATACTTGCAGATGATGGAATGGTTATAAAAGTTATACCTGAAAGTAAGTACCTACAAGAATTAAGAGGGATATTTTACAATCAAACAGATAGAACTGAATATTCAAATGAAAATACATTAGAGCTTTTCAATCGTAATTTTGATCTTGTTGACATCCAGCGTGTTCAGTACGTTGTAACAATGGAAAGTAAATACATTAAACAATTGGTCCATATGACCCCCTTGTCTTGGGGAGCATCGGAAGAGCTTATACAACAAGTTCTGAGCAAAAATAAATTGGAAATCACTTTTGACTTTTCAGTCTTGCTTGGGAAGAAAATGAAGGCTCATAGATCAATTAATTAAAAATTTATGATTAAAGAAGCTTATAAGGCATATAGGGTTCAAAGACTAAAAACAGCTTGATGTTCGAAATATCTATTATTAAAGAACCCCCTTCTCCATTAATGGATAGGGGGTTCTTCTTCTATGTTCTGATTCTTTTGATCAAGCGCAGAGGATATGATATCAAGTCCAATGTATAAAAAACTAACAAAGAAAGATAAAATCAATTCACCATTCCCCCATATAGAAACTTCAATTATCTTTAAATTGAGTACATATTTAATCGTGAAGTAAATAAGGGCCCACGAAGCAAAAAATTCTAAAATATAGGTTATCCATTTTGGGACCTTCAACAAAAAAGTGATTCCTTTCCCTATAAATAAAACTATAAATGACCAAAAAACTACGATTATGCTAACTAACAACGAAAAGGTAAATAAAGAAAAAAATGAATCATAAGTTATGTATTCGCCGAAAAGAAAATTCACTCCCAATGATACTAGGTAAAGCATGAAAGCTGGAAGAGCAATAGCGAAACTTAAAGAAAAAAGTAATAGTAAAATAAAAAGAATGGCAGCAATAGCGCCAGGAGGTTTATCTACAACATTTTTCTTCCTTAAAAAAGTATAAATTATGATAGATACTAAAAGGAGTATTAAAAAAGTCAGTGAAATCACATAAGAAAAAGACATGCACACCCTCCACAAAAAAGTGCTATTAGAAACTAATAGCACTTTTTTTATATTTAGATAAGAGCAATAATGAACTTTGCCAATGTTTTAGCAACATCTTTAGGCGCACCAATTTTAGTAAAAGCTTTTGTGAATTGTTTTTCAGTCCATTTTTCACCTTTATCCATTATCTTTGCGACTTTAGCAGAATGCTTTCTGACCCAAGCAGCCGCCTTTGGACTTAAGGGTTTCAATGCTCTTGATAGTAACCACCCACCAGAACGACAAGCAGCTCTGAATGCTTTATATGTCCATGAAACAGCTCCTTGAGTAGAAACTTCCCCGTTTACAGCTGTTTGAGTTGATAGTGCATCTTTTATATAATAAAATCACTCCTTTTTATAAAATACATAAAATTGTAACAAAAACCATATTAAGGATAAATGGTAATTTTGTTCTATATTTTTGTGGTGTGATATATTCGTGTAGCTATTAAATAATAATTGATTTTTATGGAAAGATTGCGGTTTGTTTTCAGCGTGGAGAAACTTCTTTCTTCTCAAGTTGGTATCTTGATAAATGATTACTTGCTGTCCATCGCGTGACATTTTTCCTGGTTGGAACCGCATTTACGTCTCTTCAAATTTTTGATATTTTATTAAGTACGATAGCATTTATTAATGTTCATTTTATGGTCCTTTTGCGTATAATGTATATAAATGATATTTTACAGAAGGACATGCCCTTAAAGGGCGCTATGTCATGAGAGGAATTGGATGAAAGATGAGTAAAAATTTCTGGCGTGATTTACCACGGCCATTCTTTATATTAGCACCAATGGAAGAAGTGACAGATGTTGTGTTTCGTCATGTTGTGAGTGAGGCGGCGAGACCGGATGTGTTTTTTACAGAGTTTACGAACAGTGAGAGCTACTGCCACCCTGATGGCATTCAAAGTGTGAAAGGCCGTTTAACATTTACAGAGGATGAGCAGCCGATTGTTGCTCATATATGGGGAGACAAGCCTGAGAACTTTAGACAAATGAGTATTGGAATGGCGGAGTTAGGATTTCAGGGGCTTGATATTAATATGGGTTGTCCTGTCCCAAATGTCACGCAAAACGGGAAGGGTAGTGGATTGATTCTTCGTCCAGACGTTGCGGCAGAGCTGATTCAAGCGGCAAAAGCAGGGGGATTACCTGTTAGTGTGAAAACAAGACTAGGGTTTACAGAGGTCGATGAATGGCGTGGCTGGCTCAGACACATTTTGGAGCAAGACATTGTGAATTTATCGATTCACCTTCGCACAAGAAAGGAAATGAGTCAGGTGGATGCGCATTGGGAGCTCATTCCTGAGATTAAGAAATTGCGTGATGAAGTAGCACCTGATACGCTTTTGACGATCAATGGTGATATTCCTGACCGTCAAACTGGCTTAAAGCTTGCTGAACAGTATGGAGTGGACGGAGTGATGATTGGACGTGGGATTTTTCATAACCCATTTGCCTTCGAAAAAGAGCCGAAAGAGCATACGAGTGACGAACTGTTAGGTCTTTTAAGATTGCATCTTGATCTTCATGATCAATATTCCTCATTAGGCTTGCGTCCATTCAAGGCACTGCATCGTTTCTTTAAGATTTATGTAAAAGGATTCAGAGGAGCGAGCTTCCTAAGAAACCAATTAATGAACACATCATCAACAGATGAAGTGCGTGCAATGCTAGATGAATTTGAAGCGAGAAATCAAGAACAATCATGATCAACAAGAGGAGGGAGAACCCTTCTCTTTTTTTATGAATAGGACTATTAAACTAGGTTTCTTAAATGGTAAAATGAGATAGAAATAACAATTGGAGGTATTTTATTTGAAACCATTTTGGGACACAGACAGAGAAAGTGAAGAGACATTTAAGAAAATCAATGAAAAAGGCATTGCAAAAGCGGAAAAGAAACTAGGCATCATCTTGCCTGATACATATAAGAAACTGATTCTCGAACAAAATGGCGGTTATACCCTGCATAATGCTTTTCCAACGGACCAGCCGAATGGATGGGCAGAAGGTCATGTGTCATTTGATCATTTAAGAGGAATTGCCAAAGGCGAAGGTATTATGGATAGTGATTATTTAATAGAAGAATGGGAATTGCCTGAGAGGCTTGTGCTGATTTGTGGGGATGGTCATACATGGATCGCATTGGATTATAGAGAAACAAAGGAACATCCGCCGGTTCATTACTTTGATCTAGAATATGAAACAGATTTCAAATTAGCGGATTCGTTTGATGAATTGATTGCGGGGCATTATACCGCAGAGGATAGCGAAGAAGATGGGATGTCAGATGAAGAGTGGCAGGCTGAATATGAAAAGCAGAATCCGCCATTATCAAAAGAAGAAGTGAAAGACATATTGAAGACTCGAGACCCTGAGGCACTTCATAAAATTGTATTTTTTCATTTAGACCAAATTGATGATATCAAGTGGTTTTTTTCAGAAGTAGAAACTTTTATGAATTCCATTCAAGACGAAAATATGTTAGTAACTGCTGGCTGGGCGCTCAGCACAATCCTTACACTGAATGATGTGGTGGTTAAGCAGAATGACGATATTTTTCAAAGGGCACGTCGTTTTGCGGAGCAATTGAATCAATCAAAAATAGAAGAAATGCATGAAATCGCTTTTAATATATCATTATGGTTGGAATTTGATTTAGAAGAGCAATAAGAATATCTATTTCATGTGAAAAATATCTGAAATAGAAATCTTTTAAATTATTAAATAGACCCCCTCACCAAAAGGGGGTCACCATATCCTTACTCCGCACTCTCCTCAACATCACGGCTATCTTCTGTTTCACCAATATAAATAGGACCGTTTGCATGGTCGATTCGGATTGGCCATTCGTATGGGACTTGCAGGCGTCGTGCGATGGCTCTCCAAAACTTTGCAGAATCAAATTCTAGTTCTTGAAAGTCTTTAAGCAATTCTTTATAAGAAGATCCATCAAATTGAATGTACGAGTCTTGCAGACGCATAAAGGCGTAATGTCTCACTTCTAATGCTGCCGCAGCTTCCATTTCTTCTTCTGTTGCTTCGCCAATGATTGTTCCTGCGGGTGGAAGCATGTCGTATACGTTAAATTCCTCTTCTTCTTCGTGTGCTGCATTGTGCTGTTGATCTGACATTTTTTTCACTCCTTCTAGTCTTCATCAAGCTTTATTCGTGCTTACTTCTATTATCGGAAGGAAATGCGAAATGTGGAATGAAAAAAGAAGCAGATCCACAATACTTGCTTTTTCTTCTTGAATCTTTTATGATCAATTACAGATATAAAAGGTCTACAATAGATAGAAAGGAATGTTTCTATGAAATATTCTAAAGCGACCAACTATGCGCTTCATACGATGGTATTTTTAACCCTTGCACCAAAGGGGAAAGCAATAGGCGTTGAGCCTCTCGCCAAGATGCAAGATCTTTCACCTACCTATTTATCTAAAATTTTAACAAAGCTTGTGAAGGCGGGGTTGATTGAATCAACACCTGGCGCAAAAGGTGGTTACACCATTCTGAAAAAGAAAGAGGACATTTCGTTTTTAGACGTCATTCAGGCGGTAGAAGGACAAACCCATTTATTTCGTTGTTCTTTAGAACATGATTCTTTCATGCCTCACGATGGCTGTTTGATTGAACAAGTCATGCAGGATGTTGAAATGAAAATGCAGGAGACGTTAAGTCAAAAGCGGTTAGTTGATATTGCAAGCCAAATAGAGCAGACAGAAAAAAATCCATTTTTCAAGATGTGATTTTTTTTGAGTAAATTATAGATATTAGGAGTCTTTAAAGTCCTTAATAAAAAGGAGAGATTGACATGTTATTAGATTGTGCCATTATCGGAGGCGGACCAGCCGGATTAAATGCAGCACTTGTTGTGGGGCGGGGTAGAAAACAGGTCATAATATTCGATGACGAGATGCCAAGAAATCGAGTGACTCAGGAATCACATGGATTTATTACAAACGATGGAATGACACCGTTTGAGATCAGACAAGCAGGAGAAGCGGATCTCCAAAACTACCCCAATATCCAAATCAAACGAAGCACAATTGTGGAGATACAAAATCATGAGGACAACTTCGCGTTACTGACACAAGAAGGAGAAAGATTCGAAGCGAAAAAAATCATTTTGGCAACTGGACTTCAGGATATATTGCCAAAGATCAACGGGATTCATGATGTGTATGGAAAGACGTTGTTTAGCTGTCCTTTCTGCGATGGCTGGGAGCTGAAGGACAAGCCACTTGCCCTGATTGCAGAGAACCAGCGTGCTTTGCATATGGCGAAACTTCTTTCCAATTGGACAAAGGATTTGATTGTGTTTACAAATGGACAGCAAGTGTTAGCTGAAGAGGAGAAAGCACTGTTATCAGCACATTCTATTCAAGTTATTGATGTGCCAATTGTAGCGATCCATCATGACAATGGTCAGCTACGCTCTCTTCAGCTTGCAAATGGAGAGATAGTGATAAGAGAAGGCGGATTTGTCGCAAGTGATTTCAAGCAGTCAACCCCTTTTGCTGAAAAACTAGGCTGTCAAATGACGAAAAATGGGGGCATTGAAGCAGATATTCTTGGGCGTACAACCGTCAGCGGTATTTTTGCATGTGGTGATAATTTAGGCGGGCCTGCTCAGCTTGTTCTTGCAGCAGCAGCCGGAAGTCAGGCAGGAATGGGCGTGATTCATGAACTTGTGCAGGAAGAGTTTCAACAAAAAACATCTCTGTAAAAAGAGATGTTCAGCGATGAGCGATTTTCCGTTTTGCTAAGACGTGAGCAGTCCATTCAAAAAGTGCGTAGATGACAAAGAAGATTAGGATCCAGCTACTGACATCGACCCATACATTGTTGATATGAATGATGTTCGCCTGATCAAGTCCAGTCTGTATCCACATCGTGATCAATGCGGTGAGGAACACCTGTAAAAACCATTTTTTCAATTGGTCACACCTCCATCTCTTTCTATCATATAAGAAATGACAGTTTATTTCCAATTGAATTTCCATTAGTTTCAACGGTAAAATAAGAAATAAAACCAATGGAAGGACATGAGATGAGCGATCAAACCAATCGTTTTTTAAAAAGTCATTTTCCTGAACTTGTCCTCACACCGCCTCTTTTTTATAAGTGGCCTTTTGGTCTTCGCTTTGAAGTGGCAGATTGGTCATTAGGAGAAGAATCGGTTGTATTAGAAAAAGCAGGCGATCGGGCTTTAAAAATTGTCAGATATGCTTTTGATCCAGAAGACGATATTCTACTTGTCACGGATGTCTATACGCAGCATGAACATGAATTAACGAAGCAAAAGCTCCTTGTTTATCAAAAATATGCCGACCGGCAAGTGCGTCACCGATTACGTCACGAGCGTTTGACTTATGTACAATCAAAACTAGATGAAACAATGGAAATAGAGAGATTTACACTCAAGTGTCAGCTGCAAGATATTCGATTGCGCCCGCTTCTACAAGCCATATGCCAAGAGGATTTCTACAAACCGAATCAACTCATGAAAGGAAAGCTTGGTTATGACATTTATCTCATCAATCTCTCAAAACAGATGATTTTCCACTTATATGATGATCGAGGCTGTGATCTTATTGCGGCAGATCCAGAACATCTGCATCCAGTTTATGAAGGTTTACAGCACTGGCTCTTAGACTATGACCGTGCTCAGATGGATCAGTTGTTTGCCGGGAAATAAGAAAACCGCACTTTTGACAAGTGCGGCTTCTTTTTATGCTTCTACTTTATTGAAAAACTGTGGCAGATATTCTTTATGTGCTTCTAGCATTTCATCTAGGATGCTTTTTGCAATGGCATCTGATGGGACGAGCGGATTGATGGTCATGGCGACAAGTGCTGTGTTGTAGTCGCCTGTCACGGCTGCTTCAGCGGCTACACGTTCAAAGGATTTAATTTGAGAAATAAGTCCTTTGACAGCGACCGGCATTTCACCAACAGCGATTGGTTTTGGGCCGTCTTTTGTGATGACACAGTTCAGTTCAACGGCAGAATCATTTGGAATGTCACTGATGGCACCATTGTTGATGGTGTTTACAGGCTGAATGTCATGTTTGTCGTTGTAAATGGATGCGATCAAGTTACATGCTGCATCACTGTAGTAAGCACCGCCGCGTTTTTCAAGCTGTGGCGGCTTAATATCAAGATCAGGATCTTTGTAAAGCTCGAACAGGTCATTTTCTAGTGCACGGACGACTTCTGCACGAGTTCCCTCATTCGCTGCTGCTTTTTTCTCTTCAGCCAACATATCACTTGTTTTGTAATAGTAGCGGTGGTACGGACAAGGAATCACACCAAGCCCTTTTAAGAAATCTGCATCCCACGGAATCGCTTGAATGTTGTTCATGGACATGGTGGAGTTTGGATCTGCCATGTCTTCGATCACTTGATCCATGATGCTTTTGCCATCTAAGAACACGTTCAGTCCAAAGACCATATGGTTTAATCCAGCAAAGCTGACTTCGACTCTGCTTGCATCGACATCAAGTCCTTTGGCGATGCCCATGCGAATACCGATTGGTACGTTACATAAGCCAACGACTTTGCGATGGTTTGAATAGCGAAGTACGGCTTCTGTGACCATACCAGCTGGGTTGGTGAAATTCACAAGCCAAGCATCTGGGCATAATTCTTCAATATCTTTCACAATATCAAGAATGACAGGGATGGTGCGCAGCCCCTTGAATAGACCGCCTGGACCGTTTGTTTCTTGACCAATGACATCATATTTTAAAGGAATGCGTTCATCCTTCATACGTGCTTCCAGTAATCCGACGCGGAATTGTGTTGTGACGAAATCAGCGTCTACCAGTGCTTTCCGGCGATCTAAAGTTAAATGAACCTCGATTGGAAGTCCCGCTTTTTTCACCATGCGTTTTGCAAGATTTCCGACGATCTCAAGTTTTTCTTTACCTGCTTCGATATCGACGAGCCAAAGTTCGCTAATTGGAAATTCATCGTACCGTTTAATAAATCCTTCGACTAGCTCCGGTGTATAGCTTGATCCTCCGCCGATTGTGACAACCTTTAATCCTTTTGCCATGTTCTGCACCTCCGAATAATGTAACGCACAATGTTATAATAGAGTGAATCAATCTTTTATCATTTGTTTGTACATCTATAGCTTATCGTGAGAGTACCTTGTGCGTAAACGGTTTCAGCGTCTTTAGGCAAGGGTGCCCTATTTAGAGATTTGTTACATAAAAGAAACGTGTTGTGTCATGTTGTTGGAGAAAGGGGAAGTCAGATGTTTTCAAGTGAGGTCATTTCCAGCTTTAATGAACTAGAAAGCGCTTTATACCGATACATTATGGAAAACAGTGAAAAAGTCGTCTATATGAGAATTCGTGATTTGGCAGATGCCGCACATATATCGACCTCATCTGTCCTTCGCTTTTGTCGAAAAGTGAATTGTGAAGGCTTTTCAGAATTTAAGGTGAAGCTCAAAATGTATTTAGAAGCAGAACAAACACCTTCTTTGAAAAGCACGCAGCATTTCTTGTATGAATTTATCGAACGGACACTTAAAGGAGATTTTGAGGGGAAGATCAAAGAGGCAGCAAAGCTGATTGCGGGTGCAAAGAATGTGCTGTTTATTGGGACGGGCAGTTCTGGTATTTTGGCGCAGTATGGGGCAAGGTACTTTTCAAGTCTTGAGAAATTTTCATTCTACATCAATGATCCGTTTTTCCCGATGAATATGCAGTATTTAGACAATAGTGTCACCATTGTGCTGTCGGTATCAGGAGAGAACAGTATTACGATTGATCATATTTCGAAACTTAAAAGAGAAGGCAGCACGATCATTAGTATTACAAACAATCAGCACTGTACAATTTCTCGTATTTCTGACTTAAATATTGCTTATTACGTCACAGATGAACGAGTCCATAGAGCCAACATCACTACACAGACACCCGTTGTGTATATCCTAGAAGCAATGGCGCGTGACATGTTTGCGATGTTAAAAGAAAAGTAAAAGAGCCGCTGCCTTAAACAGCTGCTCTTTTTTTCTGCATCATGAAAGTGGTGATGGCAATCCCGGAACAGATGAGAACAAACAGTCCGCCTAACAAATACACAAATCTCGCTCCGAATGTATCCGCAATTAATCCAACAAAGAAAATAGATAAACTGACAGACATAGAAGAGAGAACGTATTGAGCCGAATATACCTTTGATAACTCATGGACTGGCGTTTCCGTTTGAAGAATGGTTTGCTGAGAGACATCCCGAATTTGATAGGCAGGCCCCATTAAAATACAGAGCAGCAATGCAAGCCATGGCAGGCTGTTTAGCGAAAATAGGATCGTCAGCACTGCATAAATAAAAGAGCCCGCTGCCATAAAGAGGAGAAGTTGTTTTTGAATAAACTGACTTAGCCATGCAGCCATGAGTCCGCCTATAATGGCACCTATATAATATGCGGCATTGATATATCCCCACCATTCCGCACCTTCATTTAAAACAAGTGTGACAAAGGCAAGCGTAACTGGTCCGACCCACAAAGCACCTGCAATATTTTCACTAACATCCATGAAAGTCAGGATGCGAACCGTTTTGTTTGTCCAAATGATCTTCCAGCCATCTTTGAACCCGTTCATCTTATTTTCTTTTTGAACCGTGTCTTCTTGCTTGAGTAGAGAAAAAACAGGGATGATCAATAGATAGGACAACACAATCATGAAACAAGAGGCCCACATTAAATAAGATGGACCAATCAACAGGACGAGCATTCCAGTAAACGAATAGCCGGCGATTTGAACAGATTGATAAAAAACGGAGGCTGTACTGTTCGCTTTCACAAGCTGATTTTCTGGCACAATCATCGGCATGATGGCTTGCAATAAAGGACTAATGAACCCGCCTGTGATGGAAATCAAAACGAACGCACTAAACAGCCAGATCAGGTGCTGCTGAAAGAAATCAAATTGGGTCGTGAAAACGACGAGCATTCCAATACGTAAAAGAGGGACCCATTTCAATAGACGCTTGGCTTGAAAGAGTTCTGTCAAAACAGGAGAGAGGAGCCCAGCCAATAGCTGACATAGTGTTCTTATGAGCGGAAATACAGCCGCATAGGCGACAGATTGTGTATCTTGATAAATAACCAATGTGACTGTCATCAAAAATAGAATATCACTTAGCATGAGAAGGCTTTTACTGCCTGTATAACACCAAAACTTATTTCCCATATCCAACCGACTCCTTTTCAAAAACAAGTTCAGTATAGCATGTTGGCGAAGTGTGCAGAGGTTTTCCATTGAAAAATACATCTTAAGGATGAGAGGATTGTGATAAGCTAAATGAAAGAACATCATAAGGAAAGGGGTTCAATTCATTGAAAAAATTACCAGCACATGACTTTTTGGACAAGCATGGCATCCCGTATGACATCAAAACATTTTCTGCCGACACAGAGAAGGGCGCAGCGAATGTAGCGGCAGCTCTTGGTTTTAGAGAAAGACAAATGATCAAAACATTGATCTTTGAAACAGGGGAAGGGGAGCAGCTGCTTGTGATGGTTGGTGCTGACCAGCACATCAAATCAGGGAAACTAAAGAAAGCCGCTGGCTCTCGTAATATCAAAATGGCTTCACCTGACACGGTGCTTGAAGTGACGGGCTATCGGATTGGCTCGATTCCGCCATTTTGCTGGCAGCCTGAAGGGTTCCGCACGATTATCGAAGCATCGCTATTAGAAGAAGAGATATTAGGCGTTGGAGCAGGAGAATGGGGAAATGAAATCCTCATCACACCAGAACAATTAGTGATAGCCTCAAAAGCGGTCCCATTTGATCTTGTTCAGCCAACCGAATAGAAAAAGTGCCTGTTGCTGAAGCAGGCACTTTTTTAATTGGAGGCAGGTGGTGTAAAGGGTCCGATGTCTTTCATTTGCAGAAAAGCATTCACCGTCCTATTTTCCTCAAGGTCATTCGCCCGTTTGCAGACCACAACAGGTCTGATAATGTCTATTCCTTCGATATACACGCGCCCAAGTTCTCCGCGTTCTAAGCTTCGCTGAACGGCGTCACGAGGAACAAGGGTAATGCCATAGCCAGCTTTGATCATTTGAATGGCTTCGTGGACACCACTGAATTGCAAATCAACGGTCGGTTTTTTAATTCCTTTAGCGGTAAAAAGGGAAAAAAGCTTGTCTCTCGTTGAACTGCCTTCTTCTCGCATTAAAAAAGGTTCATGGCTTAGGCGTTCTAGGGGGACGGTTTGTCCATTTAACGGGTGATCCATAGGCACGATAAAGTCATAACTTAAATCAGTTAAGTGAGAGGTGTGAAGATCTTCGTGGTGCAGATCCTCTATTACGGCGATCGCCACATCTGATTGATATTGAAGCAGGCTTTCGATCACTTGAGCGGAGTTTCCACTTTTTAATTCAATGTCTGTCTGTGGCGATGATGTTTTAAAAGAGGCAAGCCAATCAGGCAGCAAAAAGTTAAGTGGTACGTAGGTAGAAGCAATTCTGAGTCTTCCTTTTTTTCCGTTTTGCAGAAGGGTAATCTGATATTCTACTTCTTTTTCCGCCTCGAATACTTGCCGGGCATATGGATACAGGATCTTTCCCATCTCAGTCAGTGTAATCCCCCGGCCGTTTCGTTTGAAAAGACGAAAGCCGATCTCTCGTTCAATGCTTCGTAATTGTGCCGTCACAGCCGGCTGCGTCAAAGACAGCACGTCTGCCGTTTGTGTGACACTTTTTGTTTCGGCTACCTTTGCAAAAATACGGAGGG
This sequence comes from Bacillus sp. AK25, assembly GCF_048270685.1. Taxonomy (NCBI): domain Bacteria; kingdom Bacillati; phylum Bacillota; class Bacilli; order Caryophanales; family Bacillaceae; genus Bacillus; species Bacillus sp. AK25. The sequence continues at coordinate 693,176 of NZ_JBLUWC010000001.1, forward strand.
CATGTAAATTCATTTTTGCACCGCCTATCAATTATTTTGATGATTCAATCAAAAACATTCATTAGATTTATTATAAGGTATCCCTTATCGTAAAGGTAGCGAAGGGGGAAGAAAAAAATGGATCGTCGTCAAAAGCAAGTGGTGTCAATTGCGCTCATCACAGCATTTGCCCTTATTGGGGATTCAATGCTCTATATTGTTCTCCCGGTCTATTGGAAAGAGATTGGTTTATCATCCATTTGGGAGGTGGGGTTACTGCTGTCTATCAACCGATTCATTCGTATCCCGCTAGCACCTGTCGTATGGTGGCTTTATCGATATATTCCAATGAAGACCGGTGTACTGATCGCAATTATGATCGCGTCAGTGACCACAATATTATATGGTATGAGTGGGTTTTGGCTGCTATTGATTTGCCGCTGTGCATGGGGTCTCGCTTGGACGTTACTCCGTATGAGTGGGATGAGGGTCTTGGCTGAAATGGACGAAGGCTCACAAGGACATTTGACGGGTCTTTATAATGGGCTTTACCGGCTTGGCAGTTTATTTGGCATGTTATTTGGTGGAATCCTTGCCAGCTTGATCGGTTTTCAGACCATGACGCTTGTCTTTGGCTTACTCACATTGATGGGCTGCATTTTTTATGTATCATTGGATGAAATTGAAAAGAGAGAAGGCACGCAGGTGTATCATGGTATCAAACAGAAGTGGTTTACACGAGATGTGGTAAAAGTACTGATAACAGGCATGCTGATCGCACTGATCATCCAAGGTTTATTCGCATCCACGCTGAGTCATGTCATTGAAGCAAAGATCGACCAAGATGAATTGACTCTGTTTGGCTTTGTCATCGGAGCTTCGGCTTTAAGCGGTGTTATTCAAGCACTCAGGTGGGGATGGGAACCATTTCTCGCACCGAGAACGGGCAAATGGTTTGATCGTCTTGTGATGAAGGAACGAATGTTATGCTGGATGTTTCTTTCATTTGGAGGGCTCAGTTTTCTTGGGGTCATGCTGAAGGTAAGCAGCTGGTTCCTATTGATGCTGCTTTTGATTCAACTAATGGCAACAATTGTCACAACGTTCACCGATACACTTGCCTTTCAAAAAGCTTCTGCTCAAACAGATAAGAACCGCTTTCTCGCCAGCTATTCTTTTGTTCAAGATATGGGGGCTGCTTTAGGACCTTTGTGTGGGTATACGTTGATCCAGTTTTTCGGAACAAACAGCGTCTTTTGGCTGATGCTTATCATAAGCTTAATGCTCGTCAGCATGTGGATAAGAAGCAGGCAGCATGTTTCTTCTAGTGCAGTGTAAAAAATAAAGCGTTATATAAAAAACTGCCTCATGCAGCTGATCGCAGGAGGCAGTCATATTCTCTTATTCTAAGTCTGAATCATAGGCTTTTTGCGTAAGTTGGCTGACGACCTCTTTCAAGCCATTGGGTTTATGGAATTCAACAGGTGTGCTTCCTTTTTCAAATACAATTTGATCTGCTTCAACGAGCACGACATATCGATTGTTGACCTTTGCAATATGAATCGAGTGGCCGAAGTCGGCTAAAAGTCCTTTAATTTCTGTTTCGCCTAGACGCATCTTCATTGTGATATCAGGGGTTTGTTCAACAATATGTGAAGCCGCTAGCGTGACCTGTTCTGTATCGAGTGTTTCCCGAATCTCCCGTTTTTCACTTGCTTCCCATATTTCAAGGTCCTCTTCAAATTGTTTTAATTCTTCACTTTCATCCTGAAATGTTTCAAATACATGTTCCTGCACCATATTCATGACCTGTGATTTCATGATTTCAGGCATCGATTCCCCGTATTCGACGAATTTTAGAAAGTCTTCAAAATAACGAGCGTGTGAGGATTGGTGAATTTTCACTTCAGCTTCCTCTGTCATACCTTCTTCTGGCATAAACGGGTATTGAATCGATTTCATGTTTTTTGTTGTAATTGCCATTTCTACTTTCTTGATCAAGGTAGATGTATCAGCAATAGAAGCAACTTTCTGTTCAAAATCGCATTTCATGATAAAGACAAAAGAGTCATCGAAATATTTTTTAGGAACCGCAGATGCAACCAAAAACACGCCGCCTCTGACAGCACTTGTATCTAAATAGGTGCGAACAAATTGTTCACTGCATTCGTTAAATACTTCTTTTGTATCTGCAAATCTCGTCTGATGAAATAAATTGTAGTTTGGATTTGAATCGAGTTCATGCCCTGGTTCTACAATAAATCGGCCAATTTTAGTCGGTACTTGCTCAGACTTAGGGTGTCTGTCCACTTTTCGTTTGACGATTTTTTTAAGCTCACCGTCTAGAAAGTCCTTCAGCTCACTTTGTTCAAATTCCTCTTGGTTTAATGTTTGGTAATGTTTAAACCGTTTATTTGCTTGTTCCTCTTTACCTTCTATTTCAACCACATAGAATGATAGGAAACGTATCGTAAAATCCACTGATTGGTCACCACTTTTTCTTCTTTGGATATGTTGAGTATAGAAAAAGGAGTGAAAATCGTCAACGAATGGAGAAATTTCGTGTCATTATTTCCCGAGAAATGTTTCGTGAAAAACGCTTGATAATAATTATCATTCTTGATAGAATGATAAAAGAAAAGAAGGAACCTGCCAGTTCCTTCATCTCATAAAATCATGTATTATTTTGTTTCAAATGTTTCGCAATCCGTTTCAGCATTGCGAGTCACGTCAGTCATTGTGCTTTTACCAATTTTAATTGTAGAGGCTGTACAGCTGTTGTCAGCCCAATAACGGCAAGAGTTCACTTCACAAAGTACATTTTGTGCCATGGGAATTCACCTCCGTGATTCATATTAAGAATGAAGCAAGCTGCCACTTGAGTTCATTCAATCTAGTAGTCTCTTTATCGAAAGAGGCTGTTTGTGCTGTATATGCACATGTTTATCATACCATCTACCCTGAAAATATACAATTTAAACTTTGAGTAAGAATACAAAAAATCCATCTGTTTTTAAGATGGATTTTTTGTATTCTATCACTTAGATGATTCATATAAAAGTTCAATATCATCAAAAAAATGAATTGGTCTTTTTTCATGATTTAGAATGTAAAAGCTGTAACCTTCTTTATTTGTCTTAATCTCTTGTTGTTCTTTAATTGATAACATACGAGATGTTTGCAAATTAAAGGTGATGTTATAATTTAATTGATTAAAACTAAAAGTCCTCTGTCCTGGAATCAAATCTGTTTCTTGCTCTTTAATAATAGCAGATATTTTTTCAGGTATGTTTATTAAAAAGTAATATTCGCTATTGTGCACATTTAGAACAAAATGCAATTTGCTTCGTAAAGTATAGTCAATTGAATATTCTACTCCTAATGGACTTGTTTTAATTTTGAATTTATTTATTTCAAAATTGGGAGGTGTAAAGTTTTCTTCTAAAGGAAGTGCAATTGCATCACTATCTTCTTTTTGAGTTTTCATATTATGACAACCTGATAGACTAACTATCAACATCAAAAGAAAAAAAGTGATCCATTTTTTTTCTAAATTCATTTTTTAACTTTCTTACTCCATGTTCCATAAGACCACTTCGCTGATACCGATTTAGAGCTTAAAATTTTTCCTGCATTCCATTTTCTTATGACGCCTGATTCTTTTACAAACTTAGTGCCAGCAGTCAGTTTATATGTGCTTTTAGGTGGTATGGACCAAGTCATTGTGATTTTTTCTGTTTTTGATAGTCCTAAGCCGATTTGGGTTTTTATTCCGACCTCGTGAACCATAAGCTTTAAAGTATAAGAAGCACTGAAGTCAGCATTCGTAGATTTTGTAGTACTTACCGAATAACTAACTCTATCAGTTTTATTACTTGGATTTGTGGCAGTATGTGTAAAAGAAGTCTTTTTGCTTTTAGTAGTGGTCACATGCACATACTCTGTACCAGTCATATCACTTGCAGCATAAGTCTTTGTTCCTAATCCTAATGTGAAAACTAGTATTACAATACTTGATAAAATAATTTTTTTCAAAAAAATCCCTCCTATAGTTAAATTAAACCACTCATGTTAAATTAAATCAATATAAAAATAGGTAAATAACCTTAAAATAACCTTAAAAATCAAATATTAAAATATTTGTGAAAAATAGTTAAATGCTAGGTGGCACCCTCTCTTATTCCGACATATGAATAGAGTAGATTCAAAACCTGATGTCGGACAAAGTATAAGGGTACATGTACTGATTTTCCGCATGAAGATAGGGTTTTCAATCAAAAATTTTCATAGAGAGATGAGGGGAGAAGATGAAAGCAGTCATTCTCTGCGGAGGAAAGGGAACGAGAATGAGTGAGGTCACACAAGCGCTTCCTAAACCACTTGCTATGATCGGAGATCGGCCTATTCTATGGCATATTATGAAAATCTATCAGTATTACGGTGTAGACGAGTTTATCTTATTGCTTGGATATAAAGGAGAGAAAATCAAAGAGTATTTTCTCAACTACGACTGGCGGCATCACAGCATGCAGTTGGATATGTCGACAGGGGAAATGAAGCTTTTAGGGAATTCTGAGAACTGGAAAATCACCTTTTTAGATACGGGTGAGAATACGATGACAGGCGGGCGGTTAAAGCAGGTACAGGATTATATTGGTGATGAGACATTTATGATGACGTACGGTGACGGACTTGCCAATATCAATATGTTTCATTTGCTCAAGCGCCATCAAGAACTTGGAGCAGCTGCCACTGTCACAGGAATTGAAAAGAAATCACAGTACGGCACGCTGAAGGTGTATAACGGGATGGCACAATCCTTCTCTGAGAAGACAGACAGTATCGGGATGATCAATGGAGGATTTTTTGTGTTGTCTCCAAAGGTTTTTGATTATTTAACAGATGATGATCAGTGCGTCTTTGAAGCAGAGCCTCTTCAAAATCTGGCGAATGATGGAGAGCTTGCAGTTTATGAGCACCACGGATTTTGGACAGCAATTGATACGTATAAAAACTTGAAAGAAATCAACGGCATGTGGACTGAAGGAAAACAACCATGGAAGGTTTGGTGACAGCATGAGCAGATTTTGGAATGGGAAAAACGTATTTGTGACTGGGTGTACGGGATTGTTAGGGAGTTACCTCGTCAAGGAATTGATAGATCAAGGAGCAAACGTAACAGGGCTTGTACGTGATCAGGTGCCAAGGTCGAACTTATATCAAGGCAGTCAATTTGAAAAGATGAATGTCGTCCAAGGCGCACTTGAGGACATGCAAACGATAGAACGTGCGTTAGGAGAATATGAGATTGATACAGTCTTTCATTTGGCCGCCCAAGCGATTGTTGGGGTCGCAAATCGTCATCCGGTCTCTACATTTGAAGCCAATATTTTAGGAACATGGAATGTGCTGGAGGCGTGCAGAAGGCAGCCGCTCATCAAACGAGTGATTGTGGCATCAAGTGATAAAGCATACGGAGATCAAGAACAGCTTCCTTATGATGAAGACATGCCGCTTAACGGTAAGCATCCATATGATGTGTCAAAAAGCTGTGCAGATTTAATTTCTCACACGTACTACAACACATATGGTCTTCCGGTTTGTATTACGCGCTGCGGTAATTTATATGGAGGCGGGGATTTGAATTTTAACCGAATCATTCCGCAAACCATCCAGCTTGTGTTAGAGGGAAAGGCGCCAGAAATTAGAAGTGACGGAACCTTTATCCGTGATTATTTCTATATTGAAGATGCGGTCAAGGCTTATTTACTGCTAGCTGAAAAAATGGAAGAAAAAGGGCTTGCAGGAGAAGCATTTAACTTTAGTAATGAAATTCAGCTGACCGTGCTTGAGCTCGTTGATAAAATCTTAAAGGCAATGAGCAGTGAACTAAAACCTCGTATTTTGAATCAAGGAACGCATGAGATTAAGCATCAATATTTATCAGCAGAAAAGGCGAGAAAGCTGCTTGATTGGAAGCCTGATTACTCCATTGATGAAGGGTTAGAAAAGACAATTGAATGGTATCGCGAATTCTTTCAAAAATAGAGGTGTATACAGATGAACAGCATATATTGTACGGTTCTATCAAGTGGAAGACTTTATCAAGCCATTGCGTTTTTCTTATCGTTGAAGCAAGTAGAAGATGATGCTGTCATCAAGACGTTATGTATGGATGATGCTGCATTTGATTTGCTTCATCAAATGAATTTCCCGCATGTCGATCTTGTTCATGTGCGTGAGCTTGAAACGCCGGAGCTTCTAGAGATCAAAAAGGAACGAAATGATTCGGAATATTGCTGGACATTAAAACCGATTTGGATTGAGTGGCTATTTAAGCAGGACCAGGCGGAGGAAGTGACGTATCTTGATGCGGATTTGTTCTTTTATGAGCGTCCGCAAGTGATTTTTCAAAACCAGCCTGATGCGTCTGTTCTTCTATCAAGAGGGGATATTGTCATTCCAAGCTTTGATCCAGAGGAAGTGAAGATGCTTCAGAAACTTTTAGGGCGCTATAATTCAGGATTCCTGCATTTTAAAGGAGATGAAGCCGGCCGGAAGTGCCTGAGCTGGTGGAAAGAAGAATGTCTAAAAGAATGCAAAAATGCGCCTGGAGAAGGAAAATTTGGGGATCAAGGGTATTTGGATCATATGCCGGTGCTGTTTGAAAAAGTAGAGGATATTCAAACAAAGGGTGTGAATATTGGTCACTGGAATTATGGCCAGCATTCTTATCAGGAAGAGAATGGACGTATTTTGCTTGAGGATGGAAGCCCACTCATTTGCTATCATTTTAGTGGTTTTCGGATCTTAAGCAAAGATGATATGCAGCAAATCCATGAAAAAGGAAGAGATGACTTGCCATTTTTCCAAGAAGCCTATCGGGAAGTGCTGCGTCATGTGATTGAATCGGTAGAACAAGTCAATCCGATGTTTAACGGCTATGCCGAACTGGAGGAGGATGGCGCATGAATGAAAAGCCGAAGGTCAGCGTCATTATTCCGAGTTATAATGCGAAAGAGCGTTTAGAAGGGAGCCTTTTTTCCTTAACGCTTCAGGAAACCGATATTCCATTTGAGGTCATTGTCGCTGATAATGGGTCAACGGACGGCACGATGGAAATGCTCGAAAACATTGAGGTGAACTTTCCATTCAAAAAGGTGCGTATTCCTGTCAATCAAGGAATTGCCAAGGGGCGCAATCATGCCATTCGTGAGGCAGAGGGAGACCTCTTAATATTCCATGACAGCGATATGTTGGCAGAGCTCCAATTTATTCAAAAGCACGCAGAGGCACATGCTGATCATGAGGACCGTGTCATTTGCGGTGTATGCTGGAAGCGAATCTACCGTTATTTTTACACCGGTTTTGATCAAGATCATGTGAAGCGATTAAAAAAACAAGGGCTGTATCAGCGGAAAATGAAAGACAAAACGTCTCTTGTGTCGATGGAGGAAATAAAAAACGGAGCATTTCTAGAGAGAAGCTTCGACTTGCAGTCCGAATTTATTGATATTCTGAAAGACATTTTAAACACGTACGACTATGATTTAAGTTCTTATCAATTGCCGTGGCGATTTTTTATCACAAATAACTCTTCCGTCAAGCGAAAGCATGTCATGGAACTAGGGATGTTTGATGAAAAAATCGTTCGATACGGGTTTGAGGATTATGATTTAGGCATTCGTCTGCATCAGCTTGGCCTCTCATTTGAGTTGCGTGAGGATATTTTAAGTGTGCATCAGGAACATCCAAGTAATTTAACGTCATTCGATGACATCAAATATAACATTTTGTATATGTGCGAGAAGTACAACAATATTGATTCGATTGATGTTCATTTGGCTTTCTCTGGTCCGTTTTCTCATACCGTGACAAATGATATCGTGAAAGACATTCGCCAGCTGCGTAAGAATGCAGCATATGATGATCTGCTTGCTTATTTTTTGGAGCTGCTTCATATGATCACAGAGCGGAATGTGGGCATTAAACGTGATCAAAAGGACGTGCTGACGGCAAAGCATTTCCCTTTGAAAAAGCTGTCAGAGGCGGCCCAGCTTGCCAAGCAGGAACATGGATGCACGGTGCTGGTAGAAGCCATTCAAGGGCTCACAAAAGAGCTGCTGCATGTTGACTTGTTCCAAGTGGATGTGTTGTAGATGGCATCCTATCATTTCACAACCATTGTGTCCAATACCCATGTATTTAAGCTGCTGGCGCTGATTCATTCACTTGAGCAGGCGGCTCAATCATACAAACTTTCTGTCTTATGTGCTGATCCTTTGGCTTACAAGGTGTTAAGTCAGTTTCCTCATCCACATGTCCAATATGAACAGCTTGAAGATGTGGAAGATGATTCGCTGCGAAAAGCAAAGGCGGATCGTACGTTCCACGAGTATTGCTGGACGCTTAAGCCCGCGTTTCTACTCAAAATTCTTGAGTCCTCTGATGCAGATTATCTCGCTCATTTGGATACGGATTTGTATTTTTATCATGATCCAGAGGCGATATTTGCAGAAAATCCACTCGCTCATGTATTTTTGACAGATCATATGAATTCCAAGCGGTTCTATCGTTATTACGAGTTGTCTGGCCGTTTTAATACTGGCTTTGTAGGCTGTCGAAACACAGATGTGGCCAAACGGGCTGTGACGCAGTGGAAAGAGAACTGCATTGCGCACTGTACAGTAGAAATGGATACGGAAAAAAAGACATATGGTGATCAGCGGTATGTTGAAAGATGGGTCGATGATTTTGAGGGTGTCCATGTGGTGGCATCTAAAGGTGCCAATGCAGCGATTTGGAATATTGAAAACTATAAGCTCTCCGTTGTGAAAGGAGATATGTATCTCGACGAATGTCCACTGCTGTTCTATCATTTTTCTGCCTTTACGATCATTGATGAAAAGAACTTTAATCTGAATTGGTATTACTATATGACAGAACACACTCTTGTGGATCATTTGTATATTCCGTATGCGGATTTGATTCATCTGAAAATTAAACAGGTGCAAAAGGTCTTTCCAGACTTTCAGCAGGGGTTTATTGCAAAGAAGCATGTTCCCGACACGCATTTTTATGAGATATGAAAAAACCGCTCATTTATTGAGCGGTTTTTACCTTTTATGATTCATTCCATTTCGCTATGGTCTGATCGCTTGGCAGTAAGAAGGCTAGGATGCCTAATATCGGTAAAAAGGCGACACCGATCATGGTAGGCGTTAAACCGACTGCATCAATTAATGAGCCGAGGGCAACGGATCCAATCGCTCCCATACCAAACGCAAGCCCAACAGTTAAACCAGACATTGTGCCAATTTTCCCGGGAAATAGTTCTTGGGCATAGACCACGGTGACAGAGAAGCTTGAGGTCAGAATGATCCCAATGAGTCCAAGTAAAACATAAGCAAAAACTGGTCCGGCAAATGGGAGAAGCAGGGCAAGCGGAAAGGATGCTAATAAAGAAATTAAAATGACGGTTTTCTTGCCGAAGCGGTCTGCAAGCGGCCCGCCTAAAAATGTCCCAATCGCACCCAATATAAGAAATAAGAAAATATAAGTTTGTGATTCTTTAATCGTCAAACCATATTGTTCAATCGCATAAAACGCATAGAAATTCGAGATCGCATTTCCATACCAAGAACGTGCGAAAATAAGAAAGACGATAATGCCAAGTGCTGTGAGCGCTGACTTGCGGTGAAGTTCAGATCTTGCTGCTTTTGCAGGCGCTTTTTTCGCTTGTGCTCGTATGGTTTGAAGTCTTCCTGCGTACCATCTTGAAATATAAAGAAGGAAACCGACAGCAATCATTCCAACAATCGTAAACCAAGCCACACCTGGCTGACCGAGAGGGACGAGCATGAATGCAGCGATTAGCGGAGCAAAGGCTTGACCTGTATTTCCACCGACTTGATAGATGGATTGAGCAAGACCCCGTCTAGGACCAGCTGCCATGTTGGCAACCCGTGAGCCCTCTGGATGGAAAATCGCAGAGCCGAGTCCAATAAAGACGACGCACAGTAGGATGGTTGCAAATGATGGCGCAAACGCAAGGCCGAGAATGCCGACAGCACTTGAAAATAATGCGATAGGCAGTGCATAGGGCATCGGCCGTTTATCTGTGTACCACCCGATCGCAGGCTGCATGACAGAGGAGACCATATTTAATGTAAAGGCGATTAGCCCTAATTGAGTAAAGGTCAGCCCCATTGAGCGTTCTAAAATAGGGAACATGGCAGGAATCACGGCTTGCAATGTGTCGTTGAGCATATGGCAAATACCAATAATCAATAAAATAGGATAAACCGTTGAACCGGTGACCGCTTTTTGAGGTTTATCCTTTGTTTGAGCAGCAATAGCCAATGAGACTTCCTCCTTTCATTCAACTTGTTTCTTTTTTTCATTCTCCTCATTTTATTCATAAGGTGAACTATAAAACAATAGCAAATTGTCATGATTTAGAAAAAAAGAGACACATGCGCTTGATGGAGCGTGTGTCTCTAAAGGGTTATTTATAGAAAGAAGCGATGACAGGCTTCATTTTTTGAATGACAAGTCCACTGCCTCCACGGTTTTTCACACCTTCAATCATGCCGACGAGGACATAATCTTCTTTTTTAGGATTAAACGCAAGTAAAAATCCATTTTCAGTACCGTCTGTCGCACCTTGTTTGCTCTTTAGTTCCGCTGTTCCCGTTTTAGCGGCTATATCAGCCCCTTTTATTTGCAACGAGTGAGCGGTTCCGTTTGAATTGGTGACGACTTGAGTTAGTGCGTCCTTTACCGTATTTGCTGTATCTTCTTTGATGATCTGTTTTGGTGATGCTGTTTTTTCATTCTGAATGACTCGAGGGTACACAAGCTTTCCTCCTGTTGCAAATGGAGAATAGGCATGTACTTGCTCGATCGGGGACATGAGTAATTCTCCTTGGCCATATGCTGAGTCGGCAAGTAAGATGTCTGATTTGATTCCGTCGTTAGACACTTGTGCCGGTTTCATTGTAAACGGCATGTTTAAATCATCACCAAATCCAAATGTTTTCACTTTTTTCTCGTAAGTATCTTTGCCGATTTCAAGGGCTTCCTGTCCAAAATAAATATTATCTGAGTACACGAGGGCATCGACCATATTGACTTGTTCTTTGTCATGAACCCGTGTAATGCGATAATTTCCCCATGATTGATCCTTTTGCCATTTCAGTCCATGAATGGTGCGCACTTTATTAGGTTTTGTGACACCTGTTTCCAGTCCAATCGCTGCTGTAATGGTTTTGAAAGTAGATCCTGGTGCATATCTGCTCGCATACCGAGCTTGGAATGGGAGATCAGGATTTTCACTGTATGCTTGATATTGTTTAGGCGTGATCCCGTTGGTCATTAAATTGACATCGTAAGAAGGGGTGCTAACAAGCGCTAATAAATCACCTGATGATGGGTTCATAATGGTGACAGCCCCTTTTTCACCTTTCAGCTGTTGATAGGCTTTTTTCTGTAAAGATGCATCAATGGTCAGCTTGACTGTTTTTCCGTCTTTTCGGTCTGTTTTTTGTAATGTTTCTTCAATACCTGTTTCATCATGGATAATGAGGATGCTTCCGCCATCTTGTCCTCTTAAGTTCTTATCAAATGTGAATTCAAGGCCGGTTTTGCCGATGATTTGATCCGCCTTTAAAGCTGGATTTCTTTTGATATCATCCGCATTTGCTTTTCCCACATAGCCTGTCAGATGAGCAGCGGCTTCGTTATATGGATAGTAGCGTATTTCCTTCGTTTGATAGGTGACGCCATTTATGTCTTTTGGAATCGGCTTTTGCTCTAACATAGACTTTAGCGGGACAAATGTGTCATCTGTGACCCATGCTTGTTTCAGCTGATTTTGAATCAGCTCTTCATCTATATCAAAAGCGCTGCTGATTTTTTTGATGTTGCTTTCTTTTTCCGTACCTGTCCCGAGCTTTCCAGGGATGATGCCAAGTGCGTGTCCACCAGTTGTTTCGGCTAACGTGCGCCCTTTTCGATCTACAATATTTCCGCGTACCGCAGGATCCGTTGTCACTTTGATGGTGTCACCCGTTTCCATTTGCGGGAAGATGAGATTTGGTTTCCAATCTACTTTCCACTTGTTATCCTCTTCGGAGAGAACGCCCTTGTAAGAGAGTTTGTTCAGTTTTCCAAGTGACGTTTTCATCGTGACTTCATAGGTGAATTCATACCCATTTCCTTTGTCCTGTTTTTCTACGTTGACGTTTGAGACGTTTAGATCACTTGCACCAATGCCGCTAAAGATCTTATCGTATTTTTCGGCAAGTTGTTTTTTAGAAAAGTCATTGGCTTTCAGAGAGCCACTTGTGACCTCATCTGCCAGTTTCGTGAATTCTTTTTTCTCCAGATATTTCGTAAAGGATTCAGCGGCTTTCAGCGCCTCTTTTTCTTTGGAGAAAAGCGTATCTTTTAAGAAAAAGAGAGCAGCAGCAATTGCGATGATGCTAAGAAGGGGAATGATGACTTTTTTCTGTTTCCAAAATGATTTTCGTTGATCTGTATACAATGAAAACACCTCAATTTTTGATTAGATCCTCTATAGTTTACAGTTATTGTGTAGGATTTGTATAGTTTCTCCTATGAAAATAGACCAAGACATGAAGTGGAAATATAAATCAAGACACAGCTGCTGTTTAAGGATATCTTCATTTTTTCTTATGATTTAAAGGATTTTTTATGTGATCATCGAATGTGAAAAATTAGAAAAATTTTAAAAGCGTTTTCATGAAGGGGGAATTGTGATCGTTTATAAAAAAGTGAATCTAACTGGACTTGTTCTTGGACCAATCTTCTTTTTGCTTATTTTTTTGCTCATTCCAGAAAGTGAATTGACCTATGCAGCGAGAGTGGTACTTGGCATTACAGCATGGACTGCGATATGGTGGGTCACAGAAGCTTTGCCTATACCGGCGACCTCTTTATTGCCCATCATCCTTTTGCCAACACTTGGTGGGCTATCGATGGAGCAAACATCAAGAGCTTATGGAGATCCGATTGTTTTTATGTACATGGGTGGATTTATGATTGCCATTGCCATTGAAAAATGGAATTTACATAGAAGAATGGCTTTACATATTTTAAACATCATTGGCACAAGAAGTGACCGCATTGTATTAGGGGTTATGATGGCAACGGCTTTTCTATCTATGTGGATTTCGAATGCAGCCACAGCACTGATGATGCTGCCTGTGGCACTGGCTGTGATTAAAGAGGTGAAGGCGAACGATATTTTGTCTGGTGCATCTCTTGACCGATTCAGTAAAAGCATCCTATTATCGGTCGCTTATTCAGCCTCTATTGGCGGACTGGCGACACTCGTTGGGTCTGTGCCAAATGCTGTTTTTGCGGCGATGTCAAAAAAGCTGTTAGATCGAGAAATTATGTTTTTTGAATGGTTTTTGTTTGGTTTTCCGGTGGCGGCTGTTCTGCTTATTCTCTTATTTCTGTATTTGACCAAGATACAGTTCAAGGTAGAGCACACAGGAGAAATGGGAGCAGCGTTTATACGGAAGGGTTTAGAGGATTTAGGCAAAATGAAACAAGAAGAAAAATGGGTTTTTGCTATTTTTCTTATGACGGCTTTTTTATGGATCTTTAAAATCTTTTTGTTTGGCGGGCTTCCTGTCTCGGATACGTCGATCGCAATCTTTGGGGCGATGCTGTTATTTCTCATTCCAGCGACAAATGGAGAGAGAATACTAGAATGGCAGGATATGAAGCAGTTGCCATGGGGGCTTTTGCTTTTGTTTGGAGGCGGGCTTTCGCTCGCTACAGGATTTGCGGAAACGAATCTAACAGGATGGATCGGGGAAAATTTACAGCATTTAAATGGGCTGTCTTACCTCATGCTGCTAATTATTTTAACGGCTTCAATTTTATTTATGACCGAAATTATGTCTAATACAGCAGTTGCGAACATGATCATTCCGATTACAGTAGGGCTTGGACTTGCAATTGGCATGGAGCCGTATGGCTTAATGGCTGCGGCTGCGTTAGCTTCCTCATGTGCGTTTATGTTGCCAATTTCCACACCGCCAAATGCGGCTGTCTTTAGTGCAGATGTGCTGAAAATATCTGATATGGTCAAGGCTGGTTTTTGGCTAAATGTGATCAGTATTGTAGCGATTGTGCTTGCGGTTTATTTCTGGCTGCCGGTCGTGCTGAGATGAAGACTTTGATCGAATGGAGACTTTTGGTGTTTTTGTTTCTTTTGGCTTCGGTACTGAAGCTGCCTTTTTGAGGTGCGGGTCCTTTGGCGTGTAATAGGTGGCTCCAATGTTGAGTCTGCCTTTAAGCTGATCAATGGAAAGCTCACCAAACTCTAAATGGTAGTCAATTTTGTCCACATGCAGTGATTCAATGTGAATGTGCGTATCCTCCGAGACAGGCGGAGCAGGTGCAGACATTTTCTGCTCAAGAGCGGTGAGTCTTTTTTCCAGCTCGACGACAGATGGGGATGGACTGGATTCAGTTTTTTTAAAGAGTGATTGAATGAAATGTTTCAAGTGGACCACAACCTTTTCTTTCGCCTTGCTCTAGTCTATGGAAAAGCTACCAAGTATATACTTATAGAGATACATGAAAGGGGAGAAGGGCATGCTGCCTACACGCATTCAGATTACCCATATGAAGACGAATACGATTGGTACAGGGTCCTCGATGACATTCGGTTCGACGATCGTACGAAATCACTGCTCGACGATCAAAAGAAACAATGGTTTTGGTGAACAAAATGCCGATGGCGTGATCACGATCTTGCCGATTGAAACGATTGATGATCGTGATCTAATAGACGCAGTCAGTATTAATATTCGTCATCTATGATAATCGCAGTTGCTTTTCCTTCATCTTTTTGCAAGCGAATGTATAGCACGCCGTCTTTAAAAGCCGCATTCATTTGACCAAGAATCATATCTGGGAGCCGAATTTTTCTTTCAAACGGACCATACTTTCCTTGTTTTTGGCGAAAATCCTGTTCGTTAAAAAAGGAAAAGCGCTGTCCTTTTACAACCAAGTATTCACCATATGACAGCACCTGAACATCTTCTTTCCGGTAGCCAGGCAAATAAATTAAGTACTGAAATTCAGTAGCGGTTTCCACGATGTCGACTGGTGGAAACGATGCATCTGTTCCTCGCTGATCTTGCTGCGAGAATGTAAAGGGAGACGGACCATTTGCCATAAAGGGAGATCTTTGCTCATCATCGAATATCATTTTCCAAAAATCATCTCCATGCATTTGCTGGGCAATGTCCATCCACTGCTTCATTTTTTCGAAGTCCATGTGAAGACCTCCTGTTAACATACTTGATGGGTGCTCGCATATACCTATAAAAAGGAGGTTTATCTGTGGTTCAACCAACTCCGTATATCAATATTAATATTTTCATGTTAAAAATTAATTCCTTTGAAAATGCGTCGGCGGTGAATGTCGGACAAAATTTGTTAGCAGAGTGGCAAAACTCAGATAAAAAAAATCAGGGGTACGGACAGAATTTTGGAGATGCCAGCGGTTTTGTCGGAACAAAGAGCCATGTAGATGATCGAGATCAAGTGGACTCACCTGCCTCTTTTTCGCCAGCAGCTAAACCTATTCCAAGGAAGTGATGTGTGATGTTATTCTCACCCTCAGTCGTCAATGTCGGTGCTTTTAAAATCAATGCAATGGATCGGGGGGCATCACTGACGCTAGGACCTTATCAGCAGATCGATTATTTTCTCTCGATGAAATTGAACCAGGGTTTTGGTGAGGACAATGGAGATTGTTCACCGCTTGTCATTCCGATTTCAAGCGTACTCGATCCAGATATGGTGGACTCGAATTCAGTGAAAAACAGTGTGATTTAAACAAAAAAGAGACCGGGATTCCCCGTGTCTCTTTTCTATTGTGTTTGATTCAGATGGCTTTTGCGTCTTGCGTAGGTAAAATACACAACGACACCAATGGCTACCCAGATGAGGAAGGCTCGCCATGTCTCCCATTTCAGTGTGGCAGCCAAGATCATACAAATGACCGCACTAATGATGGGAAGAACAGGAACAAAGGGTACTTTAAACGCTGTTTTCATATTCGGATGTTTTTTCCGGAGTATGATCACAGCGATCGAGATCACCGTAAAGGCCGCAAGTGTACCGATGCTGACTAAATTAGCAAGTGTTGATAAGTTGACGAAACCAACGATACATGCCGCAACAGCGCCTGTCAGCCAAGTGTTGGCAACCGGTGTCTTCGATTTTGGATGAACGTTTGAAAAGATTTTCGGCATGAGTCCATCACGGCTCATAGCAAAGGTTAAACGAACCTGAGCGTAGACAAGTGCAATTAACACGGTCGTAATCCCAATAATAGCACCTGCCGATATAATACCAGCGACACTATTCAGTCCAACCACTTGTAAAGCAAAAGCGACAGGGTCACTGACATTCAGTTTCGTATAGTGAACCATGCCGGTTAAGACAAAGGACACCCCGATGTATAAAATTGTACAAACACCGAGCGCGCCAATAATTCCGATTGGCATCGCTTTTTGCGGGTTTTTGACTTCTTCTGATGCATTAGCGATTGCATCAAATCCAAGGTAAGCAAAAAAGACAGTGGCCGCTCCTGCGATCACGCCATGGAAGCCCATTGGCATAAAAGGTGTCCAATTTTCAGGTTTAACGTAAGCAAAGCCTGAAATGATAAAGAGGAGGACAATGGCAATTTTGATGAGCACAATGATGTTATTCAGCTTTGTGCTCTCTTTTACGCCTCTTGAGACAATAAAGGTAATGAGTAAAATAATGAGTGCGCCTGGCAGGTTGAAGATGGCCCCATCAGCGGCTCCGGGTGCAGCCGATAAAGCCTTCGGTATGTGCAGACCAAATCCACTGAGCAGTGATTGAAAATAGGATGACCATCCGCTTGCCACAGCAGAGAGCGCAACAACATATTCAAGCATTAAATCCCAGCCCATTAAAAAGGCGAGGAATTCTCCAAGTGTTGCGTAAGAATACGTATAGACACTTCCTGACACTGGAATGGACGAGGAAAATTCAGCGTAACAAAAAGCAGCAAGTGCGCATGCGATCGCAGCCAAAATAAAAGATATAATAATCGCAGGTCCCGCATCTTTCGCAGCCGCAACCCCCGTTATCACAAAAATTCCAGTCCCGACCACACAGCCAATGCCAAGCAAGATTAAATCAAATGTATTCAAAGAACGGCTCAGCCGCTTCGTTTGACTTTCAAGCATGAGCTGATCGAGAGACTTTTTTCTAAATAAAGAACTCATGTTGACCTCCTAATGGATAAATCTTTTCGTAAGACGAATGTTAGTATATGCGTAAATGACAATTTAGTCAATTGGTTGAAAAACGCTTTAAATCACTAAAGTATTAAATGTCACAAAAGTCTAATGTGTATCAAAAGACATCCGCCGTCATTGACAGGCGGATGTGATAACAGGAGATTTACGTTTCTTCAGCAAATATTTTTTCATTGTACAGCACACTCGGATGTGTTGGGTAATGGGCTGAGGATGCAAGATGATGGGTTTTCGCTTGAGCCAAATCACCGAGCTGATAATAACAATAGCAAAGCTGAAGGTGAGGATACCATGTTTTATATTGTGTCAGTGTAAAGGCTGTTTCGATTTCAGGCGCTTTCAGTGCCTGCTCATACCAATAGATCGCTGCTTTGTGTTTATTTTGTGCTTTGAAATGATCCCCAATCCGGCAGCAAAATTCTGGACGGGGCTGATCATATAAGAAGGATCGCAGTAAGGAGGATAAGGCGGCTTCCTCAAATCCGACTGCATAATAGCAGTCAGCTAAATTTTGGCATGTGCGAATTTCATCCTCAATCCAGCATTGTTTTGTGGCTAAAAATTTGTGATAAAAGCGAATCGCCTTCACATGCTGCTTGTTATCTCGTAATTCATTAGCGAAGTAAAAGAGATCACGAGGCGTCATCTCTTCGCCTTTTGCAAGCATGTTTTCATAAATGCGCAGATTGCGTCCGGGCTCTCCGGCGGTTGTTTTCTTACGCTTTTGATGGGTGACGGCGATATCAGCGGGAAAAATGTTGCCATACACTTGAAGGAATTCATGAACGGCCCCATACCACTGAAAGTTCAAGGCACGCTTGACGAGCCGATTTCTTCTATATTTAAAATTCACCTGACCGTCCTCGCTAAATCCAACGTGGTAATACATCGAGACGGCATCTACTGCGGGATCTAGCGTCTGTTTGAGCTGAAGCAGTTTTTGCCGGTCCTCTTCAAGTAGGACATCGTCGGCATCCAGCCATAAGATATACTCTTTTGTTGCATGGGAAAAAGCGAAATTGCGTGCTTTTGCAAAATGCTGGACCCATTCAAAGTCGAGCACCTTTGCTGAAAAGGAGTGAGCAATGTCCTTTGTTTGATCCGTTGATCCTGTATCAACAATGATCATCTCATCTACAATGTCTTGAACAGAAGACAGGCAGTCAGCCAAAACCTCCTCTTCATTTTTCACAATCATACATAAACTAATGGTTATCATCTTTAGATCACCTCTTCATAGTGTATCGAGCATCAAAAGGAAACATTCTTTTCAGCAACGGGTTTTTTTAAAACTAGTTTTCTGCTACTGGCTGATTTAAAATAAAGGAAGAATCTATGTAAGGGCTGATAAAATGAGTTTATTGAATGTAGAAGGATTATATAAAACCTATGGCGAAAAAACGCTGTTTGATCATATCTCTTTTCATATAGAACCAAAGGAACGCATCGGGTTAATTGGACCGAATGGAACAGGGAAGTCAACGCTTCTGAAGGTGATCGCAGGACTCGAGTCATTTGAGGAAGGCGACATTACAAAGGCAGGGACACTTGATATCGAATTTCTTGAGCAAGATCCTGAAATGAGCGGAGATGAAACGATTCTCGACTATATTTTTTCAGGAACAGCACCAATGATTCAAACGATGAAAGCCTATGAACAGGCGCTGGCTGATTTAGAGCATGATCCACAAAACGAGGCAAAACAAGAAGCGCTTATGCGTATGCAAAATAAAATGGATCAGGAAGACGCATGGGATGCGAACCTTTCGGCGAAAACGATTTTGACAAAGCTTGGTGTCAAAGATGTGAGCCGTTCTGTTCATGCGTTATCAGGCGGACAGAAAAAGCGTGTGGCGATTGCCAAAAACTTAATCCAGCCTGCGGGTTTGCTGATTTTAGATGAGCCGACAAACCATCTAGACAACGCAACCATTGAATGGCTTGAGGGATATTTGAGTCAATACAGCGGGGCTGTCATTCTTGTCACCCATGATCGTTATTTCTTAAACCGCGTCGCCAATCGGATTTATGAATTAAATCAGGGGCAGCTTTACACATATAAAGGAAATTATGAAGTCTTTTTAGAAAAAAGAGCGGAACGAGAAGCGGCAGCTCAAGTAAAAGAAACGAAACGTCAAAATTTGCTTAGACGTGAGCTTGCATGGCTCAGAAGAGGGGCAAAGGCTCGAACGACAAAGCAAAAAGCACGTATCGGCAGAGTGGAAGAGCTGAAGGATCAAAAGGGACCTGATGCAAAGGGAGAGCTTGATTTTGCGATCGGTTCTCACCGGCTTGGAAAACAAGTGATTGAGGCAGAAGAGATCAGCATCACATTTGCTGGACAAACCCTTGTGGACCAGTTCAGCGATTTAGTCGTGCCAGGTGATCGTATCGGATTTATCGGACCGAATGGAGTGGGCAAAACGACTTTACTCAATTGCCTGGCGGGTAAAATCGAACCGACGAATGGACAATTGACCATTGGACAAACAGTCCGCATTGGCTATTACACGCAGGACCATAACGAAATGAATGAAGAGCTGAATATCATTGATTACATCAAAGAAACAGCTGAAATTGTCAAAACGGCAGATGGCGTCATTGTGACAGCAGAGCAGATGTTGGAGCGATTTTTATTCCCTAGATCCATGCAGCGCACGTTTATCCGCAAGCTGTCAGGGGGAGAGCGCCGCAGATTGTATTTATTGAAGGTATTGATGGAAGAGCCGAATGTTCTCTTTTTAGATGAGCCGACGAATGATCTTGATACAGAGACGCTCAGCATTTTAGAGGATTATTTGGAGCAGTTCCCAGGCGTAGTCATCACCGTGTCGCATGATCGTTATTTCTTAGACCGAGTCGTCCATCGTCTGCTTGTGTTTGAAGGAAATGGACGCATTTCACACTTCCAAGGTGCTTACAGCGATTACATGGAGCAAGAAAAAGAACAGAAGCGAACAGAGACAAAACCTGCTGAAAAACAAGTAGAAGCTGCTCCTAAAAAGAGAAAAAAACTATCCTATAAGGACCAGCTTGAATGGGATGGCATTGAAGATCGGATACAAGCACTAGAGGACAAACACCAGCAGCTCGAAGCCAGCATTGCTGAGGCTGGCAGTGATTTTGGGAAAATTCAAGAGCTGATGGACAAGCAAAAAGCCGTCGCTGAAGAATTAGAACAAGCGATGGATCGTTGGACAGAACTGTCGCTGATAATTGAGGAATTAGAAAGTAATGAAAAATAAAGGTTGGCAAAAAAACTGTAGAGACATTCTACAGTTTTTTTTGATAAGAACATTTGGCATAAGCATCGTGCTGGTGAATGGATTCTTCATTTCGACACTCAATTTGAAAGCCTTTAATCCAGTTTTGTTCATATAGCTCTGCTGCAATTAACCTCGCAACATCCTCTACAAAACGTGGATTTTCATAGGCCTCTTCTGTCACTTGTTTTTCATCTGGTCTTTTGAGTACAGGGTAAAGAGGCGCACTCGCATTAGACTCGATGATCTGCAGTAGATCTGCTTTCATGTCGTCAGGGAGTTGACCTTGTTCAAACAGCTCTACCTGAATCGATACAGTGCCGCGCTGATTATGTGCGCCGTATTCACTGATTTCTTTTGAACAAGGACATAACGTTGTCACTTGAGCAGTGCAGCCAATATGACAAATCCATCCGTTCTCTTCATGAAAATGGATGTCATATTGCACGTCTGCATGCATCAAACCGGACTTTCCGCTGATGGGACTCTTTTTTTCCATGTACCACGGAAAGGAAACTTGAATCGAGGCAGATGGCTGATTCATATGCTTGGCAAGCTGTGCTGTCAATTCTTTTAAGGAATCCACATCAACCGGCTTTCCGCTCTCATAAAATGAGTGAAGCTGCTCGGTGAGACGGCTCATATGAATGCCTTTTTGATGAGCTGGCAAATATGTACTCAGCGTAAAATCAGCGGAAGAGGTTTGGTGCTGTGGAGCCGTTTTAGACAAAATATGTACAGGGTACGACACACGGCAAATTCCGACCTGTTCCAGATCAAAATAAAAGTCCTGTTCGGTTTGTTGGATGTCTATCATGTCCTCTTTTTGACAAGGTTTTGTTCTACCGCTTGGCGGGACAGAACCGAATTGTGCGTGTCGTTCTTTTTTGGATGGAAATGAACGCATAGGGTACCTCCTTTAAAACGTAATGATTCCTATTTATTTTGCATCAAACCACAATAGAAATCAAGTGATTAAACATTAACGTTTACGTTAAGGTCATAAAGGTGTATAATAAAACATGAATTGATGAGCAGGAGGCACTGGCGATGGAATGGATGAAAATTGATCAAGTGGCGAAAAGAAGCGGCCTGACGAAACGAACCATTCGTTTCTATGAAGAGATTGGTTTATTACCAGCACCAAAGCGGACAGAGGGCGGTGTCAGACTTTACTCAGAGGATGACATGGAAGAACTGGAGAAAGTGATGCAGGCCAAAGAAGTACTTGGCTTTTCTTTACAAGAGCTTCAGTCGTTTATGGAAATCGGAAAACAGCTTGAGCTGAATAAAGAAGGCTACTTGTTGTCACTTGACCCGAAGGAACGATTAGAGAAACTGTTAGATATTGAGGCACAGCTGACTGTGCAGCATCAATTGATTACAAAAAAGCTAGAAACGATTCAATCCTTTAAAAAGGATCTTGAAATGATGAAAGAAAGAGCGGCTCATGCCATTGAGCAATTACAAAAATAAACACCTCAGCGTGTTTATTTCAGCGTGTAGACAAACCCTCGCATTCTTTGTCAGTCCTGCGCTCTGGTGCTCACGAATGCCAAATTCGCTCCGCTCCAGTGCTCGTCCTTCCTAGACTGCAAAGGTTTTCTATCACGCTGAAAAAGAAGACAAAGAGCTAAAATAAAGTTCATTTTAGCCCTTTGTCAACAAAATAAAATAAACACCTCAGCGTGTTTATTTTATTTTGTTAAACAACTGTAGGAAAGGTTCTGATGGAATGCAGGAAGAAGAAGTATTAAAACAGCGTACGAGTCTGCTTAGACAGCCAAAGGCCGTCTGGGCGGTGGCCTTTGCTTGTGTGATTTCATTTATGGGCATAGGGCTTGTAGACCCAATTTTGCCAGCCATTGCATCACAATTACATGCATCTCCAAGTCAGGTGTCTCTTTTATTTACGAGCTATTTGCTTGTCACCGGCTTTGTGATGTTTTTTACCGGTTTTATTTCTAGTCGTATTGGTGCCAAATGGACGTTATTATTAGGACTCATCTTTATTATTGTCTTTTCTGCTTTAGGCGGTACTTCTTCAACCATTAATGAATTAATTGGTTTTAGAGGCGGATGGGGCATTGGGAATGCCTTATTTATTTCAACGGCATTATCAGTGATTGTCGGTGTGTCTGTTGGAGGAAGTGCGAAAGCCATCATCTTATATGAGGCGGCACTAGGTCTTGGGATTTCTGTTGGGCCGCTCCTTGGCGGTGAGCTTGGAACGATCTCTTGGCGCGGGCCATTCTTTGGCGTGGCAGTGTTAATGCTCGTTGCTCTTTTAGCTATTATTTTTATGCTTCCACCTATACAAAAGCCGCAGAAAAAGGTGAAGTTATTTGAAGCTGTTGGAGCCTTGAAATACAAAGGGCTTTTAACGATGGCATCTGCCGCTTTCTTATATAACTTTGGATTCTTTGTTCTTCTAGCTTATTCGCCATTTGTGCTTCATCTTGATGAGCATGGTCTTGGCTACGTCTTTTTTGGATGGGGATTATTTTTGGCTGTGACATCTGTCTTCTCAGCGCCGGTCATTCATCGTAAATTGGGTACATTAACAGCTCTTGTTGTTCTCTTTGCTTCGTTTGCTGTGATTTTATTCGGCATTGGGATATGGACATCACATGTGGTCGTGGTCATTTGCGGTATTGTCATTGCTGGGGGAATCCTCGGCATGATCAATACGGTGCTGACGACGGCTGTGATGGGATCAGCTCCTGTTGAGCGTTCAATTGCTTCATCCTCATACAGTGCTGTACGATTTATTGGTGGTGCGATTGCGCCTTGGATTGCAGGAGTACTCGCTGAAACTTACACAGCAAGCACCCCTTATTATGTAGGGGCGGCTGTTGTTCTCTTAGGATTGGTCATCCTGCTTCTTGGCCGTAAGCATTTGGTGAATATCCAGGCAGGTCATTAATAGAAAAAAGCCTTATATCTGCAAACGATATAAGGCTTTTTTGTCTTTATAATACTTTGGTTGTCCAGGATTCGCAATTCCAAGTTTCAGTAGCCACATCTTGATAAAATTCAGGTTCGTGGGAAATCAATAGGACGCTGCCTTTATATTCTTTTAACGCGCGCTTTAATTCTTCTTTTGCATCGACATCCAAGTGGTTTGTCGGCTCATCGAGAACAAGCAAATTGGTTTCTTCGTTAATGAGCTTGCAAAGGCGGACCTTCGCTTTTTCACCACCACTTAAAACAGACACACGGCTTTCAATATGTTTTGTCGTTAAACCGCATTTGGCAAGGGCAGCTCTGACTTCATATTGTGTGTACGATGGGAAGGTGCTCCACACCTCTTCGATACAAGTGTTGCTGTTTTGCTCTTTTACTTCTTGCTCAAAGTAGCCAATATGCAGGAATTCTCCGCGTTCCACCTCACCAGAAATGGGGGAAATTTCTCCAAGCAGGCTTCGGAGCAGTGTCGTTTTTCCGATACCGTTGGCACCGTATAACGCAATTTTCTGCCCGCGTTCCATTTTTAAATTCAATGGACGAGAAAGTGGTTCGTCATACCCAATGACTAAATCCTTCGTTTCAAAAATCAATTTCCCTGATGTACGTGCAGGTTTAAAGTGGAATTCTGGTTTTGGTTTTTCGGCCGCCAGTTCAATCATATCCATCTTATCCAGTTTCTTTTGACGAGACATCGCCATATTTCGAGTGCTGACACGTGCTTTATTTCTCGCGACAAAATCCTTTAATTCAGCCACTTCTTGCTGCTGCCTTTTATACGCTGCTTCTAGCTGCTGCTTTTTCACTTCGTACACTTGTTTAAATTGATCATAATCACCAACGTATCGCGTGAGTTCTTGATTTTCGACATGATAAATCAAGTTAATGACACTGTTTAGGAACGGAATATCATGTGAAATGAGGATAAACGCATTTTCATATTCCTGCAAATAGCGCTTCAGCCACTCAATATGCTGTTCATCTAAATAGTTGGTCGGCTCGTCAAGAAGAAGAATTTCAGGCTTCTCTAATAGCAATTTCGCAAGCAGTACTTTTGTACGCTGTCCGCCGCTCAGCTCTGTCACATCACGATCGAGCCCGAGATCTGTTAACCCAAGACCTCTTGCAATTTCCTCTACCTTGGAATCAATGATATAAAAATCATTGTTCGTCAGGGCATCCTGAATGACGCCTACTTCTTCTAAAAGCTTTTCTAGCTCATCAGGATCTGCTTCACCCATTTTTTCGTAAATGTCATTCATTGCGGCTTCCATTGAGAATAAATAATGGAATGCATCTTGAAGGACTTCACGAATGGTTCTTCCTTTTTCAAGCACGGTATGCTGATCGAGGTAACCGACACGGACATTTTTTGCCCATTCGACTTTTCCTGCATCTGGCTCAAGCTTGCCAGTAATAATATTCATAAACGTTGATTTTCCTTCACCGTTGGCGCCGATCAAGCCGACATGCTCGCCTTTTAATAACCGGAAGGAGACTTCGTGGAAAATGGCTCTGTCGCCAAAGCCATGACTTAAATCTTTAACAGATAATATCATTTTTTACACCTCAAATAGATTCAAAACGGCTAGTGCCTCTCATGATTATATCGAACTGTCCGGCTCGATAAAAGCATCAAAAGAAAAATTGCGTTTCAAAGCTGATTTTGAGATACTTAAGGATAGATTGAATGAGGATAAAGGAGATCAACATGACGGAAAATTGGGCATTTTTTAAAGAAGCAAAGCCATTTATTCAAAAGAACTTTGAAGCGGCTGGCTTTGAGAAGCCAACAGCGATACAAGAACAAACAGCAGAGTGGATTACGGAAAAACGCGATGTGATCGCAGAATCACCGACTGGAACAGGGAAGACCCTTGCGTATGTTCTGCCGCTTTTAAATAAAATTGATGTGAGTATCAAACACCCGCAAGTCTTAATCTTGGCACCTTCAAGAGAGCTTGTGATGCAAATCTTTGATGTCGTGCAAGAGTTCAAGCAAGGATCAGACATCAAAGCTATTTCCTTAATAGGCGGGGCAAACATCAAGAAGCAGCAGGAAAAGCTAAAAAAACACCCGAATATCGTGGTGGCGACACCGGGTCGCGTACAAGAGTTAATCAAAATCAAGAAACTAAAAATGCATGAAGTGAAAACAATCGTGTTAGACGAGGCAGATCAACTTCTTGTGCCAGAGCATATGAAAACGATCCAAGGGATCATTAAGTCCACATTAAAAGAAAGACAAATCCTTTGTTTTTCTGCAACATTGAAAGAAGAAACCGTTCAGCTGATAAAAGAAATGACATCTGAACCAGAAGTATTGAAAATTGCTAGAAGCGAGGAAGAAGCACAGAAAGTGGGTCACTATTATCTGTTATGTGATCAGCGTGACAAAGTGAAACTGCTGCAAAAGCTATCACGGCTTGAGGACATGCAGGCGCTTGTCTTTGTGCGAGATATTACGAATTTGAGCATTTATGCAGAAAAATTAGCGTATCACCATGTCGACCTTGGTGTGCTTCACAGTGAAGCGAAAAAAGCAGAGCGTGCTGTCATCTTAAAGGCGTTTGAACAGCGTGAATTCCCGCTCCTCCTTGCAACAGATATTGCAGCAAGAGGAATCGATATTGATGATCTGCCATATGTGATTCATGCAGATATGCCAAATGAAGAGGGCTACATCCACCGTTCAGGTAGAACCGGACGCGCAGGAAAAGAAGGCGCAGTCATCAGTCTTGTCACACCTCAAGAGCGATCAATGCTGAAAAAAATGGCGAAAAAGCTGAATCTTACGCTTGAAGAAATCATGTATAAGCAAGGCCAGCTGCACCTTGCACCCAAGCAGGCATAAGAAAAGGACCCTCCATAATTGGCAGGGTCCTTTTTTGTTATGAAATTTTGACAAGTTGTTTTCCGACATTTTCCCCTTTGAATAGTCCAAGGAATGCATCTGGAATATGATCAAAACCTTCGATAATGGTTTCTTTGTAAGTCAGTTTGTCTTCTTTTACCCATTGTGCGAGATCTTTTGCCGCCTCTTCAAAACGATCAGAGTAGTTGGCAACAATGAAGCCCTGCATCAATGCACTTGTTTTAATGAGTTTTGTTTGCACACGAGGGCCAATGTCTTCGCTTGCACTAATGTTATAAGAAGAAATGGCGCCGCAGACTGGAATACGTGCAAAACGGTTCAAATGATTCATTACAGCATCAGAGATGTCGCCGCCCACATTGTCAAAATACACATCGACACCGTTTGGACAGGCTTTTGCAATGGCATCATCTAAATCATTTGTTGTTTTATAATTAATGGTTTCATCAAAGCCCAGTTCTTTTAAATAAGCCAGCTTATCATCAGATCCGGCAATTCCAACGACGTGGGCACCTTTGATTTTAGCAATCTGTCCGACAACAGAACCAACGGCACCTGCGGCTCCAGAAATGACAACAGTTTCGCCTTCTTTTGGTTGACCAATCGCAAGAAGTCCAAAATAGGCGGTTTGTCCTGGCATGCCCAAAATCCCTAAATAATAAGATAACGGCGCAATGGATGGATCAATTTTTGTCAGAGACTCTGCTTTGGCAGTAGAATATTCCTGCCAACCAAGGAATCCAAGTACAAAATCACCTTTCTCAAATTGAGGAGATTTGGACTCGACGACTTCTCCGACCACACCACCCTGAATGACTTCATTCAGCTTGAACGGAGGTGTATAGGATTTTGTATCTTGCATTCGTCCTCTCATGTAAGGATCTACTGACACATATTTCGTTTGAATCAAGACTTCGCCATCTTGCGGCGTTGGTATATCAACTGTTTCAAAATGAAAAACATCTTTAGTAGGTAACCCTTTTGGACGTTTTGCTAATTGAATTTGTTTTTGTTGACTCATGTCAAATCCTCCCTTTCACTTGCAACCTAGATTTACATTAACATGATGCTTCTTTTCGTTCAAAACATACGGTCTTTTCCAAGCACATACAAAAAAGCAGCCACCATCTAAAAGAAGGAGACTACTTTTTTTGAAGAGAGACAGAAAGGAGCGGCGGGAGACAACCAAACAGTTGATACTCATCCGCATCACGTTCTTTTAACAAATATTCATTTGCATTTTGCATGGAGGCTTTCATCATATCGTGCGTCACAAAAGGAAAAAGGATATTTAAATATGAGGACAACAGGTCTTGTGGATCTTGTTCGATTGACTCGATATCTCCAATGTTAATAATAATAGAAAAGAGATAATCGATACAGATGTGAAAGTGCTGTTCAGCAAACAAAGTAAGTGACTTTGCTTTTGATTCTTCAGGATTCCATTTTTGAAAAAGCTGTTTCACCAAATCACTGACAACCCATGCATTAAACTGCTGCTCAGCTGAAAAATAATACATCAGCTCCACCCCATTTCTAGCCTCCAGTATAAGAATTGTACAACAAATGACAAGGAAAGCATACAATTTTTCAGAAAATTTAGTCACATCCGCAGTCTTTTTGTCAAAAATAAGTCCATAGACGCATTAAGTTCACAAAGTAAAAATGGATGTGCTGGAGGAAGGTTTAATGACAAAAGTGACGGGTAAAAGATTCGTAAGACGTTAAAGGAGGAATAATAAATGAAACCTGTTGTAAGAGAGTATTCAAATGATGAAACACTTCAAAGAGATGTGGAGCAATTAAAACAACTCGGTGTTGCAAGAGAGGACATTTATGTTCTGTCCCATGACGATGATCGAACTGAGCGTATTGCAAGCAACGCAGATGCCAATACGATAGGTCCAAAAGAAGTTGGACTCAAGCATGCGGTTGGAAACATCTTTAGCAAAAAGGGAGATGAACTCCGCAATAAGATTCACGAAATTGGTTTCTCAAAAGAAGAAGCTGAGACATTTGAAGAACATTTAGACGAAGGAAAAGTTCTTCTCTTTGTGACTGACCATGAAAAAGTGAAAAATTGGGCATAAACGCCATCGTAAAAAGCCTCTTACTTTTGTAAGGGGCTTTTTTCAGATTTTAGTCCTTTGTCTTCTTTTCAGCGTGATAGAAAACCTTTGAAGTCTAGGAAGGACGAGTACTGGTGCGGAGCGAATTTGACATTCGTGAGCACCAGCACGCAGGACTGACAAAGAATGCGAGGGTTTGTCTACACGCTGAAAGCCTCTTACTTTTGTAAGGGGCTTTTTTTCATGCTGCGATAATTAAAATCTACCATCTGTCTTTTTCACTATAATAAGACAGGTTGAAAAATTGGGATAAACAGTAAAATGTCTAATTGAAAATATAGAAATATCAAAGGATACCATCAAAAAAAAGAAAAAAGTAGTGAAAATATCACAAAAAACCATTCGGGAAATAATTATGATATCTTTATTTTTATCTCAAAATGAAATAAAAATCCTGTGTAATTTAGTAGATAAATTTCTTAGTTCTATTGGTTTAAGTTGTATTTTTGTGTAGAAATAAGTGTTTTAAGGTCAAAAAACCACGAAATATACCTGTATTTTCAATTAGAAAATCATTCTAATGTTTAGGAAATAATTTGTTGACAAAATAATCTAAAAACAATATATTTGGCTTAATCAAGTCATTATGGAAGTAGTTGTTAAATTTTTGATAGGTGGATTTCAGGATCAATTCTGTAAATGATGATGCATTAAGACCTAAGGAAGAGCACTTCTGGGGCAAAGCGATACTGAAGAAATATCTATTAGACAAAAAGAAATGAATGATAGATAGCTTAGAATGGTAGATTCGTTTTTCTACTATGCCTACTTCTCAATGGTAATATTCAGAGGATCATCATAAAGAAAACGCTTTCTAAACGCTGTTAAGGAGGTGAACCCATATGAAGAAAATGTATAACAAACTGAGGCGCTGTAACAGTTGAATGGCTGTGGTTGTATGTGAAGATGAGTGCTGAAAAAGAAGAGTGACATGTGGGATGCTTCTCTCCTTTTTCAGAAAACAGATTTCCTAAAAAATCCATCTTTCATTTTATCATAAGGCTTTTTGCTTGAAAACCAC
This sequence comes from Bacillus sp. AK25, assembly GCF_048270685.1. NCBI lineage: Bacteria > Bacillati > Bacillota > Bacilli > Caryophanales > Bacillaceae > Bacillus > Bacillus sp. AK25. The sequence goes on from NZ_JBLUWC010000001.1 coordinate 722,758, forward strand.
CTTTGTTAGGAAAGGTGATTGTGAATTGAAGGAGGTCACGTGATGAAAAAGGCTTTGTATCATGAAGACAGCGGGTTGTATTTAGAGAAAATGCGCATGGCTTTTCAAGAACACTATGAGCAAAGAACAGATATGTGGTCTACTGATCCATCATTAACAGACGCTGCTGTGATGTCTCTCAAGGCATGGCGTTCCAGGGAAAAGGATGCACTTGCTTCTGTGCTGGATATCGGCTGCGGGAACGGCAGGGCTCTTGAACATTTACAAGGACTGTCGGCATATACCGGCATTGACCTTTATGAGCATGAGGAATGGCAAGGATTAAAGAAAAGAAAAGAGGTTCCTGTCCACTTTTATCATCAAGATTTTATGTCCTGGTCAATGGATCAAGGGCGCGAGCTGACGTTTGATCTGATTTTAGATCATGGCTGCTTTCACCATCAGCACCCTGATGACCACGAACGATACTTAAAGCAGATTTCCTCGCTGCTTCATGAAGGTGGTGTGTTTTCCCTTGTTGTATGGGGAGAAGAGTGGAAAACAGGTTTAATCGGAGAAGATGGACGCTTCCATTTTTCATTCTCAGATACTCAGCTTGGAGAAAAGATTTGTACATCAGGACTTGAGCTCGTTTCGATTACACCATTACAAGCGAAGGCTGGGATCAGCCAGCATCATGTCATTGCTGTCAAAATCTAGTGCAAAGGAGGATAAACGCGATGTTTGATGTGATGGTTCTTGGTGCATACGTAGGCGGGTGTCATGCTTCAATCAATGTAGCTGAATTGAAGTACGGACTATTCATCCAATCAAATGGTACAACCGGATGACGTGCATTTGAAGAACCAGAGCTTCTAGTAAAGGAGAAAGCAGCTCGAAGCTAGCAGAGATATTCTCTTAGAGAAAGAGCATGTCAGTTTCCATTCAAAAATCATCCAATGGTGTTGCTCTCTTACAGAGAATACAGCGTATGAAGCTCGATTTCTGCTCCTTTGTACTGGACAAGTGACAGTCTAAAAGAGTCTTTATAAAAGGTACTGATGGATGATTGGCATCGCACATCTATTCAGCCAGTATGACAGGATATTTCTCCTGAGCCATGATTCTAGCTGGAACCGGTGCTCAGGGTGCAAAGGGAGTGCATACACATATTCATCACGCCATCACTGCGCTGAGAGAGTTCAATGGGGTGCAGTGATGAATAGGGGGAGACAAATGAACAAGTTTGTAGCTGAACTACAATCAATGATTCATCATTTTACATTTCAAGAAAAACACTATTTGCTCGTGGGGCCAGTGAACCTGCCGATCTCTATTGAACATGAAGAAGTGCAGTTTACATGGTATGCCTTTGCGTCTGTAGAAGCTGATACAACGCCAACGGTTGAGTCTATTGTACAAATGAGTACCGAGCAGCAAACATTTTCCTCTTGTCTCCTTTTTGGCGACTTTGAAAATGAAGTGCCGCCGCTTGTGCGAATTCATAGTGTCTGCCAAACAGGGGATGTGTTTGGGTCACTGAAATGTGATTGCGGTCCACAGCTTGCATCATCGCTAAAAAAAATCACCGATTACGGAAAAGGCATGCTTGTGTATATGGCCAATCAAGAAGGGCGCTCTATTGGGCTGATGGCCAAAGCCTTCACGTATAAATTACAGGAAATGAAACTGGATACATTTGAGGCGAACAGGTTGATCGGCTGCGGAGATGATGATCGGCATTACGAGGAAGCAGCGGCTGTTTTGCACTATTTAAACAAAGGGAAACCATTGCATCTTTTAACCAATAATCCAGATAAAGTCGATTCCATTGCTGCTTACGGTCTTCCGGTTTTACGGTTTGATCATACGGTAGAAGCCTCTCTCTATAATGAAGCATATTTAAAGGCAAAAGCAGCATCAGGGCATATGGTCGATGAGAAGAAATTAATTAATCAGTAGATGAGTTTATTTAAAGAAGGCGGGAGAAAAGCGTGAAACCTGATATCAATTGGATTCAAATCCCAAGCGGCTATGCGACGATTGGAAGTAATGAAGAAGATATGAAAAAGGCATCAGAATTTTGGAAGGACAAACTTCTGAATCCAGCCTATGGCCGTGAGAAAAAATTTCAAAAATGGCTGTACAAAGAATTTCCATCTTATCAGCCGTATATGAGTGAATTTTTCATCTCAGATTCGGTCGTCACCAATGAATGGTATCAAAGCTATTGCGACGAGACAGGAAAGCCTTATCCAGAGAGCTTGACGAACCTAGAACTTGGCGGGGGAAAAGACCATCCAGCTTGGGGCATGGACATCGAGGAAGCTTTCTCATTTTGTCAGTGGCTGAGCGGGAAGCTTGGATATGAGGTATCGATCCCTACTGAGGAAGAATGGGAATATGCTGCCCGGGGCAATACGAGACATCAATATCCTTGGGGAGATGAGTTTCACCCCTCTTACTGTAATACACACGAATCAAATATTGAAAAAACGACACCTGTCCGTCATTACGAAAAAGGAAGATCTCTATTTGGACTATATGATATGGGTGGCAATGTCGAAGAATGGGTCAACACCAAGTATCACATATATGAAGGTGGAATTGAGGTTGTAGATGATTTAACCGAGACACTCGGCAGTGATTACTACATTTTAAAAGGTGGCTCCTTCGCAAGAGGCGGAGATTTATGCAGAGTCGCAAGAAGACACGGGAAACACCCAGACCCTGTTTTTCGATTTACTGGTTTTCGTGTAGTTACTCGTCAAAAACAACATATAAAGGTGGGAGTGTAAAACCATGCATAGAGGACCGATTACATCCGTTTTATCAACTCAGCATGACCAAATTGTCTACACAGGTGGCTATGACCGCTGTATTTATAAATGGGACCGTGCCACGGGAGAAGGAACATTTATTGGTAGTCACGAGCATATCATCAACTCTTTATCCCTTTCGGAAAATGGAACGTATTTAGCGAGTGCATCGTCAGACTATACCATTCAATTATATGATACTGGCACACATACAAGAATTCGTACGCTATATGGTCATGCGGATGATGTAGAAGCTGTCGCATTTGCAAAGCAGGATACGCTTCTTGTATCGGTGTCCAGAGACAGAAGATGCCTAGTTTGGGATATTGAAACGGGAGCCATTTTAAGAGAATTTCATGGACATAGCAAGGATGTATTAGCTGTATGGATTCATGAGGATAAAGCTTATACAACTGGTGACGATGGCTATGTCCTTGTATGGCTCTATGAAACAGGAGAAATTGTAGGTGAAATTGGCCCGTTTGATTATGAGCTGGATACCATCAGCGGCAGCAATCAAAAAGAAGTATTCGCCCTTGGTAGAGACGATGGCACGGTCATCATTTATGATGCCGCTACATTACAGGAGAAAAAAATCATTAAAGCTCATTTACAAGGTGTGAAACGTGTGAATTTTTCGCCGAGCGGTAACTACTTGCTCACAGCGGGTTATGACCATTTAATTAAGCTCTGGAATTATGAAACAGGTGATTTAATTGATACGCTGCTGCCTCATAAATATCAATGGGAGCGCTCGCTTGTTTGGACAGAAGACGAGCAAGCCATTTTAGGAGCCAGTTTTGGGAAAACGTATTGTGAATGGTCCATTCAAGAAGGAAAAGTGATCTCTGATGAGCAGGAATTGGCGACACCTTCTATTAATGATATTGCGTTGACTGAAGCGGGTGATATTATCACTGCATCAGATGACGGAAAATTCAGAAAGAATGGAATCGAAATCGCAAAATCAACAGGTGTTCTCACAAATGGAGTGGCTGTTGCACGGGATGGAAGCTATTATGCATGGGGCGATCATGCGAGTCAGGTGCATATTGTACACGAGTCATTGCAGCAAATGGTCTCTTTTGATCTCAACACAGGTCCTGTCAATAGTGTGTATTTCCATGAGGAGGATCGTCAATTTTATATCGGCACTTATGGCGGTTATGTGCATGTCATTTCGACTGAACACTTAAAGGAAATCGGCCGTTCTAAAGCACATGATTGCGCGGTCAAAGCATTAAAGGTAGAAGAAGATCATATCATCACAGCGGCAGTTGAAGGAACCATCTGTCTTCTCGATAAAAAGAGTTTGTCCTTAACAGCAGAATATATCGGGGCGACAGAGCTGTTAAATGATGTATTTATTGATAGCAAAAGAGATCGTATTGCCATTGTCAGCCGTGATAAAAACGTCCGATTGTTTGATTTGCATACAGGCAGAATTTTAAATCAGCACAACGAGCATCAATATTCCATTAAATCCATCACTGTGACAGACTCTGGCTATATTGTGAGCGGAGACTATTGGGGGTATATTGTGGTATGGAATCCAGAGCTAGATGTCAATACAGGTCCGATTCGAATTGCTAAGAATGGCATTAGTGCCATTAGACAACTAGGAAATGATGTGTATGCAAGCTCATATGACGGTGGTATTTATCATATTCGAGAAGATGGCACACATACGGAAGTACTGCGCTTATTTGAACAATTTCCGAAAGAAGTAATCTCTCATTAAGAAAAAGAATGTAAGCGGGGGATTCTCATGATAAGTGTTTGCAAGGAACATATGAAAAAAGGTCTGACTGTACTCAATTGTCCGCATGTGCTCCTCATTAATAAATATGAATGTCGCAAATGCTGTTTTTGTAAACAACGAGCATCATATAAACTGTTTTATTCCTTGCCTTACTATGATCGATCTGAAAAGAAACGGCTTGAGAAAGTATAGCACATGAGAATAGAACTCCTTCATTTTCTGAAGGAGTTCTTTCCCTTGAGAGAAGAAAGGAGCCCGAGATGAAAGACGATGTTTTTTATATGAAGCTGGCGATTGCCAACGCGAAGGCGATGAAAGGACAAACCTCACCCAATCCGCTTGTTGGTGCAGTGATTGTTCAGAGCGGTGAGATTGTTGGGATTGGTGCGCACATGAAGGCTGGCGAGCCTCATGCTGAAATTCATGCACTGCGAATGGCAGGAGAAAAGGCGAAGGGAGCTGACATGTATGTGACACTCGAACCTTGTACACATCACGGAAAAACAGGCCCTTGCACCGAAGCGATCATCAAAAGTGGAGTGAAGAAAGTGCTGATTGCCACCCAAGATCCGAATCCGGTTGTTGCAGGTAAAGGAATTGCTTTTTTGAAAAAGGCTGGAATTGAAGTGGAGCAAGGGATATGTAAACAGGAAGCAGATCGTTTAAATGCTCCTTTTTTTCATTTGATGCAAACAAACCTTCCTTATGTCATCTTAAAATCAGCTATTTCGATAGATGGGAAAATTGCCACGGCTGATCAAGAAAGCAAATGGATCACAGGAATAGAGGCGAGAACAGAAGTGCAGCGCTTACGTCAAGAAGCAGATGCGGTGCTGACAGGAGTGGAAACGATTATTCAAGATGATGCCGGCTTAATTGTAAAGGATTCATTCAACCATCAGCCCATTCGTGTCATTTTAGATTCAACATTAAGGATACCGCTTCATGCCAAATGCTTAACAGATCATAGGGCAGAAACCATAATTTGTACATCACAAGATTATGATCATCAAAAGTATCAACAGTTGATACAAAAAGGTCATCAAGTATTTGTCACAAGCGGAGAACACCGGACAGATCTTCAGGATGTGTTACACATGTTGAAGAAGCGCTCTGTGATGTCAGTGCTTGTAGAGGCAGGGGGCAGTGTGAGTGCGTCATTTTTAGAAGCATCACTTGTGAACGAAGCTGTTATCTATATGGCACCTTTGTTGATTGGAGGGAAAGATGCACCTACTTTTTTTGAAGGAGAAGGTGTGAAAAAACTAAAAAAGGCGATCCGTCCAGCGGATATTGAATATAGTATGGTAGGAAAAGATTTAAAAATGACGATGACATTTTAACGATGGAGAGAGGGCCTTGCACGTAGAGTGCAAGGACTTTCAAATTTTTTGATAAAAATAAAATTGTACATACACCTTTATCGATCATGATGAATACGATGGATTGGGGTGATTCTATGAGAAAATGTAGACAATGCGGAAAGATATACCCAACTCATTCGACAGACCACTACCAAAAAGGAAGCTGGTATGATGCGTATAAGGATGATGGCTGGGAATGTGATAGTTGTAAGAAAGGTAAATCAGACAAACCAAGGAAACCAGTAAAAAATCCATGCTGCGGAAAAGATCCTTGTGTGTGTGTCATTCAAGGACCGCCAGGGGGAAGAGGAAGAAGAGGCCCAGCAGGTCCGGCGGGTCCAGTAGGCCCTGCGGGTCCAGCAGGAGCAACGGGCGCAACGGGCGCCACGGGTGCCACCGGTGTAGGCTTAACCGGTATCGTGGCATTTGATCCAGCGGATGCCCCAACCTATCCAGAAGGTCAAGTGGTGACATTTGATGGAAGTACGTATGTGGCGAATACAGCTTCACCAACAGGTACGCCAGGTACGTCTCCAGATTATACATTGTTAGCAGCTGCGGGAGATACGGGCGCCACGGGTGCCACAGGAGCAACAGGAACCGGAGCTACCGGTGCTACAGGAGATACAGGAGCCACCGGTGCTACAGGAGCCACCGGAGATACGGGCGCCACGGGAGCAACAGGAACCGGAGCGACCGGCGCTACTGGAGATACCGGCGCAACTGGAGCGACAGGAGCCACCGGAGATACGGGCGCCACGGGAGCAACAGGAACCGGAGCGACCGGCGCTACTGGAGATACCGGCGCAACCGGAGCGACAGGAGCCACAGGAGATACGGGTGCCACGGGAGCAACAGGAACCGGAGCGACCGGTGCTACAGGAGATACAGGAGCCACCGGTGCTACAGGAGCCACAGGAGATACGGGTGCCACAGGAGCAACAGGAACCGGAGCGACCGGTGCTACAGGAGATACAGGAGCCACCGGTGCTACAGGAGCAATCGGAGCCACGGGTGCAACGGGAGATACGGGAGCGACTGGAATAACAGGAGCCACAGGAGATACGGGAGCCACAGGAGATACGGGAGCGACCGGAGTAACCGGAGCCACGGGTGCAACGGGAGATACAGGAGCGACTGGAGTAACCGGAGCAACAGGAGCAACGGGAGATACGGGAGCGACCGGAGTAACCGGAGCCACAGGAGCAACAGGAGATACGGGAGCGACTGGAGTAACCGGAGCCACAGGAGCAACAGGAGATACGGGAGCGACTGGAGTAACCGGAGCTACAGGTGCAACAGGAGATACGGGAGCGACTGGAGTAACCGGAGCCACAGGCGCCACGGGAGATACGGGAGCGACCGGAGTAACCGGAGCTACAGGTGCAACAGGAGATACGGGAGCGACTGGAGTAACCGGAGCCACAGGCGCCACGGGAGATACGGGAGCGACCGGAGTAACCGGAGCCACAGGTGCAACGGGAGATACCGGAGCAACCGGAGTAGGGTTAGCAGGTATTTTGGCATTTGACCCAGCAACAGCTCCAACCTATACAGTAGGTCAAGTGGTGACATATGAAGGTGGAACTTATGTCGTAAATACAGCACCACCAACCGGCACACCAGATACGTCTCCAGATTATACGTTATTGGCAGCCGCAGGTGTGACAGGCGCCACGGGAGATACGGGAGCGACCGGAGTAACCGGAGCAACAGGAGCAACAGGAGATACGGGAGCGACTGGAGTAACAGGAGCCACAGGCGCCACGGGAGATACGGGAGCGACCGGAGTAACCGGAGCAACAGGCGCCACGGGAGATACGGGAGCGACTGGAGTAACCGGAGCAACAGGAGCAACAGGAGATACGGGAGCGACTGGAGTAACCGGAGCCACAGGTGCAACCGGAGACACGGGAGCGACCGGAGTAACCGGAGCAACAGGAGCAACAGGAGATACGGGAGCGACTGGAGTAACCGGAGCCACAGGTACAACGGGAGATACCGGAGCAACCGGAGTAGGGTTAGCAGGTATTTTGGCATTTGACCCAGCAACAGCTCCAACCTATACAGTAGGTCAAGTGGTGACATATGAAGGTGGAACTTATGTCGTAAATACAGCACCACCAACCGGCACACCAGATACGTCTCCAGATTATACGTTATTGGCAGCCGCAGGTGTGACAGGCGCCACGGGAGCAACCGGTGCCACCGGAGATACAGGTCCAACAGGAGCAACCGGAGTCACAGGCGCCACAGGAGTCACAGGAGATACGGGTGCAACAGGGGCTACAGGAACAGGCGCCACGGGAGCAACCGGTGCAACGGGAGCCACAGGAGCAACAGGATCGAGTGCGATTATCCCATTTGCATCAGGTTTACCTGTCGCTTTAACAACCATCGCTGGCGGTTTGGTCGGGACATCTAGCTTGGTAGGATTCGGTAACTCAGCCACTGGTGTCAGTATTGTAGGCGGAATCATTGATTTAACCGGAGCAGCAGGAACATTGTTAAACATGGCATTCTCCGTTCCGAGAGCAGGAACCATTACGTCATTTGCGGGCTATTTTAGTACGACAGCAGCCCTTTCTCTAGTTGGCACAAATATTACTGTGACGGCTAGTCTGTTTGCTTCACCAACACCAGATAACAGCTTCACGCAAGTAGCGAGCGTTACATTGGCACCGGCATTAACCGGTATTTTAACGATAGGGGCTATTACAAACGGTATCGCTACTGGTTTAAGTGTACCAGTCACACCAGAAACAAGATTGCTTGTCGTATTCTCGGCAACAGCTACTGGTCTTTCCTTAGTGAATACTGTAGCAGGCTATGCGAGTGCTGGTTTATCCATCACGTAATAGGCACACAGGGATGACTCAATACTGAGTCATCCTTTTTTTATCTATGTGAATTTTCTCTTAACTTCATGAGAAAAAATGATATGATTTTCTTAGAGTCTATTCGGGTGAATCTACTGAATTAGGGGTTGTGGCGGTGAGGATGGGCAAAAGGAAAGTCACTTTACAAACAAAAATTTTGGGGTTAATTATTGGTCTTTTACTTGTTGTTATTGCCTTATTGACCATTTGTTTTGGTTTTTTGCAGACATCAGAAAGGCAGAGCCAAGCTGAACAGCTGGCGGTGCAAACTGCTAGAACGATATCTTATATGCCGCCCATTAAAACATCGGTGGCCACGGGAGATTCGCAAAATGAAGAACAGGCTGTGCTTGAACAAATGAAGGAGCAAGTAAGAGCACATGCCATTTTTATCACCAATCAAAAAGGAAAGGTTCTTTTTCATACGAATCATGAGGATGTAGGGAAAACCATCAGTGTGTCGGAAGGAAGAAGTACACTGCTATTTGGAGGAACTTCCATATCAATGGGTGATTCTGATGGTGAAACCGTTGTCAGAGGAAGTGCTCCGATCATGAAAGAAACAGGCAGTCATGAAGAAATTATTGGGACAGTCAGTGTCGAATTTTTAAAAAGAGATATCGATCAAGCGACAGCTCATCAACTCTTCAAATTAAGTTATATTGCCCTTCTTGTGCTCTTGCCTGGGGTTTTTGGAGCGATTTTTTTAACAAGGAGTATTCGAAAAGATATATTAGGGCTTGAACCGCATGAAATTGCTTCATTATATCGAGAAAGAGAAGCGATGCTGCATGCGATTAAAGAGGGAATCATTGCATTTGACCGTAAAGGTGCCATTACGATGATGAATACGTCAGCTGAACAGATGCTACGCGTCTCTTCAACGCTGCCTCTTCATATTGATCAAGTGTTGCCAAATGCCAATCTTCTTTCCTATCTAAAGGTAGAGACGATTGAACCTAACATAGAATCAGTCGTCAATGATAAAACCTTCGTGCTAAATGTCAAAAAAGTGGTGCAGGACAATCGAGTATTTGGAGGAATTGTGAGCTTCAGGGAGAAAACCGAGCTGACAAAGCTGCTGGATACATTGACAGAGGTCAGTCAATATTCAGAAGACCTTAGAGCACAAACACACGAATTTTCGAATAAGCTGTACGCTATTTTAGGCTTGCTTGAGTTGAAACAAGTGGATGAAGCCATTGAGTTAATTAAAGAAGAGTATACACTTCAAAATCGCCAGCATGATTTACTTATGAAACAAATTCGCTCTCCGAAGATACAAGCCATTTTACTTGGGAAGTTAGGAAAGGCATCCGAGAAAAAGGTTCATTTTCACATTGATGAAAATAGTTCATTGGAGCCGCTCCCAGCCCATTTAAGTTTATCTCACTTTATTACCATCATTGGCAATCTCGTAGACAATGCGTTTGAGGCTGTATTGAATAAAGAGAAAAGAGAAGTCAGCTTGTTCATCACAGATATTGGATTTGATACTATCATAGAGGTATCTGATTCAGGGGACGGTGTAGATGAAGGAGCCATTTCACAACTTTTCACAAGAGGACATTCATCAAAGGGAGAAGGGCGAGGTTATGGACTTGCCAATGTCAAAGAAGTGCTAGATGAACTTGGGGGCTGGATTGAAGTTGCGAACCAAAAAGAAGGCGGTGCCATCTTCACTGTTTACATACCGAAAGGCACAAAGGGGGAATAGGTTGTGATCAAGGTACTCATTGCGGAGGACGATTTTCGAATCGCTGCGATTCATGAATCTTATATACAAAAGGTACAAGGCTTTCAAATTGCCGGCAAGGCAAAGAGTGCAAAGGATCTGTGGGAGGCACTTCAAAAAGAACAAGCGGATCTCATTTTACTTGATGTCTACATGCCTGATGAGCTCGGCACGAACCTTTTGCCGCTGTTAAGAGAGCGCCATCCTGAAGTGGATGTGATCATTATCACGGCTGCAACGGAAACGATGCTGTTAAGAGACGCACTGCATTATGGAGTGGTTCATTATTTAATCAAACCAGTGACCGCCCAAAAATTCACGCAGGTTTTAACCGAATATAAAGAGAAGAGAGAGTTAATCAATTCAAAAGATGAAGTCAATCAAACGATGATTGATCTGTTTTTTGGTCAAATACAGGAAGAATCGCAACAAAAGGATGAGCGAGACTTGCCAACAGGCATTAATTCATTGACTTTGGACAAAGTGAAAACATTCATGGCAGCAGAGATGAACGGAATTACAGCGGAAGAACTCGGAGAAAAAATGGGCGCATCACGTACAACAGCAAGACGATACGTAGAGTATCTTGTGACAACGGGAGAATGCCGGGCAGAGCTGGCGTATGGAATCATTGGTAGACCAGAACGAAAATATTATCCCGCCAAAAAACAAACGGAGTCATAAAAATGAAAAAAGGAATACTCTTACTCATTTTGGTCTGTCTTTGTACAACGCTCACCTTTAATGAAAAAACAGCAAAAGATTCTTTCCTGGAGCACAGCCCATTATACATTGTGGTATCAGGTGTACCTGACGGCGGATTTGACCAAACGGCTCAAGTGATGAAAACCGTGTTAGAACAAGAAAAGCTAGTGGAAGAGCCTGTGCATATTCTTTATCAAAGAGGCGGAACGGTTGATAAAGGCTGGACCTATATGATGGAGCGAGATGCCAATTATATCAGTTTAAATTCAAGCTTATTATTAAGCCGTAATTTGCTGGGCAGCAGTAACGTGACCATGAATGATGTCACCCCGCTTGCTATTCTTGCGGAAGAGTGGCAGGTAGTCGCAGTGCCAGTTGATTCTCCTTTCTCAAATGGAAAAGAGCTATTACACGCACTAAAAAAGAAACCGGATTCCTTAAAAATTGGGTTTGCCCCGGACTTTGGAAATGATGATCAAATCTCATTCGCACGGGCTGCCGAAATGGCAGGGATAGATCCGTACCGCATTCAGTTTTTAAAATTTGACAGTGCAGATGATTTATTTCAAGCACTCATTGACCATGAGGTAGATGCGGCGACTACGACCATTACAGAGGTTCGCCATGATTATGAAAAGAAAAGATTGAAGCTCGTTGCGACCACAACGAATCAGCGTTTAGAAGGATTCAAAGACGTGCCCACTTGGAAAGAACAAGGGATTCCGCTTATCTTCTCTCATTGGCGTGGTGTGATGGGACCAAAGCAAATGAATCAGCACGACATTCGAGCATGGGATCAGCTTCTTCAAAAAATGACGCAAACGAAGTCATGGAAAAAGCAGTTAAAACAAAAAGGCTGGACAGGCCGTTATATGAATAGTAAAGAAGCAAAGGTCTTTATGGAAGATCAATTAAGGCAATATGAGCAATTTATACAAGGAGAACAAGCGGTCAAATGAGACCGCTTTTTTTCATGTAACCAACAAACAACAACGATTGCACAAAATGAACAAAAAGCATTTATCGACCAAAAAAGAATTAAAATTCATAATATTTACTTCAATTCAGACGTCAGATATCATGACAGAAAGGGTTGGAAATGGGATACCAACATTTAATGAAAGCGTATACAACATAAGGGGTGAACGAAATGTTAGCGATCTTAGGATTTCTTATGATGATTGTATTTATGGTTTTAATTATGACGAAACGTATGTCTGTTCTAACGGCATTGGTATTAACACCGATTGCATTTGCTCTTATTGCGGGTTTTCATTTTACAGAAATTTCAGACATGATTGTCAAAGGTGTACAGCAAGTTGCACCAACGGCGGTCATGATCATGTTTGCCATTTTGTACTTCGGGATTATGATTGATGCAGGTTTATTCGATCCAATGGTGGCGAAAATTTTAAAGATCGTCAAAGGCGATCCATTAAAAATTGTTGTCGGAACAGCCGTCCTGACGATGCTTGTCGCACTTGACGGTGATGGAACCACAACGTACATGATTACAACAACAGCCATGCTTCCACTATTTACACTGCTTGGCATTCGTCCGATTATTTTAGCGGGTATCGCCGGAGTCGGCATGGGGATTATGAATACGATTCCATGGGGAGGGGCAACACCCAGAGCGGCAAGTGCACTTGGCGTTGATCCATCGCTTTTATTTGGCCCGATGATTCCAGTCATTGGTGCAGGGGTTTTGAGCATGATTGTGGTGGCATACTTTCTTGGGAAGTCTGAAAGAAAACGTCTTGGTGTTATTGAGCTCGAACAGCCGATTCATGCAAATGAAATGGCAGCGGCACTGCAAGATGATATTAAGCGACCGAAACTTTGGTGGTTTAACCTGACACTGACTTTGCTTTTGGTTCTCTTGCTTGTGTCTGGAAAAGTAAGCTTAACGGTTCTGTTTGTTCTTGCCTTCTGTGTTGCCATTATCGTGAACTATCCGAATTTAGAGCAGCAGCGTGAGCGGATTGCGGCTCATTCAACCAATGTTTTGGCGATTGCTTCGATGATTTTTGCGGCAGGTGTTTTTACAGGCATCTTAACTGGGACAAAAATGGTTGATGAAATGGCGATTTCGATTGTTTCGGCTATTCCAGAGCAGCTTGGCGGGTTTATTCCAGTCATTGTCGCGCTAACGAGCGGGATCTTCACTTTCTTTATGCCGAATGATGCATACTTTTATGGGGTACTGCCGATCCTATCAGAAACAGCGGCAGCATACGGTGTCGATAAAATTGAGATTGCGAGAGCATCTATCATTGGTCAGCCGATTCATATGTTAAGCCCACTTGTTCCATCGACTCATTTACTTGTTGGACTCGTTGGGGTATCACTAGATCAGCATCAGAAATTTGGCATGAAATGGGCGGTTCTTGCAGTTGTCGCCATGACAGTGATGGCGGTTCTCATTGGGGCCATTTCGATCTGGTAATGAGAAGAGTGTCTGCTGCTCATGCAGGCGCTCTTTTTTAGGTCCTATTGCAGGGCAAGCTCCATTCATTTGCCCTATATAAAGACATGCATGATTCCTCCAAAAGATATATTTTTGAAAAATGCTGACACTTTTGCTGTTTTTTTCTTTATAATGCAAATCAACGAAGGGAGAGGATAGCATGTCCAAACAGAAAAGTACCATTCTTTTTGCTGCTGTATGCCTCATGGCAGGAAGTTTGTCGATGGTGACCCCAGCTTCAGCGAATGCAGAGACCCCTTATTATGGAAAAAGCTATGAGCAGCCAGCCTCGGTTCAAAAACTGTATCCTGAGCCTGACGAAACGTTTGATACCCCTGCTTTTCAGAAAAAAGGAAAAGCATTTACCACACAAGAAGAGCTTCAAGATTTTTTACGTGACATTGTCAGTAAAAGTCCTTACGCCACGCAGAAACAGATTGGAACATCCATTGAAGGCAGGTCCATTCCAGCCCTCTATTTTACAAAGGATCGCCACATCTCTCCACTGTCAAAAAAGCCAACGATCTGGCTTCAAGCACAAATACACGGAAATGAACCAGCCTCCGGTGAATCTGCCCTTGTCATCGCCAAACGACTAGCAGGTGATGAAGGAGAGCGTATACTGAGCCATGTCAACGTCATCATTGTCCCAAGAATCAACCCAGATGGTTCTTATGCATTTGACCGCAGACTTGCAAACGGAATGGATGGCAACCGTGACCACATGACATTAGAATCTCCAGAGCTGACAGCCCTTCATCAAGAATTTAATCGCTATGCGCCCGAGGTCGTCATTGATGCCCATGAATATGATGTCGGTCAAAAGCAGTTTGAAGATATCGGTGCAATAGGTGCTCTCAAGTATCACGATTTGCTGATATTATCCGGTAAGAATTTGAACATTCCTGAAAGCATTCGTTTCACGTCAAATGAATTGTACGTCAACGGAGTACGTGAAACATTGACGAATAAAGGATTTTCCAACGATTTATATTATACAAACACAAGAGGGAAGGACGGAAAGATCGACCTTTATGAAGGCGGAACCGATGCACGAATTGGCCGAAATGCCCTGGCGCTTTCACCAGCTTTATCATTTCTTGTAGAAAGTAGGGGGATTGGAATTGGCAGAGAGGACTTTACTCGGCGTGTGGCAGCACAAGTCACCACTCATGAAAAAATCATTGAGACAACAGTGAAGCATGCTAAGCAGGTGAAGCAGCAAATGGTGACGGAGCGGCTGAAACTTGTGAAAAAAGGTCTTCAACCAAATGATGATGATCAAGTAGTCATTCAAGATGCTTTCAAGGCGCCTGTGAACGATTCACTTGAAATGGTGGATATTGAGAAAGGACAAACCACCAATGTCCCGGTACGTTTTCATAGTGCAAGTGATGCGGTTCCTGTATTGACAAGAGAACGGCCGACAGCTTATCTTATTCTCCCAGGACATGAAGGAGTAGATAGAAAGCTCAGAACTTTAGGGTTAAAAAGTGTGACACTTCCTGTTGGCATGAAAGTGCCAGTTCAAGCCTATGAGGTGACAAAACGAGTGGAAACAAGCAAAACAGATATTCAGCTTGAAACGAGGCTCGTTGAAAAGAAACGTCAACTGCCAAAAGGAACAAAGGTATATGTGACTGCACAGCCAGAGACCAATTTGTTGTCACTTGCCCTTGAACCAGAATCAAAAGACAGCTATATGTCATCAGGTTTTATTGCATCAAAAGTAGGCGATGAACTACCAGTTTACCGATTCTTGTTATCTCAAAAGACGTTAGGTATAAATAAAAAGGACTAAAATCAAGTTCATTTTAGCCCTTTGTCAACCACCCTAGAAGCGGCACAGTGCGTGCCGCTTTTTCTATTTTCGTCCAGCTCTGATCTCATCTGTCAAACCTTCATACGGTGCTTCTGCGATAATCGTTTCATCGTTTACCCCAGCATGGTGGATGTACGTAATGTCTGCGAATTCTGGTACGACATATTTCGGATAGGTTTCATATTTTTCACGGGATTCTTTCATGAGATCGATATAGTCATTTTGATAGCAAACGGTGATATCTGGACGTTCATGCACCCATTTTGGGAAGAAAATGACGCCATGCATGCGTTTTTCCTCAGGCATAAAATTCAAAGACACGTCTGTCCCAGTCGGTTCCGTCCAGGAAACTTTGTATACCCCTTTTGTCAGTTTCACAATATTCACTTCTTGATCACGAACCCAGCGGCCTCCAACCATTCCGCTATGAATGCGGTAATCAATGGTGTGATCATTTTTAATGTAAATCTCATATTCCCAGCCATTTTCATACGTATAAATCATATGAAGTCCAACGAATTGATCCATGTTTATTCCTTCTTTCAATTAAAATGATGTTGTTTCAAACATGTCATGATTTACATGTTTATTTTAGGGTGTATGGTATACTATTGTCAAAGAATATGCGTTGGAGGCATGTCATGAGAGTACTGAAATATGCCATTCTTGGCTTACTAGATCAGCGTGAGCTGACGGGATACGATATGAAGAAACACTTTGAAGATTCCCTTGGACAGTTTTGGAGTGCGAAGCATAGTCAAATATACCCTGAATTAAAGCGACTAACAGAAGAGGGTTTTATTGAATTTGATATTCACATACAAGGAAAAAAGCTAGAGAAGAAGGTTTATCAAATCACTGATGCAGGAAAAAGAGAACTGCATCAGTGGTTAAGGGAAAAAGGCCCGATTCCAGACACAACAAAAGATGAATTTATGTTAAAAACGTTCTTTATCTCATCTATGGATCAAAAAGAAGCGGCCGGTCTCTTCTCACATCAGCTGCAGGAGCGAACAAAGAAAGTAGAGATGCTTGAACAGAAACTGAACATTTTAACAGAAGAAAATCCATCTGCCCAATCACTGCATTCAATACAATTCGGGCATTATTTAGTGCTGACAAGAGCAATTGAAAGGGAAAAAGGGTATGTTCGCTGGCTCCAAAAGACCCTTGAAGTCATTGATTCATCCATTGTCTAAGGACAATCGTCGCACGATATGATAAAAAATGGTTTGAAACAAGTGAATTTATCAATAGAAACCGCTACAATGGATATATTCGTATTAAAGTGAGGCGAGTATGTTTGAGTAACCAAGAAGCGTTGTGGAATGAAGCAGAAGCTTTTATTTCTGTATGCTATGAAGAATTAGGCAAGTCAAATGAAGAAAAAGCAGCACGTCTGCATGAAATAAAAAAAGAAATCGAGTCTGACGGTATGTATACTCATACGCAGGAAGAATTAGCTCACGGGGCAAAAATGGCATGGCGCAACAGCAACCGGTGCATTGGGCGCTTGTTTTGGTCAACACTGCATGTGCATGACTGCCGGCACGTGACAACAGAAGATGAGGTGAAAGAGGCACTCTTTCATCATATTGAGTATGCGACAAATGGGGGTAAAATCAAACCGTCCATTACCATCTTCCCACCAGAGAACAAGGGACAGAAGGAAGTCGTTATTTATAATCATCAGCTCGTTCGTTATGCGGGATATGAGTCGGAATATGGCATCATTGGGGACGAGGCATCACTTGAATTAACCAAGTTGTGTGAAGCGCATGGCTGGAAAGGCGAAGGCACGCATTTTGACCTTCTGCCACTTATGTTTCAGCTAAAAGATCAGCCGCCGGTTCTGTATGATCTTCCGAAAGAGATCGTTCAAGAGGTAGAGATCACTCATCCTGAATATGATGGGTTCGGTGATTTAGGACTGAAATGGTATGCTGTTCCGATTATTGCTGATATGAAATTAGAAATTGGCGGCATTCATTACAATGCGGCACCGTTTAATGGATGGTATATGGGAACAGAAATTGGCGCACGAAATCTAGCTGACGAAAACCGCTACAATATGCTGAAAAAAGTTGCTTCTATTTTAGGGCTCGATACAACAAAAAATTCGTCACTTTGGAAGGACAAAGCCATTGTCGAGTTGAATGTGGCGGTTCTTCATTCTTACCGGGAAGCAGGGGTGACCATTGTGGATCATCATACAGCTGCCCATCAGTTCAAACAATTTGAAAAACAGGAAGAAAAGGCTGACCGCAAGCTGACTGGCGACTGGACATGGCTGATTCCGCCAGTATCACCAGCTGCTACGCATATCTTCCATCGTCACTATGACAATACGATCGTGAAACCGAATTATTTTTATCAGGAAAAACCCTACCACGGGACGGAAAGAGCCTAGCGAAAAGCTAGGTTTTTTTTGTATGAAATGAGTCTTTTGAATGTTGTTTATTTTGGAAAATAATGGTTTAATGACGGTGAAATCAAAAAGGAGGAATAGAGATGAAAAAAATGACGTTGCTCATATTTTTGGCTGTATTCAGTTTCAACGGATTTCTACCAATAGGAAATGAAAGAGCTAAAGCAACGACTGGAGCAATGGTTCAGAATGACATCGTTTTAAAGGTGACAACCGATCGTTCAACTTATACTTCGCTTCATCCTCAGGTCAACGTCAACATGACAGCAACAACAAATGAAACACTTTATTATACAGCTGCTGTTCGAAAACTTACTTTCCCAGTGACACCAGTCTTTACACACGAAGGGTCTATCTCTGGACAAAACGCTTTCGCAGCACCTACTCGTTTATTACTTCCTAACAGTGGATCAGCCAACTATGATGTTCATGTGAGTCTCTACAAAGATGCTTCACGTACAACCTTGATTGGTTATTATGTTGCAAACCCATTTAATGTTGTGAAATAAAGGATACACATCAACTATCCTCTAATCCGAAAGTCTTGATAATGGGCGAACTTGGTGAGCGGCTCCATGTCCAAATGTGTGACTTTTGAAAAAGGACTGCCTTTACGGACGGTCTCTAAAAAGTCAAAAACCTCCTGCTGCTCTCCTTCTACTTTTAACTCCACGTGACCCTCATCTGTGTTGCGTACCCAGCCTTTTATCCCTCGATTGACGGCTTCTCCTTGAACAAAATATCGAAAACCGACTCCTTGCACTCGTCCTTTTACAATAGCGTGATAATGAACCAATGTCATCTCTCCTTTTTTCTCATCGTACCATAACCTGCCTCGTTCCTTCATGTACCGACTATGATTTGACTGTCAAACCATGTAAAATAAAAGGCAATCAGACAATCAAAGGAGATGGCGAGAGTGGGGCAGACAAGGTACGACATCGAAGGAATTCAAGTAGGACAACCTATCACCACCTATGTGAATGGTAAAGAAATCAAAACAGCCATCAACAAAAAGCGTATTCACGAGCCTGTCTATTTGAGTCAGCTCAATTTTGGTGGAGACGGACAAGGTGATTTGGTTCATCACGGAGGTTATGATAAAGCCGTTTGCGTCTTTCCATATGATCACTATACTTATTTTGAGCAATTTTTAGGGGTGTCGTTACAGGAGGCAGCTTTCGGTGAGAACGTGACCGTGCATCAGCTTGTAGAGACAGAAGTCCGTATTGGTGATGTATTTCAGTTTGGGGAAGCGATTGTTGAGGTCAGCCAGCCAAGACAGCCATGTGTGAAGCTCTCTCTTAAGCATGGAAACATGAAGCTTGTGAAGGAAGTTCAGCAAACGGGATATACCGGTTTTTATTTGCGTGTACTGAAAGAAGGAATGGTCTCTCCTGATGAAGCTCTTGTGTTAGTCGAAAAAGCGCCCCATCCCATCACAGTCCACGAAGTCAATGAAGTCAAATACCGTCAAGTAGATCAAAACAGGCTGAAAGCAGTTCTTGAAGTAGATGCCTTAGCAGATGTGGTCAGAAAATCTTTAGAAAAACGTGTTCAGCCCATATAAAAAAGCCGTACATCTGCTATGGATGTACGGCTTTTCAACATTTAAGAGCTCGTTTTCTTTTGCTCAAGAAGATTTGCAAGGAAATAAGTTTTAAAGCTTTGAAGCTTTCTTCCTTCATGCTTGGTCACACCAAGCTTCTTTAATTCTTCGACATACCAGCCTTTGCTACCATAATGCATGATAGAAAACTCCTTTCAATGGAAACTGCCTGCATTGTAACATCTCAAAAAAGGACGTGAAAAGTGTGCAGGTGTTTAGAAATGAAAACTGATTCTATCTGCCTATGATCCATGTATATGCTGGAAATGATCATTTATGAATTTGGCGGGTTGAGGGTAACGATGATCATGCCCACTGTCATAATCATGATGACAATCCCGAGGTAGGTCATCATGGATTGTTTTTTCTTAATACCTACAACCGTTAAAATAATACTTTCAATAAAGAAGATAACACCGATGATGATGAACCACATATCAAATAAGACCCCTTTCGCATATCTTTGCCTATTTTACCACAGGCATTTTTGTTTAGTCGTGACAGATTCGTGAAAGGGATTGCAGATTGTTGAGAAAGGGCTAAAATGAACTTGATTTTAGCCCTTTGTCTTCTCTTCAGCGTGATAGAAAACCTTTGAAGTCTAGGAAGGACGAGTACTGGCGCGCAGGACTGACACCGAATGCGAGGGTTTGTCTACACGCTAAAATCCCCTCCAGTGAAGGAGGGGACCCGCTTGCTTACAGCTTTGTTAAAATAATCGGTTCGTCTTTTGTGATCACAATCGTATGTTCAATCTGTGCGACCAGGCTCTTATCAGGTGTTTTAAATGTCCAGCCGTCATCCGCTTGATAAATCGACTCGGCATTTGTTGAAATGAAAGGTTCAAAGGCGATCACTGTCCCATTCTTAAACAAAGCATTATCGAATGGATCATAATAGTTCAAAATATGGTTAGGTGCTTCATGCAGGCTTTTCCCAATGCCGTGTCCTGTCAGGTTTTTAATGACGGTAAATCCTTGTTCTTTCGCTGTATTGTAGACCGCACGGCCAATTTGATTTTGTCTTTTACCGGCTTTCGCATGCTTTAATCCTTCAAGGAATGCATCCTCTGCACACTGGCATAATGCTTCAAGACGAGCATCTCCTGTACCTAAAACGAATGAAATCCCAGTATCGGAATAATATCCATCAAGCTCTGCTGAGATATCAATATTAATGAGGTCGCCCTCTTGTAAAATGGTTTTTTCACTTGGAATGCCATGTGCGACTTCATCATTGACACTGATGCAAGTCGTACCGGGGAAATCATATTCTTTTTCAGGAGCTGAATTGGCTCCATGTTCTTCTAATATTTTTTTCCCAATCAAATCTAATTCTTTTGTAGACATGCCTGGTTTCGCTTGGCTTTTCATTTCTTCTCTTGCCAAAGCGACAATTCGGCCGACTTTTTTTAAGGCTTCTAACTCATGATCATGTTTGACAATCACTGTTCATTCCCGCTTTCTATAACTTCATTCTATTCAATAGCTTACCACATTTTACGCCAAAAGAGTAAAGGCTGAGATTCGGGTGAGGTGTGGACAAATTGGTATAGATAACTAGATGTGCATATGATATATTTTTTATGAACATCATGAGAGATTTGTTCATGATGATGACGAAGGGGGGAGAAATAAGATGGTGTTTCAGTTTTTTCAAAAGTTAGGAAAATCATTTATGCTTCCAATCGCTGTGCTTCCTGCAGCGGGTATCATTTTGGCTATTGGGCGAGAAGATGTATTCAACATCCCGTTTATTCATGCGGCAGGAAATGCAATTTTTGCGAATTTGGCTTTAATTTTTGCTATGGGTGTAGCGATTGGTATTTCAAAGGACGGTAACGGGGCAGCGGCGTTATCTGGAGCGATCTCTTATTTTATTTTGTCAGCTGGTACCACGTCGATCAATTCGACCAACAATATGGGGGTATTGGGTGGTATTTTGTGCGGACTTTTGGCAGGTTACGTTTACAATAAATTTAAGGACACGAAACTGCCGGAATACTTAGGTTTCTTTAGTGGAAGACGGCTTGTGCCAATTATGACAGCACTTTTTACCATTCTATTAGCAGCCGTTTTTGGATATGTATGGCCTCCAATTCAAAGTGTGATCAATGATTTGGGAGAGTGGATTTTAAGTCTTGGAGCAACGGGTGCCGGGCTGTTTGGCTTCTTTAACCGCTTGCTCATTCCATTAGGACTTCACCATGTGTTGAATAATCTATTTTGGTTTCAATTCGGTGAATTCAGCGGAGCGACAGGTGATTTAGCGCGGTTCTTCAAAGGCGATCCAAGTGCAGGTGTCTTTATGACTGGTTTCTTCCCAGTGATGATGTTCGGGCTGCCAGCGGCATGTCTCGCGATGGTTGTGACCGCAAAGCCTGAAAAACGAAAAGCAACAGCCGGTCTTATGATTGGAATGGCACTGACGTCATTTATTACAGGGATCACAGAACCAATTGAATTCTCATTTATGTTTTTATCTCCACTTTTATATGGTGTTCATGCGATATTAACTGGTCTTTCGCTCTTTATTGTCAACACCTTAGGCATTCATAGCGGTTTCGCTTTTTCAGCGGGTGCGATTGATTACGTTTTAAGTTTTGGAATTGCGCAAAAACCCATTCTGTTACTTGTAGTTGGGGTCATCTATGGCGTGATTTACTTTGTTGTTTTCTATTTCCTGATTAAATTGTTAAAGCTAAAAACACCGGGCAGGGAAGATGATGACATCGAAGATATTTCAGGGGATGATACACATACTGCCGGAGCAAGTATTCTCGTAGAGGGACTAGGCGGCAAAGGCAATATCACCACAATTGACCATTGTGCGACCCGTCTTCGTTTAACAGTAGAAGATACCAATTTATTAAATGAAGGTACATTGAAAAAAGCAGGTGCCAAAGGGGTACTGACGTCAGGAAAAACTTCCGTACAAATCATCATTGGAACAAATGTCGAATTTGTCGCCGATGATCTTCGCAAGGAAGTCGCTCGGGACTAAAAAAAGCGTTCAGCCAGATCAAATGGGCTGAACGTTTTTTTGTTTTCGCTGTTCGATCACCAGTACAATGCTGATGACAACAAGTAAAAACCATGAACTGATTTTACCAAGATGGACGATAGACCAAGCATGCTGCTGATTTGGATATTGCCATGCTCCTAAAAAGGTCGTGACATTTTCGGCCACCCAAATAAAAAAGCCAATCAGCAAAAACGAGATAACAAGCGGCATGCGAAAGGTCGATGAACCGACCTGAAAGGAAACTGTTGTTTTTCGAAACACAACCACTAGGAGTAATGTCAGCCACCAGCGTAGATCATAAATCCAGTGATGAGTAAAGAAATTGAAGTAAATACATAAACTGATCCCAATCGAAAGATACGGATGAGGCCATGCTTTCACCTTCACGTGAAGTCGAGTCAGTGCCTGATAAATATAGCTTGCCACGCTCGCATACATAAAACCGCTATAGAGCGGAACCCCAAAGATTTTCGTATAAGCCTCTTCAGGATAGGACCATGAACCCATATGTACTTTGTAGATTTCTAAGCCTATTCCAATCACATGAAAGAGACAAATAACCTTCAACTCTGTCAGCGTTTCAAGCCGTAGCATCAGCATGAGAAGCTGTGCCATGAGGCAAAGCAGAAGAATAACATCATATCGATGAAGAAAAGGAATAGACACGACCTTTGATAGGGCAAGCGCCGTAAAGATCATGACAGGAAATAGACAAGAGATGGCCTGTAAATAAGCAAAATGAAATAATGTTTTCATACCAAGTATAACCCCTTTTTACTGTCTGAAATAACTTAGACGGCCATAGCAAGGGAAAAGTTTACCTCGACTAGATATTCATGAACAATTTGTGAATATATATGTGAAAAGGATCACAAATGTATATTAAGTAGTATAATAAGATCATAAAGAAAATGTGAAATATTTCACATAATTTAAAAGGAGGCATCATCATGTTTACAAAATTCTTACAAACGAATGTATGGGCAGCGGTTATCCTTTTGGCAGCAAGACTTTATATCGGATGGACTTGGCTGACATCTGGTATTGGAAAACTAACAGGCGGATTCGATGCATCAGGATATTTGCAATTTGCCATAGCTGAACCTGTTGTGAAAGATGGACATCTTGTTTATCCGTTCTATGTCTGGTTTTTAGAAAATGTCGCGTTGCCAAATGCCGGACTCTTCAGTGCCATGGTCATGTGGGGAGAAATCTTAGTTGGTCTAGGACTAATTGTTGGATTGTTCACAACAACAGCAGCCTTTTTTGGAAGCGTGATGAATGTCTCTTTCTTACTAGCTGGAACCGTTTCTGTTAACCCGCTTCTTCTTCTGATCGCCGTCTTCATTATGGCAGCGAAAGGAAATGCCGGAAAACTTGGCCTTGATTATGTAGCAGGTCCAGTCCTTAAGCGAAAACTGAAAAGAAAGCCGCATTTAGAAGTGGCATCATAATAAAGAAAAGCATCCTGAGTGAAAACTCAGGATGCTTTTTATTTAGGAACCGGCTTTGATGAGGTTAATATGCACCACAGTCAGCTCGTGCTGACTGATATCTGGATCATGTCCGACGATAAATTCGAGCTCATAATTACCGGTCTGATAAACGTATTTTTTCTCTTTTGTTTGCGGGATGGTGCTGACTGAATCTGCTGGTCCAAGCTGTTTCTTTAATAGGGAAGGAGTCATTCCTCCGATATTCGTTTCTTTTTCTACATTTGTTCCAAAATAACGGATTTCGTTAATCTTGCCTTTTTTGTCATAGTGAAAAGCAAATCCAGGGTTGCCCATCTCAGCATGATACAAATCAAAGCCGCTTTGACCGGTTTCTGGATAAGGCTGTCCTAGTTTATGTCGTACGTCTTTTTTTGTTTGAACCCCTATTTTGAGTCCTTCTGCATAGTATGGCATTTGTCCTTGATGTGCTAGCTGATAAATACTGTTTAGCGCTGCTTTCGGCCCTTGAGGAATGGACTGTTCTGTCTCCGTTTTGGTCATGGCGTGCGCTGAAATCGATGGGCTAAAACCGAATAAGGTGGAAGAAGCGAGTGAAGCGGTCACGATAAAAGCTGCTGTTTTTTTCATGATTAATCAATCCCTCCTTCTTCAACTATACCCGGTGTCATGCGGATCAAACGTAAAAAGCCCCAGCTGACGGCTGGGGCCTTAAATGAGAAAGTTATTTGGAAGACGAGCTGGATTCATCTTTGGCGGAAGAAGAATCTTTTTCATCCTGTACTTTCTTTGTGTAGTCATAATCATTGCGCTCAATTGGTGTAAAGCCTTTAGGTTTGTAGAAACGGAGTAAATCTTCCGTGACAATCTTATCAGATGTCTCTAGCATCTTTTTCACCGTTTCGTTTTCTTGTGATGCCTTTTCAGTCGGCTCGATTTTTTCACCTGTTTTGTTGCTGTAATAGTTATTGCCTACTTTCGTGTAGTCCTTAGACACGAAGTCTCCATTTCTAAATGGCACAAGCTCTTTAAAGTTCTTCGATAAGATATCAGAACCAGACATTAAATAGTTCTTCGTATCATCTCCGAGCAGGTGGAGAAGGGTAGGCGCAACATCGACTTCACCAGAGTATTTATGAATCTGTCCGCCTTTTACGCCTGGCACATGGATAAAGAGCGGCACACGCATAAGCTGGGCATTTTCATAGTCTCCAATTTTTTCGCCAGTCACTTTTTCCATCGCTTCATTATGGTTTTCTGAAATGCCGTAGTGGTCACCGTACATAATGACGACGGTATTGTCATAGAGACCGGATTTCTTCAAGTCATTAAAGAACTGTTCAATGGCTTCATCTAAATAATGAGCAGATTGGAAGTAGTTATCAACGACAGAGTCTCCGAAGTCGCCAGGTTCAAAATCGGTATCACCTTCATCCATACCAAATGGGAAGTGGTTTGACAGCGTAATGAATTTCGAATAAAACGGCTGTTTTAGATTTTCAAGCATTGGCATGGATTCTTTGAAGAACGGTTTGTCTTTCAATCCATAGTTCTTCGTATCTTGTTCATTCATATCGTAGTACTCAGAATCGTAAAATCTGTCATATCCAAAGGACTTAAACATTTCATTTCGGTTCCAGAACGTTTTCGTATTCCCGTGGAATTCAGCGGACGTGTATTGGTCCTTTTTCAAAATGCCAGGAAGCGCCTGATATGTGTTTTGAGCTTTGTTAATAAACACAGAGCCTTGTGATAATGGGAAAAGCCCCGTATCCATCATAAATTCCGCATCAGATGTCTTTCCTTGTCCTGTTTGATGGAAGAAGTTATCAAAATAAAACGTTTTGTTGTCATGGGCTAATGAATTGAGGAAAGGAGTGACCTCTTTTCCATTCACTTTGTAATCAATGACAAAGTTTTGCAGTGATTCAAGAGAAATTGTAATGACGTTCATGCCTTTCGCTTTCCCGTAATAAGCCGGGTTAGGATCAGCGCTGTTCGCCTTTAGATAATTCTCTACATCTGTTACGTCACTTGAATTTGCCAGGGCACGCTGGCTGTTTGATTTCACATTTTGAATGGCATCAAACACCGTAAAATTATAAGCACCCAAGTATTTGACTAAATAATTGCGGTCGAACGATCTTGATAAAAGCTCTGGGCGATCAATTTCTGCTGCGATTAAGTTGACAACAAAGATCAGAACAGAGGACACAAGAACGAGTCTAAACGATTTTGTTTTTTGAACAGGTACAGTCGCTGTACTTGTTTGCTGCTGTCTTTTCATGCGGACTGCGAGTACGATCAAGATGATGGTATCGAGAAAGTAAAACATATCAGTCCAACGCATGAGTGAAAATGCACTATCACCTAATTGTCCGCCATTCGTTCCTGCCTGCATCACTGTAGGCAGCGTGATAAAGTCATTGAAGAATCGATAGTACACGATGTTTGCGTAAAGTAAAAAAGACATGAAAAAGTGAATCACAATGATAGCGGCAGGCTGCCATTTTTTCTTGAACAATAAAGCAAAGCCAAGAAAGAACAAGCTGGAGCTAATAGGATTCACAAAAAGCAAAATATGCTGAAGCACATTTGATATACCAAGTTTAAATTCGATTAAATAAGCTGTATACGTCTTGAGCCATAACAAGATGGCTGCAATTACAAAGAAGCCGAGGCCCCTTTTTTGAATAAATGTTTTCATTTAAACACTCCTTTTCTCCGTTAAACGGAAGAGGCGGAACGAAAGAAAACGAACCATTAGAATATACCATGAAATGCACAAATAGAAAAGTCATAACCGGTGAGCACCTAAGGCAGCCTGTCCGAGCTAGAGTTGGGAAGACATCGAAAATATTCGATCTCCGAAAAACTTTTTGTGAAATTCATCCTAATAATTACAGAAAATTCTGTATTTTTCCTGTTGCTATATCAATAAAACAGGTAAAAAGACACAAGTCTAAAGAATTAATTTGATTTCTACAATGGTGCATTTAGGCGTATTTCCAGTGTTTATTAATGTTTATGCAGGTTAAGTAAAAAAAATGAACGAATAAACCGCTGAATTGTCTGGATAATAATTCCTTTGTGTAAGTATATTAATATATTTTATTGTTTCACAAACATAATGGTTTTGATGTGTATTGTAAGGGTTCTATTCTTTTTGATGGGTGAACAAATTATCTAAATATACTTAAGTGAACAGTTCGACACTATAAACTTTTGAAACGGGGTCGATATAGACAGTGACAGGAAATCTTCCATTGAAAGGATTGATAGTATATGACTGTACGAGCACAGAACCTCGTTCAGAACTGGTTTCCGAGTGAGGACGGAAATGCAGAAGAGCGGAAAGAACTCATTAAATTAATGGAACAGATCATTTCAGGGGTCGATGACCTGAAGGATCCGAACCGTGCTCACCTAAAAGGTGAAAAGAATCGCGAGGAGGACTTTTACAAAAAGCTCACTGAAACAAGTCAAATTCCGATGAACGGACAACAAGCGGAACTTGTGAATGAAGAATTACTGAAGCTTTTACATAATCATCCATACCACACGAAGTATTTCTTCACGAACATTTTGCCAATGGCAAGTACACCAGGAATTCTAGGCATGCTGACGGCTATGCTGGTTAACGGAAACAACCTATGGGATGTGTATGGACCAGCAGGCGCAGAAGCTGAGGTCAGAGTGGTCTCAATGATGTCTAAGCTCATCGGATATGATCCAAATGTGAGCGGGGGCTACACAACATGGGGAGGTCAAGGGGCTATTTTCTCGGGGCTTCGTTTAGCAATTTCGAAAGTTGCACCGGAGTCATTACGAAAAGGTGTCCCGCAAAATCTTTATGCGTTTTGTTCTGATGCAGCACATTACAGCTTATTTAAGTCAATGGAAGCAACAGGGCTTGGCACAGACAACTTAATCAGAATTAAGACGAATAAAGATCATTCGATGGATATGGAAGATTTGCGTTGTCAAATGGAACGTGTTGCCCAAAATGGCGGAATTCCCGTTTATATTGTGGCAACAACCGGAACAACAGATGCCATTGCAATTGATGATGTAAAAGGGGTGCGTGAAACGGCCGAAGCCATTGCTGAGAAGTATGGTCTCAAGGTGCCGCATATTCATGCAGATTCGGCGCTTGGTGGATTCTTTGCTTTCTTTAATGAGTATGATGTATCTGAAAACCCGCTGCAATTCTCAGACGGTGTTCTTCGTATGTTAAAAGAAATCAAAGCAAAGTTTCAGCATCTTTCTCTTGCTGATACGATGTGTTTTGATTTTCAAAAACTTGGACAAACACCGTACACATCTAGTTTATTCTTAGTGAAAAACGCTGCTGACTTAAAGCGCTTGGACCTAGAAGAACAAGAAACACCATATGTTGGACATAGAGGATACGGGGAGTACCATACCGGTTATACGCTTGAATGCTCAAGAATGGGAAGCTCCATCAGCATGCTAAGTGTGCTACTAACGTTTGGAATTGAAGGATACCAGCGCTTGCTCGGTCAATTTTTAGAGGTGAACCTTGCATTTAGAGAAGCACTTCGTCAGGAAATTCCACAAGCAGAAGTCGTCAATGATGACAATGTCGGAATGGCTACATTGTTTAGAATTTACCTAGACGGATCTCCTCGTTTTAAGGAAGAAATATCAGGAGAAGCAACTGCTATGGAAATTGAGCGCAACAATGATTTGAACAAAATCCTCTTTGAAAAGCTTGGAGAGAAAAGAGACGAAATGTTCTTTGGTGATACAACGAAGTTTTTACAAGTCAACGCCAAAGAAGGTCAAGAATTCTATCTAAGTGTGAGTAAATTTTTTGTGATTTCACCTTATACGTTACCGGAGCATATCCCTCATATCGTATCTTATTTAAAAGATGTCATTGCATCTGTTTGTGGACAATTTGAAAGTGTAGAGGCTTAAATTAAAATTGAGAGTGGAGATGTAGAAAAAAATGGCGAAACAAAGGAAGTTTGGAGGACTTACGATATCCTCCAAAATCATGTCAGTCGTTGTCGTAACATTACTCGCAACCGTTGCATTATTCGTTCTAACATTTTATTTAGTTAGCCAGGATTTATCTTCCCAATTATTAAAGCAATTTGATTATCGATTAACAACAGATATTGATACAGCTAAAAAAGAAATCGATAATATTGATGGAAATGTCCTTAGCATTAGCGGGAAGGATGATCCTATTTATGTGGAGATCAAAAAGAAATTCACAGAACTACAAAAAGATCATACGCTTGAGAACTTATACGTGTTATCAAATAAGGGCGGCAAAGAAAGAATCATCGTACTAACAGGGGAAGACAATGATTTTGATCAAGATTATGTCTTTTCAGATGAAATGAAACAAGCTCTTTCTGAAGATAAAATGGTCAAAAGTGATATTTACGTTGATTCGTATGGGACTCATAAATCCGTCTTTTTACCAATTAAAGATTCAGGCGGTGAACTCACGGGGATTTTAGGAATTGACTTAGACGCGTCTGTTGTTCCAGAAACAACGAAAAAGCTGACAATTTATATTACAGTAGCATCTGCGATTGTGCTCATCGGTGGATTACTCTTCTCATTCTTCATGGGAAGAAGAATTGCAAAACCAGCACGTTCATTAATGGAATCAGCGGATCGAATTGCAGATGGTGATTTAACTGGCATGGTAGAAGTTCAAAGTAAAGATGAGATCGGTCAATTAGCGGCTTCCTTCCAGAAAATGCAGGGGCGGATCAAAGAGCTTATTGGACAGATCTCAAACTCATCAAGTGAAGTGTCGAGAATGTCTTCACAGCTTCGCACAGTGACAACGGAATCTAGTCAAAGTGCACAGCAAGTGTCAGAAGCGATGACGAATATGAGTGAAGGAATCAATGATTCAGTCGCAAACATTACAGACTGCACAACATCTGTTGCGGAAATCGATACTCAAATCGAAGGCGTAACAAAAGAAGTAGATGAAATGAAATCTGTTTCATCAGAAGTACAAGAGCAGTCAGAATCTGGTCAAAAATTAGTGCAGCATGTGCTTGAACATCTCAACATGTTACACGACATGATGACAAGCTCCAAGCAAGCGGCAGAAGAATTACAATCACATTCAACAGAAATTGAAAGTGTCATCTCCATTATTACGGACATTTCAGCGCAAACGAATCTGCTTGCACTGAATGCTTCTATTGAAGCAGCACGTGTAGGAGAAGAAGGAAAAGGATTTGCTGTTGTCGCTGATGAAGTCCGTAAGTTAGCTGAACAGTCAGCTGATGCAGCTAAAACGGTCTCAGACTTAGTCATTGGCACACAGGAAAATAGTCAGCGTGTCCTTGAAAGCGTGGAGGAAAGCAGTAAAGCAGTGGAAGAAGGCCGTGAGCAAATGAAAGGCACCTCGCAGAACTTCGCTGGTATTTATGATGGAGTGTCTCAATTTGCAAGCAGAACGAACAATTTGCTTCAATCTATTCAGCAGGTAGAACGAGCATATCAAACAATTTCTACATCGATTGAACAAATTTCGGTCGTGTCAGAAGAACATGCGGCAAGCTCTCAAGAAGTAGCGGCAGCAACAGAACAACAAAGTGCTGGAATGCAGCAAATTTCAAGTGCGATTGAACAGCTCTCTGACATGTCAGAGGACTTGGCACAAATGGTATCTACTTTTAAAATCGACAAAAAATAACGAGAAAGCTGGCTCTTGTGAGAGAGTCAGCTTTTTTGCTATGCTTAACCAAATATCAGACGACCTGAAAGGAGACGTGTCATGGATTTTGCGCAGAGATTGTCAGAAGAACGGATCAAAAAGGCGATGGACAATGGAGCTTTTGAAGGATTATCAGGCTTTGGGAAACCTCTGCCAAAGGATGATGCTGCTCATGTACCTGAAGAGCTGAGGATGGGCTATCGAATCATGAAAAATGCTGGCTTTGCCGGGGAAGAAACCGCTTTGAAAAAAGAACTAATGACGGTCAAAGAGTTACTGAAAACGAGTATAGATGGAGAAGAAAGAAAAAAACTCTCTCTCGTATGTGAGGAAAAACAGAAACGTCTTGATGAACTCACATCCAAGCGCCAAACGTTTGCTCGTCCAGCCTCCTCCTTTTATAAGAATAGGGTCTACGAAAAACTAACGGAGCATAAAAAAAGATGATGACACGCTGCCTCTCTGAGCACATTGAGGGAGCTTTTTTTATGAAAGCGCTACATTTTCTTATTGACTACATGTATATACAAATATAAAATATGAGGTGAACATGTATATACAAGTTTTGATTCTTTTTTCTTATAAAAAAACGATCTCGGAGGGGATAGCATGGCTGATTATCAGGCAGCGGCAGATCAGATTGTGAAAGCCATTGGCGGCAAAGAAAACATTGATCAAGCCACACATTGTGTGACAAGACTTCGTTTTGTGCTAAAAGATGAAGCTAAGGTGGATGAGAAAGCACTAGAACAAATTGATGAAGTGAAGGGATCTTTCTCAGCGAATGGCCAATACCAAGTGGTCATTGGTCAAGGAGTGGTGAATCGGGTTTATGCCGAAATGGTCAAACAGACGGGAATCGGCGAAGCGACAAAAGAGGACGTCAAGCGTGCCTCTGATCAGAAATTAAATCCACTGCAGCGTGCGGTGAAAACGCTTGCAGATATCTTCATTCCAATCCTTCCAGCTATCGTGACAGCCGGTTTATTGATGGGGATTAATAATATTTTAACAGCTCCTGATATTTTCTTTGATCAAAAATCCATTGTGGATGTGTATCCGGCATGGGCGGATTTAGCAAATATGATCAACTTGATTGCAGGCACTGCCTTTACCTTTTTGCCAGCATTAATCGGCTGGTCGGCTGTCAAGCGGTTTGGAGGTAATCCACTTTTAGGGATGGTCCTCGGACTGATGCTTGTACATCCAGATCTGTTGAATGCGTGGGGATATGGAGCGGCGGAAAAGACAGGTGACATTCCTGTTTGGAATTTGTTTGGACTTGAAGTGCAAAAGGTAGGTTATCAAGGGCAAGTTCTGCCGATACTCGTTGCCTCCTATTTACTCGCAAAGCTCGAATTATTTATAACAAAACGGACACCTGAAAGTATTCAGCTGTTAGTTGTTGCACCAATTACATTACTACTCATTGGATTTTTATCATTTATCGTCATTGGTCCCGTTACATTTGCGATCGGAAACGTTTTAACATCTGGACTCGTCACCGTGTTCCAGCAATTCGCAGCACTTGGTGGCCTTTTATACGGCGGATTGTATGCAGCGTTAGTCATTACAGGGATGCACCATACGTTCCTAGCAGTCGATATTCAGCTGATTAACTCAAAACTGCACGGAACGTTCCTATGGCCAATGCTCGCCCTGTCTAATATTGCTCAAGGATCAGCGGCACTTGCGATGATGTTTGTCTTAAAAGATGAAAAGCAAAAAGGGCTCTCGCTGACATCAAGTATTTCTGCTTACTTGGGCATTACTGAACCGGCGATGTTTGGGGTGAACTTGCGCTATAGATTCCCGTTTATTTTTGCCCTGATCAGTTCAGGGATAGCTGGTATGTTTATTGCCTCACAAGGGGTACTGGCAAGTTCAGTCGGCGTTGGAGGCATTCCAGGAATCTTCTCGATCATTCCGAAATATTGGGGGGCATTTGCCATCGGAATGGTGATTGTGCTGATCGTCCCATTCATTGGTACCCTTTTATATGCAAAACTTAAAAAGAAGGATGTATCACAAGAACTGAACTAGTGGTGGTGAAGGAAATTGAATCAACAAACAAACGAACCGTGGTGGAAAAAAGCCGTGGTCTATCAAATTTATCCGAAGAGCTTTTTAGACACAACAGGCTCTGGTACAGGTGATATCAATGGCGTGACGAAAAAGCTCGACTATATCAAAGAGCTAGGGGCGGATTGTATTTGGCTGACCCCTATGTATGAGTCACCACAGCATGACAATGGTTATGATATTAGTGATTATACAAAAATCCATGACATGTACGGCACAATGGCTGATTTTGAGCACATGCTGAAAGAAGCACATGAACGAGGGATCCGTGTCATCATGGATCTAGCCGTGAACCATACGTCCATTTTCCATGAGTGGTTTCAAGCCTCCCGAGAGTCGAAGGAGAACCCGTATCGAGACTATTATATTTGGAAGGAGCCGAAAGCGGACGGCTCTCCTCCGAATGACTGGCAGTCAAAGTTTGGCGGGCCAGCGTGGGAATTAGATGAAGCGACAGGTGACTATTATCTTCATTTATATGATGTTACCCAGGCAGACCTCAACTGGGAACATGATGAAGTGCGCAGGAAAGTATATGACATCATGCACTTTTGGTTTGAAAAAGGGATCGATGGATTCAGACTGGATGTCATCAATAACATTTCAAAGGATCAACGCTTTTTAGATGATGCCGGGCAATCAGTGCAAGGTGACGGGCGTATGTACTATACAGATGGGCCGAGAATTCATGAATTTTTGCATGAAATGAATCAGGAAGTGTTTTCGAAATACGATAGCATGACCGTGGGGGAAATGTCTTCAACGAATATTGCAGACTGCATTCGGTATACAAGACCTGATCGGCAGGAGCTGGATATGACGTTTAATTTTCATCATTTAAAAGTTGACTATCCTAACGGTGAAAAGTGGGCCATTGCGCCATTTGATTTTCTAGAGTTGAAATCCATTCTGTCAGAATGGCAGACGAAAATGCATGAGGGCGGCGGCTGGAACGCACTCTTTTGGTGCAACCATGACCAGCCACGCATCGTGTCTAGATACGGTGATGATGGCACGTACCATCAGCAATCAGCGAAGATGCTGGCGACCACCATTCATTTGATGCAAGGCACTCCTTATATTTATCAAGGTGAAGAAATTGGGATGAAGAATCCTCGCTTTGAGGACATTTCGTCATACCGCGATATCGAATCACTCAATATGTACGAAGTCATGCTTGAAAAAGGGAAAACAAAGGAAGAAGCTTTGGCAATTTTACAGGTCAAATCAAGAGATAACGCAAGGACACCTATGCAATGGACGTCGGAAAAAAATGTGGGGTTCTCAAAAGGTATGCCTTGGATTGAACCAGCTCAAAACGATATTTCAGTAGAAGCTGCTTTAAAAGATGAGACGTCGATTTTTTATCATTATCAAGCCCTTTGCAGGCTTCGTAAGGAACTTGATGTAATCACCTATGGAAGCTTTACTTTATTGCTGGCAGATGATCCAAAGGTGTTTGCGTATGTCCGAGAAGGCAAAGATGAGAAGATTCTCGTGATCAATCATTTTTATGCAGGCGAGACGGACTTTACACTTCCAGATGAGCTTGCAAAGGATGTCAATGAAATGGAAGGGCAAGTCCTGCTGTCCAATTATGAGGATGTGCCGGCAGATATCAAGGGATTTACGTTGCGCCCATATGAGTCAATCGTTTATCATTTAACCAAACGCTAGTAAATGGGGCGGAAGGAAAATGAAAGAGAATAAGTTTCGAGTGATTTATGATCAGCTCGCAAGACGAATTGAACAAGGTGAATGGCAGGATAAAGGCATCCTCCCATCAGAACATGAGCTGTCTGTCATGTATGACACATCCCGTGAGACGGTGAGAAAGGCATTAAACATCCTTGTGCAAAATGGCTATATCCAAAAAATTCGTGGGAAAGGCTCAGTATTGCTGAATCGAGAGAAAATGCAGTTCCCAGTTTCGGGTCTTGTCAGCTTTAAAGAGCTTTCCCAAACGCTTGGACGCAAGACGGTAACAACGGTTCATGAGTTCGGTTTAATCAAGCCAGATCAGTATATTCAGTCTCAGCTGAAAATCAGTGGGCAGGAGGACGTTTGGGAAGTCATTCGCTCTCGCAATATTAGCGGAGAAGAAGTCATTTTAGACAAAGATTACTTTTTGCAAAAACATGTGCAGGTCTTGTCTAAGGACATTTGTGAAGGATCGATCTACGAGTATATTGAAGGAGAACTTGGGGTTTCGATTAGCTACGCACAAAAGGAATTTGTGGTCGAGCCATGTACAGAAGAGGATGAAAGGTATCTCGATTTGAACGGGTTTGATCATGTGGTGGTGGTGAAAAATTATGTGTTCTTGGAGGATACGAGTCTATTCCAATACACCGAAAGCCGCCACCGGCTAGATCGTTTCAGATTCGTGGATTTTGCTAGAAGAGAGAAGTAGACAGGGCCGAGGCTCTGTCTATTTCAGGTTTTAGGGAAACAAGAGCAACATTCTAGGAGGACAAATGATCAGACTGAATAGACCATTAAAATTAAGAGATTTAGAAATTTTTAGCGTGATGAAAGATCACAGGATTTTATGTTATGTCATCATTGAAGACACGCGAAAACCGTTTACGGAAGAAGATAGAAAATTAGAGCCATTATGTTATATGGATGAAGAAGACATTCAAGGGATTTTGAATGTATTTCATATTTCAATTATCAGTGATGAAATATTAAATGAAGAAGATTTAACCCTTGTGAAATCGTACTTTGCTGAATTTGTGAATAACACGAACTTAACGAATTTCATTACGAGAGAATATGTTCAAGAGGATTTATATGCCATTGATGATGAAGATGATATCACGTTCTTTAATAGAATGCTGCGTCATATAGGGTCAGATGATGTGAAAGAATTTGATGACCGTCATTGGATGTATTTATCCCAAGATTGATAGTGAGATGGAAAAAGGACAGAGCCGAAGCTCTGTCCTTTTCTTTTAAGAAGACATCTTGATTCGTATATTGAAAGTCATTCAATATACATAAAAATCCAATGATATCAAAAGATAATGTGGTTATCAGCGGAAGCACCGATTTGGAAACCATTTTACCCAGTCTGATACTTATACCAGAAAATGAATTAATCTAGAACATGAAGACAGTATGCAAAAGAGTTTCTGCTATTAAATTAGTAGAAAAAAGGTTGCTGGGTCTCGAATTCTGTATATTATTTTGTAATGAAATGATAATATATATATAGGATTTAGGGAGGATGT
Organism: Bacillus sp. AK25; assembly: GCF_048270685.1. Taxonomy (NCBI): domain Bacteria; kingdom Bacillati; phylum Bacillota; class Bacilli; order Caryophanales; family Bacillaceae; genus Bacillus; species Bacillus sp. AK25. Next base: position 758,847 of record NZ_JBLUWC010000001.1, read on the forward strand.
ACTAATAGAAGAAAAATTTGAAAATCGAATAGGTGTATTCTATTTTATAAAAAAGTGCATTAAAAGAAGATCAAGAAATTGAAAGTAAGAACGAGGAAGTAGTGTCCCTCCTAAATATAAAAGAAAATAACATAATGAAAAATTTTGTGGAGAGTGAATGAATGTTTAAGGATGAAAAAACTTTCGATAGTGAAAAGAGTGTAAAGTATGTATTTAGAAAATCTTTCAAAGAAACAGATGCGCTTGTCATTGTCTTTTCTGCATTCCAAAAAATTGGTTCACCACCTAGCTATAACTATGTTCGAACGATAGAAGAGTTTGATTGCAATAAATTGTTCATATTAGATGATTTCGGGGCAAGGGCTTCTTATTATTTGTGTGAAAATAGGGACTTTTCGATTGAACGCTCGGTAATAAAATTAATCAAGAAAATCATCGGAGAAAATGACATAAAGACAGTCATATCTGCTGGATCTAGCAAAGGTGGATACGCTGCAATGTATTATGGAATAAAATACGGATTCGATTATATAATTTCTGCTTCTCCGCAATATTTACTAGGTGACTATTTACTAGAACAAACGAGAACGAACGAAGTTGTAAAATTTATGGCCGGGAATGACTTAGAGGGAGATCATATTTTTTTAAACACGATAATGAAAAATATGATAATCAAAACTCACAACAAGCCAAATATTTTGATACATTTAGGTAAAGGCGAAATGTCTTATCAAGAACATGTACTGCCTTTAACGAAAGATCTAGATGATGCTGGATTACAATATAATCTCGACCTAGGAGATTATGATAAACATAGTGATGTAGCAAAGGCATTTCCACCAATATTAAAGAGGAAAATAAGGGAATATATAGGATACCCAAGTCTGGATATTGAGATTCAAAGAAACAATGTTGATGGTAGTTGTAAATTTATTGCAAAAACAGAGACTGATAATAAAGTTGCTTGGTATGTCTATCAAAACAATAAAAAGATAGATGCAAAAAACTATTCACTAGACAAATTTTATGATTTAAAGACAACAAATCATGGGGAATACAAAGTTAAGGCATTTGCACAAAATGAGAAAGGGCTAAAGGTATCTTTATTTTCCGAGCCAATCATTATTCAAATGGAACAAACTATTCAGTCGTAATTAGTTAAAGGAAGACAAAATCATTGCATGAAAAAAGGACAGAGCCAATGCTCTGTCCTTTTCTATTAAGATGATACTTTGTCTCGTGTGCGTTTGCGCTGGTAGTAATAAAGGATACCGCCTGAGGCGAGCATGAGCAAGCCAATTAATACCGCTGTATACATCATCGTTGCAGTATTCGGCAGTGTGCCGCCTGGTAAGCCGCTTCCATCCTGATTTGGATCCGAACCGCCTGGAGCAGAAGTTCCACCGTCTCCGCCATTTTGGCCTGGAGCTGTTCCAGCAGCTTCACTTTGATTGAGTACGGTGTATTCACTAAAGTGCTCCGTTTGACCTGAGACAATCCCGTTTTCGAATGAACCGTTACTTGTTTTGGCATAGCGGTTTTTCTCACGATCGACATAATAGACACCTGGTTTTTTCGCTTTTTCAGGCGCATCTAATGTAAAGAACAGTGTGACGGGATCTTTAAAGGTAGACACATTTTTCTGATCTTGTTTGATTTGGAAATCGTATGTGTCGGTTAATGCGTTTTTCACCTTATTTGTTTTTGCCATTGATATATCTGCTTGTTGCTCTGACAAATTGGAGAGCGGTAATGCTAGACCGACTTTGTCATGATAGATGGTGACGTTTGGATCTTGCTCTCGTTTCTTCAGTTCAGCTACTTGCCCTTTTGATAGAGACAATTGAACCTTTTTCGCTTCGGTTGCTTTGTCTAAATAGAGCAATGCTTTGTTCGTATGCTGCACATACGTTTGGAATTTCTCATCATCTTGAATGTCATAGGCGCCTTTTCCTTTCAAGCGAGGAAGGAATACTTCTTTCACTCGATGGTCGATGACTGGAGAAATATGACCGTCTGCCTGTTCAATTTGCTCTTTGAAAATTTCATAGTCAACATAGCCTAAGTCTTCACCATGAGACGCTTCTGTAAAGACGCTGTAGCCATCACCGCCTGTGCCAACAAATGCGTTAGTCGCCACGCGGTATGTTTTCTGATCATCAATGTCAGTCAGATTGCCATTTTGATCTTTCAATTTGACATCAATCAGTCTACTGCCAGCAGGCTTACTGAGCGTAAACGTATATTCAATGCCAGCTACATGAGGGAATGCGCCTCCGCCTTCTTCAATGCCTGAAAGACCTTGTTCAAGCGCTTTTTTAATTTGACTGCCTTTTAAATCTGCGACATATAGTGTGTTTCCAAAAGGCATCACCGTTAAAATATCCCCTAATGTGATATCTCCTTTTTCAATGCTGCCTCGAATACCGCCACCGTTTGTAATGGCAAGGTCAGCCCCAGCAGATTCTTGTGCTTTCTTTAACATGCCATCTGCAATAAAGTTTCCAAGGTTCGTTTCCTTTGCACGGACGTGTTCACGCTGTCCATCTAAGAAGACATCAGACGTCCCGACTTTTTCGGTTTTTAAATCTTGGATATCTGCCTTGTACTGATCAAGAATCGCTTTTGCGTCCTCATCTTCTTTCACAGAGTCGTCGATCGTGATGAGGTCAAAAGTAGATTCTTTTGGCTGTACGACGCCTTTTTTGTCAAAGGCCACGTCTACTTTTCCTAAAAATTGTCCGTAGTCTTTTACTTGCGCAACAATCGTTGGTTCTTTTTTATTGATGACCTTTAATTTTTCAACAAGGGTGTGGGTGTGACCACCAATGATGAGATCAATGCCATCTACTTTTTGAGCCAGTTCTAGATCACGATTATAGCCAATATGTGTAAGCGCAATAATTTTATTGATTTTTTCTTCAGTTTGAATGGTATTGACTGTTTCTTTTGCTTTTTTGTATGCATCTTGAAATTGAATGTTGGGACCACTGCTGGATGTAACGGCTGTGTCTTCAGTGGTTAAACCGAATACAGCGACCTTTTCACCATTTACATCAAGCAGAATGTAAGGGTAAATGCCAGCTTCTTTTTTCTCACCAGCTTTAAATGTTGCTGGTTTTTTCACTAAGTCGCTTAACTGTTTTTCCTTAGAGACATTCACGTTTGATGACACGATCGGGAAGTTCGGTTTTTCAAACTGATGACGGTTTTTAGCATCAACACTGGATGCGTCACCTGTCAGGAATTGACGAAGGACAGATGGACCTTTATCAAATTCATGATTCCCAAACGTCATGGCATCGTATTTCATTAAGTTCATCAGCTTCAGATCGGCAAGTCCTTGCCATTTTGTGAAATAGAGATCACCAGAGAAGACATCACCAGCGTCTAATAAAATATTGTTTTCGCTTTGGGCGCGAACTTCTTTGATCTTGGTTGCGCGTCTTGCTGCATCATCCAGATGGGCATGTGTATCGTTTGTATGCATCACCGTTAAATGCCAATTGTCTGTTGCAGGTGGTTCTGTTGTACCATCATCTTTAAACGCTAGCTTGTACACGCCAAGTCCGTCTGTGCTGGCATTTCGAATAAAGTCGACGCTGTTTGATTTCTCTGCGAACGGTTTTGCAAGTAGAGAAGATTCAAAGGTGACTGTTGCGCCTTTTACTGGTGCAATGGACCAGTTTTGATCTGCGCTTGGGTTAATGGTTTTTTGTTCAATAATATAATCCATCAGCACTTGGCGGTTCTCATCTGCTGAGGCGAGCACGACTTTATCTTGTGTGAGGTGCGGGAAGCCTCCGCCGCCAGATGCACGGTAATTGTTTGTCACGACTAAAAATTCTTGATTGTCAGAAACGGGTTTTCCGTTGTAAGACAAGTTTTTGATGCGGTTCGCACTAGCGTTAACAAGTGTGCCTGTTGTGCTGTATTTAGCAGGCTGTGTGACATCTACTTGGTACGTCACACCATCGATTACATCAAAATTATATGAGCGGTATTCTTCGTTTAAAATAGGCTGTTCATTTGAAGTATTTGGTTTGATTTGGTTAAACTGACCAGCAGACATTTCAAGCCAGTCTTTTACTTCACTGCCTTTTAGTTTTACAATCTGCACGGTGTTATCGTAAAGGTAGAGATCACCGATGTTTTTAATCGCTAAATCACCTTTTGCGATATTTGTATAATAGTTCACACCGTTGCGTCCGCCGGCTTTAAATGGCGCACCCGCAGAGAGAATCGGCAAGTTTTTGTACGAAGTATCTTTCATTTTTTCTTGTGCATACCATTTCTGGGCATCTGTCACGATTTGAATAGAAGGGTCATCCATCACTTGAGCGAAAAAGCTGTTAATGTCTGCTTCTGTTTTTCCAACTGGCTTTCTGACGTAATCTAGGGTGTTTTGGTGAGTTGTTTGAATGGCATTTTTCACTGTACTGTTTTGAGATGTCACCCCGGCAACAGATTCGATTTTGCCTGTTCCGTCTGTGACTTTCCAGTTGCTGCCGTCTGGCTCTAGTGTTAAATCAATGACTCCGAGGTAGCTTCCCCAGTTTTTTGACATGACGACAGGAATGCCATTAATGGTTCCCTTTGCGACATCAAATTTGTCTACGCCGCTATATTCAGCGCTTGGGAATGTGCCATGCTGGTGGCCAGACACAATCGCATCAATGCCTTTTGTTTTCGTGGCAAGGTCAAAGATCATATTTTCTGATCCTTTAGGTGAAGCTGTTTTTTCAATTCCTGTATGAGCAAGAGCGACGATGACATCTGCGCCTTTTGCTTTCATTTCTGGAATGGTTTCATTGGCAGACTCCACAATATCTTGCACTTGAACTTGTCCATCTAAATGTTTCTTATCCCACGTCATAATTTGTGGTGGTACGAATCCTATGTAACCGACTTTCACAGTTTGGGAGGCTCCGTTTGCATCTTTAAAGGTTTTATCCTGAATGACATAAGGAGTAAATCGGTGTTCTCCGTTTAACTTTTTGACGTTCGCATTGACAATCGGGAAGTTGGCGCCCGCAATGGTACCGTCAAGAAAAGATAAACCGTAGTTAAATTCATGATTGCCGAGTGTACCTGCATCATATTTTAGTTTGTTGAGTGTATGAATAATGGGGTGAACCTTTGTTTGATTGATGATGCTGTCTTTTTCATTTTTATAAACGTATTCTCCAAGAGGGGTTCCTTGAATCAGGTCTCCGTTATCAACAAGGAGTGTATTGGGATTTTGTGAACGGTGCTTGTCAATCAGCTCGGCTGTTTTTTCCAAACCGAATTCATTTGTTTCTTTGTCACTGTAGTAATCATAATTCATCATGTTCGCATGAACATCCGTTGTGGCTAAGATACTGACCTTTACGGCGCTGCCGCTTTCTGTTTCTGCATGAGTAGGTACTGCTGGGAGAATGAGACTAATCAACATCATGGAAGTGAGCAGAATAGACAGGTTTTTCCTTCGTTTAGACCTATGTGCTTGCTTCTTCACCTGATCTCCGCCTTTCTAATTTTTTTGACCACAATACCTATTGTAGAAATGTTTCGTTAACTTTTGTAGTTATTTTTTGCAGATTATTGTAAAGATAACATAAATCATACGAATTACCTTGTTAAGGGAATGTGAATGAGTCTAAATGCTTATTTTTCTGAAAGGGGGTTTTCTCATAGGGATAGGATGTTTGATTTCAATTGGCGGGGGTATAGTGTGTAGTGTAAACGATAATCAAGCAGGAGGGTTTCTACATGGGTAAGAAAATTGCAGTTGTCTTAACAGATTACTTTGAGGATGTTGAATTCACCGAGCCTGCAAAAGCCTTTAAAGACGCAGGCCATGAGATCACAGTAATTGAAAACGAAAAAGGAAAAACAGTGAAAGGAAAGCAAGGAGAGGCAGAAGTAAGAGTCGATGCGTCTATCGATAACGTGAAACCAGAAGACTTCGATGCACTTCTGATTCCTGGCGGCTTCTCACCAGACATTCTGCGTGCGGATGATCGCTACGTGCAATTCACAAAAGCCTTTATGGACGAGAAAAAACCAGTATTTGCGATCTGTCATGGACCGCAATTGCTTATTACAGCGAAGACGCTGGAAGGAAGAGGCGCGACCGGCTATACATCCATTCAAGTAGATATGGAAAACGCAGGCGCCAAATTCAAAGATGAAGAAGTCGTCGTTTGTCAGGATCAGCTTGTCACAAGCCGTACACCTGATGACATTCCAGCATTTAACCGTGAATCATTAAAACTGCTCGCCAAATAAGTAGTTTTGACAGGATAAACAAAGCCAGCACCTTGCGAGGTGCTGGCTTTTTCTGTGCATGGATGTAAGAAAGCAGCGTAAACCGCAATTCAGGTGCACGATTATTTTCTTAAGCTTTTCAGCTCGCTTGCAATGGCTTGCATTTCACTTGGGCTGAATGAAGATTTTTTCATCACCATTTGGTGAAGAAATTCAATATCTTCATACTTATCTGGACTGAAGTCTTCGGCTTTGATGACTCCAATATTCAGCATATTGAGCTTTTGCGAAATGTCTTCAATCAGCTGATTGACTTCAGCCGCTTTTTGCTGTGACAAGGGCGGCACGTCCTTTCCTGCATGTGTCGAATAATATGTCTATTTTAACAGAAAAGCAAAAGAATAAAAGGGCTATTATGATGACACTGAAATGTTTTTTTCCTTTTTCTCTTCTTTGATCTTATCAATGATTCGTTTGGATTCAAACACCACAACACCTGATAAACCGATGAGTCCAATTAAGTTTGGAATGGCCATCAGTCCATTGAGCATATCTGCTACGCCCCAGACGAAGTCATTCTTAAACACGGCACCGAAAAAGACAGCTATCACAAACACGATGCGGTAATACATGACGTACGAATCCTTCGCCAAATATGTAAAGCATTTCTCTCCATAATAGGACCAGCCAATGATGGTTGAATAGGCAAACAGGAGCAGCCCGATTGCTACGATGGTTGAACCAGCTGGACCGAGGAAGTGAGCAAAGGATAACGAAGTCAGCGCATCACTTTTTTCTGTTAAATACATATCTGCCATGACAATCGTAATGCCAGTGATAGAACAAACAATGATGGTGTCAATAAACACTTGCGTCATAGAGACGAGAGCTTGACGGGCAGGCATATCTGTTTTCGCAGCTGCAGCAGCAATTGGTGCTGATCCAAGACCAGCTTCATTGGAAAAGACGCCTCGCGCGACACCCCAACGAATAACGGTTCCAATCGCACCACCTGCCACGGCTTGACCTGTAAAGGCATCTGAGAAAATAAGACTGACTGCGCCAGGAACAAGATCAGCATTCATGACAAGAATGATGAGCCCACAAATGACGTAAAATAAAGCCATGACTGGTACAAAAATAGATGTCACTCGGCCGATACTTTTAATTCCGCCTAAAATCACGAGTGCCGTAAAGACGGTAATGATGATACCTGTTACCCATGTTGGAATTTGAAAAGTAGAATTCATGACGCCTGAGATGGAATTAGACTGTACCAGGTTGCCGATCCCAAAGGCAGCACTGGCACCGAAAACAGCAAATAGCACCCCTAGCCATTTCTGTTTTAAGCCATGCTCTAAATAATACATAGGTCCGCCAGACATTTCGCCTTTTTCGTTTTTGACCCTGTATTTCACAGCAAGAACAGCTTCTGCAAACTTGGTGGCCATCCCGAAAAATGCAGCAAACCACATCCAAAATACTGCACCAGGACCACCTGCAATGACAGCTGAGGCAACACCGACGATATTCCCTGTACCGACAGTTGCAGCAAGAGCCGTCATTAATGCTTGGAAATGGGAGATATCTCCCTCTGAAGTTTTGTCTTGTTTTGAAAAAGCGAGCTTTAAAGAATAAGGAAGTAATCTAATTTGAATGAAGAGAACGCGAAAGGTGAGGTAGATTCCAGTACCAACAATTAAAATTAACAGGGGAGGCCCCCACAAAAAATTGTTCATCGTCGTGACAAATTGCTCAATGATTCCCATCTAATGTCCCCCTTTGTTTGTGTAATTCTCCTAAAGTTTCTCCTGTTTTTGTGTAATTTGTCAATGCCGATGGGAGTTTTTCTTGCAAAGTTTCCAAAAGAAAAAGGGCTTGATATGATAGAGAAAAGGTTTTCCAAAGGGATTCTTAGGGAAAAGATAGGAGGAGAATGAAGGATGATTCATGTATTATTTGTATGCCTCGGCAATATTTGCAGGTCACCGATGGCAGAGGCGATGTTTAGAAAACGAGTCGAAGACGAAGGGCTGAGTGAACACTTTGTGATTGATTCAGCAGGCATTGGCGGCTGGCATCAAGGCAGTCCTCCGCATGAAGGAACACGAAAGCTGCTTGATGAAAAGGGTATCAGCTATGAAGGAATGACTGCAAGACAAATCATGGATAAGGATATCACCACATACGACTATATCATTGCGATGGATGCTGAAAATGTTGGCGCCCTCCGCAGTTTAGCCGGCTATGGAAAACATCACTTTATTGGCCGTCTTCTTGACTTTGTAGAAGACGACGATCGAGACGATGTGCCAGATCCTTATTACACTGGGAACTTTGAGGAAGTACATGATTTAATTAAAACAGGAATTGATCGTTTTTTGACGTATGTAAAAAAAGAGAAACACCTTTAACTGAAAGGAGATCAGATGAGATGGAAGAGAACAAACAAATCGTGCTTCGGGGAGCTGTTATAGGCGCAGCCTGCGGCATATTGCTGACATTATTTCATCGTCCAACAAGAACTGTACTGAAAGAAAAATGGAATGACTGCCAGCAAAAGCTGGATGAATACCGCCTGGAGCCTGGCAGGATGTCTGCTTGCGTGAAGGAAAAAATGGAAGAAACGAAGCAATTGATGAGAACGGTCTCAGATGATTTGTCTTTTCTGAATGAACAGGTGAATCAGTTAAAGGAAACAACACCAAAGGTATTAGAGATTATTGAAGAAACAAAGGATCACTTTCAAAAGAAACAGAAAGATTGATCATTGGAGATGAGGCGTATGGGTTTTGTTAAAGCGTTAATTGGACGCTTTTTGCTGCATGAAGGACCGGCAAAATCAGCTGAGCTTGCGTATTTCTTTTTGCTTTCATTATTTCCGTTTCTCATCTTCGTGCTGACGCTTGTTGGTTATTTGCCGCTGACATCAAAGGATGTTCTAAGTGTCATTTCTGGTTATGCGCCAGAGGGAGCGCTTTCCATGATTGAATCCATTGCCGAAGAGACGCTGAATAACCGTAACGGCGGATTGTTGTCATTCGGGATTATTGCGGCACTCTGGTCTGCATCCAACGGCATTAATGCGGTGGTCAGAGCATTTAACCACGCTTACGAAGTTGAGGAAAATCGTTCCTTCATTCTCGTACGTTTAACATCAATCATCTTAACCATTGCGATGGTGCTTACGATTATTTTTGCCTTGATGCTGCCTGTCTTTGGAAAAGAACTTGGTTTATTCGTTGCCAAATTAGTAGGGCAGTCAGATGCGTTTCTCACCATTTGGACCGCCATGAGATGGATTATTAGTCCACTGATTTTACTGATTGTTTTTACATCCCTATATTATTTTGCCCCCAACATCAGGCTGAAATTGAAATTTGTGCTGCCAGGCGCCATATTTGCATCTGTTGGCTGGATTCTTGTCAGCATGCTGTTCTCATTTTATGTAGGTGAATTTGCTAACTATAGTGCGATGTACGGAAGCATTGGGGGAATCATTATATTAATGATCTGGTTTTATTTAACCGGCATTATGATCATCCTCGGCGGCGAGCTCAATGCGCTTTTACATAAGCGTAAAATCGTACCAGGCAAGGTGTGAAGAAATCCGGGCATCCTAAAGAAGAACGAACATGTTCAATCTTGACGGATGGGGGAATACCGAATGTCTAAACAATCGAAAAAAGGCGGAAGCAACACAAAACAAAACAAAGGCCATCAGCCAAAGCACAAAACAAGTGGAAGTGCGAATGGGCAAAATGGGTATCACTAGATGAAAAAACTCCTCTGCATAGGTAGGTGCAGGGGAGTTTTTAATGAGAAATGGATTCGTTTGGAGTGTCAACCACTGCCAGCGTCTTCCCAAATCGAACACAACAAAACACAAATAAAATCACAATGCTGACAAGGTAAAGTAAATTCATGCCCTCGAACGTCTGCACAAAGAATCCGCCAAGAACCGGCCCGAGAATACTTCCTGCACTAAACGCCATCCCGCACATCAAATTCCCAGCAGGCAGCAGATGCTTTGGCAATAAGTCCGTCATATAACTGATGCCAAGTGAGAAGGTCGAACCTACAGCCATACCTGCGATAAAGAAACAGATCGCAACAGCCAAAACGGACTGAATGAAAATCCCTGCTAAAAGGAAAAAGAATGAACCGACGAGTGTCACAACTAAAATCATGCGTCGTCTGCCGAAACGGTCACTCAGCATCCCGAGAGGAAGCTGAAAAACAATACTCCCAATCGCAAACGCAGGTAAAATAAACGCAACAGCATCTATCGTCACCCCGCTTCTCAGCGCATACACAGGGAAGTTACTATTGAGTGTCGTTTCTAAAAAGCCGTAGCAAAACGGCATCATAAACGCTACCCAGCCAAATTGAAACGCCTTCTTGAAGCGCTTCAAACTATTTGTCTGCTCTGACGTCTGCATTTCACCTGTATCAGGATATGTATTTTTTAAAACAAACACAAGCAGCCAAATACACAAACTAACTGCACCAGACACAATAAACGGCAAGGATGGATTGATTTCAATGAGTGGTGTTAAAAAAGGGCCAGCGGCAAAACCGAGTCCAAAGGATAACCCATACAATGAAATATTTCGCCCGCGATTTCTAGATGATGAGGCATAGGTTACCCACGTCTGTGTGGAGAAATGAAGCATATGATCACCGATGCCAATCATCAGCCGCAAGAAGAACCAGACGACATAAGATTCAATAAAGACAAAGCTAAACAAACTTAAAAAGACAGCAGCGCCCCCAATGACGATCAATGGTTTAAATCCGAAGCGGCGAAGCGGCGCTTCCATAAAAGGAGACGCAAGCAGCACGCCGATATATAAACCGGTGGCATGCAGTCCGTTTAACGTCGGAGAAGTGCCGGCATGTTCGAAAATAATCGAAATAACTGGCAGTAACGCTCCCTGTGAAAAACCAGATACGGATACAAGTAAAATTAAAATCATAAAATGAATTCTCGACATAAGAAGCTCCTTACAAGTTCATGCTTTCATCGTACAATGGAACCATAGGGGTTTCAATAGAAAGGTGGAAAAGGAATAAGCTGATATACGAAAATGATCGGTGGATCGCAAATGCTGATCAAAGGCAGCTGCCTATTTCAGGAAATGAAGAAGCGGGATACAGGCCGTATCAATTGTTCACCTCGGCTATTGCGGGCTGTTTTGGAGAAATGGTCATTCATGTATGCCGAAAAAAACGAATATCCTATCAAGGGCTGACCATTACACCTGAAACGACAAGAGAAGGAACTGTAAACAAAATCACTCATATTCATTTACATATGATCTTTGAAAGCATCAGCACCTCTGATGAACAGCTGGAAAAAGTAATGAAACTTGCGTTGAAACATTGCTCCATGGTGCAATCCGTGAAAGGAACGATTGATATCACCCTTTCACACGAACGAATCTAAATGTATATGATGCCGGCACTCACGAAAGAATAACAGTCAGATATGATGTAAAGGAGATTGGCTGTATGAATCGTTTGTTTCTTGTGATTGTCGCAATTGGTGTTCCATTATCTGTAATTGGTAGTTTTCTTCATTTCCCGCAGGCTGTCATGTTTGCCGTCTATTGTATCGCCATCATCGGTCTTGCAAGTTTTATGGGAAGAGCGACAGAGAGTCTTGCCATTATAGCGGGACCAAGAATTGGTGGGTTATTAAACGCTACTTTTGGAAATGCAGTAGAATTAATCATTTCATTTTTTGCATTAAAACAAGGACTCACCGCCATTGTCCTTGCTTCACTCACTGGCTCAGTGATCGGCAATTTACTGCTTGTGGCTGGACTGTCTTTTTTCGTTGGCGGATTGAAATTTAAACGACAAGAGTTCAATGTCCACGATGCAAGGCATAACTCTGGGCTGCTTATGTTTGCGATTATTGTGGCTTTTGTCATTCCAGAAGTCTTTTCCATGGGGATGGCAGAAGATCGTCAATTTGTTTTAAGTATCGGCATTAGCATTGTGATGATTTTGCTTTATGTCGCAGCACTCTATTTCAAACTTGTCAGCCACAGAGGTGTTTATGTTGCCAAGCAAGAAATTGCGAAAGGGGGAGCCGCGACGGAAGAAGAGACACCAGAATGGTCTGGGAAGTTTGCCACGGCGATTTTACTCCTTGCGACAATTGCTGTGGCGTATATTTCAGAGCGGCTCGTCCATACATTTGACACGGTCGGAGAACAGTTTGGCTGGAGCGAACTGTTTATCGGGGTCATTATTGTTGCGATTGTCGGTAATGCAGCAGAACACGCATCTGCAGTCATTATGGCGTATAAAAACAAAATGGATGTCGCAGTGGAAATTGCTTTCGGTTCTACGCTTCAAGTCGCCATGATGGTCGCACCGATCCTTGTGATCAGCTCTCTGTTTTTTGAAAAGCAAATGCCACTGATCTTCTCATTACCAGAGCTCATTGCCATGGCATCCTCTGTTTTACTAACGGTCATCCTCTCAAATGATGGGGATACGAACTGGTTTGAAGGTGCTACATTGCTCGCTGCCTATTTCATTATGGCGATTGGATTTTTCCTTTTATAATCTTTTGTGGATAAGGGACGTCTTTCGGGAAAATACTATGGAAAAATGAATGAGAAAGAGTGATGATATGAAAAAGATGCCCCGCATCATGTTTGTTGTTCTCTTATCCTTAAGTTTTCTATACAGCTTTCCAGCCGAGGCAGCAAAGCCGTTTAAGGTGCCATCGTCTGTCGCCAGTATCTCAAAGGAAAATACGTATCCAAATGCGTCACAGGATCAACCGCTGCTCCAGCCGAGCGAGCTGACGGCCGAATTATTTAAAACAACAAGTGTACCAATTGAAAATACACATTTGATTAAAATGCTGAATGAATCCAGTATCTCAGGTACACCGCTAGCAGTTGGCTACAGGGCAACGATTTTTCTTGGAAGATGGGCACTTAGCTATGATTCAAACGAAACCGTCGCCAATTGGGAATACAAAAAAGTGAACACGAATCACATTGATAATAGAGGCGGAAACAAAACAGCCATCGGCAAATATGTGCAAAAGCAACAAGTAAAAGTAAGTGGAGGGCTCACAGCAAAAGTACCAAACCCAGAAGATGTGAAAACATTGATGATGCAAAAAGCCATCCAAAAAACAAAACTTCCGCTCGCCTTCGACACAGTGATTGGTGCAGGAACAAAGCGAGATCAGTCCTACCACGTATCTCCGAAAAAAGCAGCAACCCTGCATGCATACGCTCCAGCCATTAACGAAAAAGGAAAGGTCACATACGGAGAAGTGTATCTTGTGCTCAAAGGAAATAAACGCAAACTCGTCGTGAAAAACGTGACCTCACAAGGAATCGGCGCTTGGATTCCTGTTCAGGATCACCTGACGTTTGGGTTTCAAGGGATGAATTAAAAACAGTCATCTCCTCTATTGATAAGAGGAGATGACTGTTTTTTGATTAAGATGTCCTATCTTTTTTCTTTTTCATTTCATGAATGTAAAAATCAAAGGCGTTATATAAATACCATATAATGAAAAAAAAGAAAATGATTTTAGTGAATATCGTCAAATTGTTGAAAATAAAGCATAGGCCAATATAAGGGAGGATCATAAAGCCAGAATACGAAAACCACCATGTTTTAAAAATGAAACTCAACCCCTTGGTTATTTGTGGGAATGACTCTATCTTCATATTACATGGTCTTGAGTAGAACGTAAACCTTACCTAGACAATAAAAAAGCCAACGCAGAAGTTGAATGAATCCAACAACTACGATGGCTTAGCTGATTATTCCCCTAAATCCACATTATGATAAACCTGCTGCACGTCTTCAAGCTCTTCTAATACATCGATGAGTTTTTCAAATTGTGCTTTCGATTCATCATCTAATGTCACTTCGTTTTGAGGTAGCATTGTGATTTCAGCGACAGTAAATTCTTCTACGCCTGCCTGTTTGAACGCTTCTTGAACTTGATGGAATTGATCTGGTTCAGCGTAGACGATCACCGTATCATCTTCTTCCATAATGTCACGTACATCAATGTCTGCTTCCATTAAAAGTTCAAGCGTTTCTTCTTCACTTTTCCCCTCGACACCGATCACCGCTGTTTGGTCAAACATGTAAGCAACAGATCCACTGACGCCCATGTTTCCACCGTTTTTCCCAAATGCCGCACGAACATCTGACGCTGTACGGTTCACGTTATTGGTGAGGGCATCAACAATCACCATAGATCCGTTTGGCCCAAATCCTTCGTAACGCAGCTCATCGAAGTTCTCTTCTGCGCCGCCTTTTGCTTTTTCAATCGCACGGTCCACAATGTGTTTTGGGACACTATATGTTTTTGCACGTTCTAGGACAAAACGAAGTGCTTGGTTTGATTCTGGATTTGGCTCACCTTGCTTGGCAGCCACATAGATTTCACGCCCGAATTTTGCGTAAATACGACTTGTATTGGCATCCTTTGATGCTTTCTTTTCTTTAATGTTGTTCCATTTACGACCCATCTTATTCACTCTCTTTCACTTAGTAAATACACAGTATGAGGGTCCCCATGCTGCATGAAATCAATCTGCTTTCTATTATACATGAATCAGTCAAGAGGATAGAAGTAAGACGGCTGAAAAGAAAAGAATTCCTTAGCTGATATGTCCAAGTTGTTCAAGCGTCTTATTTTTCTCATGCGGTCTAGTCAGCTCATCACACCGAATGATTCTACCATCTAATAAAGTAAATAACGCCATCACATCTATTAGACCATGGTCTCCTGTGGACAGCTCAACATGTACAGTGTAACGAAAACACCCTTGCTGAGTCTCTTCATCAAACAACATATCATGAAAGGCGGGGATGTCGAGCTGTTTGGTCATGACTTTTAATGTGGAGAGATGCTTTTTAAATTCATCAAGGGAAGAGACCTTTCCATCAGTGACTTGCTGATAATCTGAAGAAAAATAAGTCTCCACCTTTTCTATATCTAATTGGATTAACACCTCTTGATACATTTGCTTAATAAAAAAAATCGCTTCAGTTTTTCTCAATGTAAACATCCTTTCTTTTAGTTAACCGGTGAACTATATAATATTATAATTAACTGGTTAACTAAAAACAATCAAAAAAATAACCTCATCACAAATGAGGTTATTTTGTAGGCTGTGGATAGACGAGATCCTCAAGCAATTTCACATCATGCTGATGAAGTTGTGTGATCATTTCTTTTCGCACAGCGAGGGCGGCTTCGAAGTATTTTTCATCCTCGACCATTCCTTTTACGGTGATCTCAATTCCGCGATTCAATTTATTGAGCCCCATAATGCCATGAACCTGAAAAGGTTCAATGGCGTTTTGGAATTCATCTTTTTTCAGTAAATCATGATGCATTTGATTTAACTGATCACATGCTGTTTCTAGCGCCTTGAAAGCAATGTCGGGATTTTGGTTTGCGCTGATCAAGACTGACTCTGTGATACGCATGTAGTGCATATTGTAGTTTTGGATTTGACGAATGTCTCCGTTTGAAATGGTTAACAGCTTGCCGCTCCATTCTCTAATTTGCAAAGACCGGAGACCAATTTCTTCAATGGTTCCGTTAAAAAGATTATTGACCGTCACATAATCACCTTTATGAATTTGCCTTTCATAAATGAGGAAGATGCCGGCTAAAATATCACGAATCAAGGTCTGAGCGCCAAAACCAATGACAATTCCAGCAACACCAGCCCCCGCAAGAATCTTCCCAAAGTCATGAAAGAATAGAGAAATCACATATAAGACAAAACATATGGAAGCTGTATACTTTGAAACCGATTTGACCAAGCTCTCAATCGTTTTTTTCTTCTTGTCTTCAATGAATTCAGTGCGTTTAAAGAAAATCTGAAGCGCTTTGTTGATCATAAAGACGGCAAGCCAAAGAATGAGGCCAACAAGGAGAATTTCAATGTATTTGTTCTTGACTACTGTCAGAAATGTTTCGTCCATCTATCGGTTACCCCCTGGCTGTACGAGAAGTAAAATCAACATCTTGATAATAACTGTTTTTCACAAGAACATTCGGACCAAGGCATTGCACACTCGGGCAATGACAATTCAGTTCTTTTGCCAATTTTGTGTTCATCCAGCGTGTATAAGCTGATTGCAACGTATCAGTTTCAATATTTCCTAATGGTGGTGTATCGCCAAAGTCTGTCACAATAATATTCCCATCAAAAATATTCACATTCAACCGTGAACGGCCATCAGGGTCATTTCGTACTGTCACATTTTTCGCTTGACGCAATCGAGTCAAGAGGCGCTGGTCTTCTTCATCTGTGCTGCATGAATAAAATGGCAATGTGCCAAACAGCATCCATGTGTTCTCATCACGAACATCGAGCAACTGATGAATCGCATCCCGCATTTGCGGAAGTGACAATGATTCAAGGGCGCTGGCAAAATCACTTGGATACATCGGATGAACTTCGTGACGCTGGCATTTCATCTCGTCCACGATTTGACGATGGATGTGTTCAATATAAGGAAGCGTACGCTTATTCAGCATCGTTTCAGCAGATACGGTTACACCCGCTTTCACAAGTGCTTGACTATTCTCAATCATGCGGTTAAACAATTTCTCGCGCTGCTCAAAGGTTGGCTTTCGGTCCATCATTGCAAAACCAACCGTAGCAAACTCTTCGACTGTTCCCCAGTTATGTGAAATGTGTAGGACATCCAAGTATGGAATAATCTCTTCATATCGAGCCAAATCAAGTGTTAAATTCGAATTAATTTGGGTACGGACGCCGCGTTCATGGGCATACTTTAATAAAGGAACGACATATTCCCGTACAGATTTCAGAGACAGCATCGGCTCTCCGCCTGTGATGCTAAGGGAACGCAAGAGCGGTACTTCATCTAAACGGCGAAGCAGTAAATCGAGTGGCAGTGCATTCGGATCTTTTGGCTGCAAAGTATAGCCAACCGCACAGTGCTCACATCTCATGTTACACAACGTCGTTGTCGTCAATTCAATATTTGTCAGCTTCATTTCTCCGTAATCCTGCACATCGAGATAGGCTTCCCAAGGGTCGAATGCAGGTGTAATCGGACGAAGTGCTGTTTTTTGGTTCATGGTATCTATCTCCTTTTCATTCGGGCAAACATAGACCCGCCAACAGTTAATTTTAAGCCCCATCACCGTTATACGCAAGAGGGGACACAATTGATTTACAAAGGAAAAAAAGATAAGCTATAAACAAATGCTAAAGGGAGTGTATCTATGGGCAAGGCAGCAGACAGCAAAGAACAGCAGGTTGATTATTTAAAGAACCGATTAGATATGTTTATGAATGTGATTGATTCATTAGATCCTGAATCCACAGACGTTGAGGATATAGACAGACTCATCCAGATGATTGACGACCTAGAAGCGAAATATGAACGGTTTAAAACCGATTGGAAGGAAGAATAGCTCGCGCTGATGCGGGCTTTTTTCTTTAAATTGGCAGGTCAAAAAGTGTATGAGTACCCGGTATATTCTGCACAATAGAAGAAAAACCGGGAAGTGACGTAAATGAAAAAATGCATACTGATCTGTCTATGTGTGCTTTTTGTATCGATGCCTTTTTCAAACTTAGAAGCCGTGTCTAATCAGCCGATTCATTGGGGATTTGCTAAAAGCAAAGAGCACAAGCCAGCAGATGCTGGCAAGGAACTGACGACACTCTTAAAGAAATATGATGCTTTCTATTTAGGAAATACGAAAAAGAAAGAGATTTATTTTACATTCGACAATGGCTATGAAAATGGGTACACACCCAAAATCTTGGACGTGCTGAAAAAGCATCAAGTACCCGGCACCTTTTTTGTGACTGGGCACTTCGTAAAGGACCAGCCTAAGCTCGTCAAACGTATGGCAGAGGAAGGTCATATTATTGGCAACCATTCCT
Organism: Bacillus sp. AK25; assembly: GCF_048270685.1. Classification (NCBI taxonomy): domain Bacteria; kingdom Bacillati; phylum Bacillota; class Bacilli; order Caryophanales; family Bacillaceae; genus Bacillus; species Bacillus sp. AK25. Next base: position 777,044 of record NZ_JBLUWC010000001.1, read on the forward strand.
ATCACCATCCAGATTTAACAATAAAGAGTACGAAAGAAATCAAAGAAGAGCTAGATCGTGTCAATGAAGCGGTATACAAAATCACAGGAAAACAAGATAACCTCTACCTTCGTCCACCGCGCGGGGTGTTCAGTGAAAGGGTACTAAAGGAAACGAAACAGCTTGGCTACCAAACCGTTTTCTGGTCAGTAGCGTTTGTAGATTGGCATATCCACCATCAAAAAGGAAAACAGTATGCGTACAATCAAATGATGAAACAGGCGCATCCGGGTGCCATTTACTTACTTCATACCGTCTCAAGGGACAATGCCGAGGCACTTGATGATGCCATCACTGCTTTAAAAAAACAAGGATATACCTTTAAAAGCTTAGACGATCTCATGCTTGAAAAAGTATGGCATCTCCCTCAGCTATAGAAAAAGCTTGCAGACACTGCAAGCTTTTTGACTTATCCTTCTCTTATTTTACGCTGGAACAAAAGGGGACGATGACGAGTAAAGGAGTCAATCAAGCCCTCACCGAAAATCGTGATGCTTTGCTCCCAAGGATGTCCTAGTAAACCCCAGGTCATCTCTTTTGATAAAAAGAAATAGTCATCTCCATTCTCCAGAGATATCATATGTGATGTAAGGAGATGGTGCTTGAAAACCGGGAAAGCGAGAGATGCTTGGGTTAAATTTAAACTTTTGATCAAATGTTTTCCATGCGTACTTTAGTTCTTTGTCTGTCAGTGGAATCCAGTTTTCCATAGTATCTCCCTTTCAAGCACTTCTCTCAAAAAAACTATTTGAAAATCCTAAACCATCCTTTATGTTTAAACCACAAAAGCATCCCTGAGACAAGCAAACCCATGAAAATCAGTACGCCAAAATAGCCATATTTCCAGTGTAATTCAGGCATGTTATCAAAGTTCATCCCATACACCCCAACAATAAAGGTCAGTGGAATAAAAATCGTCGAGACAATGGTCAGTGTCATCATGATGGCATTCATTCGATTGGAATTTAGTGTTTGATAGCTGTCTCGTAAATCGGCTGTCATATCACGGTTTGACTCAACGATTTCTGTTAGTTTCAATAGATGATCATAAATATCATTAAAATATGCTTGCCGGTTTGCATCGCTTTTCATCATATTCGTGTTCACAATTCGATATAAGAGGTCCCTCATCGGAATAATGGTTCTGCGCAGTTTGAGCAAATCGGATCGAATACCGAATACTTCGTTCATCAAAGTACCATACGTTTTATGCCCTTCTTCATCCTCGATTTCATTGAGCCTGTCCTCAATTTGATAAATAATAGGAAAATAATCATCGACGAGCTGGTCAATCAGCATATAAGCCATATGCTCTGGCCCGCTCTCTCGTGCTTTATCAGACCCTTTGAGCTTTCGAATGACTCGATCAATGTAGGGGGCTTCCTTCAAATGAAAAGTAACGATATAGTTTTCTCCAACAAACAGGTCGACTTCTTCAGATCGAAGTGTTTTTTGATTGAGGGCATGAAGGACGAAAAATAAATACCCTTCATAAAAATCAAGCTTTGGCCGCTGTAAATAATGGAAGCAATCTTCAATCGCAAGCGGATGGAACTGAAAAAATTCCTTTAACAGTGCTGCTTCCTTTTCCGTTGGCGCATAAAAATCAATCCAATACCAGGCAATATCGGGGCTTGAAAGCTGCTGCAATGTTGCATGTTCAATCAAGTCGCCGTTTTTTGTCACTGCAAGTTTTTTCAGCATGTGCACCCCTCCAGACTTGCATTATATCATGAAGCAGCAGCGGTGAACTTATACGTTTTCACCATAAAAAAGCCGATCTCATCGCTGAGATCGGTCCAATGTGCGTGTATGATTGATGGATAAAGCGAGAATTAAGGACGACGGAAGTTGACGAAACCACCGTTACGGTCGAACCAACCTCTAAATGCCCAGTTGATGTAACCGCCATCACCTTTGTTTGTGAAAGATCCATTTTCAAATACCCAAACTCCGTACGTAATGCTTCCGTATTTAACAGTAGCAAACGTTTTAACACCGTTGAAACGAGTCTCATAGCCTTGGCTTAAGTTAAAGACCATGACATTGTATTTTGCGCCAGCAGCATAGAAAGCAGACTCCATTAATCCTTTGACAAAGCCTTCACGGTTCGTGTTAGCATTTGCAGCATTAATTAATGCATTGGCAATTCCAAGTACGTCAAAGTTAATGTTAACATTTGTCGCATTTGTCGTTGCTTTACCTTCAGCAGCTTTGTTTAACACAGTTTGCTGAATAGTTGTTGAAACTGGAGCAGTTTTTTGCTCAGCAGCGTCAGCGAATACTGGTAGTGTCGAAGAAACAGCAGTGGCAAGGGCAACAGAAAGAATTGTTTTTTTCATTGGTCGGATCTCCTTTGTTTTTAAATTTTGGGTCTTCTTTTAGTAAAACGTGAAACTAGGTGAAGCCGGTTATCAATGAGGTAAATATGTTCCTGCAAGATGAAACAAATGATTGCCTAATCCGCTAATTCCTTTGTTCACCTCCTTGATATGTCATAATTATACAAATATTTTCGAAATAGAAGATATCACCCATAGGTTCTATTTCTAATTTAAGGAAAATGATCCTAAAATGTTGAAGATTGCTGTCGAATTTTAGCTGAATTCGACTAAAAATTTTCATCTATCCAAAAGGAGAATGACCATAAATAAGGAAGATATAACTGATAAATTCTTGTACTCTTTATATTTAAAAGTATTCAATATAGAGAATCATTCATGCAAAGTGAAACAATCACATCTGCGTGTGTTGACAGAAAGGAAGAGGAAAAACATGTGGGAAAAACACCTATTGGTTGAACCGCCCTATCACTTCGATCAAGTGCTGAGACGTTTGTCGAGCGATCCATTAAAGGCGGTCGATCTGGATAAAAGAGAAATCAAAGTACCGATGAGGCTGAATCATAAACCGTACGTTGCAGTCGTTCAAGCGACAGGAACAAAAGAAGCGCCTTCGTTCCGGGTACAGGCTAACGGGCCGGAGGAAGCGATCCTTTCTGAGGTGAAGCGGATATTTGGCATGGAGCATCAATTACATGCCGTGCATGACCATTTTGCTCAAACAAATCTTGCGCCCATTTTTGAACGTCATATCGGAACGCCGCTTATGCTGGATTTCCATCTATATCATTGCTTGATGAAATGCATCATTCATCAACAGCTCAATCTTGCATTTGCTTATGAGCTGACAAAACGGTTTGTTCAAACGTATGGTGAACAAATCGACGGCGTCTGGTTTGACCCTTTACCGGAAACCATTGCATCACTTGAAACCGATGATTTGAGAAAACTGCAGTTCAGTCAGCGAAAAGCGGAATATGTCATTGATGTCTCAAAGCGAATAGTGAGCGGCTCTCTGGATTTAGAAGAATTACACGACTTAACGGATATTGAAATTGAAGAACGTCTGCTTCCGATTAGAGGAATTGGACCTTGGACGGTTCAAGATGTCCTCATGAATGGACTTGGAAGACCAAATCTCTTTCCAATGGCAGATATCGGGATTCAAAATGCGATCAAACGTCACTTTGACCTGCCAGAAAAGCCAACAAAAGAAGAGATGGCAGTTTTAAGCAAGGAGTGGGCACCGTATTTAAGCTACGCCTCCCTTTATTTATGGAGAAGTATAGAGACAGATAAATAATTGAAAGGCATTTTCTCTCTTCGTCCAAGTCGTGATATACTATTCAGATGGAATAAAATGAGGACAACCGATAAAGGTTTAAATAGAACGGAGAGAATAAACGTGAAAGAAAAACAGCAAGGAGCCCTTCTGCAAAAGGGGCAGCAGTTCCCGCTTACCATTAAACGCCTTGGCATTAATGGGGAAGGGGTCGGTTATTTTAAAAAGCAAGTGGTCTTTGTCCCAGGTGCACTACCAGGTGAGGAAGTAGTAGTTGAAGCAACGAATGTTCAAGCGAAATATGCAGAAGGTACGGTGAGGAAAGTCCGCAAGCGCTCAGAGCATCGAGTGAAACCGCCGTGCCCAGTATACGAAGAGTGCGGGGGCTGTCAGCTTCAGCATTTGGCATACGAGCAGCAGTTAAAGGAAAAACGCGATATTGTCATTCAATCAATGGAGCGTCATACAAAGCTGTCGGTTGAAAAGATCGACATTAGACCAACAATCGGTATGGAAGATCCGTGGCACTACCGGAATAAAAGTCAGTTCCAAGTCGGACGTTCTCACAGCGGAGACATCATTGCAGGACTTTACGGACTGAATTCTCATAAGCTTGTACCGATCAAGGAATGTATCGTGCAGCATCCAAAAACAAACAAAACAACGGGCGTTGTCCGCAAAATTTTAGAGAAATTCGGCGTATCGGTCTACAATGAACGAACAAGAAAAGGCGACGTACGCTCGATTGTTGTGCGTGTCGGCTTTGAAACAGGTGAAGTACAGGTCGTTCTGGTCACATCAAAACCTGAGTTTCCAAAGAAAAAAGAAATTGCCGAAGCCATTCAAAAACGTCTGCCAGAAGTGACGTCTATTATGCACAATATCAATGGCGAAAAAACATCAGTCATCTTTGGGCATAAAACATCGCACCTAGCTGGCAACATGGTCATCCAAGAATTTTTAGGTGACGTTTCCTTTGAACTAAGTGCACGTGCTTTCTTCCAATTGAATCCGAAGCAGACATTAAAGCTTTACGACGAAGCGAAAAAAGCGGCCAAACTGACTGGCAAAGAAAAGGTAGTCGATGCGTATTGCGGTGTTGGAACCATTGGAATGTGGCTCTCAGATGGAGCAAAAGAAGTAAGAGGTATGGATGTCATCAAAGAATCAATTGATGACGCGAAGAAAAATGCCAAAAAACACGGCATGAAAAACGCAACTTATGTGACAGGCACAGCTGAACACTGGCTGCCAAAATGGGTCAAAGAAGGCTTCCGTCCTGACGTTATCGTCGTCGACCCGCCAAGAACAGGCTGCGAACGCACTTTCCTAGACACCGTCAAACAAGTCAAACCAAAACGCTTTGTTTACGTCTCTTGCAACCCATCTACACTAGCAAAAGACCTCGAATACATGTCAAAAGACTACAAGATCGAATACATGCAACCAGTGGATATGTTTCCGCATACGGCGCATGTGGAGTGTGTGGTGTCTTTAGTCCTTAAATAATAGTGGGCAAAGAACCGCGAAAGGCCATTATGATCATTTAACCTTCTAATATGAAGTAATCACCAAATTTTTTTCTGTTAAGTGAGCTTAAATATCATCAGTCATGTTTTATCAATGGAAGTTTTATATGAATATATGCATGGTCTTATCGCAGATGGTATCTATGGTCCAAAACCAAAGAAAAAAGCGCAGCTCGAAGCCTTCTTGAAGTAAACAAATAGTCCCCTTGAAATTTCGAGGGGACGTTTTTGTTTATTCGATGATTTATCCTCTTTTTAATACTCGCATACTTTATCTTCGCACTCAGGCTTTTCTTTAGCATCTACAGTGAAAGATATGACTTCGTCATTGCCTTTATCATAGATTCCCCATATTTCTTTTTTCTTATTTTCATTGAGATAACCATTAATTTCAATACCGCCCATTGGGTTTATCTCATAATCATCAGTATAATCAATTCGTTTAATATCATTATAGTTTGTTTTAATAAAGTCAGTCATTCTTTTTTTAGCCAAGGAATACAATTCTTCTTTTTTAGCTTCTTGGGCAGCTGTTTTTTTGTCGTGTTGTTCCTTCATAAATATCCCTCCAAGTGTTATAATAACCAAAGTCATAAGGATAATTATGTATTTTTTCATAAAACCATCCTTTCTATCTTAGATTTTACATGAGAGAAGGGGCATTGTACATGAATACAAAGACGGACATACCTAACTTAACAGATAAAGATTATTTTTCTCTGAGCCAAAATACATATAGTGAAAAGAAAATGAGAAAAGCCTATGAGAATAAGACACCACTTGTAAATGATTCAAAAAAAGCTTTTTACGTAGACAAAATCAAAAAAGACCCAGACACAGGGCTAGATGTTTACGTATTTGTCCAAGCCAAGAAAAAAGAAGGTAAATGGGTTAAACCAAAAGAGCCTGAGAATGTTGTCGTAGGTTTTCAAGGAACAAATCAGGAACAAATCAAAGCTGATGTAATAAGTGCAGATGGCGGCAACGTGGTAATGGGTCAAGATCCGAAAAAGAAAGTCAAATACATTATGAAAAAAGAGGCACCTGAAAACTCTAAAGCGATTACCAAGTATAACGGTAGTATGGAACAAGCCATGTTGTTGAAAAGTGGAGAATACAAAATTGTCACTAAGACATCTCAATTTGATCAAGGTGATAAGCTCGTCGCCAATGAAGTGAAAAAGTATGCTGGCACTAATACAGTGATTTCAACAACGGGTCACTCCCTTGGAGGGGCAGATGCAGAATACGCTGGTGTAAACAATCATGTTTACAGTGTAGCCTTTAACAACCCTTCCATTGTTAAGCTGCATGATGAGGAAACACAGAAGAAAATCAGAAACGGCGAATTTGATTTATATCATAAAGCCATCATTAATCCCGATGATATGGTGGGGGCAGGTTGGTTGTTAGAATATGACAGGCACAACGGAACGACAATTTATACGAAAGATCCTAGTCAATCACGAAGAGAGCGTATAGATCGGTTTGTGTCACCGCTTGGTGTTCCTGGGGTTTTAGGAAATTTGATTACTTCCTTCTATGGCCAAGCATTCGCAAAAGATCCGGATACTCATAGTTTAAATGAGTCGAACTTTACTTTTGATAAGAATGGTCATATTAAAAGTGTGGATGGAAGCAAAGGTGTTTATAACCAGAATATCGAATCGTTCTCATCTTATTCAGGTATGAATGGACAAACCATCAAAGTGGATGCCAAATATGCAAAAGAATTAGCTCATCGATTACAGGCAGCTATCGAAGACTTAAAAACAAAAAAACAAGCAATTGAACAATTCCCTCATGATCACAGCAAAATGATATATGACGTGAAATCTATTTGCGGAAAGAGGTTGGGAGAATTCAAGGATTTAGATCCAAGTGACGTTGAAAAAGCTATATTGTTTTACGCCCCTTTTGTGAAAGATGGAGCAGCATTTTATGACTCAGAAGAACAGTATCAAACTGAGGCTTCTCTACATTATTTGATTAGAGATTTAGAGGATATGAGTGAGTTTATTGTGAAAATGGCGGAGGATTTAAAAGATAAGGATAATGAATTAGCAAGATGGTTACGGTTGTAAGGGGGATTTCAATTGCCATATGGAGTTAATATGGATGCAGATGAGTTTTACAGACGATTACAACAGAATGAGGAATTAAAAAAAATTGTAGGTTCAAGTTTAAAAACGCATTGTCAGAATCTAAAACAAGACACAAAACATGCGTCAGACTTTTCTTCAGCACAACAGGTTGTAGCTGAAGTGTATGTTGCTTTACTCTCTTCATTTGAAGGAAAAGCTAAGGATGCATTGGTACAAAGACTCAATGAAAATGCGAAGATGCTGACAAATGCAACAGAGAACAGAAGTGCCTTTCTAAGAAGTATAAAGACAAAATAGTGAACATAACCTCTTCGCAACGATGTGACAGAGGTGTTTTTTTATTTGAGAATCGTCTTATAAATTCCTTGACGCTTTATTCACAGCTGGTATCAGCTTATTATTTAATATGACACATAAACGTTGACAAGCAAGATGATTAATACCGTGTATGTGAAGACAGTTTTATCGATGGTACGAGTGTAAAAAGTGAAATGAATAAAAATGGTTCGTGACTTGAATACTGGCTTCTAGTTTGTACGATGATCACGGACTTTTTTATTAACTTATTCAGAGAGATCGATCAAAGAATTTTTAATTCATGGAAAGGTGGAGGATGAAATTGAGTCAATTTAAAATCTTAACAAACTATATCCCTATGCTTCAAGGCGATGATATTGGTGAATGGGTCATAGATCAAGAAAATGACGGAACAGCCGAACATCCGATTCAGATGCCCTATGTGAATTATTCCGAAACGGTCCGTCGTTTTATCGAGGATGTCTATACATTTGCAGAACAGCATCAAGAACTGGAGATTACCCGCTATAGGGAGATCCTCAAAGAAAATGGAATTGAATGGGGAATGAATGACATGGAGGATGTGGACGTTTCCAATTTAAATTCGCAGTGTGTGCTGGCTCTCATCATGGGGGTTCTGAGAGCTGAACGATTTTGCGAGGGTGTCATACTCGATTTTTTTACAAACGGAACTATTGTCAAGTGGCTTGAAAGATTGGAACGTTTGGAGTAAGAGAGACTAGATTTCGGGGTGATCAATTGAAAAACAAAACAGATGTATCCCACATGTTTCCTCCTATGAAAATAGAAGAAATTGATCATATTTTATTATATGATCTTGATGCAATAAAAATGGAAAAAGAAGATGAACGTATAAAATTCATTTTACAAGATCCCTATTGTCCTGATAAACATCATATTCACAGTGTGTATGTCATCTATAAAAGGTCTATACTCAATTTACTTGAAGGTAGGATTCGTTCTATTCATAGTCATGAATTCATGACTGCTAAGAAAAAGGATCAAACGATTTCTATAGAAGATATAGAATATGTATTAGAGATCGCTACAGTTTTGGTTCTTGCAAGTGGAAATAATGGAATATTGACGAATTATTTTTATAGTGGAGTCGGACAAAGGTTAGATTGTATTTTTAATCTATGCTTAGGTTATTCAACAGATTTACAAAAGAAAGAGCATAAAGTAAGTTTGCAACGATTTATGGATGATATAAAGATTGTTGAAGAGATGGGATTGTTAGAAAAAATAGTAGGATAATGAGCAAAACCTAGATTTTAGAGAAATCTAGGTTTTTTCGTGCTTTTGAAAAATTTAATCAACTTCATGTTGACCTTCCCCTTAACTGAAAGGTTTATACTGTGATCAGATCAACAAATCGGAGGAGATGCAGGATGTTCAAGATCGGCGATTTTTCTATGTTAAGTAAAGTGCCTGTCAAAACCTTAAGATATTATGACCAAATTGATTTATTAAAACCTAAACAGATCGATCAAGATTCGGGATACCGTTATTACTCAGCTGAACAGCTGCTTGAGGTCAATCGAATTTTTCTCTATAAGGAATTAGGCTTTACGTTAAAGCAAATGGGGCAGCTTCTTCGTGAAGATATTTCGGTAGAGCAAATTCAGGGCATGTTTCTCTTGAAAGAGAGTGAGATTCAGCAATTGATCGAAAAAGAACAACAGAAATTAGCCCGTATTAAGGAGCGGATGCACCTCATCAAACGAGAGGGGTGTGTTGAAAAAGAACAGGAGGTCATCATCAAATCTGTTGAAAGCAAACGCATCATGTCTTTTCAATCCAACGGAACTGTTGAAGAAATCCCTTCATTCTTTCAAATGTTTCATCATTTATTACATAAACATCAACAAGAATCGATCTCGGGACCACAAGTAGTGCTATGGAGAGAATCACTGGATAAAGAAAGTGAGTTTGAATTTGAGGTGGGGTATTCCGTCAAATCGTTAAGGTGCTCTCTTCCTCAGGGAATGACAATTCGCACGTTACCTGCAGAAGACACCATGGCAACACTCTTATTTCATTCCCATTCTCCATCCGCACAAACTGCTTGTGTTGATCTGGCGACATGGATCGAACATAACGGATATCGCGTGAAAGATGATCAGCCGGGCCGAGAAATCTATTACCCATTGTCAGAAAATGAAGAAGGCAGACTCATTGAAATTCAAATTCCTATTAAGAATGAAATCAAATCGTAAACATGGCCCAAAGGAGAAACGTCACGATGCAAAATAAAACCGTTGTCTATTTACTTGCTTTAGCAGCTTTTTTAATCGGAACGATCGAATACATCATTACGGGCATTATTCAAATGGTCGCACATGATTTACATGTCACAACGTCTACTGCTGGCTTATTGGTCACATCTTTAGCACTTTCGGCCGCAATCGGTGCACCGATTGTCATCGCACTAACCATCAATATGGACCGCAGAAAAATATTAACATGGACGCTGATCATTTTTATTTTAAGTAACTTCATCACAAGTATCAGCCATTCGTTTGAAATGGTCATGATCACAAGAATTTTACAAGGAATCAGTGGGGGAACGGCGATTGTAGTGGCGATGGCGGTTGCAACTCGTCTTGTAGAACGAGAAAAAAGAGGAACAGCGATTGGCATCATTTTAATGGGATTAAGCAGCTCCTTGGTTTTAGGCGTTCCAATCGGGACATTTCTAAGCAGTATGATCGGATGGAAAGCATTATTCGCAGCCATTGGAGTGATCACGCTTATTCCGCTGATTGTGGTGTATAGGCGGATCCCTTCTATGAAAGAACAAGAACCGGTGACGCTTCGTATGCAATTATCGATTTTAAAAGACAAGCGAATATTGCTTGCAGTGGCAGTCACGTTATTCTATGTAGGGGGATATTCCACGTTATTTACCTATTTAACGCCCTTCCTCCAAAAATCAGCCAACCTAAGCATCACAGAAATCAGTGGCATTTTATTACTAGCGGGAATATGCAGCTTTTTAGGATCAAGCCTTGGAGGGATGGCAGCAGATAAAAAAGGACCCATCTTCACGATTTTTTCTGGCATCATCTTGCAAATCATGATGCTCATGCTACTAGCATTTGTCACAGGGAATCTCGTGGTCATGGTGGCTGTTATCATGATATGGATGATCGCAACATGGAGTACATCACCAGCTCAGCAGCTATATCTTGTAACCCTTGTTCCAAAATCTCCTGATATTGCATTAAGTGTCAATACATCATTTATTCAATTCGGATTTGCTTTAGGCTCGGGGTTAGGGGGGATTGTATTGAGCAGGACATCTATATTGCACCTGAGCTGGATCAGTGCTGGAACGGTTCTTCTCGCTTTACTCATGACCATCTTGATGGTGGCGTTTGACAGAATCTCTCAGCAGAAGAGTTTGAAGGTGATCGAGCAAGGAAGGTAACTTAAATTCAATTTTGTATGGAAGGGACTACTTATTTTGGGTAGTTCCTTTTTGGTTTGAAGAATGCACCAGTAAAGTTGTTTATTTGATACAATAGGGGGCAATATCCAAAAATTGAAGGCATTCATATATTTCTTTTAAAAACGATGAATATCAAACAAAAGAACCACTAGACGAGGAGAGAAAATAAATGCAAATAAGCGAAGAGATCATCAATCGAAAAGGCGCTCGAAAGGGGACTGATATCCCTCATGACGTCTTGTTCCTTTTGAATCAGGGAAAAATAGAGAGTGTGAATTTAACTGAATGGCTGGCTGTCAATCATCTGACGTTATTACGTCATGTTTTGCCATCCGTTGGTTTTGACCATCATTTAGACGATGTATCATCTGATGTCACTCAACAAAAGGCTGAGTCTGGAATGAAAGCAATTCGTCTCATCGGTCAATTGTTAGATGAAGTGTTACAGAAAGAGAATGGGGAAAAACAAACGGAAGTGCTACAGGCGTTTACTCACCATGTATCTGATAGCGTCCGCTGTTGGGCTGCTTATATGAACAAACACCGTTTATCAACTTTGGAAGAGAAATTGGCGTACATTCAACCATTTGCAGCTGATCCTCATTTTGGAGTTCGAGAAATTGCGTGGATGTCAGTGAGAGAAAGCCTAACGGATCAGCTCGATCAAAGTATAGAACATTTAACAGCATGGGCTAAAAGTAATGATGAAAATATTCGCCGATTCTCAGTAGAAGCTATTCGCCCAAGAGGTGTTTGGACAAAGCATATTGAGTCATTAAAACAAGAGCCAATGAGGGCACAGCCTATTCTAGACTTGCTCAAATCTGATCCATCAACATATGTTCAAGATTCTGTAGGAAACTGGCTCAATGACGCTAGTAAAACACAACCAAATTGGGTCATAAACCTGTGTGAACAGTGGTTAAAAGATTCTGATACAAAAGCAACTAGCAGAATTGTCAAGAAAGCCAAAAGAACGATTGTGAAGGGGAGTTTGTGAATAAGTACATCAACTGAATTTCCTTTTTTGGAAGGTATTCCTCTCAATCATTAGAAAGAGAGTCTCAAAGTTAGTTTAGTAAACTGACTGCCCCATTTCGTGGGGTTTTTCATTTTTTAAAACATCTAGTCTCCTCGATTCTGCATTCTTTATATAGATCTTATCCTCTCATCGTCGTACTTTTGAATGAAATTGACTCAATAGAATTGACGTAAGAACCATGAATAGGCGAAGATGATATAAAATGTAAGATAAAGGGAGGCGAATAATGATACATATCGTATTTGGGGCAGCAACTGCTGGTAGTTTAAAACAAGCATTACGAGAAATGAAGCAAAAACCAGTGGAAGACATCATCACCTTTGATGATATCTACTCCATTGGCCCACTTACGCACTTACATGAACGTCAAGGACAAGAGACTCGTATTGAGTGGCTTCGTCATGTCATGTCCAATGAGTTTGGTAGATTTGATGACATGGTCATCGATCAACAAATAATGATTCAACAAGTGAAGGATATAAAAGATGGATCACATTTAATGATATGGATAGGCAACAATGCACATGAACAAATAGGTCTACGATTTGCCATCTATTTATTAAAAGGAAAAAACGTGGACGTGTCTGTCATCAATACAGCGATTGCATATGATCACCATTTTAATACAAAGACGTTTCGCATGGACCTTCGACATACTGGGGAAATCCCATCTGAAAAATTTAAAATTATTTATGAAAGTAAAAATCACTTTCACACCATTTCCAAGGAAGAAAGAGAACGATTACAAGAAGAGTGGCTTCACATTGCCGAAACAGATCATACACTTAGGATATGGCGAAATGAACAAACGATCAACGTACCAGAAGATGAATTTGATGCTTATTTAGTAAAAATGGCTAAGCGGCTTCATTTGTCCGAGCCAGAAGAGGAATACATCGTAACTCCACGCTTAATTGGAGAAGTCCTTGGTCATTTAGAACAATATATCGGAGATGATTTTATTGAGTATCGGCTAAAGAAGCTGATTGATCAAGGTGTTTTTGCTATGAAAGGAAAACGAACGTCCATGCGTTATTACTCGATAAAACTGACAACATTTGGTCAGGAATTCAAAAAATGGGTATGCTGTCGTGATTTTGAGCACCAACCTTATGTGAAAATTGAAGGAACCTATAGTGGCGAACCTTTTCAATGCGGACATTGTCAATGTCATTTAGAAAGAGATGATGTACCTATAAGCGATGTACTATTCTCTAAAATATGGAATTGGGCCATACAGTATGGTTGTTGGTTTGATGAAGAAACAGATGACTTGCTGCCAGTAGGGGTAGAAATGGAAAAGAAGTTTAATCAAGCAGGGGAGTGTATAACGGAAGAAGTGAAGAATGCGTTATCTCCTAAGTATCAAGTCGAATATAGCCCCAGTGAAATGACAAGACATTTCATTTAAAGAATAAAATTCAATAGCACTATACAAAATAAATCTTTACATCATTCCCCATCATCATGTAATATATGGAGAAATCAAAAGCGAAGAAAAGGACATGAGCAGCTTTTATCGGTTCACAGAGAGGGAAGTCACGGTGAAATCTTCCTAACGCAGAAAAGCTATCTTACCACCTTTGAGCTGTATTGGGGAACATTACAGTATCCAATACCGTCTACGCCACGTTACGGCACCAGAGCCATAAAGCGAATACGCGTTATGGGAATTTGGGTGGAACCACGGATTACACATTCGTCCCTCTATGAGGGATGGGTGTGTTTTTTTTGTTTACTTTTATAGCATGATTGCTTTGAAAAGGACATGAGCAGCTTTTATCGGTTCACAGAGAGGGAAGTCACGGTGAAATCTTCCTAACGCAGAAAAGCTATCTTACCACCTTTGAGCTGTATTGGGGAACATTACAGTATCCAATACCGTCTACGCCACGTTACGGCACCAGAGCCATAAAGCGAATACGCGTTATGGGAATTTGGGTGGAACCACGGATTACACATTCGTCCCTCTATGAGGGATGGGTGTGTTTTTTTATTTCAAAAAAGAGAAAGGTGTGTCAGTGATGAGAGAAAAAATGGTAAAAATTCAATTTCCAGATGGAAAGATCAAGGAGTTCTCCGCAGGTACGACAGTCGCAGAGGTTGCCTCCCATATTAGCCCAAGTTTAAGAAAAAAAGCAGTAGCGGGAAAGATCAATGATCAGACAGTGGACTTAAGTTATCCGTTAAACAACGATGCGGGGGTTTCGATTCTAACACTTGATTCAAAAGAAGGGCTGGAAGTATTACGTCATACAGCTGCACATGTATTAGCCCAAGCTGTGAAAAGGTTATATGACAATGTGACACTGGGGATCGGACCTGTTATTGAGAATGGATTTTACTATGATATGAAGCTGAATCAAACGTTAAGCATAGAGGATTTGGCCATGATTGAAAAAGAGATGAAAAACATCATAAACGAGAATCACCTTATTCAAAGAATGGAAGTTTCTTACAAAGAAGCTGAAGTGATGTTTGCACATGATCCATATAAACTGGATATTTTAAAAAGTCTCCCTCGACAAGAAGCCATCACGATTTATCAGCAAGGAGAATTTATAGATTTGTGCCGTGGACCTCATTTGCCTTCTACAGGGTATTTAAAGGCATTTAAACTAACGCGTGTGGCAGGGGCATATTGGCGGGGAGATAGCAATCAGGATGTCTTGCAGCGAGTGTATGGTGTAGCATTTCAGCATCCAAATCATCTAGCTGATTATCTTCATTTCATGGAAGAAGCAAATAAACGTGATCACCGGAAATTAGGGAAACAGTTATCCCTCTTTATGTTTTCAGAAGAAGCGCCAGGCATGCCGTTTTATTTACCAAAAGGTCAGATTGTCAGAAATGAATTAATGGCCTTTTCAAGAGAAGTGCGAGGAAAAGCGCAATATGAAGAAGTAAGTACGCCATTTATGATGAACCAAGAACTTTGGGAAAAGTCAGGGCACTGGGATCATTATCATGAAAATATGTATTTCTCAGAAGTAGACCATACAAGTTTTGCTTTAAAACCGATGAACTGTCCAGGGCATATGCTCATGTTCAAAAATAACTTATATTCCTATAGAGACCTTCCAATTAGAATGTCTGAATTTGGTCAGGTGCATCGTCATGAATTCAGTGGAGCATTAAATGGATTGTTCAGGGTCAGAACATTTTGCCAAGATGATGCCCATATTTTTTTAAGAGAAGATCAAATCGAAGCTGAAATTAAACGGATTTTTCAATTAGTTGATCATGTATATCGGACATTTGGTTTTGAGTATACAGTCGAACTATCCACTCGTCCAGAAAAAGCATTAGGGGATGACGCTATTTGGGATATATCCGAAATAGCGCTAAAAAATGTGCTTGATCAGTTAAAGATTGACTACCATTTAAATGAAGGAGATGGGGCATTTTATGGTCCGAAGATCGACTTTCATATTCAAGATGCACTAAAGCGGAGCCACCAGTGCGCCACAATTCAGCTGGATTTTCAAATGCCAGAGAAATTTGATTTAACATATATCAACGAGAAAAATGAAAAGGTGCGGCCAGTTGTCATTCATAGTGCCATTTTTGGTTCACTTGACCGGTTCCTTGGTATTCTCATTGAACATTTTGCCGGCGTCTTCCCGTTATGGCTCGCACCAATCCAAGTACAAATCATACCTGTCTCAAGCGTTCACCTTGATTACTGCATAGAGGTGCAGCAGCAATTAAGAAATATCGGAATTAGAGTCACAATCGATGAACGTGATGAAAAACTCGGCTATAAAATGAGAGAAGCGCAAATGCAAAAAATTCCTTATATCGCTGTCATTGGAGATACAGAAATGCAAGAAAAAACACTGAACATCAGACAACATGGAGAAAAAATGTCAAAGCTGCTCTCTATTGATGACTTTAAACACCTGGCAGCCCAGCAAATAAAAGACAGAACAGCTCAAATATGATGTGCTGATTTCATCAAGAAGGATAAGACGTTCATTGAATGGTGGGCGTCTTTTCATTTGTGAAAAAGCCGAATTGACAATTGAAAGGGAAAATATTGAAACATTTTTTCGTTAAAATCGTAATAAGGATAGAGCGTTTATCAGAAAAATTTGAAACGAGGAGGAGTTTATCACATGGAACAAGCTGCACTAAAAAAGATGAGGACAAAACAAATCGCTATCTCTAATTTATTTGTCGGACTTATGATCATCATTTTTTTTATGTTGATTCAAATTGTTAAAATCCAACTGACACATTTCCTTTTTTGTTTAGGAATTTTAATCCTTATCCAAGGCATTTTAGGCTTTATCAGAAAAGGAACAACAAAGTCTTTCATCCCTATTTTAGAGCAGGTAGCTATTTATGAAAAAGAGAAATTAGGGAAAGAGTGGGAAAAAGAAAAACGGTTAGATTATGTGTGGAAAATCATATTGAGTGTCATTATGTTTATTCAATCATTCACTTTACAAAATGTGGATAATGCATTCGGTGACGTCGATCCTGCATTGATCATTTTCTTGTTTTTGATGGTTCTAGCCATTTTAATATAAGCATGCTTTTTCGTTTTAGAAAAATTGACCGATCGACTGTAGGTGAATTAACAGGCTACACAAAAGAGTCAAATATAATGGCAATCGCTTTAGGATTTTTTATGGCAATCGTCATTTTCATCTTTA
Organism: Bacillus sp. AK25; assembly: GCF_048270685.1. NCBI lineage: Bacteria > Bacillati > Bacillota > Bacilli > Caryophanales > Bacillaceae > Bacillus > Bacillus sp. AK25. Next base: position 793,816 of record NZ_JBLUWC010000001.1, read on the forward strand.
TCGTTATTTTTATTCTTCCATAAAACATCATCATTTTGAGGTGAATTCATTGAAAGCAAACATTCAACAACTGATCGATCAGACAAAGGTGACATTTGGCTTAGATCTTTACTATCTAAAAAGACACAGTTTTCATCGCTACGTCAATATGTTCAATGAAACGGTGTATACATTGAATATGGAATGGTTTCCCTCTCATGAAACGGAACCCGAGGACGATGATCTAAACCCAGACGGCACAGCTGTCATTGAAGTGAACTTGAATACAGGACAGACCGAATCAGTTATTTTTGTTATGGACAAAACCTATGCGCAGCATGGTGTCACGTTTAAGAGACCTTATCCAGCTCATGTCATTCAATGGATCGAACAAGAAACAGGATTGATCTATGGAGAGCATTTTCATATGCATCAGAAGGAAAAAGGGGAACTTTCTTTCGAAGAAGCAATAGATGGTGTGAAAGTAGCACCTTCAGGCAGAATCGAAGTGAAATGGAATGAACATGGACAGCTCATGTACTTTACACACCACGGTCCATTTTTAGCCAAAACATTACTGAAAGATGAGGAGTATGTGCTTTCCCTTGATCAGGTGGAGAACTTAGCTGAGCAGCAAGTGCAGCTGTTTCAATGGCCTTCCTTCGAACACAATCAAATCCGGTCTATTTATGCGTTAGAAGAAATCTATGTGAAGAACGATGGAACAGGAACTCTTCCGTTTGAAATTGGGCGTGAAGAAACAAATTGTATACACATGAATGAAGTCATTGAGTGGAATGAACCGATAAACAATGCCTTTGAAAAAAAGGAAATGGACATTCATGAGAACATTTCAGCTGAACAAGCTTTCTCATTGGAACCGTCACCAGATTCCTTCCCGATATCAAAAGAAGACCAGGATGAGTGTATCAAAGCAGTCCGCACCTTCTTGGCGCAAAAATATCCAAAGGATACAGGAAAGTGGGTTCTAAAAACACTCCAACGTGATCATGGATACATCCATGCGATATTAAAAACGAATGAGCAAGAAGGCAGTGGATTTATGGATAAAATCAAGGTCTTCATTTATGCCAACACTTTTGAAGCCATTAATTACATAGATAAAAAGGAGATGTTTCAAGTATGTGGGATACTCAATCCATCTCAAACAGCTAGTGAAATCACCATAACTCAGAAACAAGCCTTTGAAACATTGAGAGAACGCCTCGAACTTACACCTATCTATGTCTATGACGATGTGCAAAAACAATATGTTTTATGCGGCAAGCTCGATTGTCATGATGGCATTGATGCAGTGAGCGGCGAAGTGTTCTCTTTGACAGACCTTTCATAACTTCCAAAAGAACAGTGAGGAGCTGTTCTTTTTTTGTCCCAACTCCCTCTTTTTTGCAGAAAAATGGAATATTGTAGCAGGAAGTTGTCGTTTCATCACGAAAGAAAACAGGTAAGAATATGATCATAGGTCCATTGTTTGGATTCGTGGTGGAGTCAATGAGAAGACATAGGAAACGTTATACATATTAAACATTCGTGACAGTACAGTTGATCTACAGTATCAAGTCTAAAAAGTGAGTGATCATGTCTCAAGCCGTATGCGAAAATACGTGTACCGAGATCATATGATGAGTTGGTTCCGTTTGTTTTTAGGTGAGTTTGAAGCCAAGTTAGAAGAAAGTGAGGATATCTACCTTGAGTACATTGGAAGTGTTTCGTCAGTTTTTGGTTGACCATTATCCTGCGTTACAAGATGAGCTTTGGCTGAAAGATGTTGATACCCTTCGAATCTCTCCTATTCTTCATCCTTTTCTGAAAAGTAAGCTGCCAGATGGGATTGAAAAATTCACTTGTGTCCTATTCACGCAGCAAACAGATCAAACCACTGCCCCGCTCAAAGTATACCTTCTATTAGATGAATATGGGCAATCGCTTTACGCCATTGATTTGATGAATGAACAAATCGTGCTTCATTAATACAGAACCAAAAAGCTGCTTGAGCATGTCTCAGCAGCTTTTTTTATGATGAACATCAGTTTGTCATATCAACCAATCTGCGGTGCAAGTTGTCCAATTCCTTTTTTGTTGGAAAAGAGCTGATCAGCAGCGTGGATCGCCCGAACTGAAGAGGAAGCTCAGTATCGGTCACAATCATATCAATCCCAAGTTGATCCATCGTGACATCATTTAACGTATTTTCTGGACTTGTGAAAATGTGAATGAGAGGAGGCACACTTAATTTAATTAAATCAGCAATAAACAAACTATGATAATAGCCTAATGTTGAAGTAACAAAAATGTTCAGCGCGTTTCTCCGTTCCATCTCCAAATGAACAAGTCCTCTCCAGGAAGATGTAATCATACGAATCAATTCCCGTTCATTTTTCACAAAAGAAGCGAGGATATCGTCTGTTTTTAACTCTTGGATGATATGAGTAATCCTCGAATAGAAGTAGGGAAACTGTTTTTTCACCTCTGATAAATAGCTCGATTTCTTTTTGAAAAGGAATCCATCTCTCACGGTAATTTCATTGGAATACACATAATATTGGAGAAGAACGAGTGTCATCACCTTACGATTCGCTATTTCTTGATGAAAAATCGACTCCAACTGGGTGATAAATGAATGAATAGCATCATAGAGGCGTGGTGTATGTGACTGAAAGAACGTCAATTTTTCTTCGACAGTTTCAATTGATTTAAAGTGTCCAATAGCTGGTTCGATCAATAGCAAAAAGACAAATTCATGATGATCCAGCGTCACATCAAATACGTCTTTGGTCATTTGGCAGATGTGTTCTTCCCATCTTTTGATTTGATCATAGATCCCTTTAGCTGTAGAGGTTTGTTTTTCCTCATTCATTGAGTATGTATATTTACGGCTGATTGTAAAACCTTTTCGCATTCGGTGAATAGAAACGCCGAACCACAGGCAGTATTTATCTATCGCGACATCTGGTACATTGACTTCGAGCACCTGAAATAGTTCTTGTAATAAATGAACTGCGTCTTGTTTTTGAATATCATCAAATGGCCAAAGCCGGCTTCCATACACTTCAAACAAAAATTCAACAAAGAATTGACGAATCTCCTTCTCATTTCCATGGAACTGCATACTATCTGGGCGTAATTCAATGTCATAGGAAGTAAGAATCGAATTGATTTTATGAATGGTGTTATACAATGTGGATCTACTGATATTAAGTGTGTCCATCCATTCATAGAAAGACCTGTTTTGTTCGAAAAAAATGCCGTCAATCAATCGAATTTCAATCGTATCTTTTAAAATTTCTTTGATATAGTAGTCCACTCGTATCGTCTGTGTATAACAAATGGATATGCCTTGTCTTGGCTTTATGTGGATTAACGGTTCTCCGTTCTCGGTTTGGAACGATTTCATTTGTTCTAAATCGCTTTGAATGGCACGAACAGAACCGATATGTTCATTCGATATCTCTTGAAGGCTCCACCACTTATTTTTAGATACAAGCAGTTTTAAAATGTTTATCCATCTCTTTGATTTATTATCAATGAGCTCCATCAAACAACTAACTCCTTCCTTTAGCTTGCCTCTATATTATGAAGTTCACTTAAAGCACATTTGATTCTCAAAATAGGCATGAAATGATTGTAATGTTTAGGCTAAATCGTTTTGTCTTCACTTTTCATGATAAAAGAGAAAAAAATTAGACGAAAACAAATGTTATGCCCTGATTCTCCATATTTTTCTATTGAAAGGTGATAAATATGCCATGAATCCTATAAAAATGGATCATTTTAGATATTTTGTTTATTTTTTTGCTGTTGAAACGGTAAATGTAAGAATAAAAAGCACCGGCTTTTTGATTACCATATGAAAGGGAGTAGAAGGAATGCGATCTATATGATGCTGAACTATCTCACCATACATACCATATGAGTCATGCTTGTTTTATATGAACGTTCTATATGTGAATACATGCTTATATATGCATGTACTAATCATTTGTTGTTCGTTCCAGTATAAATAGAAAAATTCACATTTAATCTTTTCACGATCCCTCTCACTATTCCCCATTGCTATAGACCCCTATCTAATTACTATACCCACTACTCATGATTTCCTTTCAATTCATGATTGATCAACTCATCTTATTCATAGGGTCTTAAGGTGCATTTTTTTAGAAAATATTTGATCAGAAGCGGAGTGATTGATCTGACAGTATACAACTGATTTTTTTATCATTGTTGAAAATTAATTTTAGAAAAGGGTGGATGTATTGAAAAGAATATTGTCATTGGCTCTCATTGCGGTGTTAGTCATACAGTCTAGTATATTAGGAATCTTGCCTTTAGCAGGGGCACAAGCTAAAGACATTCAAGAGAATATCTATGGGAATATTGAGTTTGCTGATAGCGAAGGCAACAAGTTATCAAACATAGAAGATAAGCAAGTAAGAAAGGCCATTGTGCATTGGTCTATCAAAGGAATTGATCTCAAAAAGCAGTATCCGTATGTTCTCTCTCTTCCTTCAGCCGTTCAGGTAGAGAAGGAGCAGAAAGAACGATTGACTGTCGATGACATACCAATTGGTGAGTATACCGTTTCAAAACAAAATGAAGTGACTGTCACATTCAATGAGGATATTGAGCTTGATCCGAATTTAGAAGGATCTATAGATATTGACGTCACCAGTATAGCTGAGAAAAAAGAGAAAACAAAGCAAAATGAGCGTGAAGAAAACCTTTCAAAAGACGATTCAACCTCATCGCAGAAAGACAATGCTGCTAACAATCAAGAAACTGTTCAAAAGACACAAAGCGATGAAGAGGAGTTACTAGAAAACAAAGTGAACGTGTCTAAGCGTGTAGGGCTGCAAAGTGTTTCAAAACAAATGCAGATACAAGAAAATCTCCTTACTGATGCCAAATTAATTTTTGAAGATCAGGAAGGTAATTCAGTTGATAAGCCTGACGTCAACTCACTGATTTCCATTAACTATAAGTGGGCCATCCCGAATGGTCATAACTATAATGGCGGGGATGAATTCCATTTCAAGGTTCCAGAGGAATTAGTCATTTACGAAAAAATCGATCGTCTCGAGATGAAATTTAATCAATCGATCATCGGTTATTTTTCTGTAGATGAAAGCGGAAATGCCTCTATCGAATTCACAGATTTTATTAAACAATATTCAAATATCCAAGGAACACTTCAAGTATGGACACAATTAGATAAAAAAACAGTGATCACTGAAGAAAAAGAAGTGGTGATTACCCCGATTGAAGGCAAAGATACGATATCGATTCCGATTCAATACATTCCAAATGGTCCAAATGTCTCTAAAAAGGGAGAACCCAATCGTTCTTACAATGCTGAAACCATTCAATGGACAGTCGATTTTAATATGGACTTAGATGATGTGAAACAAGCGAAACTGTTAGATCCGATTCAAGAAGGTCAAGCGTTAAAAAAAGATTCAATCAAGCTTTATCGTGTAGATACAAAACTAAATGGTGAAACATCGCTTGGACAGCTGCTTGACGAAAATCACTACACCATCGGCCAAACAGCAGATGGTCAAGATTTCACGATCGAATTTAAAGATGACGTGCATCTCGCTTACCGTTTAATGTATGAAACGGACATTACGAATCAAGATCAGTCTGCGTTTCGTAATAAAGCGTCCCTTGTCTCTGCTGATAAAGAGATTAGTTCAGCAGATGGAACAGTAAATGTGACAAGAGGCAGCCCTTTAAATAAAAAAGCCGTCCACTACGATCCAGTCACACAAACGATTACTTGGGAAATTCGGTATAACTATAACGAAAAAAAGCTGGCTCAAAAGGATGCTTTGATAGAAGACTTCTTTAACGGTACACAGGCGCTAATATCTGACTCAATTCAAGTCAAAGAAGTCACAATTGATGAGAATGGCAAAGAATCAGGAACAAAAGCGTTTGAAGATTATGTGGTTCATCCTCAAAAAAAGGATGAACAAAACGGATTTACCTTGCAATTCAATCAAGATATCCAATCGGCTTATCTCATCACATATCAAACAAAAGCAACCGAGCGAATTTTCGAAGCTGAAGAGATTATCAATACTGTGACAGCTGGCAAAGAGAGCAAACAAGCGAAGCAAAGAATTGATCAGCAAATCCTAACGAAAAACCACGGAACACCGAATTACAAGAACAAGACCATTCCATGGCGTATCACCTTCAACAAAGATCAACAAACCATGAACAATCTACTATTAAAAGATACGTTTACAAACGAAGGATTGACGCTGCAAAAAGATAGTTTAAAAGTGACGACAGGTAATACAGTGCTTGAAGAAGGCACAGATTATCAAATCGTTGAACATGCAAATGGATTTGATATTCAATTTACGAAAGAAATCAAGACAGAACATACTATCACATATACAACGTCTTTTGATTATGAAAAAAGAGCAGATAAAGATCAAAAGAACTTGCGTAACCATGTAAAACTTGAATGGGTAAATGAAGATGGCAAGGATTTGACGAAGGAAAACCAATCTGTCTTTACGCCTGACACATACACGCAGTCCAATGGGTTCAAGAATGGAACATATGATGCAAAGAAAAAAGAGATCACATGGAATATCGGTGTGAACTATAATTTGAAGCATCTAGAAGAGGCGAAAATCGAGGATTTCATTCAAGGAAATCAGCGTTTGCTTAAAGATTCAATCATCGTCTACTCGCTTGATTTACAAGGCGGGGAAAATGGTGCGGAAGAAAAAGAAGTATTAGCGAAAGAACATTATGACATCAAATTCCTTGAAAATGAAAAGGGAGAATCAGGTTTCGAAGTCATTTTCAAACATGCCATTGATTCCCCATACAAAATCACGTATCAAACAAGTGTTGAAGGAATGGATTTAGTACAGAAAACCTACGAAAATAAAGCGACCCTTTATGATGGAAAGACGAAAGAATCAGACGTGAATGCTATGGTGTCCATTCCAAATGGAGGGAAATACACGAGCAAATCAGGAAATCAACAAGGGAAAGTCATTGATTGGAAACTGAATATCAACTTTGGTCAATCAACAGTCCAAGATGCGACGATTATAGACCATCCGAGCAGTAACCAAGCCATAATAGAAAACTCATTTCATCTGTATTCGACAACAATAGATGAAAAGGGGCAAGTGACCAAAAAGGAAGAGCTGGAAAAAGGGAAGGATTATGAACTAGACCTTGAATTCGATCCAGATTCTTTTCAAATCAAATTTAAAGAAGAAATCACGAGACCCTATATTTTAGAATACCAATCTCTCATTTTAGATAAGGTGGGAAGTACACTTCAAAACGAAGTAACGTTTAGAGGTGAAAATGTAAAAGAAATCAAAAAGGAATCCGAAGCCTCAATTGTGGTCAAACGTACCGCTGGCATGGGAGATGGCACAGGAGCGATTGGCGCTTTAACCATTCATAAGGTAGATGCGAGTGGTGGAAAAGCGCTAAAAGGAGCAACCTTTTCTCTGACTGATGCTGCGAGTGGTATCGTCATTGGAACAAAGACAACAGATGAAGAAGGAGCTCTTCGATTTGATCGTCTTCTGTATGGTGACTATATCGTGACAGAAGAGAAAGCACCTGATGGTTATTTGAAAACGAAGGAACAGATCAATGTCACGATTGATCAGCCTTACGAATCAGGAGATCAAACGAAAACAGGAAATAGCATGACGGTGCAAAACCAAGAAATCCGCCAGCATGTGAAGCTCACGAAAAAAGACAAAGAAACGGGTACGGCATTAGAAAATGCAGAATTTGAACTGAGAAATGAATCCGGAGATACCGTCCAAACCCATTTGAAAACGGATGAAAAAGGAGAAATCCTATTCAAACATCTTGAGCCAGGTTCCTATTATTTTGTTGAAACAAACGCACCGAAAGGCTATCAATTAAATCAGCAAAAATGGCCGTTCACCATTAAAGAAAATCAAACAGAAACAACGGTTGTCACCGCAGTAAATGACATCATCAAAGGCTCTGCAGAATTGAGCAAAATAGGTGAAGGCGGAGAGAGACTAGAAGGTGCACAGTTCAAGCTCTTAGATCAAGATGGGCATGAGCTAAAAGATTCGCTTGTCACAGGAGAAAATGGCAAGATCACGATAAACGAACTAAGGCCGGGTACGTATCAGCTCATTGAAACAAAAGCACCCGATGGCTATGTATTAGATGAAACGCCAATCAAATTTGAAGTACCACTTGATCCAAAGGAACCAGTCGTCATTTCGCAAAAGAACTTCTATGAAACAAGTGCATTAGAAGTGATAAAAGAAGGGGAGGATGGCAAGAAGCTTCAAGGTGTTCGATTTGAAGTGTTGGATCAAAATGGCAAAGTCGTGCGTAAAGATTTGACAACAGATGGAGATGGGAAGCTTTTGGTTGATAACCTCAAACCGGGCAAATATCAGCTCGTGGAGACAGAGAGTATTGATGGTTACCAAAAGAAAAATAAATCTTATCCTTTTACCATCGAAATCGCACAAAAAACACCGGCAGAAATCAAAGTGATCAATGATCTCAAAACTGGATCTGTCCAGCTCACGAAGCTTGGTGAAAAGGATGATGTGCTTGAAGGAGCAGAATTCAAGCTTGTAGATGCAAATGAAAAAGAGATGAAAACAGGTCTCGTCACTGATCAGAACGGGAAGATCATCGTCAACGATCTGAAGCCTGGAACCTATCAGTTTGTTGAAACGAAGGCGCCATTCGGTCATGAGCTTGACGAAACACCTGTCACTTTTGCTATTCCATTTAACCCTGAGAAGCTGGTCAGTGTGACGAAAGAAAATAACCGCACTACAGGCGGAGTGCTGCTGCACAAAAAAGGTGAAGATGGGAAATCATTAGAAGGGGTTGTCTTTGATCTATCTGATGATAAAGGAAAGATAGTGGCAGGAGGAGAAGGAATTACAACCAATCAGGATGGAAAGATCACCTTCACAGGTCTAAAACCTGGAACCTATCAATTTGTTGAAAGAAAGAGTCTTGAAGGCTATGAATTGAGTACGAAACCACTTGTCTTTCAAGTTGAATTAGGTCAAAAAGAATTGATTCAAGTGGAGGCAATCAATCAGCTTAAGAAAGGTTCTGTAGAACTCACAAAAATAGGAGAAGAAAAAGAAAGATTGAAAGGCGCAGAATTTACACTTTTCAATGACGATGGCAAAGAATTGATGTCAGGTTTAACAACAAACGAGAAAGGCATCATCACTGTCAACGATTTGAAACCAGGCGCTTACCAATTGGTTGAAACGAAGGCTCCGTTTGGACATAAACTAGATGCAGAACCAGTAGAATTTAAAATTGATTTCAACCCAAATCAACAGGTGAAAGTGACGAAAGAAAATATTCGGACGACAAGTGCTGTGAAGCTTGAGAAAAAAGGGGAGGATGGTCAGTTGCTCGCTGGCGTGACCTTTGACCTGATTGATGCGCACGATCAGCGTGTGAAGAAAGACTTAAAGACAGGCAAAAACGGTCAACTGACAGTCGATCAACTGAAGCCAGGAACCTACCAATTTGTCGAAACAGCAAGCATTGCCGGCTATGAATTGGATCAGACACCTGTCTCATTTACGATTCGTTTAGGTCAAGACAAACCAGCAAAAGTAGAAATGATCAACAAACTGACGCCGGGAGCAGTGGAACTGACCAAAGTGGATGCTGAAGGACACACGCTGGAAAACGCAGAGTTTGCTCTTCAGAGTAAAGACGGGAAAACGTTGAAGAAATCACTTGTAACGGATCAAAAAGGAAAGCTTCACATCAACGATCTAAAACCGGGAGAATATCAATTCGTTGAAACGAAAGCGCCTCATGGCTATGAATTAGATGATCAGCCGATCCGGTTTACGATTGAGAAAAATCAGCAGAAGCCTCTTCAATTAACAGCGAAGAATCACTTGATTTTAGGAAGTCTGCGTATCATAAAGGTAGACCAGCAGACTGATAGAACCTTAAAAGGTGCAGCCTTTGACATTCGTACAAAAGCTGGGAAAATCATCAAATCTGTGACAACAGGAAAAGACGGAGAAGCCATTGTCAAAGGGCTTAAACCTGGTGAATATACACTCACAGAGACGAAAGCTCCAAATGGTTATGTAGCGTTAAAAAAACCACTCGCTTTTACAATTCAAATGGGCGAAGTGGAGATCAAGACATTGATTGTGAAAAATGCTCCAATGAAGAATGAAGAGGACCACACGAATCCTCCAGCCTCAGATCAAGGGGATCAACATCCGCCTCATGACTCAAACGGTGAATTGCCAAAGACTGGGGAAGAATGGCTTCGTTATTTGATGTATGCAGGGATTTTACTAGTAGTGTCTGGAACTGTTCTTCTTGTAGTCAGAAGAAGAACCATTCAGTAAAAGAAAGGAACGAGTGTATTGATGAAAAAAAGAACCTTATTAGGCAGCTTTTTGGTGGTCGCAGGACTAATGCTCATCTCCGTTCCTTTTCTATATGAGTGGCGAACGTCTCAAGAGGTAGCAGCCATGGAAGAGGCATTGAAAATGATTGAAGAAAATGACAGTGATGCCCTTTCTTCTATTCCACATTTAACTGTGTCAGAAGAAGACCTGCGAGATACGATGGAGCTTGAGATCCCGTCAATTGATTTAAATGAAAAAGTGCTACCTGTTACAACAAAAGAAAATTTAAGTATTGCACTGACTCAAATCAAATCTCATCAAATGCCAGGTGAAGGAAATTTCACGATTGCAGGCCATAGAGGGTATAGAGGCGACCGGCTTTTCCGGCAGCTGCCAGAGGTGCCTAAAGGAGAAAAAGTCGTCTTACATCATCAAGCAGAAACATACGAATACAAAATTGTCAGCTCAGCTACGATAGAACCGACGGATGTTGATGTACTAAAGGATCGCGGGAAAAATGAACTGACATTGATCACTTGTACTCTTGATGGCCAGAAACGATTTGTCTTAAAAGGAATACGAATCAATGCTTCAAAGGATAAGCAGCCGTCGGATGTATAACACCAACATAATAGATGATGAGTTTGATGGAAAAGCAACGCTCACGACCGACATGTTACACCAATTGTTAGTAGAGCATTATCCCACTTTAAAAAACGAACGTTGGGATGTGGATATAGATACAATTCGGACTTCGCCTATTCTTCATCCTTTATTAAGAAGAAAGATTCCGATAGGTATTGAAAAATTCACATGTGTTTTGTTCACGCAGCAGACAGGGTCCTTTGGAGAGCCTTTGATTGTGTACTTTTTATTGGATGAAAAAGGCGAATCGATTTACGCAATGGATCTCTTGCTAGAGCAGCATGATCCACATTAAACAAGAAATAAAAACGGAAGGTCTTTGATTAACGGGTACGGTTTTAAGGTGGGATAGTTGTATTAGTCATATAATGAGAACTCTAATTCGTATATGAATTGGAGTTCTTTTATTTGTTTATATGAAAGAGTACGAGCTATCGTCAAGACCTGTGCAGAATATATGGAGTATAGTGAAAATCGTTGATATGTTGTTGCTCCATATTTTAGATGATAAAGATTTTATAAATCGGAAAGAATAATGTTTTGACTCCAAACTTCTGATAAAATTCATTTAGATATCCATCATTCGTAGGTGTGGAGGTAAAAGAATGCTCAAAGAAGACCCTGATTATATTTTTCGTCATGATGCCCAACCAGAAGTTGTTCATGATTTAGCCGATGTAGATGAAAATGCCACCGAGTTGTTAATCACAGGAAAAACAAAAAATATTGAAAGGTTGAACTCTTTTTCTAACCTCACGAAATTGTGGTTTACAAAGTGAGCCAAAAGGAATTCAATACGATCTTGAGCTTAGTTAATCCCAAAATGCTCTATATGCGTGAACTGAGAGTAGAAGATTTATCAATCATCAGTTCTCTTCAAGATGTTGAGGTATTGGCACTTGAATGGAATACAAAGACACAAAGTTTATGGGATCTATCAAAAAACACTTTTTTAAAATCTTTATCCTTAACAGATTTTTCAAAGTTGAATGACATAGCTCCTTTGCAAAAAAACACTGGTTTAGAATGGTTGCAATTGTCAGGCGGGATTTGGAATACATTAAATTTAAATACTCTACAACCTTTAAGATACCTTAAGAATTTAAAATATCTGTGCTTATCAAATATAAAAGTGAAGGATGAGTCTTTAGAACCAATATCGGCATTAGAGGGGCTCAAGGAGCTTGACATTTCAAACCAATTCCCGACAGAAGAATATGCTAGATTATCCGTCACCCTTCCAAATACGAAGTGTGATCGTTTTGCGCCATACATCTTTTTATCAAGTCCTATTGTAGATAAAGATGTAATGGTGATTGGAAAGCGGAAACCGAAATTAAATTCAAAAGTCGATGGGGAAAAGTTGCAAAAATACGAAGAACAATTTAAAGCGTACCAAGAAAAGTATAAAAATTAACTTAAAAAGCAATGGTTAATCTATTCCATTGCTTTTTCTATTACGCAAACAACTTCAGCCCAACCACACCAATCACAATCAGCAGCAAGCTGAGGATACGAATCATGTTTTTTGGCTCTTTAAATAGAATCATATTAAACAAGACAGAACCCGCTGTTCCAAGTCCAATCCAAACCGTATAGGCAACGGAGACTTGAACGGAAGAGAACGAGGCGTACAAAAACAAAAAGGATAAGGCAAATCCGCCGACAAATAAAATGCCTGTCGTGAGTTGCTTTTTCTTACTGAACATATTGAGACCAATGGTTCCGCCAATTTCGCAGGCAGAGGCTAACAGTACAAAAAACCAGCCCATTTATATCGCTTCTCCTTTCTGCTCATGTGCATCTCCATCAGACACTTTCAGTCCAATAATTCCGAGAATTAAAATGCCCATAAATAAAAGCTTTTCTAATGAAAACGAACCGCCGAACAGCACATAATCCATCAAAGATGTACCAATCGTTCCAACTCCGGCAAACACGGCGTACACGGTCCCAGTCGGCAGCTTCTCGCAGGCTTTCATTAAAAAATAAAAATCAACCGGGATCAGGCAGATTATGATCGCCCACTCCCACACAGCATCAGCTCTATTTAAACCAAACACCCAAAGTAATTCAAATAAACATGTGAGTGCAACATACATCCAGCTTTTTTTCATCGTATTTCCTCCTAAAACTTAAAACTGACGATTCGTCATTTTGAAGCCAAAAAAGAGCGTACAGCAAGTGCTGTACTAAGTTAAGATGTCTCTATGCCGAGTGCGTAAAGAAGGAATTGCTTGACCTCTCGCTTTTGAATTAGAACCTCTTCTGTATCTGTTTCTGTAAATAAGTACATTTGCTCAGCTGATGATTCAAGTAAACCGATAATGAATTTCGCAGCATATTGACAGTTCAAGTTCGCACGTACTCTTTTGTCCTGTTTTGCCTTTTCTAAAAAAGAAGCGACCCATTTGTAAATTGGTTCATAAATATCTTCCCATTCCTTTAAATGCTCGGTGGCAGCTAAACCTGAATACGTTAGGGCAAGAACATCACGGTATTGTCTTGTAAAAGAGAAAATAAATTCAACTAGCGCATCTGCTTGATCAAGTACATCCGCATGCTGAGTGAGTTCCATTTCAATGGCAGGGACCATCTGTGCGATTAGATGTTCAGCGATGGCAGGCATGACAGAAAGCTTTGAAGGAAAATATAAATAAAAAGTTCCTTGCGCTACTCCTGCTGTTTTCACAATATCCGATATGGTCGTCTTTTCAATTCCTTTTTCTTTAAACGCGTCAATGGCAGCAAGCATAATCTTATCTCGTTTCGACACATCATCACCGACCTTAAATGACTGAATGTCAGTCAGTTTAGCGAAAAAATGACGATTTGTCAATATGGGTTTCTCGTCATTGAATAGGAGAATAAGTGATGAATAGATGCGGGCAGGCCTGAATAAGCTGTAAATATGGTCAAGCATTATGTGAGAAAGGGGCAGCTCTCCGTATGACATTCAGTGCGATGTTTTCCATGACTTATTTCCTCTTGCTCGTCCCGCTCTATTTACATATGAGGTACAGACAGGCGAAAAAACAAAAACGATTTATCTATTTACGAACTGAAATCGTTCTTGCCTGTCTGTTTATGTATACAAATGTTTTATTATATTTGACGGTCTTTCCTAATCGTTTTTCCGCACCAAGGGATCAGGTGAGTGTCAACCTCATGCCTTTGCAGTCCATTTATCAAAATCTCCATGCGTATCATCATGGCTATCCCAATCTTGTTTTTTTAAATTTGGCAGGGAACATTTTGTTATTTATGCCACTTGGTTTTTTTCTTTATCAAGCATTCCGAACCTTGCGCTGGCAAAAGGCGATTCTTGCTGGCTTTTTCTTGTCAACAATAATTGAAGTGCTTCAATGGATATTCTCGCAATCTGGTATGATTACAAGAAGCAGCGATATTGATGATATTCTCTTAAATACACTTGGCACAGCGCTAGGTTGTATGTTGTATCGGATGTATCAACGAAGGAAGGAGAAAATCAAGTGAAGCGAGTTTGTATCATTCCATGTGGGGCGAAGAAAATATGGGACGTCCATCCAGAGGCAGGAAGCCAGCCAGCGGATCTCGTCTACTTGAGTCCGCTGCATCAGCGAACGAAAATCTATGCTCAAACATTCTTTTCAGACTGGATGATTTTATCCGCAAAGCACGGATTCCTAAAGGCGGGGGACATGATACATGAAAATTATGATGTGGCATTTGGTACACCGCATACTGATCAGATAACAAGAGAAGCACTAAGTCAGCAATTTCATGAAAAACATCTCACTGCATATGATGAATTAGTGATACTAGGTGGAAAGAAATATCGAAAGGTGATCGATCCTTTATTACTTCCTCATCAGACAGCGATTTATCCGCTGGCTCCATATAAAGGAATTGGCTATATGCTTCAGGCGTTAAAGCAAGCCGTTGAGACAAAAGTAGAACTTCCGCCGCATATTTAACGTATTCACATCTACAGGTAAGCAGGGTTTTGATCATTAAAAAGAGAATGAATGAAGTAGCGATGCTGATTGTTTCATATCTTTTCAGCAGCCACTAGCGTCTGCATCGCTCTTGAAGAGGTGGCTCAATGAAAAAGGGGGCGTATGAACATGACAACCATCTATTTAGCTGGTGATTCAACCGTTTCATCTTACCCAGATCGTCCTGTTCAAGGAGGGTGGGGAGAGTTTTTACATCTCTACACAGCACAGGGTGTGAGCGTCGACAACCGCGCAATCGGTGGAAGAAGCTCAAAAACATTCATTGAAGAAGGACGGCTTGATAAAATATTGGCTGACATTCAGCCTGGGGACTGGCTGTTTACACAAATGGGGCACAATGATGCTTCAACGGAGAAGCCCGAACGGCATACAGATCCTTTCACAACGTATAAAAGCTATTTGTCTCAATATATTCACGGAGCAAGAGCGAAAGGAGCTACACCGCTTTTATTAACGCCAGTCGGCCGCTTTCATGAAAAAGACGGAGAATATATCAACGATTTTCCTGATTACTGTGCCGCGATGAAAGAACTTGCCGATGAAGAAGAAGTTCTTCTTGTAGATTTAAATACGGCAAGCCTTCAGTTTTATCAAATTTCCGGCATAGAGAAAACGACTTCTTACTTTATGCTGTCAACAGGCATAGAGGATCGCACGCACTTTACAAAAGAAGGAGCAGATGCGATTGCAAGACTTGTTTCGCTGGAATTAAAGGACCTTGGATTAACGATTGTGTGACGATGACAGGACGAGAAAGCGCTCGTCCTGTTCTTTTTTTGCAGAAAGCTATTGATTCCCTTCACCAGAGTAGACTACAATAGGTACATATGATAATGAGAATCAATATCACTTATAAATAGATCAATCGATGAAAAACTGGAGGGACTCAAATGACAGAACAACTTGAATTGTTTGACGTCACCATTATTGGCGGCGGTCCAGCAGGAATGTACACCGCCTTTTATAGTGGGATGCGGGATTTAAAGACGAAGGTACTAGAGTATAACGAAAGCCTTGGCGGAAAAATCCTCCTATATCCTGAAAAAGTTATTTGGGATGTGGGCGGTTTGCCGCCAACAAGAGGTGAACAGCTGATTCAGCAGCTAGAAACGCAGGCGAAAACATTTGAACCAGAGATCTCGTTGAATCAAAAAATCACGCAATTCGAGCGGGATGAGAATGGTCATATCCTGCTGACGGCTGAAAATGGCGACCGTCATTTGACAAAGACCCTCATCTTAGCCATGGGTCACGGAATTCCAGTTCAGCGAAAACTTGAAATCGAGCATGCAGACCGTTATGAGGTAACAAACCTTTATTACACCGTGCAGGAGCTAAAGACGTTTGCAGGAAAGCGGGTGGTCATCTCTGGAGGCGGAGATTCAGCTGTTGATTGGGCAAATGCCCTCGTTCCAATTGCTGAAAGTGTGACCGTTGTGCATCGTCGTGATATGTTTGGCGGACATGAAAAAAACGTCGCCAACATGAAAGCATCTAGTGCTCGCATTCTCACACCGCATGAACTCACAGAGCTTCATGGTCAAGGTGACAAAATTGAAGCCGTCACCATTCAGCACTTAGAAACAGGCGACATCGAACGAATCGAAACCGATGCTGTCATCGTCAACCATGGCATGAAAGGTGATTTAAGTGTTCTATCAGAATGGGGACTCAAGCAAGGTGAGTGGGGACTCATCGAGGTCAATGAAAAGATGGAAACCAATTTACCTGGCGTCTATGCAGTTGGCGACTTATGCACACATAAAAGTAAAGTGCGTTTAATTGCCGGTACGTTTGTTGATGGAGTTAATGCACTCAATAGCGCAAAGCTATACATCGAACCAGAAGCAGAAAAAGTAGCGTACGTGTCTTCACATAATGAACGCTTTAAAGAGAAAAACAAAGAATTACAAACGGCTGGAGCGCGATAATCACCATTCAGTCAGACATTGAAGTGCTAAAATGGTTTATTTTAGCACTTTTTTATATGGAAGGAGAAAGAGAAAATGACCGCCTATACTCATACAATTCTTCGCATGAAAGAAAGCAGTAAACGATCTCTTTCTGTGAAACAAGCGGACTCATGGCAAACATCTTCACTGATGTTCTTGACTACGGACGGTGCGGTGAGACTTGACATGGAAGGAATTCGATATGAGCTAAATGCCAAAGACAGTGTGTTGATCCGCTCAGGAATAGATGTCATGGTTGAATCTTTATCCAGCAAGCAAGTAGTGATCTATACGGTCACATTTGACCAATTCACTCTGGCACATGATGCACAAAATGAATTGGTCTATAAGGTGAATCACGATAATCTCCCTGATAACGGGGAAGTGGTGAAAGGCTCTGCCGTCCTTTTTTCTTACATCAAACAAATACAGACGAGTCAAATCATACAAGAACAGGCGAAGTGGCTGGAAGAAATCATGTTCATTTTCCGCAAACAATCCAAGCCATACAACGAAAAAGTGCATTATTCGATTAACATGATCTTGCAGTATATGGCTGAGCATTATGATCAAAAACTAACAAGAAAAGACTTAGCTCATAAGATGGGGTTTCATGAGAGTTACTTTTCTACCTTTTTCAAACAAAGTATGGGGATGAGTGTGACAGAATACATTGCACAAATTCGAATAGACGAAGCCAAAAAACGTCTTCTGCAAACAGACGATCAAATTCAAATCATAGCACGGCAAGTCGGGTATGCAGACAGTTTATATTTCAGCAGGAAGTTCCGTCAAAAAACAGGAAGAACGCCCAGTCAGTTTCGAATGAACCGAAGACCAGAGCGGATTGCTGCTTTTCAATTTGTCGGGTCATTGGTTGCAATAGGCATTGAGCCTGTTTGTATTGACGAAGAAACCGATCTCCATTCAGATATACTCAAAGAACATCTGGCTAGTTCGCTCGTCATAAATGAACACACGCCTGATGACGTCTTTAAATCACTTCAATTAGATGTCATCATCGTCCCTAACTATTATTATTCAAAACCTGCATTGATCAAGCGATTGGAGCAAATCGCACCTGTTCTTGTTCTGCCATACGCCGGTCATCATGCTGTACAAGAGGTACTGACTATAGGACGCCTTTTAGGAAGAGAAAATGAGGCAAACGATTGGGTGAAACGATTTGAACAGCTTAGTCAACAGGCAAGAAACAACCTGTCTTCCTTTAGAGAAAAAGGCGAGACCGTTGCGATCTATGAAATGAGAGGACATGACAAAGTGTATATGTGGTCCTATGAGGCAAGAGGGGCCTTCTATCTTTACGAAACGCTTGGCTTAAAACCTCCAAAAGCCATTTTAGAAGAAGTTCTTCTTCCTAATCAACATACAGTCATTCCTTTAGAGAGACTTGGAGAATACGAGGCGGATCATATGTTTTTTATTGTCTCTGACCAATATGGGTGGTATAAGCAAATGGACAAGCGAATGGAAGAAAGTGATGTTCTTCGTCAATTATCGGCTGTGAAAAAGGGTACCTTTTATCCAGTAAAACTGGAGGAGTTTAGATTTGATGAAGGAGAGCGTGCACTTCTTTTGATGGACCGGTTTATCTCTCAATTGACTCAGCCAGCCTATCCAACAATTGTCCATATGTAAGTTGCGAGAATCCTCCATAGACCACTACGGGTGAGGTTGATAGAATACATGAGACTAGTAATTGATAACTATTCTCATTTGTAGTGGCGAAAATGAAGGAGGAATATGGAGATGAAAAAGACGTATTGGATATGTGCTGTCATTCTTCTAATGATATTGACGGCTTGTGGCAATAAAGAACAAGCCAAAACAGCAGAATCAAAGCAAGAAACGAAAACGGTTGAAACAGTGAAAGGAAAGATAGAGATTCCAGCTGAACCTAAACGAATTCTCGTAGATGGATATTTAGGGAGTGTGATTGCACTTGACGTTCAGCCTGTTGGATCGACCACGCAGGATTTAAAGAACGTACACTTGAAAGACAAGATAAAAGGAATAGAGGACATCAGTGACGAGCGTTCAGCTGAAAAAGCACTTAGCTTAAAGCCTGATCTGATTATCACAGCAGTACAGGATGAAAAAGTCTATGATGTGTACAAAAAAATAGCCCCTACCATCGTGTATCCTTATGGCTCTTTCAAAGATGCACATGAAGAATTGACGACACTGGCAAAAGTTTTAAATAAAGAAGAGGAAGGAAAAGCATTCCTCACCGCCTTCGATCAACGAATCGAGGCTGCTAGAAAAAAAGTGAAGTCTGCTTTAAAAGAGAATGAAACGGTCTCGATCATGGGCGCTTTTAAAAATGATGTCTATGTATATGGTAACGGAATTTATCGAGGCGGGCAGGCATTATATGAGCAATTACAGGTAAACCCGCCAAAACAGGTCAGAGATACGATTTTAAAAAGTAAGACAGGGTATGAAGTCATTTCTTATGAAACCCTTCCTGAATATGCAGGAGACTACATTTTCATTGATGAAAGCAACGGCGGAACATTTGATAAAAACAATTCTATTTGGAAGAGTCTAGAATCTGTCAAAAAAGAGCAGACCTATCAAATGGATACAGAGTTCTTCTGGCCTTACGATCCGATTGCAGTAGCAAATCAAGCGGAAGAGTTTGCTGACATATTGACAGAAATGTCTGATCGGTAGGAGGTCTGTCAATTGTTAAAGCGTTTCTTCTCATACTACAAACCATATATGGGGCTGTTTATATTAGATTTTTCCTGTGCGGTACTGGCAGCCTTACTCGAATTATCCTTTCCCCTTGCCATCAGTAAAGTGATGGACGATTTGCTGCCAAACGGTGATTGGGATGCCATTTGGTTTTGGGGCATTCTGCTCCTCGTTTTATACGTGATCAGTTCTACGATGCATTATGTCGTGACCTATTTTGGGCACAAATTAGGCATTAATATAGAAACGGATATGAGGAATCAGCTATTTTCTCATGTACAAAGAATGTCCTTTCGCTTCTTTGACAAAAAGAAAACGGGAAAACTTGTGTCCCGTATGACAAATGATTTAATGGATATTGGAGAAATCGCGCATCATGGCCCGGAGGATTTATTTATCGCTGTGATGACACTCACAGGTGCCTTTGGTTTGATGCTGTCGATTAATTGGCAGCTGGCGGTTCTCACATTTATTGTCGTTCCATTCTTGATCGGATTATCCGTCTACTTTACGAAAAAAATGTCTGCTGCTTTTGATAAAATGTTCTCGAGTATTGGTCAATTCCATTCACGTGTGGAAAACAATATTAGTGGCATACGAGTGGTGAAAGCATTTGGAAATGAATCACATGAAATGGACCGATTTATTGAACATAACGAGCAATTTAGAAAGACAAAGCTAACCACATATCAAATGATGGCTGTGCATACCGCTGTTAGTCATTTTCTTATTAAGAGTGTGACAGTGTTTGGCCTTGTATGCGGCGCATGGTTTGTGCTGCAAAAAAATATGACGTATGGGGAATTTGTGTCATTTGTACTATTAACAGGCATCTTCTTAGGCCCCATTCAACAAATCAATGCAGTCATTGAAATGTATCCAAAAGGTGCAGCGGGCTTTAAAAGATTTGCATCACTCATCGATCAATCGCCAGATGAAAAGGATGCGGATGATGCCATTGAAGTTGATCAGTTAAATGGAGATATCGTTTTTGAGCATGTGTCTTTTCAATATGAATCAGACAAACCGGTTCTTCATGACATCAATCTTGAGGTGAAACAAGGAGAGACCATTGCGGTCGTAGGTCCCTCTGGTGCTGGGAAATCGACGCTTTGTAGTTTGCTGCCACGTTTTTACGAATGGCAGGAGGGTACCATTACAATTGATGGCATAGAGACAAGAAAGATGACACTGCCTTCGCTGCGGAGACAAATTGGTGTCGTCCAGCAAGATATTTATTTATTCCATGGGACCATCCGAGAAAACATTTTATACGGAAAACTCGATGCATCTGATGAAGAAGTGTGGCAGGCAGTGGAGAAAGCCCAACTGAAGGATCTTGTAAATAGCTTGCCAAATGGGCTTGATACGATCATCGGTGAACGCGGGATGATGTTATCTGGCGGACAAAAACAGCGTATCTCCATTGCACGTATTTTCCTTAAAAATCCGCCAATTTTTATTTTAGATGAAGCCACTTCTTCTCTGGATACGGAGACAGAATCCTTTATTCAGGGCTCACTTGAAGAACTATCTGAAGGACGAACCACGTTTATTATTGCGCATCGCCTAGCGACCATCCAGCATGCTGACCGGATTGTGGTTTTGACAAAAGAGGGCATCAAGGAGCAAGGCAGGCATGAAGACCTGCTGGAAATGGACGGCATGTACCGGCGTTTGTATGAAACACAGTTTAGAATGTAAAAGAGGAAAAGCCGGCATATTGCCGGCTCAGCGTGTAGACAAACCCTCGCATTCGGTGTCAGTCCTGCGCTTCGGTGCTCACGAATGTCAAATTCGCTCCGCGCCGATGCTCGTCCTTCCTAGACTGCAAAGGTTTTCTATCACGCTGAAAAGAAGACAAAGGGCTAAAATAAAGTTTATTTTAGCCCTTTGTCAACAATCTGAAGCCGGCATATTGCCGGCTTTTTAGCGTGTGATCATCATTCGACCATTAACTGCGGGGGGCAAATAACATCACACTGACACCAGCTAAACAGATCAAAGCACCCATCCAGTCATAGAAATCAGGGGTTTTGCGATCGACCCACCAGCCCCAAAACACAGCGAGAACGACAAAAACACCGCCATAGGCCGCATAAACCCGCCCAAAGGTCGGGAACTGCTGGAATGTAGGGATGACGCCGTAAGCGACCAAGATGAGGCTACCTGCGATTCCGTAGCTGACGGGTTTTGCTTCACGCAGCCACAGCCAGACAAGATAACCACCGCCTATTTCAGCCAGACCAGCTAATAAAAAAAGAACAATCGTTACAATCATTTTCGGACACTCCAGTTCTCCTGTTTCGTTCTATTATGACATGATGAAAGGATGCGTTCTACCTGATGTAAATTGAGAGACTAATGAGAGTTTGCTAAAATCAACTGAACAGTGAATGAAACACATGCATTCTTGACTTTCCTTGAGGTGGGTGATCCAAATGGTCAATCCCTCCGTTTAGTAAGTACATTCTCATGAGGAACACATTTCCTTTTTCAGTGCTCTTTTTTTCTCCTTGAAAAAAGAGTAAAGTACAAAGGAGGCTGATCTCAGCAATTTGAGTGATGAGCCATACGTGAAGATTTCATGATGAATGCATAATGCTCTTTCTCATGAAAAAGGAAGGAGATGACCATGGACACACTGAAGGATTTTGAGCTGTATCACAAGATCAAACATGATCGACACAAGCCCTCGCTTGAAATATTGTATGATCGCTATGAACGTGTGTTATATTCGTTTATTTATAAAATGACTGGAAACCGTGAGCTGGCGGAGGAAGTGCTTCAAGAAGTCTTTATCAAGCTCTGGCGCGGCATAGGAGAATACAATACAGATAAAGGGAAATTTTCCTCATGGTTATTTATGATGTCACGAAACACGGCAATCGATCTATTAAGGAAACACCGAAATGAAACAGCTCTTGAAGATGAGCATATTGAATACTTGGCAGATCATCAAGAAGATGTGTCAAAAGAAGTAGAATGGAACGAAGAAAAACAAATCATACGTGAAGCAGTATCAACATTGTCGAAAGAACAGCAAACCATCATCGAAGATGTCTATTTTAAAGGAATGACACAAAAGAGCATTGCGGAAAAACTAGGCATCCCTATTGGAACGGTGAAGGGAAGAGTTCGATTGTCATTGAAGCATTTACGAACGAAACTGTCTCGCGGAGGAAAGGAGGAAGAGGCATGACTCAGTGTAAACATCAAGTCATTGATTACTTTAACGGGCATTTACAAGGAGAAGAAAAGGCGCAGTTTGAAGAACACATCAAACATTGCTCGGATTGCAAAGAAGAGCTTGAAGAACTGACATCGCTCATGTCTGATATTCCGTTTCTAGCAGAGGACGAAACGCCTCCGGCAGGGATGAAAGACCGCATTTTATCAAGAGTATTTGAAGAAGAGATACGAGAGACAACAATCGCTGCAACATCGAACCCGCCTCAAGATCTCAAAATAGTGCGTGATGCAAATGAGATGAAACCGCCAATGAAGAAGAAAAATCAATGGCTTTTGCCTCTCGTTGCCGCACTGCTTCTCATTTCTGCAGCTGGGAACGTGTATTTCTTAACAAATGGAACAGATCAAGCAGAAGAATCTATCAAAGTTGTTGCGACAAAATCACTGGCATCTGCCGAATCAGCAAAAACAACGGGTGCTTTTTCAGTGATTGAGCATCACGGCAAAAAAGAGCTTGTCGTGAGTGCCGACGGATTAAAAGGCCAGCTTGATTCATCAGCTGTTTATCAAGTATGGCTCATTAAAGGAGATCAGCCCGTTCCGGCCGGTGCCTTTAAAACAGATAGCAAAGGAGAGGGCACCGTCACCTATGCGTTATCTGAGAAAGAAGCAAACGAATCATGGGATACGGTGGCTGTCACCCTTGAACCAAAAAAGGATAACAAGCTTCCGCAAGGCCCTGTCGTACTGAGTGCTGCATTTTAAGCTTGATTCATGAAGGATGCCTTTTTCAGGGCATCCTTTTTTGATAGGCAGAAGAAACCTTATGACAAATGAGACGTACTACATATAGAGGTGAGACACATGCAGCGATACATAGAAAAACAACTATTTCTCTTATCAGCTAGACACGCATTTACCGCATTTTATTTTTTGGTGATCCCATTCATTATAAAAGACCTTTTTGAATCAACTCCTTTATTTATGGTCATGATCGCTCTTTTTATCATTCATCATCTAGTGACAAGTATCGTATGGTTTTATAAATCAAGAAACATTCGAAAGCGTCAATCAGGTGACCTAACAAAACGGGGACATTTCGTTGTCCAGATCGTGCAGAGGCTCGAACAGCTCATGATGCTCGGTTTTGTGATGTTATTGATCAGTGGATCGATGCAGGGAGACATTGTGACGCTATTATTCACAATTTTTCTGTTCATCGTCGTTTTCTTGCAGCACATTCAGTTTTATTATGTTCAGTACTTTTTTAAATCGAGCGGCTGGTTCACCTATGTCCTCTCTTTACAAAAGGCTCGTCCTTCTTACATCGTGAGGGAACGAAGGGCTTTGAAGAAATCCTAAATGTGCAATCCCTTGCTGACTGATCCATCAGCATCAGAAATGTATGATAAAATGTGGAAAAGAAGCATGGAGAAAGGGAGTGCGAGCGAGTGAAAGCAGTTGGATTATTTGAGTATTTGCCAATTGAGCATGAACAAAGCTTGATCGATCAGGAGGTGGCAAAGCCCAAAGCAGCTGACAGAGATATTTTGGTGAAAGTAGAGGCTGTGTCGGTGAATCCAGTGGATACAAAGGTGAGGTCACCGAAGAATCAGAAAGAAGATGAATTGAAAATTCTTGGCTACGATGCAAGCGGTACGGTAGTGGAAGTGGGCGAAGCATGTACGTTGTTTCAGCCGGGTGACCACGTCTATTACGCAGGAGATATCACGCGACAAGGCTCAAATAGTGAATACCAGCTTGTGGATGAGAGAATTGTGGCGAAAAAGCCTGCAAATCTCTCTTTTGCCGAAGCAGCTGCCATGCCTCTTACAACAATTACGGCATATGAAGCGCTATTCGACCGAATGCATATGAAGCGGAATGCAGAAGGCTCGACCTTGCTGATCATCGGTGGAGCAGGCGGAGTGGGCTCTATCGCCATTCAACTCGCCAAATTAGCAAAGGCGACTGTGATCGCCACTGCATCAAGACCTGAAACAAATGAATGGTGTCTCTCATTAGGGGCTGATCATATCATTGACCATCACCAGCCGCTCTTAGCGCAGCTTCGGGAAAAAGGGATTGGCGAAGTGGATTACATTTTATGCTTAAATGATACAGATGGTCATTTCAAAGGGATGGCAGAAGCGATTAAACCTCAAGGGACGATCTGTACCATTGTTGAAAATCAGCACCATTTAGACATTCAATTACTCAAAAATAAAAGTGCTGCATTTGTATGGGAATTCATGTTCACACGGCCGATGTACAAAACCTCGGATATGATGAAGCAGCACGAGCTTTTAAAAGAAGCGAGTACATTATTTGAAGAGAAGAAGTTAAAACATACATTAACAAAGGTGCTCAGCCCCATCAATGCCACCAATTTGAAGCAAGCACATCAAACACTTGAGCAAGGGAAGATGATAGGTAAATTTGTTCTAGAAGGATTTTAAGGAGGGACAGCAGATGACATCATTACAATATCCGATTGGCTTATATGAACCGGTGGACCAACAAACGAAAAAGCAGCTGGAGGCATGGATTGATGAGCTGGCACTCATTCCTCAAAAGTATGAAGAGGCAGTTGTCCCATTGACAGATGATCAGCTGGATACCCCATACCGGCCAGGTGGATGGACTGTTCGTCAGCTCATTCACCACGTAGCGGACAGCCATCTGAACGCTTACTTGCGATTTAAGCTTGCGCTGACAGAAGAAACACCGCACATACGTCCATATGATCAGGAGGCATTTGCTTCACTTCCTGACAGCAAGGCGCCTATCAGTCTATCACTGCCGTTAATCAACAGTCTGCATCGCCGATGGGTCACATTACTTCGCGAGATGACAGAGGAAGATTTCAACGCTGCATATTACCATCCAGCCGATCAACAAACGGTGTCCTTATATGATGCAACAGGAATGTACGTCTGGCATTCACAGCATCATCTCGCCCATATCACGGAATTAATCAAAAGAAATCATTGGAAGTAAAGGAGTCAACACATGTCTAGTAGAAGAATTGTCGGCGCTATGTTTATCTGCATGGCGGCATTGTTTTATATAGCAAAATTCGTTTTGTTTGAGATTCGTTATGGTGGAAATGTAGGCGCAGAAAGAACGATCGAGGAACTGGAAGATATACTCCCAGGCGGTACGTGGATCAGCATCATTTTTCTCATTATTGGTTTAGGTTATCTCTTGTGGGATGACAGGGAAGTCATTCGTCAGTATCTTTTGAACCCAGATAGACAAGGAAAAGAAGAATGAAAAAAGACGGACCTCAAGTGACCGTCTTTTTTCCTTTTTAGCCACGTTCGGGACGAAGTGCTTTTTCTAAAATAGCTAGACCTTCATTGACTTTTTCTTTTTCCTCGTCATTGAGCCGTTGCAGGGAATTTTTAATTTTTTCATGCCCTTTTTGATAAATACTTCTGAAAATATTTTTCGCTTCCTCTGTCAATTCTACGACAATGATTCGACGGTCACGCTCAGAATGCTTTCGTTCCACAAAGTTCGATTGTTCTAACCGATCAAGCAGCCCTGTCATATTGGACAAAGAAGCCCCCATTTTTTCAGCAATTTCGGACACCTTAAGAGAGCCATGGTTATTGAGCAGCATGAGCACCTTCATTTGAGGCATACTCATATCCAGCTTCATCCATTCAGAAACATCTCCAAGTCCTGCAGCAGTGAGCACTTTCATATACAGCACCCATGTCTTTTTTTCCTCAGGAGATAGGATTTCCTCTTTTAATACGGTGGTGTCATGAATATTATATTCCACGCTTGTTCACTTCCTTTAAGCGGCTCTTTTCTTTATATTACTGATTTTTACTTCTAATTGAAAGTATCATGAAGCTTTTGAATGTTAAACTGCATGAATTAAGTGGTATTTGTTGTATAATAATGGTCAGTTGAAATTAATGAAGCAACTTAGAAAGTTGGGAAAAACATGTGGAACAAAAAAACGGGTATGACGATCTTAAAAATGCTCTTTCCGATCGTGATCATCCTTGTCTTAGTTTTTGTCGCCAAGCAGGAGCTGAGCGGCCTTTCCATTAAAAAGACGTTTTATATTATTGACAGCTTGAATCGAATGGACTTGTTTATTCTTGTCTTTCTTGGACTTGTCGCTGTTTTATCCATGTCCTTATATGATTTTATTTTAAGAAAAAGCCTTGATATGCCCATCAGCGGCTGGAAAACGATCCGTATTTCTTGGATCGCCAACTCCTTTAATAGTGTACTTGGATTCGGTGGTTTATCAGGAGCAGGGCTTAGAACGCTTCTATACAAGGAATACATAACTGATACGAAAAAACTGCTGAAAGGCATTGCCCTTTTAACATCCTCTGTTCTGCTGGGCTTATCTATTTTCAGTGATTTGATTTTAGTTAGGGTCCTGCCAGTTGAAAGTATTATTAGTCAGGAGCCGTGGTTATGGGCATTTGTCATTATTTTTGCCTGTATTGTGCCCATTTACATCATCATGGCGTCCATTCGAAAAAGCTCGATTGAGAGCGGTGAAAACGGACTGAAGCACCCGATCTATGCTTATATTGGTGCATCGTTTTTAGAGTGGCTGGCAGCTGGTCTTGTCATGTACATGGCTGTTGTCTCTATGGGGATGAACGTTGATGTCCGTATTGTATTAGGCGTCTTTGCGATTGCGTCAATCGGCGGTTTAATCAGTATGGTTCCGGGCGGATTTGGTTCGTTTGATCTGATCTTTTTACTCAGTATGCAATACATTGGGTTTGATAAAGAGATGGTGCTGACAGCGCTTGTCTTGTACCGCTTCGTTTACTCCATTTTCCCGTTTATTCTTGGACTTTGTCTAGCGGCATACGATTTAACTGGAACAACACTCAGGCGTCTTGAAGGCAATCCGAGAATGGCGCCTGCAATTGAAACAACAAACGTCTTAATTGTTTTGCACCGAGCTCTGCTCATCCGTTTATTGTACGGATCTTTGTCCATTTTAACGTTTGGAAGCGGTTTGCTCATTATGGCTTCCGTTGTGCTTCCTGTTGATCGTTTAGGTGTGATTACAACCATTCCACGCTTTTTGTTATCAGGATTTAATGGTCTTTCTTTAATGTTCGGGATCATTTTAATGATTTTGTCCATTGAAGTGTATAAAAGAACAAAACGGTCTTATCTATTGACAATGATTGCCCTAGCAGGCGGCTTTGTGTTTACTTTACTAAAAGGGTTTAACCTGAGTTTGATCTTTATATTGCCGGTCATCATGGTGGTATTTTTCTCGCTTCGAAATCAATTTGTGAAGCAGCAGGCCCCTTATTCTTTGAATCAGTTTGTGGCGGCCGCCGCCGGATATTTACTCGTGTTGTTTAACTATAATGTCATTGGGAACTTCATTTGGATGAAAATTGGTCATTTTCTAAGCAAGGACTATTTGGTTCATAATGAACGGCATATCACGATGACCAGCATGATTGCTTTAATTGGCGTCCCTCTTTTCTTTTTCATTAGCAAATTGATTTTTAATAAAAAAGCAGTTCCAATCGGCGAAGAAGCCGATGAAGAAAAATTAAAAACTTTTCTCGAAGAAAAGGGAGGAAATGCTCTTAGTCATCTAGGTTTTTTGGGAGACAAAAAACTGTTTTTCTCAAGTGATGGAGAGGCGATGCTTCAGTTTGGCCGGATTGGCCGCTGCGTTATTGTGCTTGGAGATCCTTCTGGGCGTAGAACCTCTTATCCGCTTGTACTGGAAGAATTTTTGGAGCAGACAGAAAAAGCAGGCTATCGTGTCGCTTTTTATCAAGTAGAACGTGAAGGAATGGCGCTTTATCATGACCTAGGTTTTCACTTCTTTAAGCTTGGAGAAGAAGCCATGGTCGATTTAGAAACGTTCTCTTTGTCAGGAAAGAAAAAATCAAACTTACGGGCTGTCGCAAATAAATTTGAACGAGAAGGCTATACGTTTGAAATGCTGGAGCCGCCCTTTTCAGAGGAATTGATTTCAACCTTAAAACAAATCTCTGACAGCTGGCTGGGCAAGAAAAAAGAAAAAGGATTTTCATTAGGCTATTTCCATGAAGACTACCTTCAAAAAGCACCGATTGCGATTTTAAAGGATGAACAAGGGCAGATCATATCTTTTGTGTCCTTAATGCCGATGTACCAAAAAGGAGAGATATCCATCGACCTCATGCGTCATATGCATGATGCACCGAACGGGATGATGGATGCACTCTTTATCCACCTTTTTCAATGGGCGAAAGAAAAAGGCTACACATCCTTTAACATGGGAATGGCGCCATTATCGAATGTAGGCACGTTCCACCAGTCCTTTCTGACAGAACGTTTGGCGAGTGTCATCTTCAATAACGTCAGATATATGTATAGTTTCAGCGGCTTACGGTCGTTTAAACAAAAATATAAACCAGAATGGCGCGGAAAATATTTAGCGTATAAAAAGAATACATCACTGCCTGTCACAATGGTGCTCGTCACTAAGCTGATAGGAATGGACCCAAATCGAAAACGGCGTCCATAAGTCCAAAGAACCTTTACCTTTCACTAGGTGAAGGTTTTTTTAGACAAAAGAATAGCAAAAGTGGTAAAGTTGAAGGGTAAGGGGGATGTTCACATGACACTAAATGAATGGTTTACAAAGGGATTAGCTGAACGTACATATGTACACAACATGGAGAAAAACCGTGAAAACTTACTCACGGTGTACAACCAGTACGCAATTCATCAAAAGGAAAAAGAGCTGCTTCAAAAACTTCAAAAGAAAAAACTGAGAGCGCTTGTGATCACGGCAGATTGGTGCGGCGATGCGATGGTTAATGTACCTATTTTCATGCGTATTGCAAATGAAGCACTGATTGATGCGCGCTATTTCATTCGGGACGAGCACCTTGACCTGATGGATCAGTATTTAACGAACGGGACCGCAAGATCGATTCCGATTATCGTCATCATTGATCAGGACGGGAAAGAAGTGGGGAAATGGGGACCTCGCTCAGCAGAAGCTCAGCGCTTTGTCGACGAGAAAAAGCCGGATAAAGATGCACCCGATTTTGAGGAAGCATTTAAAGTGTTTGCGAAAGAAGCCGCACATCACTATACGACAGATCGTTACTTATGGAAAGATATTGAGAAAGAAATAGTAGAAGTTTTGGCAAAAATATAAACCAAAAGACTACTTCGCCGCAATGGGAAGTAGTCTTTTTTTATCTTGTTTTTGCGTTTCACCTACAAAACACCGCATAAAGATGTAGAAAAACCGCAGAATTCTATCAAATACCGCAGAAAACCGCAAAGCATCACGATTTTCCCAACCACTTTTAGTTGAAAAACCTCATATATGCCATGAAATCAGCTATTTTGCCCTTATCTAAAGGCTCATATAACGCACATCGGATGGCTTTTTCCCAATACAAGAGGCCCAGCAACTATAGTAATCTAGTTGTAATCTCCTTTGAACGAACTAAAAAAAATAAATGAAGGAAAAGGGCTGGCGATCAATTTATGAAAAAAATCATCTATCTCGATCAAGAAAAAAAGAAGCTCGCTGAATCAAAGAAAAGAGAACAGCGTTCCATCAAATCACTCAGACTGCTTGTGTTTTATGACGGACAAAGTCCTTCATGTGCAAAAGCAATTGACCTGTTGAAATCACTCGATTGGAAAAACCGAATTCACTTTGAATCATTTAGACACTCACAGCTGCTGAGACTGAATAAAATTAGTGAAGAGAAGGCAGAGAAACGAATCGTGTCTATTTCCTTAGCAAAAAATCAAAAAAACTCAGGGATTTATACGTGGCTAAGAATGGCTTGTCACATCCCTGCATTATGGGGAACGGTCCCATTCATTGTACTCAGCATTTGGCTTGGCTTTGGGCAGCATGCTTACGATTATTTTGCGAGAAAACGGTACATTCATTCTGTCGAACAAGTCACCCGTCCCGATACAGATCAACAAAAGACCATCTAATCATAGAAAAAGCATGACCTTCGATCGGCAGAAGGTCATGCTTTTTTGTAATACGGGATATATGATGCTAAGTGATCAAGCAGCTTCGTTGTGTAAGACATATA
Organism: Bacillus sp. AK25; assembly: GCF_048270685.1. Taxonomy (NCBI): domain Bacteria; kingdom Bacillati; phylum Bacillota; class Bacilli; order Caryophanales; family Bacillaceae; genus Bacillus; species Bacillus sp. AK25. Next base: position 824,811 of record NZ_JBLUWC010000001.1, read on the forward strand.
TGCACGCTTATCAAGCTCAGAAGCCGCATAGGAAAGCAAGGTTCTAAGAGCAAACAAGTACTCATTGTGGAGCTGATTGTGTTCAAAGTAAGGAATCGCTGCTTCTACTAAATAAGTTTTCAAATCATGAGGATTCTCTTCAATCATCAATTTATAGATTTTAATCATATATAAACAGTTAGGTTGAATACGAGGCTGTTTGAGCAGCTCGTGTATGTATGGAAGCGCCTTTTTGCGATCATATTCCGCATACAATGTCGCGATTTCATAGAGCGTTTCACAGTAACGATCTTCTATCTGTTCTTGATTAAAATAATTGAGTGAATCTAGTAAATAAGGCACAGCGGATGAGAAATCGCCTTGGCGTTTTAAGAGAACCCCGTAATAAAAATAAGCTGTCATCTTAATATAAGCATCAGGGTGAAGCGATGTGTGTAAAATCACCTCTTTTAAATATCTTTTAGCTGTTTGAAAGGCCTTTAATTCCAGTGAGATGACCCCATGAATGAGTGTACAATGAATGACCCGCTTGAAATTATTTTTTTGTCTATACAAATCCATTGCTTGATGTGTGGCCTCAAGCGCATCACCGAGATGCCCCATAGCTCCAAGTGCTTTTGCATAGTGATAATACAGGTCACTCTGTTCAACAGAAGCGTAAGAAAAGCAGCTTTCAAGTCTTTTCAATCCTTCTTCGAGCTGACCGATTTTAATCTGGTGGATGCCATCTAGATATTCAAACGTTTCTTTTTCTGTGTCAATAAAGGTTTTTTCAAACTTCTTAAGCACGCGGTGTGTTTTTAAGGCAAGCTGCTGTTTTTCTGTTAATAAATAAAATTGAAATAAGGACAAATGATACTGAATCCCTAAATCTAGCGAAAAGAACTGTTCCTCGTGATGAATGATCATTTCTGCATTTTGCTCTGCTTGATCGAGCGCATAGAAATACATGTTCATTTGAAACTCATCGAGCAATGACAGCAGGTGACGCGCCTTTTGCGACAGCGTTTCTTGACTAATTCCAAGCCGTTCAAGCAAAAGATTGATCGTATCTTGATTGGCCTCTTTTGAGCCATTTTCAATTTTACTTAAATGAGAGACAGAACAAATTCCTTCTGCCAACTCCGATTGGGTCATATTTTGTTTATAACGATAGAGTTTGATGATTTGCCCAATATTGATTTTCATTCCATCCAGAAGCCTCCCTTCCAATCATGGGTTGAAAGCTTTTTGAAAAAATAGCCGCATGAGACAAAGTGGAAATACCTGAAATCATTTCATCATCTTGGCTTTTTTCTCAAAATTTGTTTAAAACGTAATATGATTGTAACATTACTTGAAAAAGTCAAACAACTTTTTAGCAGAGAGGTGAGGTCCTATTTGCAAACAACACATGATCATGTTTATAATGTGAATGAGAATCAATTTCAATTAAGGTTGATTGAAAGGATGACATATATGCCAGAAACAAAACAACAAACAGAAGCGTTAACGGTTCGAGACGCTGTCAGATATAGACGATCGATTCGAAAATTCAAAGAAACGCCGGTGAGCATTGAGCAGCTTCAGCCATTATTAGAGGACGCAGTCTATGCACCCAATCATAAAATCACGGAACCTTGGCGTTTTTTATATGCAGTGACGGATGAAGCGAAAGAGGTATTTGTTGAGCGGTTTATTGCTTTCTTTAAACGCAACAATCCAGACGCAAAAGAAGAAAAGATCAATCAGTACAGAGATTATTTTTCTAAAGTACCAGCACTTTTACTTGTTGTTCTAAAAGAAGACGAAAATCCAGTTGTGAGAAATGATGATTTTGCCGCTGTGAGTGCGCTCATTCAAAACTTCCAGCTGCTGGCTTGGGATCAAGGAATCGGTATGGTATGGAAGAGCGGCCGTATTTTATACGACAAAGGGTTTCAACAGGATATGGGATTAAAGGAAAACGAACGCTTTGCAGCGATTCTTCACATCGGTTATCCAGAAGAGGTACCTGAGGAAAAGTCACGTCAGAAGGCATCAAGCCTGCTAACTGAAATCAAATAAAAACAGACCTTTTGATAAGGTCTGTTTTTTTACTTATTGTTTTTTGGCACGCTGATCGGCTGCTTTCATACGTGCCATCGCTTTTACGTCATTCGGATCTGCAAGTTCTTTGGAAAATTCAACATATTCGCCATCCGTCTCTTGTGCCGCAAGCTGATGGTTGGATTTTTTGTGTTGGTCTTTTTTCAAAGCTTTTCCCTCCTTTACAAGATCACTTTAGTTATGTGCTTGTAAAAGAGGAATATCCGTTTTATTTGTTTCTTTTTTCTGCTGCTCTTTCCGCTTTTTTGAATTCCTGCTGATACAGAACTTCCTGGGTTTTCTTCAGTTTTGAAGTCGGCTGGTGTTCTTTTTTCTTCATCAAAATCGCCCCCTCATCTCATTTTTAATAGGATGGGTGTTTTTGACAAAATTTATTCCTCTGAATGCAAAATCGCTTCTTTTAGCTCAGGGTGTAAAAATTCATAAGAAGACAGCAGTGCCTTTTTCGGCAGAGCACGTTGGCCTTCTAATACAAGCAATGACATGTCGCCAAGTGCGGTTTTGATGACAAAGGACGGCACCTTCAGCCAGTGAGGGCGATGAAGGACAGATGCAATGGTTTGCCCCAGCTGCTTCATTTGAACAGGATTTGGAGACGTGACATTGAGTGGACCTGATATGTGTTCATGCTCAATGGCATACGCAATAAGATGTGCTACATCCTCAACATGAACCCAAGATACCCATTGCGAGCCAGAGCCAATCGTTCCACCGGCAAACAGCTTGTATGGCAAGGTCATAAGAGGAAGTGTGCCTTTTTCTCCTAGCACTACCCCAAAGCGTGTATAAACCGTGCGAATACCGAGCGCCTCAATTTTTTGACCTTCAGCTTCCCAAAGTTTAGATGTATAACTTAAGAAATCTGTCTCGGCTGGAGGGGCCTCCTCCGTAAAATCCTCTGTCTTGGAAGTGCCATAGATACCGACAGCACTTGCTTGAATGAGCACAGATGGTTTCGATTCCTGCGCTTCTATGATGCGTCTTACTTCTTGCGTTGATTGAAGACGGCTGGAGAGAATGCCTTTTTTTGCTTTGTCCGTCCAGCGTGTGAAAATGGATTTTCCAGCAAGGTTAATCCATACATCAATCGCAGGCAATTCATGTTCAGGCTTAGCACCATCTGTCAGCCACTGCACGTAATGTAAATGATTTTGTTCGGATTCCTTTGGATTTCTTGTTAAAATATATAGATGATGTCCTTCAGCTGCGAGCACCTTTGTGACATGCTGGCCGATAAACCCGGTTCCTCCGGTAATGGCGATATTCAATTGACATCTTCTCCTCTCATATACATACCTATATCTTTCACGATTTTGAATCAGAAGAAACATCCTGACTGTTTGAAAAAAGGAGTGATCACAGGATGCCCTATATTACGAAAATCTCTGCTCAGAAAAACAATACAGAACGCGTGAACATCTTTCTTGATGAAAAGTACGCTTTTAGCGTTGATCTAGATGTGCTCGTCCAGCATGATTTGAAAAAGGGAAAAGAGCTGGACGAAGCCGATATCATAGAGATTCAATTCGGTGATGCAGTAAAAAAAGGATTTCAGCAGGCCGTCGATTATTTATCGTATCGGATGAGATCAGTGAAAGAAGTCACCGATTATTTGACGAAAAAAGACATACCAGCACCTGCTATTAGTGAAATTATACACAAATTAAAACATTATAAGTATGTAAATGATCTTGAATTTGCAGAAGCATATGTAAGCACCCACCGAAAAACGAATAGCAAAGGCCCGTCAGTGCTAAAAAAAGAATTAAAGCTGAAAGGCATAGACGATGACACCATCGAACAAGCACTATCGCAATATCCAAATGATTTGCAGCTAGAAGAAGCAGTGAAACAAGTGCTGAAGCTGGTTAAGAAAGAGAAAAACCGGTCCGCAAAAGAAATTGAACAGCGTATCAAATTGCAGCTTCAGCGAAAAGGATTTTCATTTGATATCATTGATAAAGCCCTTCAAGAAGCCTATGATGGACAAGAAGAGGAAAAGGAAGAAGAAGCCCTTCACCATATGCTTGAGAAGGCAAAACGCAAGGTAGGATATGACGGATCATTTGAGAAAAAAATGAAAGTGAAGCAATTCCTTTACCGAAAAGGCTTTGATCTTGATACAATTGATCACGTTTTAGACAAAGGGGAATGACAGATGGAAAAACGCTATAGTGAAATGACAGAATACGAATTAAAGCAGGAGATTGCCGCTCTTTCTGAAAAAGCAAGAAAGGCTGAGCAGCTAGGCATTGTGAATGAATTTGCCGTGTTGGAGCGGAAAATTGACATGGCGAAAGCCTATTTATTAGATCCAGCTGCTATTCAGACCAAAACGACTTATCACATCAAAGATACAGACGAGCAGTTTTATGTGGAGTATTTAAATGGTGTTTTTGCTTGGGGCTACAGAGTTTCAGCGCCAAATAAAGAAGATGCTCTGCCGATTTCAATGCTTACGCAAAAGGACTGATCCCTAGAGATCAGTCCTTTTCTTTACTTCGAACGTTGTTTACGGACGTTGTTCTGAAGTACGATGTCGTGCTGCGTTTGCTGCGTTTCTCCGTTGACCTGAGAGGCAGAATGTTTAGCATTCGCCCATGGTTGAGGGTAAGCGGTTGTTCTTAATTGAACAAAGTCTTCCATATACGATTTCCCATTTGAACTCATATCTCAAGCACTCCCTTTGGAAAAATTAGCGTTTCCCTGATGCCCTCATACGTTCCTGTGGACGTGTATTCGTCTCACCGTTCGGCCTTTTAGACGCATAAGCATCTGTGGCTCCTGGTTCGCCTTCAAACTTGTGATTCACTTGATTTGGAAAGCCCTTTGCTTTATTACGCATACTGATTCCCTCCAAACAATACAAATCATTTGCGTCTTTTGAAGACGTAAGGGTAGTATATGAAAAAAGAGATTTTTTTAAAAAGGCACTTTCTGCTAGATGAAGGAGGAACCAGTATGGAACAATATTTTGAGCGATTAACCGAACAACTAATGGAAAAAAACAATATGCTCACATATGAAGAAGCACGTACATGGGTAGAGCTCCTTTGGAGTGATTTTGAAACAACCTATGCAAAGGCTGGCCGCAAATATAAAGGACAGGAAACGACTGAACGGATTGTCCGAGAATGGATCGAAAGCTACGGCGCTCAGCTGCATTTATTTCAAAATAAACAATCGAAGGCAAATGAGCATCTGCAACAAAACGACAAAGGGCTACTGCATTAAAAGGGTTGCCCTTTTCACTTCGACTCATCTTTTTCAACAAACAGGAAAATATATAAATGACCAAACAATTTTATGAAACAATACCCAGTCTGTGATCAAAATTACAGGCTTTTTACAATGGATAAACTTAAAATTACATTAAATTCATGTTGGTGAAAATCACTGGAAATAAAACTCTGATATAATGTAACGATTAAGGATACATGAAATTTATGGATAATAAAAAAGGGTTTCGTTTTCTGACAAAAAAGGAATAATGAACATAACAGACTATGTGAAAAAAGTGAAGAGAAGGTGCGATATGGAACGGGAACTGCTCTCTGTTATAATTCCTTCTTACAATGAAGGTGAAAACATCAGACGAATCTTTGAGGCACTCGAGGAAGAGTTTCGCGATTTTCATTATGACTTTGAAATCATCTTTGTGAATGATGGAAGCAAAGACAATACGCTTCAATACATGAGAGAGCTCTCTCACAAAAGTGCAAAAGTCAAATACATTTCCTTTTCTCGTAACTTTGGGAAAGAAGCTGCAATTTTAGCAGGTCTTGAGCATGCAAAAGGGGAAGCTGCGATCATTATGGACGCCGACCTGCAGCACCCAACGTATTTGATTCAGGATTTTGTTAGAGGCTACGAAGAAGGTTATCATCAAGTCATTGCCAAACGAAACCGTAAAGGGGACAGCAAGCTTCGTTCTTACCTATCATCGATGTATTATAAAGTGATGAACAAGGTGGTCGAAGTGGACTTGCGTGATGGTGTAGGAGATTTCCGCTTAATTTCCCGTCAAGCGATCGACGCATTGCTTCAGCTGAAAGAGGGAAATCGTTTTTCAAAAGGCCTTTTTTGCTGGATTGGCTTTGAAGAAAAGGTCATCTATTATGAAAATGTGGAAAGACAGCATGGTGATACAAAATGGTCACTGAAGAAATTATTTAACTATGGGATTGATGGTGTCATTTCCTTTAACAACCGCCCGCTGCGTATTTGTTTTTATACGGGTATTTTGATCTTATTTCTCTCTTTGATTTACATCGTGGCGACCTTTATTCAAATCGTCAGAACGGGCATCATGGTACCGGGTTATTTCACTTTAATCTCAGCTGTGCTTTTCCTCGGTGGTGTCCAGCTCTTGAGTCTAGGTGTGATCGGAGAATACATTGGCCGAATTTACTATGAAACGAAAAAGAGGCCGCATTACTTAATTCAAGAATCAAATGTCATGGAACAAGAGACAAGCTCAAAAAAACAAGACCGAGTGTTAACGCAGTTATTTAAATAACGTGGAGTCAAATAACCGGCAAGCACGAATCGCTTGCTGGGTTGTTTTGTTTCAAAGAACAGTGGATCTTTTGGAGAAAGGATTTAGATGATGAAACGTAGATGGATACTCATTGGAATGTGCCTCATTCTTGCTTTATTAGGCCACTCCTTTTTCTTATATGAATATACGCAAGGCCGATATATGACGGGAGATGGGGATGGCATTTCGCAAATGCTCCCGTTTAAAAAGCTGCTGTATGACGAATATGTCAAAGGGAACTTCTTTTATTCCTATCAATTTGGTCTAGGTGGCGGTACATATACGCAATTAGGTTATTATTTTACAACGTCGATGGTCTTTATGGTCACAGTCGCTGTTGTCTGGCTGTTAAATGCGCTTCACCTTGTACAGTCAACAGACATTCATTTTTGGGCAAATGCTGTTATTTGGCTGAGTGTGATCAAGCTGACAGTCATTCTGTTCATCGCATATCGTGTGCTCCTTTCGATTGTGCAGCATAGGCTGGGCGCGCTCACAGGTGCCGGTATTTACGGACTGTCTATTGTGTACTTTCGGCATCAAACGTTTTGGGAGTTTTTCACCGACAGCATGATGTGGCTTCCGCTCCTTGTGCTCGGGGTTGAACGTATTTTCAAAACAGGCAAGCCGGCTTGGTTTATTGCGGCTTGCAGTCTCATGCTGATCAATAATTTTTACTTTGCTTACATTCACTTTATCTTTTTAGCCATTTATCTCGTCTTCAGATATATGATTAAGCTTCAAAGCGAGGAGCGAGGCTGGAAGGTGTTCTGGACCCTTGCGATCTCTACGTTGTTATCGTTTGGGATCAGTGCTGCCTTTTTTATCCCGTCTGTTTACGGCTTTCTCAATAATGTAAGACCGCCGTATGAACAGGCAATTCCTTGGTTCGAGCTGCATGATCATCTGCTGTTTACAAGCAGGGTGTATTTATTGCCGGTCATCTTTCTGATTTGTCTGTTCCTCGTTCCGCTATACCGGAACAGATGGTTTTTCATGTTCACATCGATCAGTGTTCTGCTGATCATTTTTCACTACAGTCCAAAGATGGCGAGCGTGTTTAATGGTTTTTCTGCACCGCAGTACAGATTTGAATATATTCTTGCTTTTACAGTTGGAGCAGCCGTAGCCATCACCATCAAGCATTTCTCGCAAATTGAGTGGAAGTGGAAAACACGTGCGGTTTTAGGCGCTTGGATTGTATTCCTTCTCGCAGTCACCCTTTCAGAACGAGCAAAGGGAAATATGGATGTTGTTGTATTTACCGGAATAGGACTGCTTGTGATCAGTTTGTTCTTCCTCTCGATACATGCGGGAAAACGTCTGCACCTTCGTCTCTTTTCAGCTGTGCTCATCGTTGTGAGCTTACTGACAGCAGCTGTGTATCAGCAGGGCTACTTATTTGAAAGAAGCAATATTAAGAGCGTATCAGATACGTATCTGAATAGTGAGGCGTATGCTGGACATGAGCAAATGAAGCTCATTCAGCAGATTCAAAGCCGCTCAAAAGAAGATCCGCTTGCCCGGATTGATTGGATGAACGGCGTGCGCAACAACACCCCGTTATTTGAAGGCTTTCAAGGCATGAGTGCGTATTCAAGTATATTGAATCAGCATCTGCTCCATTTCTACTGGAATGACCTGCAAATTGATATGGGACGGGAAAGTGTCAGCCGGTATGCAACAATGGGGGACAGGGCGAATTTATACAGTCTGACCTACGGGAAGTATTATATGAGAGACAAAAGGATGTCTTACTCACCGCCAGCTGATTTCAAGCCAATCTTGGAAAGCGAGCATTATGAAGTGTATGAAAATACACGTCCGCTCCCATTTGCAAGAACAACGAGTACCGTCTATTCAGAAAAGTCACTAGAGCATGCGTCAGCACTTGATAAAGAACATGCGATGTTGCAAGGTGTGATCTTAAACAAAAAAGGAAATGCTGAAATCGACCAATCGCCTGATCGAATAAAGGATACAAACATTCATACTGAACAAGCGGTATACGAAAATGGTGTGCTTGATGTATACGGGAAAACGGGTGGGCTGAAGATCACCCTTCCAGATGATATCGCTCGCGTGGGGGATGTGTATGTGAGTTTTTATGTGAAGCGGACCGACCGAAACGAAGGGTTTCAGTTATCTGTGGATGACTACGTCACATCACGCAAAAGCAATACGTCTATCTACAAAACAGGCGTTAATGACGTGACGATTCGAGTCCCTGCGGAAAAGAATATCTCCATACGAGTGCCAAAAGGGACGTATGAGCTGAGTCAATTAAAGCTGTATCATGAGCCTTACCGCACCCTTGCGCGGGTATCTGAAAAAGAAAAACAGGATGATGGCAGCCAGCAGGTGAAGCTTAAAAATAACCGCTTTACGATTTCTTATGAGAACAAGCGCGGCGATGATTATATGATTCTGCCTGTTCCATATGAAAAAGGCTGGGAGCTCACGGTGAATGGCCATCAAACCGAGATTGAACAAGCCAATTATGCGTTTATCGGTTTTCCAATAGAAAAAGGCAAAAACGAGATCGTGCTAACCTACTATCCGCCTTATATCAGAATACTAGCGTTCATTTCACTGATCAGTTTGATCGCTGCGATTTTATATGCATGGAGAAAACACAAGAAACACCACTTTTCATCATAAGTGGTGTTTTTTTATCTTTCTCATCATTGATACAATCTACATAAAAGCATGAGAATGGGGGAAAACCATTTGACGTTAAACAAAGAATCCATTATTGATCATTATGAACACGCCATTGAATGGGTACAGTCGCTAATGGACGTAACAGACAAAGAATGGCGTAGAGCGATCGTTGATGGAAAATGGAGCATGGCTGAGATCATCGCACATTTTGTCCCGTGGGATGAATTTATTTTACACGATCGCCTAAAGGAATTTTGGAACAATAAAGCGTTACCTCAGGCACCTGATGTGCATGAAATGAACCGGCAGTCAGCCGAAAGAGCAAGAAAGGAAGAGAGAAGCGAGACGATCGGGCGATTTATTGCTGTTAGAACAAAATTGCTTCAAGAAATGAAGAAAATCGAAGCACCTCGCTGGACTACACCCTTTCTGATCGGTCAAACCGAGCTGACGTTATCAAGTTATTTTCAAGGTTTGATTAAACATGATCTCCATCATATGGAGCAGATTAAAAAAGTACTCTCTACAGAAAGACGATAGAGCGTCACGAGGCTTCCTTATCAAACGAAAACGTCGCATAATCAAACAAAAAATGAAATAGCCAAAGACTTAGCGCAAAGAGAATTTCTTCAGAAGTAGTCAGCAAAATGCCGTCAACCAATTCATCTGATAAGTAGACAGCACCCCAAATAAACAAAAGGTGAAATAAGACGGCATAGAAAACGATGGATCTTTTTTTGGACCGACACTTACGAACAAAACACATGAGCACGTGTTCCAGATGTTCAAAAGAGATCCCGAGTACAACGTAGATGCCCATAAACAGAAGCAACGATAAAACCGATTGATAAAAAGCACCCGTCAAATGAAAGAACAGTACACAAAACAACAAAAATATGTAACAGACAGCTGATAGCGCTATCAGGCATTTCACCCCTTGCCATAAAGCGTGAACAGATTGCTGCATGGGTAAACAACACTCCTTTACATGAAGATACCTGCAAAAAGGACAGCCTTTTTGCAGGAAGGTAGAATTAATCCTCTTTTTTAGGTGCAGCGATGACAGGGTGTTTTTCTGTATCAAGCAATTTCAAGAATTCTTCGCCTTGATCTAAATGATCCAAAACAAGCTGTTTCGGTGTAACCGCAAGCCACTGATTGAGCGAGATATCTGCATAATGATCACTCTTGAAGATTTCTAAGAAATAAAGCGGTTCGTCGCCTGTATTTTCTACATAATGCCCCATCGCAAATGGCACATAGCCAACGTCTCCCGCCTGATAGTTGAAGGTTCTCGCATGTCCATCAGAAGCAAACACCGTCATTCGAGCTTTTCCAGAAATGAAATATTGCCATTCATCCGTATTTGGATGCCAGTGCAGCTCACGGATGGCACCTGGATCAACTTTCACAAGAGCGGATGCAATCGTTTTAGACGCTTTAAAATTGGTAGAGTCCGCAATCCACACTTGTCCACCGCTTGACGTAATTGGCTCCTGTTTTAACAGCTCATATTTAAAGGAATTCGGGACCTCTCCTTGCTCTGTTTTCACCTTGTCACACTCAAGGGAACCAGGAATTCCTTTTTGGAAAATATACTTCTCTTTCTCTGGCAGCTTCTCAAATTGCTCCTTTGTCATTCCAAAGTTTTGGAGAACAACTTCCTCTGGGGTATGGGCAAGCCAATCAGTCACTTGGAACGTACTATTTTCAGAGAAGGAACCATCATCAAACACAAGCAAGAATTCCGCTCCCGGTTCAAGTGCTTGAATAGAATGCGGCAAGCCTGAAGGGAAGTACCACAAATCACCCTCTGTTACATCCTCTGTAAAATTGCGCCCCTCTGCATCAACCGATGTAATTCGGGCTTCCCCATAAATCATGTACGCCCATTCCGCTTCCTTATGCCAGTGAAGCTCACGAATCGCACCAGGCTTTAGCCGCATGTTCACAGAGGCAAGACTTTTAGAGATTGGCAGTTCACGCACCGTTACCTCGCGGGCATAGCCGCCTTTTTCTAAACGGTTGTGCGTATCAGAAAAAGAATATTTCATGTTGGGAACCGTTCCATGATCGGTTTCTGGTGGCGTGAGCATATCTGGGTTTTGTCTGTCTCGCTCGAGATTACGTGGAATTTTGACCGTTGCTCCTTTTTCTCCTCGAATCGGCTGCGGTACACCATTTTGCTTTTCACTCATGATAAAATCCCCTTTCAACATCGTATTGTGTGAGGTGACAAAAGGCCTTTCATTTCGCCCTCGTTTTCATAAGGTGAAACGAATCAAGAAGATGTCAATCTGATTCATCATTTTTTTGAGCAGCGACCAATCGTTGGATGAGCTTACTTAATTCATCAAACTTTCGTTCAAAACGTGTCAGCAAATAAACCGTCAAAATGGCAGGAAAGCCAGCCTGACCGAGCTGCTTCAACCATTCCTCCGAAAAAAAGGTCTCCATTTGTCTCACCTCCCAGCGGATGCTCGTCTTCTCTATAAGTGGTATGAAAGAAGAAATAGGAAATTAAAGGGGGAGAAAATGAACCATTAGACCCGTTTTACAAAGTTTACTTTTTTTAACTTTTGTCCACTTAATGCAAGTAGAGAGAACAAAGGGGAGGATGCACATGGATTATCGGCTGTTACTGAAAGCGAAATGGAAGGAGATCATTGATCACCCGCTCATTCAGCAATTTTTAAGCAATCCTAAAAACGAGCAGCTGCTCCGGCAAGTCATGGAAGAGCCAAACGAAGAAAATGCGAAAAAGCTAGATTCCGAGTTCAAACAGTTCTATCAAAAAATCCGCATCATCAAGTATATTTCCACAATGATCCGTATCTTTTCAGTCGACTTTGACAAACGAGTCAAAAAAAAGCAGCAGCGTTTTCCGCTCATACTCGATCATCCTGATACGCAAGAAGTGAAAGACCCTGTTCAAACAGATACGTATGAAGCCGTGATCTTCAACCAGCAAGACTTAGGAGAGCACTTGCAAGACCAAAGGTTGTACAAGGCCTACCAGCAGCTCACAGACAAACAAAAAATGGTCTTAACCCATATTTATGTTGAAGGTCAAACAATGAAAGAAATAGCCGACCGGCTAGGCGAAACGAGACAAAACATCTCAAACATCCACAAAAAAGCGCTCAACAAACTAAAAGAAGAAACAGGGGGAGATGCCCGTGAACGAAGACAAAATCACCAATGGAGAAATGGAAGAACTCATTGAAACCTTCACACCCATGATCAAAAAGAAACTACAAAACACGGCATATCAAGAAAGAGAAGACCTTGAACAAGAACTTTATATCAAACTCATCGAAAAAGTAGACTGGCTGATTTACCAAGAGGGACCGGGCTTTTGGGAGTTTATTGTGGAATATATGACGAAGTTGTAAGCACAAAAAAAGACTCGCTCACACAGAGCCGAGTCTTAATTTTTTTTGCAGTTTTTCTTCACTGAAAATCCAGCCGGTATAGGAGTTTTTGATTTGGTGGTCCATGTCGATATGGCAGATCGCGACAAAAGGATAGTGACCTTTGCTGCGGTAGCGCAAATCAATGAACCGCACTTCATAATGATCTTTGTATTTATCCACTTCCCACCGGTAGACAGGGGAGAAGGAGAGAAAGGCTGAAATGTTTTCATCTTGTTTGGCAATTTTCATAATCTCAGTATCAGGGACCGGCACACGGTTAAAGGTGTCTAAAATGATGATCTCACCATTCATACTGCGTCCAACATGGAAAGAGGATTTACATTTCACGGCAATGCGCCATTGTCTGAACTTCATTGTAGGCGAAATAATAATGTCTTCAATCTCATCGAACCTTGCACGTAGTTGACGTTTAATCTGAAGCTGCATGATGACCCTGACGATATAGTAACAAAAAATCACCGCATACAGCGTAATGAACGTATAGCCAGGATGACCGCCAATCGCCCAAACGACAATGGCGACAAGGTGTGTAAAAAAGATAAACGGATCAAACGTATTAATGATCCCAAGCGCTACCCATTTCTTTGAAAATGGACGAATGGCCTGCGTGCCGTAAGCATTGAAAATATCGACAAACACATGAAGCACGACGGCTAATAGTGTCCATAACCAAAGATGAAGTAAATCCGCCCCCGGCACAAATGGGAAAATCACAGCCGGAATCAGCAATGACCAAAACAGTACGGCCGGAATGGAATGAGTAAATCCTCGGTGATTTCTTATATAAACTGCATTATTTTTTAGTTTTAGCACAGTATCAATGTCTGGTGCTTGGGAGCCGGCAATAGTCGCGATCATCACGGCATGAGCCATGTGTGGATCTGCGCTGACGGCTGGATCTAAAAGCGCAAGTCCCCCAAGAGAAATGCCCATTACTACATGAGTACCAGTGTCCAATTGATTACCTCCTAGTTGTCATGCTTAGGAACAATCATACAAAGTATACGTTTCTCATCAAGACTATGTGCAAAATCACTTTTGCTTTATCCCGATTTAATGTAACATGTTAACGTATCTACAAACAGTATACAACAAATAAGGTTCTTTTCAGAACGTTAGCTCTCGGTTCGATAAGAAGGAGTATAGAGATGAAAGACATTCAAGAAAAGCTGGACCGCAAAGATATTGCGGGTTTTCAGCATGATTTAATCGATTGGTATGAAAAAGAACAACGAACACTTCCATGGCGTGAAAATCAAGATCCATACCGCGTCTGGGTATCAGAAGTGATGCTCCAGCAAACGAGAGTGGATACGGTCATTCCGTACTTCAACCGGTTTATGGAGCAATTCCCGACGGTGAAAGATCTTGCTTTAGCTGATGAAGAAAAGGTCATGAAAGCATGGGAAGGTCTGGGCTACTACTCAAGAGTGCGTAATTTACAGGCTGCTGTGAAAGAAGTATATGAATCCTACGAGGGCGTTGTCCCTGATACGAAAGAACAATTTTCAAAGCTGAAAGGTGTAGGTCCGTATACGAGCGGCGCAGTGCTGAGTATCGCTTATAACAAGCCATACCCTGCGGTAGACGGCAACGTGATGAGGGTTATTTCCCGTATCTTGTCCATATGGGATGATATTGCAAAACCAAAAACGAGAAACATTTTCGAATTTGCGGTTGATCAGCTCATTTCCCGGGAAAAGCCGTCAGAATTCAATCAAGGGCTAATGGAGCTAGGTGCACTTATTTGCACCCCAACCTCCCCTGCATGCCTCATTTGTCCTGTAAACATGCATTGCTCAGCACTGGAGGAAGGCGTTCAGCATGAGCTGCCGGTGAAAAGTAAAAAGAAAAAGCCGACTGCGAAATCAATGGCAGCGGTGGTGTTATTTGATGATGCAGGCCACCTCTATATTCATAAGCGTCCAAGTACAGGTCTGCTTGCGAATTTATGGGAGTTCCCAAACATGGAAACAATGAAGGGAAGAAAAACGGAAAAAGAGCAGCTGATTGATTTCTTAAAAGAGGAAGCGGGTGTACAAGCAGAACTTGGTGATTTAGAAGGCACCATTCAACATGTATTTACCCACCTCATCTGGAATATTTCTGTTTTCTTTGGACGTGTGACCTCTGTATCTGATGACACGATGCTGAAAAAAGTCACAACAGAAGAATTTGAGGCATATGCTTTGCCAGTCTCACATCAAAAAATATGGAAGATGGCACTTGAACAGCCTAGTCATATTTAACCGTTGTACCATGGGTATAATCGGCTTCATTTCGGTGCAGACCCCCGCGGTTTTCAATTTCAGAAATGATTTCTCGATACTTAGATTGCCCTTCTTCGTTTAAATAAGGTAAAATTTGTTGGAAAGCATGATGAAAAAATGCAAGCTCAGTATCTTTCCATTGATCCTTTGACATCATGCCAAGCTGGCTTAAATCGCGTCCGACATACATGAATGTAACCTCCTAATAGGAACTTTCCTATTAGTGTGAAGCGAATGGACGAAAACTATTCAAATCAGGAGATGAACCATAATGAACAAGCGTAAATGTGCACTAATTACAGGCAGCAGTAGAGGTGTCGGGAAAGAAGTAGCCCTTCGCCTGGCTGAAAAAGGATATGACATTGTCATTAACTATGCAAGAAGCAAAAAAGCAGCACTTGAAACAGCTGAAGAAATTGAAGCGATGGGTGTTAAAACATTAGTTGTCAAAGCCAACGTTGGTCAGCCAGAGAAAATCAAAGACATGTTCCAGCAAATTGACGAAACGTTTGGCCGTTTAGACGTATTTGTGAACAATGCGGCATCTGGCGTTCAGCGCCCAATCATGGATCTTGAAGAAAATCATTGGGACTGGACTATGAATATCAATGCGAAGGCCTTGTTATTCTGCGGACAAGAAGCAGCCAAATTAATGGAGAAAAACGGCGGCGGACATATCGTCAGCATTAGCTCACTAGGCTCTATTCGCTACCTTGAAAACTACACGGTGGTCGGTGTATCTAAAGCAGCACTAGAAGCTTTGACACGCTACCTATCCGTTGAGCTGTCACAAAAAAATATCGTCGTAAATGCCGTATCAGGCGGCGCCATTGATACAGATGCACTCAAGCACTTCCCAAATCGTGAAGAGTTATTAGAAGACGCTAAGAAAAATACACCAGCAGGCCGTATGGTGGAAATTAAAGACATGGTCGACAGTGTAGAATTCCTTGTATCAGGCAAAGCAGATATGATTAGAGGACAGACGATTATCGTCGATGGCGGACGTTCTTTGCTTGTTTAAAAAAATGATGAATAAGATGTACACCTTCTGCACAAATTAATGTGCGTGGAGGTGATAATGATGGATAAACAACAAAACAAAACAAACGCACAACAAGTGAAAAAACAAAACCAAGCTGCTGCACAAGGCGGTCAATATGGCACTGAATTTGCTAGCGAGACTGACGCACAGCACGTAAAAAAATACAACCAAAAAGCTGAGCAAAACAAACAACAAAACAGCTAATCACTGAAACAAAGGGAAGCACTTCATCTACGAATGAAGTGCTTTTCTTTTTGCCTCTTTCCACCATCCGACAAAACCTGTAAAACCTCTACATAAACAGTCAAAGGACTTCTTCCTTCTTTCAAGAAATGGTATAGATACAAAAAGTGGAATCGAAGGAAAGGGAGGAGTTAGATGTCTGATTTCGATCAGCTTGTCAAAGAACAAATGCAGCTTATGGATCAGCTGCTCGATGTACAAGGAGAACTTGATCTGTACTTAGAGACAGAAAAACAATTGCTGCAAGGTGAAAAAAAGGAAGAGCGGCATAAGCTTCATGATCAAATCAAACAGAAACGAGAGGAACTGCAAAAAGTCCAGACACTATTTACAAAACAGACTAAACAAGTCATCAATTCGTATAAACAAATGGAGAAGAGCTCAACCGTGATGTAAAAGAGTGTGCCGTTCAATTGGGTTGAATGGCTTTTTCATTTCATTTTTTAATGATGTAACGGTATAATATAATAGAGACATGTTTAGTTGGGAAATTAGGTCTTTGGACTGTTAGGTTTGTTTGTTATAGAAAGTAGGGGAGAAAATATGGGCTATCCCAAGGAAGGAGAAACCATCCAAATTCAAAGCTATAAACATAATGGCTTGATCCACAGGATTTGGAATGAAACCACCATTCTGAAAGCAACGGAATTGTGTATCATTGGTGCAAACGATCGAACAATGGTGACTGAATCCGATGGCCGAACATGGATGACAAGAGAACCGGCTATTTGCTATTTTCATGCAAAACAATGGTTTAATGTCATTGGGATGCTTCGAGATGATGGGGTGTATTATTACTGCAACATCAGCTCTCCTTTTGCGACAGATGAAGAGGCGATTAAGTATATTGATTACGACTTAGATGTCAAAGTCTTTCCGGACATGACGTATAATATTTTGGATGAGGATGAATATGCAGATCATAAGAGGCAGATGAATTATCCAAAAGAAATCGATAGTATCTTACGAGAGCATCTAAATACATTACTGCATTGGATTCACCAGCGGAAGGGACCGTTTGCTCCAGAATTTGTGGATATGTGGTATGAACGTTTTTTGCGTTATACAAAATAAGTAACAGCAGCTAAAACCTGTTTGGCTTTTCAAAGCCAACAGGTTTTTGATTGCGTACGGATAAGAGGCACTGATAGATTGGGAAGGAGATTTACATGGGGGTCATAAAACGTTACATGGCTTTTGTAACACCGTATAAAAAACAGATTGCATTGACAATGGTGATCGGAATGATTAAGTTCTCGATCCCCTTAACATTGCCTCTGCTTTTAAAGTATGTCATTGATGATGTCATTCAAGGCTCTGGATCGGCTGAAGAAAAAACATCCACTCTCTTTATTATTATGGGAATCATGCTTGTATTATTTTTAGTGATGAGACCGCCTGTTGAGTACTACAGACAATACTATGCGCAGTGGACAGGCAGTAAAGTATTATTTGATATTCGGGAAAAACTGTTCTCGCACATTCAAAAGCTAAGCCTTCGTTATTACGCCAACACGAGAACAGGGGAAATTATTTCAAGGGTCATCAACGATGTGGAGCAAACAAAGGAATTTGTCATCACAGGGCTTATGAACATTTGGCTTGATTTGATGACCGTCCTGATTGTGATAGCCATTATGTGTACACTGGATCTTAAACTCACCATTGTGTCTGTCATTATTTTTCCGCTGTATGCGTTAGCAGTGAAGTATTTTTACGGACGGCTTCGCAAGCTGACAAAAGAGCGGTCGCAGGCACTGGCTGAGGTACAAGGGCACCTGCATGAGCGAGTACAAGGAATGCCTGTCATTCGCAGCTTTGCGATTGAAGAATACGAACAAGAGAATTTTCACGATGAAAATAAAAATTTCTTAAACAAAGCGATCAATCATACGAATTGGAATGCCAAAACATTCGCTGTCGTCAATACGATCACAGACATTGCGCCGCTGCTCATCATTGCTTTTGCTGGTTATACCGTCATTAACGGGTCGCTTTCAATTGGGACAATGATTGCCTTTGTCGGCTACATTGATCGGATGTACAACCCGATTCGCCGTCTCATTAACTCATCGACGACTTTAACTCAGTCAGTAGCATCAATGGATCGTATTTTTGAGTTTATTGATGAACCGTATGAAGTAACAGACAAGCCGAATGCAAAAGAAGCCAATCACTTAAAAGGAGAGGTAGAATTTAAAGATGTGTCGTTCCGTTACGAACATACACAGGAAGAGATTTTACACAATATCTCCTTGAAAGTAGAAAAAGGCCAAACCGTTGCGCTTGTAGGAATGAGCGGCGGAGGGAAGTCGACACTCGTCAGTTTAATTCCAAGATTTTATGATGTCACAAGCGGATCACTCGAAATTGACGGCATTGATATTAAAGAGTACAAGGCAAGAAGCCTGCGGAATCAAGTCGGGATGGTGCTCCAAGATACATTCTTATTCAGTGACACCATTAAAGAAAATATCGCTGTGGGAGACCCGGAAGCATCCTTTGAGAAAATTGTGTCGGCGGCCAAAGCGGCTAATGCCCATGAGTTCATCATGTCTCTTCCTGAAGGATATGACACAAAGGTAGGAGAACGTGGCGTAAAGCTATCAGGCGGTCAAAAACAACGAATTTCAATTGCGAGGGTATTTCTTAAAAATCCACCGCTGCTTATTTTAGACGAAGCGACGTCTGCACTTGATTTAGAAAGTGAACATTACATTCAAGAAGCGATGCAAAAGCTGGCAAAAGATCGCACAACTTTTATTGTTGCGCACCGTTTATCAACGATTACACATGCGGACCTCATTGTGGTCATGGAGCAAGGCGAGATTGTGGAAAAAGGAACACATGAGGAGTTAATGAACCGAGACAGCCACTATCGCCATCTATTTACCATTCAAACATTAAATTAGTAGAAGCCTATCCGATTCTAGCGGATAGGCTTTTTTATGCTTGTCAAAAACATGACATATTTCCCAGCTTGTCTCAATACAATTTTAAAAAGTATGACGGGGTGGTGAAGATGTGAAAGAACAAGAATTATTGCTAGATGTCAAACAGCTGTCTATTGCCTTTCAGCAAAAAAAGCAGAGAGTGCCGATCGTCCATGACATCTCATTCTCTATTCAAAAAGGAGAAACCTTAGGTATTGTGGGCGAATCTGGCTGCGGGAAAAGCATCACATCGATGTCTTTAATGGGGCTGAATCACCAAACAGAAACAACAGGTCACATACAATTTGAAGGTCAAAACCTGCTGTCACTGTCGGAGAAACAATGGCGAGAGGTCAGAGGGAATGACATCTCAATGATTTTCCAGGAACCCATGACTTCTCTCAATCCACTCATGACCATCGGCAAGCAAATGACAGAAGCCCTTTTCACACATCAGACTATCAACCAAAAAGAAGCAAAAGTGAAGGCGGTAGATTTGCTTCAAACGGTTGGCCTGAAACAAGCAGCGTCATTACTCAAAAAATATCCACATGAACTATCGGGCGGCATGCGTCAGCGTGTGATGATTGCGATGGCGATGCTGTGTCACCCAAAGCTCATGATTGCAGATGAACCAACGACTGCACTTGATGTCACCATCCAAGCACAAATTCTTCGTTTGCTCAAAAAGTTAAATGAAGAGATGGACACCGCTATATTATTTATTACTCATGATTTAGGCGTCGTGCGGCAAATATGCCAGCGTGTCATGATTATGTATGCCGGTCGAATCGTAGAAGAAGGAACCGTTGACCGTATTTTCCAAAAACCTCTCCATCCCTACACGAAAGGTCTTTTCGCCTCTGTTCCATCATTTAAAGAGAAAAAAGAAAAACTCATGTCTATTGCGGGTCATGTACCTAAGCCAGGAGCTATTCAGTCCGGCTGTCAATTTGCACCACGCTGTCCATATCAAATGACGCAATGTCTTGAAAAAGACCCATCTTTACAATCCATTTCACACAATCACCGCGTCGCATGTTTTCTAATGGAAGGAGGAGAAGACACTGAATCACCCACTGTTGCAAGTGAATCAACTGACGAAGCGTTATGACACATCGGCATTTTTTTCTAAACACAAACAGACGACTTTGGCTTTAAATCAAGTGTCCTTTCACGTGAAAGAAGGAGAGACGCTCGGCATTGTGGGCGAATCTGGCTGCGGGAAATCAACCCTTGGCAAAAGCTTAATGAGATTAATCGAACCGACTTCTGGCTCAATCCAAATGAAAGGAAAAGAAGTGACGCTTCTGAAAGAACGAGACATGCGTTCCTTCAGAAAAGACATTCAAATGATTTTCCAAGATCCATACGCTTCCTTAAATCCACGAATGAAAATCAAAGACATTTTAGAAGAACCGCTCATTGTTCATAAACATGGAACAAAAGCAGAAAGACAAAAGCGGGTAAAAGAGATGCTGCACATTGTTGGGTTTGACCCATCCTATGGAGACCGTTATGCGCACCAATTCAGCGGCGGTCAGAGGCAGCGTATTGGAATTGCTAGGGCGCTCATTACTCATCCAAGTCTTGTGATTGCCGATGAGCCAGTTTCCGCTTTAGATGTATCGGTTCAAGCGCAAATATTGAATTTAATGCTCGAATTGCAAAAGACGCTTTCTCTGACGTACTTGTTTATTTCTCACGATCTAGGCGTTGTCAAGTATATGAGCGACCGAATTGCAGTGATGTACGCTGGCCGTATTGTAGAAATGGGTCCTGCGGAGGACGTATTTCACAAGCCGCTTCATCCTTATACATCGCTTCTTCTGAAATCCATTCCACATATGGATCACGTGCTGGAAACGCAGGATGTGTCAGCGGAAGAATCCACCCTGGTGTCAGAAGATGGCTGTCCTTTCTATAAAAGATGTCCAAAAAGGTGGGCGCAATGCTTGCAAGATGTTCCGCCTTTGTATGAGGAGGAAACAGGCCATGCAGCTGCGTGCTATTTATATCAAAAGGAGGAACACAATGAAGAAGACATGGTTATTCAGTAGTTGTTTCATTTTTGTGCTGGCACTTGCGTTATTTTTAGGGGGCTGTTCATCTTCATCAACATCAGAAGAAAAAGCCACCAAAAACACTCTCGTATTTGGCAGAGGAGGGGACTCTACGTCACTTGATCCGATTACAACAACAGAAGGCGAAACCTTCAAGGTCACAGAGAATATGTTTGAAAAGCTTTTGAATTACGGTGAAAAAGACACGACTATCCATCCGGGCCTCGCAACAGAATGGGATGTTGCGAAGGACGGAAAATCGTACACGTTCTTCTTAAGAGAAGGTGTGAAATTTCACGATGGCACAGACTTTAATGCAGAAGCAGTGAAATTCAACTTTGACCGCTGGATGAATGGAGATGCCGAAAAATTTCCTTACTACGGCATGTTTGGCGGCTATAAAAAAGATAAAGGGCATGTCATTAAAGACATCATCGTTAAAGGAGAGCATGAAATTGAATTTCAACTCAAACGCCCGCAAGCAACATTTCTGAAAAACATCGCCATGTCACCATTTGGTATCGCTAGTCCTGCAGCAGTTGAAAAAAGCGGTGATTCATTTAGAGAAAACCCAGTGGGCACAGGACCATTTAAGTTTAAAGAATGGAAGCAGAACGACCGTATTGTCTTAGAAAAGAACGAAGATTACTGGCAAAAAGATAAACCAAAACTGAAACAAATCATCTTCCGCTCTATTCCTGAAAACTCTGCTCGTTTAAATGCGCTTAAAACAGGCGAAATCGACTTAATGGATGGCGTCAATCCGTCCGATTTAGATGGCATTAAAACAGACAAAGCGCTCCAGCTGATTGAGAGACCATCCATGAACGTGGGTTATATCGGGCTGACAGTGACTAGAAAGCCGCTTGATAACAAGTTGGTTCGTCAGGCACTAAATTATGCAGTTGATAAAGAATCAATCATCGAGTCGTTTTATGGAGGGCTTGCTGAACCAGCAAAAAATCCACTTCCTCCGTCATTAGAAGGCTACAATGACGAGATTGAACCATATCCATATGATCCGGAAAAAGCAAAAGAACTATTGAAAGAGGCAGGCTTCCCTGACGGTTTTCGCATCAAGCTTTGGGCAATGCCTGTGCCGCGTCCATATATGCCAGACGGGATGAAGGTAGCTGAAGTCATTCAGTCAAACTTTGAAAAAGTTGGTGTCAAAGCCGAAATCGTCACATATGATTGGGCGACTTATTTAGATAAAGCAAGTAAAGGCGAAGCAGATGTGTTCTTATTAGGATGGACAGGGGACAATGGCGATCCTGATAATTTCATCTACACATTATTAGATAAAGACAGTATTGGCGGTAACAACTATACATTCTTCCAAAACGATAAAATGCATGACATCCTCATTGAAGCGCAGACCGATACGGATCAAAAGAAGCGAAATGAATTATATCAAGAAGCTCAAGAAATCATTCATGATGAAGCGCCTTGGATTCCATTAGTCCATTCAATTCCAATGCTTGCAGCATCTAAAGATTTAAAAGGCTACCAGCCGCATCCGACTGGTTCCGAAGCATTGACTGACGTATATTTCGAATAAGCAAATAAGGGAGATCGTTCGATCTCCCTTATCCAAACAATGAAAAGGCGGTGAAAGCTGTTTGTTTGCTTATTGTATGAAGCGAGCAGGAATGCTCATTCCAGTACTGATCGGAATGACCTTAGTTGTATTTTCTATTATTCGGTTTATCCCTGGAAATCCGGCGCAGGTCATCTTAGGACAGCGGGCAACGAAAGAAGCAGTAGAGCAATTGACGATTCAGCTTGGTTTAGACCAGCCGTGGTACGTACAATATGGTCACTACATGCTGGGGCTTTTAAAAGGCGATCTAGGGACTTCCATACGAACAGGAGCGGCTATTGCCCAGGAAATGAAGCCTTACTTATTTGCTACATTAGAATTGACTTTCTTCGCTATGTTGCTGGCGATTATTGTCGGTGTGAATGCCGGAATCATTAGTGCGTGGTTTAAACATTCTTTCTTTGATTATGTGGCCATGTTTATTGCGCTCATTGGGGTGTCCATGCCGATTTTCTGGTTAGGCT
Organism: Bacillus sp. AK25; assembly: GCF_048270685.1. Taxonomy (NCBI): domain Bacteria; kingdom Bacillati; phylum Bacillota; class Bacilli; order Caryophanales; family Bacillaceae; genus Bacillus; species Bacillus sp. AK25. The sequence goes on from NZ_JBLUWC010000001.1 coordinate 848,161, forward strand.
TAATGGGACAGTGGCTATTCTCGATTGAATTAGGTATTTTGCCGACTACAGGACGAGAAAACGTCAGAAATCCGGTAGAGTCGATCACCTATATCCATACGCTGGACACGATTTTGCAAGGACGATTTGATCAATTTTTTGACAGCATCAAGCATTTAATTTTACCAAGTACCGCTCTCGCAACGATTCCTGCTGCGATTATTGCAAGGATTACGAGGGCAAGTATGCTGGAAGTTCTTCATTCAGATTTTATACGAACAGCAAAAGCAAAAGGGGTACGTTCATTTTTCATCATTTACCAGCATGGGCTGAAAAATGCGCTCATTCCGATTTTAACGATTATTGGTCTTCAAACAGGTCTCTTGCTAGGCGGAGCCATTTTAACAGAAACGATCTTTGCTTGGCCGGGAATTGGGCGGTATATTTACGATGCCATTAGCTATCGTGATTATCCTGTCATTCAAACTGGCATTCTTGTTGTTGCGCTCATATTTGTGCTGATCAATTTCATTGTGGATATCTTGTATGCAGTCATTGATCCGAGGATTAAATACTAGAGAAGGGAGAGTGACGACATGGAAGCGCAAAAAGAGCTTCAAGCACCTGAACAAAAGGAAGAACGCTCTCAATCACTGATTCTTGAATCGATGAAACTGTTCTTTCAGCACAAGCTGGCGGTCATTGGCACTGTGATTGTCTTTTTATTTCTGATCCTAGCAATCTTTGCACCGCTCATTGCTCCTTATGGAATCAACGAGCAGTCACTAGGCGAACGATTTAGTGCCCCTTCGGCTGCACATTGGTTTGGTACGGATGATTTCGGGAGAGACATATTTTCTAGAGTCGTGCATGGAGCTCGGATTTCATTATGGGTGGGTTTCTTCTCCGTTCTCGGGTCGGTTATTTTAGGGACATTGCTTGGATTGATGGCAGGTTACGGCGGCAGATTGCTGGATGCTGTCATCTCAAGACTATTTGATATTTTACTCGCTTTTCCTAGCATTCTATTAGCGATTGCGATCGTTTCCATCTTAGGCCCTTCCTTACAAAATGCCCTTATTGCCATAGCGATTATTAACGTCCCGACTTTTGGGCGGCTGGTTCGTTCAAAGGTGCTGAGCATTAAGCAAGAAGAATATGTTTTAGCAGCAAAGGCAGTCGGGATGTCACACCGCCGCATCGTTCTTCGTCACATTCTGCCAAATAGTATGGTGCCGGTCATCGTTCAAGCGACGCTTGCGATTGGTACTGCCATTATTGAAGCGGCGGCTTTAGGATTTTTAGGATTAGGTGCACAAGCGCCAAGCCCAGAGTGGGGGAAAATGCTTGCAGATGCGAGACCTTATCTCGTACAAGCGCCATGGACTTTATTTTTCCCGGGGATTGCGATCATGCTGACGGTTCTTGGCTTTAACTTGATGGGAGATGGATTAAGAGACACCCTTGATCCTAAAATGAAGAAAATAAAATAAGACCGATTCTAAGAATCGGTCTTTTCTATTTAAGCTTCTTTTTCTTCTGTCTCAATCTCACTATCTTTTGGGTGATATGTTTGGAAGCTTGTAATCAAAGTATCTAGATGCTCCAATTCATCACGGTATTCAATAATACTCGACATCACATTCAGCATATTGTAATCCAGCAAGTCGTTTTCTTGATTTTGCTGGTGCTGAATAAATGATTTCGTTAATGCTTCAAGACGAAGAGAGCATTCATTCTGAAAATCATCGTCCTGCGGTTTCATTTTTCCAACAAACTTCATCAAGGTACGTTCATGCCAATAAAGTAAATAATCAATCTCATCTGTTAAGCTCTCTCTGAAATGCTCTGGCATCAAATGAATCTCATTTTCTAACTTATGAAGCTTTTTCAGCAAGTACAGCGCTCGATTAGACGTCATGATTGCCTGTCTGAATAAAACAAGCTTTCTAGATTTGACATAAGTTGTTTTCTTTAAATAGCTTCGTTCTTCTTTGTATAACAAGTAAATGTGATCTAATTTGATCATGCGTTCTTTTATTTGATCGATGTCATCCTTTAAAGTGGAATGATCAGTTGACTGTCTGGAGCTCAGACGGATCCATTTTAAAATCTCCTCCGTATTTTCCATAATGTGATGAACAAGCTTTGTTTCATACTTTGGCGGCAGGAAAATCAAATTCACTAAAAATGAAGAAAGTACGCCTAACACCACAGTTGCTGTTCGAATTAAGGCAAAGGAAAGGAAATGATCCCCTGCACTTTCTAAAATCGCGATGACGGTTACGAGTGCAATCGGAATCGTGTGTTCAATCTTCAGCTTTAAATTAATCGCAATGACCATGACGGCAGTTAAACCGATGATGACGGGTCCTGTGCCAAAAAGCAGACCGAACGTAATGGCAAGTGCTGCTCCAATAATATTGGCTTGCACTTGATCAACAATCGTTAAAAATGATCGATAAATAGATGGCTGGATAGCAAATACAGCTGCAATTCCCGCGAAGACGGGTGTCGGCAACCCAAGCCATGTTGCCAGGTAAAGCGCGAGTACAATGGCAATACCAGTTTTTAAAATACGGGCTCCAAGTTTCATTGGTTTTGTCCCTGCATTCCTTTCTTTTCGATAATAGATGACCACTTGTCATATATCATAAATATTTTGATGAAACAACTAAGTAATATACAGCGGTCTTCCGAAATATTCAAGTGATTTTTGAAAGTTCATGAAAACATCAAAAGAAGGTATTGAGAAAAAATGTAACAGATTCACTCGCTTTTGACAATCAAGAGCTGGTAAATAAAAAAACAGACGCATGAATTTACGTCTGTTTTTCTCTTCATTATGATTGTTTCAGTTGTTCAAACGCATGATCTACTGCTTTGAGCGTTTCAGAAATATCATTTTCAGTATGTGCAATGGTTAAGAACCACGCTTCATATTTAGAAGGAGCGAGGTTAATACCTTGTGCGAGCATGAATTTAAAGAAACGGGCGAACATTTCACCATCCGTATTTTCAGCCTGCTCGTAGTTCACAATCGTTTCCTTTGTAAAATAAATGGTGAGAGCACCTTTTAAGCGATTCACTGTAATATCTACTTGATGTTTTTTTGCGTGGGCTAAAATTCCCTCTTCTAACATGGCCCCGAGTTGATCAAGACGTTCGTAGACCCCGTCTTGTTTTAACACTTCCAAGCATGCAATACCAGAAAGGATGGAGGCGGGATTACCTGCCATCGTACCAGCTTGGTAGGCTGGTCCAAGCGGGGCGACTTGCTCCATAATTTCTTTTTTGCCGCCGTAAGCGCCGATTGGAAGACCGCCGCCGATAATTTTACCTAATGCAGTGAGGTCAGGTTTTACTTGAAGCAAGTCCTGTGCACCACCATACATAAAGCGGAAAGCTGTAATGACTTCATCATAGATGACTAGAGCCCCTTTTTCATGAGTCAGGTCATTCACCTGCTGCAGGAAACCGTCTTTAGGCTCTACGATGCCAAAGTTGCCGACAATTGGCTCAACAAGAACAGCTGCTACTTCATCACCCCAGCGGTCTAATGCTTCTTTGTAGCTGTCTATATCGTTGAATGGAACGGTAATGACTTCATTGGCAATACTTTTAGGCACGCCCGCTGAATCTGGTGTTCCTAAAGTGGAAGGTCCAGAGCCGGCCGCAACTAGCACAAGATCAGAATGACCGTGGTAACATCCGGCAAACTTAATGATCTTTGTTCTGCCTGTATAAGCGCGAGCGACACGGATTGTCGTCATCACAGCTTCTGTACCTGAATTGACAAAACGAACTTTGTCCAAAGCAGGCATCGCTTCCTTCAGCATCTTAGCAAAAGTGACTTCATGTTTCGTTGGTGTTCCGTAAAGGACACCTGTCTCGGCTGCTTTCGTGATGGCTTTTGTAATATGAGGATGAGCATGTCCCGTAATAATTGGACCGTATGCTGCCAAATAGTCGATATAACGGTTTCCGTCAACATCCCAAAAATAAGCGCCTTCGCCTTTTTCCATTGCAACAGGTGACCCGCCGCCCACTGCTTTATATGAACGAGATGGGCTGTTAACCCCTCCAACAATATGCTCCAGCGCCTCTTGATGTAATTTTTCTGATTCGGTGAATTTCATAAATAGCCTCCTATCTCAACGTATCACGTCGTCTATCATTATTTTAACATGCCGATGCAAGCGTCCTTAGTTGAATATCTTCTCGAAATTGGATAGGCTAATGAAAAAATAGGTTGGAGGGATTGTATCATGACAATCGAAGTGGGGCAGCAAGTACCTGATATTGAATTACTTGGTGATAATGGAGAGAAAGTAAAGCTCTCTGATTTTAAAGGGAAACACATTGTCCTTTATTTTTATCCAAAAGATATGACGCCGGGGTGCACAACGGAAGCTTGTGATTTCCGTGACCGCCATCAAAGCTTTGCGGAATTAGATGCTGTGATCATCGGCGTAAGCCCAGACGGTCAAGACAAGCACCAAAAGTTTAAAGAAAAACATGACTTACCTTTCCTGCTTCTTGTAGATGACGAACAAAAATTGTCTGAAGCTTTCGGTGTATGGAAGCTGAAAAAGAACTTTGGTAAGGAATACATGGGAATTGAACGCTCAACGTTTCTTATTAATAAAGAAGGAAAGCTTGTGAAAGAGTGGCGTAAAGTAAAGGTGAAAGATCATGTGGAAGAAGCGCTTGAGGAACTGAAAGCTCACGCTTAATATGTTGACGAGATGAGATCGGCAGTCGTGCCGGTCTTTTTTGTATAGAAGAATAGGTAAAAAAGAGGATTGTAATTGACAAAGTTTCGGCTCTGGGGGTACACTATTTATAAAGATTATAATATAAGAATATTTTTGAAAAGAGAGGTGCATGATGAAATGGCTGCTCACGAACTAAAAGACGCTTTAGATGCTCTAAAAGAAACCGGTGTTCGAATTACTCCGCAGCGCCATGCCATCTTGGAGTTTCTCGTAAATTCTATGACACACCCAACCGCGGACGATATATATAAGGCACTTGAAGGAAAATTTCCTAATATGAGTGTAGCAACGGTTTACAACAATTTACGAGTCTTCCGGGAATCTGGATTAGTAAAAGAATTAACGTATGGGGATTCCTCAAGCCGATTTGATTTTGCGACATCTGACCATTACCATGCGATTTGTGAAAACTGCGGAAAGATCGTTGACTTTCACTATCCTGGCCTTGATGAAGTAGAACAGCTTGCATCCCATGTGACAGGTTTTACAGTAAGTCATCATCGCTTGGAGATCTATGGCACTTGTCAAGAATGTGCAAAAAAAGAAAATCATTGATGAAAAAGCTGACCAGTTGAATGGTCAGCTTATTTTTATGACTTTTTTCGATTGTAGGATTCATCAAACTCTTTGCCTTCTAATGCTGGATCGAGTGTAAGTGGCTCTCTGCAATGCATGCACATGTCCACCCGCCCAAGCACTTTTGTTTCCTTCTCACAGCCTGGACATACGACACGGACTGCCTTCGTAGAAAGCATACCGATCCAAAAGTAAACGGCTGTACTCAATCCAATCGATAACACGCCGAGTAGCATAAAGAAGGTCGACAGCCAGACCGATTCCTTGAAGAACACACCGATATACATGATCAAAAAACCAACAAAAACCAAACTAAGTGCAAATGTTCTGATTTTATTAATCTTACTGGAGTATTTCGTCATCCCTAGTCCCCCTTATCTCCAATATAGCACATTTTACCTTTCTGTTTGAATTAGTTATAGAGTTTTGTGAATAAATTGCTTATAATGATTCAACGATCTTTTTTCATGTATTGAAGGAATTTTGATTCTATGAGGAGAAATACATAGCATTAGAGAAGAACCTTACACCCGAGTATTGGAGGAATCACTATGGAAAATCTTCTCCGTCCTATTTATCAAGAGAGAGCAAGTCATCCAGATACATTAGCTGTGATTATAGTAGAAAGAAGGCATAAAGTATCTTCTGAGACGGATAACTTTGATGCAGCGCTTCTAGTCATCGTAAAGGATGCGGAAGAACCTTTATTTATTAAGCACTATGAATCCGATCACCAGACAGCTTCTTTAAATGTTGTCACAGATGATCAGCTGAAGGAATGGATTACCTTAGGTACCAACAGGCGGATTATTGATTGGATTTTAAACGGAAAAGTCCTGTTTGATCGAAATGAATATATTTTCAACTTGATTGATGAACTGAGTACATTCCCGTTTTCTAACCGTAAGCTCAAAATTGGTTTAGAATATGGCAAGCTCATTCGCAGATATATAGAAGGAAAAGCATTTTTTGAATCAAATCAATTCCTCGATGCATATAATTCCATTGTGCATGCCCTGCATCATCTGGCGCGTATTGAAGTGATTGATAAAGGCTTCCACCCAGAAGTGACCGTTTGGAACCAAGTACGTCATATGGAGCCGGAAGTATATAAACTTTATTCAGAGTTGATTGAAAGCCACGAAAGTCTTCATAAACGGTTAGAACTTTTATTCCTAGCGAATGATTTCTTGATTCATTCAAAAGCAGAAATTGGTGCGGCTCATTTGCGTCATGTCATGGAACAGCAGGATATTTGGCTGTTTGGCGAGCTTCTTGCACATCCTGATCTCAAACATTTCACACCTGATCTTAGTGTGATGATTGATTTCTTTGTGGAAAAAGGAATTGTGCTAGTAGAGCCAATTGAGACGAAGGGGCAAAAAATCTATCATCGAGGATATTTTGTTAAAAAAGATATTGACGTATGAATATTATGATGGTATATTATTAAACGTCGCTAATGAGCAACCGAGTTGCTTTGAAAGAAAAGCGGACAAAAAGAAATTTGGAAAAACACTTGACGCACACGATGCTCAAATGTTATATTAAGAAAGTCGCCTCTGAGCGATAACGAAGATGATCTTTGAAAACTAAACAAGACAAAACGTACCTGTTAATTCGAGTTTTTATAAAAAAATCCTATGATACATCATAGGTAGTCAGTCAAACTGACGAGGCAGGAAATGATCACATGCTAAGTTCGCTACATCGTGTAGCAACGCATGTGTGATATGCA
>NZ_JBLUWC010000001.1:855331-1814184 GCF_048270685.1 Bacillus sp. AK25
GTTGTTATCTAGTTTTGAGAGAACATTTTTTGAAATATCTCTTGATTTATTTGTAATACATAGTATAATATCTTTTGTCACTAAATTGTCTGGTGATGATGGCGAAGAGGTCACACCCGTTCCCATACCGAACACGGAAGTTAAGCTCTTCAGCGCCGATGGTAGTTGGGGGTTTCCCCCTGTGAGAGTAGGACATCGCCAGGCTTTCTTCATTCCGCAGTAGCTCAGTGGTAGAGCTATCGGCTGTTAACCGATCGGTCGTAGGTTCGAATCCTACCTGCGGAGCCAATTTGGAGAGCTGTCCGAGTGGCCGAAGGAGCACGATTGGAAATCGTGTAGGCGGTAACCCCGTCTCAAGGGTTCGAATCCCTTGCTCTCCGCCACAATTTACATAATAAAGGGCCCGTTGGTCAAGCGGTTAAGACACCGCCCTTTCACGGCGGTAACACGGGTTCGAATCCCGTACGGGTCACCATTTTTATAGAAATACATACCAGCATTTTATTCGGAGGATTAGCTCAGCTGGGAGAGCATCTGCCTTACAAGCAGAGGGTCGGCGGTTCGAGCCCGTCATCCTCCACCATATCTTTTATATCGTCGCGGGGTGGAGCAGTTCGGTAGCTCGTCGGGCTCATAACCCGAAGGTCGCAGGTTCAAATCCTGCCCCCGCAACCAAATTTCTCTTTATTGGTCCGGTAGTTCAGTTGGTTAGAATGCCTGCCTGTCACGCAGGAGGTCGCGGGTTCGAGTCCCGTCCGGACCGCCATTTTTTAAAAAGAATACTTGGCTCGGTAGCTCAGTTGGTAGAGCAACGGACTGAAAATCCGTGTGTCGGCGGTTCGATTCCGTCCCGAGCCACCACTATTTGCCGGTGTAGCTCAATTGGTAGAGCAACTGACTTGTAATCAGTAGGTTGGGGGTTCAAGTCCTCTTGCCGGCACTGTTTTTCAAATGTGGAGGGGTAGCGAAGTGGCTAAACGCGGCGGACTGTAAATCCGCTCCCTCCGGGTTCGGCGGTTCGAATCCGCCCCCCTCCACCATTTTTATTTTCATAGGGGCATAGTTTAACGGTAGAACAGAGGTCTCCAAAACCTCCGGTGTGGGTTCGATTCCTACTGCCCCTGCCAATTATATGATTCATAACATCTATGGCGGTTGTGGCGAAGTGGTTAACGCACCAGATTGTGGCTCTGGCACTCGTGGGTTCGATTCCCATCAATCGCCCCATTTTATTATTGGGCTATAGCCAAGCGGTAAGGCAACGGACTTTGACTCCGTCATGCGTTGGTTCGAATCCAGCTAGCCCAGTTGATATGCGGAAGTAGTTCAGTGGTAGAACACCACCTTGCCAAGGTGGGGGTCGCGGGTTCGAATCCCGTCTTCCGCTCCAATTATGGCGGCATAGCCAAGTGGTAAGGCAGAGGTCTGCAAAACCTTTATCCCCGGTTCAAATCCGGGTGTCGCCTTTTTTGAAAAGACTGCCGGGGTGGTGGAATTGGCAGACACACAGGACTTAAAATCCTGCGGTAGGTGACTACCGTGCCGGTTCAAGTCCGGCCCTCGGCACCATTTTTTATATATTATAAGTTGCGCTCTTTAATGATCATGCCGGTGTGGCGGAATTGGCAGACGCGCACGACTCAAAATCGTGTTCCTCACGGAGTGCCGGTTCGACCCCGGCCACCGGTATCTATATCATCGGTAGTAAATACGATGAAATCAACGTTTCTTACACTTTGTAAGGAACGTTTTTTATTTATCTTCAATACGATTCTTATAAAAATATCGTGTACATATAATCGTGTGCTTACCTGTCATTAAACAAGAATGTTAAAGGAGGGATACATTTGGAGATAAGGTTTGCTAATTTATCAGATACATCGGTAATACATGATTTAATGATAAAGGCATTTTTGGAGTATAAAGACGAAGTGCCACCTTCAAGTGCTTTGGAGGAAACTGTGCAATCCGTTTTAATTGCCTTAAAAGACGGAGAGAGGAGTTTAATTTGTTATATTGATAATCAGCCAGTTGGAATGGTTCGCTTTAAAATAAAAGAAGATAGTTTATATTTTTATAGACTATCCGTAATTCCAGAAATGCAGGGTCATGGTATTGCCAAAAAATTATTAAGTTTTTTAGAAAATTTTGCAGTACAAGAAGAATTAACTAGTATATTCTGCAAAGTTCGTATGACCGTGACTAGAAACATAAAATTGTATAGTTCAATGGGGTATAGCATCTACGATGAGGAAGTTGTACATAAGCCAAATGGTTTAAGTATAAAAATTGTTTCAATGATGAAAAAACTTGGTTAAAAAATTATCGATTGGAGGGTGAATTTCATGCATTTGATATGTGAAAGTGAAAAAATAGAAGATTATTTGCTTGAATTAAACCAAGTCAATTATACTAATCCTATTATTAGGTCTAATGCAGATGAACTTTTTAATCCGGCTCAAACTGAAATTGAAAAGACAAAACTTGCTTATGAGTATGTTCGTGATGAAATATCTCATTCTTGGGATATACAAGGGAAACGGGTAACATGTAATGTATCGGATGTATTAGTGTATAAAGAAGGAATATGCTATGCAAAAATCTAATTTGTTAGCATCTTTATTTTAAGAAATGTTGAATAAATAGCATAATGCCAATGGTTCAAGGGTTCAGACGTTCAAGTACGACTCAAAATCGTGTTCCTCACGGAGTGCCGGTTCGACCCCGGCCACCGGTATCTAGTTTTAGATATTCTTTATTATCATCAATTACAGAAGAATTAAAGAATATTAACGTTTAAAACGTCTTTCTACAAATTGTAGGAGGGCTTTTTTTATTTGTTGTTTACCTGATTTTTCACACGAAAAAATTACTTCAAATTGTGTTCAAAGGAGATTAACTTTTACTTTATTGATGGTTACCTTATGATTAAACTAAAGGGGCAGGACAATTGAAGATGGATTGGATCAATTGTACATAGGAGGTGTTGTAATGATTACGGTTAAAAATGCTGAAAGTTATCTTAAAGATGGCATTGGTGAAGATACCGATGAGATAAATAAGGTTTGGGAAACATTTAAGGCTTTTTCAAAGGAGACCGTTGAGGGCGAAGAAGATAAAGAAATTTTATTTCAGTGTGGTGTCTATGATTTTACAGGAGAGGAACTATTTCATCTTGATTTTGTACGTCAGTTTACAATTTATGAAGAAGATGATTATTCTCATATGGAACAACTGCACTGTGAATTTTTATTTAAACCAACAAGCGAGTTAAAAAAGTTAAAGGTGGTAGAAGAATGGTCAATGGATTATGACGATATAGATCATTTTTTTCATCATATTGAGAGTATTCATGAATTTAAAATTCCTTTGACTTTAAAACCGATTAAATCAGCAATATATCAAGAAGAACTTTAATTCTTATTTCATTAACGGCTGCTTTACTTTCAGAAGGTATACCTTGCCTTTTTGAAATCATTTATCACGGAGTGCCGGTTCGACCCCGGTCACCGGTATCTATTAAAAGTTTGGTTTTTACCATGAATCTAACGTTTCACCCTCGTGGTGAAACGTTTTTTTGTGGTTTAAATGAGTTATTTAGATGAAAATAGAATCCTATTAGAACAGAATGAGCATGTACTACTTTTAACAGAATAAACTTTAGATGATTTGCAACGCAACATTTGGTACGATACATTTAACCATATAAGGAATCAAAATGGAGTAGCGCATTCACATAAAACAGTGAATTACCTTTGTGTAACTAAATGAATATTTGTGGGTACATACACATCTTTAGCTTGCATCATCATTGTGACCCAGTTTGGGGGAGAATTTATGAAAAAACAAAATGATCATGAAGAGTTATTGACAGGTGGAAATGTCTCCAACGTATATCGTTCAGGAGATACGGTTCGCAGAGAGGTAAAGTCAGACAATCTGAATATACAAAAGCTGCTAAAGCATTTAGAAAAAAAAGATTTCTCCTATGCTCCAAAGTTTTTAGGGGTTGATGAAAAAGGTAGAGAGATCTTGTCCTTCATTGAAGGTGTAGCCGGTCATGATCCCTTAAAAAAATACATGTGCTCTCACAATGCTTTAAAAGAAATAGCGAGAATGCTTAGACTGTATCATGATGCTGTTAGTGATTTTCCCATTTCAGACGATTGGGAACGAATGGACAATACGCCTAACAACATAGAGGTTGTGTGCCATAATGATTTTGCGATGTACAATATTATTTTCAAAAATAAAAAGCCAGTGGGAATCATTGATTTTGATGTAGCTGCTCCTGGTCCAAAGCTTTGGGATATTGCATATACTCTCTATACTTGTGTCCCTCTCAGTAGGTTTTTTCGTACTGAAACAGGGGAGGTCGTAAATTATCATTCATTAGAGCATGCAGCCCATATAAAGTATAGAGTTAAACTGTTTTTTGAAGCTTATGGTGAGGAAATACCAGAAGATTATGTGGACATGGTGTTGCTGCGTTTAGAAGGTCTATGTCAATACATGAAGCGAAAAGCGAATGAAGGGGATAGAGCCTTTCAAAAAATGATTCATGAGGGGCACCTTGAACATTATCAAAAAGACATACAATTCATTCATGAACACAGAAAAGAATGGATTTGAGGATGCCAAGGGTTTTATAAAAGAAAAAGGACAACTCATCTTTTTACTAGTTTCATGTGGATGTTACAATTGGTTATAATAGTTCAATAGAATGAATGTAAAGAGGCGGAGTTGTTATTTTGCAAATGAAGACGATATTACAGACTATTATTGAAGATGAGCGATCACATGATTATCCGCTTTTTAGACAGTACTGTGTAAGGAAAGAACAGGGTCTGCGTAAAGATGCGTTAAAGGTTCTTCAGTCTTTTGTTGAAGAGATGAATAAGAACGAATTTACAGCACGGCGTTCATTTGTTGTTTGGCTGTTTGATTACATTGAACGTTTTGAGGATGGTCATCATTTGCTTGTGTATCCATTGGTACATGGGGTGATCCATCCTGTTATTCGAGAGTGGGAAAATATTGATCCAATGGATGTGAGACCGTATCGCTGGCAAGGCTTGTTTGTGCATCAGGGGGAAGGGCTGCCCTATTTATTGAAGGCACTAGAGATGGGAGGCAGCAAAGAGCAGCGAGTGATTGTTCAAATTTGCGAAACCTATTTCTCGGCTTTGTGGTATTCGTTTCATCATATACATGAAGATCTTTATTTAAGCACCTATGAGAAAGATCATGAGCGAATTCAAGGGATTCAAGATGTCATGAAACTGATCGAAGATAAAAATGTTCAAAGCAATGTTGAAAAACTAGCAGTCTACTATAACCAGCTTTTATCGGACTGGAAGGAATTTCAGCAGACGGAGACAAGAGGTTTTGTGAAATGGTGTGCGGATCGTAAGAAGCCCTATGAGTGGGTACAGACATTTTACTATCACCAATAGTTGTTTTTCATAAGAAAAAGGCAGGGATCAACCCTGCCTTTTTTATTTATGCCATATTCTTTCTATTTCTACATGGTCTGGTTTAAAATATTTCAGGATGTAGACATCTGGATTGCTTAGTTGTTCCCACTCCTTGAATCCAATTGCAGGATCGGCGTGTTTTAGAAGCAGGCTCATAATATTGCCATGAGTGGCGAATAAAGTATGATCTCTTCCTAATTTTATTTGTTCATAGAGTGCCTCTACAATACGATTCATCGCTTCTTGGCTCGATTCTCCGCCTTCACAGGTCATATGCAAGTCCGAAAAACTGAGCTTTAGTATTTCATACCAATCCTTCATTGGTTGACTGCTTAACCTACGTTCAGAGAGACGCTTATCCATTTGTACCTTGATCTGTTTGGCATGAGCAAGGGGCTCAACGGTTTGAATCGCTCGTTTATAAGGACTTGAGATGATGTGGTTGAGCTGAATGCCGGAAAAAAACTGTGCGAGTTCATGCGATTGTGTGATGCCTTGAGGCGTTAAAGACGCATCCTCGGATTGTCCATCTGCTTGACAGTGTCTGACGAAATAATATGTCTTCATAGGGGGTACACCTTCCTCTAAGTATAAAAAAATCATCCAATATTGGATGAGGGTTCACGAAAGTTTAGGTTCTATTTGTTCGTGTCTGCTTCTTTGTATGGATCTATCAGTTTTGAGGTTAGGTCTAAGTTGAACAAAAAATCATCTACGGTGTCTGTGCCAAAGGGAAGAGTGGAAAAGTTAATTGGGATGCTGTCTTCTTGCGTATCTGAAGTAATCGGCTGTTTGTGCTGCTTTTTTCTCCAGTTCTTAAACAAGCGCATGTGAGGCCCCCTTTTCTAAAAAAAGATGGATTTATACATAATATACGGGGAGAGTTGTCCGAGCGTCAATTGTTTTCTTCAAAAGGATTTATTACATTTGTACGGAAAGAGCCACAGCTAAGTGCGGATCTTTCCGTGTTTTGACATGGCACGGTGTATGGCTTGTTGTACCTTTCGTTCGCATCTGATGTTGTATGGTTTCTTATGGAGTTTACTCGTCTTAAATTGACCAATTACACGGCGGACTCCTTGATCATAAATGATCAGCTCTCTGCTCGTTTGATCATTTAATAACGCTTGAAACCAGCTGTATTTTTTTAGCTGTGTTGCATTTCGTGATATATCATCTTCATCTACCTGTAAAAAAGGGATATACAGAGCAAGATTGAAGATGTCTAAAATGAATCCCATATTACCGGCCCCCTTCATATCGTTTATTACGTTTAGAAAGGGGAATGGTTCCATACAATTGGTTTTAAAAACAATCCCAGTGCATGAACCATTCTTTATTGTTTTTGTCGTAATAGAAATACATCGTGCCGTTATCACCAATCATGAACCGAGGTTTTTCTTCTGAGGCGATTTGTAGCATGAATTCTCCTGACATCTGGTGGGGAGGAGATTGGATGTAAGCTCCGTATCCACCGATTTTTGTGAACGAGTAGTTTGAGTAATGCTCGAAGAAATGATCTGTCGCTTCTTCACTTTCATTAACCTCTGATAAGTCAACGTATGACCAAGCTTCCTCCCAGCATGGATAATCCGGTTGTTCCCCTTCGAGCCACTCTATCTGGAAAGGCTTAATTCCTTTCACTTCTTCAGGGGTCTCAGCGATTTCTAATCCTTCCATTGATGAATATTCAATGAGTTTCCAGCCCTCACCGTTTTTGGCGATATCGATCGGAAGGGTTTTCTTGTTGATGAAAATTTGAATCATCTTACATTCATCAAAGCCGTTCATTCCCCCTGGTACTTCGGGTAAATACATTTGTAAAATGGGAATCATAGCTCCATCTTGATCTGCCGGCCACCCTTTATCACGTTGGATGAAAAAATGGCCAGCAAACCAGCTGTACTTAGATGGATCAGGACGAAATCCGCCTATTTTGGCTACAATAGGTGTTTTTCCTAGTTGATTTAATTCTTCAAAAGCTTTGATCTTCATTTATCCATCCCCCATTCTTTAGCCAGCAATGTGTGCATCTTGAAACGTTCCATTCATATTGCCAGAGACAATGATGACATGTCCCCAAAATAAATCTCCGTCATGATAGTAGGCTTCGAATTCTCCATTTGGATAAGCATGGAGGCTTTCAAGAGAGATGCGGCTGATAAATTGATCCGGTGTGATTTCTTCTGAATTTTCAGCGGAGTCGTCTTGTTCCTGCCAATCTTTTGCTAGTTCAATCAGCTGATTTGCTGCATATGACTTCATGGAGGCATCCCATGTCGTCTGCTCTTCTACGAGTTGTCTAGCCGTTTTCAGAGAGTCATTCATTTCTTCCTCTTCTTCAAGATTGAAGTAAAGAAGGCACTCCTCATTGCCCCACTGGATGGTTGTTTCAAATAAGTCTAGTCCTTTCACTAATTCAAAGGTACCCAGCTTGTCATCGTGGTAAAAGATAGGTTGTTGAGCTTCTTCTAATATTTCTTGAAGTTCCTTATCTTCAGTATCTGTATCAACAAGTGAAACGAGCATGAATTCACCTTCACCTTTACGTACTTGAAGTGTGACGATAGATTCTTTATGTAATTGCGCTTGTTTTTCCCGTAATCCCTTTTCATCTGTTAACCAGCACAGTCTCACTTTTTCGGTTATGATGCGGTCTTTTTCCTTCCATGCAATGAGTGGGATTGAAGCAGTCCAAAGAGTTTCTTTTCCCGCTTTTCCTGCGCCGACTCCAGAAGGTCCTGTAACAGCCATGATGTCTATCACTTCTTCTGAGAATCTTTGTTCAAATATGTTGACTTGTTTGTTTGATTTCATAGGATGTCCCCCAGATTGATTTATTTGATGGAGCTATACCTTTATCACACCGTACATTGGCAGGGGAAATCAAGCTTTTTTTGCTTAAAACTGTTTTTTCGGTTTGTGGTAGCAGAGAGGATACATGGATTGCTGGAGGTTGAGTCACAATAAAAAAGCAAATTGGTTCGGATTTTGTATAAATTTGGCTAAGTGAGTCGAAAAGCCTAGGTGATTCTTCCTTTTCTTTATAATTACTTTGACACGATTAGATGAAAAAAGTAAAGTAGTACTGAGTGATTTACAAAACCTTCATCATTCTCTGAAACATGAAACGGCAGTAAATTTAATGTAAATGGATATTTTTCCTTTTATTTACTCGTATTTTTTTTGAAACTTATGATGCTTCTTATTCGTTATATTAAAGGAGCACATGTAACCTGAGGAGAAAAGAGCATCGGAATGCTTGGTGCAGAAGATTTACATTTGCAAAATCAATGTAAATTTTTTATGATTTCATTTATATCAGATCGAAAATAAGAAAGAAGAGGTTTTATGAAAAAAATATTTGCGAACAAATATAGCTTTTTTGTTTTGGCTGTCCTTTTATTTTGGGCAAAATCGTACACAGCCTACAAAATGGACTTTAATTTAGGAGTGAAGGGATCTTTTCAAGAGGGGCTTCTCTTATTAAATCCATTCAGTTCAGCCATCGTGTTTTTAGGACTTGCTCTCTTTTTGAAGGGGCGTAAATCGGCCATTGTTTTAATTGTCATTGATTTTATTATGACCGCACTTTTATATGCGAATGTAGCGTACTATCGTTTCTTTGATGATTTTTTAACATTCCCGACAATGAAACAAGCCGGTAATCTTGGGGGAGGTATGACCGGCGGTGTGTTAGCAAGTATTAAGCCGCATGACCTTTTGTACTTCCTTGATATCATCATTTTAATTGCCATTGTCATTTGGAGACCAGAAGTGAAGAAGTTCCAAATGAAAAAAACTTTCGCACTGCTGATTGTGGCTGCAGGTGTTGGACTATTCTTCGTTAACCTACACTTAGCTGAAAAAGATCGTCCAGAATTATTGACGAGAACATTTGATCATAAGTACATTGTGAAATATTTAGGTGTTTATAACTATGCGATTTATGACGGCGTGCAAACCGCACAAAATGCAACGCAGGTAGCAAATGCGAGTAGTGATGATTTAACGGATGTCGTGAACTATACGACTTCTCACTATGCGAAACCAAATGCAGAATACTTTGGTCAAGCTAAAGGGAAAAACATCATCAAAATCCATTTAGAAAGCTTCCAGTCATTTTTAATTGACTACAAGTTAAATGGAGAAGAAGTGACGCCGTTTTTAAACAAACTAGCTCATGGAAAAGAAGATTTTACGTATTTTGATAACTTCTTCCACCAGACTGGTCAAGGGAAGACTTCTGATGCTGAGCTCATGATGGATAATAGTATGTTTGGCTTACCAGAGGGTGCAGCGTTTGTGACAAAAGGTGAAAATACCTTCCAATCACTTCCTGCCATCTTAGATCAAAAAGCAGGCTATACGAGTGCAGTGCTTCACGGGGATTATAAATCTTTCTGGAACCGTGACACGATTTATAAACATATGGGAATTGATCAATTCTTCGATGCATCTTATTACAACATGGATGAAGAAAACCTTGTAAACATGGGTCTGAAGGATAAACCATTCTTTAAAGAATCAATCCCAATGTTAGAATCAATGAAAAAGCCATTTTACGCACACTTAATGACATTGACCAACCATTATCCATTTAATTTAGATGAGAAAGATGCGACAATCGCTAAGGCAACAACTGGCGATAAAACAGTGGATAATTATTTCCAAACAGCGAGATACTTGGATGAGTCATTAGAACAATTCTTTAAGGACTTGAAAAAATCAGGTCTATATAAAGACTCAGTGATTCTATTATATGGTGATCATAACGGTATTTCTGAGAACCATAACCGTGCAATGAGTGAGATTCAAGGGAAAGAAATTACGCCATATCAAAATGCACAAAATCAGCGTGTACCGCTCATGATTCGGATCCCTGGGAAACAAGGCGGCGTGAATCATACGTATGGCGGTGAAGTAGACGTGATGCCGACGCTTCTTCACTTACAAGGTATTGATTCAAATGAGTACGTGAATTTTGGAACAGATTTATTCTCTAAGAAGCATGATCAAACTGTTGCATTCCGTAACGGAAACTATGTGACACCAAAATATACCCTTGTAGATAATACGGTCTACGATACAAAAACGGGTAAAGTGGTGAAACAAAACAAAAAGACAGAAGCGATTAAAGCCCGTGTTGATAATCAGTTAAGCTTGTCAGATAAAGTACTATACAGGGATCTTCTTCGATTCCATAAGCTATCTGATTTTAAACCAGTGAATCCATCTGATTATTTCTATGGTAAAACAAACAAAGAGACAGAAGCGGATTCTTCTGCTAACTAACTGAGTTTTGGGCAAGCACAGAAAGGTGCTTGCCTTTTTCTCTCTTACAGCTTGATTTGTTGGCAAAATATGTTTATATTTAGGGAGAAACAAGCGTGGCGTCAGCGATCAGCTGGCGATAACTCATTTTGTCCTAGGGGATTTCAGGAGGAGCTTATGACAACAAATACAAAAACACAAAAAAAGAAATCAGAATTATGGGGCTGGATCAAAGCCATCTTAATCGCATTTATTGCTGTTTTTATCATTCGTAACTTTTTATTCGCACCGTATATTGTGAAGGGGACTTCTATGGAACCGACACTGCATAATACAGAGCGGGTGTTTGTGAATAAAACAGTCGATTACTTCGGCGATTATAAACGCGGACAGATCATTGTTCTTGATGGGGAAGACCGCAGTACTCACTATGTGAAACGATTGATTGGTTTACCTGGTGATAAAATCGAAATGAAAAATGACCAGCTATATGTGAACGGTCAAAAAGTGGCGGAGCCTTA
Source organism: Bacillus sp. AK25 (assembly GCF_048270685.1). Taxonomy (NCBI): domain Bacteria; kingdom Bacillati; phylum Bacillota; class Bacilli; order Caryophanales; family Bacillaceae; genus Bacillus; species Bacillus sp. AK25. Next base: position 866,604 of record NZ_JBLUWC010000001.1, read on the forward strand.
TTTAACATCAAACAAAAAGAAAGCTGCCGCAGATGGCACCTTGCTGACACCTGATTTTGGTCCTCTTACAGTCCCTAAAGGAAAGTACTTTGTCATGGGTGACAACCGCCAAAACTCAATGGACAGTCGCAACGGTTTAGGTCTTTTTACAAAGAGTGATATTCAAGGGACAACATCATTCGTGTTTTATCCCTTCCAAGATATTCGATTAATCAATCACTAGTCAATAAGAAAAAGCACACGGGTGTGTGCTTTTTTTGTTTGGTTAAGACTGGCTTTTTGAAATCGCCTGTTCTAGATCTGCCAGAATATCTTCAATCGCTTCTGTTCCAACAGATAAACGAATAAGTTCTGGTGTCACCCCTGTGGCTTTTTGCTCTGCTTCACTTAATTGCTGATGCGTTGTGCTGGCAGGGTGGATGATGAGTGACTTAGAGTCGCCTACGTTTGCAAGATGTGAGAAAAGCTGAACCGAATCAATGAGTTTTTTTCCTGCGTCTTTACCACCTTTAATGCCGAATGTAAGGATGGCGCCTTGCCCTTTTGGTAAATAAGTTTGAGCCAGCTCAAAGGATTCATGGCCTTCAAGACCTGGATAGCTGACCCATTCTACAAGAGGATGTTCTTGTAAAAATTGTGCTGTCTTTAATGCATTTTCACTGTGGCGTTCAAGGCGAAGATGCAATGTTTCTAAGCCTTGCAAGAGTAAAAATGAGTTGAATGGTGATAAAGCCGCCCCTAGATCACGTAAGAGCTGTACACGTGCTTTTGTGATATAAGCCGCTTCGCCAATCGCTTCCGTATACGTCAGGCCATGATAGCTAGGGTCTGGTTCCGTCAGTCCTTTGAACTTATCACTTTCAGCCCAAGGAAACTTGCCGCTGTCGACGATGACTCCGCCAATAGATGTGCCGTGGCCGCCGATGAATTTCGTCGCTGAATGGACGACAATGTCTGCGCCAAATTCAATCGGTCTTAACAAATAAGGGCTGGCAAGTGTGTTATCCACAATTAGAGGGATGTGGTGCTTGTGTGCAATGGCTGATACGGCTTCAATATGTAAAATGTCGCCTTTTGGATTTCCGATGCTCTCTGCATACACTGCTTTTGTTTTATCTGTAATGGCTGCTTCAAGTTCTTCAAGGTTTGAGGAATCCACAAACTTTACTGTTATTCCAAGCTTTTTCAAGGTATGAGCAAATAAATTATATGTGCCGCCATACAGACTGCTGGAGGATACGATTTCGTCACCAGCTCCTGCAATGTTTAAAATGGAGTAAGTGGTCGCTGCTTGTCCTGAGGAGACCGCAAGTGCACCAATTCCGCCTTCAAGCTCAGCGATCCGTTTTTCAAACACATCATTTGTCGGGTTCATAATACGTGAATAAATATTACCGGGTTCCTGAAGTCCAAATAAATTCGCCGCATGCTCACTATCTCTAAAACCGAAAGAGCTTGTTTGGTAAATAGGTACAGCTCTTGAATAGGTGGCTGAATCCAGTTCTTGACCTGCGTGTATTGCTTTTGTTTCTAAACGAAATTGAAGTTCTTCTGACATGTGTGTATCCTCCTTTTGTTAGATAAAACCAACTACTTTAATAAGAAATATTTAATAAGACTATAAATCTTGTTTACTGCCCGGTCAATCATTTTTTAGATAAATCTGAAAAAACAATAAATATAGTTGACATGTCGGAATAGTATGTATTAACATAAGCATACTGAAAATACCAACAAGAATCGCTGATCGGTCAACCGAAGGCTCGTTCACTCAGGCATGAGTGAAGGGCCTTTTTTTATTTTAATCAGGAGGGAAGTTGAAGATGGAGAAAAAGAAAAAACGAAAAAAATACAGAAAACATTTGGATATCACATTAGACATTTTGATTGAGCGGAACAAATATGAGATTTACAGCAATCAAGAACGAATAGAAGCGATTTACGATCGTATTGATGAAAAGCATACAAGGTCGAAATAACCATTTTATAAAATATAGTTGATTTATAGGAATAATATGATTTAGGATGGTGCTAACAACTCAATATGAATAGCTGATCGGACAACACGAAGGCTCTTATCTCTCTTTTGGGATAAGGGCCTTTCTGTGTATCTATCTGATGACAAGAGGAGTGAACTTGCATTGACTATTTCCGTTGATATTGTGGATAAGTCTTTTTGGAAAGACAAACAAACCATTCAAGTGCTTGAAAACGTAAGGTTCACCATCGTTCCTGGTGAATTCGTGACGGTGATTGGTCCGAGCGGTTGCGGGAAAAGTACATTGCTGAAGATGATTGGAGGGCTTGATACAGATTATGATGGGCAGATCGTGATAGGAGAAAGGCGTGTGACAGAACCAGGAATGAAACAGGGCTTTATTTTTCAAGAGCATCGCTTGTTTCCATGGCTGACGGTCGAAGAAAATATCGCTGCCAATTTCAATTTAAAACAAGCAGCTGTTTGCCGCAAAGTGGATGAATTAATTGACATTGTTCGGTTAAAAGGTTTTGAACACGCCTATCCACATGAGCTTTCAGGCGGGATGTCACAACGTGTTGCTATTGCAAGAGCACTCCTGCGTGATCCGGAGATTTTATTGCTTGATGAACCTTTTGGTGCGCTAGATGCATTTACACGGAAACACTTACAGGATGTGCTGCTGGATATTTGGCAGGAGAAAAGAACAACGATGGTGCTTGTCACTCATGATATTGACGAATCCATTTATTTAGCCAATGAAATTGTGCTGTTACAAGCAAGACCCGGCCGAATTCATAAAATCCTTCCCGTGAACTTACCATTTCCGAGGAATAGAACGTCAACAGCTTTTCAGAGCTTAAGACAAAAGGTGCTTTCAGAATTTGAGAAAACAGATGAGCTGTTACTGACGAATGGCTCAGGAATTTAAGGAGGTCAAATCGAATGAAAAGGCAAAAAAGGATCGTTCTCTTTCTTGGTATCCTCCTTGTATTAGCTGGGTGTGGTCAAGCAGCGAATGGATCAGAAGACAAGCCGAAAGAGGTTCGGATTGGGATTCAGCAAAGTCTAAGCCCACTTCTTTTAGCAAAGGAAAAAGGGTGGTTTGAGCAATCATTTGAAAAAGAAGGTATGAAAGTCAAGTGGGTGGAGTTCCAAAGTGGTCCTCCCCAATTCGAAGGGCTCGCCGCCAATCAATTAGATTTTTCACAGGTTGGTAATTCACCTGTTATAGCTGGTCAGGCAGCAGGTATTGATTTTAAGGAAATTGGTTTATCTCAGGATGGGTTAAAGGCGAATGGGATTTTAGTGAATAAGAACAGTGAGATTCAAAAAGTAGAAGATTTAAAAGGGAAAAAAATCGCCGTTGCCAAAGGAAGCAGTGGTTTTGACTTTTTATACAAAGTATTAGATCAGGCAGGTTTATCTGCAAAGGATGTCCAGATCATTCAGCTTCAGCCGGATGAGGCAATATCTGCGTTTGAAAATGGGTCAGTTGATGCTTGGTCGATCTGGGAGCCGTTCTTATCACTTGAAACGATAGAAAAGGGAGCAAAGCTACTGGTTAATGGAGAAGCGACCGATTTATATTCACCTGGATTCACACTTGTCAGAACCAAGTTTGCCGATGAGTACCCTGAACTAGTGGTGCAATTTTTAAAAGTATATGACAAAGCGGTGAAATGGCAGAAAGATCATCAACAGGAAGCCATTACACTTTATGCTCGTTTGAAACAATTAGATCAGAAGGTGGTGACACAAGTATTAAACAATACAGAGCCGCTCAATGAGCCCATTTCTAAGAAAATCATAAACGCCCAGCAGCATACAGCTGATTTTCAATATCAAACAAAGGCGATACAGCGGAAGATTGATGTCAATCAGGTGGTAGATAATTCGTTTATTGAAAAAATGCTGAAAGAGGAGAAGAGTTGATGAAAGCTGCATCTAACCCAGCCCTTGTGACTAAAACCGAGCGAATGAAGAAAAAAAGGAGAAATGCTTCATCCTTCATCATATTAAAAGGACTTGTATTACCTGCTTTACTCATTGCAATTTGGCAGGGAGCTGCTGCTTCCCAAATCGTTTCTTCTACTGTACTACCTGCACCCACTGTCATTGCGGAATCTTTTCGTGAGTTGATTCGTTCCGGTGAGCTGTTTGGCCATCTTTACATCAGTCTCTACAGAGCAATATGCGGGTTTTTACTTGGGGGAGGTTTAGGACTTGCGATGGGTCTGTGTGTCGGTTTTTCTAGGAAAACCGAGCAGTATGTAGATCCGACCTTGCAAATGCTGAGAACAGTTCCTCATTTAGCGGTGACTCCTTTATTTATTCTTTGGTTTGGTTTTGATGAATCAGCGAAAATTTTATTGATTGCACTTGGGGCTTTTTTTCCGATCTATATCAATACCTTTCTAGGAATTCGCAGTGTAGATAACAAGCTGTTCGATGTGGCTCGCGCTTTAGAGTTTAATCTGTATCAAAATATCACAAAGCTCATTTTACCTGCTGCCCTTCCTCATATTCTTCTGGGCGTGAGGCTTTCATTAGGCATTGCCTGGCTTGGTTTAGTGGTGGCTGAATTGATGGGGTCGAGTAGTGGAGTTGGCTACATGATTATGGATGCAAGACAATTCTCGCAAACGGATAAAGTGTTTGTAGGGATTATCATCTTTGCGGTAGTTGGTAAGATGACTGATTCATTTGTACGGCTGTTAGAAAAGCGACTGCTCAAATGGCGCACAAGTTATCAAGGTGAAAAATAATAGGAGGCGATATGATGAATATTCTATGGTTTATTCCAACGCATGGGGATGGGCGTTATTTAGGATCATCGAAAGGGGCAAGACAGGCAGACTATCCGTATTTTAAACAAATTGCTCAAGCTGCCGATCAGCTTGGGTACACAGGGGTCTTGCTGCCTACTGGTAGATCTTGTGAAGATCCATGGCTGACAGCGGCCGCTTTAGCTGCAGAAACAACTCATTTAAAGTTTCTTGTGGCTCTTCGGCCAGGGTTGATGCAGCCGTCTGTTGCTGCTAGAATGACCTCCACATTTGATCGGCTTTCAGGCGGGAGACTGCTGATCAATGTTGTAGCGGGAGGAAGTAAAGAAGAACTTGAAGGAGACGGGCTATTCATTTCTCATGATGAACGCTATGAGGCAACAGAAGAATTTTTGACCATCTGGAAGCGGTTATTGAAAGGAGAGAATGTTCAGTTTCAAGGGAAGCATCTGCAAGCACAAAATGGACGTCTGCTATTTCCACCAGCTCAAACACCACATCCACCCGTTTTTTTTGGAGGATCATCAGAAGCAGGCATTCAAGCCGCTGCAAAACATACAGATGTTTATTTAACTTGGGGCGAGCCGCCTGCACAAGTAAAAGAGAAAATCGCACAAGTGAAAAAGCAGGCTGAAAAGGAAGGAAGAACGGTGAGGTTTGGTATTCGACTTCATGTGATCGTGAGAGAAACGGAAGATGAAGCTTGGCAGGCAGCGGAACATCTGATTCGTCATTTAGATCAAGTGACTATTGATGAGGCGCAAAAGACTTTACAAGGGATGGACTCAGTAGGGCAAAAACGAATGGTTGAATTACATCAAGGGAATAAAGAGAAGCTTGAAATTAGCCCTAATCTTTGGGCAGGCATTGGCTTAGTTAGAGGCGGGGCAGGAACAGCGCTCGTCGGGGACCCGCATACAGTAGCAGAACGTATAATAGAATATCAGTCTCTAGGTATTGATACATTTATCTTTTCTGGTTATCCGCACTTAGAAGAATCTTATTATTTAGCAGAACTTGTTTTCCCGCTTCTCCCATTTAAAAGAAATGGTGATGCAGGACCACACGTTCCTGCTGGTGAAATTATTGGGAACAATTACTTTCCTGATACAGCCTCTGCTGCAAGTTCCTCATAAATGAAAGCAAAGCAGTCATACTTGTGTCGGGCTGCTTTGCTTTTTTTATAGAAAGAGATGCAAGTAAAATGATATGTGCTGTGGAAGAAGGCAAGGGCTTTTTTCCCAACAGGATTTCTTGTATATACATATTTTAAGAGACAAGAGAAGAAGGAAAATATGCTCACTCTTTTGTCGGAATTATCAGTTAATATGTCGTATTTGATGTGTTAACGACATATAATTAGGACTTTTATATCTGATATATCGGGGGAATTCTTTCTATCTCAAAAAAATGAAAGATTAAATAGAAGAGATGATGAAAATGAACTATTTGAAAAAAGGCAGAAAAAAGATGGATTTATTGCCAATATATGGGTTTGGTGGTTCTTATGTTGTGGTGAAAAATAGTAAAAAAGGGAGAATTTATACAGTTGAACATGAACAATTGAATAAAAAGTCACATTTTACACGAAAATATGTTCGGTCAAAAATGGGATCTTCTGTTGATGTTTGGAGTGTGACGCCTATGATACGATCATCATAAGCTGGGAGGTGAAAAGTATGACTTATGCAGCGCCGCAAGTTGACTATTCCACTATGGAACCTGCTATTATGGACCAAGCTTGGTTCTTAGTATTTGTTGCTGTCCTTCTTGGATTGGGAGCAACAGTTGTTCTAGGAGCAGCAGTTTGGTGTTTAGCAAACGGCAAGGGTAGCTTTACAGGAGCCGTTCAGTGGGAAAGTGGCTTAAAAGTCCAAATTGAATGTAAGTAGCTATACTTAGGATTCATCTTTTTACTTCTTAGATAAGACACCAGGGCTAAACCGTCTGTGGCGGGCGGTTTAGCCTGATCTGTTTTTAAAGAATATGCAGACACTTGGAGGTTATATGTTTACGATCGAGAATTTAACCAAGACGTATAAAAATAACGTGACTGCTGTCAATGATTTTCATTTGAAAATTGCCCCTCATCAAATCGTTGCTGTGGCTGGACCAAATGGATCTGGTAAAACAACGATGATTAACTGTGTACTCGGCATCATTAAGCATACAGAAGGAACCATTCATATCAAGGACGTCACAAATGATGATCCATCCTTTAAAAAACAAGTCGCCTATGTTCCAGATGATCTGCTGCTCCCTGAAGCATTGACTGGTGCTGAATATTTAGATTTTGTTTCTTCTATGTATGAATGTAAAACAATTCAAAGAAGAAATCAACTAATTGAATTGTTTGATATGGAATCAGCTTTATCAAGACCGATTGAAACCTATTCCCATGGAATGAAAAAAAAGACACAGCTGATTGCTGCCTTTATGCTTGAGAGTCAATTAGTGATCATGGATGAGCCCTTTAGAGGACTTGATATTGAAGCGGTTATAAACACAAAGAAACTGATGAAACGTTATGCCGAGCACCATGGTGCAATCTTGCTTTCAACGCATGATATGCTTTCAGCGGAAGAGCTGTGCCACAAGATCGCCATTATTTCTAAAGGAAATAAAATGGATGAAGGGACGGTTTCAGCCTTAAAAGAAAAGTATCAATCAAGCACATTGGAACAGGTGTTTCTGAAAGCTTCAATGTTAAGTGATAGGGGTGCACATTTTGATGAAATCATTAATCATTTCTAAAATGATGCTTAAAATGTGGCAGCAGGAGATGTATAAGCTCTTTGATACTCAAACGAAGCGAATCATTGTGGTCTTATTCTTTTTGTTTGCAGTCACAATGGGAGCCATCATCGGATACAGTTTTACGGGTGTCTTTATGAAGGCTTTCTTAAATGGAGATGAACGTTCACTTGGGTTGTTGGTTGTGTCGATGGCAATCAATGCATCCATTTTTACAAGCTTGTTATTTGTGCTGATCAAAGTCAGAACACCTGAACAAGACCGCTTCTCTATGCAGCTCAGCTGGTTTCCGCTGTCTACCTTTCAAAAAAGTCTTGGTTACTTCATTCCGATGGTGACAGTTGTAACAGGGCTTGTTTTATTTTTCATCGGGATCTTGCTTTTACCTAATTTTATTGCACAAGGGATCGGTATTTTCTTTATTCTTACATTCTTTTTGATGGTGCTGTTGCAATCGCTCTTTGTCTTAACACTGCTTCAGCTCATTTACAACGTGACTTATTTACTCGTACTAAAATTAAAATTACCATTGCAAAAATTTGCAGCGATATTTGTTTTATTAGCGCTAGTTGTAGCCTATGGAATGACACATTTCGACATTAATCAAATACAGCAATCATATGTACAGTTTGATTATCATTTGATGTATTTTACAGCGCCGTTTTTCTTAGCGGCACAAGGGATGTCTCCTGACGGGGTGAATTATGCGATTTTGATCCTCTTCATCTTATTATCTGCGGGAGGCGCATTTATTTCTCTTGCTTTAATGCCAATTATGGCTGAGAAAAAAGCGTTAACCTTTCTGCACAAACTGCCATTTTCATCTTCGAAAAAGTGGTCACTCATTGTAAAGGAAATAAAGTCACAAGTGAGAAATGAAGAAAATATTTTAAACTTTCTCATCCTCCTTATTGTCATTTTATTTGTCCGTTATCAGTTTGCCTTCCGCTTTGAAGGAGAAGCTTTTTTTGTCCTATGTGCGCTAGCTGGGTTAACAGCTTTTAATTCATTTGGCAATGACAAACGTATGCTTGGGATGTATAAAACGTTTGGTCTAAGGCCGTGGGAAGTGGCACTTTATAAGTTCCTCGGGCTTTTGCTAGTTGGTGTGATCCAAATTGTTTTATTTATGATCACAACACTGACGCTCCCGGATCAGATCTGGATCGTGTTGATTGGCGCTGCTGTCTTGTGTAATGCAACGGCTCTCTTTTATGTGGTAGGTATTTTATTACCCCTTGATCGAAATAATCCTTACACAGGTATTTTCTCGTTTGGAGCGCTTATTTTAATCATGATTCCGATTGTATTTATTGGAAACTATGTGATAGGGGAATCGAGTCAAATGCTTCAGTGGCTGCTTGTGGCAGGATTTGAATGTCTGCTCATCTTTGCCATATATAAAGGTTTTTCATGGAGGTATTCACATGATTCAACTTCTTAACAATAAGCTAAAGATTGAGCGGGTGCCGGCACTTGCGCCATATGTGACTTTACAAAAAAGGCATTTGACTGATACGCAGTACGGAAGCTCACTTCCAATTAACGAAAGTGCATATCATATGTTAACGAAAGTGGATGGTCAAAGGACAGAGGCGAGTATTACGGCAGAACTCGCCGATTTGTTTCAGGTCGATGAGTCTGTGATTGCCCGCGATTTTTATCAATTGATGATGGGGTTGAATCAGCATCACTTGCTGTCGATTCATTATCAATCGCCATATCGGACTGTCACAGCCTTCTGTCAATTTTTTAAGCAGTATCAAGTAAAAATGAAAGAGCGGTTTGACTGCACGGGTCATTCATTTCTTCACATATTGGGTACGGCTCTGCTGATGGTGACGCGCAAAATCATCTTTTTCTGGGTGCTCTTTATGATCATGGCGGGAATCGCCTTTTTATTTATTCCTGATTCATCGATTGCGGCCATTGCGATTTATTTTACGATTATTTATTTCGGATTAATTACTGGAACTGCCTTGCATGAGGCGGCACATGGGTATGCACATCGGAAGTTCGCCGGCCGGGATGGTCCTCAAGGCTTTTTTGCAAGCGATATGATGTCTGTGAAATTTGTGAGGCCTGTTTTAGACCCGTTTCAGAAAAAACAGGTGTGGATTACACTGCTTGGTCCGCTTTTGCCGGGGCTCATTGGCGCAGTCGGAATCATTGTGACTGTTTTATTTCTAAAAGAAAATCCAATTTCGACAGGGTTTTTCATTTTTTCAATCACGTATTTTATTCAATTGCTCTACCTTCTTCCGTTTATGGGGGATGGTAAGTCTATTATGAAGCAGTTATTGCTTGGTGGAATGGGAGGACAACGATCATGAACGTTCAGGCAATGAAACAAGGTGCAATTGTTGGTAGTTTCCTAGGTTTCTTAGGTTTTCCGATGTTGACCATTGGTGTTCTGTTCTATCACTTATTTCAATCAAAAACAAATAATGAATTATTATTTAATAGTCTTGCTTTTGAGATGGAAGGTTCGTCTGCATTTACGTTCCAAATCAAACCAAACTTTTTTATTTATATGGTTGTCATTTTTGCTGTCAGTTTTTTCATTGTGGCATTCCTATCAGCCATGAAACAGAAAAAAGCGAAAGATTAGGAGAATTCTCCTAATCTTTTTTTGTATATTAAACCAAATTTTAGTATAATAAAAAATAAATATATAAAAGGGGATATCAATGATTAAGAAATGGAGCATTCTTTTATTTACTGTTTTTCTATTAGCAGGATGCGGCGAGAAGGCTGCAGAAACAACAACGACAGAGAAAACGGTCTCAGAAAAACCTGCAACAGAGAAAAATAAGGAAACAGCAACTCACGATGAAGTAACTGTCGAACCTATGAAACTAACAAAAAATGAAAAAAGTCTTTTGGAAGCATTATCAGATAAGCCGTTTGAAGCGATGACAGTGAAAGGACTAAAAGGCAGTAATAAAAGTGTATCCTTGATCGGTATGCATTACAAAGATGGACAATTATTAAAAGAAGATACAAAAAAAATCACCATTGACCTTCATCAAAATGGCGTCGATAACAGTGTGAATTTTATCTATCAGCTAGAAGATGAAAAAGATGATCTGTTAAAAGTAACGTATAGCTTATGGAAAGATAAAGAGCAAAGCGAACTAACGAAACTCTCGACTAGCATGGATTTCAAACAGGACGTGGGAGGAAACACAACGATATCAGCTTCAGATCTTTTTCACATGTCTCCTGGAGAGAAAAAATTAATTTCTACTACCATCACAACTGGAATGAACCATGAGTTTTCTGGTTTAACAGGTTCTGAAAAGAATCTGAAAGAGGAATTAAAAGATGTAAAGCAGGCTTATTTGGTGTATTTGCAACTAGACAAATAACTATCGTAATATATATGGAGAATATGAAATTTTTTGACGAAAAATCTTCATATTCTCTTGACGAATTGTTAAGAAAGTTGTAACATAATAAAAGTCAACGCAATGACGTTGTCTTTAAAAGATTGATGCGGGTGTAGTTTAGTGGTAAAACCTCAGCCTTCCAAGCTGATGTCGTGAGTTCGATTCTCATCACCCGCTCCAATACATAATTTTGTTTATAACGCAGTATTTCGTTTCATAGATAAACGAAGTGTTGCGTTTTTTATTATGTCAGTATAATGTGAAAAGCACTGTGACCTACAGTGCTTTTTCAATGAGTTCATATTTGCTTTCTCCACCATGTATTTGTATAAACATCTTCGTCAAGGATTGTATAAGCGCTTCACTCTTTTCCCGGGAAATAGATGGTGGGAAGAGAATGATTTGAAGAATGCTTTTTGTGTCTTGAGAAATTTGAGCTTTACTTGCTTGAGAAAATAACCCTTTAAGCTCTGCGCCATCCTGCCATTCAATATGACCAGTTTCATTTTTGGATAATGAAAGAGGCCCTTTCAATTGATCGGCATCTAATGTAAGGATAGGCAAGAAATATTTTAATGAAAAAAATATCGACAAATCCTGTACGGAATTGGTCGAGTCAATAAATTGTTCTTTTTGAATATCAGCAAGTAGCGGAAGAAAGGGGATATCTTCTAGAAGATTCGTCCATTCTTTGATCGCTGGTACTTCTTCCAAAGTTTGATCTTCATATTCAAAAAACAAAGATTCTTGAAACAGACGCAGTCGGCCTTTTAACATTTGAGGGGATTTTCCTATCTCAATATGTGAATATTCAATCTGTCCAACATGGATAGACGGGCTTTGAGGTTGGGAGATTTCCATTTGTATCTTCACAGTGACTCACTCCAATCGGTCATGATACACTCGTATTATACTGAAAACAACTGAAGAAACAAAGAAAGGAGGTTTGCAAGGTGATTCATGTTGGACAATTAAAAGAAGAGTTAATTCAATATGCGAACGAAATTGGTGTCGATAAAATTCGATTTGCAAGTGCTGATACATTTGATTCATTAAAGGACCGCCTCATCTTACATGAATCGTTAGGGTATTTGTCCGGTTTTGAAGAACCTGATATCGAAAAACGAACAAATCCTGCTTTGCTGCTTCCAAAAGCAAAATCAATTGTCGCCATTGCGCTCGCATACCCTTCCAAAATGAAAGATGCTCCCCGAAGTACAAAGGATGCAAGAAGAGGGATTTTTTGCAGGGCTTCATGGGGAACTGATTATCATGTTGTGCTGAAAAAAAAGCTCGACATGCTTGAAGAATTTTTGCGCAGTAAACACGAAGATATACGGACAAAATCAATGGTGGACACAGGTGAATTGTCTGACCGTGCTGTAGCCGAACGTGCTGGCATTGGCTTTAGCGCAAAGAACTGTATGATTATCACACCAGAGTTCGGATCTTATGTCTATTTGGCTGAGATGATTACAAATGTTCCATTTGAACCGGATGAGAAAATAGAAGACCAGTGCGGAACTTGTAATAAATGTGTGGATTCATGTCCAACGGGTGCTCTTGTGAATCCAGGCCAGCTCAATTCTCAAAGGTGTATTTCGTTTTTAACACAGACAAAAGGGTTTTTACCTGACGAATTTCGCTCGAAAATAGGGAATCGGTTGTATGGATGTGATACATGCCAAACGGTCTGCCCAATTAATAAAGGGAAAGACTTTCACCTACATCCTGAAATGGAGCCGGACCCTGAAATTGCAAAGCCGCTCTTAAAGCCACTGCTGACAATCAGCAATCGTGAGTTTAAAGAGAAGTATGGTCATGTTTCTGGATCATGGCGAGGGAAAAAGCCTATTCAGCGGAATGCCATTTTGGCACTTGCTCACTTTAAAGATACATCTGCTTTGCCAGATTTGGTTGACCTGATGCATAAAGATCCAAGACCGGTCATTCGAGGCACGGCTGCTTGGGCAATCGGTAAAATTGGCGATGGTCAGCAGCTTTCAGAACTCGAAAAAGCCCTTGGGCGGGAAAGTGATGAAGAAGCAAAACAAGAGATCATCAAAGGGATTGAATTGTTACAAACACCTTTAAATACTAAATAACCTCCCATTGAACATAGAATGAACCAAACAGAGATGTTAAAAAAAGTTTGGTGGTGTCTGTGTGAAACAATTATTAGAACAAACGTTAGAAGACAGACTGGCATATTTATTAAATGGCAGTACGATCAAACAGCCGCAGCTGATGTCTGATGTGGACGCTGTGGAGCGAAAGAAAGAGCTGTTTGCAAGAAGACAAGTTGAGATTGTCAAGGCGAAAGCAAAAGCAAAACTTCTCGATTCAGCTATTCAAGATGATGGAGCTCAGCAAGTACAATATCTCGCTCACCTCACTTATGTCTGTAAGGATATAGACGATTCTTTTTATTTAGAGGAACAGGTTGAGAAAAGAGAAGCGTTTCTTTATAACGACATGCTTGTGAAAGATCGGATGATGTTAGAAGAACGACAAAAGGAAGATCAGGTGGATGAGCGCTTCCAAAATGAAGACCAATTTGGAAGAGCTTTTCACTATGACCGGCGTGCAGCTGTTCAATATGCTGAAACGTATTGGAATAAACGAAATCCAGCCTATAAAAATTTCGAAGATAACTGTACGAATTTTATTTCACAATGTCTAAAAGCAGGGAATGCGCCAACGAGAGGATATCCGAACCGTGGATCTGGCTGGTGGGTTCGTCCACATACGTGGAGCTACAGCTGGACGGTGGCACATTCGATGAAAAATTATTTAGCCAATTCCAAAGCGGGGTTGAGAGCGAAGAAGCTCAAGGAGCCGCAGGAGCTTCAAATAGGTGATGTTATTTGCTACGATTTTGAAGGTGACGGTAGGTATAATCATACAACCATTGTCGTTGATCATGATAAAGGCGGAATGCCTCTTGTGAATGCACAAACGTATGACAGCCGTATGCGTTACTGGTCGTATGAAGATTCAACGGCTTATACACCTAGTATTCGTTATACGTTTTTTCACATTTTGGACGATGCTCCGAAGGATAGTTAATGGTATAATGTTGAGCGGAAAAGAAAATTAGAGGTGAACTTTTTTGGGACTTCATGTCGTTTTATATCAACCAGAAATTCCAGCTAATACTGGAAATATTGCGCGTACATGTGCAGCAACAAATACAACACTTCATCTGATTCGTCCGCTTGGTTTTTCGACAGATGATAAAATGCTGAAGCGTGCAGGACTCGATTATTGGAAATATGCCAATGTCGTCTATCATGATTCATTAGATGAATTGTTTGAGGCTCATCCGAAGGGGCAATTTTTCTATATCACAAAGTTTGGGCAAAAGCCGCATACAACGTTCGATTACTCGCAGCTAGATGAAGACTACTTCTTTGTATTTGGCAGAGAGACGAGTGGATTGCCAAAAGATTTGATTGAACGGAATATGGATCGCTGTCTACGTTTACCAATGACAGAGCATGTTCGTTCACTGAATCTATCGAATACGGCAGCGATTCTTGTGTATGAGGCGCTTCGCCAGCAGCAATACCGAGATTTGATATAAGAACATGATAAAAGCCGAGATCCGATCTCGCTCTCAGTGAATATGTAAGTACTGAAAATATGAACGAAATGAAAAAGGATGTTCCACTGATGGAACATCCTTTTTTTCATTTACCAGGCTTGCCTTCGTAGCCAGCTGTGAAAATGGATACTAAAAACGTAATGATGACGCCCATCATAATGACCGTTCTCATATAAGCTCCCCCTTATCCCTTTGTTCCTTCGCTGCCGGTTTCATATGTTGTGAAGTTCGCCTTGAAAAGCAGGAGATGAAGATCATTTTTCTCCTGTTTTTCCTTTATTATGAAGGGTCTTGCGGATGGTTGTCAATTCAGTTTGCCAATTCGTCATTTTGAAGAACGAAAGCATGTAATAGGACGCCTCCGCATAGATTGTAAAACAGTATCTGATTTCTAGCTTCAATCTTGAAAGAGGAGGTTCATATGGATATTTTAAAGAAAATTGAACAGCACAGAGAAGAAGAGCAGCGACTGAAATGGGAAGGCACCTTCAGTGAATATTTAGATATTATTAAAGAAAATCCACTTGTCGCTCAATCTGCTCATTCTCGAGTTTATCATATGATTAAGGACAGCGGGATTGAAGAGGAGAATGGGGTCAGAACCTACAAATTTTTTGATCAGGAGCTTTTTGGTTTAGAGGAATCATTGGAAAGGCTAGTGGAAGAGTATTTTCACCCTGCGGCTAAACGTTTAGATGTCAGAAAGCGTATTTTATTGTTAATGGGGCCAGTCAGCGGCGGGAAATCGACGCTTGTCACAAGGCTGAAAAGAGGGCTGGAAGAGTATTCACTAACAGATCATGGCGCAGTCTATGCGATTAAAGGCTGCCCAATGCATGAAGATCCGCTTCATCTCATTCCGCAAAATCTGCGGGAGGATTTCTATAGAGAATACGGCATACGTGTGCAGGGGAATTTATCACCTTTAAACTTGATGAGGCTCGAAGAGGAATATGGTGGCCGCATTGAGGATGTGAGAGTGGAACGAATTTTTTTCTCAGAGGACAAACGGACCGGCATTGGTACCTTCAGCCCGTCGGATCCGAAATCTCAGGACATTGCTGACTTAACAGGAAGTATTGATTTTTCAACGATTGCTGAATTTGGTTCAGAGTCAGACCCGCGTGCGTACCGGTTTGATGGAGAGCTCAATAAAGCAAACCGTGGAATGATGGAATTTCAAGAGATGTTAAAGTGTGATGAGAAATTTCTATGGCATCTTCTTTCATTAACGCAGGAGGGGAATTTTAAGGCGGGGCGTTTTGCGTTGATTAGTGCGGATGAATTGATTGTTGCACATACGAATGAAACGGAGTACCGATCATTTATTTCGAATAAAAAGAACGAGGCTTTACACTCAAGAATTATTGTGATGCCGATCCCTTATAATTTAAAGGTGACAGAGGAAGAACGCATTTATCATAAGATGATTTCAGAAAGTGATGTCTCAGATGTTCATATTGCGCCGCATACGCTAAAGGTAGCTGCGATGTTCTCTATTTTGACAAGGCTGAAGGAGCCGAAGCGGTCTGATATCGATTTGGTGAAAAAAATGCGACTGTATGATGGGGAAAGTGTCGAAGGTTTCCAATCTGTTGATATTGATGAGATGAAAAAGGAATTTCATGACGAAGGAATGAGCGGAATTGACCCGAGATATGTCATTAACCGCATTTCATCCACCATTATTCGAAAGAACATGGAATCCATCAATGCACTGGATGTCCTCCGTTCCTTAAAAGAAGGACTGGATCAGCATCCATCGATCTCAAGTGAAGATCGGGAACGTTATTTGAATTTTATTTCTGTCGCACGAAAAGAGTATGACGATATGGCGAAGAAGGAAGTTCAAAAGGCATTTGTGTATTCCTATGAGGAGTCTGCGAAAACTCTCATGGATAATTACTTAGATAATGTCGAGGCGTACTGCAATAAAAACAAACTGCGTGATCCGTTAACAGGTGAAGAAATGAATCCTGATGAAAAGCTCATGCGTTCAATTGAGGAACAGATCGGCATTTCTGAAAACGCCAAAAAGGCATTCAGAGAAGAAATCCTCATTCGGATTTCGGCTTATGCGAGAAAGGGCAAACGCTTTGATTATAATTCTCACGAGAGATTACGAGAAGCTATTCAGAAGAAGCTCTTTGCCGATTTGAAAGATGTCGTGAAAATTACGACATCGACGAAAACGCCGGATGAGCAGCAGTTGAAAAAAGTCAATGAAGTAGTGGCGCGATTGATTGATGAGCATGGCTATAATTCTACAAGTGCAAATGAACTCTTAAAATATGTAGGCAGTCTTCTGAATCGTTAATAAATGAAGGAGGCATTATTGGCGCAAACCAGCACCGGTAATGTCTTTTTTAAAAATCGTCGTCATTTCGACGACGACCAGCATACGATAATGGAATCGATGGGTACAAGAATTGTCCAAAAAGGTGAGGAGGGGGATGGATGTCCCGGCAAGAAAAAAGTCAGTTTATTGTGTCTCAGGAAGACTGGTCCCTCCATCGAAAAGGCTTTGATGACCAGCAGCGTCATCAGAAAAAAGTCAAAGAGGCGATTAAAAACAATTTGCCGGATCTTGTCACAGAGGAAAGCATTATTATGTCTAATGGCAAAGATGTGGTCAAAATTCCGATCCGTTCTTTAGATGAATATAAAATTCGGTACAACTATGATAAGAATAAGCATGTAGGTCAGGGGGATGGAGACAGCCAGGTTGGCGATGTGGTCGCTCGGGATGGATCTGACAGTAAGCAAGGGCAGGGAAAAGGTCAAGGTGCTGGAGATCAAGCCGGTGATGATTATTACGAAGCAGAAGTCTCATTAATGGATTTAGAGGAAGCGCTATTTCGTGAGCTGGAGCTACCAAATCTTAAACAAAAGGAACTTGATGATATCGTTGTCGAGGAAATTGAGTTTAATGATATTCGCAAAACGGGGTTAACCGGTAACATCCATAAAAAACGAACAATGCTGTCAGCATTTAAACGAAATGCCATGACAGGAAGCCCTTCCTTTTATCCTATTTATCCAGAGGATATTAAGTATAAGACGTGGAATGAAGTCACCAAACCAGAATCGAAAGCGGTTGTCCTAGCGATGATGGATACGAGCGGAAGTATGGGGCTTTGGGAAAAATATATGGCGAGAAGCTTTTTCTTTTGGATGACACGTTTCTTGCGGACAAAGTATGAGACAGTCGAGATCGAATTCATTGCTCACCATACAGAGGCGAAGGTCGTAGACGAGGAGCACTTCTTTTCTCGGGGAGAGAGCGGGGGAACCATTTGTTCTTCTGTCTATCGAAAGGCACTAGAGCTCATAGACGAACGATATCCTCCGTCACGATATAATATTTATCCTTTCCATTTTTCTGATGGTGACAATTTGACCTCTGATAATGCACGGTGCGTGAAGCTCGTTTCTGAAATTATGAAAAAAGCCAATTTATTTTGTTATGGTGAAGTGAATCAATATAATCGGCATTCTACGTTAATGTCAGCATATAAACATATTCAGGATGAGAAATTTAAGCATTATATTTTGAAGCAAAAATCAGACGTTTTTCTCGCATTAAAAAAATTTTTTCAGCAGGAAGAAGTTCATTCTTAAAGAGAACATTCAAAAAAACCTTTCAGCATAAGGGCTGAAAGGTTTTTTGTGTGGAGAAGGAAGGGATCACCAGAAAAAAAGTAAAACTTTCTCTTTGACATTTCAATTTTCATTTATTAATATTTAATCTTGTTAAATATAAGTTTTTCAAAAAAGATGCCGATCGTCTTTTCTTCTTTTTCTGCTTTTTGCTCATAAGTGAACAATAAGTATAAATGGGCTGCACACCATTTTCAGCGGAGTAGAAAAAGGGGAAACAGACAGCTCTATGAGCTTGTTTCATAATCTGTCAGATGATGGGCATTCTAAGTTTGCTAAAGCAGATGACACTATATTTTTATACATGAAAGGAGAAACAAAACATGAACAGAGGGCGTTTATTGCTAACAAATATTATTGGCCTTATTGTGATTCTTGCCATTATTGCCGGAGGTGCTTATTACTACTACGAAAGCACAAACTTCGTAAAAACAGATGAAGCAAAAGTGACAGGTGACATGTATCAAATTACAGCGCCAGCAGCTGGACAAATCAAAGGCTGGGACATCAATGAAGGTGACGAAGTGCAAAAAGACAGCACAGTTGCAAAAGTTGAAGGAGAAGCAAAAACAAACATTAAAGCAGTGGCTGATGGCACATTAGTCAAAAAAGAAGTACAAAACAACCAACAAGTGCAGCCTGGGACAGTTCTTGGTGAAACGATTGACCTAAGCAAGCTTTACATTACAGCGAATATTAAAGAAACAGACATTAAGAACATTGAAAAAGGTGACAAAGTGGACATCGTTGTAGACGGCGATCCTGATACAACATTTGAAGGAACTGTTGAACAAATTGGTTATGCAACAAACTCAACATTCAATATGCTGCCAGCAACAAACTCAAGTGGTAACTACACGAAAGTGACACAAAAAGTAGCAGTGAAAATTTCAATTAAAAATCCATCTGACAAAGTACTTCCAGGTATGAATGCTTCTGTCAAAATTTCATCTTAATGATGACTGATATCAAAAAATGAAAGGAGGTTGTCTGAGATGGCAAATCAACCTGCAGCGACAAAACAGGGAGCAGGCTCCTTGTCTTTACTGATCATTTTAATGGCCGGTTTGTTCGTAGCGATTTTAAACCAAACGCTTTTGAACGTAGCCATGCCCCATTTAATGACTGAATTTAATGTGAGTGCGACGACAATTCAGTGGCTTACAACAGGTTACATGCTTGTCAATGGTGTGCTCATTCCGTTATCTGCGTTTTTAATCACACGTTTTGGCCAGCGCAGCTTATTCCTCGTGGCGATGATTTCATTTACACTAGGGACTTTTATTTGCGGTATTGCGCCAAACTTTTCGACGATGCTGATTGGTCGTTTGATTCAGGCAGTCGGTGGCGGTATCTTACAGCCGCTCGTCATGACAACAATCCTTTTTATTTTCCCTCCGGAAAACAGAGGGAAAGGAATGGGGATTTTTGGTCTTGCGATGATGTTTGCTCCTGCAGTAGGACCAACATTATCTGGTTACATTATTGAACACTATTCATGGCGTATTATGTTTTATGGACTTGTACCAATCGGTGCGATTGTCATTATCGCGGCTTTCTTTATGTTTAAAAATATTGTAGAGCCTAAAAAAATCAAGCTGGACACTCTTGGTGCGATTCTGTCGATCGTTGGTTTTGCTTCGCTTCTATACGGAGTGAGTGAAGCGGGAAGTGATGGTTGGACAGATCCAATCGTTTTATCTACGATTATCATTGGTGCGATTGCGATCATTCTCTTTATTTTCCAACAGCTAAAAGCGGATAATCCGATGCTTGATTTCCGCGTGTTTAAATACAGCATTTTCTCATTATCAAGTGTTATCAACATTATTATTACCGTTGCCTTATACACTGGGATGTTCTTACTTCCGATCTACTTGCAGAACCTCGTTGGGTTTACTGCACTGCAATCGGGGCTATTAATGCTTCCAGGGGCACTTGCGATGCTCATTATGTCTCCAATTTCAGGGATCTTGTTTGATAAATTTGGACCTCGTCCACTTGCCATTGTAGGGATGCTGATTACGGTTGTCACCACATACGAGTTTACAAGGCTGACGATTGATACATCTTATAGTCACATTGTGCTCATGTATGCAGTACGTGCCTTTGGTATGTCACTCTTGATGATGCCAGTCATGACTGCTGGGATGAACCAATTACCGCAGCATTTAAACAGTCATGGTACAGCGATGTCAAACACACTGAGACAAATCAGTGGTTCGATCGGTACGAGTTTGATCACGACGATTTATACAAATCGCACGACATTCCATTATTCCAATATGGCAGATCAAACGAATACGGCTGACCCGTTCTTTATGAATTCATTCCAGGCGGCTGTCTCTAATGTGATGCACCATATGGGCATGACAGCAGAAGCTGCTCAAAAATATGTGTCGACCCAGCTCTTTACGAAAGCACAAGTCGATTCCAATGTGATGGGCATCAATGATGCTTACATGTGGGTGACATTATTCTGTGCAGCTGGTGTGATTCTCAGCTTGTTCCTGCGAGATGTACGTAAGGATAAAAAGCGAAAAGAAAAGCAGGATAAGAAACAAGAAATGACATTGCTTCCAGCACCTAAGGAAGCAAACCAAGATGCAAGATAAGTGTGGAGGGACCGTACATGAAAATTTATGTCGTATACGATAGTGAAGGTGACCATACAAAAGCACTTGCAGAAGCGATTGCAGCTGGCGCAGGTGAAGCAGAGCAAGCTGAAGTGTTCATTGATCATGTGAAAGATGCGGATATCCGCAAGCTTGATCAAATGGATGCAATCATTTGGGGCTGCCCTGGTCACTTTGGTACCATTAGTTCTGGATTAAAGACATGGATTGACCGTCTTGGGTATTTATGGGCAGAAGGAAAACTCATCGATAAAGTCGGTGCCGTTTTCTGTACCACTGCGACAACACATGGCGGATTAGAAATGACGATGCACAATTTGATTACGCCGATGTTCCATCAAGGGATGCTTGTGGTCGGCCTTCCTGGAAATGTTCCAGAAAATGCATTATACGGCTCTTATTATGGAGCAGGTGTGACGTGCCCGATTGATTCTGATGAAGTGATTTCTGCAGAAGGCATTGAGCTGGGGAAAGCATTAGGAAGACGAGTAGCATCAGTCACTGCGTCATTTAAGCGATAAGGAGAGGGTTCTTTTGGCGACGATTATTGTAGCGTTAGTAGCTGCTGTTCTAGTCATTATCGGATTAGTAGCGTTCAATGTCAGACACGCTTCGGCCGAGAAGGAAGAGATCAAAGAAGATGTATCGAATCATCCTGACGTGCCGCATAGCGAGCCAGAAGTTGCGGCGAGACCTGTAGAGCCTGAAGTGGAAGAAAAAGCGTCAGAGCCTTCTCAGACAGATGATGCTCCGTCAGGTGATGATTTCTATAGACAGGCGCTTCAAAAGTTTAAGCAGCCAGAACCACCTGTCAAAGAAGAAGAACCAGAGACGAAAATGAATGATGATATGTATCGTTCTGCTTTACAGAAACTAAAGCAGAAGGACAAATAAAAAGAGAACCTCTCGTCAGGTTCTCTTTTTTTATTGCACAAAAAAACCGCTGGCATAAAAGCCGAGCGGTTTTCCTTCACTCTATAAAGTGCTAAAAGAGCAGATGCTCTTAAATTACGCTTTGTTAACGTTAGCAGCTTGTGGTCCACGGTTACCTTCAACGATTTCGAAAGAAACTGATTGACCTTCTTCTAAAGTTTTGAAGCCTTCGCCTTGGATAGCAGAGAAGTGAACGAATACATCGTCTTGACCTTCTACTTCGATGAATCCGAAACCTTTTTCAGAGTTGAACCATTTTACTTTACCTTCTAACATGAAATTTCCTCCTAAAGCGATCTTAACGCTTAAATTCACTATTCTTGCTCTTACACAAACTTCAAAGACGAAAACTCTTTCAAAACTTTCTTCTTAAAGATGATACGAACAAAAATAATTACCTTTACTTTACCAGTGTTTGCGGGAAAAAACAACTGTTATACGAAAACTTTTTTAAAAATAATTAGCGCTAACAAATTGAGGAAAAAGCCTATGTTAAGTGTTCTCTTTTTCGTCTAGAAAAGCTCACTTTGTTTCTGCCTGACTGCTTCGCTTTATAGAGCTCCTGGTCTGCAATAATCGGTAATTGTTTCATGTTTTCACTTGTACCTGCATCATAAGCACATCCAATTGACACCGTAATGTGAATCGATGTTCCGTTTTGTAAATAAATTGGCTGATCCGCCATTTTTTTTCGTAAACGTTCCGCAATTTGCCATGTTTTTTCAACGGAACAATTCGGTAAAAGCACAGCAAATTCTTCACCGCCGATCCGCCCAATATAATCAGAGCTTCTTGTGTTCTTAATTAGCCTTGTTCCGATTTCTTTTAAAACGATATCTCCCTCATGATGTCCATACTGATCATTGATGGTTTTGAAATAATCGATGTCTAGATAAATCAAGGACATTTGATGGATAGGTTGCTTTAAGTTCAGCGAAAAAGCATCACTTAATATCTCATCGAATTTCCGTTTATTTAAAACACCAGTTAAAAAGTCATAATGAGCTTGGAATTTATACAAATTTAACATCTGATACGCTTTTGTTTGATGCTCAATGACATAAAAGTTAAATAAACCGGCAATATACGAGAAAATCCAATAGGCAGTATGCAGTTCAAACGATCTTTCATTGACGATGATGATAAATAAAATCGTCGCAATGACGTTGCTCATGGTAATAGATAACAGCATTTTTACGACGTGATTGATATGACGCTCAGCAATTAAAAAGGAAGCTGTGGCGATAAATATCATGGAAAAAATATTAATGAAAGAAGCGACATTGGCTTCGATTAATAATCGGCCAATAATGATCACACAGGCTGCAATAAACGTTTGTGCAATGCCTCCATAAAATGCCGTTAAAATAAGGGGGATATGTCTTAAATCGATGATGGCTGGTCCTGCTTTAATAGAGAAAAACATTAAGAGGACACCGAGTAACCCAGAAATCATTCCTTTAAAAATTTGTCTGAGCAGGGTGTCTTCCTTTTTTAAAAAATTCTCTTTAAACACAAGCATCAATAAATAATGGAAAGTGACAAGAATTGTTAAATTAATAAAGAGGTCTCTTAGCAAAATAAAATCACCTTTTTAAAATTACTAAAATTTGTTGCAAAAGAAAAGGGGAAACAAGATAATTAATAAAAATTTCACTTATGAGGGGTTTAAAATGAGGAGAAAACAATTTCCAGATCGAACGGACTGGCTTTCTTTTTTTGAGACGTGGCCTGATGAAGGATTTGAACGAGATATGCCCATTGAATATCAAGATCTAACGTTTCGGTTTGAGAATGAGGAAGAGCGATTTATAGTGACGATGTCTCTTGGAGTACAAGAATTTTCTTTGAAGGCTATTCGTAAAAAGGACGCATCTGTTTTAGGAGTATATGCCTTTAAAACTGTGCGACATGTAGAAATAAAAAAGGATCGGCAACATGAAAAAGAGCTGTTGATACTATTAGATGGTGTGGAACGGTTTGTTATCACGATCGAAATCACCTTCTTACCTTCCTTCTGCATCATGGTGAAAGAGCATTTTTCAGGAGAATGAACAGGAGCCTTTCTGAAAAAAGGCTCCTGTTTTAGTTATTTGTGCTCGATGTCATTGAGCACTTGCTGAATAGATTCATCATCCATTACATTCATGACACTTTCATCAATGTGAAGAGACTGGGCGTAAGACTCTCTCGGCGGCTGATGAGTTTGGTATGTTTTTGATGATGTTTGATGCTGGCTTGTTTCATTAGGCTGGACAGCGCTGAATGCTTGCTTGATCATTTGTCCTACTTCAGCTGTGCCTTTTGAGTCTTTACGTGAATGCGAATGGGGCTCATGACGAGATGACTCATGCTGGTGTTGATCTTTGCCTTTCATCATTGAGGACAAATTCATTTGAGTCATGCTGCTAAGTCTTCTCCGTAATAGTGGTGAAAATAATGCAATGATGGCTGTTGATGCTGCGATCATTGCACCAGTACTCATACCTTTTCTCTTTTTAAACAAACGAATCCCTCCATTTGATCGTGATGATACTTCTTCATCATGTTTAGGATGACCAATCAAGGCCGATTTATGAATTCATTGCTGAAATAGAGGATGTGTGCATAAAAAGTCTGCTGGATGAAAAACCTATGAGCAAAAGGAGGGAATCAATTGATGAATAAGAAATGGATGCTATCTTTATTACTCGTTCCAACATTGATCACTGCTGGGTGTGGAATGAACAACCAAGGCGATGAACGAAGAGGAACAATGAAACGACAGTACGAAAATGTCACATATAAGAACGACAACATGAGACAGGATCAACCAAATGTGCAGACACCTCAGAAGGTGAAAGTGGCAGATAAGGCATCAGAGCTTGTTGCCAACATGTCTGAAGTGAAAACAGCGAACGTACTTGTCACAGGGAAAAATGCATTTGTTGCTGTCGTGCTTGAAGGCAATAAAAGCGGAGATGTAACAGACGATTTGAAAAAGAAAATTTCTGACAAAGTCAAATCGACGGATCAACAAATTGATAATGTGTATGTATCTGCTAATCCAGACTTTGTCGATCGTATGGCAGGGTACGGAAAACGTATTAGAAGTGGAGAACCAATTTCAGGATTCTTCGACGAGTTTACTGAAACGGTTCGACGTGTCTTCCCTGAATCAAAATAGCTACGACAAAAGCCGTATGTCATATGCGGCTTTTTTGTTTGGAACCGCACCTTGCGCACCTGACTGCATAAAGTAAAAAATATATCACCTCTTGTTGATCTTTGTTTTTTCATAGAAAGAGAAAGAGGTTGCAGGATGAATTCAGGTGGGGAGTAAATGAAAGCAAAACCGTCATTAATTCATAAAAAACTTGTAAGCGGAATGATTGCAGCAGGTTTGATTTTTTATGCGTTCACTGCGTACTTGATTTATGTTGCGTTCCAGCTGGCAGGGCAATATCTAGAGGAGCATTCTTCGCCTAAAACGGTCTTAACGGAAGGACTCAATAAGCAAGTCTATGAACATATTCGAATCTACTATGCAGAGGATGAGGGCGCCTTTGTCGATCTGACCATAGAAGCGCTTGAGCAGGCAAAGAAGAGGACGATGTCAGTGTTTCAGTATGAAGCTGATAAACCGTTAGATATCATTTATTTTGATGATAAAGAGACGATTGAGCAATTTGCCGGTATCAAGCATATTACAGGTTTTTATTCTGATGTTGATCATATGATTGGATTATACCCAGATAAACGGGAAGAATTGTTGAAGAAAGAGACACTGCCTTTATACTTTTTCAACACGTTATTCATTCATGAGTATGCCCATTTCGTTTTCTATGAAAAGGTGCATGCATATAAGGTATCTCCAGTCGTCTTTCCTCTTTGGTTCCATGAAGGAACAGCAGAATGGACGGCCTATGATGTGCTGAACGCCACATCTGAACGGTTTGACGTCATTCCTTTTAAATCTCTTTATTCTGATCAAGACTGGCAAGAATCTCGCACGACGTATGAGACAGATGTTTATTTACAAAGCTACTATATGATCTATGAGCTTGTGCAGCTTTATGGACGAGATGTCATACATGAGATCATGGAGGAAACGGCGAAAACTAGTCGTTTTGATAGAGGGTTTGAACAAGCGACAGGACAACGTCTCACAGATTTTGAAGAGCAATTTAAACTGAATTATCAAAGAAACAACGGCTGACCTGTAAATAGGTCGGCCGTTGTTTTTATTTAATGAAGCGGTTTTTGCTGGTTGGCTTTGCTCGGCGGCATCTGCACTTGTCCCTGCATAGGGGCAAATGTAGATGTCATCGCTTGCATATCTTGAGCTGTAAGCTGCGGAACTTGATAATAGCTATGTTTGTTTTGATATAAGAAAATTTCATACGCCATTTCAATAAAGTTCGGGATTTGCGCTGCAAGCACACGTCGTACCACAGGGTTTGTGACCTCTAATGCAGTCATTGAGAGTAATCCAGCATGAGATTTCACGAGACCAAGCATATGCCCTGTAATTCCCGCATCTTTTACATCCTGTAATGATTGATTTGGCTTCTTAGGCTGAGATGGTTTTATTCCGTATGTCACCTGCGTCTGTTCGTTCATCATATAAGTAGATGTTTCTTCACTAGGCTTTTGACCAGTAGAAAAACAATCTACCGTGACGTTGTACTGGGACAATACAAATTGATATTGTCGATCTAACATGTCGGATAATGTGGGATCTTGGATAAATTGCCGAAAGATCATGTATTGATCCAAAATATTAATGGTCCCTGCCAATACCTCATGTAAATCAAATAACTCATGCCCGCCATGATTGAATTGGGGCTGCTGGGCATGTCCTTGAACGTTTGTCTGCTGATCGTTTTGCATAAAGAATCCTCCTTCTGTTTATACAGTCTGTTTTAATGTGAGGAAGTTTTCCTCCTTTCATGCAAAAACATTATTTACAATTAGAGGGTTTTCTTCCTTTTTGTCGAAAAAATGTATCAGACGAATGAACATGGGGGTACCAGATGCAGGACAAAATCATTAATCGTTTGATAGAAGACGAACATGTGCAGGCACCAGTGATTGGCATCGGTGTTTCGCCGTTTGAACAGCATCATCTTGAGGCTTTTTTTCAATCATTTCCGCATGAATTAAATGCCTCTTTTATTGTTGTGCAAAATCATGTGACAGGCGATTGTGTAACTGATTTGGAAGCACTTGTTTTACCGATTGGCTACCGGGCAAAGCCGATTAAGCATGGTGAGAAAGTCATGAAAAATACGATTTATGTTTGTCCGCAGCATGCAGCTGTGACATTGACAGAAGACAAACGGCTACACATAACAGAGCAGCATCCTACAAACAAGGCGTGTGCTGTGAATTCGTTGTTTCAGTCACTTGCCAATGTGCAAAAGGAAGAGGCCTATGCGATCTTTTTTCAAAAAGGCTATTGTGTAGGAAGTGGTCTGCTTCAAATCGTTGAGCAAGGCGGTACAGCCATATCGTGCAGTGAGACAAATAGTGGGTTTGATCGTATGTATCATCAAACATTTCAAGACCCTTCTGCACTTGCGTCATATATAGCCAACATCATCAACGTTCCGCATACAGATGTTGCAGACCCTGTTTTGATCAGAATCATTGAACGTCTTGAAATGCATAAAGGAATTGCATTTTCAACCTATGAGAAGCGCAGACTGCTCTCTGTCATTCAAAAAAGAATGAGGAGTGCGAACCAATCGATCTCCTTATTGTCCGAGTACGATCGTTTATTAGAGAGAGAACCAGATGAGCTTGATCGCCTGCATGTACAGCTTTTAAGCGGCACGACTTCCTTTTTTAGAGATATGGAAGCCTTTCGAGTATGTGAACATCACATCATTCCGTCGATCATTGAAAACACAATGAAAAATGGGAAATCTCGATGCCGCATTTGGATTGCAGGATGTTCTACAGGTGAAGAAGCCTATTCTTTTGCGATGTTATTTTTAGAAGAAATGAAACGAAGACAAGTGTCCATTGAACTTCAAGTGTTTGCAACAGACATCAACCGGAAAGCCATCCAAAGTGCAAGCAAAGGTGTTTATTCGCTTGAGTCTATGGCACGGATGCCAGAAAAATGGAGGGCGCGATATTTCGAAAAAAAAGGTGACGCTTTTATTGTGAAGCAGTCGCTTAGAAAACATATTGTCTTTGCTCCTCACAATTTATTGATCGATTCACCTTTTATCCACCTCGATTTTATCAGTTGCCGAAATGTTCTGATGTACTTCCAGCCAGAAGTACAAAAACGAGTCTTATCTCGATTCCAATATGCACTAAAGGATCAAGGGATGTTGATATTAGGACCGAATGAAAAGGTACCCAATATCCCTCGTTTATTTCATTTGTTAAATGAAAAGTGGAACATTTACACCCACTCAAACGTTCCTAAATACAATGTAGGTCATACGGAGTTAAAAAAACGAGCTGTCCAATATATGAAAGAAGTAGAGCAGGAGTATGATGCATGTTTCATCATAGACGATTTCGAGAAAATCCTCGCGATATCAAACGGTGCCTATTCTTTCTTAGCGCATGCAGAAGTCTCAGATGAATTATGTGAATATGTAACCCCTGATTATATGAAAGAGATACTAAGTCAAAGCTTTCAAAAGGTGTGGACTGAAGAGACTGAGGTTGTCTTTCAACATGTCCTCATTTCGGAAAATGGAAGAAAGCAGTATGCAGATTTTACAGTAAAACATTTTGATCGCCGTTTTAAAGGAGTATACGTCATTCTCATTCGGAAGAGTGAGAGAGGAAAAAATCAAAAGAACGGCAGGGACAAAGGGATGTTAGAGCAGAATTCGGTTTATCAACAGCGAATTGTCGATTTAGAAAACGAGCTCAATGAGGTCAAACAAAAGGAGCAAGAAGCAAGGGCTCAATTAAAAGAAAAAAACAAGCAAATAGAAGTGCGCGAGAAAACAAACGAGCATTTTATTAATATCATCAACAACTTAAAGGTGACAAGAGAAGAACTGTACCGGCCGTCTGTGAAGCCAGAACTTGCCACGTTGTTTGTGGACCGGGAAATGAATATTCGCTATCACACTCCTACAGCTACCTCTTTATTCACTTCAGCTCAAACCCGGCACCAGCAAACGTTTCAGTCGATGGTGAAGAAGTTATCGAAGGAAATGCTCTATCATGATATTCAATCTGTCATTTCAGATAGGCGCGTGATCGAACGTGAAATTGAAACGAACGAAGGAGAACAATTCACGGTTCATATGACACCTTTCTATGATCAAGATCGCGAGGGAGCGGTGATGACCTGGATCAAAATGACCGAAATGACGAAATTGAAGCAGGCTCTTCATCTTGCGGTGACAGCACTTGATAACAGCCATATTCATATTGTGGTTGCAACGGGAGAAGGTGTTATTCAGTGTGTCAATCAGCGCTTTTGTCAGTTTGTACAGCAGCATGAATATGATTTGATCGGAAAAGATATTTTTTCTGTCTATTATGCGTTGTGTCAATGTGATGATCTAGTGAAACAATGGGACGTGTGTTTAAGAGAGGGCAGCTGGACAGGTGAGTTGTATTTTCAGGACTTATCAGGGCGTGAGCGATGGGAAAGAGTCTCTTTACACCGAATCGATGACCCTGACAAAATGCAGTCTACTGTCATGCGGATTTCGGAGGATATTACAAGTCAAAAACAGTCTGAGAAAATGCTGATGAAGTCTGAAATGCTGTCAGCAGTTGGACAGCTTGCAGCTGGTATTGCCCATGAGATACGTAACCCACTTACGTCGTTAAAAGGCTTTTTACAGCTAATGATTCAAAGTAAAAAGTATCAGAAGGATTATGCCGATGTGATGATGTCAGAGTTTAATCGGCTTGAGTCTATTATTAACGAATTCCTTGTGCTCTCTAGAAGCAAATCTGTTAAATTTGAACCGGTGAATGTGAACCTTCTCCTCGAAGAAGTCATTATGGTCGTTGAATCTCAGGCGGTCTTAAAAGGAGTGTCGATTCAAAAGAATTTGGCTCCCTCTTTGCCACATATTCAAGGCATTCCAAATGAACTGAAACAAGTGTTTCTTAACATTCTTAAAAATGGAATTGAAGCGATGGATGGAGTAACAGGTGTGATCCAAGTGACTTCATTATTGAAAAACGACCAAATGATGCTGATATTTGAAGATCAAGGAAAGGGCATACCAGAAGAGGAGATTGGGAAATTAGGCGAACCTTTTTACACAACGAAAGAAAAAGGAACGGGTCTTGGATTAATGATGACCATTAAGATTATTGAAAGTCATGGCGGTACCATTCGTTTTGAGAGCAAAAGCTTTGAAGGGACACGTGTGATTATTACGTTTCCAAGTAATTGAGATCAGCTTTACATGAAATCCATCCAGTCTCAATAATTGCTTTGTACAATAGAAGAGATGAAGTTCAAAGGGGAGAAATCTAATGAAACGTATACAATCCATTCGAATGGTCTGTTGTTTGATTTTGGTGATATTTAGTCTGCAATCTTTACTGCCTAGTATGATGACTGCTGAGGCGTTTTCTTCTTCTGAGAAAAAGGAGACTTTATGGAAACAAACAAAGCCGATGAACATAAAAAAAGCCCGAAAACTGATAGGAGAAACGGTAACGGTGAGCGGAATCGTAACAGCAGATCAATCCGCTATAGGGAATGGGAAACTATCAACATATATTCAAGACAAAACAGCTGGTCTCAATATTTATTCTGCGCAGCCTAAGAATTTTCCAGAACTGAAAGCAGGCATGAAGGTCACGGTGACAGGCAAGATCACGACTTATAAAGGGCTCGTTGAAATTGTACCAGATCAAGATCGTCTGAAGATAGATGCTGTGAATCAGCCATTGCCTTCGCCAAAGAAAGTTTCCATTAAACAATTGGAAGCGGATCAGGCAGGCAAATATGAAGGAAGATTAGTGAAGGTAAAAGGCTATGTAGAACAGGCGCCAGATCAGCCAGCTGGCGGTGGATACAATGTGGCCATCATCGATAAAAAATATCATAGTACAGTCCTTAGAGTCATGGTTGATACGGGTGCCATTGATCAAGTGAAGACCGGAAAATGGTATGAGTTTACTGGCGTTTTAAGCAGATATGATACGCTGCAAGTACTTCCAAGACACAAAACCGATGTCAAATTGCTGAAGAACCAGCCAAAGCCGCCAAAAATCAAAAAAGAATACGAGGCAACGGTAGATCGTGTAGTGGATGGAGATACCATTCATTTGAAGAAGCCTGTGCTCGGCACAACCAAGGTACGCTTCGTGAATATGGACACACCAGAAACCTACCACAAGCCCAAAAATGAATTAGATCAAAACCAGCTGCGCTTTGGACAAAAAGCGACGGATTATTTAAAAACGCTACTTTCAAGTGGTGATCGAGTTACATTAAAGATTGGCCCGGAAGCAAAGGATGGATATGGACGTCTTTTAGCTCAAGTCAAAACCAAAAAAGGGCTGAATACGAACCTAGAACTTGTGAAAAAAGGATATGCCCCTACTTATTTCATCTGGCCTGTTGGAGATGAAAAAGAGTATCAGATGTTCCAGCAAGCAGTGAAAGATGCCAAGAAAAAAGGGCTTGGTATTTGGAATAAAGAAGATCCTCTTCTAGAACAGCCGTTTGAATTTAGAGCACGCGAGCAGAAAAAAGGGCTCACACGTTATGTGGGTGATTCATCTGCAAAAACCTACGTATCACCTGACAGCTGGAATGAGATCGATGTGGATAAACGTATCTTTTTTGCTTCTAAAGAAGAAGCAGAGCAGGCTGGATATCAGGCGTCAGCATCATCCAGTGAAGTTCCATTAACCATTTTAAGTATGAATGATTTGCATGGGAAAATTGATCAGCAATATGAGCTGGATGTAAAAGGTGATGGCAGTAAAGGAACATATGGACGGATGGATTATGTGGCGGCTTATATAAAACAAAAGCAAGCTGCGCAAAAAAATACACTGACAGTTCATGCAGGAGATATGATAGGCGGAAGCTCGCCGGTTTCTTCTCTTTTACAAGATGAACCAACCGTTGAACTAATGGAGAACATCGGCTTTGATGTTGGGACTGTCGGCAACCATGAGTTTGATGAAGGTGTAGATGAATTATTGCGCATCTTAAAAGGTGGAGATCACCCGAAAGGCACAAAAGGATACGATGGGCAGAACTTCCCGCTTGTTTGTGCAAACTGCGAATACAAGGACACTGGCAAACCACTTTTACCGGCCTATGAAATCATGGATGTCGAAGGAATTCCTGTGGCTTTTATCGGGGTAGTGACAACATCAGCGGCAGGAATGGTCATGCCAGAAGGAATTAAAGATATTCAATTTACTGATGAAGTCAAAGCTGTCAATGAAGCAACGAAAGAATTAAAGCAAAAAGGGATTAAAGCGATCGCAGTTCTGGCTCATATGACCGCCTCTCAAAATGGTGATACCATTACTGGAGAAAGCGCAAGGCTCGCCAAAGAAGGTGATGACGAAATTGATGTCATTTTCGCTGGCCATAATCACGAAGTGGTCAATGGAGAAATGAATGGAAAATTAATTGTCCAAGCCTTTGAATACGGAAAGGCAATTGGAGAAGTCAATGTCACACTTGACCGGAAAACAAAGGATATTGTCAAAAAGAGTGCAAACATCCAGTATGTAGACCAGGCTGGTATTGAAAAGGATCAGGAAGCAGCGGACATTTTAGCCCATTACGGAAAAGAAGTGGAGCCGATTATTAGTGAGGTTGTTGGAGAAGCTGGCGTCAAGATGGAAGGTGGCTATTCCAATGATGGTGATACACCACTTGGCAACCTCATTGCGGATGGCATGAGATATTCAATGAAAAGTGACTTTGCCATGATGAATGGCGGCGGTATCAGACAAAATCTCGAAAAAGGACCCATTACTTGGGGAGACCTCTTTAATATTCAGCCATTTGGAAATGTGTTAGTAAAGCTGGACATCAAGGGGAAAGATTTAGTTGATATCATTGAAGCTCAAATATCTCCTCAATTTGGACCAGATTATAGCATTTCAGGCTTTTCTTATTCGTACGATCCGTTAACATATAAAGTAGTCGACTTAAAACTGCCTGATGGTTCTTCCGTTGATTTCGATAAAACGTATACACTCACAGTGAACAACTTCATGGCGACTGCCACTGGAAGTAAGTATGCACCGATTGGGCGGCTAGGGAAAAATCCGGAAACAGGCCCAGAAGATTTAGAAGCAACGGTTGCTTTTGTAAAGAGCTTCGAGGGAGCTTCTATTGTGTATCAAAAAGAGGGCCGAATTCAACAAGCGAAACAAGAAGAAAAGGCAGCAGCAAGCTAAAGAATCATCAGCAAAGACAAAGGAGTTAACGCATGAAAAAATGGCTTGCAGTGATTGTCATGTCAGCGGGAATTGTGGTGCTTGGCTGGGGAATCTGGCAAATCGCTTCTACTCACTTACAAACAGC
Source organism: Bacillus sp. AK25 (assembly GCF_048270685.1). Lineage (NCBI taxonomy): Bacteria > Bacillati > Bacillota > Bacilli > Caryophanales > Bacillaceae > Bacillus > Bacillus sp. AK25. Next base: position 899,847 of record NZ_JBLUWC010000001.1, read on the forward strand.
ACATTCGTTAGAGGAAGCAAAGAAGGTCGTAGAAACTGATCAAGGGATGACAAAGGAAAAATTTTCACCTGAAATGGGGAAAGCCTCTGGCATCCTGACCATTCCGAAATTAAAAGCCGATTTGCCGATTGTTGAAGGGACAGATGCGGACGACCTTGCCAAAGGCGTCGGTCATTATAAAGGCAGTTATTACCCTGATCAAAATGGACAAATCGTTTTGTCGGGACACAGGGATACGGTCTTCCGCCGGACTGGTGAACTGGATATTGGGGATCAGCTGAAAATCACTGTACCGTATGGTGAGTTTGTTTATGAAATCACGCATACGAAAATTGTGGATCAGCATGATACATCCATTATTACCTTACAAAATAAAAAAGAAGAGCTTGTGTTAACCACATGCTATCCATTTCATTTTGTCGGCAACGCACCAGAGCGGTACATTATTTATGCGAAAAGAGCATCTGTCTAACGTCAAAAGAGCCTGTATGATCAGGCTCTTTTTTCTACATATTGTCCATTAATTCAGCCATATCAGGTGGGAGCGGTGCTTCTATCGTCAGCTTTTCACCTGTGAATGGATGGTTCATGTCTACTTGTTTGGCATGAAGGGCGCATCTGTTTATCAGGTCACGCTTCCCGCCATATAATGTATCGCCAGCTAAAGGATGCCCGAGACTGCTAAGATGGACCCGAATTTGATGCGTTCTGCCTGTTTCTAATCGCAGCTTAACGGCCGTCACCTGTAAACGTTTATTGAGATAGAAGACCTCATAATGAGTCTTGGCGCTTTGACCAGTAGGAGAAACCCTCCTTCTGACAGCATGGTGTTTATCACGTCCAATGGCTGCTTTGATCGTTCCTTTCTTTTTCTTAAACAGTCCTTGTGCGATGGCAAGATACGTTCTGTTAATTGCTTTTTTTGAAAGCATTTGATCGAGTACAGCATGTGCCAACCTGTGTTTGGCAAAAATGACGGTGCCACTTGTGTCTTGATCCAGCCTATGTATATGTCTGACCCGCTTTTCTTCTCCATTTGCTTGAAAATGGAAAGCGACTAGATTCGCCAGCGTACCTGTTTGTCCTTTTTCATTTGGATGCGTCGGTCTTCCAGCAGGCTTTTGGACAACTAATAAATGCTCGTCTTCAAAGAGTACCTCTAATTCACCGTATTCTGGCGTCACATCACTTTCTTCCGTCTCAAATAAATCAATGAGAATCTGATCACCTGTACTCACTTTTGCAGCATGATGGGCAGGTTTTTGATTGAGACGGACTTTTTGGTGCTCCATCCAAAAATGGATAATCGGTTTAGAGGCAGACACTTCGTCTTTTAAAAATTGACTTAAGGAAATGCCATTTTGCTGCTCACCTACTTTTAGGGAGAGCGTGTGTCCTTTTATGATCATGATATTCGTCCTCTCTTTGGGTATATATAGGAAACACTTACCTTAGCGAATGACTTTTTTTCTGTGCTATTCTGAATGGAGTAATAACGACAGAGAGGTAGATGCCACGTGAGATTAATGAAAGCTGCGACAGACCTTCAAGAGCAGGAAATTGAAGAAATATCAAAGGAAATTGAAGATCTTTTATCCCATTCTGTTAATGTAGAAGAGCAGGAAAAACAACCCCCGCTTACATTCATTGATGGTGTGTATAACGGGACAATGGATGATGCTTTTCGTATCTTATCAGGTCTTCAGCTATTACATACCATTATTTTAAAGCCGAAGCGACATATCACAAAACGAGATCGTGAGTTATTTGAACTCAACCGTGAACAAGTTAATGCGTGCGGCTTTTCTTTCCCGTTTGATTTAGATGATTTTGCAGGCCGTCACCTTCAAAATGCGTAAAAGTTGGTGTGAACTTCCTTGTTAACTTACAAGGTCGTCGCACATACTATTTTTAAGGGAACGGAGAAACCTTCAAGATCTGTAATACCAATTCCGCTCTTTTTCAACAATGTCTATTCTCCACGAATCGGAGCGCTTGGATCTCTTGCAGAAAGAATCGAACATGACAGGAGCCTGACAAAACGATGCAGGCTCCTTTTATACATAATCATTTTAGCAGACATTCATCTTTGAAAGTCAATTTTATTCACGATATGATAGCAGTATGGAAGATATTTCAGACTTTCGGAAAAAAGGAGTGGCCTCTTTGGTAAAGGCGATTATATTTGATTTTGATGGATTAATTTTAGATACAGAAACACATGAATATGAGGTTCTGCAGGAAATGTTTGCTGAGCATGAATCGGAGCTGCCTCTGTCTGTATGGGGAAATGTGATTGGAACGCAGGCGGGTTTTAAGCCTTTTGAATATTTGGAAGAGCAGTTAGGGAAGACATTAGATCATGAGGCGCTTACAGCGGACCGGCGTTCTCGTTTTCAAAAGAGAATGAAGGACGAAGCAGCAAGACCTGGTGTAGAAGCTTATTTAGAAGCGGCAAAGGAGCTTGGAATTAAGATTGGACTCGCTTCCAGCTCAGATTATAAATGGGTGTCTGATCACCTCAAACAAATTGGACTTTTCGATTACTTTGAATGTATCCGCACGTCAGACGATGTGGAAGAAGTGAAGCCTAACCCAGAACTTTATTTGCAAACCGCACAATGCTTAGGCGTTGAGCCAAAAGATTGCGTGGCATTTGAAGACTCTGTGAATGGGTCAATCGCTGCCAAACGAGCGGGTATGAAATGTGTCATCGTACCAAATAAAGTGACGAGCACACTGCAGTTTGAAGAATATGACGCGAGATTAGAATCCATGGCTGAAATCGAATTGCTCCAGCTATTCCATCAGCTTGAAAAAGAGGATCAGTAAGGGGGCAATACATCATGGCAGAAAAACTAGATTTAACGCGATTTGAAAAAAGAATGGTGATTCGAAATATTAGAGAAGAAGATATCGACCGAATCATCGCATTGCAAGAGGTATGCTTTCCAGGCATGGACCCTTGGAAAAAAGAGCACCTTGAAAGCCACCTTGAACATTTCCCAGAAGGCCAGTTCTGTGCGGAATTCGAGGGAGAAATTATTGGCTCATGTTCAAGTTTATTAATTAACTTTGATGAATACGATGATCGTCACACATGGCAGGACATCACAGATGATGGATATATCACAAACCATAATCCAGATGGGATGAATATGTACGGAATTGAAGTAATGGTCAGTCCTGAGTACCGCCGGATGAAAATCGGTCATCGTTTATATGAAGCAAGAAAAGACTTAGCGAGAAGATTAAATTTAAAAAGCATCATCATTGGCGGACGTATCCCGAATTATCATAAATATCAAGAGGAAATGACGCCTCGCCAATATGTAGAGCAAGTCATGCTGCACCAAATTTATGATCCTGTGCTATCTTTTCAGCTGTTAAATGAATTTAGCCTGATGCGGATCAATCCGAATTACTTGCCGGATGATAAAGCTTCCAGCACGTACGCAACGCTAATGGAATGGAACAATGTCGATTATCGCCCGCAGTCGAAAAGATATTATAAATCGGCGTTTCCGGTTCGAATTTGTGTCATTCAATATGCAATGAAGCAAATTCATTCCTTTGAGGAGTTTATGAATCAAGTGGAGTATTACGTGGATGTGGCATCAGATGCGTCAGCTGACTTTGCCGTTTTTCCGGAAATCTTTACAACGCAGCTTATGTCATATTTAGAAGAGAGATCACCAAGTCTAGCAGTGCAGCGGATCACAGAATATACCGAGGACTACATCAATTTGTTTACAGATCTCTCGGTCAAGTACAACATTAATATCATCGGTGGTTCTCATTTCGTTGAAGAGGAAGGGAAAATCTATAATATCGCCTATTTATTTAGACGTGATGGAACGATTGAAAAGCAATATAAGCTGCATATCACGCCGAATGAAAGAAAATGGTGGGGGATTTCAGCTGGTGACCAAGTCCGGGTATTTGATACGGACTGCGGTAAAATTGCGATCCAAATTTGCTACGATATTGAATTCCCTGAGCTTGCTCGAATTGCAGCTGACAAAGGAGCGAAAATTATTTTCACTCCATTCTGTACAGAAGACCGTCAAGGCTACTTACGAGTGCGTTACTGTGCGCAGGCGAGAGCGGTTGAAAATCAGATATATACGGTCATTTCTGGAACGGTCGGAAACCTTCCGCAAACAGAAAACATGGATGTCCAATATGCACAATCAGCCATCTTTGCACCATCTGATTTTGAATTCGCAAGAGATGGCATTGTAGGGGAATGCAACCCGAATATTGAAATGGTAGTTGTCGGTGATGTCGACTTAGAAATATTAAGAAGGCAGCGTCAAGATGGGACGGTTCGTCAGCTAAAAGACCGAAGAAGAGACGTGTACCATATTGAATATAAGAAATAACCAAAACAAGCGCCCCGCAGTTATGCGAGGCGCTTTTCTGTATGTTTACATTTTCTTTAATGCCACTGTAGCAAAATGGGCAATGCTTTTGGCAGCTAAAAATGGAACGTCTGATTTAACAAGAGATTGATAAATCGTTTTTTCTACTTGTTTCCATGTAAGATCAGACTCTTCTAAAAGATTTTTTAAATCAGGTCCTACATGCTGGTTGAAAAACTGTTCAAATTGTTCACGTTTTTCTTGTCCGGCAATCACTTCTAATTTTTGTAGCCATTTTTCTTGTTTTTGGAAAGATTGTTCAATGTTTTGTTTAATGGTGTCTGTTGTTGAAGGAAGCTGAAAATCACTTTCTGCTGTCACCTGCTTCGTTTGAATAGATGCAGCATCAGCTGTCTGTGTAATAGGTGAAGCGAATAAAAGGACAGTGGTGGAGAGCATCAAAGATTTTGCGATTGTTTTCATTAAGAAAACCTCCTAGTTCATTTAGTATTGTGCACGATATTCATTATACATTTTTGTTAAAAAAAGGTAATGAGACTTACCGCTTATTTTTTCATGCGACAAAGGGATGCCAAATGAAAAGACGAATATACTGAATGGAAATGATGTTTTACAAAGGGAGAGGGATATGGGGCGACAATCTAAACATCTGTATATCAATTTGCCGGTTAAGCATGTGAATGAGTCAAAGGCTTTCTTTGAACAGCTGGGGTTTGACTTTCAACAAGAACTGACGAATGAACATGCTGCTTGTTTTGTGATGAATGAGACGATCACAGTCATGCTGTTATCACTTAAGCATTTCCAATCCATTTCAGAGAAGGAATTGGTAGATGCCAGAAATGGCGCAGAGGTCATTATCTCTTTACAGGTCGAGACGAGGGAAGAGGTTGATGAGCTTGTGGAGCGTGCGATTGCAGCTGGTGGTTCACCGTTTAAAGAAAAACAAGACCATGATTTCATGTATGGCTGGAGCTTTCAGGATCGTGATGGTCATTTATGGGAAGTGTTTTATATGGATGAGGAGAGAAGCGACCTTTCATAAGGGTGCTTCTTTTTTATTGATGATCAGTGGTATGATAAGAGGGTAAAAAAGAAGGAATTCATCTAGAGAAAAGTAGGTGCTACATGGAGTTTTTACTTGTCTTAATGCCAGTGTTCGGCATATTCCTTATAGGGTATATTGGGCAGAAGACAATTGGTTTTGATATACATACGCTCTCATCAATGTCTTTATATTTAATGTCACCATTTCTTGCGTTTGAAACCTTTTATCAAAATAAAGTATCGATGGACTATGTGTACTTATCAATATTTGTCGTAGGGCTTTGTCTCTCACTTGTTTTATGTGTCTTCATTTTATCTCGAATTTACGGGTATTCGAATGAAACGTATTGTGCCATGATTTTGTCATCAGCATTTATGAATAATGGAAATTATGGCACGCCTGTTGTCCTTCTTGTTTTTGGAGCAGCTGGTTTAGATATTGCGATTGTGCTAATGGTCCTTCAGCAGCTCGTCATGAGTACGATCGGCATGTATTATGCAGCAAAAGGTGGAGAGGACGCGGGAGACTTGAAGGTCGTTCTAAAAAAAGTGCTGCGTATGCCTGTTGCTTACGGGGCTCTTCTTGGTCTATTATTTCAGCTCATTGACCTTTCATTACCTAAAGAGCTTATGACAGGTGTTCAGCTGGTCGGGGATGCAGCGATACCAACGATTATGCTGATTTTAGGTATGCAGCTCGCAGTGATTTCTTTTAAACAAGTGGATTATCGTAATATTTCCTATGCGGTGCTGCTGAAGCTGTTTATCTCACCACTCATCGCATTCGGCTTTACGCTTATTTTACCGGTAGATGATTTGGTGAAACAAATTATGATTTTAGTTGCAGCGATGCCGACTGCGGCGAATACCACGCTGATGGCTGTGCAATTTCGAACGAAACCTGAGTTTGTCTCAAGCACGACGTTTCTCAGTACGATTTTAAGTATTGTGACTTTACCTGTTTTATTATGGATTTTATCCATGCACCCTCTGGGATAGGGGACGGCAAACAAAGGGGGACTTATGAATGAATGTAGATGTTCATTTTCAAGTAAGTGATGTGTTAAAAACGAAGCATTTTACGCATGCGAAAGTGTTAGCTGGGGAAAAGGGATTGTTTCGGCAGGTAAAATGGGTACATGTACTTGAAGTGCCTGCTGTAGAGGATTTGTTAAACGGAGGCGAGCTGATCTTAACGACGGCCGCAGGCTTCCATGATCAATTGGAAGTCTTTCAGGCGTTTTTAAGACAGTTGATTGACTCAGGTGCGGCTGGATTATGTATTGAGTTTGTACCGCTCCGGTTTGATGTACCGGAAGAACTGATTATTTATGCAGAAGAACGTGATTTTCCGCTAATTCTGTTTACAAAAGAAGTGAAGTTCGTCAATATTACACAGCATCTCCATACGATGATGATTGAGCGTCAGTATCAGATGATGGCGGATTTAGAAACACTGTCGTCCAAGTTGAATGAGCTTTTACTAACTCCTCATCCGCAGATGGATATTTTGGATCAAGTGTATCAGCACGTGAGAGGGATACTACTGCTGATCCCTGTTCAAGGTGAGCCGATTATTTTATGTGATTCTTCCAAACAAACAGAAGAGCTTGTGATGAATTATTTGCAATATGCTTCATTACCAAAAGGATATGAAGTGACGCAAAAACAAGTCCTTGCACTCAAACAAACCTTTGCAGACCTCGTCCTCATTCATCAATCGAACACACTCTCGGAATTTGAACTGCTTGTGATGGATAAAGGAGCGAATGCCCTTGCCCAGCAAACTTTAAGAGAGCTGTATACAGAAGAGCTGAAGAAGACAAAAGAGAATGAATGGCTGCAAAAATGGTTTCATGAAGATCATACAGAAAGAGAGATCATAGAACACCTTGAGGAGACAGAAGGGCTGAAAAAACCGACCGGCTGTGTGGTGATGCTCTTTCAAAAAAACCACCAAATAGAAGAAATCGCAGGGAATCTTTATTTTCTTGTCTCTTGCCGTTCTATTTTTCAGCGTGCTGGTTTCTATTTGATTGTGTACGAGCATCAAGGACAAACCTTATTTATTTTATTGAATACAAGAAAAGTTGAGGACTGGAAAGAGCGTGCAGAAAAAGCGGCAAACGACATCACGCAATTATATGACCGTGAGAAGCCCGGCGAGGCAGTCATCAATTATGGAATCGGTTCATATTGTGAGCAATTTCAGTACATGAGAAAAAGTTTTCAAGCAGCGAAAGAAGTGCTGCATTTAAAGAAAGTGATGCCGCAGCGGGTAGAAAGCCCATTTTATCAAGATTTACATATGCTTCGATTGATGCCTGTCATGAAAGAAAGCGGGTTATTAGAATGCATGGTGAAAGAGTATTTGGAGCCGGTGATTTTATATGATAAACAAAATAGCGGCAGGCTCTATCAGACGCTGAATATCTTTTTACAGACAAACGGTTCTAAAAAAGAAACCGCAAGCCAGCTCTATATTGTGAGGCAGACGCTTTATCACAGATTGGATAAGCTTCATGCTTTACTTGGTGGGGATATGATGCAAGCGCCAAAACGTCAAGCGCTTGAATTTGCGATCCTTGCTTATGAATTTTTACAGGGGAATCGCCATTAACGGTATATGTTAGATTTGCTAAGGGATCAAGTAGAGTGTCTCATGGTTCTTTTCAATCAGTTGACGATCTGTCTAATGTAATGTGTCTGGCCCCTTTTTTATAATGAGAGTAACGACACGGGCGGTCTTGTTTCAGTTTCATATGCCTCACTTTTTATCCATATAATGAATGGAGAGGTCATATGCAGGACCGGTTTAAGCTTCTTTGATGATGAAAACGGATACATGGGGGCGTGGGAAGATGAAAACACATAACGCACAAAATCTTCAAGCGAAAGATGATCAGTTCATTTGGCATCATATGAAAGGGACAAACAAAGAAAATGAAAGTATGGTGATTCATGAGGCAGAAGGCGCTTGGGTGACAGATATTCATGGAAATCGCTATTTAGACGGGATGTCAGGACTATGGTGTGTAAATGCCGGATATGGACGTAAAGAGCTTGCAGAAGCGGCGTATAAGCAATTAAATACGATGCCTTACTACCCACTGACACAAAGCCATGTGCCAGCGATTCAGCTGGCTGAGAAGCTCAATGAATGGCTAGACGGGGACTATGTGATCTTCTTTTCTAACAGTGGTTCTGAAGCGAATGAAGCGGCATTTAAGATTGCCAAACAATATCATGCGCAAAAGGGAGAGAGTACACGCACAAAATTTATTTCTCGATATCGATCGTATCATGGCAACACAGCAGCAGCTCTAGCCGCAACGGGTCAAGCGCAGCGTAAGTACAAATATGAACCGTTAGGGCAGGGGTTTATCCATGTCGCACCGCCTGATATGTACCGGCATCCTGAAGATCAAGAGAGCTTGGCAAGTGCTGCGGCAATAGATCAGGCCATGACGTGGGAACTAAGTGAGACGATAGCTGGGGTCATTATGGAGCCGATCATTACGGGCGGAGGTATCCTAATGCCGCCAAAAGGGTATTTGAAGAAGGTCAAAGATATCTGTGAAGCCCATGGAGCGCTTCTCATTGTAGATGAAGTCATATGCGGCTTTGGCCGGACAGGAAAGCGGTTTGGATTTATGCATGAGGAAGTGAAACCAGATATCATCACCATGGCAAAAGGGATCACAAGTGGATATTTACCGCTATCTGCAACGTGCGTGAAACGAGACATTTATGAAGCGTATGCAGGAGAAGATACGTATGACAGGCTACGGCATGTGAATACATTTGGCGGTCACCCTGCTTCCTGTGCGGTTGCGCTTGCTAACCTAGAGATCATGGAAAACGAGCAATTAGTGGAGCGGTCAGGCACGCTTGGCCAAGACATGCTCGAACGTTTGCAAGAGTTAAAAGAGCATCCATTTGTCGGTGATGTGAGAGGAAAAGGTCTGCTGTTTGGGATTGAGCTTGTGCAGGATCAGGCGTCAAAAAAGCCAGCTGATCCAAGTGTAGTCGGTCAATTGATTGCAGAATGTAAAAAGCGAGGATTGATCATCGGGAAAAATGGCGATACAGTGGCTGGCTATAATAACGTGGCACAGCTCGCCCCACCGCTAAATATCACTGATGAAGACGCCTCATTCATTATTCATACTTTAAAAGAAAGCATGGCGCAATTATAGCAGAGATTTCTCTGCTTCAGATTGTTGACAAAGGGCTAAAATGAACTTTATTTTAGCCCTTTGTCTTCTTTTCAGCGTGATAGAAAATCTTTGAAGTCTAGGAAGGACGAGCACCAGCACGCAGAACTGACAAAGAATGCGAGGGTTTGTCTACACGCTGTAGCAGAGAGATTTCTCTGCTTTTTTCTATGTCCAGAAAGGATCAGATCTTAATAGATCTGCTAGGCTGAATGGTCAATGGGCACACTAGGTGTATTGAAAAAAACATGCGATTCTATTACTGTAAGGAGAAGATAGAACCAATACACACGAGAAGGAGACGGCATATGAGTTTTCATGATCAACCCATTCTACCTGCTGTTCGCAATATGAAGCAATTTGAGGAATTTTTAAAAAGTCCATTTACATATGGGGTCTTACTTGATGTTCACTTAGGGCGGCTTAAGGGCATCATGAATGAGGCGAATGCGCATCATAAAAAAATGTTTGTCCATGTCGATCTCATTCACGGAATCAAACATGATGAGTACGGAACGGAATTTATTTGTCAGGAAATGAAACCAGCTGGCATTATTTCTACTAGGTCTTCTGTCATAGTAAAAGCCAAGCAGAAAAAGGTATATGCCATCCAGCGAATGTTTTTACTTGATACAAGTGCGATGGAAAAAAGCATGGAGTTTGTCGGAAAACATCGTCCAGATTTTATTGAAGTATTGCCGGGTGTCGTGCCAGATTTAATTACAGAAGTGCGCGAAAGAGCTGGAATACCAATATTTGCAGGAGGATTTATCCGAACAAAAGAAGATGTAGAACGGGCGCTTGCAGCAGGGGCGACAGCAGTCACCACATCGAATACAAAGCTTTGGAAAGCGTTCCAAAAATGAAAAAGATAAAATGTGAAAATTGATTGACAACGTTTTCATCCTCTGATACTATAGCACTAAGTTAATATCATGTGATGGAGAAACGGAGATCCACAACGACGCTTTACTAGGTGACAAATGACCCTGATGTAAAGTATGTTTGTTGTGGGTCTTTTTTCTTTATCTTTTCTACACATTTATAGGGGATGGCAACTGAACCAGAGGAGGAATTTTTCATGACACCATTTTGGGGTGAAGTCGTTGGTACAATGCTTCTGATTATTTTCGGAGGCGGTGTGTGTGCGGCAGTCAGTTTAAAGAAATCGCTCGCTTATCAGTCCGGTTGGATTGTAATCGCTTTCGGATGGGGATTTGCAGTAGCGATTGCAGCTTATGCCACTGGAGGAATCAGCGGTGCACATTTAAACCCGGCGCTGACAATAGGTCTAGCATTAGAAGGAAGTTTTCCTTGGGCTGATGTTCCAATGTATATTGTCGGTCAAATGCTTGGCGCATTACTCGGAGCTATTATTGTCTTCTTACATTACTTACCACACTGGAAAGCGACAGACGATCCAGGTGCAAAACTAGGCGTATTCTCAACTGGTCCTGCGATTCCGCATACTTTTGCAAACGTGCTCAGTGAAGTCATTGGTACATTTGTATTGGTGGTAGGAATTTTAGCGATTGGTGCAAATAAATTTGCAGACGGAGTCAATCCGCTGATTGTTGGTTTCTTAATTGTCGCAATTGGTCTTTCATTAGGTGGTACAACTGGTTACGCAATTAACCCTGCACGTGATTTAGGTCCAAGAATCGCACATGCCATTCTGCCGATTCCAGGTAAAGGTCCATCAAATTGGAAATATGCTTGGGTTCCTGTTGTTGGTCCAATTTTGGGCGGTGCATTTGGCGGTGTTTTCTATAATGCAGCCTTTAAAGCGAACGTCACACCAGCCTTTTGGATTGTAAGCGTTATTTTAGTTGTGGTATTGTTAGGACTCTATGTCTCTACGAAAAACCAGACAAATGCTGTCAATGAAAGTATGTAAGGGGAGGAAAACACCATGGCAAAAGAAAAATATATTCTCGCATTAGATCAAGGGACAACAAGCTCAAGAGCGATCTTATTTGATCAAGAAGGTAAAATTGCACATACAGCTCAGAAGGAATTCAATCAATATTTTCCGAACCCAGGCTGGGTAGAACACAATGCAAATGAAATTTGGAGCTCTGTTCTATCAGTTATTTCAACTGCTTTAATCGAATCAGGAATTGAAGCAGATCAAATCGCCGGTATCGGAATTACGAACCAGCGTGAGACAGCTGTCGTTTGGGATAAACATACAGGCGCACCCGTTTACAATGCAATTGTTTGGCAGTCTAGACAAACATCGGGTATATGTGATGAGCTAAAAGCGCAAGGGCACGATGAAACGTTTAGAAATAAAACCGGTCTTCTGATTGATGCTTATTTCTCAGGCACTAAAGTGAAATGGATTTTAGACAATGTCGAAGGTGCTCGTGAGAAAGCAGAAAATGGTGACTTACTGTTTGGCACAATCGATACATGGCTCATTTGGAAAATGACTGGCGGGCAATCACACGTGACAGATTATTCGAATGCATCAAGAACGTTAATGTTCAATATTTACGATCTGAAATGGGATGAAGAACTCCTTGATATCTTAGGTGTTCCAGCTTCCATGCTGCCAGACGTCAAACCATCATCACACATTTATGGTGAAACAACAGACTATCACTTCTTCGGTAAAAATATTCCGATTGCAGGAGCGGCGGGAGATCAGCAGTCTGCGTTATTCGGTCAGGCTTGCTTTGAAGAAGGAATGGCGAAGAACACATATGGTACAGGATGTTTCATGTTGATGAATACAGGGGAAAAAGCAATTAAGTCGGATCATGGATTGTTAACGACGATTGCATGGGGCATTGACGGCAAAGTTGAATATGCTTTAGAAGGAAGTATTTTCGTTGCTGGCTCAGCGATCCAGTGGCTGCGTGATGGACTTAGAATGTTTAAAGACTCAAAAGACAGTGAAGCTTATGCTGAGCGCGTTGAGTCAACAGACGGCGTATATGTCGTACCAGCATTCGTTGGTTTAGGCACACCATATTGGGATAGTGATGTCCGAGGCGCTGTATTCGGTTTAACACGCGGTACTTCTAAAGAGCACTTTGTTCGTGCAACGTTAGAATCACTTGCTTATCAAACGAAAGATGTTTTAGATGCGATGGAAAAAGATTCAAACATCTCACTTAAAACATTGCGCGTCGATGGCGGGGCTGTAAAGAATGATTTCTTAATGGGCTTCCAAAGTGATTTGCTCGATGTACCAGTAGAACGTCCAGAAATTAATGAAACGACGGCACTCGGTGCGGCCTATCTTGCGGGAATAGCAGTTGGCTTCTGGAACGACCGTTCAGACATTGCAAAACAATGGAACCTTGACAAGCGCTTTGAACCTAAAATGGAAGAAGACAGCCGTGACTCGTTATACAGCGGGTGGAAAAAGGCTGTAAAAGCAGCTCAAGCTTTCAAATAAACAAAAAGTATGGTATACTTCAAGTAAGTTAATAGAACGGTTGGAGAACTGGAGAGACCGCAAGCACCGAAGTGTAGAAATACGCTTTGGGTGTTTGCGGTCTCTTTTTCTTTACCGTACAACATGGGAGGAACAAGAGATGACTTTTTCTAGCTTAGAAAGAGAACAAATGCTTCAGGACATGACAAAAAAACCATATGATGTGTTTATCATTGGTGGGGGTATTACTGGCGCTGGTACAGCACTTGATGCGGCTTCACGCGGAATGCGTGTCGGTCTTGCGGAAATGCAGGATTTCGCAGCAGGTACGTCTAGCCGCTCAACGAAACTAGTGCACGGTGGACTTCGTTATTTAAAACAATTTGAAGTGAAAATGGTCGCAGAGGTCGGTAAAGAGCGTGCCATCGTATACGAAAACGGTCCTCATGTGACAACGCCAGAATGGATGCTTCTTCCGATGCATAAAGGCGGGACATTCGGTAAGTTTTCAACTTCAATCGGACTTAGAGTATATGACTTTTTAGCTGGCGTTAAGCATAGTGAACGCAGAAGTATGCTAAGTGCAAAAGAGACACTTGCAAAAGAACCACTTGTGAAAAAGGATGGCTTAAAAGGCGGGGGCTACTATGTTGAATACCGTACAGATGATGCACGCCTGACAATTGAAGTCATGAAAGAGGCTGTGAAATTCGGGGCAGAAGCGGTCAACTATGCGAAAGTAAAAGAATTTATTTATGATAAAGGCAAAGTTGTCGGTGTTGTCATTGAAGATGTGATGACGCAAAAAACATACGATGTATATGCGAAAAAAATCGTCAATGCGACTGGTCCATGGGTCGATCAGCTAAGAGACAAGGACCACTCAAAAGAGGGGAAACATTTACAACATACAAAAGGAATTCACTTAGTATTTGACCAATCTGTTTTCCCATTAAAACAAGCAATCTACTTTGACACACCTGATAAACGAATGGTCTTTGCGATTCCAAGAGAAGGAAAAACATACGTGGGAACAACAGATACCGTTTACAAAAAACAGCTGGAACATCCGCGTATGACAAAAGCAGATCGTGATTACGTGATCAAAGCCATTCAATATATGTTCCCAGATCTTAACATTACAGAGAAAGACGTTGAATCTAACTGGGCTGGTCTTCGTCCACTCATTCATGAAGAAGGGAAAGATCCTTCAGAAATTTCTCGTAAAGATGAGGTATGGACATCATCTTCAGGCTTAATCACGATTGCCGGCGGTAAATTAACAGGTTACCGTAAAATGGCTGAACACATTGTGAATCTTGTACGTGATGGACTGAAAGAGGAAACTGGAAAAGATTTCGGACCATGTAAAACGAAACATATGCCAATTTCAGGTGGGCATGTAGGCGGTTCGAAAAATATGGCATCCTTTGTTCAAGCGAAAACGGCAGAAGGAGCATCCGTTGGTTTGACAGAACCGATTGCACAAAAATTAGCTGAGAAATATGGCTCAAACGTCAGCAATGTCTTCAAGCGTGTAGAGCAGCTTCAAGGGGAAGCAGACAAACGAAACATTCCCGCATATGTGTTGGCTGAACTTGTCTATGCGATCGAAGAAGAATTGGCTGTAACACCTGTCGATTTCTTCTTGAGAAGAACAGGCAGCCTATTATTTAATATCAATTGGGCAAAAACGTATGCACAGCCTGTTGTTGACTATATGGCAGATCGTTTTGGCTGGGATGAAGAGACAAAACAGAAACATCAAACTGAATTAGACCGACTATTCCATGAAGCAGTCGTACCGCTTGATGCTGAATAAGTAAAAAGCCGATCGTGTATCGGCTTTTTTTATTTTGTTCATCGTTTTTTCATATGTTCATGATATAACATGACATGAAGGATAATTCCATATAAAATAACAGTAGATGTTATTTTATTGATGATAAGAGCTGGGAGGACGACCATGAGTTGGAATACGAATTATGAGCGTTGGATCAATGAGAAGCACCTGGATACTGAACTGAGGGAATGGCTGGAGGCACATCAAGATGATCATCAAGCACTTGAAGACTGTTTCTACAAAAACCTTGAGTTTGGTACTGGAGGAATGCGCGGAGAAATTGGTGCTGGAACGAACCGAATGAATGTTTACACTGTTCGAAAAGCATCTGCTGGTCTTGCTGCGTATATTGCAGCACATGGAGAGGATGCAAAAAAAAGAGGCGTCGCCATTGCCTATGATTCACGCCATAAATCTCCTGAATTTGCGATGGAAGCGGCCAAAACACTTGCTTCACATGGCATTCAAACATACGTATTTGACGAACTGCGTCCGACACCAGAACTCTCTTTTGCAGTTCGAGAACTGAATGCCTTTGCAGGGATTGTTGTGACAGCAAGTCACAATCCGCCGGAATATAATGGCTATAAAGTTTATGGAGAAGATGGAGGCCAAATGCCCCCATTTGAAGCAGATCAAGTCATTAAAGAAGTAGATGCCATCGAAAATGAATTAGCCATTTCAGTGGAATCAGAAGAAGTATTGAAGCAAAATGGTTTGATCCGCATGATTGGTGAAGAAATCGATCAAGCGTATATGGAAAAATTAAAAACCATTCGTGTGCACCCTGAGCTTGCAAAAGAAGTCGATGTCAAAGTGGTGTTTACCCCGCTTCATGGGACGGCGAATAAACCTGTCCGAAACGGACTTCAGGCCTTTGGTTATAAGCATGTGACGGTTGTACCTGAACAGGAAAAACCAGATCCGCAATTCTCGACGGTTACGTCTCCAAATCCAGAGGAGCATGCCGCTTTTGAATACGCCATCAAGCTTGGCAAAAAGCAAAATGCTGATATGTTGATTGCGACAGATCCAGATGCAGATCGATTAGGTATCGCTGTGAAAAATCACGATGGAGAATTTACCGTTTTGACGGGCAACCAAACAGGCGCCTTACTACTTCATTATTTATTATCTGAAAAACAAAAACTAGGTCAGCTACCGCCTCGCCCCGTTGTGATGAAAACGATTGTGACAAGTGAGCTTGGGCGTGCTGTTGCCTCAGCATTTGGAGCTGACACGATTGATACGCTCACTGGCTTTAAATTTATCGGAGAAAAAATCAAGCAGTTTGAAGAAAGCGGAGAATACACGTTTCAATTTGGCTATGAAGAAAGCTACGGCTATTTGATCGGTGATTTTGCACGAGATAAAGATGCAGTTCAAGCTGCGTTATTAGCAGTTGAAGTCGCAGCCTTTTATAAGAAACAAGGGAAGTCATTATACGATGCGCTTGTTGATATTTTTAAGGAATTTGGATTTTACAGAGAAGGCTTAAAGTCATTAACCTTAAAGGGGAAAGTAGGAGCAGAGCAGATTTCTGCTATTCTTCATACCTTTAGATCAAACCCGCCAGCTTCTATCGCCGGTCAGCGCATTACGGTCATTGAGGATTATCAATCAAGTCAAAGGCACCTTGTGGCTGAAAAGAAAGAAGAAACGATTCATCTGCCGGCATCAAACGTCCTGAAATATTTCCTTGAAGATGGCTCATGGTTTTGTTTACGACCTTCTGGTACGGAGCCTAAAGTCAAATTTTATATTGCAGTCAAAGGCACATCGTTAACAGACAGCGAAGAAAAGCTGAAACACTTATCAGAAGAAGTCATGAAAGTCGTCTATGACATTGTGGAAGAAACAGCTAAATAAAATATCACAAAGCCATCATGTCATGCATGATGGCTTTTCTCAGTCGAAAGGATGAGAAAAAATCATCCTTTTTGAGAAAGAGCCGCACAGATGCTCATGGTATAATCAACATATTGATCAGAGAGGCAGTAAAAGCCGGGGGTACACACGATGGGAGATTACCAAGAAAAAGTCAAAACATTAAAAACGTTAAAAGAAATTGCTGAAAAGTTAAATGAAGGAATGGAAATGAAGGAAACGCTTCATGAAGTGCTTCATATGCTTATGGAAGTGACAGGCTTTCAAACAGCATGGATTTATTTTATAGAAGAAGACGGATCGTATGAACTAATGGCAGAAGTATGCTTACCTGAAGCGCTGGCAAAGCATCAAAAAGAGCTCATGTGTCAAAACGATTGCTATTGCATCAACCGCTACACGAAAGGCTCACTGCAATCAGCGACCAATATCATCAATTGTAAACGGATTGAAACGGCGATTGAGCAAAAGCTTGGAGATACAGAAGGAATTACCCATCATGCAACCGTTCCGCTCCAAGCATGTAAGCGTACGTTTGGCTTATTAAATGTGGCGGCAAAAGGGAAGGTCACATTTACACAGGAGGAGCTGAATCTGCTTGAAAGTATTGCACTGCAAATAGGTACGGCTATTCAGCGCATGAAGCTTGTGCAAAATGAGCAGCAGCATGCACTGCTAGAAGAACGAAACCGGCTTGCACAGGATTTACACGATTCTGTGAATCAAATGCTGTTTTCCGTGAGTTTGACTGCAAAGGCAGCGCGTCAAATGACAAGTGATCAACATTTAGGGGAAATGATTGATTTTATTCAGCATTTATCACAAGATGCCCTCATTGAAATGCGTTCACTCATATGGCAGTTAAGACCAAAAGGACTTGAAAAAGGATTTACGACAGCGATTGAAGAGTATGCACAGCTTTTAGGTCTAAATTGTTCATTGTCTTTATCAGGCTGTATGGAAATAGATCATTCAAAGCACGAGACTTTATTTCGCGTATGTCAAGAAGCTCTAAATAACTGCCAAAAGCATGCGGGCGTTGAGAAAGTAGAGGTCAAACTGGAGCAATCAGGAGATACGTTTGGTATGAAAATCATCGATCAGGGAAAGGGATTTCAGTATGATGAACAAATGAGTCTTCCTTCATTTGGGCTGAAAGGGATGGCTGATCGTATCCGAAGAGCAGGCGGTACATTTTGCATCAATTCTGAGCTAGGTAAGGGAACGACGATTGATGTGAAAGTACCATTTTCTCAAGAAAGGAAGGGATTGTCATGAGGGTAGTTATTGCAGATGATCATCATATTGTCAGAAAAGGGCTGGTCTTTTTCTTGCAAACTCAGCCAGATGTAGACATCGTCGGTGAGGCATCCAATGGGGAAGAGGCACTGCAGGTAGTTAGGCAAACAAAGCCTGACATTGTCTTGATGGATCTCTCTATGCCTGTAATGAATGGAATTGAGGCGACAAAGCAAATGACGCTGGATATGCCGGATGTCCGCATTGTCATTCTGACAAGCTATGCAGATAAGGACTATGTGATCCCTGCTATCCAAGCGGGAGCGAAGGCTTATCAGCTCAAGGATGTAGCACCTGAAAAGCTTCTCACGACAATGATTGAGGTGCAAAATGGTACGTATCAATTAGACGGTCATATTACGACGTTTCTCGTCCAGCATCTAACTGAACCTAAAGAGCAGAAATGGGCATTGATGAACGAACTGACCAATAGAGAACGTGATGTCTTATTTGAAATCGCAAAAGGGAAAAGTAACAAAGAAATTGCCTCATCGCTTTTTATTTCTGAAAAGACTGTGAAAACTCACGTGTCTCATGTGTTATCAAAGTTAGAGCTGGCAGATCGAACTCAGGCCGCTCTATATGCGGTAGATTATCAAAAAAATCAGCCGAAAGAGCTGTTGTAAACAGTCATGGTGGACATTCCAAAAGACTTCATGAGTATTCTCTCGTGAAGTCTTTTCTTCTTTATGAAAGGCGGTTAGTAAAAGGCTGAAAAGAAAACAAAGAGCTAAAATAAAGTTCATTTTAGCCCTTTGTCAACAATCGAAAATCAACCTTTTCCTTTATGTGTACATTGGTTCAGCATATGCTTCAGCAACGGCAGCCTCTGAAGCATGGTCGATATACTGCAGGAGTCCATATAAACATTTTTCAACATCTGCATCGTTCCGGTTAAATTGATACGCATGTAAGAAATGCTCAATACGTTTCGAGAGCAAATCATCTTGCGTACGGACCATAAGAATAAGTAAATTATCCCATTGCGAGCGATGCGTATAATAAAGTGCCTTATCATAATCTGCCACATTCATTAAACCTTCTCCTTTCCCTTGAGAAGTCCTCATTAGTTTGCTCGGATCAGGTCGACTTTTTCAGGGGAAAAGTTGGTGTCTGCATAAACTGGGTACCGGGAATTATAGGCTGAATAAATGCTTGATGTATGAAAAAGAACCAACCAGCAAAACCTAAACAAAATAGACATGAAAGTGAGAATATTGATATTATGCACCCGAAATTATGGATGCTTTTTGCAGCAGGAATTGTTTTATTTGGCAGTCTCATGATTCATCCATCTTCACAAGCAGCTGTGCAGCCGGCAGAGAATTGGGAAAGACTTGCGTATACTGCCTTGCAAGATGAATATGAAGGCGCCGCTTTAAACGATTATCATTACATTGGACGTACACAAGTGAATGAAGATCAAACAAAAGATGTGTTTCGCGTGACCGTGAAGGAAGGCTCCACACGATTTGCAGCACATGCAGAAATTTATTTTCATCCAGTGACGGGTCATTTGATTAGTATTAACGTATTTCGGCTATAAAAAAGCACCTCTTTTAAAAAGAGGTGCTCCAGCTGAAAACAAGATCTATTTCATGCTTCCTTGAAGATATGAGCGAATATCCACACCGAGTGAATCCGCTAAACGCTGTCCGTAATCTTCATCTGCACGATAGAAGTTACAGATCGCAAGTAATTTCGTTTTTTCATTTACATCTTTCAAGTCAGCTGTCAGGTTTTTGATCAATGCTTGTTTCTCTTCTTCAGAGTAGCTTCGATATTTTTCTCCAGCTTGTTTGAAATCATTTGGTTTTTCAATTTTTTGTCTCACTATACGGTCACCATGAAGAACGGGTTCACTTTCTTTGTAGTGAGGGTTTTCTTTTGGCTGATCGTCATAACGGTTTGGTTCATAGTTAATATGACCGCTTGGACGAGTTGTTGTCATAAAGCCATCCTGTTGGTTATTGTGAACAGGCGCATAAGGACAGTTCACTGGGATGCGCATGTAGTTTGCACCTAGGCGGTGACGCTGCGTGTCAGGATAAGAGAACAGACGACCTTGAAGCAGTTTGTCTTCAGATGCTTCAATTCCTGGTACTAGGGCACTTGGCGTGAAAGCAGATTGCTCTGTTTCAGCAAAGAAATTTTCTGGATTGCGGTTCAGTGTCATGCGGCCCACTTTTTGCAGCGGATAATCTTCCTCGCTCCACGTCTTCGTCGGATCACATGGATCATAATCTAGTTCATCATAATCACTGAGCGGCATAAGCTGAACGTAAAGATCCCATGCTGGATAATTTCCTTTTTCAATACGATCATACAAGTCTCTTGTCGCATGCTGGAAGTCGTTTGCTTGAATTTCTGCAGCTTCTTCCATCGATAAATTG
This sequence comes from Bacillus sp. AK25, assembly GCF_048270685.1. Lineage (NCBI taxonomy): Bacteria > Bacillati > Bacillota > Bacilli > Caryophanales > Bacillaceae > Bacillus > Bacillus sp. AK25. Next base: position 920,306 of record NZ_JBLUWC010000001.1, read on the forward strand.
CGAATGCCTTCTGATGGTCTCCAGTGGTATTTCACATATTTCGTTTCTCCGTATTTGTTTACCCATCTAAACGTATGAACACCAGAACCGCGCATTTCAGCGTAGTTCGCAGGAATACCTTCGTCAGAGAAGAGCCATGTGAGCATGTGAGTGGATTCAGGTGTTAACGTCATAAAATCCCAATAACGGTCAGGATCTTGAATGTTGGTTACAGGATCTGGCTTGAGAGAGTGAACCATGTCAGGGAATTTGAGTGCATCACGAATGAAGAAGATCGGCAAGTTGTTCCCAACTAGATCATAGTTGCCTTCTTCTGTATAAAACTTGACAGCGAAGCCGCGAGGGTCACGTAATGTTTCAGGTGAACCTTTAGGGTGAATAACCGTTGAGAAACGGACAAAAACGTCTGTTTGTTTTCCTTCTTCACTTAAGAAGGCTGCTCTTGTATGTTTCTCCATGCTATTTTCTACTTCAAATACACCATAAGCGCCGGCGCCTCTTGCATGAACGACACGCTCTGGAATACGTTCACGGTCAAAGTGTGCAAGTTTTTCAATCAAATGGTAATCATCAAGAAATGAAGGCCCCCTGTGACCAGCAGTTCTAGAGTTTTGATTATCGCCAACTGGCACGCCTTGATTCGTTGTCAAATTTTTATGATTAGAATTTGTCATTCTTTTTCTCCTCCTGTAAACAAAAAATGGTTTCTAGCAATCTATATACCCTAATTATATTGAATCAAACATGATAGTCAATATTTATTTATAATAATTTTAAATAAATTATTATTACAAGGAGGTAAAGAAAAAGACGAAAGAAATAAATTCTTTCGCCTTAGAGCAGAAGCTCTCTTAGAGCATCTTTGTTTTGTGTTAAATCATTTAATGTGTATTGGTCAAGAACGCGTAAATAAGCAGTGAGTGCTTCATGAAGTACGTGTTTTAATGAACAAATCGGGGAGATAATACAGCTGTTTTTCTTCGGATCAAAGCATTCAACCATGACTAAATCATCCTCTGTATAGCGGACAACCTCACCAATATTAATGCTTTCTGGGCTTTTCCCCAGCCTAATCCCACCATTTCTTCCGCGGATCGTTTCTACATAACCACGTTTTCCAAGATGGTAAATGACCTTTGTCAGGTGATTTTTCGAAATGCCATAAATATCGGCAATCTGCTGAATATTTGACAGTTCATTGTTTTCTCTCGAAGCTAAATAAATGAGTACCCTTAATGAGAAATCTGTATAATTCGTAAGTTTCATTTGGACGACCTCTAAACCTAATAGAGTTTTGTATCATCGTAACACATTTTAGACAAAAACTGTTCGAGAAAGTACTAAATGTGACAACATTTAAAACATGCATTTTAAATATTGCTTTTATAAGCTGTCATCCATTACGATAAAGATGTATTTAAAATACATCTTTTGAAAGAAGGAATAACGATGTTATCCACAGATCAAATGAATGCCATTAAACAATCAGCCCCTCTTCTAAAAGCTGAGGGAACAAAACTTGTGACTGTTTTTTATCAAAATATGATTAGACAGCACCCAGAGCTACTCAATCAGTTTAATAAAACAAATCTCATGAATGGAAGCCAGCCAGAGGCGCTTGCCGCAACACTCTATCAAGCTGCACTGCACATTGATCGCTTGGCAGACTTGCTTCCTGCTGTGAAACAAATTGCCCATAAGCATGTCAGTGTCATGGTGAAAAAAGAGCAGTACCCAATCGTCGGATATCACCTTCTTGAAGCAATGAAAGAGGTATTTGGGTTATCAGAGGAAGATGACACATTGTTGGCTTGGAAGGCTGCATATGACATCATTGCGAATATATTCATCACCATTGAGGCAGAAATGATGGCTGAAAATGTGAAACAAACGGGTGGATGGGCAGATGTCAAACCGTTTATTCTGAAGAAAAAGAAACAAGAATCTCCATCACTCATTTCCTTTTATTTCGTACCAGAGGATGAATCTGAGCTACCAATGTATGAAGCTGGTCAATACATTACGGTGCAGGTAGATATGCCGGGTGAAGCCTATGTATGCAGCAGACAATACAGTTTATCAGATCAATATCACCCATCTTACTATCGCATCACCGTGAAACGAGATGGGCATGTCTCCACATTCCTGCATGATGAAATGAGAGAAGGCGATATTCTTCACGTGAGTATGCCGCAGGGAATGTTCTGCTTGAAAGATGACACAAAAGAACCCGTTTATTTGATTAGTGCCGGTTCTGGTGTCACACCAATGATTGGTTTAGTGAAAACAGCGTCGCATAACAATCAGCCATTCACGATGATTCATGCAGACAGATTAGAGGATGTAACCGCTTTTGAACAAGAGTTTGAACACGTTCTCACTTCATCTCCAGAGGGGCGTATTATCCTTTGTAACGAACAATTTGAAAAGAGTGGAAAGAGTGAGCTGGTTGAGAAGGTGGCTACGCGGATTGACCGACCTTTCCTTCAATCAGTCATTGGTGAAGGAAAAGGCCAATTTTATGTTTGCGGTTCTCCAGCATTTACTCAAGAGATGATCCTTATTCTAAAAGCGATGGACATCCCAGAAGAGAATATCCATTTTGAAGCGTTCGGCGGGCAGTCCATGAAAGAAATGGAAGTCGTCTAAACAACTGGCTGAACATCATGTTTTTTTAGGTACGCTCATATAGTAGGGATAAGTCCGATGAGGAGGGATGGTTTCCTTGAGCGTATCTGAAAAGCGTCTTTTACAACGAGCCATTGATGAAATTACAGAAATTGCAGAAGGATTTGGTCTAGATTTTTATCCGATGAGGTATGAAATCTGTCCCGCGGAGATTATTTATACATTCGGTGCATATGGCATGCCAACACGATTTAGCCACTGGAGCTTTGGAAAGCAATTTCACAAAATGAAGCTTCATTATGATTTAGGATTAAGCAAAATTTATGAGCTGGTGATTAATTCAAATCCTTGCTATGCCTTTCTCCTTGATAACAATTCGCTTGTTCAAAATAAACTAATTGTGGCTCATGTCTTGGCACACTGCGATTTCTTTAAAAACAACTGCCGTTTCCAAAACACAAAACGAGATATGGTGGAAAGTATGTCAGCGGCAGCAGAGCGAATTAAAGAATATGAACATATCCACGGTACAAAAGAAGTCGAGTCTTTTTTAGATGCTGTATTGGCATTGCAGGAGCATATTGATCCGTCGCTTGTTCGTTCAAAATTAAGCTGGAATCTCGACGATGAAGATGAATATGAAGAGGACAAACCAAAACGTCAAACGCCATATGATGATTTGTGGGGAATGGATGAATCAAAAACACGTGAGAAAAAGAAAACGATCAAGCAATTCCCCCCAAAGCCAGAAAAAGATATTTTGCTCTTTATCGAGGCACACTCCCGGGAGCTAGAGCCTTGGCAGCGGGATGTGCTGACGATGCTGAGAGAGGAAATGCTCTATTTTTGGCCACAGCTAGAAACGAAAATCATGAATGAAGGCTGGGCATCGTATTGGCACCAGCGGATTATGCGTGAACTTGATTTAGATTCAAGTGAATCGATTGAATTTGCCAAATTAAATGCAGGTGTCGTGCAGCCATCTAAGACAGGAATCAATCCTTACTATTTAGGGCTGAAGATTTTTGAAGATATTGAAGAGCGCTACGATCATCCATGCGAGGAATTAAAAAAAGCAGGAGTGACGGAAGGGTCCGGTCGCAGCAAAATGTTTGAAGTGCGAGAAATTGAATCAGACATTTCTTTTATTCGAAATTACTTAACGAAAGACCTTGTGATGAGGGAAGATTTGTACTTGTTTCAAAAGCAGGGGAGAGACTATAAAGTCATTGATAAAGAATGGAAGGCAGTCCGTGATCAGCTAGTCAGCATGAGGGTCAATGGCGGCTTTCCGTATTTGACAGTCATCGATGGCGACTATTTAAAAAACAATGAACTCTATATTAAACATTGGTATGAAGGCATTGAGCTCGATCTCAAATACTTAGAAAAGGTGCTTCCATATTTGTATCAGCTATGGGGAAGAAGTGTGCATATCGAGTCAGTTCTTGAAGGAAAAGAAGTGATGTTTTCATACGATGGAAAAGGGGTTCATAGGAAGTATCTCACTTAATGATCAAAAAAGATGTCTACGACTAGACATCTTTTTTTGTGATTAGCACTTTATTGGTTTTTCAGCAGTTTGAAAATGTGTTTCGCTTGATCTGTATTTTCCATGAGCCCTTTTAGCTGCTCACTTGTTGGTCCATAAGCATAAAATGGTACTTCATCCCCTGTATGACCCGATGTGGTCCAGCCTGTATGAGACCTCGTATTGATGACTTTTTCGATGGCATCATCAATTTGAACAGGATCTTTTGTTTCAGCTGCCTTTTGAATAGAGGCGATTTCCTCTTTTGAGAAATCAAGGTCGATGTATTGTTTGAGCGCAGTCTCGACCGTCATACCCCCAACAATTTTGTTTGCAATAAAATCAGGTGTCTTCTTTGCTGCTTTGACAGGCTGATAATCCCAGCTTCCCGAGCCGTCTGCCCCGAAGGAAAGGCCGCCAGTTGAATGATCTGCTGTCGTGATGACTAATGTATTTTTATCCTTTTTTGCGAAACGAATGGCTTCTTCAAATGCTTTTTCAAAATCCTTCATCTCACTCATCGCACTGACAATATCGTGGTCATGTCCAGCCCAGTCAATTTGACTGCCTTCAACCATGAGGAAAAATCCTTTTTTGTTTTTAGACAGCTGTTTGATGGCTGAGGATGTCATGTCTTGCAAAGAAGGGGTCGTTTTATCACGATCAATTGCTTTATCGAGACCACCGTCAGCAAAAATGCCTAACAATTTTTGCTGTTTGTTTTTTTGTAAGTCAGCTTTATTGGTTACGTAACGATAGCCTGCTTTTTGAAATTCTTTCGTCAAATCACGATCTTTTCGGACAAAATCGATCAGTCCTCCGCCAAGCATGACATCGACTGTATGCTGTTTGCCAATTTTCTCATCGAAGAAATCATCAGCAATGGCTGCTGTGTTTTTTCTAGACACATCGTGGGCGGCATACGCAGCAGGTGTCGCATTGGTTAATTCAGATGTGACGACGAGACCAGTAGACTTTCCTTTGCGTTTTGCTTCTTCTAATACTGTTTTTAGTTTTTTGCCATTTTTGTTTACACCAATGGCGTTGTTGTATGTCTTTTGACCAGTTGCCATGGCTGTACCAGCTGCTGCTGAATCAGTAATGTTACTTTTAGAATCATCAGGGTATGTTTTATGCATGCCAGTGAGGTAAGGGTCAAACGCTGTTTGCTTGGAAAGATCACCGTTGTGTTTAAATGAGCGGTAAGTTGAAAGGTAAGGTGTTCCCATGCCATCTCCAATGAGCACGATCACATTTTGTACGTCATTTTTTGGTTTCTTTTTAGCCTCAGCTTTGTCAGCCTGTCCAAATTCAATTCCTGAAAAAATACCAATCGATAACACTGATGCGGCTGCGATTGCAGCTATTTTCGTTTTCGAGCTTTTCAACACACTCATTCATTTTGCCTCCTCATTGTTTATGTATCGCTCTCACGTTTACAATGGTAGAGCAGAAGTGTGGATTCCAAATGACAGCACCGTAAAGTTCACTTTAAAATTGTAAAGGTCCACTTTACATAGAATGAACCAAAAAGAGAAATGAATGTATGATTTATCTATGACAAGATGCATTTGTTTTGTCATGATTGTGTAATAAAAATGAAATAAAAAGAACCCTAAAAAAAAATAATTTTTGCCGAATTAATAAGCATAATGTCGTAGGAAGTCAAGACTATTTCTTCTGGTATTCGATCCTTATAATAGAAAGTAGATAAAAATTCGGATCACGATAGAAACATACAGGAGGAACAAATGAAAAAACAATTGATCACAGCTGCAAGTGCAGTTCTACTTGGAACGACATTATTTGCCGGAGCTGCCTCAGCACAATCAGTAAAGGTTCAAAAAGGTGACTCTCTTTCTGTTCTAGCGAAAAAATACAAAACAACCGTGAGTAAGATTAAATCAGACAATAAGTTGAAATCTAACACGATTTATGTTGGACAAACTTTAAAAGTGAATGGTACTTCTTCAAAAAAGGTAACGAAAACATCAAAAACAACAACAAAAGTAAAAGCGTCTTCAGCGACAGCCACTCATAAAGTTGTCAAAGGTGATACTTTATCTAAAATCGGCAAAAAATATGGAATGACAGTGAAAGAGCTGAAATCGTTAAATAAACTCAAAACAGATCTGATTAAAATTGGACAAAAGCTGAAAGTGAAAAAGACGTCCAAAGTGAAACCAACACCTGTCAAAGAAAAAACAGTTGCTACTTCTTCTTTAAACACGTCTAAACTCGTAGCAGATGCGAAAGCACAAAACGGTACACCATATAAATGGGGTGGAACGACACCGAAAGGCTTTGATTGCAGCGGTTTTATGTGGTATATCATTAACAAACAAACAAAGATTTCAAGACAAACAACTGAAGGTTTTTGGGGATCAATGAAAAGCGTCTCAACACCTAAAGTTGGAGATTTTGTCTTCTTTACAACCTATAAATCTGGCCCATCTCACATGGGTGTCTACCTTGGGAACAACAAGTTTATCCACGCTGCTTCTGATGGTGTGACGATCAGCGATATGACTTCAAGCTATTGGAAGCCAATTTACCTTGGCGCAAAGACATTTGTAAACTAATATCATCTAGGGACTGCTTATAAAGCAGTCTCATTTTTATATGGCGCTGTAGGTTTACCATTAAATGCAAGAAAATAAAAACGATATCATAAAAAAGCCCATGCTGCTTGGCATTAGCCAAGTAACACGGGCTTTTTATCTCATGAGATTTAAAAACCTAATTGAAGATCGACATCAATGGAGACGATCGCATAGACACAAACGATGACAAAAATATTCAGAACGACGCCTAGGAAACCTGGTCCAGTGCGGCCTTTTTTAATGAACAGTTCAATCACACCGAATGGAACTGCGGCCATTGCAAAAGGAAGCATTTGAAACGAATAAAATGTCACATTGCTAATAATGGCGAGGTTCAGCATGAGCAGCGATAAAATAGCGGTGCCGACCGAAATCCAGCCAAACACATTATGCTCTTTAAAAATTCTTACCAATTCCATAATTCCACCTCGCTCACTTTGGCCGTTTTAATGCGTTTTGTCTTCACAAATTTCTCTATTTCTTTAGAAGGACCTGTGACAACAGAACCGTAAACCGTGACACCATTTTGATTGATATAGCGTATTCGGTTAGAGAGGTCAAGTTCAGGTCTGCCAGAGATCGTTTTTGCCCAGGATGGATGCTGGTTGACATAGGCGAGGGCATCTTTGAACTGATCAACCTCTGTTTTTGATGTGTGCTGAAGCTCTTTTAAAAATTCAGAGTCTTTCCCGGGAAAACCGATTGGACGCTGATTTCCACTTAATGAATCTTCTGTTTTGATCGCATTCCAAAGCACTTTCATATCATATTTTTTAGCAAATGAATACACGTCTTTCGGTGTGTATGCTTTGTCATAGGATACATACACTTCACTCACTGTTCCTTCAGGTAGCTTGTCTAGAGTAGTGAGTGTTTGTTTTTTAGATGTATCTGCCTGAGACGAAGGGTGCGTAAAGAAATCCTCCGTATTACGTGCGCTGTCGCCATAATAAGAGATCGTAGGCTGCTTTAATTTATCGAAAAACATTTCGATTTGTTCACTGCCGATGGCTTCTGTTTTATTGCCAATTTGTTTTTGCAGCTTAAGTTCTGTGTTCATACCAAATAGTTTGACTTGTCCTTTTAAATCTTTCATATCAATGGCGACATTCGGTTTTGTTAGGGCGACTGTTACAGCGGCCGTTTCCATAAAATGATTGCCTTTACTGTCTGCTCCGCCAACGCCGTAGTATAGATAACTACCTAGTGTACAAAGCGGTAAAATAATCAATGTAGATATAACAGCAAGCACAGAAATACGTAAATAGGACTTTCTTTTTCCGTATTGTAAAATGGCTTTTTGTTTTTCAGGACTGATGGAGAAGTCTGTCCAATCTGAGTCATTCAGTTCTTGGCTTAAGCGTTTTTCATTTTCTTCCAGCTCTTCTTCAAACGCCATCATTTCTTCCTCGTTCATCTCGCCATTATTATATTGTTCCCATCGCTTATTAAACTCTTCATTCATCATTAACACCTCTGTTATATAGTGCTTTTAGGCGCTGCCTTGCACGAAATAAAACACTTTTAAAATTTGCTTCAGTAATATTCATGACCTTGGATGCTTCTTTGTAATTTAGTTCTTTTAAATAATACAATGTCAACGCTTCCTTGTAGTTATCTGGAAGTTGCTCCAAATACATGTTGAGAACTTCTTTTATTTCAATCTGTTCAGCAGGACTTTGTACAGACGTTTGTAAAAGGCCGCCAATGAGATCATCCGATATGGTCACTTCTTTTTTATGTTTCCTGACATAATCAATAAAAGCATTTCGTGCCACCTGAAATAACCAAGGTTTCACTTTGCTATGGTCGTAGGAATGAATATGTATATAAGCACGCATAAAGGTTTCCTGCAATAAGTCCTCTGCCAAATGTTTGTCTTTTGTCATGGAGAGCAGAAACCTGTAAACATCGTTCATATACATTTGATAAATTTCATCGATCGTCACTGATTTTTCTCCCCTCTATGTTATACACGCATAAGAAAGGCATAAAGTTGCACGAAACTTCTCATAGGCCGTACATTACTCATCTCTTTCGCCGAATCAAAATCATTTCTCCTTATCATAGCGAAATTTGCATCATTTATAAAGTGTTTTCAATAGAACAAATCAGGAAAAAAACTCAAAAAACGACAATTTTGGACACATTTCTTCCTCTATTCTCTCCTAAAAACACATACTTGAATACAGAAGGAGCGGTCATCTTAAGTGAAAAGATGATTTTAGTGAACCGTCTCTATTTTATCAACAGGAGAAAATTTTTAGTACCAGGTAATAAAAAATTTGTTATAATAGAAACAAATCCTTCATTCTTCAAACAAAGGAAGTGCACTATGTATAAATTTTCAGGCTATACCGTCAAAGCATTTTTTGCTCTCCGAGGCGGAATCAAAGTATATCAAAAAGAGAATCTGCCAACAGACCGGGGGTTTGTCATTGCTTGTACGCATGAGGGTTTTGTGGATGTTCTTGCATTAGGCGCAGGAATTCTTCCGTTTGAGATCCACTACATGGCGAAAAAAGAATTGTTTGCAAATAAATGGATCGGCGGATTTTTAAAGAAGATTCATGCTTTTCCAGTTGATCGAGAGAATCCTGGGCCAAGCAGTATTAAAACGCCCATTAAATTATTAAAAGAGGGGAAAATCGTTGGGATTTTTCCAAGCGGAACACGTACAACAGAAGATGTTCCTTTAAAAAGAGGGGCCGTTACGATTGCGCAGCTCGGCAAATCACCAATCGTACCAGCAGCGTACAAAGGACCTTCTAATGCAAAAAGCCTTTTTAAGAAGGGGAAAATGCGCTTAATTATTGGTGAACCGATTGAGCTGTCTGAATTTGATCATCTGCCGCCAAAAGAAAGATTAGGTGCGATGACAGAAGTATTAAACACAAGAATCAAAGAACTTGAAGCTAAGTTAATCGAAAAGGGATAAAGAAAACGACCACTTGCTAAGGCAAGGGTCGTTTTTTTCTTAAGAAGCGCCTTCTTCAGCTGCTTCTAATAGTTGTTCGTTTAGTTTTTTGACTTCGATATATGCCACATGGTGTCCATCGACTTCATTAATGATAAATTCATAGCCTTGTTCACGAATCGCGTCATTTTTCTCGACTTCATATTTTTGTGTAAGGAACCAGCCGCCGATTGTGTCGACTTCTTCGTTATCAAGCTGAATACCTAGTAGCAGGTTAACTTGATCTACAAGGACCTTTCCATCAAAGATGTAGTGGTCTTCTCCCAATTTACGCACTTCGTTGATTTCATCAATATCGAATTCATCACGAATTTCACCGACAATTTCTTCAAGGATGTCTTCAACTGTTACAAGTCCGGCTGTACCGCCATATTCATCTGATAAAATGGCCATGTGTACACGCTCACGCTGCATTTTAAGCAGTAGATCATGAACAGGAACTGTTTCAATTACATGAATAATCGGGTTTACAAAATGTTCGATCGTATCACTTGTGGAACATTCACCACTAATACATGCAGTGAGTACTTCTTTAATATTCACAACACCGATAATGTTGTCTTTATCGCCATCTTCAATTGGATAACGTGTATATTTCTCGACTTTGGTCACTTTCAGCATTTCCTCAATCGTAATATCGTGCGGGAAGCTGACAACTTCGGTACGAGGAATCATAATTTCTTTCGCCAGACGGTCATCAAATTCAAAAATTTTATTCACATATTTGAATTCAGACTGGTTAATCTCGCCGCTCTTATAGCTCTCAGATAAAATAATCCGCAATTCTTCTTCAGAGTGCGCCATGTCATGCTCAGAAACTTGTTGAAGACCAAATGCTTTCGTTAATAAACGAGCAGATCCATTTAACACCCAAATGAACGGAAACATCACTTTATAAAATATCATAAGCGGTCTAGCAAATAGAAGGGACACTTGCTCAGCCTTTTGAATGGCGAGTGTTTTTGGGGCAAGCTCTCCAACCACGACGTGTAAAAACGTCATAATACTAAACGCAATAATAAAAGTGACAATATGACTGGCTGATTGAGGAATCGACAGCTCTACAAATAGTGGAGCAAGCATATGCGCAATTGTTTCTTCCCCTAACCAACCAATACCAAGGGCGGTAATGGTGATACCGAGCTGACAGGCCGACAGATACTCATCAAGGTGAGTCGTGACATGCTTGACAGCAACTGCTGTTTTATTACCTTCTGCGATTAACTGATCAATTCTTGAGCTTCTTAAGCGAATGATCGCAAACTCCGATGCAACGAAAAACGCGGTTAAAGCTATAAGTAAAGCAACTATGAGTAAATTCACTATGTCCAATTAAGGCCTTCGTTCTGACTTTGAGAACGAAGGTAACACCTCCTGTTTAGTAAAAATTTTAACTTAACAGCAGTAAAAATGATTGGACAGCCGTCATTTTTTCAGGAGTAAGCTGCTCTTTTAGTTTTTCACGTTGTTCTGGCTGAAGCTGCTTACAACGTGCCAAAATGCGGTCCATATGCTCATTCATCCGATCGATATCAGAGGTTAAATGGACAAGTTCGTCATGTTCTTCCTTTTGAGAAGGGAATTGTTCATCTAATCTGGATTTGATGTCAGAAAGAGCCAATCTCTGCTGTTTGCAAAGAACGATTAATTGTAATCGTTCTAAAGCATGTTCATCGTAATAACGATAATTAGAGCAAGATCTAACAGGCGCAAGCAACCCTAGATTCGTATAATAATCTACAGTTCGTTTCGTCACCTGTGCAATCTGTGCTAGTTCACCAATACGATACTTTTTCTCAGCCCCATCTGAACATCTCCTCCTAACCGTCACGTTATAGTTTATGAAAATAGTTTAATATAATTCGAGTCTGAAATACAAGATAATTGTTCAGATTTCCTGCCAATATGAAGAAACAAAGGGCATTTCCATCAATTTGGGTTGTCATCTCTAAAATACTGTAGCGATACAGGAATTTTCAGATTATTTATGGTAAGATAAAATGAATACCGTTTCATATATATGTAGAGAGACGGATTTTACGTGAACCGGAGGTGGTTAAGTGGGGCCCTCAAAGTAGTCTTATTTAATCAGTTAACCGTTTTGCAAAAGACAACATCATCAATCAGGAGGTGACTCCTTGTTCTTCTAAGAAAGAGCAAGGTTAAATGGACGATATTGTTAATCTGAGTATAGTCGGAGTTTTGATTGCTTTAACAGCTTTCTTTGTTGCATCTGAATTTGCCATTGTAAAGGTGAGAAGTTCAAGAATTAATCAGCTTGTTGCCGAAGGGTCCAAAAAGGCTATCATGGCGAAAAAGGTGACATCAAGGCTAGATGAATATTTGTCAGCCTGCCAGCTCGGTATTACAGTGACATCCCTTGGTTTAGGGTGGATCGGTAAACCGGCAGTAAAAGAACTTTTAGTTCGAGGTTTTGGTTTGACAAACATTCCTGATTCAGCAATCAGCCTGATCTCAGCAACACTTGCGTTCTCTATTATTACCTTTTTGCATGTAGTTGTTGGCGAGCTTGCACCAAAAACACTTGCCATACAAAAGGCAGAAAAAATGACGCTTTGGCTGTCAGGACCGCTGCATGCATTTTATATCCTTATGTACCCTTTCATTTATGTGTTGAACGGGTCAGCCCGTGTACTAACGAAAATGATGGGTATCGATATGGGGTCTGAAAAAGAACATTCCCATTCCGAAGAGGAATTAAAGATTTTATTATCTGAAAGCTTAAAAAATGGGGAAATCAACTCATCAGAGTATAATTATATGAACAAGATATTCGATTTTGATAATCGAATCGCAAGAGAAATTATGATACCGCGAAGAGAAATTTGTGCGATTCCAGAAGATATGCCGTTAGACGAAATACTGGCGATCATGACAAAGGAAAAGTACACACGCTTCCCAGTGTTTTCAGGGGATAAAGACCATGTCATAGGCATGCTCAACAAAAAGCAGCTCTTTGCAGATATTGTGTACCAAGGAGAAAAAGATCAACTGAAGCTTCAAGATTATATTTATCCAGTGATTGAAGTGATTGACACGATTCCAATTCAAGAGCTTCTCGTCAAGATGCAGCGCGATCGAATGCATATGGCGATTTTAACGGATGAATATGGCGGGACATCTGGACTTGTCACAACAGAGGATATTTTAGAAGAGATTGTTGGAGACATTCGAGATGAATTCGATGAAGATGAGCAACCTGTCATTCAAAAGAGAGCGGAGCATCATTATATATTAGATGGAAAAGTGAGATTAGAGGAAGTTCAAGATTTGATCGAAATGTCATATCATGATGAAGAAATTGATACGATAGGTGGGCTAATCTTAAATGAGAACATTGATATCCGAGAAGGACAATCCATTTATCTTGATGATATTCGGATGAAGGTCTTGGAGATGGATGGACGCTATGTGAAAAAGATCGACCTGAAAAAAGGCGTCACATCATCAGAAAAAGAAAATACACGCACAGGGCTTGATATAAAAGAGCCGCTGTTAGTAAATGAAATGACCTTGAGCGAAAAATAAGCTCAAGGTTTTTTTAGGTATTTAGCCTCTTTTTTAAGAATGTATGTTCGTATACAATAAGAACAAACGTTCGTAAAAGGGGGATGGACATGCTCTGGTATGAAACAGCAAGTATCACGGAGAAAAAAACCTCAATGAAACGTATTGAGTTTCATTTAAAAAATTTCAAGAACTATCAAGCAGCCATTTTAAATATTGAAAGACAGCTTGAAAAGCGAAGTTCTCTCCAACATCATCATATGGCACGTCAAAAATTAGAAGAGCAGAAAAATCAGTATGAACTGATTGTTGCTTGTATTGAAACGGCTTTAAAAGAATTGGATGAAATAGAGCAGCAGCTCATTGATTATAAGTATTTTCGAGATTGGCGCATGGCAAAATGTGCAATCGAAATCGGCTATAGTGAGAAGACACTATTTTTAATGAAGCGCCAGCTGATGGATCAACTGCTCATCAGCCTAGCAGCCATCACAGATATTTAAAACAGAAGTTGTCCTATTTGATAAAACGCCGCAAAAAGGGATAAAGAGCCGATAATTGTCACAAGTAAATAGGCAGCAAGCTTTCCTATTTGACGCTGCATCAGCATCGTCGCAGATTCTACACTAAACGTAGAGAATGTGGTAAAGCCTCCAAAAAAACCGGTTCCTATGATCACTAGCAGTGGATGATTGGACGTTACAGCGCCTGTGAGAAAACCTAAACCGGCTGCACCTAATAAATTAATGAAAATAATACTGTACGGGAAAAGGGCATGGGATGGATTTTTCTGGATTGTTTGGCTGATGAAGAAACGACATGCACTGCCGATCCCTCCAGCTACAGCTGTATAAAAAACAATCATTTATCTGCTTCCTTTCTGCTGCTTATTTTGATGAAAGAGCCGTTCAGCAAGGATCAGGCCAGCTAAAGCAGCGGCTACTCCAGCAATGACTGAGAGCAGGATGTACATCATACTTAAATTGAACTGCCCTGCCTGTAACAGAAGAACTGTCTCTTTAGAAAAGGTGGACATGGTCGTAAACCCGCCGCAAAACCCTGTTCCAATCAAAGCTGCAAGATCTTTTTTTCCTTTCTGAAATAGAAAGTAACCTGTCGCAAAACCAAGAAGCAGGCTGCCGGAAATGTTTTCAATCATCGTTGCATAGGGGAATGTCTGGCTGATGACAGTTTGGCTTAGTTCATATCTGCAAAGTGTACCAATCAATCCACCGATAAAAACGGCGAAATAAGTTTTCATCTGCATCATTTCTCCTTTTGAAAAAATAGCGGGTTATCCGTTACCACACCATCAATTGGATATTTTTTGATTCGATCCGCTGTTTTTTGATCTTTTACAGTCCATATAAACACATCCATCCCGAATGTGTGGATGCGGTCTATCCACCATCTATTGATCATCGTTTTCTTCATATTAAGACAATTTGTAAACGAGCTGTATGTCGTTAACTTTCGTTTCGTTAGTTTAAATGCATCAGGCTTTATAATCAAAGCTGTGCGAAGAGAAGGGGCGAATGCTTTGATTCTTTGCAGTGCATGAACATCAAAAGATTGAATGATGATATGACGAGAATAGGCAAACCGATTGATGATGCGGGCAACTGCCTTTTCGATTCCTATCTGCCGTTTTGGGTGTTTGATCTCGATCAATATTCCAATCCGCTGACTGTATCTTTCAAGAATTTCTTGTAATGTTGGAATTCGTTCATTCGTATACTGTTGGTCAAACCAGCTTCCTGCGTCCAGTTTTTTCAACTGATCAAGTGTATAGCTTTTGACTAATCCGTTTCCGTTCGTCGTTCGATCAACGGTATCATCATGGATGACGACGACGTGCTGATCCATGGTCATTTGTACGTCTAATTCAATATAATCTGCTCCTTGCTCGACAGCTACATCAAACGCAGCGATTGTATTTTCTGGGGCTGCGCTTGATGACCCTCTATGTGCGATAATATACACCTGCTCCAGCTCCCTAACATAAGTTCTGGTCTTATCATATCAAATGCTTTGGTGGTTTTCCTTCTTTACTATATGGAGAAGAAGATCGCCGTATTATCATGGAACCTCATGTACCGAAAAAGCTTGATGTATCATTTTGAAAAGTTACAGGAATAGAGCAAGCTTTGATTGAGTAAACCTGAATTACATCAATTTTTCTTCGATCAATTTTGTCCAAATCGTCAGCGTTCGTCAAAATATTAGTGCTTTCGTCATGTTGACTGAAAATTCTGATGTTTTATAATGATGAAAAGGAGGCGAGATGATTGGGTAAAGGGAGAATTAGAGTGGAAGAACGTATTAAGGCCGAAACGGATGCTGAAATGTTTAAAGCGACTCTCCTTGATCAGGCTCAGAAGAAAAAGTAGTTTGCTGCCCGTCGATATGTCTCAAGCCAAAATTTCATAATTGAACATCATGCCTCGGGATAGGTCCCGAGGCTTTTTATATAGAGGTCAGACATTTAAGAGAGGACATAAACGAAGGTTATATTATAAACTAGAGAGGATTGTTTTAAAGGAGAGAGACAGAGATGTTTACACAAAAATGGATGGATACATATTTTACAGTCGATATTGCGATCCAAATAGGCATTAGCCTTTGTATTTTATTGCTTTTTTTATTACTTCGAAAAGTATTTACAAAATACTTGTTTCACCTGCTCTTTAAGCTGACAAATCGGTCTAAAACCGAAGTCATTAACCAAATTGTCGTGGCGTTTGAAAAACCTGCGAGGCTGTTTTTTGTGGCACTAGGTTTATATTTTGCGTTAAGACAAGCCCCATACTTTGAGCACCATATGGATGTCATTGTCAAATTGTATAGATCCTCTATTATTTTGATGCTGACGTGGGGACTTTGTAATCTAACCGCAGCTTCTTCTTTCTTATTTCAAAAAGTGAATTCAAAATTTGAATTAGAGATGGATGATATTTTAGCGCCATTTTTATCAAAGGTTCTTCGTTTTATTATTATTGCACTGAGTATTAGCGTCATTGCACAAGAGTTTAATTATGATGTGAACGGACTTGTGGCAGGGCTTGGTCTAGGTGGTCTTGCTTTTGCGCTCGCTGCGCAGGATACAGTGGCGAACTTTTTTGGAGGAATTGTGATTATTACAGAGAAGCCTTTTACAATGGGCGATTTTGTAGAGACTCCAAGTGTACTTGGGACTGTAGAGGACATTACCTTCCGAAGCACAAAATTTAGAACACCTGCTGAAGCGGTGGTGACTGTACCAAATTCGACCCTTTCAAAGGAGCCAATCACAAATTGGACGAGAATGAATAAACGTCAAATTACGTTCTCCGTTCGCGTATCTTACAATACACCGAAAGAAAACATTGATAAGTGCATCAAACGTCTGAAGCAAATGCTTTATGAGCATGATGGGGTTCATAAGGAAACGATTATGGTGAATTTCGATGTGCTGGCAGACAGCTATTTAAACTTATTCTTTAACTTTTATACAAACACAACGGCTTGGTCTGAAAACCTGGATATTAAGCAGGATATTAACTATCGCATTATT
Organism: Bacillus sp. AK25; assembly: GCF_048270685.1. Taxonomy (NCBI): domain Bacteria; kingdom Bacillati; phylum Bacillota; class Bacilli; order Caryophanales; family Bacillaceae; genus Bacillus; species Bacillus sp. AK25. The sequence goes on from NZ_JBLUWC010000001.1 coordinate 937,126, forward strand.
GATATTTTCCATGAAGAAGGGGTAGAATTTGCTTTCCCTGGACAGACCATTTATATGAAACAAAAAGGTGAGAAACAGCTCGGTGAATAAAGGAGGAATGGTGGTTGGATCAAACAAAAGTGGCAGCGCTAAGAGAGAGATTATCAAAGGCCTCACATATTACAGTCCTTTCAGGTGCTGGGATGAGCACAGAATCGGGAATTCCCGATTTTAGATCAACGGGTGGACTATGGACAGAAGATACCTCTCGCATGGAGGCAATGAGCCGGTCTTACTTTTTATCACATCCGCATCAATTTTGGCCGAAATTCAAAGAATTGTTTCAAATGAAGATGAGTGGAGAGTACGAGCCAAACGCTGGACATGCTTTTTTAGCCAATTTAGAAAAGCAAGGAAAACGCGTGGATATTTTCACGCAAAATATCGATGGTCTGCATAAAAAAGCGGGAAGCCAGCATGTGTATGAACTGCATGGTTCCATTCAAACAGCTACATGTCCATCATGCGGGTCTACATACGAACTGCCTTATTTATTACAAGAAGAGGTACCGGTTTGTGAGCGAATTTCATCAGACGGCCGCGCGTGTGGGCGAGTACTTAAAACAGATGTTGTCCTTTTTGGGGACATGGTGAAGCACTTTGATCAAGTGGAGAAATCGCTCCAGCAAACGGACATGCTACTCGTCATGGGAACTTCCTTAGAAGTGGCACCAGCCCGATATATTCCAGAAGATGCTGCTCATCATCCTTCCATCTTTAAGGTCATGATGAATTTAAGTGAAACGGAATTCGATCCGCTGTTTGATCTTGTCTTTCACGAACGAATTGGCGAGCTTGTGAATGCTTTATAAATCATAAAAAACCCGCATCCAATAGGTGCGGGTTTTCTTTATTGCTGTAGTGGCTTCATTGTTTCATCAAGGACTTCAAACGTGTAGCCCTTCGCCTTTAATTGTGTGATCAGGCTGTTTAAGTATTTTGCGGTAGCTGGTTGATCATGCATTAAGATGATTTTTGGCTCTTTCGGGTACTTGGTTTCAAGCACTTGCAGCTGATTTAATACTTCTGGTACATATTTTGAGCTTTTATATTTCCAGTCAAGACTGTCAATGGTCCAGTCCCAGTATACAAAGCCTTTTTGTTTTAAACGTGTTTTTTGCTGGTCTGTTAAGTTTGGAGAACTGCCATAAGGTGTTCTCACAAGATGTGTATATTCACCAGTAACAGAAGCCAATATACGTTGATCTTCTTTCATCTCATTTACAGGAGAATCACTTTTTTGATAAAAGCGTTTCACATCATGCGTGATGCCATGAAGTCCTAGTTGATGACCTTCTTGATGAAGTCTTTTCACAGCTGCTGGGTGTTCTTTGATTTGCGGCCCGAGCATAAAGAATGTGGCCTTCACTTGCTGTGATTTTAGCACATCTAACAGCTGATTTGATGTAGCAGAAGGGCCATCATCAAAGGTCAAAAAGATCGTTTGATCCGTTACATGTTTGTTTGGATTGATCTTAAAATGTGCATCTAATGTTTTTGGCGAATCATCTTTTGCTTTCAGACTTGTACTTGTGTCTCGAAATGGACTGCTCGCAGACACTTCATTCGGTTGATCTGCTGCCTGCATATTGGTTTTAGACATATCCCAAATGAAAAAAAGGATCAATGTCAGAATGACTAGACCAATCGCCTTTGAGAGCAGCATCGTGTTTGAAGGTGTCTTTTTTTTCGTAACCCGTTGCATTACAATCGCTCCAATAAATCAGTAGTTTGTGTCGAATCATGTAGTGGATTCTGTCTTTTTTCGCTGTTTTTTGTCGTGCTCATATGGAGTAAGTATACAGGAAAAAAGAGCCTATGAATATAGAAGATGCTAAAAAATTGGAATCTTTTTGGTTATGAATCTATATTTGTTACAATAGAAGGTTATCCAGTCAAATGGATATGAAATAATTCTGAATAATCATTGAAACGTTTACATTTATCCGCTAAGATAGCATCAGATTCAACCATTAAGCGAAGCGAAGGGGAGATTCCATATGAAAGTATTGTACAATGGGGATTTTATTGAAAAAAAAGATGCACATGTTGATATTGAAGACAGAGGCTATCAATTTGGCGACGGAGTCTATGAGGTCATCCGCGTATATAATGGGACTTTGTTTACATTAAAAGAGCATACTGAGCGTCTATTCAAGAGTGCAAAGGAAATCGGCATTCATCTGCAAGGTACAGTATCCGATATGGAAGAGAATTTGAAGAAGCTAGTCGCAGATAATCAAGTGATTGATGGCGGCGTGTATATTCAAGTCACGCGAGGCGTCGCACCTCGTAAACATCAATATGGTGCACTTACCCCTCAGATTACGGCATATACATTTCAAGTGAAAAAGCCTATTCAAGAGCAGACAGCTGGTGCGAAAGCTCTATTGTCTGAAGATCTTCGCTGGTTAAGATGTGATATTAAAAGCTTAAACCTTTTATATAACGTCATGGAAAAGCAGAAAGCGTCTGAAGCTGGTGCGTTTGAAGCGATTTTAATAAGAGACGGCTTTGTGACAGAGGGGACGTCCTCGAATGTATATGCCGTCATTGACGGTGTCATTCGTACACACCCAGCAAATAACCTGATTTTAAACGGCATTACACGTAGAAAGCTGCTAGAGGTTTGTCAGGAAGAAGGATGTCGTGTGGAAGAAACCCGCATGAGTAAAGACGAACTTTTGCATGCGCAGGAAATTTTCATTAGTTCAACGACAGCTGAAGTGATTCCAATTGTAGAGATAGATGGTCAGCCAGTTGGGAAAGGTGTTCCAGGAGAGATCACGAAGCGTGTACAGGAAGGGTTCCAGAAAAAAATTAAGCATGAAAGCGAAGCATCTATTTCTTCATAAAAAGAAAAAGGCTGTAAACATTGGTTTACAGCCTTTTGTGATGATATTTATTTCACGATCAGTACAGGTATATCTGATTTGGACGATAACTTTTCACTTACACTGCCAAAGAGCATTTTTTTCAATCTGCTTTGGTCACGTGCTCCCATGACGATGAGGTCTGCTGAAATCTTTTCAGCGTATTCGATAATCGCTTCTGCAGGCTCCCCTTCAACAATTTCGATCGTAGCTTCAAACTGCTCTTCATTTAACAGCATTCTTGCTTCTGCAACGACCTCTTCTGTATGATCTTCAAAAATCAAGGGACTTTGCTGTTCATCATGAGGTACATACACAGGGGGTGTTTGAAGGTCTGCCATGCCGCCTCCGATATAAGCGCCGCCAGTCATTGGGCGAGGTGCATCAAACACCTGTCTGCTGGATTTCCCATCATGAGCGTAGGCAACGGTCAACTTGGCATTCAACGTTTTGGCTAAAGCGATTGCCTTCTTTAATGCTTTCTTACTGTCTTCATGTCCATCAAACGCAACGACCATCCGATCAGCTTGAAACAATGTCCTCATTCCTTTCAAAAGGAGTCTATACGTTCATGGTATACCCGTTATGAGAAAAAGATACACATGAAAACGATTGTGTTTTTGTTAGAAAATTTCATTTATTGAAAAATATTTATTGACAAAATGGTGACAGCCACTATAAGATAAAAAAAGATTCAAGAGCCAAAAGGAGGAAATGTCATGTGCAACATCATTGGAAGAATGAAATCAAACTGCATGAATAGGTTGATTCACGTGACAATTACACCTTCATTGGTCATTGAAAAGGGACTCGTATGTTCCAATTGATCGGATGAATCAAGGCGTATGTTGCGTATTTGTCAACATGCGCCTTTTTATAATGTATAAAAGAGGCGTACCAGTTAGCTGGTTGCCTCTTTTTTTGTTGTATACATTTCGTATCTCGAAATAATGGAATGCATCAACAACTAAATGAAGAGGAGTGAAAGCATGTGAACATGCCAAAGGCAAGACAAATGACAAAAGTTCAAAAAACGAAACAAGGTGACAATCAGGAAAATATAGAAAGCGGCTAGCTTTAAAAGGAGAGACAAACATGTTTTCAGTATTTGTGAAATTAGGCTGGTTCTTTAAACAAGAGTGGAGGCGCTATACAATCGCCATTACGCTGCTGCTCATTGTGAATGTGCTTGAAATGCTGCCACCGAGGTATCTGGGTCAAGCAGTTGATGACATTCGGTCTGGTCAATTTACAACATCCAGTATTCTGTTTTACGTAACCATTTTTTGCTTACTTGGTGTCAGTGTCTATGCGCTCACCTACTTTTGGATGTATCAGTTATTTGGCGGCGCGAATGTCATGGAGCGTGTGATGCGCGGAAAATTAATGCGCCACTTACTTAAGATGACACCCACCTTTTATGAAAAGAAAAAAACCGGAAATCTAATGGCGCTAGGTACAAATGATTTGAATGCTGTGGCTTTAACAACAGGCTTTGGCGTTTTAACATTAGTCGATTCCACTGCTTACATGCTGATGATCTTTTTTACGATGGGGCTGACGATCAGCTGGAAATTAACTTTAATGGCCATTATTCCGATGCCGTTGATGGCGATTTTGATAGCGTTTTATGGCAGTAAAATTCATGAACGCTTTACAGTCGCTCAAGATGCATTTGGTGATATGAATGATCGTGTATTAGAATCAGTTGCCGGCGTTCGGGTGATTCGGTCTTTTGTACAGGAAAAACAAGATGTGAATCGCTTTCGAGAAATGACAGATGATGTTTTTCAAAAAAATATGAGAGTAGCGATCATTGATTCATTGTTTGAGCCGACGGTGAAATTGCTTGTGGGGATCAGTTATTTAATCGGTATCGGTTACGGCGCATATCTTGTGTTCCAAAGTGATTTAACCATTGGTGAGCTTGTCGCATTTAACGTCTATCTGGGGATGATGATCTGGCCAATGTTTGCCATTGGTGAATTAATTAATATCATGCAAAGAGGAAATGCCTCATTAGACCGGTTGAATCATACTCTCAGTTATCAACCGGATGTAACTGACGCAGCCAAGCCAAAAAGATTACAAGAGCCTGGCGATATTCAATTTGAACATGTGACATTTAGGTATCCAACTTCCTCTAAAGATAATCTAACGGATGTCTCCTTTACTGTACGAAAAGGGCAAACGATTGGTATTACAGGAAAAACGGGAAGCGGAAAAACAACGATTGTCAAACAGCTTCTTCGTCAGTATCCGACAGGTGATGGGAAGATCTTGCTTTCAGGTGTTCCAATTGAGGACATTGAATTGGATCAACTGTTCCAATGGATTGGCTATGTTCCGCAAGATCATGTCCTTTTCTCAAAAAGTGTAGAAGAGAATATGCGTTTCGGTCATAGAGACGCGAGAGAAGCTGAATTAGCACAAGCGATTAAAGATGCTTACTTTGAAAAGGATTTACGCCTTTTACCAGAAGGCTTGGAAACCATGGTTGGAGAAAAGGGAGTGGCGCTGTCAGGAGGACAGAAGCAGCGGATTTCCATTGCACGTGCTTTATTAATTGACCCAGACATTTTGATTTTGGATGACTCGTTATCTGCAGTTGATGCAAAAACAGAAACGGCTATTTTAGAGAATTTAAGACAAAATCGTCATGGAAAAACGACATTTATTACAACCCACCGTCTATCAGCTGTAGAGCATGCGGATCTCATTCTTGTCATGGAAGAAGGACGTATTGTTCAAAAGGGAACCCATCAAGCGCTTATTCAGCAAGATGGATGGTATAAAGAGCAATTTCTGCGTCAGCAGCTGACAAATCAGCTGGAAGGAGGGGATGAGGCATGACAACAGGGAGAAGACTTCTTGCCTATGCACTCCTGTATAAAAAAGTATTGTCTGTTGCTTTGATCTTTCTCATCATTGCAGTTGGTGCTGAGTTGACAGGACCTTTCATTGGGAAAAAAATGATTGATGATCATATTTTAGGTGTAGAAAAACCGTATGTTGAGGTAAATGAAAAAACAGATAAAACGGTTTATTACCAGGGAAATAACTATATAAGAAGTGACCGGCTACAGAATCAAAATGAAGCTGGAAAGCAAATCAATGTCGTGCAAGTCGGATTTGGGTACTATTTTGTGAATGAACCGATTCGATTTGACGGGAGCCGGACAATAAAAGGGGATCAGCTCACCATTGAAAATGGGAGCGAGCGTGAGACGTATCAGGTACAGCAGTTATCCAAAGAGGAAATCTTTGCTTTTTATCAGCCGGAAATCAGTGGTTTGGTACAGCTTGTTCTATTTTATTTTGGGATGCTCGTCATTGCGATTTTCTTTCAATATGGGCAGCACTATTTACTCCAGCGTATTGCAAATCGCATTATTCAAAAAATGCGAGTGGACGTATTTGAACATATTCAAACGCTTCCGATTCGGTATTTTGATAATTTACCGGCTGGAAAGGTTGTCGCCCGGATTACGAATGACACAGAAACCATTCGTGATTTATATGTCACAGTACTCGCTAATTTCGTCACAAGTGCCATTTACATGGTTGGAATTTATATCGCCATGTTCTTATTAAATGTGAAGCTGGCGCTTATTTGTTTAGTGGCTGTTCCGATTATTTTCCTATGGTCGATGACTTACCGAAAGTTTGCGTCAGTTTACAATCATCGCATTCGATCCATCATCAGTGAAATTAATGCCAAGCTAAATGAAGCCATTCAAGGAATGACGATTATTCAAGCATTTCGACATGAACAAGCAACGAAAGAAGAATTTGATGAGCTGAATAACAATCACTTTCGATATCAGCGAAAGATGCTTCATTTAAATTCACTGCTTTCACATAACTTGGTGAATCTGCTTCGGAACTTAGCATATGTCGCACTCATTTGGTATTTTGGCGGCGCGTCCTTAAGTGCGACGGGCATTGTGTCGATTGGGGTGCTCTATGCATTTGTCGATTATTTAAATCGTTTGTTCCAGCCGATTACAGGCATTGTGAATCAATTCTCTAGATTAGAATTAGCCAGGGTTTCATCTGAACGGGTCTTTCGATTATTAGATGAGCCAGGTACTGAAGTGGAAGAACCGGTTCAGAAGAAAATCGAGGGGCACGTTCAATTTCAGGATGTTACCTTTGCGTATAATGAAGGGAAAAATGTATTAAAGAACATCACCTTTGAGGCGAAAAAAGGTCAGACGGTGGCACTCGTTGGACATACCGGTTCTGGGAAAAGTTCGATCATGAATTTGCTGCTACGTTTTTATGATATTCAGCATGGGGATATCCTCATTGATGGAGAAAGCATCTATGATCAGTCGCGCCAAACGCTGCGTAAACAAATGGGCATTGTACTGCAAGATCCTTATTTATTTTCTGGAACGATCGCATCCAATGTCAGTTTAGGAAATGAAGACATTAAAAGAGAAACGATTGAAACATCGTTAAAGCAAGTGGGCGCAGCAGAACTATTAAAGCATTTGCCTGAAGGTTTTGATGAACCAGTTGTTGAAAAGGGGAGTACTCTTTCCTCTGGGGAGCGTCAATTGATTTCATTTGCCCGTGCACTGGCATACGATCCAGCGATCTTAATTCTAGATGAAGCGACGGCTAACATTGATACAGAAACAGAAGCCATCATTCAACGGGCACTGGATGTCGTCAAAGAAGGACGAACCACTTTTGTCATTGCGCACCGATTATCTACTATTAAGAAAGCTGACATGATTTTGGTGTTAGAAAAGGGTGAGATTGTCGAGCGCGGCAGCCACGAAGAGCTCATGGAGCAAGGCGGACTGTATGCGCAAATGTACGAATTACAAAAGGGAGCTGTGACGAGCGGCTGATAGGATGAGTAGCAAAAGCCTCTTTCAATTTGAAAGAGGCTTTTTTATGATAATACTGAAGGGATGTAAATAACGACAGTGATATTTTAAGAATGAAAATAATTCTAAATACTTATAAAAATGGATTATTAATGTTTTTTTATCCATAAATTCTAGTTTTTTCATCTATATGCATATTGTGTTTTCTTTTTTTTTGATATTGTATTATATGAATAAAAAAGAGGAGGATTGAAAGTGAAGAGTAAACAAGGATTATTTAAAAATGTCATCTTGATTACCGCAACAGTATTAATTTTTTCTGGGTTTAGTAGTGGAGTTACATTATCTGCATCAGCAGTTGAACAACAATCGCCAAAGAAACAAGTGGTTGAGACAAAATCTGATTTATCATCACAAATTCAATCTTATAAGGCTGATGATCAAAATGGACAAATTCATGCTTTAGGTAATATTGATTCGTCAGAGTATGCTGATAGGGTTACTGTAGACTTGGATCAAGTCTTAAATATGCAATCTGCCCAGCGTAATGTTTATAAAAAAGCATTTCAAAAAAAAGATTATAGTAATTTAAAAGATGCACTAGGAGCAAGTTCAACAATACTTGGATTATTGTTTATTGCTAATACACCTACAGGAGTAGTTACTGGAGTGACAGGTTTACTAGCTACAATAGCACCTAGTGCACAAGCAGAATTAGACAAGCTTGTAAAAAATGGTTACTATGAAATGGGCGATTTACAAGAGTTTTTACACGAAAATAAAAAGTATGATTTAATTGATGTACAACTGCCTTTTATTGAATACAAAGTTAATGGTAAAAGAATTAGATTTGTTACAGGAACAGGTGTAATTAAGCGAGTTCATTCAAAATCCGGTTGGATCACTCTCTGATAATTTTTTGTAATACATGGTCAAATTTATATGGTCATAAAAAGTCGAGGGGAAATACCTCGACTTTTTTAAGTCCTAAATATAAAATTTCCAGTTTGCATGATAGTGTTTGTAATGGTCAATAAGCGATACCGACGCGTTGATGCACAAATTCCTTTGAGTTTAACTGCTGATACAAAAAGTGTGCGGTATCTTCAACTGAAATTTTCTGTCCATCTATAGGGAGAAAATTCTTTTCATAGCGATATGACCGTGTCACTTCTCCATCTGGTAAATAGGTTGGGCAAATGATTGTCCAATCTAGTTCAGTTGATTGAAGAATTTCAAATGCTTTGGCATGTTCTTTAGCAGCTCGGGAAGTGGTTCGCCTTGATTCATTTGTTTCAAAGCGGTAAAGCTCAGGCTGCTGCCTTGCTTTCAAAATCCCCGCAGTGCCAATCGTTATAATTCTTGATGTTCCTGTTTGCTTCATGGCTTGTACGATATGCTCCATTGAAACAGATAAAGTATCATCACCATCTGTTGATAGACAGCTCACGACAATATCTGATCCTTTAATTGTTTCAAGAACATCCTCTTGATTTCTGGAATTGCCGGTGACTTGAAACATACCCGCAAGCATTTCTTCCCGGTTTGTCCGAATTAACGAGCGAACCATGTAACGATCATCTTCTTTTATGAAACGAAGAAATGCTTGTCCTACACGTCCATGAGCACCGAAAAGAGCTATTTTCATCTGATCGATCCCTCCACTACATACTATAAGTGAAAAGAACTTAAAATGGTACAGTTTTATGTCATGCTTTTTTTATAAAGATGAAAGGACCGAATACTATGAGCATATTCACATAATAGAGAGAGACCGACAAATTGTAGAAGTTCAAAATTCATACCTGAAATAATGTCCATGAAGATCCGCTCCTTTCTAATACATCATATGAAGTCAAAAGGAATCGGTGAGGGATAAAACCAAAAAAAGAAGACACCATAAGAGGTGCCTTCTATGATCCAGATATGAAATTAAGCTTTTGTTCCGCCAAGGTTTTGCTGAGCGTAAGATACAAGACGTTTCGTGATTTCTCCACCAACTGAACCGTTAGCACGAGCTGTTGTTTCTGCTCCAAGGTTTACACCAAACTCAGAAGCGATTTCGTATTTCATTTGATCGATTGCTTGCGCTGCTCCAGGAACTAGTAATTGATTTGAACTATTAGAATTTGCCATGATGTGAATCTCCTTTTTATATATGATTTTTTTGGTTGGGTTTGCTGGAGTCGCACCAGCGAAATGACCAAGTCATTTGCCACTTGGCGAAACCCAATGCGGTAACTGCTTTGTACTAAATATTATGGTTCGCTACGAAAAAAACATACGGAAAAAGAACATGGTAAATGTTGTTTTCATATACAAAAAACCACCACCCAATGGTGATGGTTTGTGGAACGTCTTCTTATTCAGCTGAGCGGATGCGCAGCTCAGTCTCTGTATCAAAGAAGTGCGCTTTATTCATATCAATGGCAAGAGGGATCGTCTGACCTGCCTGAATATCTGTGCGAGAATCAACACGTGCAATAAACGTTTGACCAGCGAGAGAAGAATAAAGCATCGTTTCGGCTCCCATTAATTCAGCCACTTCTACGTTTGCTTCAATTTTTGTTCCTTCAGAAGCCTCTATAAACACAGGCTCATCATGGAAATCTTCTGGTCTGATGCCTAGAATCACATCTTTTCCGATATAGCCCTGACTGCGTAATACTTTCATTTTTCCTTCTGGTACACGAATGTGCGTATTCCCAATGGCAATGGCTCCGTCAGACAGTTTTCCTGTAAAAAAGTTCATCGCTGGAGAGCCAATAAATCCTCCTACAAAGACATTCTCTGGGTTTTCATACACATCCTTTGGTGCGCCAACCTGCTGAATAAAGCCATCTTTCATGACAACAAGCCGAGTAGCCATTGTCATGGCTTCTGTTTGATCGTGTGTGACGTAGATGAATGTCGTCTGTAGCCGCTGATGAAGTTTAGAAATTTCGGCACGCATCTGAACACGAAGTTTAGCATCTAAATTAGAGAGAGGTTCATCCAAAAGAAAGACTTTTGCATCGCGCACAATGGCCCTTCCAAGTGCAACACGCTGTCTTTGACCTCCAGACAATGCCTTAGGTTTTCGATCTAAGTATTGTTCAAGCCCTAATATTTTCGCAGCGTTTCGTACCCGCTCATCAATTTCTGCTTTAGGAAATTTTCGAAGCTTTAATCCAAAAGCCATATTATCGTACACATTCATATGAGGGTATAAGGCATAGTTTTGGAAAACCATCGCAATATCCCGATCTTTTGGTGCCACATCATTCATTCGCTTGCCGTCTAATAGAAAATCCCCTTGTGAAATTTCTTCAAGGCCTGCAATCATGCGGAGGGTTGTTGATTTTCCGCACCCAGATGGACCAACAAACACAATAAATTCTTTATCCTCAATATGTAGATTAAAGTTATCTACTGCTGTTACTTTGTTATCGTACACTTTATAAATTTGATTCAGCATCATTTCAGCCATAGGTGGTAGCCTCCCAGTCCTTTTTTGAAAGCGCTTTACTTATAAATGAAGTGTATAAAAAGGAAGGGTGTCTGTAAATGGACAACGTGCACAATATCTTATTTTCATTTTTAGGCAAGGTGCTCATGATAGGATCATTTAAGAAAGATCGAGAAGATTCATCATGAAATAAGCAGCTGACGCTTCTTGAAAATGCCGTATATCTAGTCCTGTCCGTTCAATAAATTTATCAATCCGATACTGAAGGCTGTTTCGATGAACATATAACACTTTTGCTGCCTGCGATGCATTTAAATTACACTGCATATAGGTCGTGAGAGTCCGGTAAACGTCCCGATCAAAGATTGTTTCTATAAATGCATCTGAAATAGCGGCAGAAACCATGTCTGTATCATGGCGAATGAAAGCAGGTAGACATTGATAAAATGTTGCAACTCCTGACCTAAGTTTTCCTTGCTTCAGATGCCATAAAAAGAGCTGATGTTCATTTAATAATCTCATTTTTAAATTTCCATTCGGCAAATGCAGCTGTCCTTGCATGAAGACAACGTCTGTTAAAAAATCACTTGTGATGGCTTGAGACAAATCATGTAGCTGTCCAAGTTGACCATTTTCTGATGTAGCGTTTGTTTGAATGAGCATAGCTGTTTCAGTGCCTGTCCATATGAAATGAATATGTTCGAGGCTGCTGTGCACAGCCTCTTTTATTTGCTGCCTTTGTTCTGCTTGGTGCTCCATTTTAAAAAAATGAACACGGACAGATTGATCGATGGTGATTGATTTGTTTTCAAAGAGATAGCTGTACCATTTCTGTTCTTCTTCCGTTTCCTGCGTATGAGGTACATCAATTGGTGTGAGGAATGAATTGAGAAGAAGCGTTTCCCTTTCTGTTAGCTTCGTTTTGTTTACTCCGAAAATTTCGCCTTCGTCTGTTTGATACCAGAGAATTTGTTTATCATTTGTTGGTGAACTGATGATATGGTGTCCGTAAACAAGTTTTAGTTTTTCTAACATGGCGAGGCTCCTTAAACAGTTTAATCATACACATGGAATAGCATTAATTCGTGGATTTCTTCTTTTAAGGTTGGTTCAACTTCATGAGGCGGAAGCTGAGAGCCCCATTCAATATCACCCGTTTTGTGATAAATGCCTTCATAGTGTGAACCATTATGAAAAAAGGATATTTTCCAGCCAGGTAATTGCGCTTTTTTAAAGAGAGGTTTCCATTGAAAATGAGAAATCATATCATCATTGCCTCCTTGCTTTTATTGATGAAACAATAAATACACACGACAGTACGGAAACAACCTTGAACTTGGTTTTATTGTATCTCATCTGATGAAAAGAGCATAGGGAAAGCACAGATTTCAGAGACATGAAAAGAAAACATCAGTAGGCGTTTGCATGGTCTATAGGATTAAGAGCCATTTGTGTTAGGTAAGATGCGTATTCAACGATTCTTTTCCCAATCAGCCATTCTGAGTTTTTCAATGGTGCATGCAGAAAAATCTCGCGGCCTGGACGAGAATTGGCTTCAAACATCCAGATAGCACCTAAGTGATCAATACCTAAGTCAAAACCAATTTCGCCAATCAGACCGGGCATTTTTTCATCTATCACACGACTAAGTGCGAGGGCAGTATCAGAGAACTCTTGCAAAACCTTCAAACGTTTCTCTGCATCAGGAAAGATATCATATAGTGTTTTTACTGAACCACCATGCAGTTGATGGGTTGTGACAGTGTGATCTCCTGAAACTTTTCCAGCAACGGCTGTAACAGTCCATTGACCATACTTATTTTTATTCGTATGAATTCTAAAATCCAGTGGTTGATTGTCTATTTGAAGAAGCTCAATGCCTTGTTGTGCAATCAAGTCGTGAATTGCACAATCTTCCCGCAGTTTTTTCACGAAATGATCTACGGAATGATATGAAGTGGATTTCCCTTTATTTGAGCAGACAGTGATCTCGTTTTCCGTCATCTTTAACCGATAAATACCGTCTCCGTGACTGCCGTTTGTTGGTTTTAAATAAATGACATGATGCAGATGAAGGAGTGTTTCTATTTTAATTAAAGCATCAAAAGGATCTAATCGTATGGAATGTGGTAAGAAAGAGCTTGTTTTTTCATCTGTTAATAGCTGTTCATGAATGTCCCATTTATTAAAAAAATAAGGGTTGAACCAAGGGATATCGTAGTCTTGAGTGAGTTTTCGTTTTGTTTCTTGAATGAATGCCGACTGAGCAGCCTTTCTATTAGGCAGCCGGTCATAAACAACGGATGGGAGGGGCATCTGCTTTTTTACCCAGCGCTCCTCTTGGTAAAGCAAACCGTCTACTATTCCTTTATCCCAATCGATAGAATGAGTACCAAAAAGATATGCAAAACCAGCATGCTGCCTGCAAGATTGTAGCAGTTTTATAAAATAGGAAGATCTTGCGCCTAAAGGTGCTGTATTTTGTTCGAATCCTGCAGTGAAAATGCCGATGAGAGGTCCTATATAGAGTGTATGTTGAACTAATATGACATCAGCTTTCGTTTTGTATGGAATGAGTAAAGTGCGATAAAGGTCTTCTGATAATAAAATCCTTTGTGATTGATGATGATAGGAAATGGTGAAATCATCTACTAAACAAGAACCTAAAGCAATAGATAAAATTGCCCCCTGCTCTTTAAACTGGACAGGAAGATGTACTGTTTTTTCACTTGCTGAATGAGGAGCGATGATGTAGCGTTTTCTCTTCATAAGGAACCTCCTTTTCTTCAGCCATCATCGATTTGGCATGTTCAAGTATGGTCTGAATCAATTGATTCTCCCTCTCAGGGTAAGCTTTTAAAAAAGAGGATCGTCCTGGCTTGGATCTTACATTTGAGATGAAAAGTCTGCCTTCATTTGTATGAAGCAAGTCTATAGCGAATTCAATACACGGTGAGAAAGTTTTGTCTATAAACGCTGGAAGAGATGACTGAATGGAGGCAATATCATCTAACAACAGCTCCTTGATGTGTGGCTTTAATGAGTTTAAATAGTGATCAAAGGCTACCACATGAATGGAATTTTGTGTATTGCTTAAAAGGCTGTTTTCTACTGATGGTTTTGTATGAATCCCCATGCTATTCCATTGATTTTGTGAATTTTTTATAAGAAAAATCCTAATTTCATTGAATATAACGTCTTTTTGATCATTCGTGTTAAAAAATTGAAGGAAAGATCGGCCGATATACTTTTTGCACCAGCGCTCAACCTCTGCTGAATGTGAAAAGGTGATGATTTGCTTAGCGTTTAGCTGCACAGTAATGAGTGATTTGTCTCTTAAAGAAATGAAGCAAGAGGGTGCTGCGTGCTGTTGAGAAAGCGGCTGTATTTTACAATATCCGCCCTTTCTGACCAAGTTGAGAAGGTCTGAGGGCTCTGTCAATAGAGAGCAAACAGGTAAGTATGGTTGTAAAGAAGGGAGGAGACGGAGCTGCTCGAATAGCCGCATTTTATTTGAAATTCCAGTATTCAAAAAAACGGTTTTTGGATACTTTTTTAACCAATTCATGATAGGTTTTGCTTTTTTAGATTGTGCGTCATGCTGATAAAGACAACGATCATAAATCAAGTCAGGAATCTGAAATTCTGACGCTTCAAATCCTTTGCCAGTCTTAAATTTTTGACCGTGAATGACATTTGAAGCAGGCTTTAAATCTAGAGGTGAAAAACGAACAACTTCTAAATCAAAAGAAGAGGCTGCTTTGGCAAGCTGATGTGTGAATGCTTCTTCATGCTTCGGAGAAAGAGTGACAATGCCGAGCGTTGACGTCATGAAACAACACCTACTTTTCAAATTCTTTTTTTAACATCTGAAAAACACTTTTTGTTGATTTTACATAAACTTGGCGTTCCTATATCATTACGACAGATCGTTGTCTCATATGTCACATTGAATGCTTCATTTGCTTGGACTCTTGACAACAACTATAATACGTATAGATAAAAACAATAAACTTCAGGTGTTGTTTGAAAGGTAGATGACGACTTTGGATATATTCACAACGTTTATCTTTATGATTGTGATAGGTGCAGTGATAGGGGCAGCAACAAACCATCTCGCAATTAAAATGCTTTTTCGTCCGTATAAGCCATATTATTTATTTGGGAAGCAGCTCCCATTTACACCGGGTCTCATTCCTAAAAGAAGAGATGAAGTAGCCAAGCAGGTTGGCGTCATGGTGATGGAGCATTTACTAACGCCAGAGGGTATTAAAAAACGATTTGAATCATCAGAGGCAAAGCAAGAGATATTGCAGGCAGTGCACCGATATATTGATAAAGGTGCTGATATGGAAATGACGGTTTTCTCCATGTTAGAAAAATACGGTTTTTCACAGGCTGACGTTAAAGCTGACGCATGGCTTCATCAGTGGACTGATCATAAGCTCCACTCACTGCTTGAAAAGTATGATCAGCAAACGTTGTCTGAGCTGTTGCCACAGGATGTAGAAAATAAGCTTGCATCCAAAATTCCAGATGCCGCAGATTATATTTTAAAGAGAGGCATTCATTATTTTGAAAGTGATGAGGGAAAAGCAAGACTCGGTCATATGATAGATGATTTCTTAAAAGAACGAGGAATGCTTGGCAGTATGGTCCAAATGTTTTTAGGGAATTCAAGCTTAATTGATCGCGTGCATCCTGAAATGATGAAGTTCTTAAAGAATGCAGAGACAAAAAGGTTTTTATCAGATTTACTTGTTCAAGAATGGGACAAGGTAAAGCAATTTTCTTTACATGAGCTTGATAAAAAATGGAATGTGAAGGAGCTTCTATTTAGTGTGAAAAAGCAATTGCTTTCATATTTTTCTACAAAGGTGCTGTTAGATAGACCAGTAGGAGTTTACATCAGTGCAGTAGCGGATGATTTTAAGACCAAATTTGCTCCATCTCTCATTGATAAAGGGATTGAAGCCGCATCTAATGCGCTTGAGGGACTGCTCGCAAAGCTCCAATTTGAAGAAATTATTCGTGAACAAATTGAACTTTTCCCGCTTGAAAAAATGGAAGAGCTTGTGATCAGCATATCTAATAAGGAGCTGAAGATGATCACATTTTTAGGCGGTCTTTTAGGTGGATTGATCGGTGCTGTCCAAGCGATTTTTGTCACCTTATTCTAAGGCAAGATCGAGAAATTTCGATGAATTTATTGTATATATGTGAAACGAAAGCCATAGTTTGTTATAGTGGAGTGGTGTCCGCCGATCCATATCGGTGATAACGGATAGAAAGGAGACATAACATGTCTGTAAATCTTTATGATGTTGCATATGACCTTGAAAAAGCACTGCGTCATAGCGAAGAATATTCAGCGTTAAGAAATCTTTATGATGAGGTAAACGGGGATGAGTCCTCTAAAAGAATGTTTGAGAACTTCCGTGACATTCAAGTAAACCTTCAACAAAAACAAATGACTGGTCAAGAGATTACACAAGAAGAAGTAGAACAAGCGCAAAAAACGGTTGCACTTGTGCAGCAGCACGATAAAATCTCTCAGTTGATGGAAGCAGAACAACGCGTAAGTGTTCTCATCGGTGAATTAAATAAAATTATCATGAAGCCTCTTGAAGAGCTTTATGGAAATGCAGAAGAA
Organism: Bacillus sp. AK25; assembly: GCF_048270685.1. Lineage (NCBI taxonomy): Bacteria > Bacillati > Bacillota > Bacilli > Caryophanales > Bacillaceae > Bacillus > Bacillus sp. AK25. The sequence goes on from NZ_JBLUWC010000001.1 coordinate 953,983, forward strand.
AATTAATTGAAAGGGCGATCATATTCGCCCTTTTTTTCATTCATATCGCCGCTTATATATCTTTAAAAAAAGGGTTGTCGAAGCTCGTAAATTCTGCGATAATACTTATTGAAAGTGCTTTCAAAAAGCGCTATCGTGATGAATTGGGTGCGTTCCACTTTGGATTTACGACGATGAGTCAAATGAGAGAGAAGCGCTTCTGGGAGAAAAGCAAAGCATAAGGGGATATGATATAAGCAATGCTTTGGTGTGTGAAAGATGAGGGGATCATGGGGAGCTTCATCACGCCATTGTTACGCATCCAAACCATACATAAAAAAAAGCCTAGGGGTAGGCTTTTTTTATTTGCGATTGAGGCATAAAACAAGGGCTGCTTCAACTGCATGTTCTAAAGCGCTAAGCTAGGGCATATCCTCATCGTAAGTACAGTCATCAAGAAGGGGGATGCCTCAGTGTCAAAAAAGCTACTTGCACTCAATATAGATGGAACGTTGCTTCGTTCCAATGGGAAAATCCATTCCGCTACAAAAGAAGCTGTGGAATATGTTAAGAAAAAAGGGGTTTACGTGACGATTGTCACCAACCGTCATTTTCGATCCGCGCAAAAAATTGCCAAGGCGTTGAAAATACCAACTTCAACTCTTGTGACGCATAGTGGTGCATTTATCGCTGATAAGCTTGATGAGCCGCTCCATGTGAAGAAATTAACGGAAGAGAAAACATTTAATCTTGTGCAGATCCTTGAAAGCTTTGATTGTAATGTTCGCTTGTTACATGAAAAATTCTCAATCGGCAATCGGAAAAAAACACAGTCTCAACTGATGGGAAAAACGTTGATTCATCCGTCTGATCCCATTTTCTATCCCGTTCAATTTGTTGAATCATTAAGTGATATGCTCATGGATGAACCGGTTAGCACACCTGTCATTGAAGTGTATTCGACGGCAGCACTTCAGCCTGAAATCCACACAACCATTCAACAAGCATTCCCATCTGTTGATCTGATTAAGATCAGTGATGAGAAAATGAACATTGTATGCAAAGGGGTATCGAAAGAAGCAGGACTTTCTCTTTTAACTTCAGCACTAGGTTTTACATTAGAAGATACGGTCGTGATCGGTCACGGGACAGACGACATCCCGATGCTTGAGTTAGCTGGCTTAGGCGTTGCGATGGGGAATGCACCTCATTCGGTCAAACGTAAAGCCGATTGGGTGACACGTTCTCATGATGAACAGGGTGTTGCTTATATGATCAAAGAATACTTTAGAATGCAGCAAAGGGAAGGTTTTTTACATCAATTTGATATTAAACGATAATACAGTGAAGGCCCTGTCTATTAAGAAATGGCAGGGCCTTCATCTGTTCTCTTCATTGCTTTTCCTAGATGAATTTTGTAAAATGAAACAAGTTTGAAGATAAAGGTGATACGATGCGAATTTTAATTAAAGGGCTGTCTGATGAACGATTTCATCGACCGCTTGTCAATATAGCCAATTTATTCGATGAAGATAGTGAAGTGCTGTTTGATTCAGGTGAAGCGAGCGATGGCCTGATCATGGTGTTTGATTGGAAAGAAACCCATGGTAGGGTGGAGACTTCTGGCCATATCGCTGGAACAGATATGACGAGTCGTTTTACAAGAGAGATGCCAGAGGGCTTGAATGAAAAAGAGCGCTGGAAGCAAATCAAAAACACTGTGCTGTCTGTTTATTTACATCTGCTTCAGGAACATACAGGAATGACGCAAAAATGGGGGATTCTTACGGGGATACGCCCTACGAAATTACTTCATAAGATGCTAAGAGAAGGCATGACAAAGGAAGAAGCACATGCAGCGTTAAAGCGCGATTACTTGATTCATGATGAAAAGATCCATTTGATGCAGGAGATTGTTGATCGTCAAATCAAAGCCATTCCAGATCTGTACGATCTACAGGAGGAAGTGAGTATTTATATCGGTATTCCTTTCTGTCCAACAAAATGTGCTTATTGCACGTTCCCTGCTTATGCCATTCAAGGACAAGCTGGAAGAGTAGGAACGTTTCTTTTTGGGCTGCATTATGAGATGCAAAAAATGGGCGAATGGTTAAAGGAACATGGGATTAAAGTGACGACTGTTTATTTTGGCGGAGGTACTCCAACGAGTATTACAGCAGAAGAAATGGATTTGCTGTATGAGGAGATGTATCGCTCTTTTCCAGATGTGAAACATATTCGGGAAGTCACTGTAGAAGCGGGACGACCTGATACGATTTCACCTGATAAGCTGGAAGTGCTCAACCGTTATCATATTGACCGGATTAGTATCAATCCGCAATCATATGAGAATGAAACATTGAAAGCGATTGGCCGGCACCATAGTGTGGAAGAAACGATTGAAAAGTATCATTTATCAAGGCAGTATGGCATGAATAATATTAACATGGACTTAATCATCGGGCTGCCAGGAGAAGGGCTAACGGAATTCCAACATTCCTTGAACAAGACAGAAGAACTGAAGCCTGAATCTTTAACGGTGCATACCCTTTCCTTTAAGAGAGCGTCTGAAATGACCCGCAATAAGGAAAAGTATCAAGTGGCAGACCGAGAAGAGATCACACGTATGATGGATGAAGCGGTTGCTTGGACAAAAGCACATGACTATCATCCGTACTATTTATACAGACAAAAAAACATTTTGGGGAATCTCGAAAATGTCGGGTATTCGTTAGATGGGCAGGAAAGTTTGTATAATATTATCATTATGGAAGAGGTGCAGACGATCATTGGCATTGGATGCGGCGCTGCGAGTAAATTCATTGATCCGCGAACCGGAAAAATTACGCAGTATGCCAATCCAAAAGATCCAAAGTCTTATAATGATCGTTATGAGCACTATACGGAAGAGAAGATTCAGTTTCTTGAGTCATTATTTGTTTCTCACATGTAAACACTGCGGTGACGCAGTGTTTTTTTCATTTGTAAAAGGGTATATAGGGGGTAAAAAGATAAAGCAGGTGTACATATGATGGATGTGATCGGAATTGGGATTGGGCCAGCAAATTTAGGATTGGCCGCTTTATTAGAAGAGTATGAAGATGTGACATGCTGTTTTTTTGAACAGGAAACCGAATTTGCTTGGCATCCTGGTATGCTCATCAAAGGAACGGACTTACAAGTTTCCTTTCTAGCGGACCTTGTGACAATGGCTAATCCAAGGAGCAAGTATACATTTTTAAATTATTTACATGAATCAAACAGGCTTCACCGCTTTTATACATTTGAACAATTTGATATCCCCCGGAGAGAATTCAATGAGTATTTATCCTGGGTTGCAGGTGAATTGGATAGCTGTCAGTTCGGGATGAAGGTGGAAGAAGTGACCGACTGTGAAGACGGGTATCTTGTAAAAGTTCGGCGGTTGAAAGATGGGGCGCTTTCTGAATATCGTGCAAAGCATGTCGTCCTTGGAACTGGAAGCAAGCCGATGATTCCTGTCGATGTGCCAGAAGCTGCGTTGCCGCATGTGACCCATAGCAGCCGTTATATAGATCAACAAAAAGAACTTCATGAAGCTGAAACGGTGGCGGTGATTGGTTCAGGTCAGAGTGCAGCTGAAATTTTCTTAGACCTACTTCAGCATCAGAAGAAAGGACAGCAGCTTTCATGGTTTACACGTTCAAGTGAATTTAGAGAACTAGAGACAGCGGAGCTTGGTCAGGAGCTATTTACACCTAAGTATGTTGAATATTTTCATTCTCTTCCTTATGAAGAACGGATGAACACATTGCCTAGACTGGCAGGATTAAGGAATGGCATAGATGCATCGACGCTTTCTCGTATTTATCAGGAATTGTACCATCGCTCCGTTTCAGGAGAAGAGCCATCTGTACTCATTCAGCCAATGACGGAGCTTGAAGCGATACATATGGAGGATGAGCAGCAGGTAGAGCTGCATTTGAAACAATGGCAGCTGAAGAAAGAAAAGAAAATCACAGCCGATCATGTGGTATTGGCTACAGGATATACGCCTAATATTCCGGAATGGTTTAGCGTATATGAACCATTGATTGAATGGGAGAGCGATAAGCATTTTAAAGTGACAGACGACTTCAGGCTTGTGTTTAAAGACAAACGGTCTCATCATTTCTTTACATTCACGAACCTCGATCACTCTCATGGAACAGCGGCGACCAATTTAAAACTATCGATTTACCGCAATCAGAAAGTCATCCGAACCATTCGCGGGGAGAAGAAAGAACAAGTGAAGCAAGAAACAGCATTTCAGCAATTTGAATAGATATAAAATAAAAAAAGGGCCCCAGCACTGGGCCCTTTTCAATTAAATGGTTGTTTCTCTTTTTACTTTTGGTTTTTCAGTTTTCCATTTGAAGATTTTGTTTAGGATTTGATAGATACGCTTTGATTCTTTCGTCACTAGCGGTCCTAAAATCGCAAGGATTAATACATATAATGCAGCAAATGGCTTCAATGTAGCGGCAAGCCCGCCTGCAATCCCAAGTTCGGCTACAATGATGGAAAACTCTCCTCTTGATACGATAGTTAATCCAATATTAGAAGAGGCTTTATGAGAGAAACCGGCTCTTCTTCCAGCAAACATCCCAGCGGTGAAGTTCCCGATCAAGGTGAGAATGACAGCACCGATCGCAAGCCAGAAGGCATCTCCTAATGTAAATGGATCAATACTTAGTCCAAAGCTGAAGAAGAACATGGCGCCAAAGAAATCTCTAAAAGGAACAACGAGATGTTCAATGCGGTCTGAGTGCTCTGTTTCTGAAAACACAAGACCGAGTAAGAGAGCGCCAATGGCCTCTGCGACATGAATCGTCTCTGAAAAACCAGCCACGAAGAACAAAGCGGCAAAAATGACAATGATAAATACTTCATTTGAACGGATATCGAATAGTTTGTTTAATAGTTTTGGCAGCTTACGCGCGATGATAAAGAAAATCATCATGTAACCAAAAGCGATTAAAATAGATAATAAGGCACCGCCAACGGACGTGGCATCTCCAAGGACAAGACCGGATACGACAGATAAATAAACGGCGAGAAAAATATCCTCAAACATAATAATCCCAAGAATTAACTCTGTTTCAGGGTTCGCTGTCCGTTTTAAATCGACAAGGACTTTGGCGACAATGGCGCTGGATGAAATGGTGATAACGCCTGCCATAATGAGAACTTCGAGGAATCCAAAGCCTGTGATAAACCCATAAAGCAATCCTAAGCTAAAGTTGATCAAAATATAAATAGATCCGCCGACTGCAATGGATTTACCCGATTTTATGAGTTTGCCGACAGAGAACTCAAGCCCCAGATAGAATAGAAGGAACAGGACACCCATTCTACCAAAAAACGAAATAATCTCGGTGCTCTCGATAAACTTCAAATCAATGATCCCGATGGTTGGTGCATGCGGACCAACAATCATCCCGAGGACAATGAGAAAAGGAATGATAGAAAATTTAATTTTATTGGCGATTAAGCTGGCAATGGCGATGAGAATAAGCGCCGTTCCAACTTCAAAGACTAAATGATCCATTCATCACTCTCCCCCTCTAGAAAGAAAATCACGTATCAATCGCTTCAAGTGTTTTCTTTCGCCTGAAATGACCATCGTATCATTTGCTTGAATAATCGAATCGGCACCGGGGTTGAGTAATTTTTCATTTGTATGTTTAATGATCGCAATGACGGTGACTTCATAATTTTGTCTCACATCTAAATCGCCGAGTGTATGTCCAACCGCTTTTGCGTCTTTTTCTACTTTAAACCATTCAATGATCAAATCATTGAACGCCATTTCAATCGTTTCAAGTGCTTGCGGCTTATACACCATACCGCCAATAATGGCAGCAATTTGCCGGGCTTCAGCATCATCGAGAGAAATGGTGGACAGTACTTCATCTGGATCTTCATCGTCGAAACGATAAATCTCCCGTCTGCCATCATCATGAATCACAATCGTCATCTTTTCTCTATTTCTCGTTTCAATTTCAAATTTCTTTCCAATCCCAGGAAGATCATTTTCTTTAATGTTCATTTTATCCCTCCGAATATGATAGGTTTTGTTTTTCATATAGTGAGTACGGATGAAATAAAATGAATCAGTCGAGGTAATTTGATTGGTACATAATGGGGATCGCACACTTCATTTCTAAAAAACATAAATCAATAGATAACGCTGTGGCTGGTACAAACTTTACAAGAAAAGCTTTTGAAGCGCCCATTGATAACCTCTGTTTTAACAGAAGAGATGCGGCATGTTTTTTTGAAAATGGAGGTGTCTTCACAGCGTTGATTTCTTCATCATAAATCGATGGAGAAATCAGGCTTGGTGTGCTCGCTTCTGCTTGTGAAGCAAAAACGACATTTGAAAAGGGAGAAAACATGACGATGCAGCTAATCAATATACATATGGAACTCCTTATCAATCATTCTCCCCCTTTCATATGATGTTTTATTTCTTATTTTACTATATAAAAATATATTTCTCGTTTCAACAATTATGCTTATTTTAGTATCAGTTGATCTTGAAATTTTTTGTGTAGAGGAAAAGGAATTGCTTGATGGAAATTGAAGTAAGTGATGAGCTTGAAAAGAAAGAGGGGGAATGGATGATGACATATATCAATTGTCAGGTAGATGGGGATATTTTTGAAATCGTTTTCAATAGGCCTGAAGCGTATAATTCGTTTCATGTTGACATGTTTGCTGAATTGAAGGAAGCGTGTGATACAGCGAGTGAGAGCAGTGCGAAAATTGTTGTACTCAAGGGGATGGGCAAAGGGTTTTCAGCAGGCGGAGATATTGGCATGATGCTAAAGCAAGATCGTGAAGAAGATTTTCATCGCGTGATGGATCTGATCGAGGGAATTACACTTTCTTTAGCCAGTATGAAAAAAGTGACGATTGCACTTGTCCACGGGGCAGCGGCTGGTCTTGCTTTTAGCTTTGCCCTTAGCTGTGACTATTTGTTTATGCATCAAGATGCTAAACTTGCCATGAACTTTAATGGAATCGGGTTAATCCCAGATGGCGGAGGGCATTTTTTCCTCACCAAAAGAGTTAGTGAACAAACCGCTAAACAATTGATTTGGAGCGGACAAAAGCTACCGGCTGAAGAAGCGCTCAAGCTTCGCCTTGCAGACGGCGTGTTTCAAGATGAGGTGGATACGTATCAAAAAGCGTGCGTCAAGCCATTTTTAAATATGCCGCTTCAAGCCTTTGTTGAAACAAAGATGATTTATTTTCAGCAGTCAGAATCACAGTTGTTAGCCGTTCTTCAAAAAGAGCGTGCTGCACAAGCTAGACTGAGACAAAGCCGTGATCATCAGGAGGGTGTTCAAGCGTTTTTGGAAAAAAGACGTCCTGTGTTTCATTAAATAGAAGAATGAATGGCCGGCGGATGCCGGCTTTTTTAACGTTCAAATAAAAGAAGTTTACCTGCATCATTTACGAGCCGGTGAGAATGCTTTGTGTATTGTTGTTCGATTAAACGATGACGTCCTAATTCTTTTGCTTTTTCATCACTATCTGTGGTGATTTTTTCGTTTAATAAGGTTTCACCTGACGAATCAAATACAGTCAAATAGTAGGTTTTCTCCATCTCTGATCTTCCCTTCCTTCTTGTTTTTTAATGAATTATACAAGGAGGAAGTTAAAACCTCTTTTTTCACCCCTAAAAATGTGTTTTTTAGAATGAGAGCGATAGAACGTGCATTCGTAAAAACGGCGTGATAAAATATGGACAACTACAGTAACGTACAAGGAGATAGACGTTTGACGAAGCTCACTTTTATTCATGCCGCAGATCTTCATTTAGATAGTCCGTTTGCGGGAATGTCCAATATACCGAACCGAATTTTTAAGAGGTTGAAAGAAAGTACATTTCAAAGTGCCAAGAACATGTTTGAACTTGCAATTGATCGAGAAGTAGACTTTATGCTGCTGAGCGGAGATATATTTGACGAATCGAATCGCAGCCTAAAAGCACAGCTTTTTTTAAGAAATCAGTTTCTACAGCTACAATCACACGGGATTGAAGTGTTTATTATTTATGGTAATCATGATCATTTAGGTGGTGAATGGACACCAATTGAGTGGCCAGAGAATGTTCACGTTTTTTTGAGCAGTACGCCAAGTGAGCAAGCCTTTTATAGAGAAGGTCAGCTTGTGGCAAGTATTTACGGGTTCAGCTACAAAGAGCGAGCTGTCCATGAAAATATGACACCTTATTATGAAAAAACAACAGATGCCCCTTATCATATTGCAATGCTTCACGGCACATTAGCAGGTCAAGAAGGGCATGATGCGTATGCACCATTTCAGCTTCAGCAGCTTCTAGCGCGGGATTTTGATTATTGGGCGCTTGGACATATTCATAAGCGGGCTCTTCTGCATGAAGACCCGATGGTGATCTATCCTGGAAACGTGCAAGGAAGACATATAAAAGAAACAGGAGAGAAAGGCTGTTATGTCGTTTACCTATCTGAAGATGCTCAAAGAGCGGAGTTTATGGGCTGTTCAGATGTCATCTTTGAGACATTGACAATAGATATCACACATACCGCTCATATGACCGATCTTGTGATACTTGTGGACAAAAAGATGAGTGGACTGAAAGAGAGAGGTGTTCCTCATTTTGTGAAAATCGAACTAACTGGCGATGCTCCTGCTTATATGGAGCTCACGCAGCTTGAAGTGCTTGAGGAGCTGATGGCTGTTCTTCATGAACAGGAGGAAGATGAAGACTTGTTCGTTTGGGTGATGTCGATTGACTGCCGGACACATGAAGATGCCGTCTATCCAGAAGATTCTTTTTTGACAGAACTAACAGCAGAAATTGCCGAGTTTGATGCGTATGATGAGCTGCTTTCACCGATCAAGCGTCATCCAACCTATAGAAAGGCAGGAAGAGCTTTTACAAAAGAGGACGAGATCGATATTAAAGAAGAGGCACAAAGACTGCTGGCAGAACAGCTGAAGCAATTATGAGAAAAGGAGAGGCATGATGAAAATACGTTCACTCCATATTGCGAATTTCGGGAAATTTTCCAATCAAACCTTCCACTTTTCTGATGACGGTTTTCAGTTAGTTTATGGCCTGAATGAATCGGGGAAAACGACATTGAAGGCGTTTATTGAATCGATGTTATTTGGTTTTTCCAAAAGCCATATGTATAAGCCAAAGCATGGCTCGTTTTATGGTGGTTCTCTTACGTGTTTAGATGAGGAATTAGGTGTGATTCATATTGAAAGAACATCTGATCATGGCGGCCAAGCTCAGGTGTTGCTGCCAAATGGTGAAGTGAAAGATGAAGCGTTTCTACATGCGATGTTAAAGGGAACGGATCGCAGATTATACCAATCGATCTATTCTTTTGACGTGTTTGGTCTGCAAAATGTACAAGCATTAAATCAAGATCAAATAGGGGAATTTCTACTCTTTTCAAGTTTGTTTGGCTCAGATGCGGCATCCAAAATGGACAGCAGGCTGCTAAAACAGCAGGAGCAGCTTTTTAAACCGAATGGACGTAAGCCTGAATTAAATCAGCAGCTTGATCATGTAAAAGAGCTGTCAGGTAAGTTGAAACAGGCCAAATTGGTAGAAAGTCGTTATACCGCAAAGAAAAAAGAACAAGCTGAATTAACCGAGAAGGTAGAAATGCTTCAGCATGAAATGAGACAGACTGAAGAAGAGATTCAGCTTTTGACTGAACATATTCGACTTTATCCTATGATAGAAAACAAGCTAGAGTTAAAAAAAGATTTGGCTAGTTATCCAGAACGAGTCAAACGGTTTAGACCGGAAACTGCGCATGAACTTGATAAATTAGAATCACACCTTCACCCAAAAAAGGCGCAAGTGACGGCACTGAAACAAAAATTAGATCATTTGCAAACGTCGCTCACGCAAGTTCAGCCACTCTATGACAAGGATACGGTATTGGAGATGAAGCGAGTCATAGCTGAATCATCTGATGCTGAACTTGTGAAGAAACGCTTAGCAGAAGGGAAAACAGAGCAGAATTCTTTGAAACAAAAAATAGAAGAAGCATCAGCGAAGCTGAAGTGGCAGCGTCCAATCAAGCTTGACCAGCTGGATGATTCACTTGACTTTGAGTGGGAATTAAAAGAGGCTGTGAGCCAATACGTTCGTTTAATGGATAGGAAAACACAGCTCGATGACCGGTTTGATCATGCAAGACATGAGCTGGAAGAAGCGGAAACCGCTCTAAAAGGATTAAAGGAGCAGCCCGTTAAAGAGCAAGATGCAGAAGATGTCAGGGGCACAAGAGCTACAGTGAAGCAGAATCATTCCAGAGTGTGGTTATTCCCGCTGATGTTCGTGCTATGTGCTGTCATTCTCACGGTCTTATTCATTTTAGCAGAGAGCTGGGTGACGTTACTGTTTGCAGGATTTTCTGTATTTATCTTGATCGCTATTTATCCAGTGCTTAAACAGACTCAGATGAAGGAAGCAAACGACAGTAACGCCTATCATTCCTTTCACGTTCAAACAGCTTCAGCTGAAACGCTTGTGAAGCAAAAGGAGCTTTTATACGAAAGAATGATACAGCAATATGAAGACTGGGAGCGGGAACTGGAACCTGTACAGCAGCAAGTAGAAGATATGAGAAGGCAGCTGGGGTTGTCCTCAGAGCTCTCATTCCTTGTGGAAGCTTTCCATATCTTGAAACAATTAAAAGCGAATACAGCGGCATATGAGGCGCTTAACAAGGAAATAGAGGTGCTCACACAGCAGCAATCGACCTACGAGCAAAGAGTTTCAGCGCTCATGAGTCTCCTTCAAAGAAAAGAAGGGACCATTCAAGAGAATATTTCAGCCTTTCAAGAGATATTGAAAGATGAGGAAAAAAGAGAAAAAGAACGTCAGACATTACACGTATCCATTCAACATGTAGAGCAGCAGCTGACAACATTAGAAGGAGAAGTTCAATATTATGAAAAACAAACGGACGAGCTTTTTCGAAAAGTAGAAGCAGCGTCAAAAGAAGATTATCATGTCCTATCTCATCTATCCAAAGAATACCGTGAGCGGCTGTACAATTTGCAGCAGCTGAACCAAGAGCTGCACAAAAGCGGTTATATAGATGAGGAAGAGGTCATTATCCGTAAAGGTTTACGCACCCTTGAGGAGCAGTGTGCACAAGCAAAAAGACATCTGAATGACATGCAAGAGAATGTGACGAATATGAAAAAACGCTTGGCAGAATTAGCAGTAGAAATACGCCAAATAGAAGCATCAGGTACGGTGTCTGATTTGACTCATCAGCTTGCTGTAGAGCAGGAGCAGGCAAAGCATCTAGCGAAAAAATGGGCGGCTATTCAGCTCGTTCGTTCCGTCATTCGAGAGAAACTCAATGAGCATAAAGAAACGAGGCTACCAGCACTCCTCCAAACAGCTTCCCGATTTATTCAGCCGTTAACGAATGATCGATATGAAGTGATTTTATTTTCTGCCGAAGATGACCGTCTGATTGTGAAACGGAGGGATGGACGCCTATTCCGCCCGGAGGAGCTTTCACAAGCAACATGTGAGCAAATTTATCTCTCGATTCGTTTTGCACTTGCTTTGTCCCATCAGCAAGAGTGTCAGCTCCCATTTATGATGGATGACAGTTTCGTTCACTTTGATCATGTCCGTCTAGACAGGGTGCTGGAGCTGATGAGTGAACTCACTCGTTTTGAAACACAGCTGTTTTATTTCACTTGTCATCATTATATGAAACAAGCAGCGGAAGACGGGCAGATTACGAGTTTAGTAGTGGAATGATTGACAAATTATGACTTATGTTATACTTATATGAGCAGAAACATGGAAGGAGCATTTATTGAATGGCTAAAGGGATCATGACCTATGACGTCGGCGAACAAGTTGACCTGCATTTATTAATTAAATCATCTACTAAAGGGATTGCGAGTAATGGCAAACCATTTCTAACGTTAATTCTTCAAGATCAAAGTGGAGATATTGAGGCGAAGCTATGGGATGCAAAGCAGAATGATGAAATCACATATGCTGCGCAAACCATTGTGAAGGTAGTAGGTGATATTCATCATTATCGCGGAAGGAATCAGCTGAAGCTTAGGAATATACGTCCTGTTGCTGAAAACGAGCAAATCCGCATTGATGATTTTCTAGAAACAGCTCCTATTCCAAAGCACGATATGATGGATACCATCATGCAATATATTTTTGATATGAAAAACCCTAATATTCAGCGTGTCACAAGACATTTGCTGAAGAAATATGGACAGGAATTCGCTGATTACCCAGCAGCTACGAAAAACCATCACGAGTTTGTTTCGGGTCTTGCCTATCACGTGGTATCGATGCTTCATTTAGCGAAATCCATTGTTGATCTATACCCATCACTAGATCGAGATCTTTTATATTCAGGGATCATTCTACATGATTTAGGGAAAGTCAAAGAGCTTTCGGGTCCTGTCTCCACCACATATACAGTAGAAGGGAACTTAATTGGCCACATTTCTATTATGGTGACAGAAATTGCGAAAGCCGCAGAGGAGCTTGGCATTGATTCTGAGGAAATTCTGATTCTGCAGCATTTAGTGCTGAGTCATCATGGAAAAGGGGAGTGGGGCAGTCCTAAACCACCAATGGTGAAGGAAGCCGAAATTCTCCACTATATAGATAATTTAGATGCAAAAATGAACATGATGGATCGTGCGCTTGAGCATGTGAAGCCAGGAGAATATACAGAGCGTATTTTTGCACTAGAGAATCGTTCGTTTTATAAACCAACCTTTCACAATGAATCATCATGATAAAACGCCCGTTTGATGCGGGCGTTTTTTTTCATAACTTGTCTTCTTTTCGCATAAGCATGTAACACAAAGGAAGAGAGATTAGTCCTGAAAAAGGAGGGGAAGACAATGTTATTTTTTCCATGGTGGGTATATGCATGTATCATTGGTATTATCTTTTGTGCCTATAAATTAATGACGACAGCCAAAGAGGAGCAAGAGATTGATCAATCCTTTATTGAAAAAGAGGGAGAAATCTTTATCGAACGAATGGAGCAGGAGAGAGAGCGTAGACGTCAAGGACAGCAAATGAAACGATCACAGGAAACGGCGAAGCATGAGGACCATTCGATTGCATAATCAATAAGAATAAAAAAACCCCTCTACAAGTTCATGTAGAGGGGTTTTTCGTTCATTATTGGTTTGTTGTTTGTTGTGTGGTTTGCTCAGATTTTTCTTTGAATGTATTTTCAAGTTCTTTATCTTTTACTTTCACATCAGCATCTTTCACCAATTTGTTTAAGATCGTTTGAATTTCATTGTTATCGGCTTGTTTTTGATCAAGCAGTTCTTTTTTCAAGTCTGCTTTCATGTCATCGTATTTACCGCGTTCTTCGGTCTTTTTAATGATATGGTAACCAAATTGAGATTTTACTGGTTTGCTGATTTCATTTACTTTTAGTTTGAAGGCAGCTTTACTGAAGTTCTCATCCATTTGGCCATCTTTTGCGAACCAGCCTACATCGCCGCCTTGTGCTGCTGAAGCAGTGTCAGTTGAATATTCAGATACAAGGTCATCCCATTTTTCGCCTTTATCTAATTTCTTTTCTACTTCATCTGCTGTTTTCTTGTCAGCAACTAAAATGTGGCTTGCGCGGATTTTCCCTTTTAGGTCATCGTAATACGCTTTTACTTCTTTGTCAGTGATTTTGATGTTAGCTTTGGCAGCCTTTTGAGTCAGCAGCTCATATTTTACTTGATCTTTGATGTAATCTTTTCCGAATTCATCTTGAAGTTGTTTTAAACGATCTTCACCAAGTGTCTTTTTATATTCTTCCAATTTCTTATCAATTTCTTTATCTGATACTTTGTATTTGTCAGCAAGAACCTTTTGTTGAACAAGTAGGTTTAAAGCATCTCCACCTGCTTGTTTCTTAAGAGTTGTGTAAAGCTCTTCTTTTGTGACATCTCCTGATTTTGTTGTTGCGATCACTTCTTTGTCACCGCTACTGCATGCGCCAAGAGTTAAAACACTTACTGCTGTTACAGCTGCTAAAGCCATTTTTTTCATTCAAAAAACACTCCTAATCTTTCCAATTTATTTATCATTGCTTGTATCATAACATATTGTGACATGCTGTAAAAAGAAATGCAAATGGGAGGGCATTCGTCTAGTCAAATTTTTGCGACCAACATACACATATATTGATCACAAAAAGGAGGCTGAATTATATGGGAGCAGGATATTCTAATGGGTTTGCTTTATTGGTCGTGCTATTCATTTTGCTGATCATCGTTGGTGCAGCATATCTTTATTAATTAAATCGCTGTTACAGAAAGGAGCCGTCCTGCCATGCGTGCGGGCGGTTCTTTTTTAAAACGATGACAAGTGCCTAAACGTTTTAAAATTTTCTGCATACACTGAGCTTAGAACAGAGGAAGAACTGGCAGGAGGTGTTTTCACATGGGAGGAGAAGTCTTTGCTGGCGGTTTTGCACTAGTCGTCGTATTATTCATCTTATTGATCATTATCGGTGCATCTTGGATTTGCTAATAGATCATCATACACAAAAAGCTGCCATCAAACAGGCAGCTTTTGCTTTGATCTTAAATAGATATGGTAATTTCAACAAATGATGAGATCAGTAAGATCAGTATCGATACATTGATAAAGCGAAACACCTTATCTTGCCGTTCTTCAGGAATCTCTCTGACAAGGCATAATGTATTAGTAAGCCTGTTTATTGAATACACAATAAACGCGGCAAAGACGATGAAGTAAAATAAAACTATCGGAGATCCCCCCTCTCTATGCTATTCCCATACTACATTACCAAATTTTTTATGAAAAAGATAGAAGTTGGCTTTAAAAACCTCATGATGAGGAAGTTGGGTCAACTAAAATATCAAACTCGTCTTGGGCTTGATCAATGATGCATGATTTTGGCGCTTTTAGCAGTTTCCAAGCAAATAAAAAGTCAGGCAAACAATAGCCTGCATGAATACTTGCGATCATGATAAAATAGTGTGCGTACATTGGAAATGCCATTCCTAAAACAAAGTAAACAGGTGAGATGACACAAAACGGGCTGAGCAGTGAGAAAAGCATCACTCTCTTAGGCACGCGCTGCCAGCAATTTCGTTTAAATAACGTCATTTTTTTCTTATGTTTCATGACTGGGATCAAGTGAACCACGCGGTGGACAAGCAATGTCGCAAGTAAAAGCACGACAAAAAGTGGTGCATTGTGACTGCTGAGTCTCGTTTCAGGATGAGTCAGTTGAAAACATAAAAATGCCATAATGAAAAAAAATACAGTAAGACATATGGCTGAAATCATCATTCTCGTATAACCATAATCCTTTTCAAGATTAATGGTCTTCCAACAATTCATTTTTCATCCTTCCAATCTCAAAAAAACTAATTGAATATCTCAAGATAATTTACTCTTCCTGAGGATAAAAATCAATGGTTTTCATGAAAAAAAATAAATTGTTACATTCATATGGAATAAAGAGAGGAAACTTTGGGTTTTTCAAGAAAAAAAGACATAAGAGGGAGGTTCGTCTCTTTCGTCAATGAGTAATTTCGGCTAAAATAGAGTGACTAAGAGAAAGAGGGAACGTACATGAGTATTGAGGAACGAATGAGCCAGCTCGAATATTATATGGAACTGTTACTGACGGCGACAGATATGAGCCGTTATCCATATTATGCGCTATTGATCCGGCAGCGTGTATCGAAAGAAGAGGCAAAGGACATTGAGCGTATTTGTGCTGAGCTCTTAGATGAAATGGACAAGCAAAAAGCACAAGGCTACGTCATGTTCGACGATCTCCTTGCGCTGTTTGCGGGACAGTTAATTGAAAAGCTGGATGTTCATGAGACGATTTTTGCTTTGCATGATCAAGGGCTGTTTCAGCCGTTAATGAATGAATTTATAAAGATCATTAAACAATTTGATTTGCTTTAGCCGCTTTTTCCTCTGCTGAGTCTTCAAGTTCTTCAGGCTTTTTCGTGACTTTCCCACGTTCATTCAAAAAGTCCTTCTCAATGTTTGAAAACGATTTCTCAAAAATCTCCATGAAATCCTCACCATAAATGTTTCGGATAATACACATCATTTCTAAAATTTCAGGGAACTTTCCGTAAATGTCATGAAGCGGCTGTGCGCCTTTGACAATACCAGTTCGGGCCGGGTCGTAATCTTCGAGTAGTTTATGGAATGTCTCTTCGCCTTTTGGCGTTAGTTCAATATACGTATTGCGTTTATCGTTTAACTTTTTAGAAAATTTTAAAAATCCTCTTTCCTCTAATTTTTTAGAGAAGTTAAACGCCGTTGATACATGCATGACGCCAAACTTTGCAATTTCTGATATTGAAGCTCCTTTTAATTGATACGCAATCCACAAAATATGATGTTCATTGATATTTAGGTTATACGGTTTGATCCACTGCTGCCAGTCCTTTTCAATGGATTTCCAAAGAGCTTTGCTCAATTGGGCCATTCTTTGACTGAATAAAAGTGCTTCTTTTACATCGAAAGGCTGTTCCGAATGATTCATCCATTTCACCTACTTCTCTTTTTCTTGTAATTCTATTATGCCAATAAAATAAAGATTAATAAAGCTGAAAATTCAAGAATTTTTAAAAGTCATGAAAAACATTGACAAAATAACCTTTTTTCAACAAAAAAAGTGCGGGATACGCACCCCGCACACTTTTGTAAACGAATATTTTTTTGTGAGTATATTAGTTTTGTAAGGTTTTCTCCAGTTGTTTGAGCTTTTCCTCAATTTCCTGAATTTCCTTTTGTAAGTCCTGCTGATGAGGTTTGATTTCCTCGCGCCATTGCTGAATGGATGTTTGCAATTCAGTTCCGACCTCTTTAATGACCTCAGCACTTTCTTTTGCGGTTTCAACAATCTGCTCTTTTAAAGCTTGTCCATCTCTTTTTAATCTTGTCAGCGTATCTTCGAATTTGTCATAGCCGTCTTTCATCTTTCCGCGTACATCTCTGCCAGAAGAGGGAGTCGTCAGGAGCACTGCCGCACCTCCGAGGAGACCGCCTACAAATAATCCTGTTAATAAAGAACGTCCACTAGCCATTCCAATCACCTCTAGTCAAATTTTACACATTCGCATGTTCTCTCTGAGCTGACGATCAGCTTCATTGAACTTCCATACATAGCTTGCTTTATTTTAGCATACTTTTGAAGAAAAGGGAGGGGAGAAGGTTGTCTGTCTTTCTGTTCGTTTTTACGTGTATGTGTGTGATTTTCGCAGGTGGTTCTATTCATTATGTAAGGCAGCTTGGGTATGCAGGGTCTTATCCGCCAAAACATGTATTAAGACAAAAAGCAATTGTGTGTGCTGCAGGTGCAGGGATTTCGCTCTCCATTTTGCTGCTTACCCTTTTTCTTTTATAGAAGCATGAAAAAAACCTCTTCATCTAATGAAGAGGTTCCAGCATGTAGACAAACCCTCGCATTCGTTGTCAGTCCTGCGTGCAGGTGCTCACGAATGTCAAATTCGCTCCGCCCGCGCCAGTACTCGTCCTTCCTAGACTTCAAGGGCTTTCAATTGCTGAAAAGAAGACAATTGGCTAAAATAAAGAATCATTTTAGCCCTTTGTCAACAATATGAAAAAAACCTCTTCATCCAATGAAGAGGTTCAGTTATTCGTTAAGCGACTTCAATCATTCTTGCGCGCTTTAATATGGACTGAGCAATCGGGAAGACAAATACCATAGCTATCGTATTGATCACAGTTGCTGGCAGGACAACACCTACAAGAAGTGCTGGTAACGCAGCCGGCAGTCCAGTAATCAGTAAAGCGGCAGATAGGAAAATCACGCCCGATACGACGGTCCCAACAGCGGTGAGTACAGCGGTCAGAACGACTTTGTTCTTGATCTTCTGGCAAGATAAGAAAAGGGCTAAGAAGATAAAGGCTGTCACCGGTTTATCAATCATATTTGGAATTTGTCCGCCTGGAAAACCTGTTGTCAAAGCGGAAATGACCCCCGTGACTAGGGCGATCACAACGACATGCTGTACCTTCGGAAAAAGGATGATGCTTAAAAACATCATGACCAGCATCATATCAGGCTTCATTCCGAAAAAGATGGGCGGGAAAATCGTATGCAAAACAGCTCCCATTGCTGCAAGCAATGACATAATCACTAATTCTTTTGTTTTCATTTCTATGCTCTCCTCTGCTAAGCTCTTAGAACTCTCCAATAATATGGCTGATCATTTATTGCAAGAGTCATGACTTTATATTTCTCGTTATTATAACAAATTTATTTCACGATAGAAAAGCCTTTTTACTCATTTTCTTGCTGGAACTTTTTCATAAAGTCCGCAAGCTTTTGGCAGTCTTCTATAGAGACGGCGTTGTAAATCGAGGCTCTGCATCCGCCAACAGAACGGTGGCCGGCGAGTCCAACCATTTGTTCTTGTTTTGCTTTCTCCACAAAGGATGCAGTGAGTGCATCATCACGCAGGGTAAACGTGACATTCATATGCGAACGGCTGTCAGCACGTGCATGTCCTTTGTAAAAACCGCCGCTTTGATCAATCGTATCATACAGAAGTGCTGCTTTTTGTTCATTGCGTTTTTCTGCTGCTTCTACACCGCCCGCCTGTTTCACTTGCTCCAGGACAAGGGACAGCATATAAATCGCAAAAGTCGGTGGTGTGTGATAAAGAGAATTGGCTTTGGCATGTGTTGAATATTTTAAAATTTTAGGTGTGCCGCTTTTTTCTTTCTCTAATAAACGTTTGCGCGCGATCACAATCGTGATACCAGAAGGCCCTAGATTTTTTTGTGCCCCGGCATAAATGAAATCAAATGAAGACACGTCTATTTTTTTGCTGAGAATATCACTGGACATGTCGGCAATAAGCGGGAGTGACGTGTTCGGGAACGTTTTCCACTGAGTACCGAAAATGGTATTGTTCGATGTGATGTGCAAGTAAGCACCGTCATTTAAAACGGACGCATCTACATCTGGAATATACGAATAGTTGTCGTCTTCACTTGAGGCAAACACTGATGTTTCACCAAACCCTTTTGCTTCTGACAAGGCTTTCTCTGACCAAGCACCTGTTTGGATGAAATGAGCCGTTTCGCCTTCATGTAAGAAGTTCATCGGAATCATTGCAAATTGAAGACTTGCCCCGCCTTGTAAAAAGAGGACCTCATAATCTTCTGGAATGTCCATCAATTCTACCAAGAGTGCTTTCGCTTTATTGTGGACTTCTTCATACTCACCGCTGCGATGAGAAAGTTCCATCACAGACATCCCGGTTTGTTTAAAATCAACAAGTTCTTCCTGTGCTTTTTGAAGCACTTCTAGCGGCAGCGCCGCCGGACCAGCATTAAAATTCGTCGTTCGCTTCATCACAATCTCTCCCTATTTCTCGCGTTAATGGATCAAAAGATAAAACCATCCTATCACAAATTTGAAGCATTTGGACAAAAAATTTGAATCGTCCTAAATATCTTACGATTCGGAGGATAAGCTCAGAAAAGAGGCGAAAAAAAGAAAAACCTCATCAATTAAGATGAGGTAAGGCGCGTATGGATGGCAGAAGAAATGTCTTTTAAATCCTCTGATGTATATTGATCTTGGTGTGATTTCCATACGGCACCAAAGCCGTCGCCTTTGCCATAACGCGGAATAATATGCATATGGTAATGGAACACAGATTGTCCAGCTTTTTCACCGTTGTTGTTCAGAAGGTTTAAACCAATTGGTTCAAATTCTTGTTTGATGGCTCTAGCAATTTTCGGAATCGCTTGGAAGTAATGATTAGACACTTCTGGTGTCATGTCATAAATGTTTTCTTTATGTATTTTCGGGATTACAAGGGTATGTCCTTTTGTTACTTGGCTGATATCAAGAAAAGCCAATACATGCTCGTCTTCATATACTTTTGCACATGGAATGTCTCCATCAATGATCTTGCAAAAAATGCAGTCGCTCACGCCATGTCACTCCTCATTATTTTTCCTTTATCGTATCACAAAAAGAAGCAAAAAAGAAAACAGGACAAGCGAACTCCTTTGGTCGCTCATCCTGCTCCTGCAGAAGAAATGCTGATGCTTTCATTTGATATGCCTTTTGAATTCTCTATTTACTGAAATAAAGAATTCATATGCCTGCTATTTCTGCCGTAAACACCTCATTTGACGTTTTGGTTCGTCGTATACATATTTGTATAGGACACAAAAATCAAGAATCAGTGAAGCAAAACAGAAGCTAAGGTTTTTAGATGAAAAACCAACTTGTCATGCGGTTATTGCCTTTAACAAACACCTCATTTACGTATTGGTCATCAAGTTCATTTCTTCTACATACATTATGATGACCAGTATGCCGATGTTTTATTCATGAGTTGTCTATAGGTAAACATTTCAAATTGTCTTTCGTTTTTGGTACTATAAAGGAAAAAAGAAAGAAAGGAACGAACTGATGTCCCTTCTAACTGTAAAAGATGTAACGGGTGGATATACAAAGAATCCCGTTCTGAAAAATATTTCATTTGAATTAGAAAGAAACCAAATCGTTGGTCTCATTGGCTTAAACGGGGCGGGAAAAAGTACAACCATTCGTCATATTATTGGATTAATGAAACCTCATAAAGGGGTCATTGAGCTGAACGGACGAACCCTTCAAGAAGATCAAGAGGCGTATCGTTCACAATTTACGTTTATTCCAGAGACACCTGTCTTATATGAAGAATTAACGTTAAAAGAGCATTTAGAGCTGACAGCGATGGCTTACGGCCTTTCAAAAGAACAATTAGAAGTACGTCTGCCGTCTTTGCTGAAGGAATTCCGAATGGAGAAGCGATTGAAATGGTTCCCTGCTCATTTTTCTAAAGGGATGAAGCAGAAGGTGATGATTATGTGTGCGTTTCTTGTGGAGCCAGAGTTGTATATTATCGATGAGCCGTTTTTAGGGCTTGATCCGCTTGCGATCAACGCACTATTAGAACGGATGAATGCGGCGAAACAAAATGGCGCAAGTGTTCTGATGTCAACGCATATTTTAGCCACAGCGGAACGTTATTGTGATTCCTTTATTATTTTGCATGAAGGGGAAATTAGAGCGAAAGGAACACTGACAGAACTAAGAGAGCAGTTCAACATGAGAGATGCGACACTCGATGATCTTTATTTGGAATTAACAAAGGAAGAAAGCTATGAGTAAAACAACGCAAACCATTTGGAAATCACGATTAGAAGAACACGTACAAGAAACAAGAAAATATTTAAAATATATGTTCAACGATCATCTTGTGATTGTGCTCATTTTTTTCCTTGCAGGCGGGGCGAGCTGGTACAGTAATTGGCTGAAGCATATTCCAGCTCACTTCCCATCCTATTGGGTGATGGCAGTTGTTTTCTCATTGGTACTGACTAGTTCTTACGTGCGAACGTTGATCAAAGAGGCAGATCTTGTGTTTATGCTTCCTTTGGAAGCTAAGATGGACCCTTATTTAAAACAAGCGTTTAACTTTAGCTTCATTTCTCAGTTATTTCCTTTGATTGCCGTGTCCATTATTGCACTTCCGCTATATTCGGCTGTCTCCACAGGCGATCTGATACTATATGTGCTCATTTTGGCGCAAATGATCTTAATAAAAGGTCTGAATACAGCGATTCAGTGGAGAATCACTTATTTTCAAGGGAAACATGTGAGATGGATTGATGCAGTGATTCGTTTTCTGCTCAATACAATGTTAATGTATACCGTTTTACAAGCAGCTTATGCCATTGCCATCGTCTTTTATCTTTTATATGCTGTCTATCTCATTTATCTAACAAATGCAGTAAAAAAACAGCCTTTTCAATGGGAATTGCATATTTCTGATGAGTTAAAACGAAAACAGCGTTTTTACCGCTTGGCAAACTTATTTACGGATGTCCCTCATTTAAAGAAACAAGTGAAAAGAAGGGCGTATATGGACTGGGTCTTGCAGTTTGTCCCTTATGAACAGCGTAAAGCTTTTTCTTATATGTATGTGAGGGCGTTTTTACGTTCAAATGACTATTTTGGTCTTGTGTTTAGGTTAACGGTCGTGTTTGTGCTCATCCTCTTGTATACAGGTGCAGCAGGCTGGGTGGGGGCATTACTTGTCTTGTTTACAGTCTTTATCACAGGTGTACAGCTTGTCCCGTTAACAAAGCACTTTGCTCATCTGTCGTTACAGGCACTTTATCCTGTGTCTCAGCAAGAAAAAGATCGAAGCTTTTTTGTTCTCGTACGAAATGTACTCATCATCCAGTCATTTGTACTGAGCTCCGCCGTTTTCCTAGCAGGTGGATGGAAGGGAAGCGGACTTGCTCTTCTCATTTCATTGGTATTTGTGCTTGTCCTATTCAAGCCTTATGTACAAAGCAGATTAAAAAAGATGAGATAAGCGTTTTTTACAGCGAGCGTATGATGTCACCAAGGAGGGAACTGGGATGAATGCAGCTGAACGGGAACTGTATGAAGAGGCCATTTTTTTTCAAATGCGTTTTTTAAGAAAACCATCCAAGATCGAGCGGTTTTCAAAAGGCGTTCAGCAGCAAGTGAATCGCAAAATCCCTGCTCGATTTCATCAAGTCATCACAAGTGCGGTGAAAACAATGGTTGAATCCACCGTATCAGGAAGCCATTTTACTTCATTTACAGTCATTGATGAACAATTGTCTCTTGTAGAGCGAAATGAGCTGGCAAAGGAAAAGGTGACATATTATCAAAAGGCCGCTGCGATTGAAGGAATTGGCACAGGTGCGGGTGGATTGTTTCTCGGAATGGCGGATTTCCCTCTCCTTTTGAGTATTAAAATGAAATGTCTATATGAGCTTGCTTGTATATATGGATTCGATTTGTCTCAAAAAGAGGAAAGGCTCTTTTTGCTTTGTATTTTTCAACTCGCCTTTTCAAGCAGTGCACATCGTCAAAAAATGATGAAACTCATTGAAGAATGGGAAACAACCCGGGAAGAAATGGATTGGTATAGTTTTCAGCAGGAATATCGAGATTATATTGACCTTGTGAAGCTGTTTCAATTAATGCCTGTGGTCGGTGCCGCTGTTGGCGGGGTGGCAAATCATCAGCTGACAGGACAGCTTGGTGAAGTCGCACGCCATGTGTTTCACTTGCGTGTGTTGAAAGAATTGAAATAGAAAAGCCACTGCCCAGCAGCGGCTTTTTTCATTCATCGTAGGAAAGGACGGCATGAGCGAGTACCTTTGCTGCGACAGGCATTGCGTTTTCGTTAATATCAAATTTTGGATGGTGGTGTGGATACACATCTTGGCTGTTTTCTGGCATAGCGCCTGTGTAGAAGAAAGTACCAGGAACATGCTGAAGGTAGTAAGCAAAGTCTTCTCCGCCCATTTGGGTTTCGGCTTCTTTTACTTCTGTGACTCCTTCTGTCTGTTTGGCTATTTCTGCTATATATTCAGTTGGTGCAGGGTGATTTTTGACTGCAGGATAGCCTCTTACATATTCATAAGTATAAGAGGCATCGTGCATGTGGCAGACACCTTTCACCACCTGTTCAATTTCACGTTCAATGATATGGCGTGCACTCTCTTCAAAGGAACGTGCAGTACCTGTCAGCACGGCCGAATCTGCAATGACGTTAAAGGCATTTTCAGCGACAAATCCCCCTACAGATACCACCGCAGAATCAATCGGGTTGACTTTACGGGCCACGACCTGCTGAAGATTGGCTACAATTTGTGAACCGATGAGTACGGCATCTTTCGTCAGGTGCGGCTGTGCGCCATGTCCGCCTTTCCCTTGCACTTGAATAGAGAAACGATCGGCGGCTGCCATAAAGTTCCCGCTTTTATAAAGAACAGTGCCGCATGGCTCTGAGGACCAAAGGTGGGTGCCGAAAATGACGTCAACACCGTCTAAACAGCCATCTTCAATCATTGGTTTCGCACCGCCGGGGGCATATTCTTCAGCGTGTTGATGAATGAGGACGATTTTTCCTTTTAATTGATCTCGGTGCTCATGTAAGATCTTCGCTAAGACGAGAAGTGTTGCTGTGTGGCCATCGTGACCGCATGCGTGCATGACGCCAGGTTTTGTTGAACGGTAAGGTACATCCTTTTCATCATGAATGGGAAGTGCATCAAAATCAGCTCTCAGTGCAATGGTCGGTCCAGGGGAAGTTCCTTCAATAAAAGCGAGTACACCATGTCCGCCTACATGTGTGCGTGTTGGGATATGTAATCTGTCATAATATTGAGCGATGTAAGTAGCTGTTTCCTCTTCCTGAAAAGAAAGTTCTGGATTCATATGGAGATGGCGTCTAATTTCAACCATTTCCTCATAATGTTCATCAAGACGTTCATTGATCCTTTTGTGTAAAGTGGATACTGTCATTGATCCGAAAACCTCCTTTAGGCTCTTTTACTGATTGTATGGTAATTGTTAGAATCTTTCAACAGAAGAGGATGTCGAGAATGACAGAAAAGGTCATTTTACATAAAAGTCGAAGGTTAAGTATGAAGCTTGAAAAAGGGGGAGTGGCATTGGGAAGCTGTCCAAATTGTTCAAAAGCATTTTCTTTCGTCGAAAAATTTCATTTATCGCATACGAGAATGATGCTTTGTCCAAGCTGCCGGCATCAAATCAAAGAAACGTTCGTTTCGAAGATGAGCTTTTTGATGATTTGTTTGATTCCACTGTTGGTACTACTTATTCAGATGAAAGGTGCTTCACCTATGCTCAAATGGCCCATCTTATTAGGGTGGATCTTGCTGAATTTTTATGTACTTCAGCCAATCATTCATCGGTACGAGCTTAGAGATAAGCGTTGAAAGCCCAGCAGAAGGGCTTTTTTTTATGAAAAAAAGAAGTGCGAAGAGCAGCACTTCCTTAATGGTCTATGACGGCATGATAGGATGTCAGATAGGCAGGACGAGAGAAGATGGAGCCAGTATCCTCGTGCGGCTGAAAGAATGCTTCTGACTCTTGAAAGTCTTGAAATAAGTCTTCAGATTCCCAAAGGGTCAATATCAAGTACACTTCTTCATCCTTTTTTGGTCTTAACACACGAAGCGCCTGAAAGCCGCGCTGGTGTTCTGACATGTTTGTTTTTTTCTGAAAGGTGGATTCAAAAAGTGCTCTGCTTTCGAGCTTTACAGGGATATGATTCAGCGTGACAAAGCCAGATTGGACGAGCTCACCTTTTGTATAAATCACATCATAGGCATGGGGTGCTTTAAAGACTGTCTCACCCTCCGTTTCATGAAAAAGAGCCGCTTGTTCCTTACCGACCGTATAAAGCAGATTTTCAAGATGATGTTTTTTTGCGATTTTTTGCAAAAAGTCTGCTGTTCCATATGTAATATAGAAATTCATCTAAACCGCCTCCTGCTTGATAGTATAACAAAAGAATGATATATAATTCTTTGGTAGTCAATCCATAAAACATATTATGAAGCAATACATCCCATACTATCCGTATAAAGGAATGAGGTGACCTAATTTGAAGAAAAAGAAGATAATCATTCCATTAGTCATTGCAGGAAGTACAATCGTGCTTTCATTTATTGGCTATCTGACCATTTTATTTTTAGGACATTATGTCATAGATGAGAAGAAGCTCGTTTTTCACGCTTCCTCGAAAATCATTGATCAGAATGGAAAAGAACTCACAAGCATGTATTCAGAAAATCGGGACCCTGTGTCATTAAAAGAGGTCCCAGATAAAGTGGCGAAAGCTTTTGTTGCTGTAGAGGACAAGCGCTTTTATGAGCACCACGGAATTGATGCACAATCGATTTCAAGGGCGGTTTATCGAGATATATTAGCAGGTGGAAAGGTAGAAGGCGGCAGTACCATCACTCAGCAGCTCGCCAAAAATATCTTTCTCACAAATGATAAAACGTTTCTTCGAAAAACAAAAGAAGTCATTATTGCGATCAATTTAGAAAGAGATTATTCAAAGGACAAGCTGCTTGAAATGTATTTGAATCAGCTTTACTTTGGTCATGGCGTCTATGGGATCCAAGCAGCGGCCAATTACTATTTTAGTAAAGATGTAAAAGATCTCACAGTTAGTGAAGGAGCTACACTTGCTGCCATGCCAAAGGCACCTTCAACGTATTCCCCTGTTCTACACCCAGATAAAAATAAACAAAGACGGGATACCATCCTGAATTTAATGAATGAACAAGGATATTTGTCTTCTACAGAAACAGTTGAAGCAAAAGGAAGAACACTTGGTATTCATTTAAAAAAGAAATCAGAAACCCCTTGGGTGGACAGTTATGTAGATCTCATGATTAAAGAAGCAGAATCACAGTATTCGATTTCGCATGAACAATTGCTTCAAGGCGGCTATACCATTACGGTACCAATCGATATGAATTTGCAAAAAGTTGCCTATGATGCGATGAAAAACAATCGTTATTTCCCGGGAAAAAGCGGGTCACCTGAAGGAAGCGCTGTGTTTATTGACAACGCATCTGGTGGTGTAAAAGCAGCAATAGGCGGACGAGAATATCAGGCAAGAGGCTATAACAGAGTCACAGCTGTTAGACAGCCTGGTTCTGTCTTTAAGCCGATCGCAGTATATGGTCCAGCGATGCAGGAGAAAAAATTCAGACCGTATTCACTGCTTGAGGACAAGGAAAAAAGCTATGACGGCTATTCTCCAAAGAACTACGATGGACAGTACGAGGGCAGGGTCACGATGGTAGAGGCTCTCATGAAAAGTAAAAATACATCTGCCGTATGGACGTTAAGCCAGCTTGGCATCGATACGTCTAAATCCTATCTTGAGAAAATGGGGATGGATATTTCGGATAAAGGACTTGCCATAGCGCTTGGCGGTTTAGAAAAAGGGGTTTCTCCATTGCAGATAGCTGGAGCATTTCATACATTTGCAAATGAAGGCGTCTATAAAAAGCCGTTCTTCATTCAGAAAATCACGAATGATGATGGAGAAACCGTTGAAAAAAATCGAAACAAAGAAGAACGAGTGTTTAGCGTACAAAATGCTTGGAATATGACAAGAATGCTTCAACAGGTCGTCAAAGGCGGAACCGCTCAGAGCGGATCATACGCTGGAGATTTGGCTGGTAAAACAGGTACAACTACGTATTCCGGTGTCAAAGGGGCAACGAAAGATGCTTGGTTTGCTGGCTACACGCCTAGTACAACAGGGGCGATCTGGATGGGGTATGACAAAACGGATAACAGTCATTATTTAACTGGCGGAAGTCAGTACCCAGTGCAGTTAATGAAAGATATTTTAACAACAGCCCAAATAACCAATGAAACATTCCAAAAACCAGAGGGAATTAAAGAACTTCAATCGCCAATCCATTTAGAAGGACTGTCAGGCTTTGAAGCACGTTATGCATTTAAAATCAAAGGGCTCTTTACATTGGAGCTGTCATGGGATGAACAGGAAGACAAACGCGTTGAATATCGTATTTATGAAAAGAGGAATGGAAGCGAGACCCTGATCGATTCTGTAACAGGAACAAACAGCTACACAATGCCGTATGCAAATGTGTTTTCAGATGCGCAGTATAAGGTTGTTCCATACAATACTCAAACACAAGAAGAAGGCGAAGGTAGTGCTTATATCAAGCCAGAGGCTTTTGGACGTTAATATTCGGCGATTTTTTGAACATTGAGCCGCTTTAGTATACCGAGCCTTGAAAAAGCGGTATAGTAAAAGCAGTGTTTGAGCCTTATACAAAGAGAGTGTGAGGCGAAAGGTGGAATGAAAGGTAATGGGAAAAACGAAGGCTTTTAATGACACGTTCTTAAAGGCGTGCAAAGGGGAAAAAACAGACCATGTACCAGTTTGGTATATGAGACAGGCAGGACGCTCGCAGCCTGAATATCGTGCCCTTAAAGAAAAATACGGGCTATTTGAAATTACGCATCAGCCAGAGCTATGTGCTTACGTAACAAGACTTCCTGTAGAACAATATGGTGTAGATGCCGCTATTTTATATAAAGATATTATGACGCCGCTTCCAGCTATTGGAGTGGATGTTGAAATTAAAAATGGAATTGGACCAGTGATTGACTCGCCTATTCGGACAAAGGCAGATATCCAGCGTCTTGGAGAGCTTCATCCTGAAGAAGACCTGCCGTATGTGCTTGATACGATCAAGCTGTTAACAGAGGAGCAGTTGAATGTTCCGCTGATTGGTTTCGCAGGCGCACCTTTTACGATGGCAAGCTATATGATCGAAGGCGGTCCATCTAAAAATTATCATAAAACAAAGGCGCTCATGTACAGTGAGCCAGAGACATGGATGCTTTTGATGAATAAATTAGCCGATATGACGATCACATACATACGCGCTCAGGTAAAAGCAGGCGTCCGAGCATTTCAAATCTTCGACTCTTGGGTTGGCGCTTTAAATGCAGCAGATTACCGGACCTTCATTAAGCCTGTCATGCAGCGTATTTTCACAGAGCTGAAGTCTGAAAACGTACCAATGATTATGTATGGTGTCGGTGCGAGCCATCTGGCGAAAGATTGGCATGACTTGCCGCTTGATGTCGTTGGACTGGATTGGCGTATGAGTATAGACGAAGCGCGAAAAGAAGGCTTAACAAAAACGTTACAAGGAAACCTTGATCCAACGATTTTACTTTCTCCTTGGGAAGTGATTGAAGAAAGAGCAAAAGCGATTTTAGATCAAGGGATGAAATCAGATCAATTCATCTTTAACTTAGGTCACGGGGTATTTCCTGATGTCTCACCAGACACGTTAAAGAAGCTGACTGATTTTATTCACGATTATTCAGCTAAACATAAAAAGACATCCATCTAAATGATTTCAAATGATCTGAAGGAGTGTTGGTTGTGGAGAAAAAGAAAATGGGGCTACTTGTCATGGCATATGGCACCCCATATAAAGAAGAAGACATTGAACGTTACTATACACATATCCGTAGAGGCAGAAAGCCAGAGCCGGAGATGCTGCAAGATTTAAAGGACCGCTACAAGGCAATTGGCGGCATTTCTCCTTTATCAAAAATTACAGAACAGCAGGCAAATGGTTTGTGTGAACATTTGAATGAGATCCAAGACGAGATTGAATTTCATGTATACATTGGGTTAAAACACATCGAGCCTTTCATTGAGGATGCGGTCGCTGATATGCACCGAGATGGCATCACAGAAGCGGTGAGTATTGTCCTTGCACCGCACTTCTCCACATTTAGTGTGAAATCGTATAACAAACGTGCACAAGATGAAGCAGAAAAGCTTGGCCATCTGAACATTACTTCTGTTGAAAGCTGGTACGATGAACCGAAGTTTGTGGACTATTGGGTGAAACAAGTGAAAGAGACGTATGCATCCATGAGTCAGGAAGAAAGAGATTCAGCAGTGCTGATTGTGTCTGCACACAGTCTTCCTGAAAAAATTATTGCAGCAGGGGACCCATACCCTGATCAGCTCGCACAATCTGCAAAAATGATTGCTGAAGGTGCAGGAATTGAGCATTATGAAATTGGCTGGCAAAGTGAAGGCAATACGCCTGATCCGTGGCTTGGACCAGACGTACAAGATCTCACACGTGACCTATTTGAGCAAAAAGGCTATAAAACATTTGTATACGTGCCTGTTGGATTTGTCGCTGATCACCTTGAAGTGTTATACGACAATGATTATGAATGTAAAGTCGTCACGGATGAAATTGGTGCAGCTTACTATCGTCCAGAAATGCCAAATGCGAAACCAGCATTTATTGATGCACTGGCAGCAGTCGTATTAAAGAAGCTTAATGAAAGCAAGTAATCATATAAAAGAAGGCGATCCTATGCATGACAATCAAAAACACCTTGTCATCATTGGCGGTGGCATCACAGGTTTGGCCGCCGCCTTCTATTTGGAAAAGGAAATTGAAGAAAAAGGCCTTCCTATCCAAATATCTCTTATTGAAGCGAGTCCTAGGCTAGGTGGAAAAATTCAAACATTATATAAAGACGGTTATATCATTGAACGTGGACCCGATTCATTTTTAGAAAGAAAGGTCAGTGGACCCCAGCTGGCAAAAGATGTTGGCCTATCTGATCAGCTCGTCAATAATGAAACAGGGCAAGCGTATGTATTAGTCAATGAAACCCTTCATCCGATGCCAAAGGGCGCTGTCATGGGCATTCCAACTCAAATCAGTCCTTTCATTACAACTGGGCTTTTTTCAGTTGCCGGAAAAGCACGTGCAGCGATGGATTTCGTTTTGCCAAAAAGCAAACAGACAGAAGATCAGTCTCTGGGGGAATTTTTTAGAAGACGTGTGGGTGATGAAGTGGTGGAGAATTTAATTGAACCGCTACTATCAGGCATTTATGCTGGTGACATTGATCGCCTGAGCTTAATGTCTACCTTCCCGCAGTTCTATCAAACAGAACAGAAGCATCGCAGTTTGATTCTTGGGATGAAAAAATCACAGCAGCATGCAAAAGCGCAACAAGTGACAGCGAAAAAGCAAGGACAGTTCCAGACAATCAATCAAGGGCTGCAAGCACTTGTTGAAGCGGTCGAAAGTAAACTCAAGCTGACGAAGATTTACAAAGGGACAAAAGTAACCCAGATCGAAAAAGCCGAGGGAGGTTATGGCGTTCAATTAGACAGCGGTCAAACGCTTTTTGCAGATTCTGCCATTGTGACAACTCCTCACCAATCGATCTATTCCATGTTTCCAAAAGAAGCAGGGCTTGAGTACTTGCATGACATGACATCGACTTCTGTTGCAACAGTTGCACTCGGATTTAAAGAAGAGGATGTTCACAATGAATATGATGGTACTGGTTTTGTCATCTCAAGAAATAGTGATTTCTCCATTACAGCATGTACGTGGACAAATAAGAAATGGCCTCACACTGCACCTAAAGGAAAAACATTGCTCCGTGCATACGTTGGGAAAGCTGGCGATGAATCAATTGTCGAACAGTCTGATCATCAAATCGTGAGCATCGTGCTGGAGGATTTGAAGAAAATCATGGATATTAAAGCAGATCCAGAGCTGACGACAGTGACTCGCTGGAAAACAAGCATGCCGCAATATCATGTGGGTCATCAAAAAGAGATTTCGACGATGCGAGAAACGTTTAAGCAATCATATCCTGGTATTTATATCACGGGTGCTGCATTTGAAGGTGTTGGGATTCCTGATTGTATTGATCAAGGAAAAGCTGCCATCTCAGAAGCTGTATCTTATCTATTTTCATAAAAAATAAACTCCCTTTTCTGTCATGGAAAGGGAGTTTTTCATGTTCGTATGTTTAGAAAAGAGTGGTGAATAATAAAATTGAACAAAGTTGTTGCATCTGACGAAAAAGATGTGGTATATTACTTTCTGTACTTAATGACCGAAACGTTCAAATAGTCATTTTGGGAGTGAGATCATGAGTGTTGATAGGAGACAAATGATTTTAGATGGAGCAACAAAGGCATTTACCCAGTTCGGGTATAAAGCCACGACAATGGACCTTGTAGCAAAGCTTGCCAACGTCGGAAAAGGAACGATTTATACCTTTTTCAAAAACAAAGAAGAGCTGTTCGATGAAATTTTCACATCACTGTTAATGGAGATGAAGAAAATTGCAGATGAAGCAATAGATGAGAAGAATAGTTTCTCTGAAAACCTTCACTTAGCACTCTTTGCAATATTAGAATTTCGAAAAAACCACCAGCTTACAATTAAAATCTTTCAGGAAAATGCGGAGCTTGGCACATCAGCAGTGAAAGAAATGATTGAAAAAATGGAGCAGATGATCATTCGCTATATTAAAACAAAAGTAAAAGAAGCGATTGAAAAAGGCGACATTAAGCCCTGTGATCCTGAATTGACGGCATTTGTGATGGTGAAACTATATATTGCACTTATTTTTGACTGGGAAAAACGATATGAGCCTTTAACAAAAGAAGAGGTCGCTGAATCGCTCGAGCTTTATGTACTAAAAGGACTGTCTGCAACAACATAATTTTTTTTAAGTTCAAATGACCGAATTCTTAATTTAGTCATTCATCCATGGGAGGAAAACAGCAATGAATGTAATTCGGAATCAATGGAAAGACATTGTGACGAGCAAAAAACTACTAATCCCGATTTTAGCTGTCTTATTTGTTCCACTGATTTATAGTGGTGTATTTTTAAAAGCTTACTGGGATCCATATGGTACAGTTGATCAATTACCTGTAGCGGTTGTCAACTTGGATGAAGGCAGTCATTATGACGGCAAAACCCTTCAAGTGGGCGATGATTTAGTGAAGGAATTGAAGAAGAACGATAGTTTTAAATGGCATTTTGTTGATAGTGAAGAAAAGGCCATCAAAGGGTTAAATAACGAGGATTATTATCTTGTCGTCGAGATTCCGAAAGATTTCTCGAAAAATGCGAGTACAGTACTAGACAAACATCCGAAAAAATCG
Organism: Bacillus sp. AK25; assembly: GCF_048270685.1. Lineage (NCBI taxonomy): Bacteria > Bacillati > Bacillota > Bacilli > Caryophanales > Bacillaceae > Bacillus > Bacillus sp. AK25. The sequence goes on from NZ_JBLUWC010000001.1 coordinate 986,446, forward strand.
AATCTGAAATATTATACGAACCCAGGCGCAAACTATGCTGCGTCTCAAATTGCGAATAACGCCATTATCAAATTAAAAGATTCGGTTTCAAAGCAAATCACAGAAAATTATGCTGAGGTCATCTTTGATAACTTCAAAACAATTGCAAAAGGATTAGATCAAGCAAGCGATGGAGCGAAGAAAATTGATGACGGAACAAAAAGCGCAAAAGATGGCAGTCAAAAATTAAAAGACAATCTAGCGAAATTGGCAGAAGGAACGTTAACGTATAGCGAAGGTGTCCATCAGTTCGCAGGAAAAATGGGTGAACTGAACACTGGAATTCAATCTCTTGACAGTGGTCTTGGTCAGCTCTTAACAGGCTATCAAACGATTGATCAGAAATTTGGGGAGCTTGGCACAGGAATTGATACATTAACCGAAGGGTTAAACACAAGCCGTAAAGGACATGAGCAGCTTTCTTCTAAAATGCCGCAATTCACAGCAGGCATTGAGCAGCTGAACAATAAAGCACAGTCATTTTCAGAAAAAATCGCTGCTGTGGAGAAAGTATTGTCTTCACCTGAATTAGCGAATCTTGAAAAGATGGCGCCTAAGATTGATCAGGTGAAAAAAGATGCAAAAACGTTTAGTACCAAACTTGCTTCTTTAAAAGAAGCATTATCTAATCGAGATGCAAAAGTAAAAAGTATTATTCAAAACAGCTCAATGACAGATGAAGAGAAAAAGGCGGCAATGGATCAACTAGACAGTCTTCCTACAATCGAACTGCCTGATTTGTCTGGGCTTGAGCAAAGCTTAGCGGCGCTGCAGGAACTGCCTGACGCAAGTGAAGTTCAGTCTGCGGTTGCATCTGCAAAAGCACAGCTACAGCAAGTCAAGCAGCTCCCAGAGAAAACAGAACAGCTGTATACATCAACAGTCGCCATACAAAATGCGATTGATCAAATGACATCCGGTACGAATAAATTGTATCAAGGTGCACTGAAGCTTCAAACGGGTCAAGGGAAATTACAAGATGGCCTGCAAACAGCAAATGGAAAGCTTGATACAGCGAAAAGTGGTGCGGATAAACTGGCAAATGGTTCAAGCCAGCTTAGTGCAGCATTGAATAAACTAGAAAGTGGATCAGCGAGTATCCAAAGCAACTCATCTAAACTGGCTGAAGGGTCAAAATCCCTTGATAAAGGATTAGGTGACTTAAAAAGCGGGACTGGAGAGCTTTCTGATAAGCTAAAAAGCGCTGCAGATGAAACAGGAGACATTGATGCGGGGCAGGACAATTACAATATGATTGCAAGCCCAGTCAAAACAGAGAATGATACAGCGAAAAAAATTGATAACTATGGAACAGGGCTCACACCATATATTTTATCAATGGGACTCTTTGTTGGAGCTCTTATGCTAACTGTTGTATTCCCAATGAAAGATCCTGCAGGACGCCCTAGAAATGCGTTTGAATGGTTTGTCAGCAAATATAGTGTGCTTCTCTTAGTCGGTATCTTGCAGGCAGTGATTGCAAGCTCTATGCTCATCTTTGGACTTGGACTTGAGGTGGAAAGCCTCTGGCGCTTCTATCTCTTTGCGATCATCGTCAGTCTGACATTCCTAGCGATCATTCAGCTGCTTGCGACGACAATGGGGAATCCAGGTCGCTTCATTGCCGTCATTATCTTGGTTCTTCAGCTTGCAGCAAGTGCGGGTACATTCCCGCTAGAGCTTGTACCAAAATTCTTCCAAGTCATTCACAGTCTGCTTCCAATGACGTATACCATCAACGGATTTAGAACGATCATTGCAAGCGGTGATAACAGTTATTTATGGCACCAAGCAGCGATTCTTGGAACAGTAGCCATCATCATGATGGCTGCAACAACAGCATACTTTGCTTGGAACATAAGAAAAATGAAACAAGAAGAAGCTTAATCGAAAAACCTTTCTCTTTCATGAGAAAGGTTTTTTTGATTAGAAATTAGACATCAGGAACCCGAAGCGATATATTTTAAGAAGGATGCTGAAAAAAGGCATGCTTGGAAAGAATTTCTTTTAGATGAAGGAGGATATGCCGAATGACAACGGAAGTAAATGAAACGGTTCAGCTTATTCAAAAGCTTGTGTCGATCCCAAGTCCATCAGGAAATACTGAGAAAGTGATTGGCTTTGTCGAACGTTTTTTACAAGATTTACATATTGAAACGAAGCGAAATCGAAAAGGCGGATTAATTGCCACCCTAAAAGGAACAGATGACAAGGAACACCGCATGCTGACAGCACATGTCGATACGCTTGGTGCGATGGTCAAAGAAATTAAATCAAATGGCCGGCTGCGTCTTGCACTCATTGGAGGCTTTCAATATAACTCGATAGAAGGCGAGTATTGTGAAATTGAAACAGTAACAGGCCGTACATACACAGGTACCATTCTGATGCATCAAACGTCCGTTCACGTATATGAGGATGCTGGAAAAGCGAAGCGAAATCAAGAAAATATGGAGATTCGCTTAGATGAGAAAGTGAAAAATGCAGACGATGTGCAAGCACTCGGCATTCAAGTAGGAGACTTTATCTCATTTGATCCTAGAGTGGAAGTGACATCTTCAGGTTTTATTAAATCAAGACACCTTGATGATAAGGCAAGTGTGGCGTTGTTGCTGAGATTGATTCACCGCATTCAAACAGAGAACATCACATTGCCGCATACGACACATTTCTTAATTTCAAATAATGAAGAAATTGGATACGGTGGGAACTCGAATATCCCGGAAGAAACGGTGGAATATTTGGCTGTTGATATGGGAGCCATCGGTGATGGTCAATCAACCGATGAATACAGTGTGTCGATATGTGTGAAGGATTCTAGCGGTCCTTATCACTATGGTCTGCGCAAACATTTAGCAGCATTAGCTGAGGCAAATAAGATCGATTACCGCCTTGATATATACCCTTATTATGGCTCAGATGCGTCGGCAGCGATTCGAGCAGGGCATGATATCATTCATGGACTGATTGGACCTGGCATTGACTCTTCGCATGCCTTTGAAAGAACCCATGAAGACTCATTGATTCATACAGCCAATCTACTGTACCACTATGTTCAAAGCAAATTAATCACAGTATAAAAAAAGAACCCCATGATCGGGGTTCTTTTTGATTAGCTTGAAAGTTGTGTTGGCTCAGGTACATCTTGTCCAGTCATCACGCGGTGTCCTTTTTCAGGGTCATATTGCCCTTCCCATTTAGACATCACGACAGCTGCAAGTGCATTACCAGTTAAGTTGACAACGGTTCTTGCCATATCCATGATACGATCAACACCTGCAATAAAGGCTAGACCTTCAGCAGGAACACCGATCGTTCCAAGTGTTGCAAGTAATACAACAAAGGATGTACCAGGAACGGCAGCCATTCCTTTTGATGTCACCATCAGTACAAGGATTAGTGTGAGTTGCTGTACGATTGTGAGGTCAATGCCATATACCTGCGCTAAGAAAAGCGCCGCAATGGCTTGATACAAGACGGAGCCGTCCAGATTAAACGTATAACCAATTGGGATAACAAAAGAAACAATTCCTTTTGGACACCCGATGCGCTCCATTTTATCCATGACTCTCGGTAAAACTGTTTCAGAGCTGGATGTACTAAAGGCGAGAAGCATTTCGTCTTTCATGTAAGCAAGAAATCTGAAAATATTGACGCCAATCATCTTTCCAATAATTCCGAATACAACGATAAGGAAGAGAGCGAGCGCAAAATAAACAAGACCTACGAGCTTACCTAATGAAACGAGAGATTCAAGACCAAATTTTGATACTGTCACACCAATGAGCGCGAACACACCAAATGGTGCAGCTTTCATCACAACATTGACGACATGGAACATCGCATGTGACACACCTTCAAAGAAGGCGAGCACTGGTTTGCCGCGTTCACCAATCGCTGAAACGCCAAGTGCGAATAATACAGTGAAGAAAATAATCGCAAGCAAATCACCTTCCGCCAATGATTGGAAGAAGTTCGTCGGAACGATATGAAGGAACGTATCAGCAACTGATTTACTGCTTTGTTCTTTTTCCGTTTCAACATACTGGCTAATATCCTGTTTTTCTGTATGTCCAAAGTCAACGCCTGCACCTGGTTGAACAAAGTTCGCAAGCACAAGACCAAGGATGATCGCAAACGTTGTGATAATTTCAAAATAAAGAATGGTTCTAAAACCAAGCTTTCCTACTTTTTTACCATCACCCGCACCTGCAACACCTAAAATTAAGCTAGATACGACAATCGGAATGACAATCATCTTAATGAGTCGTAAGAAGAAGTCTCCAATTGGTTTTAAATATGTCTCAACACCAGGGTTACCGAAAAAGATCGCACCAACCACGACACCGAGAATAAGACCGATTAGGATTTGAGTAGCTAATCCAAATTTTAATTTTTTCATAGATTTCCTCCCTAACATATTCATTAAAGGAATATTCCCATTATATTAAGTTTTAATATATGAATTAAAGTATAACTAAAATTAAAGAGGTTCGTCCACGATTAAATTATATTAAGAAAATACAAAATTATTTGAAAAAATGGACACTTCGAACCCCCTTCGTTGTTTTAAGTCAATAAAAAGTGCCTTCCGAACTAAAAGTCATCATATGAAAATACTAAAAAACCCTTCTGTACCAAGGGTTTTACCTTTTTACCTATTTTTTAGAAAAAATAAAAAGCACTTTTGACTCCAACTGACGACGGAGGAAAAAAGTGCTTTTTTATTCTATTTATTTACTTATTTAAGATAACTTACTTGTGAGCATTCCTCACATTCATTACCGTAACACTCGTGCTGTTCCATTAAATCATTTCCACATTTTGTGCATTTTTTTGAAGGCAAATTTCTAAAAAACTCAGTGATTTTTCCTAGCATTTGTCATCCTCCAATACGTTTTATTGCTATCATTGTATTATAACAGATTAATAATTGTCAATCTGTTTTGTAACAATAGGCAAGAAGAATGCTTTTTTTATGAAAAATGGGTATATTGTAAGAAGGGGATTTTTTGAAAAGGAGGAAATATGACGATGAAATTAACCGTGATTGGCTGCTACGGAGGATTTCCAGCAGCTGGTGAAGCCACATCAGGTTATCTTTTTGAATCAGATGGTTTTCGTCTGCTTGTCGACTGCGGGAGCGGAGTTCTGTCAAAGCTTCAGCAATACATTGATATAGAAGAACTAGATGCTGTACTCCTTTCTCATTATCATCACGATCATATTGCAGATATCGGACCTCTCCAATATGCGAAGCTAGTGGGTTATCATTTAGGAAAAAGCAGTGGTCCGCTGACGATCTACGGACATACCGGGGATCAAGCAGCATTTCAGCGGCTCTCTGATGATGTACATACAAAGACAAAACCTTATCACCCGGAAGAGGGCATTCAAATCGGACCATTTCAAATTGATTTTTTGAAAACGGTTCATCCGGCAGAATGCTATGCGATGAGAATTCAGGCAAATGAGGCTGTGGTGGTGTATACAGCTGATTCCAGCTATCAAGATGCATTTATCCCTTTTAGCAAGGATGCAGACTTACTTATTGCCGAAAGCAACTTTTACGCCGGACAAGACGGATCGGGTGCAGGACATATGAACAGCACTGAAGTAGGGAAGCTGGCAAGTGAAGCAAATGTTGGAGAGCTCATCATCACCCATCTGCCTCATTTCGGTCGGCATAAAGACCTAGTCAATGAAGCACAGGCGTTATATACTGGCAATATACAGCTTGCCCATTCAGGGCTTATATGGAACAAGGAAGGAAGATAGAGATGCTGTTTATCGATAACGAGCAACATTATGACCCAATGATTAATTTAGCCATTGAAGAGTATTGCTTAAAATATTTAGATCCAGAAGAAACGTATTTGCTGTTTTACATCAACCAGCCGTCCATTATTATTGGAAAGAACCAAAATACAATAGAAGAAATCAATACAAAATATGTCGAAGACAATGGCATCAAAGTCGTTCGCAGGTTATCTGGCGGTGGTGCAGTTTACCATGACAAAGGAAACTTGAACTTCAGTTTTATTACAAAAGACGATGGAGACAGCTTTCATAACTTTAAAAAATTCACCGAGCCAGTTATCAAAGCGCTTGAAAAGCTTGGCGTCAAAGCGGAATTAAGCGGGAGAAATGACATCATGGCAGATGGGCGAAAAATTTCGGGGAATGCTCAATTTGCTACAAGAGGACGTATCTTCAGCCATGGCACCCTATTATTTGATTCAGAAATCGAACATGTTGTCTCGGCATTAAATGTGAAGAAAGAAAAGATCGAATCAAAAGGGATTAAATCCATTAGAAGCAGGGTCGCCAACATTAGTGAACTGATGGATCAAAAAATGACAACAGAAGAATTTAGAAAAATTCTTTTAAGCTATATTTTTGACACGAACGGAGACGTGCCTGAGTATAAGCTGACAGAAAAAGATTGGGAGAAGATTCATGAGATTTCTCGTGATCGATACCAAAAATGGGAATGGAACTACGGCCGTTCTCCTAAGTTTAACTTGCAGCACTCTAAGCGTTTTCCAGCTGGATCGATTGATCTTCGATTAGAAGTGAAAAAAGGCATCATTCAAGACTGCAAAATTTTTGGTGACTTCTTCGGTGTAGGAGATATTGCTGATATTGAGAAACGACTCATTGGGCAGCAATATGATCGCAAAACCATTAGTGATGTATTAGAAGACATGGATATGCGCCATTATTTTGGTAACGTATCAAAAGAAGATTTTCTAGATTTGATTTATTAAGCAAGGACAAGCACGGCTAGAGATAGCGGTGCTTTTTTCTAATGAAAGGGATGAAAGCGGTTTACATTTGATCTTGTGAATTTTTTCGATTGTCTATTATAATAGAAAGGAGGAATGTTTGGTCATAAAATGAATGGCTATTCATTCATTGATGAAGTATAAGGGGTGGGAGAATGGATTTGATCAAAAATCTTGAGCAGACTGCGATGACCAAGGGAGAGAACGTCGCACTGATCTTTGAAGGGAACAAGTGGACCTATCGAGAACTGATGACAAGTATCGAACGTTTTGCAGATGGTTTAGTGAGCGAAGGGTTTCAAGCGGGGGATCATATCGCACTGATTTTAGGAAATTCACCGCATTTTGTGATTTCATTTTTTGGTGCATTAAAGGCAGGGCTTGTTGTTGTACCTGTCAATCCAACATATACGCCAAGTGAAATCGGCTACATGCTGGTCACTGGTGATGTAAAAGGGATTGTTGCACCGGATCAGCTTCTGCCGATATACGAGCAGGTGTATGAACAGCTTCCAGCGATTGAACGAGTCATTATTTGTGCTCAAAATGAATCTGCGTGCAGGTCAAGTTTAAAAGAAGTATCTGATCGTCTTGTTTTCTTCGGAAAGCTTGTGTCTGGAGATGCACCAGAAGCTGAGCATCCTGCCATACAACCTGACGATACGGCCGTTATTTTATTTACATCTGGTACAACAGGAAAACCAAAAGGGGCAATGCTCACTCATGTTAACCTTTATTCAAATGCAAGAGACATTGCGGAGTACCTGTCAATTGATGAGAAGGACAAGGTGATTGCTGCTTTGCCGATGTTCCATGTGTTTTGTTTGACCGTCTGTATGAATGCCCCCTTGATTCATGGAGCGACAATCTATGTCCTGCCGCATTTCAGCCCATCAGAGCTTTTACGAATGATGGAGAAAGAAAAACCAACGCTATTTGTTGGTGTTCCAACCATGTATAACTATTTATACCGCCAGGACGGTCATGAGGAAGCGATGAAGTCGGTGAGGATTTGTATATCAGGCGGTGCGTCCATGCCTGTTGCTTTACTTCACGGTTTTGAAGAAAAATTCGGTGTCACGGTGCTAGAAGGCTACGGATTATCAGAGGCTTCCCCAGTGACGGCATTCAATCCCCTTGATGGAAAAAGAAAACCAGGCTCGGTCGGCACTGATATTATGAATGTGAAAAATAAGATCGTGAATGAACTTGGAGAGGAAGTTGGACCAAACGAAGTCGGAGAACTCATCGCAAAAGGGCCAAACATTATGAAAGGCTATTACCAAATGCCAGAAGACACAGAGGCGGCCCTGAAAGACGGCTGGCTGTACACAGGAGATTTGGCGAGAAGAGATGAAGAAGGATATATTTATATCGTCGATCGAAAAAAGGATATGATTCTCGTTGGCGGGTATAATGTCTATCCAAGAGAAGTAGAAGAAGTGCTTTATCAACATGAAGCTGTAGCAGAAGCCGTTGTCATCGGTGTGCCAGATCCAAACACAGGAGAGGCTGTTGTCTGTTACATTTCCCCTAAGAAACATGCTCACATCAATCAAGAAGACATCATCACACATTGTTCACGCTATTTGGCGAAATATAAGCAGCCCCAAACGATCCATTTCATTGATGATATTCCAAAAAACACGACTGGTAAAATTTTAAGAAGAGCGCTAAAGGATAAGTACCAAGCAGAAACAAGTAAATAAAAAAGAGTCGCTTCTTATGAAGAGGCTCCTCAGCGTGTAGACAAACCCTCGCTTTCTTTGTCAGTCCTGCGTGCTGATGCTCACGAATGTCGCTCTGCGCCAGTACTCGTCCTTCCTAGACTGCAAAGGTTTTCTATCACGCTGAAAAGAAGACAAGGGGATAAAATCAAGTTCATTTTATCCCTTTGTCTACAATCTAGGGAGTCTCTTATGAAGAGTCTCCTTTTTGAATCGCTTCTTGTACCTGTTTTCGAAAGGAATTTGACTGTTTTTGATTTAATTCATAATAGGTGCCGTCTACTAAAAAAACAACTTGAGAGCGGTTGGTCCATAGCTGAAAAGAAGTGCCATTTGTCCGTCCGAACATGACCTTGGCGATATAATCTGGCTTTTTTACATTCTTTTTGAGATGGCTGCTTGTTTGTTTCCCTTTGTTTAATTGTTCAATTAGATCCTCAGTTGTATCTTTATCATCTATTTCATATGAAATGGACTGGTTCGTCGGTGAAAGCAATAATTTCTCTGCTCGATTTTCATCGAAGATGTCACTTGTCCGGCTGAACACATAAAAGAAGGTAATCAGTAAAAGCCCAAAGATCACAATTCCTGCAAGGATTTTCTTCATGAGGAACCTCCAACTCACTTTTTTATGGTTAGTTTCTCCGATTATTGAACAGCATAATCATTTTTTTCACTCAAGCTTTTTCAGATAGGGCATGCTATGATGGAGCCACATGAGACAGGTTCTAAACAAAAACGTGCGTGATTACAATAGAGAGAGAAATGGAAAGGAGGCTGACCAGTGCGAGTACGCAAATGGGTAGCTCTTGCAACGGTAGCATACATATTGTACGGTCTTTTTATTTATTCTTACTTATTTCTAATGGGGGATTCATCTGTCCCTGACAGTGTGAAAGGGACAAGTGCAGACCCGCATACATTTATGACAAGCCATGAGCTTGTGATTAGTGGAAGTTACTCGAACATTCGTAACCTGTTGTACTTTATGACAATTCCTTTAGATTGGTATGTCTTTTTCCTTTTGCTCATTTCTGGGTTTTCAAGGAAATTAGCAGATTGGAGCTTGGCAGCAGCTCGTTTTCACCTTTTGAGCAAACTTGTGTATGTGTTTGTGCTGTCACTTTTGACGATGCTGATCACATTGCCGGTCAAGTGGGTGAGCTACCAGTTGTCCTTGCACTACGGTGTTTCAGCACAAAGCACGGCAAGTTGGCTAAAAGACCAAACGCTTGATTTTTGGATTCAATATCCGCTGCTTGTTCTATGCGCAATTGTGTTCTTTTGGCTCATTCAAAAGAAAAGGAAATATTGGTGGCTGTATGCTTGGTGTTTAACCGTTCCAGTTACACTGTTTCTTTTCTTTATACAGCCGGTCGTTATTGATCCACTCTACAATGATTTTTACCCATTGAAGGATCAAGCGCTTGAGAAAAAGATATTAACTCTTGCAGAGAAAGCACACATTCCAGCAGATCATGTATATGAAGTCAACATGTCAGAGAAAACAAACACGATGAATGCTTACGTCACAGGAATTGGTGAAAATAAGCGTATTGTTTTGTGGGATACGACACTTCAAAAGCTGAAAGACCGTGAAATCTTATTTATCATGGCGCATGAGATGGGACATTACGTGATGAAGCATGTGTATATCGGTTTAGCAGGATATTTAGTGTTGTCTCTGGTTGGATTTTTTGCCATTGACCGTCTTTATTTTTCCCTTTACCAAAAAGGCGCTTCTCCATTTCGTCTGAAGGCACCACATGACGTTGCTGCTCTTCCGCTTCTTTTGATCATTGTATCTATGCTGTCATTTGTTGCTTCTCCTTTTACAAATGCTGTGTCAAGACATCAAGAACGTGCAGCTGATGAATATGCTGTGAACTTGACAAAGGATGGAGAGGCGGGGGTGACGTCATTTCAAAAGCTTGCAAAATCAGGGCTTTCCCAAGTCAATCCGCCACTTTTAGTGAAAATATTCCGCTATGGGCACCCGACGATGATGGAGAGAATCATCGATATGGAAAAGGCAGCGAAAAAAGAGGAAACATCGCAAAGCAATAAATAAAAAATCCGGCTCAGTTCGCCGGATTTTTTGTCACACTTATTTTAGTTAGAAGCTGCTTGAACGTTAATTAATCCTTTTCCATAATAGAACGAATTACCAAGTGGTGTTGCCGTATTTTCTAAGCGCTGACGAACCTGAGAAGTTGATAGATTCGGATACTTAGAGAGGATAAGCGCTGCTGCTCCTGCTACATGAGGAGATGCCATCGATGTTCCCGTATAAGATGTATATCCACTGCTTGGTACTGTACTTAAAATCGATGTACCAGGTGCAGAAACATCTAATTCAGGACCTGCGCTAGAGGACGAGTTTCTGACATTGTTGCTGTTCACGTTGGCAACAGCAATTGTAGAGTCATATTTTGCAGGATAGCCAACGGTGCTAGTAGAGCCAGTGGAACCTGAATTCCCTGCTGCGGCAACGACAACTACTCCGCGGTTATTCGCTGTGTCTACAGCATTTTTAAGCGCTGTGGATCCGCTTGGGCCGCCTAAGCTCATATTGATGACATCCATGTTATTGGCAACAGCCCATTCAATACCGCTGATAATCCAGCTGTATTGTCCATCTCCGTTTCGATCTAACACTTTAACGGCATACAAGGAGGCGCTTGGCGCAACCCCAAGAACACCAATCGTGTTATCAAGGGCAGCAATGGTTCCGGCTACGTGAGTTCCGTGTGATTGAAAGTCTTGTGTGGCATTTGGCTCTGAAGGGACGAAGCTAGCACCGCCTGCAACATTTAAGTCAGGGTGTGCGGCGTGGATTCCAGTATCAAGGACAGCTACTTTGACGTTAGCACCTTTATAACCTTGAGCGTGTACGGCTGGAGCTTTGATTTGAGGGATACCATAAGGGACGGTTTGTGCATATGCTTCTGCTTTGTGGTCTTCTTCTACATAAGCAATGCTAGGGTCGTGTTCAAGTTTTTTTGCGGCTTGTTCAGACATCTTCACTTGTGCAGCATTAATGAGGCGGTATTGTTTTTCTAATTTCCCACCATTTTGTGTCACTGCTTGTTTCTTAGAGCTGTTTGTGGTGGCAGAAGCTTTAAAGCCAACGATATAGCTTTTTTCACTTTCTGACTTTGAGGCAGTCTCGGCATTTGCCATCGAGCCTCCAAACCCTGCTGAAAACAGAAGAGGGACAGCCAATAAAACACTTGTCATCACATTTTTCTTTTTCACGCACATTCCACATCCCTTTTTCTTATTTCAGAATAATCATCCGTAGTCTATAAGAATGATCCGTTTGATTATTCTGTATTTTCAGTTTAATAGAGGTAGGCAAATAAGAGTAGACCCGAATTTTTGTGGAAGTCCTAGCGAAAAATAGGGAATTAAGTCACTTGGAAATGATGGTAAAATATGTTTATTCTATATTTCCAATGGTTTTCTATTAAAAAGGAATCGTGCTTTTTTTCTCATGATCCATTTGAGGATAAACATTCGATACCCGAAATGCCATAAAATAGGTAGAAAAGGCTATCATCTATTTCGAATTTCGATATAAAAAAATATTATTTTATCATTGTTTTTGACATGAAAAAGAACCTGCTATGAAAACAGGTTCTTTAAGAAGGGGCAGATTGTGTTAAATGGCTGACCACGTTGTAATCGTTCACCTTCCATTCACCATCTGTCCATTCCACATAATTTAAGCAGGCATTCTCAAGTCTTTTATCCTTAATACCCAGATGCTCGTCAGCTAGTGCGGTGAGTAAGGCATGGATGGCAGCACCGTGTGCTACGATGAGTACCCGTTGATCTGGGTAGGTTGCTCTCACCTTTTCAATACCTTCTAGCATTCGATCTTGAAGTGCCGATAGTGGTTCCATATTTGGATACTGTTTATTTGGAAACAGCTTCTGACGTTCCTCAAATGACATGCCTTCAGCGTCGCCAAAATCTCGTTCAATAAAATCGTCCATGATCACGAGCGGTGCATGTACATGCTGTAAAATCAAATGAGCTGTTTCTTTTGCCCTTGATAGCGGACTGGAAATGACAACATCCCAGTGGGCATCTTTTAAGTAAAGACCGGTTTGTTTCGCTTGCCATTTACCAGTGTCATTTAAAGGGATATCTGTTCGTCCTTGAATTCGTTTTGCTGCATTCCAATCGGTTTCACCGTGTCTGACTAGGCAAATTGCTGTCAATCAAATCCCGCCTTTTCTATCTTTTCCTCTATTATACTAAAACAGAAGAAGAATGACTGGATCAGTGATTTGTCAGACTCGTTAAGGACTCGACCGAACTTGCCACTTGGGACACTGTTTGTTTGACTTCTTTCAATTCGTTTAGGAATGTTTGCAAATCTATTTCAATTTTTCCGTTTTGGTTTTTGCTTAAGTTCATGCTGCTGACGATATCATCGAATAGCGAGTTGATTTGGGTCATTTTTTCTTTACTGTCTGTCACAAGTAAATTCACATCAGCAATATGCTGTGACACAATGGCGATTTGTGAATTTGTGTTGTTGACGAGCTCAGATACAGTTGAAACCGTTTTCTTTGTATCCTCTGATAATTTGCGAACCTCGTTTGCAACGACTGCAAAGCCTTTGCCATGTTCACCTGCTCGAGCTGATTCGATTGAAGCGTTTAAAGATAGTAAATTCGTTTGCTCCGCAATACCTGTGACGATCCCAAAAATTTGTTCAATTTGTTTTGCGATTTCTTCTAAGCGTTTAATTTCTGTTTCAATCTTTGTCATACTGCCGTCAATTTGGTTCATTTGCGTCTGCTGAATTTCTAACTCTTTTTTACCGCCAATTGATTTCTCTTCAACTTGTGCTGAAATCTTTGTGCCAGCCTGTGACATATCCGCCATCTCATCAGATTTTGATACAAGTTTGTCCACTGCATTTGTTGTGTTTGAGAAGAGAGAAGCAAGTGAATTAGATGTTTCTGTAATTTTTGTATGAAGCTCTTTTTGCTGTAGTTCTGCTTCATCACGAACTTTAGAGTATTCATTTTGGAACGTATCTAGGACAAGCTGTTGCTCTAGATTTAAAATTTTCGTCGTAGCTTTCACTGCCGTCTGATATTCTTTGAAATCTTGGATATGCTGGGCAAATAAATCCATAATGGATAGCAATAGGTCTTGGAAGGCTGCCATATACCATTTAGGCTGAAGTCCAATTCTTAAATGAACTTGTGCAATTTTAATTCTTTTGGCCACATAAGATTCGTCAATCACACCGGCAAACATTTCACTAATATGAATGCGTAGTGTTTTCTTTAGACGCTCGACTGAGCTGTTATCTTGAATGATGTGCATCAAGGAAGACTCGACTTCTAGGTTTTTATAAAATTTATCGACGATATGTTCAATTTCATCTTGAACGATTGGATTTAGCTGTTTCAAGATAAAAAGGTCTTGCTGCGTCAAATCAATCATTTTAATTTGTTTGGCAATGTCCGTATTCTCCGGAAAATTGATTCGTTTTATCCCATCATCCTGCTGTGTGAAAAAAGCAGTGTTTTTCTTTTTACTCTCTTTTTTAAATAACAATGTGTTTGTCCCCCCATGATCATCAAAAATATCAGACTTTATGTTTTTTATCGGATAATATTGGATTTTTTAAAGGGGAAACAGTGAAATTTTACTGTTCTTTATATGACCTTTTTAGTGGTTTTTTAGCCGGTCCTTCTACTACTTCTCCCGTAATGGAGAAACGAGACCCGTGACAAGGACAGTCCCACGTGCGGTCGCTATTATTCCACGCGACTTCGCAGCCTAAGTGAGTACAGGTTGTATCGACAAGAAAGATATCGCCGTCCTCTGACTTAAAAGCGCCACATTTTTTGTGCTCATAAGATACAATGCCGCCTTCACCCGGTTTTAAATCATCAATTGTTTGATCAGCTCGCTTTAATTTACCGCTGATCAGCTTTGCTGCAACATTGGTGTTTTCTTTGATAAAGTCTTTTACGAATGCGTCTGACACGAGTCTTGATGGAGTAAAGATGGATTCGTAAGGATTGGATTTTCCTTCGATCAAATCTCCGATCAGTGTCGCTGCTACGTGGCTTGTGGTCATGCCCCATTTTCTAAAGCCTGTTGCCACAAAAATATTCGAATGATGTGATGTCAGGCGGCCAATGTAAGGGATTTGATCCATTGTGACCATATCATGCGTGGACCAACGGTAAAGGACTTCCGTTATACCAAGGGTCGCTTCACCAAACTTTTCTAGTGCTTCATAGTGTGCGGATTCATCTCCGCCTTGTCCGGTTTTATGGCCTTGTCCACCGATGAGCACGACATCTTCTCCATGGAATTTCGCCGTTCTTAATGAATGGGCAGGCTGATCAATTCCTAAGTACATGCCGTCTGGGAGCGGTTTTTTTGTTTTGGCTGCGACGACATAAGATTGCTCAGGATGGATTCGCGTGAAATACAGTCCTTTGCCATCGTAAAAAGGAAAGTGTGAGCATGAAATGATAGAGCGCCCCATCAGATGATGGCCACTTTTTGTGATAACAGCAGGGTGTTTTCCTTCTTTTACATCGACTGCCGTTGTCTGTTCAAATATGCGCACGCCTCGGTCAATGAGCTGATCGATCAGTGCATGAAGATAATGAAGAGGATGAAATTGTGCCTGCTGCGTCATGGCGAGGGCTGCCTTGATGCCAGCATCAAACGGGAGCGCTGTTTTCCATTCTCGATCGATACCGAGCTGTTTGTACGCATCTAATTCCTTCTTTAACTTTTTGACGCCGTTTTCTTCTGTTGTATAAAGGTAAGCATCTTTTACCTCAAGACGACAATCAATGTCATACTCTTTCACACGTGCTTGGATGAGTTCCTTTGCTTTTTCATTTGCTTCTACATATAAACGGGCTTTCGGCATACCAATATGCTGAATCAGCTCATGATAGTACACATCATGCTGGGAGGTAATTTTCGCTGTTGTATGTCCGGTGGTTCCTTGCAATACTTGATCAGCATCTATGATGATGACATCCAGTCCGCGTTCTGTCATTTCAAATGCAGTAGCGATACCGGTAATACCAGCACCGACAATAATGACATCTGCTGTAAGATCTTCGCTGACAGTAGGAAAAGAGGGCTTCTCACTATCAGCTAGCCATAACGACTTTGCTTGTTCCGATCCTTTATGTTCTTGTTCCATGTTGTCGCCTCCAGTCACTTGTTGTGTATAATTTTTCCACGATGCTGAAAATCATACATTTTAATGGAAACAAGAGCGAAATACATAAAAAAATGAGCAACACATAAAAATAAACGAGATAAAAAGGAAGGAGTGGACTGACGTGTCAACAAAGCAGCCAAAGAAAACGTTACCGCCTCAGCATCAGAACGAACGTCCAGGACTTGAATATAAAATGAACCCTAGACCTATCTTTGATCGAGAGGTGCAAGGCAAAAAGCTGACAGGTAAAACGGCGATTGTCACAGGTGGAGACAGCGGGATTGGAAGAGCAGTATCTGTCTTATTTGCGAAAGAAGGAGCCAATGTAGCAATTGTTTATTTGAATGAACATCGTGATGCGGAAGAAACGAAGGACTATATTGAAAAGATGGGAGGCCGCGTCATCTTAATAGCAGGTGACCTAGGGGATGAAGCTTTTTCACACGAGGTCGTCAAACAAACAAAAGATGCTTTCGGTTCGATTGATATTTTGGTCAACAACGCAGGTGAACAGCATCCGCAAAAAAGCATTGAACAGATTACTTCTCACCAGCTTCTTCGGACATTTCAAACGAATATCTTTGCCATGTTCTATTTAACAAAAGCGGTGCTCCCTCATTTAAAGAAAGGAAGCAGTATTATTAATACAGCATCGGTCACTGCTTATAAAGGTCATGAAACCTTAATTGATTATTCATCGACAAAAGGGGCGGTTGTAACGTTTACAAGATCATTATCTCTATCTCTTATCAAACAAGGGATTCGGGTAAATGGGGTAGCGCCTGGACCGATTTGGACACCGCTGATTCCATCCACATTTACGGAAAAGGAAGTGTCTGAATTTGGTGGCGATGTCCCAATGGAGCGGCCTGGTGAGCCAGTAGAGTTAGCGCCGAGTTATTTATTTTTAGCGAGCGAAGACTCTTCTTATATGAATGGACAAATGATTCATGTGAATGGCGGAACCATATTAAATGGATAAAAACAAAAAACTTGCGGTAAAGAGACAAGTTTCTGTCTCTCTGCCGCAAGTAAAATCATCATGATTGATGTAAGCAATGTTCTGCATATTGAGCTGACAGGTCATTAAAACGCTTTTCATCACGCTGATCTAGCGCCTTGTCAATCTCTTCTCTAAGGAAGGTTAAGCGCTGTTTATAAAGCGCCTCATCTAAAACCATTTGAATATAAATGTCTAAAATAGTAACGCCATTCTCTTCGGTTTTTTGGGTGTTGCGGGACTTCATGAGCTCAGCATACGTTTTTTTCTCTTTCATAAAGAATCCCCCCGATGCCTTTTTTATAGTATATGGATTGGCGGAGAAAAAATCAACAAGAATTTATAATTTTTAGACAATTTATTTTTGAGCCATATCGACACCCCTTGTCCAGTCGACAAGATACGATATATCTTTAAAAATGGCTTTTAGATAGATCGAATGTACTAAAAAATATGATAAAAAGATGATTTTAAATAAATATTGAAAAAATCCTGTCGTTTCTTATACGTTGGTGATAGATTAATAGTATCTAAAATAACCAAAAATTAACACAGGAGGAAATGAAGTGTCAGGAATTAGTGAAACACCATTAGATTCATACGTCATTAATCAAACAACAATGGCGGTCCTTCCGGTTGAAGAAGGAAAACGAGTATATTCAAAAGTGATCGAAAGAGAGACAAGCTTTTACGTTGAATTAAAGCCGCTGCAAATTATAGAACGCAGTTGCAGGTTCTTTGGCTCAAGCTATGCAGGCAGAAAAGCGGGAACATACGAAGTAACAGGAATTTCCCACAAGCCTCCCATCGTGATTGACTCATCCAATCATCTGTATTTCTTCCCAACCTATTCATCCAACCGCCCTCAATGCGGATGGATCTCCCACAAATACATTCATATCTTTCAGGAATCATCCCTCGGAGACACGGTTGTTACTTTTACAAATGAGCAATCGGTCAAACTAGATGTCTCATATAAGTCATTTGAGAGTCAGGTACACCGAACAGCGTATCTTCGAACGAAATTTCAAGATCGACTTGATGGAGGTCTTCCTAAGAAACAAGAATTTATGCTGTATCCAAAGGAACAGCAGCTCAACCTTGTGTATGATTTTATCTTAAGAGAACTTCGTAATCGTTATTAGTGAGAGATCAGCGGCAGACAGCCGCTGGACTGCTTACTCATTGCCATCACTTTTTTGCAGAAAAAACCATTGATTATCGTATAAAAAAATATATAATTTATCTATATCGTATAATTTTTTATACAATGAAAGGGGTCATGGGGATGATGTATGAAGAGCTGGATACGCCGGCACTACTCATTGATAAAAGGGTGATGATGGAGAATGTAGCGGCGATGCAGCAATACGCAGACCGTCAGCATGTCAAATTGCGCCCTCATACGAAAACGCATAAAACGCCTGCACTTGCCAAGCTGCAGGAAGAGAAAGGTGCATCTGGCATTACGGTAGCGAAAGTAGGAGAGGCTGAAGTAATGGCAGCCCATGGGCTCAAGGATATTTTTATCGCCAATCAAATTGTAGGTGAGACTAAACTCAAGCGGATTCGTAAACTGGCAGAGTCGATACAGATTTCATTCGGTATAGATTGTGTTGAGCATGTGAAGCAGATTGAGCAAGTCTTTTGTGAATCAGAGAAAAAAGCGGAGGTTTTAATTGAGATAGAGGTTGGAGAGGGAAGGTCTGGTGTCATTGAAGAACGTGATTTCTGCCACATATTAGAGGCGATTCAAACAAGTGATGCCGTTCATTTAAAGGGGATTTTTTCTCATGATGGTCATACGTATCAAGCGGAAAGTAAAGCACATTGCCGGACATTATACAAGGAGGCTGTAAATCGAACACTCCGTTTTGCGCAGATTGCAGAAGAAGCTGGTATGCCGCTAGAGGTCGTCAGTATTGGATCAACACCGCCATTTTTATTTCAATTTGATATTCCAAAAGGAGTCACAGAAATACGGCCAGGCACATACATCTTGATGGACGCTTCCCAGTCCAATGTAATCGGCACATATTCACATTGTGCAGCATCTGTGCTGACAACGGTCATTAGTAAACCGACAGAGCGCCGGGTGATTACAGATGTAGGGGCCAAGGGGCTGACGGCACAAACACGTACAAAAGGGCTGACCAAAACAGAGGGCTTAGGCAAAGTGAAAGAATATGATGATGTATTTGTTTCAAGCGTATTTGACGAGCATGCCATTATCTATCATGAAGGCTTTCGTCAAAGTGTACAGATCGGTGAGAAGGTGCAAATTATTCCGAATCACATCTGTCCTGCTGTGAATCTTCATGAAAAAGCATACCTCATTCAAGATGGCGAAGTGGTAGAAGAGCTGGAGATTGCTTGTAAAGGAAAGCTGCAATAAATGGGTAGGATCATAAAAGGCGCCGAAAGGGGTCTTTTTTATTGGAGAAAAAATGGCGAAGATGAATTAGATTGAAACCAAATGTGCCTTTCTCGTCGTCTATTGACTGTATCATCATGAAATGGCAGGGAAATGTGAACCATTAGAAGGATTTTCATTCATTTCCGCATAAATCACAGAAGTGATACATGCGGTCTGTTACAATAAAAATAAGTCATTTCTTGCAAGGTGTTCGTATGAGGTAAAAGTTGATCATATTTGACCGATATGAACAAATGGGAAAGAGAAATGGGGGCCGTGTATGAAAAAACGATGGCATTTGATGCTGCTATTTACCGTGACAGTGACACTACTCACGGCCTGCAATCAAGCAGGTCAGCCGCCTTCAAAACAAAACACAAAAGAAGCTGCGTATGAACAATGGGTTCAGCGTTATATGGATGAGTTAAATGAAGCATATGAAAACATGACCGATCAATTTATTTCGGATGGACATGGAAAAATTCAAGTCAATGAAAAATTGACAAAAGCAACGAAAGCATTCGACCGTGTCATTCAAAAAGGGCTTACTCATCAAGAAGTGCCAGCTGTGTATCAAAAGGCAGACAAACAATTAAAGACAGGTCTTGCTTCATTTGAAAAAGGAATGAGCAAGGTAGAGCAGCTGTTGAAGCGTCCTGATCAAGAAAAGCTGTTTATGTCAGCCACTCAATATTTTCAAGATGGATTGCAAGAGACAGCCTCTTTCATTGAAGAAGTAGGAAACGTTCAGCAATCACAATGAAAAGCCTGGAAGAGAGACTTCCAGGCTTTTTTAGATGTGCAGTGTTTGCTTTAATCGGCGTACACCTTCTTGAATCATGGCTTCATCCGTACAGGCAAAACCAAGCAGCAACCCTTTCCTTTTGCTTTCATAACAATAGGGGCTTAATGGATAAATGCCGACACCTGCCGCTTTTGCGGCCTCAATCGTACCTTGTTCATCAAAGTCTGATGTTCCTTCCAAAAAGACGTGAAGGCCTGTATCGGTTCCATATAAACGGAAGTGTTTGTCAAAGTGATGTGTCAAAAGAGCATCCATCATCGCTGCCTGCCGTTTTTTATACATCTGTCTCATCCGCCTGACATATCGCGTAAACTCGCCTTCTCTGAAAAAAGAGGCAAGAGTGATTTGCTCCATGATCGGCAGCTGTCTTTGAATAAGTGATTGCAGTGCAGCGATTTCTTTGATGACTGCTTTGGAGCCGATGATGGCAGCAAGGCGGATGCCTGGTGCAAGCACCTTGGAAAAACTGACAATATAGATCACATGATCGGGTGCTTCTGAAAATAAAGAAGGAAGCGGTCCGCCATGATAACGATAATCCCCATCAAAATCATCTTCTAATATGTAAGATTGAGCCTTCGCAGCAAACTGCAGCAGCTCCCGTCTTCTATTGACGCTCATACAGACACCGGTTGGCCGCTGATGAGAGGGCGTTACAGCGATCAGCTTTGTACGTTCTGGCAATGTATTCACCATCATTCCTTCTTCATCGACTGGTGCGGGGTAAATAGTCATTTCGCGATGTAAAAAGGATAACCTAGCTCCAGGAAAACCAGGATCTTCAACAGCGACTGTATCTCCTTTTTTGAGCATGACTTGTGAAATCAAGTCAATGGCTTGCTGTGTGCCCCCTGTTAACACCATTTGGTCTTCTTCTATATCAATGCCGCGTTCAACCGATAAGTATTGGCGAATTTCAGAACGCACTTCCCATAATCCATGCGGAGAAGAATAGCCCCAATCCTTCATATTTAAGCGCTGTAGTGCTTTTAGAAGCGAGCGTTTCCATATGTTTTGAAAATGGTCGTCGATGGCTGGTTCTTGATGGCGGAAATCAATCTCAAGTGTGTCATGAAATTGATTGGCCGAGAGCCAGTGATCCATTTGTTTTTCAGCCTCGTCAAAGTGAGGTCTTGTCGGAAGTGCAAAAGGCGGTTCGTTTTGATGTGGGGGAGAAGCAGCATAGTGATTACTTGAAATGACCTTTGTCCCGCCTCTTCTAGAGGTGCTGACATAGCCTCTTGCTAGCAGTTCATCATAGGCAAGCTGTACGGTGGATCGAGATACGTTGAGCTCTTGTGCTAATACTCTTGTCGGAGTCAACTGATCATCAGGATTCAGTGTGTTTGTATGAATTTTTTGAATGATGCCATTGACGATTTGCTGCCAGAGCGGGGTAGAGCTGGAACGGTCTAAATGAATGTACACAGTGCACCTTCTTTCCTTTGTCATGTCATCATTGATGATGACATGGAATTATGGACTGGTCAATAGCTTCATTTTTGGATGTGGGAAGAAATCCAAATGATGTGTACACTGGTTCATATCATTTACACAGAGGAGAGAGTCCCATGATTCCTGCATCAAAAGAAGAAACAGCACAGCTATCCATGATTCCGTTTGTGTTCGTTTTATTTAGCCTTTTTATGATTACAACAGCAGTGAACCTGCAAGTCCCTCTTTATACGGAATATGCAGAGCAGGCAGGATACGGAAAGGCGTCAACAGCCCTTGTGTTTGCTGCGTATGTTTTCGGACTGATTCCAGTATTACTGTTACTTGGCGGCATGTCTGACCGGGCTGGACGAAAACCGATTTTATTGATCGCTCTTTGCTTTTCATTATGTGCCACCCTGCTCATGATCGTGCATCCTACCATACAAATGCTCTTTGTCGCCCGGCTGCTGCAAGGAGTGGGACTTGGGTTAAGTGTTGGCACATGTACTGCCTACTTGATTGCTTTATATCCAGAGAAATCGGGCTGGATCCCAACGTTTATCGCATTATGCAGTTCAATTGGATTTGGTGGAGGTGCTCTTTTTACAGCGATTCTTTCTTTTGAGCAAGTGTCACTGACGCCTCTTAGCTATTGGATTGTGTTGGTCTTGATTATGTTGACGATTGTTGCTGTATTCTTTT
The DNA here is from genome assembly GCF_048270685.1 of Bacillus sp. AK25. Lineage (NCBI taxonomy): Bacteria > Bacillati > Bacillota > Bacilli > Caryophanales > Bacillaceae > Bacillus > Bacillus sp. AK25. Next base: position 1,008,591 of record NZ_JBLUWC010000001.1, read on the forward strand.
TGGTGCCGCCTGTACAAGGGGATGCAAGTAAACCGCTCATGAACATGCCGAGGTTTCCAAAAGGGACAATGCCTGCGAACATAGCCATTGCTATCGCATGGTCTGTGTGCGGTCTTGTCATTTCGATTTTGCCAGCACAGCTTAAATTAAATGGCTATGAATTGTGGGTAGGCCCGGCGCTGTTTTTTATTAATATGGCAGGTGTTCTGATGCAGCCTTTTGTCCGAAAGATGAATAGCAGTGCAGCGCTTCGTATCGGTTTTATTTGTCTTCCGTGCGGATATGGCCTGCTGTTATTCGGTGCTAATAGCGGGTCTATATTCCTTGTCCTTGCTGGAACTCTTTTAGCGGGCACAGCTTGCTATGGATTTACTTACTTAGGCGGTCTCCAGCTGATTGTTGAGAAAGGGAAGAAGGAAGCGGCTAGAGCCGTTGCTGGATATTACTTGTTTGCGTATCTAGGTCTTGGCATACCAAGTGTGTTCGTTGGTCTCTTTGCTGATATGTACGGTACTCAGACAGTGTTAACGCTCTTTTTCATGCTCGTGCTGGCAGCCTGTCTGATCTTGTTTAGTTTAAGTTTCAGAGAGAGGCAAAAGTGAAATGGATTCTTTCTCTTTCCTCTCCAATTCGTTTAAAATAAAGACAGAAGAGGGGGAGGGAAATGAAAAAAGTACAGCTAAATGGAGCGATGTGCAGATCACAAGAGGAGCTTCATGATCAACTAAAAACAGTGTTACAACTTCCTGATCATTACGGGAAAAATCTTGATGCCCTTTGGGACTGTTTAACAGGAGAAGTGAGCTTGCCTGTAGAGCTTACATGGATTCATTATCAAGCAAGCAAAGACGAGCTTGGTGATTATGCAGAGAATTTGCGGCAGTTATTTCAAGAGGCTGAAGAGGAACTGCAAGGGCAGTTTCAATTGAATATTGAAGTGTAAAAAAGCAGCTGATCCTAAAAGCTGTTTTTTTATGCAGTTTTCACCCTTTCTCATTCTACTATTGAATATTTCACTAAATATGATAATATATGAACTGCCGTTAATTGATAATGATAATCATTTGTGGCAGAGAGCTTGATAGAAAGTGTGAACCCTGTATGAAGTTGTACCAATTAAGTTTGTTGTTTGTGTGTTTGGCATGTGCGTCGCTGTTTGTCGGAGTACAGGACCTGTCTCTTTTACAGTTGTTTCATCTATCAGATGAACAAATGAACACCTTATTTTCAAGTCGCATCCCGCGGCTGATGAGTATTGTGCTTGCTGGCATGAGCCTGAGCTTATGCGGTTTTATCATGCAAAGCATGACGAGAAATAAATTTGTCTCTCCAACGACTGCAGGAACAATGGATTGGGCCAAGCTGGGTATTTTAACCGCTATGCTTGTTTTTACACAGGCAAGCCCGCTGATGAAAATGGCGATTGCGTTTTTATTTACGTTAGCTGGCAATCTATTATTCTTAAAAATTCTACGCCATATTAAGGTGAACGATACGATCTACGTACCGTTAGTCGGCTTAATGTTTGGCGGAATTGTTAGTTCAATTTCCACGTTTATAGCCTATAAATATGATTTGATCCAAAACGTATCCGCATGGCTGCAAGGGGATTTTTCTCTTATTGTTCAGGGGCGTTATGAACTGCTCTATGTGAGTGTTCCTCTATTGATCATCGCGTATTTATATGCTGACCGCTTTACAGTGGCTGGTATGGGTGAGAGCTTTGCCGTCAATTTAGGTTTAACGTATAAACGTGTCATGGCAGTTGGTTTGGTGATTGTTTCGATGATTACTTCTGTAACGATTTTGACTGTTGGCATGCTGCCATTCCTTGGCTTAATCATTCCGAATATTGTATCGATCTACCGAGGGGATCACTTGAAAAAGAGCCTGCCGCATACGGCTTTATTAGGGGCCATTTTTGTGCTCATATGTGACGTACTCGGACGGGTGATCATTTATCCATATGAAATATCTGTCGGGCTTATGGTCGGCATCATTGGAAGTGCGATCTTCCTGTACATGTTATTAAGGAGGAAGCGCTATGCATAAGAAACGAACATTATTTCTCATTGCAGCCATTGCAGCCGTATTCGTTGTCATCTTCGTCACCTTTCAAATGGGGTACTGGGAGTACACAGTGCCGAGCCGTTTAAAAAAGGTGCTTGCCATGACTTTGACAGGAGGCGCGATTGCCTTTTCCTCTGTTGTGTTTCAAACATTGACCAATAACAGAATCTTAACGCCAAGCATTTTAGGGTTAGACGCGCTTTACTTGTTTTTGCAAACGGCGATTATTTATCTTTTTGGATCGACCAATTTGATGATCGCGAATAAGAACCTGAATTTCTTTCTCTGCGTTGGATTGATGATTCTTTTTTCTGTGCTGCTCTATACGGTGATGTTCAAGCGCAAAAACAAGCATATTTTCTTACTCCTGCTTGTCGGGATTGTGTTTGGAACATTGTTCAAAAGTCTTTCTTCCTTTATGGAAATGCTCATTGACCCGAATGAATACCAAGTCGTACAGGACAAGTCCTTTGCCAGCTTTAATCACATCAACACAGATATTTTACTCTTCGCTTCTCTTTTATTTGCGGCACTTTGTCTTTATATATGGACCTTCCGCGCGAAATTAGATGTCATGTCGTTAGGAAAGGAACAGGCTGTGAATCTCGGGATTGACTATGACAGGATCACAAAAAAGATGCTGATCGTCATTGCTGTCCTTGTTTCTATTGCGACGGCGCTCGTCGGCCCGATTACGTTTCTTGGCTTACTCGTCGTAAATGTGGCAAGAGAGCTGTTTCGTACATATCGGCACACGTACTTGCTATTAGGCTCGTTTTTCATTAGTGTCATTGCGCTTGTTGGCGGGGAATTTCTTGTGGAAAAGGTTTTTACGTTTCAAACACCGCTTAGTGTGCTGATTGATTTAGTCGGCGGACTGTATTTTATTTATCTACTTTTAAAGGAGAGTCGTTCATGGTCGTGATGAAGGGAGTCAGTAAGACATATAACGGAAAAACAGTGCTTCACGAAACAACTGTCAGTGTAAAAAAAGGACAGCTGACCTCTCTCATTGGTCCAAATGGCGCAGGCAAAAGTACGCTTTTGTCCATCATGAGCCGCCTGATTCAACCTGATACTGGGGAAGCTTGTTTAGAGGACAAACCTTATCGTGCCTACTCTCCTCAGGAGCTTGCGAAAAAAATGAGCATCTTGAAGCAGTCGAACCACATGAGTGTGCGTCTGACCGTTCGTGAGCTTGTCAGCTTTGGCCGCTTTCCTTACTCTCAAGGCCGCTTGACAAAAGAAGATGAGAACATGATTGATGTGTCGCTTCAATACATGAGACTCGTCGAAATCCAGCATCAATATTTAGATGAACTAAGCGGCGGACAAAGGCAGAGAGCCTTTATTGCCATGGTGCTGGCTCAGGATACGGATTATATTTTCTTAGATGAGCCTTTAAACAATTTAGATATGAACCATTCAGTTGAAATGATGAAGCTGTTTCAGCAGCTCGTGAAAGATCTTGGAAAAACGATTGTTGTTGTTCTCCATGATATTAACTTTGCATCTGTCTATTCAGATCACATCGTCGCCTTAAAAGAGGGTCAGGTGGTCAAAGAAGGAAGCGTTGATGAAGTGATTCAAACAGAAGCACTTGAACACATTTATGACATGCGCATACCGATCGAAGTCATTCGTGGTGAGCGTATTTGCTTATATTTTTCTTGAAAAAATGAAGAGGTGATCAATCATGAAAAAATGGATTTGGATGATAACAGTATTAACAGCAATTGCTGTCCTTGCTGCCTGTGGTAACCAAGGAAAAACAGCGGGAACGAATGAGGAAACCGTAACAGTAAAGGATATGTTGAATAAAGACGGTGTGAAGGTCAAGAAAAACCCGAAAAAAGTCGTCGTCTTTGATATGGGAAGTCTCGATACACTTGATAAACTTGGTGTCAACGTGACAGCCTTACCAAAACAAGTGATTCCTCACTATTTATCTAAATATGAAAGTGACAAATATGAGAATGTCGGCGGCTTAAAAGAGCCAGACTTTGAGAAAATTGCAGAAATCAAGCCTGACTTGATCATTATTCAGCACCGTCAAGCAGATGCATTTGATGAATTTTCTAAAATTGCTCCGACGATTTATATGGATGTAGATAACGCTAACTATATGGAATCATTTAAAAAGAATGCTGAAACATTAGGAAAGATTTTTGATAAGGAAGACCAAGTCAAAAAAGAACTTTCTGCTATTGATCAAAAAGTAGATGCATTAAAGAAACAAGCAAAAGAGTTAAAGAAAAATGGTCTCGTCATCATGGCGAACGACAGCAAAATGACGGCATTTGGTCCTAAGTCAAGATATGGTCTGATCCATGATGTATTTGGCATCACACCAGCAGATCAAAAGCTAGAGCCATCTGATAAACATGGACAAAGCATTTCGTATGAATATATGGTCAAAACGAATCCAGATTACTTATTTGTCGTGGATCGCGGCGCGGCGATTGGAGAAGAAACGTCTGCGAAACAGCTTGTGGAAAATGATTATGTGAAATCAGTCAAAGCGGTTAAAAACAATCATGTGGTGTATCTAAACTCTGACATGTGGTATTTAGCAGGCGGTGGCCTTGAATCATTGAATGCGATGATTGATGAAGTGAAAAAAGGAATTGAACAAAAGTAATGGATGAAAAGCTGCTCCTATCGAGCAGCTTTTTATTGTGGATACATAAAAATATGTTGCATGCAGGAAACTTTCATCAAAATATGTTATAGTGGAACCTACATTGTGAGACTAAGATAGAGTGAGGGTTCGGAAAGGATGAAGGAGAAAACAAGATCAAAAAGAAGGCTAAGACCTTGGGTGAAAGTCGTGCTGTTTATCATGGCATTTGTCATGATCATGGCAGTATCTGTCACAGGATATGCATACTATAAAATTTCAAAAGCGTCGAATAAAGCGCAAGTATCTTTAGAAAGAGGAGAGACCTCGCAAAAGCGTGTGAAAGCTTTTGATCCAGGAAAGGATAGCTTTTCGGTGCTGCTCTTAGGGATTGACAGCCGTCCAGGTGAAACGGTAGACGAAGCAAGAAGTGATGCGGTCTTACTGGCGACGGTGAATCGAACAGACAAAACGATCAAGCTCCTAAGTATTCCTCGTGATTCTTATGTTGATATACCGGGGAGAGGATATGATAAAATTGCTCACGCCCATGCGTTTGGGAGTGCAGATTTATCAGTCAAAACGGTAGAGAATTTGTTAAACATCCCGGTAGACTATGTGATTGCAGGAAACTTTAAGGCGTTTCAAGACATTGTCGATGAGCTAAATGGAATTGACGTAACGATTGAAGATGAAGATATTGCAAAACAAATGGAAAAGGATTCAAAAGGAAAAGTTCATGTGGAAACAGGCACGCATACGCTCAGTGGTGAAGAAGCATTAGCGTTTGTGAGAACGAGAAAGGCAGATAGTGATCTCATGCGCGGAAAGCGCCAAATGGAAGCACTTCAAGCCATCTTTGAAAAATCCAAATCCATTTCGTCCATACCGTCTTATGACAACATCATTGATACACTTGGAGATAACGTCTCCACCAATTTATCCATGAAACAGTTGATCGGTCTATTCCCTTTACTGAGTTCATTAAAATCAGTGGATACCATCCAGTTAAAAGGGCACGATTACCAGCCTGCGAATGTGTATTACTTTGAGTTAGATGGACCAGGATTAGAAGAAGTGAGACAAGAGCTGAGAAAACAGCTCGAATTATCATAATGGAGAAAGAGCCTGCCACTGTGGCAGGCTTTTTTTAATAATAGAGGGTTGCAGGCATCGTTGGGTACCACACACCATTTAAAGCAAGCGCCCAGCCATACACCTTTTGACCTGATTCAATCTTGTCCTTTACCGAAGTGAGCGCTTCGTATGAAGAGACTTGATAAGCCTGTCCGGTTTTTTTAGCGACAATGACCGATAGAATATTGTCATTGAATACACTTGGCTCTTCGTCCGTACTCGTCCAAGCAATTCGATTATAGTAATTCATGTTAAAAGGATTTTCGAGTGCTTTCACTTCAAACTTCACTCGTTTTCCAACGATAGAAACCGTTGTATAGGCTACACTTGTTATTTGTGCAGATGCTGCTGGGGCTTGTTTTCCTGTTTGCAGTGGTTCTAATGCTGACACTGTGCTTGGCACAAGTAATCCTGCTGCTAAGGTAAGTGCTGTTATTTTTTTGAACATGAGTTGGAACCTCCTAATTTTTGGTATAATAATCAATTCGCCAAAAAGTGAAGAGTTCCTTCTATAAATGTAAAATATAACCATATCATTTTCCTGAATGGAGAAAATAATGGGTGAGCATTTCCTCTACACGATGACGTATACGGGGATTAAAATATTTATGCTTTTCTTCATAGCCATTGATCAGAAATAAATATGTCGTAAATCCTTCATCGTGTTCAATTTGCTGTACGTTCATTTTTTCTTTACGTAACTGTTGTTTCAGTTGATAAAGGGCTTTTTGTGCTTCTTTTAATGAAGAGGTGACTAGCTGAATATATGGTTCATTTAGTTTGAATGTTTGATGTTTTTTAAGGTACGTCAAATCACGATTGAGGATGGAGATGACCATTGGAAGAAAGATGGCCTGTTCCATCATCTGAAGCTGTACGCTTGATAATCTCGTCATGTCCATGCCTGCTTTCTTTATTTATAGAACATTTGTTCTTATTTATTATATCGGATGAGTTAAAAAATCTCAAGGGGGGGCTGAGAGGGATTCATTTGTATATTTTTATGTTTTCCATGTAAAATGAAAGATAGACAAACCTTGAAGGAGTCAAACAAGTTGCCATTATTTCTTTCTATATTTACTCATGAAAATATCACATCATTTTTTGAAAGCTACAAGGCTTTTGGACCCATTGTGGCTATATTACTCCCTTTAATAGAAGCATTTCTACCGTTTTTACCTCTCGTGGCATTTGCGGTGGCCAATGCAAATGCTTTTGGGCTATGGGAAGGCTTTTTATTGACCTGGATTGGTGCAAGTGCAGGGTCTATCCTTGTCTTTTTACTGATCAGAAAATTTGGACAGATGAGGATGCTGAACTTTATTAGCAGACACCCTTCTATTCAAAAGCTAATGCTTTGGGTTGAAAAGCGGGGATTTGGTCCGTTGTTTATTTTACTCTGCTTTCCTTTTACACCTTCTGCTGCCGTTAATGTCGTAGCAGGTCTATCAAGAATCAGCGTCTGGCAGTTCTCATTAGCTGCTTTATCAGGGAAGTGTGTCATGCTCTTTATTATTAGTTTTATCGGCTATGACATTTCTGCTTTAGTAAAGAATCCGTTAAGAAGTGTTTTTGCGGTTCTAGTCATTGCTTTATTATGGTATGTTGGAAAGAGAGTAGAAAATAGGTTGAATATTCGGATGAGTCAGCGTGAGGACAAAGGAGGCTCTTAATGAAAAAGAAGCCATTGCTATGGTTCATGATTATTACATGCATCGTCTTGTTGTTCCAAGTAAAGAATTTCATGTTTGTCACGTACAAAGTAGAAGGGGTTAGTATGGACCCGACATTTACAGATGGAACAGAATTATTAATTAACAAGTTCTCGCCAAAACTCACGAAAATTAGCCGGTTTGACTATGTGTTATTTCATGGCCCTAAAAATCAAATCTTGATCAAACGGGTCATTGGGCTTCCAGGAGAAACAATCAAATATGAAGATGATCAACTGTTTGTTGATGGTGTAAAGTGGAAAGAGCCGTATTTAAAAGAGCAGAAAAAACATAAAATGGGCAACGTCCTAACAGGTGATTTTCAGCTGAAAGCCATCACCGGTCGTCAGAACATACAAAACAATCATTACTTCGTGATCGGAGATAATCGAATACATAGCTTTGACAGCCGGCATTTTGGAACCATCTCAAAGGATCAAGTAGTCGGTGTAAAAAGGAATCATGATGAATAAAAAAGAGCCGCTCTGCATAAGTAGAGCGGCTTTTTCTATTTAGCGGTTTTATAATCAGTCTGTCTTTTTGCCCAGACATGATGTAAGAAACGAAAAAACGGTGGCAGCATGGCGATGACCAAAATAATTCTGACGACTTGTACAGCCACAACAAATGTGGAATCCTCATGAAGTGTAACAGCTGTTGTGGCCATTTCTGCAATACCGCCAGGCGAAAAAGCAAGAATGGCTGTAATGACAGAAATACCTGTTATTTCTGCAATGGCAATTGAACTGAGAACGGTCGCAGCAATCAATCCGGCTGAGCTGACGACGGCCACAATCAAGGTATTTTTTAACCCGACAAACATTTGTTTATTCATTTTTGACCCGATGGTTGCCCCTAGAAATACCTGTGACGCAATGTTCGCTTGGGCTGGCCAGTAAGGAATCAAATCATGACCTGTCAAGGCGCCTGCCCCTACTTGGAGAGCTGCCACACCTAACATACTGCCGATGAGCCAAGGGGCGGGAAAGTGAAGACGCACGGCTAGGCGTGACATCAGCCATGCCCCTAAAATGAGTGCAGCAGTCCAAGAAATGTTTGATATTGTGAAAACGCCTGATGAGAAGGCGCTGCCTTGGGCGACTACCACATCTGATTGGCTTTTTGTATTTAAATAAAATACCGTAAATGGAATGGTCAGTACGACCATTAACACACGTATCGTTTGTACGAGACTCACTACAGCTGTATTTGCTCCAACCTCTTGGGCGATGCCCGGCATAGCGGAAAGACCGCCGGGGGCAGTGCCGACAAAGCTAGTCAGCATATCGGTTTTACTCAGCTTCCATAAGACAAACCCGGAGAGCATGGCTAATAAAATAGAAAAGACGAGCATGAAACTCACGGGAAGCCAATTTTCAGCGAAAATGTGAAGGACTTTCATGTTCATTTTTTGTCCTAGTTCGATTCCGAGAATGAATTGACCAAGGAGTAGCCATCTGCTGTGAATACGTAAGGTATTCTTTCCTTTACGCTGAAACAGGGCGGGACGGCGCATGGCAATAAATGCAGCTGTCATTAATGTGCCAATCATCCAGCCGATAGACATCCCTGTTAGAGATAAAAGGAATCCACCTAAACCGCTTACCGCAATCAAAATGAGATCGGTTCGAAGGCTGTTTCCTTGCTTCATCACGTATAAACCTTCTTCCTGTATATTTGTTCAGTAAGTGAAATGTTGTTATCTTCACTATAATACAAAAGTCTCTATAAATAAAATACGAATTTTTTTAGTATTTTCATAAGATTATCTTATGGTTAACTCTGTTAGAAAAAAGATTGTTTTTGATATAAATGACATATAATTTTCGCCAAAAACAAATACAATATACAACGATTTTCCCCTATTTTTGTTATCGGTTGACTATCATTTTCAATTACACTACACTACATAGTGTGAGGTGATGACATGAAAATTCCTTCTTTTAAATATAACGAAAAGGGATTGAACCGCTTTTTCGGTCCTTTAGAAGGAAGGATTATGGAGATCCTTTATCAAGGTGAGGATATGCCGATTAAAGAGGTACAGCAGAAGCTGTCAGATGAAAAGCCGATTAATTTCAACACGGTCATGACGGTACTCAATCGATTAACCGAAAAAGGAATTGTGGAAAAGAAAACAAAAGGGCGTTCATCTATCTATAACCCTGTTTTAACAAAAGAAGAATTTCTAAATGAGCAAACGAAATGGATTACTCAAGGACTGATGGATGATTTCGGCCCCCTTGCAGTCAATCATATGGTGGACGCAATTGAAAGTGCTGATCCTGAATTACTGAAGGTACTCGAAGCAAGGCTTGCATCCAAAAAAGAGGAGAAACGACATGATTAAAATGAAGTCGAGTCTGCTGTTTTTAGGCGGTATATTGATTGGCTTAGTGATCTTTTACCAGATGGGCTATTATGTACTCTCAAGCTTTTTTGGCTGGAATCAAGCATATAACCTGATCCATGTATGTCAATCTGTTCTCGAATTTTATGGATTCACTCCTTTAAAGTATTTTCTGGATGCGTTCGTCTTGTATACGCTTGGTTTTGCCGTTTTCTATATGACAAAGCAGGTCAGAAAGTATCTTCATTTCAAAAGAAATATGATGATGGCAGTCGATCAACATTCAACGCAAAGTCTATCAGACAAGTATAGAAATGAGATCATTGTGTTTCATTGCCATGAACCGCTTGCTTTCGCAATGGGGATGCTTCGGCCAAAAGTGTATCTCTCAACAGCGCTTATAGACATGCTGGATGAAGGAGAAATCGATGCTGTTGTCTATCACGAATTACATCACAAATACAGCTACGATCCTTTAAAGACTTTCACTTTCTCTATGCTCACGAAAGTGATTTGGTACATTCCTGTGTTAAAGCATATGAGACAAAGTTACTCCGTTTTTCGTGAGGTCATTGCAGATGACTATGCCATTCAGCAGACAGGGACTGAGCTAGGAGTAGGGCAAGCCCTTTTGAAACTCATTAAAAATAGAACCCAGTTTCAAAAACAAACGAAATTTGCCGTGTCCTTTGGAGATCGAGCATTGAATTTAAGAATCCAAAAAATCTTAAACCCAACATACAACATACCGTTCAATGTACCACTTATCCCAATTGTGACATCAACCATCCTCATGTTGGTCTTAATGATTATGCTCAACTTAAATTACTAATTTTTTTTACGAATGAACATTACATGATGTAGTGTAAAAATGGGAGGAAATCACTATATGAAAACAAATCAAGAAATAGGAACACTTTTTGTACGCGTCATCTTAGGCATTATTTTCTTTTTACATGGGCTTCAAGCATATCAAGGTGGACTAGGAGGCACTGCGGCATTTTTTGGTCAAATTGGTGTCCCAGAATTTATGGCCTATATTGTCAAAACAATTGAACTGGTTGGTGGAATTGCCCTGATTCTAGGTTTAGGCACACGTCTTTTCGCAGCTTTATTTGTGCCAATTATGGCTGTAGCCATTATCACAGTTGGTTTTGCAAGAGGGTTTGTGGGCGGTTATGAATTTGAACTTTCTTTAATGGTCATGGCGCTTTACTTGACACTTAGTGGCAGCAAGATGCTTTCGATTGATGGATTGTTAAAACAACAGCAACAAAGCAATGAAGCAAAATTTCATTAAATAACAAAAAACTCCTTCTGCAATTTGTAGCAGAGGAGTTTTTTTATGGTCAAAAGGTCGTTTTATCATTAAAAAAGGAAAAGCGAAGAGGCGTTTTGATGATGACAGCCCTTTATTTCACATATTGAATGAGCAAAAAAGCAATTTCATTTTTTGACGGAACATACGATCTCCTATTAAAATAGGGGTAACTAAGAAACATGGTGCGTTAAAAGATATAGAAACCAGACAGCATGCTGCTGTTCATCTTGAGCAATACGCTTCATTAATTCCTTTGTTCCTTGATCACGGACATAGTCTGATACCGTTAAGTAAAAATCGACTGTTTTTTGTTCGTCTTTAAAGGCAAATAAGAGACCTTCCCTAAATTGGTCTGGACAAGGCTCTGTTATGCTTGGTTTGTGGTTTTTACCAGTCAAAGAATAGTATAGCTTTGTAAATAGCTGATAATGTCTGACTTCATCCTGACGTATTTCTTGAATGATTTTTTTCGCTTCAGGATTTTTTGCTTTTTGTGCAAGTTTTTCATAGCATTGGATCGCAGAATATTCGCCATTGATGGCCTTTTCAAGGTCTGCAATGATCCTTGTGTTTTGGCGCATGTCATATGGCGAGTAGTCATAATAACCGTAATACATGATATTGCCAGCCTCCTTTTAGATCATGATGGTTTATGATATGAAAAGAGTCGGGAAAGGTGCCTATTTTCTTTTCAATCGGAGGAGAAAGGGAAGGTGATAGGAAAATAGCTATTTACCTTTATTTTCGCTAGAATATGAGTACATAAGAAAGGTGTTGTGGAACGTGGAGATTCAGTTTTTAGCAGGCAGATCGGGGAGTGGAAAAACGACTGCAATTCTAGAAGAAATCAAAGAACAACTGCGGCTTGATCCGCTGGGTCCGCCAATCATTTTTTTAGTCCCGGATCAAATGACATTTTTAATGGAATATGAGCTTGCAAAAACGTCTGAAGCTGGTGGAATGATCAGGGCCAAAGTCTTTAGTTTTACTCGGCTTGCCTGGTCTATATTACAGCAGACTGGCGGTGCGAACCGTCAATTTGTCACAAGCACAGGAATTCAAATGCTCTTAAGAAAAGTAATAGAAGAACAGAAAGACAAGTTTAAGGTATTCAAAAAGGCGAGTGATAAACCGGGATTTGTTGAGCAAATAGAAAAGACGATGGCTGAATTCAAAAGGTACTGTATGATGCCGGAGGATATTGAAAAAATCTCGGCATCCAGTATGCATTCAGAGTATACAGAAGAAAGACGTGCGGCGGAAAAATTGCATGATCTTCATGTTCTTTATCAGCAGATGGAGCAGCATCTGCAAGATGAGTATGTGCACTCAGAGGATTACTTGACACTTCTGGCTCAGCAAATTCCTTTATCAGAAGAATTGAGAGGGGCACACATTTATATAGATGGTTTTTATCAGTTTACCCCCCAGCAGCTTCTTGTCATTGAACAGCTTTTGCTACATGCAGAAAAAATAACAGCTGCATTCACAGTGGATCGTTCCTATCATGACACGCAGCCAAATGAACTTGATTTATTTCGCATGACAGGTAAGACATATTCCCAGCTTTATCAGTTGGCCAAAGAGTGCGGAGCGGCTATTTCTGAGAACATTTTGGAGAGAAATAAGCGGCATCTTCATACCCCAGATCTAGCTTATTTAGAAAATCAATATGAACAGAGACCTTTGCAGCCGTATCAAGAAGAAACGCCTCACCTTACCGTATCGAAAAGTGCAAATAAACGAGCTGAAATTGAGGGAGTAGCGAGAGATATTCTTGCTTTAGTAAGAGAGGAAGGTCTTAGGTTACGAGATATCTCAATCGTTGCAAGACATGTAGACGACTATAAAGATACGTTAAAAGAGGTGTTTCGAGATTACGATATTCCTTTCTTTATTGATGGAAATGAATCGATGCAGTATCATCCGCTCATTGAGTTCATTCGCTCGAGCCTCGATGTCATAAAAGGGAACTGGCGGTATGAGGCGGTGTTTCGCTGTGTGAAAACGGAGTTCTTATTTCCGCTTGAACTCGCTAAAAACAAAGCGAGAGAACAGGCGGATCAGCTTGAAAACTATTGTATTGCTTACGGTGTAAAAGGTGAACGCTGGACGAATGGTTCACGCTTTCATTATCGCCGCTTTCAATCATTAGATGAAGATTTTGGACAAACCGATCAAGAAATAGAAATGGAGCAAATGCTGAATGATGTAAAAGAATGGATTGTTCCGCCACTCTTTCAATTGCAAAAAAGATTGAAAAAAGCGCAAAAGCTAAGAGACATGGTGGAGGCAGTGTATGTCTTTCTAGAGGAAGCCCAAGTGCCAGAAAAGCTTGAAAAGGCAAGGCTTGAGGCAGAAGAAGCAGGCAGATTAGCTGAAGCGATGCAGCATGGGCAAGTGTGGGATGCTGTCGTTCAATTGATGGATGAATTTGTTGAAATGCTGGGCGAGGAGGAGCTCTCATTTCCATTATTTCAACAGATGATGGATACAGGACTGTCCTCTCTCAAGTTCGCTTTGATTCCCCCTTCACTTGATCAAGTGTTTATCGGAAGTATGGATTTATCCAGAATGTATCAAGTAAAGTGTACGTTTGTCATTGGAGTAAATGATGGAGTTATACCTGCACGGCCCTCTGATGAAAGTGTATTGTCTGAAGACGACCGGGAATGGTTAAAACGTGCAGGAGCAGAGCTGGCAGAGACAGGGAAGGAACGGCTGCTGGATGAACAATTTTTGATTTATCAAGCGCTGTCCAGTCCATCGCACTACCTGTATGTATCCTATTCAGCTTCAGATACGGAAGGGCGGTCTCTTTTGCCTTCGACCCTCATCAAGTATTGTGAGGAACTGATGCCAAACCATCAGCAAGCCCTCTATGTGTTAGATCCAGAGCAGTTGGAAGATCAGGAGCAATTAAAATTTGTAACAAACGAGCATGTCTCGTTATCCTATACCGTTTCGCAGCTGCAACAATGGCTCAATCAATATCCGATCAGCGGCGTATGGTGGAGTGTATATAATCATTTGATGACCTCGTCCAACCGCGACGTATCAAATAAAATCATGTCCAGCTTGTTCTTTACAAATAGAGCGACACGTTTAAATCCGAATGTCACAAAAGAACTTTACGGTGACCATATTCAGGGCAGTGTTTCAAGAATGGAGAAATTCAATGCATGTGCATTTTCTCATTTTGCTTCCCACGGGTTAAAACTAAAAGATCGACAATTTTACAAATTAGAAGCACCTGATATCGGTCAGCTCTTTCACTCGGCTTTAAAACTGATTTCAGATACGCTTGTTGAACAAAAAAAGGATTGGAAAAACTTAACGAAGGAAGATTGTGTGACCTACTCAAGGCATGCAATCGAACAGCTGGCTCCACGTCTGCAAAAAGAAATTTTATTAAGCTCTAATCGGCATGCTTATATCAAAGAAAAGCTCCAAAAAATCCTCATCAGGGTGTCTTCTATATTAAGCGAACATGCAAAAGTGAGCGGATTCTCTCCGGTTGGACTTGAGTTAGGTTTTGGAGGTCAAGGACCTCTGCCGCCGTTTACTTTTCAATTAAAAAACGGCTGCACGATGGAGCTTGTTGGAAGGATTGACCGAGTGGATAAAGCAGAAGGATCAAAAGGACTTCTATTAAGAATTGTCGACTATAAGTCCAGTGAGAAGGGGCTTGATCTAGCAGAAGTTTACTACGGTTTAGCCTTGCAAATGCTCACTTATTTAGACCTGACCATTACGTATTCTAAAGAATGGCTTGGCATGGAAGCGACACCGGCAGGGATTTTATACTTCCATATTCATGACCCGCTGATTCAAGCGCCTATTCCGCTCGCAGAGGATGCAATTGAGCAGGAAATATTGAAGAAATTTAAAATGAAGGGTCTATTGCTCGAAGATGTGGAAGCAGTGAAGTTGATGGATCAAACACTCGAATCAGGAAGATCACAAGTCATCCAAGCTGGTTTGAAAAAGGATGGTTCTTTCCGATCTGACTCTGCGGTATTAAGTGAAGATCATTTTCACATTCTCACAAAACACGTTCGGCGAACCTTTGAAGAGGCAGGAGAAAGAATTACAAGCGGTGAGGTAGAAATAAACCCATATAACTTAAAGGATCAAACCCCTTGCCGCTTTTGCTCCTTTAAGTCTATTTGCCAATTTGATGAATCAATAGAAGATAATGAATTTAGGGTGCTCACCTCTGAGAAGGATGATGTCATGTTAGACCGGATCAAAAAAGAAGGGGATCAGTATGCAAATACCAAAACCGAATAACAGTACTTGGACAGATGACCAATGGAACGCCATCGTTTCAGAAGGACAAGATATTCTTGTTGCTGCGGCGGCAGGGTCAGGGAAAACAGCGGTCTTGGTTGAACGGCTCATTCGAAAAATGACTCGGCCGGAGCAGCCAGTTGATGTGGACAGGCTGCTCGTAGTGACTTTTACCAATGCTTCAGCAGCAGAAATGAAGCACCGGATCACTGAAGCACTTGAAAAAGAACTATCTAAAAACCCTGGATCACTTCATATGCGGAGACAGCTGTCACTTATGAATCGTGCCAATATTTCTACCTTGCACTCTTTTTGTTTGCAAGTTCTCCGTACCTTTTATTATGAGATTGACCTTGATCCAGGTTTTCGTTTGGCTGATCAAACAGAAGGAGAATTATTAGGAGATGAAGTGTTAGATGAACTGTTTGAGGATGAGTATAAGGCTGGAAAGCCGTCATTCTTTGAACTCGTTGATCGTTACACATCTGATCGGCATGATTTAGATCTTCAATGGCTTGTCAAAAGAATTTATGAGTTTTCTAGGTCACATCCAGCTCCCGAACAATGGATGCGGGCATTCCTTTCTCTTTATGATGTGGATACACAGACAAAGGTAGAAGAATTACCCTTTTATCCATATATCAAAGAGGACCTTTCTCTCGTTTTAAGAAGCTGTCAGGAACTGCTGGAACAAGCGCTCACTTTATCAAAAGAGCCGGGCGGTCCAGCACCGAGAGCAGAGAATTTTATAGATGATTTAGAGCAAGTAAATGAATTAATAAGGCATCAAGATGATTTTGGGACACTTTATGAGCTTTTGCCAAACATCAATTTTAAAAGGTTAAAGACTTGCAAAGGGGATGACTATGACCCGGCTCTGTTAGAAAAAGCAACAGATGCACGCAATCAAGCCAAAAAACAATTAGAAAAGCTAAAAGATGAATACTTTATGCGCAGTCCCGATCAGCATTTAAAAAGCTTGGCTGAAATGAAGTCAGTTGTAGAAACACTTGTAGAGCTTGTGATTCAATATGGAGAGCGTTTCGAGAGAGCAAAACAAGAAAAATCAATCGTAGACTTTTCTGATCTAGAACATTATTGTTTGCGCATTTTAGCGAAGCAGGACGCAGAAGGAAATCTCATTGAAACAGAAGCGGCTAAGTACTATCAACAGCAATTTGAAGAAGTACTCGTGGATGAATACCAGGATACAAACCTTGTCCAAGAAACGATTTTAAAGCTCGTGTCTAAAGGAAAACATCCTGCCGAAGGCAACCGCTTTATGGTTGGTGATGTGAAGCAGTCCATTTATCGCTTTAGACTTGCAGAGCCGATGCTCTTTTTAAATAAATATAAACAATTCAAAGCAGACAGCAAAGAAACAGGTAAAAGAATTGATCTAAATAAAAACTTCCGTAGCAGGGCTGATGTTTTAGACAGTACCAACTTTCTGTTCAAACAGCTGATGGGAGAAACAGTTGGAGAAATTGAATATGATGAACAAGCTGAATTAAAGCTTGGAGCGAGTTATCCGCAAAGCGAAGACACGACGACAGAAATGCTTCTTGTTCATTTAGATCAGCACGACACAGAAAGCGATGAAGAACGAGAAGAGCTAGAGACGGTACAATTTGAGGCGAGAGTGATTGCAAAAAAAATAAAAGAATTGGTAGAACAGCCTTTTCAAGTGTACGATGCAAAGCAGCAGCTGACACGCAACTTGCAGTATCGAGACATTGTGATCTTGCTTCGCTCAATGCCGTGGGCTCCGCAAATGATGGAAGAGTTGAAGAAGCAGGGAATCCCTGTTTATGCGAATCTTTCCTCAGGTTATTTCGAAGCTACAGAAGTATCTGTCATTCTTTCTTTGTTAAAAGTGATTGATAATCCATATCAAGATATTCCGCTCGCTGCTGTTTTAAGGTCACCTCTTGTTCATTTAGACGAAAATGAGATGGCACTGATTAGAACAAGTGATAAAAAAGGCACTTATTATGACGCTGTGAAGGCATTTATGCGTGTGACACACTCTGATCATCCGACATGCAGAAAGCTGGAGCGATTCTTCCTTCAATTACGCAAATGGCGTGATTTTTCGATTCAGCATTCGGTAGCAGAACTGATTTGGGAAGTGTACCGAGATACACAATATCTAGATTATGTCGGCGGGATGCCAGGAGGTAAGCAAAGACAGGCAAACCTTCGGGCTTTATATGATCGAGCGAAACAGTATGAAAAGGCTGCATTTAGAGGGCTATTTCGATTTCTTCGATTTATTGAAAGAATGCAAGAGCGTGGAGATGATCTTGGAGCGGCAAAAACGTTCAGTGAAACAGAGGATGTTGTCCGCATGATGACCATTCATAGCAGTAAAGGACTCGAATTCCCTGTTGTGTTTACTGCAGGACTTGGCAGGAACTTTAATATGATGGATCTAAATCAGTCCTACTTGCTCGATAAAGAATTAGGTTTTGGCAGCAAATATATTCATCCTGAACTGAGAATTAGTTATGCAACATTACCGCTGATCGCGATGAAAAAAAAGATGAGAAAAGAGTTACTATCTGAAGAACTGAGGGTTCTATATGTGGCGCTCACAAGGGCGAAGGAAAAATTATTTTTAGTCGGCTCTGTCAAAAATCAAGTGAAAGCTTTAAGCAAGTGGCAAAATGCCGCAAACGGAGACGACTGGCTCCTCCCTGATTTTGAACGATATCAAGCGAGAACATACTTAGATTTTATTGGCCCTGCTCTTATCCGTCATCAAGCGATGTCTTCTCTTTTAGAAGAATCGAGAGAAGTCGTTCTCTCGCATCCATCATCATTTTCTATCACCTTTCATCAAGCGTCCGATCTTCTACAAGAAGACATGTCACTTGAAAAACAAAAACAAGACGAAGTGGTACAAGCATTAATGGAAGGTGTGCCTGTTCAAGGATATGGCGATTACGAGGAGGAAGTAAAAGAAAGACTTTCATGGCGTTATCCATATTTAGCGGCCTCCCAAGTAGGGACAAAGCAGTCAGTTTCCGAGATCAAAAGAATGAAAGAAATACAGGATGAATACAGTGTGCCTTCTTCCATCCGAAAGACTCGTGCGACACTGTACGAACGACCGGCTTTTATGAAGAAAAAAACACTCACAGCCGCAGAACAAGGGACGGCCATGCATACAGTCATGCAGCATATCCCTCTTCCTTCAAATGAACCATATGATGAATCTCGTGTAGAAGAGCTGCTCCATTCTTTAAAAGAGAAAGACTTACTAACAGATGAACAAATCCAGTCCATCAATCGAGAAGGAATTGTGGCCTTCTTTTCTACTGCTATTGGTCAAAAACTGCGGAAAGCGGACTGGGTGAAACGAGAAGTATCGTTTAGTATGGTTTTACCGGTTAAAGAGGTATACAGCCATATTGATGCAGAAGGTGAACCTGTGCTCATTCAAGGAATGATTGATTGTTTATTTGAAGCAGATGGCAAGCTCTATTTACTTGATTATAAAACAGATCGAGTGACTGGCAGATTCTCAGGTGGATTAGAGGAAGCTGAAGCGATGTTAAAAAAACGCTATGAAACGCAAATATCGTTGTATACAGCAGCGGTAGAACGTTTAACAAACAGAACATTAGAGGAAAAAATCCTTTATTTCTTTGATGGAAATCTAGAAATTTCTTTATAGGTGGAATGAATGAGAGGTGAATCACATGAGGATTCTGCATACAGCGGATTGGCATCTAGGGAAAACCCTTGAAGGCCGAAGCCGGCTTGAGGAGCAAGCAGAGTTTTTAGATGAATTAAATCAAATCGTCAAGGATGAACACATTGATGTCGTTGTGATGGCTGGAGATGCCTTTGATACAGTGAACCCTCCTGCTCGCGCAGAACAGCTTTTTTATGAAAGTCTGTCTGCATTATCTGGTAAAGGAAAGCGTCAGGTGGTTGTGATCTCTGGCAACCATGATAACCCAGACCGTTTATCAGCCGCATCTCCTTTAACGAATGAGCAGGGGATTCATTTAATTGGATATCCGACAAATGATTTAATTCATGTCAATGTTCCTTCTGCAAGTGAACGTCTATCTATTGCAGCACTCGCTTACCCGTCCGAAGCAAGGCTAAACGAGGTGCTGGCTGAAACATTTGAAGAGAAACTGCTTCGTGATCAGTACAATTTAAAAATACAACAAATGTTTCAATATTTAAGCAACCAATTTCAGGCGGATACGGTCAATATCGCAACAAGTCATATTTATGTGGCAGGTGGCAGTCAAACGGATTCGGAAAGGCCGATTGAAGTGGGAGGCGCATATACCGTTGCGGCCGAAAGTCTGCCTGAGTCGGCTTGTTATGTCGCATTGGGGCACTTGCATCGCCCCCAAACCATTAAACGTGCCAAAACGATTGCCCGCTATTCTGGATCTCCACTTGCATACAGCTTTTCTGAAGCAGGCTACGCCAAATCAGTCACCATTGTGGATGCAAAACCGAATGAAACAGCAAGCTGGAAAGAAGTGTTTTTATCAAGCGGTAAACCACTTATGAAGTGGAAGGCGACTGAAGGGCTGAGCCAAGTACACAGTTGGCTGGATGAAAAGCGGGATCTTCAAGCCTGGATTGATTTAGAGATTCACTTAACAGATCAGCTGTCGATCGAACAAATTCATCAGCTGAGAAAACAGCATAGTGGATTTGTCCATATTAGACCAAAGTTTAAAGAGTTACAGCAAAAAGAAGAACAAAAACAAGTGGAAAAGCTCTCGATTGAAGAGCGGTTCGTGAAATTTTATGAGCGTCAGACAGGTGGAGGTCTACCTGATGAAAAAACTGTCAAGCTATTTTTAGAGCTTGCCAATGACATGCAAGAGGAGGAAGCGAATTGAAGCCGATCGCGCTAACCATTAAAGGACTTCATAGCTTCAGAGAAGAGCAAACAATTGACTTTAGCTCCTTATGTGATGCAGGTGTGTTTGGTATTTTTGGACCGACTGGAAGCGGAAAATCGTCCATATTAGATGCCATGACACTTGCACTCTATGGCAAGGTCGAACGTGCACTCAATAATACGCATGGTATTTTGAACCAAGCTGAAGAAAAACTGTCTGTCTCCTTTACGTTCGCTTTGCAAAGGGAACACCATATTTCTTATAAAGTGGAACGTGCCTTTAAACGGGCAGATGAAATGAAGGTTAGAACGACGTTATGCCGATTGATTGAAATTGGTGATACGCAGACAGTTCTTGCAGATAAAGCAAGTGAGGTCAATCGTAAAATAGAAGAATTACTTGGTTTAACCATTGACGATTTTACGAGAGCGGTTGTTTTACCCCAAGGAAAGTTTGCGGAATTCCTTTCATTGAAAGGAGCCGACAGGCGCCAAATGCTGCAGCGTTTGTTTAATTTGGAGAAATATGGTGATCAGCTAGTCAAACGTTTACGCGCAAAGGCTCAAAATCACTATGGACAGAAAAACGAACTGTTGGCTGAACTGACTGGATTAGGAGAAGCTGGTCCAGAGGCATTAGCGAAAGCTAAAGAAGCAGCTGCGCAGGCGCAAGCTATTTTTCATGAGAAAAAACAAACGCGGGACGAAGCGTTCACTGCTTTTACAAAAGCGCAAGCCATCTGGCAGTATCAAAAGGAACAAGAAGCGTACGAGAAGGAACAACACAACCTCAATCTGCTGGCATCCACGATGGAAGAGAAAAAGAATCAACTTCACATTGCAGAGCAGGCAGAGACATTAAAGCCTTATGCGGATGCATTAACAAAGGCTGAAAAGCAGCTCTCTCAAGCATCAAAAGAGAAGCAGGAAGCAGAAAAACATTTACTTCATCAACGAACGATCTATGATCAAATGACGCAGGAGTATGAGCAAACGCGGCAAAAGAAAATGGAAAATGAGCCAGAGCTTCTTCAAAAGAAAGAGCAGCTGATTCAATTAAAAGAAATTGAACGAAAAAAAGAAACAGCTCTTCAGGAAAAGACCGTACTAGAGCAGCAAAACAATGAAAAAGCGCAGCAATTGACTCAAAAAAAAGCGGAAGCCGAAAACGTGCAATCTTTATTAGAGCGTGCGCTTGCGAAACAAACACAGTTGAAGCATGAGCTGGAACAATTACAAGTCTCTGTCAAAGAGCGGAAACTTGTACAAGACGCACTTCGTTTCAGTGAAAATGTTCAAAGAATGAATGTGAGCATTCAAAAGGAAGAACAAAAGATTGAGGAGCTAAGACAGCGTTCAGCACAGGCGACACAATCGTATGAAAAGCTTCAAAAACAGCAAAAAGATCATCGTGAAAAAATAAATCAATCGTTTCAAGCGATAGAGCAATTGTATTTTTATGTATGTGAATTTGAACGAGGTCTTACAGAATGGAGTCATAAAGAGCAGGACAAAAAACAAGAAAAATTAAAACAGCGTGATGTTGTCAGATCGGCAGAATTAAGAAAAGAATTAGCGGCAGAGCTAGTAGACGGTGAACCATGTCCTGTTTGTGGATCGATTCATCATGATCCAAAGGCTGTGATAGACAATGACCATGAAGAAACGGTTGCCCAAATTGATGAATGGATTGTAAAAATGGATAAAGAGCTCAAGCTGGCAGAGGAATATGCTAGAGACATGTTTGCTGCAAAGCAGCTGCTTGAAACGCATGCCAATCAATTAGTTAAACAGTTCTCCTTTTTATCTCAAAAAGCCCCCGATTCGGAAGTAGCTGCAGCAGTAGAAGCAGTACAGAATCCGCAGTCTTTGCACCAGCTGATTCAAGAATGGAAAGGCGTAAAACAAGATATTCAAGCAATCGAAAGCAAACGAGCTCGTTTAATGGACGTTACTTATGATCAAGCGGCAGAAATGAGCAAAGTAAAAGATCAACTGACATTTGAGCAGCAGCGCATGCAGGAATTAGACATGCTGATCAAGGAGCTTCGATCTGAGCTTTCCGAACAACTGACGCAATTTGAACAGACCTTTCCTCATCTGACAATCAACCAAGTGCAGGAAATGCAGCAACAAATTGACGAAAAGGATCAACAAGCGGAAGGTTATCAAGAGCGTATTGAGAAGAGTATTTCTTTTCTAGAGGAAAAACAGCAGGCAAAAGAGCATCTGCAAACAGCCATATACGATCTAGAGAAGGAACTCGATAAGTTGGCGCATCAGCTGGGAAGCCAGCAACACCTGATCGATCAATATGAAACAGATTTACAGCGATATCCTTTAAAAGCGGCTTCTCTTTCTGATGAACTGGACGAAGTTCAACAATCTCTTGTTCATCTAAATGAAAAAGAACAGCAATCGTACGAGCAATTCAAGCATGCACAGCAATTATTTAGTGAGGCGCAAAGCCATTTCTCAAGCAGTGAACGTCAGCTCCAAGAGGCGAAGCGGCGAAAACAAGAAGCTGAGAAAGCGTGGCAAAAAGAAACAGCATCTACTCCTTTTGCTCATCCTCAGGAGATAGCACCTGCTTTAATGGATCGATCTGTACGTCTTACAGTCAAACAGGAAATTGAGGAATTTGAGGATAAAAGAAAGCAATGTGCAGCAAACTTAAAGCGAATTTCTGAACTGTTAAAAGGTGAGTCGCTGGATGAAGACGAGTGGACAGATATTCAACTAAAAAAAGAAGCTGCGGAAAAAGCGCTTGAAGAAGCGACAGCGCTGAGTGGATCTGCACAGGAGCATCTGCGAGTGATTGAAGCAAACCATCAGCGCTTTGCAAGCATTCATGAACGCCTTGAAGAACTGCAGCAAGAAATTGACCGGCTGGATAAGCTTCAAACTGTGTTTAAAGGGAATACATTTGTTGAGTTCCTAGCAGAAGAACAGCTAGAAAGTGTCAGTCGCGATGCTTCTCATCGTCTTGGGATTTTGACAAGACAAAGGTATGCCATTGAAGTCGATTCAGAGGGCGGTTTTGTGATGCGGGATGATGCCAATGGAGGTGTCAGACGTCCGGTATCCAGCTTGTCTGGGGGAGAAACTTTCCTGACGTCTTTAGCACTTGCCCTTGCTCTGTCTGCACAAATTCAGCTGAGAGGTGAGTTCCCGCTGCAATTCTTCTTCTTAGATGAAGGATTTGGTACGCTCGATCAAGACTTGTTAGATACGGTGATTACAGCATTAGAGAAGCTACAGTCTCAAAATTTGGCCGTTGGTGTGATCAGCCATGTGGAAGAATTAAAGATGAGACTGCCAAAGAAACTGATTGTCCACCCAGCAGATCCAAGCGGGAAAGGAACAACAGTCTCGATGGAATTAATGTAAAGTGAGGTGATCTCAGGTTGGCAAAGCAAACGATTGGATTATGTGAGCTGTGCGGAAGACAAGAGGTCGTCCTTACAGAACATCACTTAACGCCAAGAGAAGAAGGAGGGGCCTTTCTACCGACTGCCTTCCTGTGTATCCCTTGCCATAAACAGGTACATGCTCTTTATACAAACCAGGAGCTTGCCGCACGTTTGAATACGCTGGATGCCCTAAGACAAGATGAAAAGCTTGTTCCGTACATCAAATGGATTCGAAAGCAGCCGGCAAGCAAGCTGGTCAAAACAAAGAAATCAAGACAACGCAGAAAGAAATAAGCATAAAAAAGCGCTCCTCTAAATGAAATGAGTGTAGAGGAGCCGCTTTATGCATTGCCTACCATATTCTGATCATTTAAGTCAGGATCCACATAGTTGGTGGCGCTAATGCCATTATTTAAAATCAAGAAATCTCCGGTATTCCCCGCTCCAGAGCCTAAAGCAGATTTTGAAGAACTTTTAGGCGAAAGATAAAATGAGTCACCGACGTTTACGACGCCCCCAGAAATCGAGTTAATGTAAATGGGTCCGACAATTGCTGGCATAATCGACATCCTTTATTCGAAGTCATATCACCATCATATGCGCAGGTAGGTCCAATTGTGAGTTTGGTGGATGTTCGTATTGTTGCTAAATAACTCTCGAATATGCTTCACTCGCGCAACGGCATTTATTCCGCACGTAGAGCCAATTTGATAGATAGAGGAGGAAGAGACCCCTTCTACATGAATGGACGACACTTTAATGAGAGGCTTTTCATGATAAAAGGCCGTTCTAACCGCTCGTTCTGGCAGCATCAATGGGATCGGCTCATAATACACTTCAAATTCTTTTGCATCTAGGTTTTCAGCTTCATTTCCATAAAACAAACTAATGGTTCGCTGGACAGCTAGCACCTTCACGTTCGGACATAGCTCCTGTGTATCACCAATTTGAACAACACTTGAAATCCCGACAGAATTCACCTTCGAGAACTTCACTTGAGATGTGCGCTTGATCATTATCGAGGGGCTAGAGGAACAAACGGGCCAATAATTAAAGATTCTGGCGGTGTATCGAAAATCGATGACAGTTGTACGTGATCCATGTCCCCGATAATAAATAGGGAAGAGGACGATACCCCAACTACTTTAATGCTTCCGGTTTCGATGTTGCGGTTGACGACTGTGAAATTCATCCGTTTTCCTCTCCTTTCGTTTCATTTGGAATATGGGCTAAAAAGTGCTCGATTGCCCGTTTGACATCATGTTTCACGTATTCAGCAATTTGCTCGGAACGTTGAAGCGGGGTCATATCTTCCCTTTGTGGCAGCTGCCCCGCATAATATTTGATTCTGCTGTCTATTTGTTTTCGAATGTCCTCAATGATATGGTGTTTGTTGCTTTCATCAAGCGAGCCTTCGTATCGCTGCTCTAGTTCTTCAAGAAGCTGCGGTGCTTCTTCATTTAAGAATGCATCGACAAGCTGGCGTGTTTGATTGAAAAATTGATCAGCCATTTCTTGCTGCATCATTCCAATTCCCGGGGTTGTTGTTTGGCCCACTTCAAAATTTTGAACACTATTTGGATCAGATGGATTGAGACCGATATTTAATGTGCCTTCCAGCCGCTCGATTTTCAGTTGATCAAATTGATAATCAATCCGTTCAATCGTTGTTGTCGGTTTATCTTTGATCATTTGCATTTCCTGCTGAAGCTCGTTAAGCCTTTTTTCAAGCATCATGATTTGCTGTGTTTGCTTTTGAATGATGCCATACATTTGTGAAGCGCTGTTTTGATAGTCATACATATGCATACACCTCCGGGGATTGCAGATGAACTTATGTTGTTGGTGACTGAAGCGGTACAAAAGGTGCCGTGCTTGCGCCTTGAGACTCTTCAATTCCTTGTGTGCCTGCTGCGGCAGGTGCTGCTTCTACGTAGCTACCAGTGTTATACAGATTGGAGAGTGCTTTGATTGATCCAGCACTGCCGATTTGCAGAACGGATGAGTTACTCACAGACTCCACACGTAAGTAATTAATTTGTATCGCTTGATTAATATAGAAGTTCAACGGATTCTCACTCCTTACAAGTTGCCAACAAGCGGTTGATCAATGACATCACTATCATACGTATTTGTCACACTTTTATAGTTGCTAATGCGTAATTGATCACCAGTGTTAAAACTGCCTGCGCCAGCAAACGTTTTAACCTGACTATTTGGAGAAATGGTGATGCAGTCTCCAACATGAACGACTCCGCTCGTTCCGACGGCATTTACTTTAAAGGCTCCAACAATAGCCGGCATAGCGGTGCACATCCTTTAGAAAAATAGGGCACTTCGTTTTTGGGCGTTTCACCATAGCTTATGATGGGTCTTTTAATATGTGATTGTCTTTTTGAAGAACTTTGATGAGAGGAATGAAGTGTATGGTTTACCCTTTATTCGAGCATTCTTTAGAGGTGGTTTTGATGCCTTTATTTAAGAGTGTGTCAAGCTCTTGACTGCACCTGATGGTTTCTTCGGCATTCATTCCGAATTTTTTTGCGGTCTCAATCAAATGTAATCTTTTTTGTTCAATTTCATAATTGATCATAACGGACGCCAACTCTCACATTTTTTATCAAATAGAAGGATATGGTTAGTATACCCTATTTTTCTATAAAAAAAGCTCTTTCGTCAATATGAGAACTAAAGTGACAAAATTCGAAAGTGTCTTTACAGGCGCGATGTCTCTTTTTTAATCTCAGTTTGTAAATAACGTCGTCTTTTGTTGATATACTGTCGGATTAATTCTCGCTCTGAACGCAGCATGTCTTGTCGGTTTTTCGTATATGGATCTTCTCCAATTCGCTGCTCAATCGAAGCATGCCATGTCTCAATGATGGGGAGAAGCCGGTTTTCTAAAAAATGTGTATCTAGTACGTGCTGGAAAAGGGCATAATAGTCTCTTTTAAATGCAGGGATGTCTAGTAATCTAGCGGTTAATGTATTGAAACCGCTGACTGGAATATAATCAAACGCCATTTCTTCTCCGTGAATATCACGACCCCAAGTCGCATCATAATCCCAAGGCATTACTTGAAACCTTCCTTGATCATTCACATAAAGGGCATAGTTATGAACAAAGCCATCAAAATTTTGGGTACACACGACACCAATGAGCCAGCGGAAATATTGTGTCACATCAAGATACTCCTCAATCTTATTTGCAAACGTGTCGTCCCTTGCGGTGTTCAAAAAGTAAATAAATTCACTCAGCTGCTTGTCGTGTTCAGGTGTTCCTGTTTTTTTCTCATAACCGAGAAGAAGATGTTTTTTAGGCTTTTTATCAAATGAACTTAAAAGAGAGAAATTGGCGTCATCATCTACAGCATAATAAATGCCGCCTCCATGCAGCTGTCGTTTTTGGAGGAACCGCTCATCTACAGATTCTATTTTTAAATAAATGCCTTCTTTTCTTCCATTAATGGTCAGAAACACATGAGAAGCGGACGGGCTGAACACACCCATTTGTTCAAAGAAATAAAAAGACAGCCTGTTGCGAATGAAAGAAGGATCATTGTACTCTGCATTTAAGTGAAAAAGGGATTCGCCCTGTCTTTGCTTTGGTTTTCGATATTCAATTTGATAGGATTTTTTCTTGAGCTTTCGGATGTGTGATCCTCGGTATGAGGCATAAATATGTGACTTCGTTTGGCCGGTTTTCAAAATGGCCTCGACGGGTTCATCGTTCCATACGTCTTTTTTAAATTCCATGAGATCTTTTGGATGAATCCAGATATCCAGTTGTTTTAAAGGTTCTGTGTCCATGCGTTCATCACCCTCCTATATCTCCTCCACTATATGAAAATGAAGGAATGTCCTGTACCTGCTGGTAGGTATTCATGGAGTTTTCTAAGAAAGAGGCATTCGCCAAGAACACTTGTCTATCGAGTCTCGTAACATAAAGCAGAGAAGATAAACAGCTTTGTCTGTTTGTTTTGTCAGAGCACAGTTTGGGAGGGGAATTGTTCGTGAGCACATTTGATCATTCGCATATTGAACATGCAGTTGATTCACTTCGAAGTGAGGGGCGTGATCATCACTTAGATCGTGAACCAGAATCGGGACATTCGCACAAATCATCTCGTTCTCGTCATTCAAATCGCCGTCACTGGTTCTTTGGTGGAGGCGGATGCCGTAAGTCACATCGCAGCAAAAAAAGCCATAAAAGCTATCGCTCTAAAAAAAGTCGCTGCTCAAAGAAAAGTGTAAAGAGCGAGAAACCATGCAAAAGTAAAAAGTCGTATAAAAGCAAAAAGTCTTGCCGCAGCAAAAAGAGTGAACCAAAAAAATCATGCCGCAGCAAACACAGATCACATCATAAGAAAAGCTGCCGCAAATCACACCGCAGCCATCGATCTAAACGTTCTCATCACCACAAACGGAGTCACTCTTGCCGAAGATGCGGAAAGAAAAAACATCATTCCCGCCATCAAGGAAATGTTGATCGTAAATGGGATCAAGGGAATATGTGGGAGTATCGACGCTACCGCTAAATGTCAGGTCTTCCTTTTTGAAACCCTTTTTAAAAGAGAGTATGATAAAAAAGGGTTTTTTTTATTTCGTAGAGAAATAAAAATGAGACATCATAATGTATTGAAATGAAGATTGTGGGGGGAAGACATGAAGTTTTTTACAGGTGAGATACATAACAGATTGTTTATCGGGGTCGTCATTGATGATGAATGGGTGATGGACGTCAAAAAGGCAGAAGCAAAACTATTTGAGCTAGAAACATTGCCAAACTCTTTATTTGAATGCATCAACATGGGGGACAAGTTTGTCGAACACGTCAAACAGCTTCTTGATTGGGCGGAGAAAAAAGAAGAAGACCGCGGCTCTTATGTCTATCCGCTTTCGGACGTGACACTCCATGCACCGATTCCAAAACCAACGAAAAACATCATGTGTGTTGGGAAAAACTATCAAGATCACGTCATGGAAATGGGAAGTGCGGCAGATATTCCTAAAGACGTGATGATCTTTACAAAGGCGCCTACCTCTGTTGTAGGGCATGAAGCGGACATTCTTCTCCATGAAGATGTGACAAGTGAATTGGATTACGAAGGGGAGCTTGCCATTGTCATTGGCAAAACAGGAAAGAATATTGCTCCTGAAGAGGTCCACGATTACATTTTCGGTTACACCATTTTAAATGATATAACGGCAAGAGATTTGCAGAAAAAACACAAACAATTTTTCATCGGAAAAAGCTTAGATACAACTTGTCCAATTGGACCTTATATCGTTCACAAGTCAGTGATCGAGGATCATGGAGCACTCCATGTGGAAACAAAGGTAAACGGAGAGGTTCGTCAGTCTGCCAGTACGGAATTAATGATCTTCCCAATTGAAGACATTGTGTCAACTCTTTCAAAAGGGATGACGCTGGAAGCGGGAGACATCATTGCAACAGGTACACCTTCTGGAGTCGGCAAAGGTTTTGAACCGCCAAAATTTTTAGCCTCAGGCGATCAGGTTGAAGTAACAATTGAACCAATTGGGACGTTATCAAATCGCGTCAAATAAAGGCGTGTTGACACAGGATTGTCGCTTTGTGTTCGACTTATTTCGTGGTACGATGAGAAGGTAATTGTTCTGATAAAGGGGGAAATCACAAATGGGAACACATTTACATATTACAGCGTGGGTGCTAGGTATTATTTTATTTTTCGTTGCCTTTGCATTAGCAGGTAAAAACGATAAAGGCGCTAAAATTGTGCATATGATCGTACGCCTATTTTACTTGATTATTATTGCAACGGGTGTAGAGCTGTATGTTCGCACAGGAATGAAAATCCCGGGTTACGGGGGCGAGTATGTTGGAAAAATGATACTTGGTATTCTTGTGATTGGTTTCATGGAAATGGTCCTTGTACGCAAGAAAAAAGGAAAATCGGTAACGGGTGTATTCATTGGTTTTATCGTGGTTGCTATTGTGACCATTCTTCTCGGCTTACGTCTGCCGATCGGTTTCCATATCTTTTAAGATAAAAAGGGCATTGCTTATCAAAAGCAGTGCCCTTTTTATGTGAGATCAAACTGAGACATCAGCCGGTGACCGTCAGACGTCGTCCATTCCAATTGAACTTGATTTGCGTCCGAATGATGGTGGCATTGAAGGGCAAGTGATTGCATGTCTCCTGAAAACTGAAAAAAAGACACGCGATGAGAAGGATGGAAGGAAGAGAAGACACAATCATAGACGGAAAAGCCAAGCTGTTCTACATAGTCAATGATCTGATAAAAGACGCTTTCCGGTACGAACATGAGCAAATCAAGCCACCCTTTAGAAAGAGACGCTGTATATAGAATGCGTTCACCGCCTTTTACCTCCATCAACTTCCCATTCTCACAAAGAACGACAGACCCGAGCAATTCTCCTTTTGTCCATCGATCCTTTTCTTTCAAACAGATCATAGAACTTTGAAGGCTTTCAGGCAGCATGATGTCTCCTTCTTCGTCTTCAATCAGACAATGACCGTTTTCCATCAGTAAGTATCCGTTACACCATTTTGGGTGGTTTTGCTGAAGATATGTCATGCGGTTCTCCATTCGCAAAACCTCCTTTCCTCTTTCTTTTCTTACCAAATGAAGCTTGTCCTATACACAGGAGGAAAAAAGGACAAATCAACTATCAAGGAGACGATGCATAAACTAAGAAAGGCTAAATGAGAACACTTGATGAAAAACGGATGGGAGCTGATGATGATGTGTGGAATAACAGGCTGGGCAGACTTTAAAAAGCAGCTCATCCAACAGGATCATGTAATCAATCAAATGACAGATACATTATCTAAACGAGGGCCGGATGATACAAATACGTGGAAAAGTGAGCACGTTCTTTTCGGCCATAAACGGTTAGCCGTTGTCGATGTTGAAGGCGGAAAGCAGCCGATGACATATACCCATCAACACCATGATTATACGGTGGTATACAATGGAGAACTCTATAACACAGAGGATATACGAAAAGAATTATTTAAAAGGGGGCACCGCTTTCTTGGGCATTCTGATACAGAGGTTCTTCTTCACGCCTATACAGAATGGAAGGAAGAGTGTGTGACCCATTTTAATGGAATTTTTGCATTTGTCATTTGGGATAGTGAGCGTGAATTATTATTTGCAGCGAGAGACCGGCTCGGTGTCAAGCCATTTTTCTATACAGAACGTCATCATTCCTTTTTGTTTGGCTCAGAAATCAAAGCACTTCTAGCTCATCCTGAAATGAAAGCCAAAGTGGATCATGAAGGGTTATCAGAAATCTTTGGTTTAGGGCCGTCTAGAACACCAGGGCAAGGCGTATTTAAAGGGGTGAAAGAGCTGAGACCTGCTCATGCCTTAACCTTCTCAAAAGATGGTTTGCGTGTGTGGAGGTACTGGAATGTCAAAAGCAAGCAGCATACAGATTCGCTTGATGACACCGCTCAGCACGTGAAGGAACTCTTTACGGATGCTGTTACAAGACAGCTCGTCTCTGATGTGCCTGTATGTACGTTTTTATCGGGCGGTGTGGATTCTAGTGCCATTACGGCCATTGCCGCCAAGCACTTTGAGAAAATAGGGAAAGCCCCGCTGCATACGTATTCCGTTGATTACGACGGAAATGATCAATTCTTTGAAGCAAGTCAATTCCAGCCCAATGCTGACGGGCCGTGGATTGATCGAATGACCAAAGCGTTTCAAACGAATCATCACAGCTGTATCATTGGGCAAAAAGAGCTGGCTTCTTATTTGAAAGAAGCGGTTGAAGTGCGAGATTTGCCGGGGATGGCAGATATTGATTCTTCTTTGCTATGGTTCTGCCGAGAAATTAAAAAGGATTTTGTTGTCGGTTTATCAGGTGAATGTGCAGATGAAATTTTTGGAGGTTACCCATGGTTTCACATGGCAAGCGAAACCAATGGATTTCCGTGGATGAGATCAACGGAAGCACGCATTCAGCTTCTTCAAGACTCATGGCAAAAGAAATTATCACTGAAGGAATATGCGCAAAGCAAATATGATGAAACCGTGGCAGAAACCCCTCTTTTAGATGGGGAAACTGGAGTAGATAAAGCCCGAAGAGAACTTTTTTACTTAAATATGATTTGGTTTATGACAACTCTGCTGGATCGAAAAGATCGTATGAGCATGGGGGCGAGCCTTGAGGTACGTGTACCATTCGCAGATCATCGTCTTGTTGAGTATGTATGGAATATTCCTTGGGAAATGAAAATGTATGGAAATCGAGAAAAAGGGGTTTTGAGAAAAGCATTAGAGGGAATTTTACCGAATGAAGTGCTTTATCGCAAGAAGAGCCCTTATCCGAAAACACATCATCCTGCTTATACTCAGGCGGTAAAAGTGATGTTAACAGATTGTCTCACGCAAAAGGATTCTGTGCTTCATGAATTTTTAGATCCACATCAATTAAAACAGCTGATTGAAACAGAAGGGGCTTCTTTCCAGGTTCCTTGGTATGGTCAGTTAATGAAAGGCCCACAGCTCATTGCCCATTTGGCACAGATTCATCATTGGTTTGAAACATATCGAATTGATATAGAAGCATAACAAAGGGTCGGCTTTCTTGCACTTGTTGAAAGGAAGTCGGCTTTTTTGATACATAACATGAGACTTTTAGAGCACATCAAAAGTTGATCTAACCGCTTCAATTTGTATAATTAACTTAAAGTGAATTAATTTGGAGGAAAAAGGATAATGAAAATCATTGTGATCGGAGCAGGACCAGGGGGACTTGCAGCAGCTATGATGTTGCAAAGCAAAGGACATGATGTTCATATATATGAAAAACAGTCCTTTGTTGGCGGACGTAACTCTAAGTTTCAACTTGGCGATTTCACGTTTGATACAGGTCCTACTTTTCTCAGTATGATTCATATTGCAGAGGAACTGTTCACCTTTGCCGGTAAAAATCTCTATGATTATATAGATGTGATTGAATTAAAAGAAATGTATAGATTAATCTTTCAAGATGAGAAGCTTGATATGATTCGAGATCGAGACGAAATGTACAAACGACTAGAAGCCTTTGCAACTGGTGAGGGCGAAGGGTATGTACGTTTTATGAATGATACAAAACGAAAAATGGACCGCCTAACGCCGATTCTACAAAGTAAAATGGATCGTTTCCATCATTATTTGCGTCCAAAGGTCATCAAAGCACTTCCTCAGCTCTCATTAAATAAAAGCTTATATGATGTGCTGTCGGATTATTTCTCAAATGAATCAGTGAAATATGCCTTTACATTCCAATCAAAATATTTAGGGATGTCACCTTGGGAATGCCCAGGAGCGTTCTCAATTCTTTCCTTTATGGAGCATGACACAGGCGTTTATCATCCGAAAGGCGGAGTGAATCAGCTGTCAGAAGCGATGGCAAAGGCAGCTGTTGAATCTGGGGCTACCCTTCATCTATCAACTGGAGTTGAAAAGTTACTGACGGAAGGGAGGAAAGTGAAGGGCATTCGCTTAGAAACCGGTGAAGAAATACAGGCAGATGAGGTCGTCGTAAATGGTGATTTTGCACACGTGATGACAAAGCTTGTAGAGCCGGGTCTTTTAAAGAAATATAGCGAGAAGAAACTGAAAAAGAAAAAATTCTCATGCTCCACCTTTATGCTGTACCTAGGTTTAGATACGATATATGATGAGCCGCATCATACCATCGTTTTTTCGGATGACTATGCGAAGTTCGTCAAAGAGATTACGAAAACCTTTGAGCTGCCGGATGATCCGTCCATTTATATTCAAAATGCAAGTGTGACAGATGATTCGCTTGCGCCAAAAGGCAAGTCCGCTCTTTATGTGTTAGCACCCGTTGCCAATAATCAAAGCCGTATTGACTGGGAAGTGTATCAAGAAGAATTTAGAGAGCTTGTGCTGGATACGCTGGAGCGGAAAACAGGCTTTAAGAATATCAGGCAACATATCGAAGTCGAGCGGATGATCACGCCGAAGCATTGGGAAGAAGAGCTGTACGTATATGAAGGAGCTACATTTAATCTTGGTCATCAGTTGACGCAGATGATGGTACTAAGGCCGCATAATGAATTTGATGAGTTGAAACACTGCTGGCTCGTCGGTGGAGGAACCCACCCGGGCAGCGGATTGCCAACCATTTTAGAATCAGCGCGTATTACGACAAATGCGATTCTGTCAAAAGAGAAACATACGCACAAAAGAGTGACACATCAAGAAAAGGGGAGCGCCTCATGAAAAAACATATATTGATTGCTGGCGGCGGTATTGGCGGAATGATCTCAGCCCTCTATTTAAAAAAAGCTGGACATGATGTCACCCTTGTTGAAAAAAATGAACGGCTCGGCGGGAGACTTGCTTTTGTACGTGAGAAAGGATATAAAGTAGATGAAGGTCCGACCATTGTCCTACTTCCTGATATGTTAAAAGGCATTTTACATGACGTAGGCATTGATGAAACATCTCTTAATCTCTTGCAGCTCGATCCGCTGTATACGATCCACTATCAAGATGGAACCTCCTATACGAAATACTCTGATACAGGGCGACAACTTGAAGAAATCAAACGTGTATTTCCAAAGGAAGAACAGGGATATTTAACATTTATGCAAGAAATGACGGATCGGTTTCAAGAAGGGCAGGAAGCTTTTCTAGAAAAATCATTTCATGAAAAACGAACCTTTTTTACAAAAGCGAACATGAAGATTTTAATGAAATTAAAAGCATATCGAACCGTTCAAAGTTCTCTCAAAAAATATTTTTCCGATGAGCGCCTCCGAGATGCATATGCACTTCAAACCCTCTATGTCGGAGGAAATCCGTATGAAGCATCTGCCATTTATTCGCTTGTTTCATATAGTGAGCACGCACACGGAATTTACTATTTAAAAGGCGGATATGCGAGTTTAGTAGATATATTGGAGAGACAGCTCTTAAAGACGGGTGTACACATAAGAAAAAGTGAAGAAGTCGCACAATTTGAGTTTGAGGGGAAACGTGTGGTCAAGGCAAAAATAAATGATGAGCACATAGCAGCTGATGCATTTGTGATGAACGGAGATTATCCAGCGGCGTTAAAACAGCTTGGTTTAGGTGAACAAGACCGGCGTAAATACGTTCCATCCTCCGGCTGCGTGATGGTGTATCTAGGGTTAAACAAAATATACGATGAAGCACCTGTTCATCAATTTTTCATGGGAGAACACTTTGATCAGCATATGAGAGAGGTGTTCCAAACGAAAACGATACCTCAAGATCCATCATTTTATACTTTTAATCCATCGACCATCGATCCATCCCTTGCCCCAGAAGGCAGCAGTGTCCTATATATGCTCATTCCTGTACCATCAGGAGATCACATCAATTGGGAACAAGAGACAGACTTTGTGGATAAAATGGTGGAGCGTCTTGAGAAAAGAGGCTTTCCACAGCTGCGAGAGGCGGTTGTCTGGCAAAAGGTGAGAACACCGAATGATTCAATGCGAGAAGGATTGTTTGAAGGCGGCAGCTTTGGACTCGCTCCTAATTTGTTTCAATCAGGTGTGTTTCGACCGCAAGTAAAGGTTGCAGATGTAGACAATCTATATGCGGTAGGTGCTTCCATCCATCCCGGCGGCGGGGTACCGATCGTGATGCAAAGTGCAAAGCTCATGGCTTCTGTACTGCTTAAAGAGCTGAACAACAGAAAGGAAGTGAAGCTAAGTGGTTGATGTGCAAACAGCATTGAAAATATGTGAAGAGACCATTCAAACCCATTCAAAAACGTTTTATCGTGCCTTTTCCATGCTGCCTAAAAAGAAAAGACAGGCTGTTTGGGCCGTATATTCTTTTTGTAGGAGAGCGGATGACATTGTAGATGAGTCTCCTTCATCAAAGGAAGAACTGGCGTCTTTTGAGGAGGCATTTGAACGTTTCTTGCAAGGAGAAGTAGATCGTGATGATCCAATGTGGGTGGCGCTGGAGTATACATTTCAACAGTTTCGTATGGATGAATCCCCATTCCGTGACCTGCTGCGAGGACAGGAGATGGATTTAGAGCAGCACCGGTATGAAACGTTAGATGAACTGCTCATCTATTCCTATCATGTCGCAAGTACAGTTGGATTAATGCTGCTTCCGATCATTGCACCGCGTAAAAAAGAACAGCTAAAAGAAGCAGCGATTTCCCTGGGGATTGGCATGCAGTTGACCAATATTCTTCGAGACATTGGTGAGGATAAGGCGGAAAGGAACCGCATTTATTTGCCAAAACAAATCATGGATCAATTTGGGTATACAGAGCAAGAATTACAAGAAGGGATCGTCAATCAAGCCTTCCAGCACGTATGGGAATATATTGCATTTGAGGCAGAGGCGTACTATGAGGAGTTTTTTGACCATCTCCATGAATTCCCACTTTATTCAAGGATACCAGTGAAAGCTGCTGCTCACTTTTATAAGGCTATTTTAGATAAAACTAGAGAAAACGAATACCGCGTCTTTACGAAGCGGTCATATATTTCAACACAAGAAAAAGCACTTATTTTAGAAGATATTACGTAATGAAAAGAAGACAAAGGGGTAAAATAAAGTTCGTTTTAGCCCTTTCAGCGTGTAGACAAACCCTCGCATTCGGTGTCAGTCCTGCGCTTCGGTGCTCACGAATGTTAAATTCGCTCCGCGTCGATGCTCGTCCTTCCTAGCCTGCAAAGGTTTTCTATCACGCTGAAAAGAAGACAAAGGGGTAAAATAAAGTTCATTTTAGCCCTTTGTCAACAATCTGAAAGGACTGCACCCGTAGTCCTTTTTATGTGGAAGTAAACCGGTACTCCGTCCACACCCTTGAACGCCACCGCCTATACATGAAGATACCTCTTACCCATTCATCCACGATAAAAGAAATCCAAACCCCGATCAGGCCCATCTCAAGTTGAATGCCTAATAAATAAGCGATCGGAAGGCCGATGCCCCACATTGAAATCATCGCCATATAGACTGGAAACTTCGCGTCACCAGCTGCCCGCAAGGAGTTGATGATGACCATATTAAAAGAACGTCCAGGCTCTAAAATAATCGTCAATATGAGGAGGACGCTCGCGATTTGAATGATCTCACTGTTGCTAGTGAAAAAAGTAAGTAAATGCGTCGATGATAAAGATAAAGCAGTAGAAGAAAGAAGCGAGATGGCAATGGCCCAGTATAAGCTTTTCATGCATCTTCGATAGGCCGCATCAAATTCTTTCGCCCCGATCAGGCGCCCGATTAAGATTTGCGTTCCTTGGCTAATGGCGGCACCAAATAACATAATGAACATCATCAAATTCTGAGTATAGACTTTTGCTGCCAGTGCTTGCGTGCCCATAAATGTGATAAACAGCGTAATAATCATTTGAGAGCCATTATAAGAAAGCTGTTCTCCAGCAGAAGGAATGCCGATTTTTAGCAGTTTTTTTAAATGCGTTCGCTGGATGTAAAACATTCGCTTGAATGAAAACCGCAATCCAATGCGGTGTCGAACAATGAGAATCATGGCTGTAAGACCGATCAACCGTGCAAATGATGTGGAAAGAGCGACACCCATGACACCTAATACAGGGAAGCCAAATGGTCCAAAGATGACCAAATAATTACCAGCAACATTTAACAAGTTCATACCGATGGTGACATACATCGTATCTCTCGTGAATCCATAGCTTTTTAAAATAGCACTATAGGTCATAATGAGCGCCTGTATAAAAGAAAGCAGGCCG
The DNA here is from genome assembly GCF_048270685.1 of Bacillus sp. AK25. Lineage (NCBI taxonomy): Bacteria > Bacillati > Bacillota > Bacilli > Caryophanales > Bacillaceae > Bacillus > Bacillus sp. AK25. The sequence continues at coordinate 1,046,143 of NZ_JBLUWC010000001.1, forward strand.
ACAATCTGTAAAAAGACAGTTGCATCTGGCATGAGCTCGCTTGATAATCCCATCATATGCAGGATGGGCACAGCTAACACAAACATAAGAAGACTGATCACAAAGCTAATGAGGAAGTTGGTGCCTAGTGATACATAGGCAACTTGGGTCGCTTCCTGCTTGCGACCCGCTCCTAAAAGCTGCGCAATGACAATCGTCGTCCCAGTCGTAATGAAGCTGAACATCACAATCAATAGATTTAATAGCTGATTGCTTACCCCTACTGCGGCAACACTATTGTCAGAATACTGGCTGAGCATCAGTGTATCTGCGCTCCCCATCAGCATATATAAAGAGATTTCGATAAAAATAGGCCAAGTTAATGCAAATAATGAAGGGTGGGATTTTTCACTTTTGGCTTGAACCTTTTGTATTGTCAGTGCTTGTGGTTTCATCACATCACCTTCTTTCGTATAAATCCGATTTATAGTGTACCTTGCATCGACTATAATAAGAAGAGATGAAACCGAAACTTATTGGAGAAATCCGACTTCATAAGGGGATGAATATGGGTCCGTTTATTACATTTACTGTACCGCCATTTCCAGTCTATATTGCTTCAGGCAAAGGTGTATTCCACCCAGGAGAACGACATATCTCCAGAATTTTCACCGTATTTGATCTTCTTTATGTCACGAAAGGTGAACTGTGGATCACAGAAGACGAGGTGCCTCATCACGTAAAAGAGGGAGAATATATCATCTTATCACCGGGACTTGCCCATGGTGGACATCTGCCATGCAAAGAAGAAACACTTTATGAGTGGCTGCATTTTTCAATTGATTCATTTGAGTTCACAGATCGGCCGAGAGAACACTGGTTTGATATGAAACAAAATCAAGCCACTTTTGAAAAAGCAGCAAGCTATGAATTTCGTCTGCCCCGAAAAGGAAAAGTGAAAGGGGGAAGCGTGCTACAGAAGCATCTTTCAGCGATGCGCGCTTTAAATGATGATGCGTCTGAACTTCAGCTCAAAAAGCAGCTTCAATTTGAGGAAATGCTCATTCATTTACAAAAAGAAGCATTTCATATTCCAAGTGCAAAGGAGACTGTCGCTTCAGAAGTGGTTCACTATCTTGAACGTCATTTTACGCAAAAATTACAGATGGAGAAGCTGGCAGAGATTCTTCATTATCATCCTGATTACATGACAAGGTGCATGCAGACCGTGTACGGACTGACGCCGAGCCAGTACATCAATCGACTCAAAATTGAAAAAGCCAAAAGCCTGCTTGCTTCAACGAATGAAAAAATAGCTCTCATTGCAGAACATGTAGGCATTGATGACCCTACTTATTTTTCAAAGCTGTTTCGGCAAAATGAAGGCATGACGCCTATCGAGTATCGTCATCTTGCTAAAAGAACGACAAAGTAAAGGAACGTGAACAGATGAAAGGAAAAAAAGAAGAGATTGTGAGCATACGTCCATTAGACGAAACCGATTTAGAAGTGGTATGGCATTTAAGGTTTAAAGCACCAGACCAGGCTTATCGAAAGTGGAATGCACCATATTTTATTGAACATGACATATCGCTTGCTGCATTTAAAAAACGCTATTTACAGGATGATTCTGTCCTGCCAAAACTATTTGGCATTGATGTCGGAGGTGAATTAAAGGGCACAGTTTCTTATTATTGGGAGAATGAACGCACACGCTGGCTGGAGTGCGGGATTCTTATTTATGACTCACGTTTTTGGAATGGGGGCGTTGGAACAAAGGCATTGCGTCTATGGATCGATGAACTCTTTTCACACATTGATATCCCACGCATCGGTCTGACCACCTGGTCTGGAAATGAACGCATGATGCGTTGCGCAGAGAAATGCGGGTTTATCCTTGAGGGAAGACTGCGTAAGGTTCGTTACTATCAAGGGGAGTATTATGATTCGATGCGGTATGGAATGCTGAGAGAAGAATGGCAAAGCCTTCCACACCATTCATTTGAATAGTTGTTTTTAAGATTAGGAAAAAAGTATAGTAAGATTCAATAAATTGAAAAAGAAGGGAGGCGGATAAATGTGAAATGGATTACAGGTTGGTTTGTATCCATATTAGTCGCAATCTACCTATTCGTTGATGCACCAAAACACGGGAAAAATAAATGGTTATGGGCCATCTTAGGCCTTTTACTCGGGCTCTTCACACTTGGAATATATCTCATTCAAACAGGAAGAAAAGGGTTGGGCTGGACAGTACTGATTGTGTCCATTTTCATCTATGCGATTGCCATCCTCGTCTTTGTCTTGTACTTTCTCATGCTGGTCTTCGGGTACTCCAACGCAAATTAAAGAGTACGGCTGTGGTGATTTGTTTCACTTCAAGTTGCTACCGATTGATGGTTTGATTGCGCAAAAGCATCTTAGGATCAATGGTGATGGGGCTCGGGCAGGATGATCCTCATGTTTAACCATCTTATTTTATCTCATGTGGCTCACTGCTTTGGTCAAGTAAGTCCTTCATAAAGAAGGGCTTTTTTCTTTTATTTTTTGAGCAGGGACACCTGCAATGACAATCCGCTCTTCATGAAAGGAGCGATTCACTACTGCATTTGCTCCGATGGAAATATGATTCGCAATATAAATGTTTCCAAACAGTTTAGCGCCAGGGCCGATCCATACATGATCTCCGATGACGGGCACATCTTTTTCATGATGGTTTTGACCGATATTCACGCCTTGATGAATATCACAAAACGCACCGATTTTGGCATGCTTGTTCACAATCAACAGCCCAGTATGGTTGATTCTGAGCCCAGGTCCAAATACACCAATTGGGATATCAAAGCCAAGCTGCATGCCTTTCTTTTTATGTAAGTAACGATAAAACCATTTGCGTAACGTAGCACCGCTATTCGTATAGTACTCATATTTTCGTAAATATCTTTGATATTTCCAAATATCATCCCCAAGCCACTTTGGTCTTTTTCGATTGATGGCAAGTGCTTTCTGATCTTGTGCCAAGTAGTGGTGAAGGTCATGCTTCGTTAAAATCATCAGATCTCCCTCGATTCCCTTTCGTTTCAGAAAAATTATACCATTTTACCCATTTATATCAAGATAAACTGACGTTCATTCTTTATTTTTCTACATTCATTTCATTCGGCCGCCCTGTATCAAACAAGGGCGTTACAACGAATAGAGCAAAAGAACCAGGAGAATTGATTTGTAATTTTTTTCAACATTTTTCATGATCAAACGTTACATCGCCTTATGGCTGTAGATGTTTGTAAAAAATACACGAAATTACTCGTTAAAAAGAGAAAATAGCATTCATATGCTTTTAGAATCATCTTTTTGAATACAATTGACTTTCGTATCTTACATCCTCTAGGCTAGTAAATGAAAATGATAATCTTTATCAATTGGAGGAGTGTTTTATTATGTCCATCAAAACCGTTTCTAAAAATCAGCAATTTTTAGAGCAACAAAGTCAAAGAGAATCTAATGCAAGGTCTTACCCGAGACGGTTCCCATTAGCCATGCAAAAAGCCGAAGGTATGATCGTGACAGATGCAGATGGTAGAAAATTTTATGACTGCCTAGCAGGTGCAGGAACACTTGCCCTTGGTCACAATCACCCGGTTGTTATAGATGCTATTGAACGTATGCTTCATGAAAAAAGACCGTTGCATACGCTGGACATCACTTCAGAGATTAAAGAAGAATTTGTGAATGAGATTTTTTCTCACTTGCCAGAAGAGTTTGCAAAAAGAGCAAAAATTCAATTTTGTGGACCAACTGGTGGTGATGCTATAGAAGCAGCAATTAAATTAGTCAAGACAGCGACGGGAAATCGTTCCATTCTATCATTCCACGGAGCATATCATGGTGCTACGCATGGCACGATGTCATTAAGCGGCAACTTATCGCCAAAGGAAAGAGTACAAGGATTAATGCCAGATGTTCACTTCCTGCCTTATCCATATGAATACCGCTGCCCATTTGGAATTGGCGGTAAAGATTCACATCGCATTTCCAGCTCTTATATTGAGCGTGTATTAAATGACCCTGAGAGTGGAATTCTCCCGCCAGCAGGCATGATCTTTGAAGCGGTGCAAGGGGAGGGCGGCTCCATCCCGGCATCAATTGAATGGATACAAGAAATGAGACGAATCACAAAAGAAAAGGGAATTCCACTTATTATTGATGAGGTTCAATCAGGCATCGGTCGAACTGGTAAGATGTTTGCCTTTGAACATGCTGGTATTGTGCCAGATGTCATTGTGTTATCAAAAGCAATTGGGGGAAGCCTTCCGCTATCCGTTGTGATTTATGACAAAGACTTAGATCAATGGAATCCAGGTGCACACATTGGCACGTTTAGAGGAAATCAAATGGCGATGGCAGCTGGAACTGCTACGCTTAAATATATAAAAGAAACCAATCTGCTTGATCATGTAGAAGAGCTTGGTCAGCGTATGCAGGCCAATCTAAAAGACATTCAAAAACAAGTGCCTGCTCTCGGTGATGTGCGAGGAAGAGGATTAATGATTGGTGTTGAAGTTGTGAATCCAGATGAGAAACAGGATGTGGACGGCAGTTATCCAGCAAATCCAGAGCTAGCCAGTCTCATTCAAAAGAATTGTTTCGATAAAGGCTTAATTGTGGAGACAGGAGGCCGTTTTGGAAGTGTGATTCGATTCTTACCGCCTTTGATCATGACAGAAGAACAGCTTGAAAAAGTCATCACGATTTTTAAAGAGGCAGTTTACGATGCAGTCAACTAAACCATCTGTCGATTCATTATTTATTCAACAAAGCCAGCTTGGGAGGGAGTCCTTCCAAGCGGCACTCTACACATCCATCGACAGCTTACTAGCAGAATGGCAAACAAGCAGAGGACCGTATAGCGGAATATTGCCTGGGAAATTAGCGACTCATGTCGAATCGTTATTCCAGATTCAACCGGCTGGTGAATCCATTGAGTCTGTTTTTCAAGATATAAAAAATCACCTTTTACCGCATTTAGTTGATGTGTCACATCCTAAATGCCTGGCACATTTGCATTGCCCACCTCTTATCCCTGCTCTTGCAGCAGAGGTGATCGTAAGTTCCTTTAACCAATCAATGGATTCCTTTGATCAAAGCGGCATTGCATCTTTGGTTGAGGAGGAAATCCTCAAGTGGTTATGTGAAAAGTTTTCTTATGGAGAACGAGCAGATGGGACCTTTACGAGCGGTGGAACCCAATCTAACTACATGGGACTGCTTTTAGCAAGAGATGCATTTTGCGAAAACACATGGCAATGGAATGTACAGCAGAAAGGGTTGCCGAGCGAGGCAAACCGTATGCGGATTCTTTGCTCCAAGAATGCCCACTTCACTGTGAAAAAATCAGCATCTCAGCTAGGTTTAGGTGAACAGGCTGTTGTGTTAGTTGAGACGGACGAACATCACCGAATGGACCTGCATGATTTGCAGAAGAAGCTTATGGAGCTTAAAGAGCAGGATTTGCTTCCATTTGCAGTCGTGGCGACTTGCGGGACAACTGATTTTGGCAGTATTGATCCTGTACGTGACATATATGACATGGTGAAGCCTTTCGGTTTGTGGATTCATGCAGATGCTGCCTATGGAGGAGCGCTTGTATTAAGCAAAACCTTCCGAGGAAAATTAGATGGCATCGAGCTTGCTGATTCGATCACGATCGACTTTCATAAGCAATTTTATCAGCCGATCTCCTGCGGGGCATTTCTACTAAAGGATAAAAGACATTTTGGTTTGATTGATTACCATGCAGATTATCTCAATCCAAAGGAAGATGAACTGGAAGGCATTCTGCATCTCGTGAATAAATCTGTTCAGACGACGCGCCGGTTTGATGCGCTAAAACTCCTTCTTTCTCTGCGTATGATTGGAGAAGAAGGATTTGCAAGTATCATTGACCATACCATCCATTTTGCGAAAGATGTGGCTACGTTGATTGAGAAAAATGATCATCTTGAGGTGATCAATCCTGATCCAGAAATCAATGCAGTCGTGTTCCGTTTTATGGATGATCATCAAGCAGAGGACATCAATAAAATCATTCATCGCACACTTTTCCAAACAGGAACGGCTGTCGTAGCAAAAACAGTAGCCGATGGTCAAACTTGCTTAAAATTCACTTTGTTAAATCCGAGAACGACTATTACACATATTGAGGAAATCCTTTCTGACATTGTTGATATCGGGATCGCTCATATTCAATCCGGGAGGGTACTACGTTGAGTCAATATAAACAAATGGCTGAAAATGCAACGATGCAAAGCTTTTTAAACTGTTTTTTACGTGAAACAGGAATTGATCGATCTGCAAAGAAAGAGACAAAAGCAGACGGCTCACTTGTATTTGTAGCAGCATTAGCAAAACAAGATCTTGAGCTTGTCATTCCGATTCGATATTTTTCGCCTGTAGGCCGTCATCTCTTTGATTTTCCCGTTCGATTTCGCCCGCAAGGCAGTGAGCAACAGGGAACGATCGTCGATTACACCACACTTGTTGCTTTATGTTCAAAGGAACTTCTCATTGAATACGGCCGCACAGATGCAGAGGATGAGTTCATGCTTCGCATCATTTTAAGCTGCCGGAATATTGAACGATTCATCAGAGAGAGAGAAAGTGATCGAGCAGCTCTTTCTTCAGCTGATTTTGAATATATCGAAGCGGAGCAGTCACTTCTTCTTGGGCATTTAACGCATCCTACACCAAAAAGCAGACAAGGAATGACAGAAGAGGAGGAAGCTATTTATTCTCCTGAGCTGAAAGGCTCTTTCCAGCTTCATTACTTTAAAGCGCATCCGTCAATTGTGCTTCAGGATTCTTCAATTTCACAGTCTGCGGCAAGCCTCATGTTTGAGGAGCTCATGCGCCAGATGCCAGAAGAAAAAGAGAGACTGACGACGTTAACAGAAGGCGGTCAATATGTTCTGATTCCGATTCATCCGCTACAAGTCCAAGTGGTCATGGAAAAAGCGTTCGTCAAGCGTTATATAGAGGACGGGATGCTGACGTATTTAGGGCCGCTAGGGTCTGAATACACAGCGACATCTTCCTTTAGAACGGTCTATCAAAAAGACTCTGCGTACATGCTTAAATTCTCTGTCCCTGTAAAGATCACAAACTCTTTACGCGTTAACAAACAAAAGGAACTTGATCGCGGAGTTGAGATGTCTCGTATCTTAAAAACAGAATTAGGCGTTTCTTTATATGACAAATTCTCTGGATTCCGTGTGATTGAAGATCCTGCGTATCTATCTATTCAAGGGGATGAGACGGAATCTGGCTTTGAAGTCGTCATTCGTCAAAATCCATTTTTGCATCATGAAAAAGGGGCAAGCTTAATTGCAGGGCTATGTCAGGATCATGCATATGGAGAAAAATCACGCCTTTCAGGCATTATTCATGAACTAGCAGACGCTGAAGGCAGATCAACAGAAGATGTCAGCCGTGATTGGTTCACACAATATTTATCGATTGCGTTAGAGCCGATGCTTTGGCTGTTTGAAACGTATGGTCTTGCCCTTGAAGCCCATCAGCAAAATGCTGTCGTACAGCTAAAGAATGGATATCCGCACACATTCTATTATCGTGACAATCAAGGCTACTATTATAGTGAATCGAAAAAGGATCAGCTTGCGAAGCTTGTTCAAAACTTAAGCGTCAGAAGTGAAACCATTTGTGCAGACGATGTAGCAGTTGAGAGACTGCGTTACTATTTCTTCTTTAATCATTTGTTTGGTCTTGTGAATGGTTTTGGTACAGAGGGGCTTGCACAAGAAGAAGATTTATTAGCCCTGATTAGAGACACACTGCTTGCGCATGAAGAGACATATGGTGCATCTGAGCTGACGAACAGTCTTCTCCGGTCACAGGAGCTGCCTTCAAAAGCGAACTTACTCACTCGGTTTGAAGATATGGATGAGCTCACGGGTTCTTTAGAAACGCAATCCAGGTACACGCCTGTATTGAATCCCCTCTTTTTACATAAGGAGGCGCTGATTGGATGAGGCATCGAATTGGGTTCATTCGCGCTGAATATGAACGGGACGTCCAGCTTGTCCACAAGTGGATGCAAGAAGAGTATGTCCACCCATTTTGGCATTTGAATATTCCATTTCCTGCTTTTGAAAAGCACTTTTATCAGGCCATTCATGATCCGCATCAAACCCTTTATTTAGGAACCATTGATGGCACGCCGATGAGCTATTTTGAAGCATACAATGTGAAAGGGGATATCATTGAATCGTACTATCAGCCTTCTCCGCATGATCAAGGCATTCACCTGTTAATTGGAGAGCCAGATTATGTAGGGAAAGGATTTGCGGCTCCGCTGCTTCAAGCCATGACAGCATTTCAGTTTGAGCAGAACAAACGAACAGAAAAAATCGTGGCTGAGCCAGATATTCGGAACGAAAAAATGATTCATGTCTTTGAAAAGTGTGGATTCGAACGTGTGAAACCAGTCACTTTACCAGATAAAACAGGTCTTTTGATGTTTTGTCATCGAGATCGATTTGAAAGGAAGTATAACCATGACGCGGTTCAACAAGCAAAATAATGTAGTGGATGTCATTGGGATTGGCATTGGACCATTTAACCTAGGGCTTGCTGCATTATCTGAAGAAGTAGATGAAATTGACGCTTTGTTTTTTGAAAGAAGTGAAGCGTTCCACTGGCATCCAGGTATGCTCATTGAAGGGACAACACTTCAAGTCCCCTTTTTAGCAGATCTTGTCAGTATGGCAGATGTGAAAAGCAAATATAGCTTTCTCAACTATTTGCAGGAACAAAACCGTTTGTATTCATTTTACTTTCTAGAAGACTTCCATATCCCGCGCAAGGAATATAGCCATTATTGCCGCTGGGTCGCGGATCAATTAGATTCTTGTCGATTTGGCATGAATGTCGAATCTGTCTCCATCGTTGAAAAAGATGGAGAAAAACGATATGAAGTGCATGTCCGTCATGTGAAAGATCAAACGGTAGAGGTGTTTGAAAGTAAGCATCTTGTTTTAGGTATCGGTACACAGCCTGCGGTACCAGCATCTCTTCAGCCAGCTTTAGGGGATCGGGTGTTTCATTCTGCTGATTACTTGAAACGAAAGAAAGAAGGCTGTTTTAAAGGAAAATCCGTGACGGTCATCGGTTCTGGTCAAAGTGCGGCAGAAGTATTCTATGACATTTTATCAGACGATGAGGCGAAGGATATTCATTGGTTTACACGCTCTAAAGGGTTTTTCCCAATGGAATATTCAAATTTGGGTCTTGAGTATTTCTCTCCAGACTATATTGATTTCTTTTATGAGCTTCCGCAGCCTAAAAAAGATGCGCTATTAAAGCAGCAAGATTTGCTGTATAAAGGCATCAGCTCAGCGATGATCCGAGATATTTATCACTTGCTTTATGAACGTTCTGCTTGCGGAGAGCAGCTGAACACCGTGCTGCAGGCGATGACGGAAGTCAATTTGATTGAGGAAACGAGGGACGGCTTATCGCTTTCATGCAATCAATGGGTCAAAGAGGAATCCTTTACGCATGAGACAGACATTGTCGTCTTGGCAACGGGCTATCAATCTGTATTACCGCCATTTATTGATCCGATTTCCCATCATATTCAGTGGGATCATCAAGGACGCTTCCAGGTTGAACGTGAATATCGATTGAAAACAAACACATTAGGTGAAAATGATATTTTTGTACAAAATGCAGAGCTTCATACACATGGAGTAGGCGCACCAGATTTAGGGCTAGGGGCGTACCGAAACAGTGTCATTATCAATGAACTGGCTCGTCGACCTGTGTATCCACTTTATCAAAAGCATGTTTTCCAGACATTCGGTACACATAAACACGCAAATACATTTGAAGAAATCAAAGGGTAAGGAGGATGAACCGATGAGTGTACAAGATGAATTGAAAAAAGCGGTCAATCCTGCTGCTTGGAAAAAAGCAAACCAACGAATGGTGGCAAAAATGCTGTCCGAATATATGTATGAGGATATGCTTCATCCCGTTCAGCTAGATCATCAGGATGGCATCGCCCAATATGAATTAATCATTCACGAACAGAAGAAATATCGTTATCTCGCAAAACCTCGTTTGTTTGATAGTTTTGATACGATTGCTGAATCGATCGAGTGCTGTCAAGACGGAACATGGACAAAGGATGTTAGTGCCATTGTGTTTTTACTAGACATTCAGCCAATCATCCCAATGTCTTCTGAAACAACTGGCCATCTGATCAAAGAGCTTCACCATACCTTGTTAGCGGATGTTCATTTGCTGTCGAAAAAAGCACTTCGTGCAGATGAGTTAACGGATACAGATTACGCATGGATTGAAGGCGAGATGACGGGTCATCCTTGGATCGTCTATAACAAAGGGCGTATTGGATTCAGCTACAATGATTACTTAGCCTATGCACCTGAAAGGCAGGAATGTGTGCAGCTGTCTTGGATTGCTGTTCACCGAGAACTTGCGACATTCCATGCGGTCGATCATGAGAACTATGAGCACATCATTGCCAAAGAATTAGATGAAGTCACGATTCGTCAATTCCAACGTGTGTTAAAGGATGAAGGGCTAAATGCGGCTGATTATTATATGATGCCTGTTCATAAATGGCAGTGGACGCATATGATCATCCAGCATTTCCCCGAAGATTTAGCCATGCGCCGTATTGTGTATTTAGGAGAAGGGCTGGATCAATATATTCCACAGCAATCGATCAGAACCTTTACGAACATCTCAAATAAAGGCAAGCATCATATTAAACTGCCAATGAGTATTTTAAATACGCTAGTGTACCGGGGGCTCCCATCAGAACGTACGGTGATTGCACCTCGTATTACAGCACATATTAAAGGAATCGCCGATCAAGACGCCTTTTTATCCGATGTATGCCGCGTGATTTTACCAGGTGAGAATGCGAGTATCAATGTTGATCATCCTTATTACAGCAAGCTACCTGGTGCGCCATATCAATACCTTGAAATGCTTGGTGTCATTTTTAGAGAAAGCATTTATACGTATTTAGATGAAGGGGAGAGCCCTGTTACGTTGGCGGCACTGACTTATGAGGATCATGAAGGTGAGCCTTATCTGAAGCAGCTCATTGAAAAATCGGGTCTGTCAGCAAAAGAATGGATGGCGTCATTCTTCCATGTTGTCATGCCGCCGCTTCTGCACTTTATGTATCAATATGGCACGGTCTTTTCACCGCACGGACAAAATACAATTCTTGTATTAAAAGATCATAAGCCGCATCGTTTGGCGATCAAAGATTTTGTTGATGATGTGAACATTAGTGATCAACCGCTGCCTGAATTGGCTTCATTAGAAGAAGATCTAAAGGAAGTGCTGCGTAGTGAGCCGCCTGAGGGTCTTGTACAATTTATTTTTACGGGCCTGTTTATTTGCAATCTTCGTTACGTGTCAAACGTGTTAGACAATCACAATCTGTTAGATGAAACGACGCTTTGGCGCTTACTTGCAGAAGAAATTCAGCAGTATCAAAAGCAATTTCCACAACTAAAAGATCGTTTTGCTTTATTTGATCTATTCCAGCCTCAGCTGACAAAGCTTTGCTTAAACCGTAATCGCATGATTGATTATGGCTATGGAGATGGAGATGACCGGCCGCATGCATCAGAGCATGGCAAGGTCACAAATGCACTCGCTCAAGTTCTCTCATCCGTAGGCGAAAAATAAATAAGAAAAGCTGTAGACAACATCTGTCTACAGCTTTTTGATTTTTTAAGAAAATGCTTGTGAGGCCAGGAAATAGAGAAGCGCAGGATCGTTCTGCTTTTCGTTCCCGCGAATCATCATAAAATGTGCGACGTTTGTTTTCGTAAATCCTGCTTCTACAAGTGATGCATGCAGGCGTTCAGCTGTTTCTTCCTGCATATCTAAACGAAAGGCGCCAGAATAAGACGTGAGAAGTGATTGAATGAGTAATAGCGCCGTTTGTTCATCGTTTGCTGCAAGCGGGCCAATCATCAGATTAGCTGGTGTTTCCACACCAAACGCGAAGCCGGTGATTTCGTGGTGTTCATCCTTTGCGATCAGTTTAAATGCTGCTCGCTCCATTCGTTTTATTAAGAAGTTTGATCGATTGGTTCCTGCGCCTTTTTCATCCAGTCTTTCAATAGACGGGAGGTGCGTTTCATCAGCGGGAAAAAGATGAATCTGATGTGACGGATGAAGCGCACTAGGATTTGTTTTTTGTGCTTTGTATGTATGAATATAACCGGCTGTCTGAAAGCCGATTTTTTCATAGACTGGCTGTCCTTGTACAGTAGCCGTTAAAACGACAGGGACACTTGGATCACTATGACGAAGCAGTGTGTCAATCATTTGACGGGCAAGACCGAGGCCTCGATGTGTCTCAGATACAATGACCGCTCCAATTGATGCCACACTGTCATACTGAAAAAGTCCAGCGCATGAAATGACTTGTCCGTCAGTTGTTGTAAAACCGGTAAAATGTCCATTTGTTAAAAGAGATGTGAGCTCTTCCGCATTGTAATCAGGCCAATCGACCTCTTTTGACAATGCGACAAGGTCTGGTATGTCATCAAGGGTTAAAGATCGTTGAATAACGTTTGGCAATACACGCAACTCCTTCTTAGCTGATTTCTCTCTATGTATCGTACCATAAGAACGCATAAGAAAAAGGAAAAGGGGATACCTTTTCCTTCACCGTGTAGACAAACTCCGTTTTGGTGCTCCCTTTTCCTTTTGTCTAGTTTAATAATTGAGGTCACGGTTGTATTCATATTCAAAGGTGAGCTGTAAGTTTTTAATTGAGACAACGCCTACTTTAATTAACCGTCCACCGATCAATTGAGGAACCTCGGTTGCATTAAAAGAAACAAAAAAGCGGTCTTTTGCTGGCACTTGACTTGTTTTATAAGAAGAGATGTCAACTTTTTGACCGTTCCAAGGTACGTTCACTGTTCCGCCTTTTAAGGAAGAGACGGTGAATACATAATTATATGCATTTGTACTGCCTTTTTCAGCTTCTAATGACAGGCCAGTGACAACGGCATCCTGCGGCAAGCTGCTTAAATCAAAAGAAGAATTGGGAGATCCGGCTTCATTGAAACTATTCAATGTGGCAGGTGATCCATATCGTTTCGTTGTGCCTTTTTCAATACTCTTATCAAAGACAATACGATACATGTTGTCCTCTTCATTTAATAATTGCTTTGGTTTGACGGCTAAATAGTAGTCAGTGCTTGCGGCAATTTTCGGCATATGGATGATTTCATTTTGGTTGTTTGTCCGCACAGAGGAAGACACGAGTGACCCGCTCTGATTGTAAAGATAAAGATCGAAATCATTTCCAGCTTTCACATTGACGAGTTTGATAGAAAAGCGGCCATCTGCTCCATCAAATTTAGAGCTGGTGAACCGGTAAAAATCAATGTCATTCATAGAAGAGATACTGCCTTCGTGATATAAATAGGTCTTGTTTAGATGAAGAGAGTGCTGTAAGAATTGAGCTTTTTCCATCGTATCATTGTTTGCATAATCACTGTCTGGATACAGATGCTCCAATTCTTCTGTATAATATTTTGTTTGTTTCGTAGACGTTTCACTTGCTTGAGCAGGTGATTGGAAAAGAGGGCTAGCGATAAAGAGGCCTGTAAGCAATAAAACCCCGATCTTCTTTTTGAACATGACAAACATCTCCTTTTAAGTAAATGACTTTCATTTATAATATCGGTAAATAAACGTATTTTTTCATATATATTCCATTTTTATTTATAAAAAGAACCTCCAATTCAGGAGGTTTTTTTAGTGAACGTTAAAATATCGAGCTTCAGGATGAGAAACGACAATGGCTGAAACGGATGCTTCAGGCTCCATCATAAACCCTTCTGTGAGATGAATCCCGATTTTTTCTGGCTGCAGCAGATGGAATAGTTTTTCTTGGTCTTCTAGATTAGGGCACGCTGGATAGCCAAAGGAATAGCGCTGACCTTGATATTTGGCTTGGAACCGTTTCTCCATCGTGAAATCGACTGGGTCTGGGAATCCCCATTTATCACGAATTACTTGGTGCGTTCGTTCAGCCAATCCTTCTGCAAGCTCAAGTGCTAAAGCTTGGACCGCATGCATTTTTAAATAGTCACCCTCTTGTTTAAATTGCTGCGCAACCTCTCGTATGCGGGCGCCAGCCGTCACTGCAAATAAGGCGATATAATCTTTCTCGTTCTCTCCGCTTTTCCGCACATAATCAGAAATAGACCGGTACGGAAGTTTTTCCTGTCTTGGAAATTGGAATGTCTCAATGACGCGGTCAGGCGCTTCTGGATCATAGATATGCAGGTCATTCCCATTTGAACTGGCAGGGAAGAATTGATAGACGAATGCAGGTGCAAACCAGTTTTTCTCTCTGCCTTCTTGAAGAAGATCTGTGATCAGCTGTTTTAACTCCAATGCTTTTGGATGCTGTTCAGCCAAGAGCTTTTTGACCTTTCCTTTTAAACCGAGGTGATGGCCGATCAGCATTTGCTCATTGACATAGGGCATTATGTGGTGCAAATCAATATCCCGTACATAATGGCGTTTCGTATTTTCTGGCGTGAAAATGGCTGCCTCCGGAAGTGTCGCGCGTTTTTCTAGTAATTCAATCACAGCTTTTGGCTGCGTTGTTTCTTTTTCCTTATGGAGTGTTTCTTGTTCCTCTAAGGGTTTTGTTTGAAATTGAAGAGGGTTCATTCTTAATTCATTCGCTAAAGACAGGCCGTCCATTGCATCTTTGGCGTAAAGGACGGGGCCATCATATTGAGGCGAAATTTTCATCTTCGTAAACTTCCGTGAAAGCGCTGCGCCGCCCACCAAAATGGGAACAGAAATGTTTGCTTTTTGTAAATCTTGAGCGGTCAAGACCATTTGCTGTGCTGATTTGACAAGTAAACCTGATAATCCAATCATATCTGGCTTTTCTTTTTGCACCGCTTCAATCAATGTTTGTGGGGTTACTTTGATTCCGAGATCGACGACTTGAAAGCCATTATTGCTCAAAATGATGTCGACCAGGTTTTTCCCTATATCATGGACATCTCCTTTGACGGTGGCGAGGAGAATCTTCCCTTTGCCGCTTGCGTCCTTTTTCTCCATAAATTGCTCAAGGTATGAAACAGATGCTTTCATGACCTCAGCGGATTGGAGGACTTCAGCTACGATCAATTCGTTTTGATTAAAAAGGCGCCCAACCTCTGACATTCCCTGCATTAATGGTCCATTGATGATATGAAGAGGTGATTCAAATTTCTCCAAAGCAAGGGCAAGGTCATCAATCAGGCCTTCTTTCGTCCCTTCGACGACATAGAGTGCCAGCCTTTCATCAAGTGATAAGGAGATCTTTGGTTTCTTCTCTGTTTTCTTTTTCCCGCGATAAAATTGGGTGAACTCAGCAAGGGTTTGATCATTTGTTTCATAAAGTAAAGTTTCAGCCAGCTTGATTTCTTCCTTTGGAATTGAAGCAAAGCGTTCAAGCTTTTCAGTATTCACGATCGCATAATCAAGTCCTGCTTTGACGCAGTGATACAAATAAACGGCATTCAATATTTCTCTGCCGACTGGTGGGAGTCCGAAAGACACGTTACTAATGCCTAAAATGGTGAGACATTCAGGCAGTGCTGCTTTGATTCGCTCAATGCCTTTAATCGTCTCTTCAGCAGCACCAATATACTGTTCGTCTCCAGTACCTACTGGAAAGACAAGCGGGTCAAAAATGATATCACTCGCAGGGATTCCATATTTTTTCGTGAGCAGGTCATGGGATCTTACGGCAATTTCAAGTTTTCGATCTGCTGTGACGGCCATCCCTGTTTCATCGATTGTTCCAACAACAAGTGCGCCGCCATATAGCTTGACAAGCGGAAGAATCTCTTCAAAGCGCTCTTCTCCATCCTCTAAATTAATAGAATTGATAATGGCTTTTCCTTGAGAATACATGAGTGCTTTTTCGATGACATGTTTATCGGTTGAATCAATGACAAAAGGAGCTTTCACTTTTTTCATGGCTTCTTTTAAAAAGCCTTCCATGTCTGCTATCTCATCACGATCAGGGTCTGCTAGACACACATCAATGACGTGAGCGCCATTTTTCACTTGAGCACGAGCAATTTCTGCGGCCTCTTCAAACTTTTGTTCTGCGATGAGCCGTTTGAATTTGCGTGAACCAATGACATTTGTGCGCTCACCAACAAAGAGAGGGCGCATCGCTTCTTCATAAATGAGGGGCTCGATTCCTGATACGGTATGCGGTGATGACTCATGCGACATGCTGCGGGGCTGAAGCGGACGTACTTCATCTGATAATGCCTGAATATGTGCAGGCGTTGTACCGCAGCAGCCGCCGACGATATTTAACCAGCCTTCTTTTGCAAAAGCGGCGATTTTTTTAGCAAGCGAACCAGGGGATTCGTGATATTGCCCTTCTTCATCTGGGAGACCAGCGTTTGGATAGCAGCTGACAGCCGACTTTGCGATGGAGGAGAGTGTACGGATATGGTCTGTCATAAATTCTGGACCAGTTGCACAGTTTAGTCCGACGCTGATTGGTTTCATATGCTCAAGTGAGATATAAAAGGCTTCAATATCTTGGCCTGCAAGGGTAGTGCCCATCGGCTCAATCGTACCTGACACCATAAGTGGCAGCTCAATACCGGTTGCTTGAAAGGCTTCTTGAATGCCTTTAAATCCAGCTTTGACATTCAGCATGTCTTGACTTGTTTCTAAAAGAAGAGCATCACATTTCCCATCAATCAGGGCGCGGGCTTGTTCTTCATAATTTGCAACGAGCTCTTCAAACGTTGTGCCGCCTGTTACGGATAATGTTTTTGTAGTGGGCCCCATTGCGCCTACTACAAAGCGGGGCCAGTCTGGCGTCGACAAACGGTCTGCTTCACGCTTTGCCAGCTGAGCTGCTTTTACGTTCAATTCATAGGCGAGATGGCCAAGTCCATATTCATCGAGAACGAGCTTCGTCGCACCGAATGTATTTGTTTCAATGAGGTCAGCACTTGCCTCTAGGTATTGCCGGTGAATCGTGGAGATAATGTGAGGGGCTGTGACGTTTAAATATTCGTTACAGCCCTCATACTCTTCTCCGCCGAAATCCTCTGCTGTGAGATCGGCGTTTTGAATCATTGTGCCCATTGCACCGTCAAGGACGAGGATGCGTTTTTTGAGCTGTTCAGTGATAGTTGGCATGGATGTTTGGCTCCTTTTCTTTCTGATGGATGTAAGTTGTCAGTTCTGCTGTTAAATCTGATCGAAGGAAAGGGGTAATTAAATAGATACCATTAAACAATTCGCAAGCTGTATCTAATAAAGAGCGGGCAATCGCTAACCCTTCTGTCCGCTGCTTTTCTTTATCTTCGCCTGCCTTGGCCATAATCTCACGAATCGAGTCAGACAATTTAATGCCGGGAATTTCATGATGAATAAACTCAGCATTTCGGCTGCTTGTTAGCGGCATAATGCCGATATAAATCGGTTTATCCAAATGTCGGCTTTCTTCATGAATTTTCACAAGCTGTTCCTCAGAGTATACAGGTTGTGAAATAAAATAATCGGCACCGTATTCGATTTTCTTCTCAAGGCGTTTGACCGCTTTATCAATATGACGGACATTTGGATTAAACGCGCCAGCCACTGAAAAATTAGTCTTTTTCCCTAGTGGCTTCCCAGAGAAAGATAGTCCCTCGTTAAATTGTTTGATCAGACGGATCAAATCAAAGGAGGTTAAATCATACACAGATGTCGCACCTGGGAAGTCTCCAATTTTAGACGGATCGCCTGTGATGGCTAAAATATCGGTTAGTCCAAGTGTGTCCAGCCCCATTAAGTGGGATTGGAGTCCAATTAAATTGCGATCACGACATGTGATATGGACAAGTGAACGCATATCAAGCTGCTGTTTTAATAAAGCGCCGCATGCCACATTGCTAATACGCGGGGTAGCTAGAGAGTTATCGGCCAGTGTGAGGGCATCAATGCCTGCACTTTTTAATTCGTTCGCTGCGACGAGGAATTTTTCAAAGTTCAGCTTCTTCGGCGGATCCAGCTCTACGATAATCGAACGTTTTTTCACAGCCAGCTCGTCAAGACCTGGTTCTGTCCGTTGATCTTGGATGGAAATGATTTCTTCTTTTAATACTTTCACTTCTTTTTCGGTAATAGGTGCTAAATCTTTGACCGCCTCAGCCATAGCACTAATATGCTGAGGGGTTGTTCCGCAGCAGCCTCCAATGATTCGTGCGCCCTGATTTCTAAACTCAAGTGCACTTTTTCGGAAATAATCATTATCTGTATCATAGACGAGTCTGCCTTCTTCAAGGGAGGGGAGACTGCTGTTTGGATAGACAGATAAATGAGAATTTTCCAAAAGTGGAACACCTTCAAGTGCCTGAATCATATGATAAGGGCCTAATCGGCAGTTAATGCCGACGACATCAGCGCCAAGTGAGGATAATTCAGATAAACCGTCTTTTAGCGGTGTACCGTCCTGCAATACACCTTGCTCATGCATGGAGACGTTCAAGACAATCGGAAGCGCTGTTTCTTTGCGAGCAATCTCAAGAACGGCTTTTGCTTCTTCAATATCGTAATATGTTTCAAGCAGTAATCCATCAGGCTCTTCATTTAAAAGGATATAGAGCTGTTCTCTAAAGCTCCGTTTAATCTCATCTAAAGAGTAGGCATTTTTGTTAAATGTTCGAATGCCACCGATCGTTCCAAGGACATAAGCTGAGCCAGCGGCTGCTTTGGCAATTTGTACAGCTTTTGTGTTAATGCGTTTTGTTTCTTCTTCTAAACCGTAGCGGGATAGTTTAATATAATTCGCACCGTATGTGTTCGTTTGGATAATGTCCGCTCCAGCTTGCACATATGCTTCGTGCACTCTTTTGACTTCATCTTCTTTTGATAAATTTAATTCTTCAAAGCAGCGGTCAATGCCATAAGAGTATAAAAGTGTTCCCATTGCTCCATCAGCAATCAGTACGCGATTTTGTAAGTCTTGTAATAGGCCCATTGGTTTCCTCCTTATTTCTATGTAACAAAAAAAGCCTTCTGATAAGAAGAAGACTTTTTGGCTGTATTGAAATTCTTCTTCTTATCTTCCAAGCAGTTGCTTGCTGGATTTAGCACCTTGGTCATAGAAAATAGATTTCTACTACACCGGTTGCTGAGGCTTCACAGGGCCAGTCCCTCTGCCTCTCTTGATAAGAAAGCGATATGAACATGTCAATGAATTGAACTTCCATCAACTGTATCGAAAAAATCGGAAATAATCAATGGAAAATTTGAAATTTATCGAAAATTTATAAATTGGACGTCAATCGGTAAATCTGCCTTGCGCATGAGCGCAATCACTTCTTGTAAATCATCTTTATTTTTTCCTGTCACACGCACTT
This sequence comes from Bacillus sp. AK25, assembly GCF_048270685.1. NCBI lineage: Bacteria > Bacillati > Bacillota > Bacilli > Caryophanales > Bacillaceae > Bacillus > Bacillus sp. AK25. The sequence continues at coordinate 1,065,603 of NZ_JBLUWC010000001.1, forward strand.
GGTCATCTTGAAATTGCGACTTTACTTTTATACCAGATTGTTTGATCAAGGCATTGATCTTTTTGGCATTGTCCTTATCAATCCCGCTAATCAGCTTTGCACGCTGGCGAACGGTTCCACCTAGGGCATGTTCTGTTTTTCCGTAGTCAATGTTTTTAGTCGGTACGTTTCGTTTAATCAGTTTTGTCACAAGGACATCCTTTAGCTGCTCCAGCTTGAAGTCATCATCAGAAATGAGAACGAGTTCTTCTTTTTCTAGTGAAATATCACTTTTACTTCCTTTAAAATCATAACGGTTTTTAATTTCTTTCAGTGCTGCTTGAATGGCGTTTTGCACCTCTGGCAGCTCCACCTTCGATACAATATCAAATGAACTTTCTTTTGCCATCACATATGACCTCCAACTATAGATATTGCGTCTATTTTATCATGCCCATATGGGAAGAAGAAACTTTATCGAAGAGAGTTCAGATGTATGCGGTATAATTCAAGTACAGTTTGTCCACTTTAGCTAACAGAACTAGAGATGTTCATGATGACAGAAGTATAGTAGAATAAAGTGAATCAAAAGATGAACGAACGCTCTTTTAAGGGCAGATAGGAAGGAAGAGAACATGAGACCAGGTGAGCAACTGACCTTGCAAATAGATAACGAGATGGAATACGGCTACTTTTTAACAGATGGCGAAGATTCTGTTCTCCTACATCGCAGTGAGATGACAGAGGATATTGGAGATCGTGATGAAGTAGAGGTCTACTTATATGTAGATCATGAGGAAAGACTGGCAGCGACGATGAAAATTCCTAAAATCAATGCACATACATACGACTGGGTAGAAGTCGTAGACGTTGTAGAAGATATGGGTGCTTTTGTCGATATAGGTTTGTCAAAGGATGCACTTGTTGCAACTGAACACCTCCCGCCTTTTGAGGAAGCGTGGCCGAAAAAAGGCGACAAACTATACTGTATGCTCAAAGTGACAAGTTACGGGAGAATGTTCGCAAAACCAGCCACTGAAGATGTGATCAGTGAATTATTTACTGAGGCGCCAGAAACGTTAATGAACAAAGAAATTACGGGAACGATTTATCGCTTAATTGCGACAGGTTCTTTTATGCTGACGGATACAGGCGTGCGTGGATTTATCCACCGCACGGAACGAAAGGAAGAGCCTAGATTAGGATCGACCGTGACAGGACGCGTCATTGCAGTGAAAGAGGACGGAACCGTGAACGTTTCTCTGCTTCCTAGAAAACAGGATGCACTATCTGTCGATGCAGAAGAAATTTTAACTTACATGAGAACGAGAAACGGTGCAATGCCTTACGGGGATAAAAGCGATCCAGAAGATATCCGGGAAAGATTTCAAATGAGCAAAGCAGCCTTCAAACGAGCATTAGGTCATCTGATGAAAAATGATCTTGTTTACCAAAAAGAAGGGTGGACATACGAGAAAAAGTGAGCATTTGCTCACTTTTTTTATTTTTGTCATAAATAATGGTTTTTTTCAGTGAAAAAAGTCATGAAAAAAGCTGAAAATCCTTCACTTTATCATTGAAACAATGACTCTCAAATCCGATAAATAAGGGGTAAGGATGATAAAAGGAGTGTGTTTTTGGATGAAAGTGAAGATTTCATTACTTCTGATGGCAGCTATGATCATGGTGCTCGCCTCATGCAGCAATCAGCAGGGAGGACCACCGATATCAAATGCGAAGCATATTGGTGTCATGCTGACGGATGATGGTCTTGGTGATCAATCATTTAACGATTCATCATTTAAAGGATTAGAAAAAGCACGTGATGAGCTTGGCATTGAATTCGATTATAGAGAAATTGCAGAAACCGATACATATGAAAAAGGGCTGACCGAGCTTGTGAAAGATGGAAATGACCTGATTATCGGTGTAGGTTTCAGTATGCAAGAAGACTTAGAAAAGGTAGCGAAAAAATATCCGAAAAAGCAATTTTTACTCATTGATGCTGTGTCTGAACTGAAAAATGTCACATCAGTGACTTTTAAAGAAGAGCAGGGCAGCTATTTAGCGGGAGCACTTGCTGCCATGACAACAAAAAGTGATGTCATTGGTTTTGTGGGCGGAGTCGATGCAGAGGTTATCCATCGATTTGAACAAGGCTATCAAAAAGGCGCAAAATCTGTGAATCCGAAAATCAAGGTCGTATCCACGTATGCTGGCACATTTAGTGATGCAGGCAAAGGCAGTAAAATAGCGAAAGACATGATCAAAAAGAAAGCAGATGTTTTATATGCCGCAGCCGGTTATACGGGTGTTGGTGTATTAAAAGAAGCGCAAACGCAAGGCAAATACGCAATCGGCGTGGACAGCGATCAGTATTATACAGCTGAAAAAGCCGTTATTTCGTCTATGGTCAAAAACGTAGATGAAGTCGTTTATCAATTCAGCGAACAGCTCGTCAAAAGCAGCAACATCAAAAGCGGGCATATCGTTTATGACTTAAGTAATGACGGAATCGATATGGCGAGAATCCGGGTGCTCAAAGATGCTGAGAAATTGACCAAAAAATTAAATGGACTGAAGCAGACACTTCTGAAAGAAGAGGGGGCAGCATCATGAGCTTACGCATCAAAATTTTGCTCAACTCACTCATTTCACTTCTTTTAGCGGTTGGCGTAATTGCCTTTATTATTGTGAGCATGACAAAGATTCAGTCATCAAGCGAAACAGAAGTTCAAACCTTACTGAACGTACAAAAAACGAAGGCCAGCTTTGAAAGTGTCGAACAAGCCATGACCAATTATTCCATGACCCTTTCAGATGAACAGCTAGAGGTCGTTCAAACCGATATATCGACAGCGAAAAAACAGCTGCAAATGTTAAACAAAAACGCAGGAAATATGAACAAAGAAGCCCTAACACGGTTAAATTCAAAGTTTGACACATGGACGCAAGAAGCAAACAATGCCATTGGTGAAAAAAATGCCTCTGATGCCAGACGAGTAGCTGCCAGAATTGACGGTGTTTTAAACGACGTGCATACGATGAATAAAAGAGCACAAGAAGCGTATGAATACCATTTAGAGGAGGCGGCAGACAATGTGCAAAGGATCATCACAAGCGCATCTGTCGCAGCCCTCACGCTGATTGTCATCGCCGTCTTTTTAAATATTGGTTTAACGAGATCCATTGTGACACCAATCAAATCCCTTTCTTACCGGGCAAAACAGATTGCCGAAGGAAACCTCGCTGTGGAGCGGATGGACATCAAGCGGAAAGATGAAATCGGCGGATTAAATGAGTCGTTCAATCAAATGACGGATCAGCTGATTAGCTTGATTCAAGAAATCAGCCATGTCTCAAGCCAAGTAGAATCATTTTCGATTCAGTTAGATGATGAAAACAAAAAGCTTATGGAATCAGCCAATCAAGTGTCTGTATCGACAGACGAAATGGCAAATGGTTCACAAGCGATTTCAGAAGACCTACAGCATGGCGTTAGTTTGATTGAGAAAATGGATTCACATGGCCGTAAGAATTCCGAAAGATCACATACAGTCATCCGTAGTACAGAGGATGCCATTGAATCGGTAGAAAGCGGAAAGCACACGTTAACAGAAACAAAAGCAGCCATTGAAAAAAATACACGTGCGACGAGACAAATTGAAGAGTCTGCAGGAGAATTCACTCAGTACGCAAGCGGAATCTCCGCAATGGCCAAAACGGTTTCTGATATTGCGGACCAGACAAACCTCCTCTCGCTCAATGCGGCGATTGAAGCGGCAAGAGCAGGAGAAGCTGGCAAAGGGTTTGCCGTCGTAGCGGACGAAATTCGTAAGCTGGCAGATGAATCGTCTCGTGCAACAAGACAAATTTTTGACATGGTGAGTCATATTGAAAAAGGCATTCAATCCATTAGCCAAACTGTACAAGAAGGGGTCAAGCTATCACTTCAGCAGCAAGATGCAATGGACAAAACCTCACACTCCTTTGAAGATATAGAAACAAAAGCACAACATATTAAGCAAGAAATGGCGGTCTTAAATGACCAAATTATTCAATCAACAGAGCTTGGCGGACAAGTGCTGCACTCGATTGAAAATATTAGTGCCGTTGTAGAAGAAACGGCAGCGGGCAGCGAAGAAATTTCTGCCTCGGCAAACGAACAACTGCAATCTTTCCATCAAATGAACAAACAAGTAGAAGAACTGATGAGTATGACGGCAAGGTTAAACGAAACCGTTCACCGATTTAAGCTATCATAAGAAAAGCACCCTTCCCGTGATGTTTCAGGGAAGGGTGCTTTTTATGATGGGCTGCCTGTAAAGAAGATGGCAAGTGTGCTAGGGCCTGAGTGGGACCCAACAGCCGCGCCGATGACTTGGATGTCGATTTCTTTTGGGTGAAATTCCGCTTCAATTAATTGCCTCATTTCTTCTGCAAGTGCAGGGTCATCTCCATGACTAATGCCAACAGTTTGACTAGACCAGTCAGATCCACGTTCTTTCATCAGCTCGATTATGCGTTTCAACAATTTTTTACGGCCACGAATTTTTTCAAGGGGTATCAGTTTTCCATCCTCAACGTGTAAAATGGGTTTAATACTTAACAATCCGCCAACAAATGCGGACGCTTTACTGATTCTTCCGCCTCTTGCTAAATACGATAAATCGTCTACAGTAAAAATATGTTGTAAAGATTCACAAAAATGCTTTACAGACGTTTCAATTTCTTGTATTGTATTTCCGTCAATGGCAAGTGATTGAGCGTGTTTGACAGCTAGTCCATAACCAAGTGAAGCACATTTAGAATCAATGATTCGTAAATCGAAATCAGGGTATTCTTCCTTCACTTCGTTTGCCATCATCACAGCGGTTTGGTATGTACCTGAAAGCTCTGATGAAAAGGCAACATAGATAGCGGATGTATGGGTTTGTGCTGCAGAAACAAAGGCTTCTTTGATCCGATTCGGTGAAGCTTGTGATGTTTTTGGACTTGCACCTTGTCTCATCGCATCAAATACTTGTTTTGGTTCAATGGTGATCAAATCCTCAAATTCCTGCTCGCCGAGTAACACACGCAGCGGAATGAGTGTCATGTTTTGTTCATCATAATAAGAAAGAGGCAGATCAGCAGCACTGTCTGCTATGATATGAACAGTCATCAAAATCCCTTCTTTCTAAAAAAATCAACCATATTTTACATCTTTTTAGCCTAACTATATCATAGAAAATCATTTTTTCGTGTTCAAATTCTAAATTTTAGGGAAAACCATAGAGAGAATGGTAAGTGGAGGAATGACAACATGTTCATTGGAGAAGCAAAAAAATTCATCGTCGTCGTCATTGGTGCCTTACTCAATGCGATTGGGCTGAATTTATTTTTAATCCCTGCTGACGTATATGCAAGTGGTTTTACAGGGGTTGCCCAGCTGTTATCTAGTTTAATCGATCAATATGCACCGTTTTATTTATCAACAGGGATCCTATTATTTATTTTAAACATTCCGGTCGGCATTTTAGGCTGGATGAAGGTTGGTCGTTCCTTTACTTTGTATAGCATTATTAGTGTGGCACTGACAACGATTTTCCTCGGCATTTTACCAGAGACAAGTGTTTCTGAAGATATTTTATTAAATGCTGTATTTGGCGGAGTCATTTCTGCACTTGGCATTGGGATTACACTGAAATATGGAGCCTCAACAGGCGGCCTTGACATTATTGCGATGATTTTAGCGAAATGGAAAGACAAACCAGTGGGCACGTATTTCTTCATTTTAAACGGAATTATCATTTTTACAGCAGGATTGTTACAAGGTTGGGAGAAAGCTTTATATACCCTTGTCACATTATATGTGACGACTAGGGTAATTGATGCCATCCATACGAGACATGAAAAGCTGACTGCCATGATTGTGACAAAGAAAGCAGATGAAATCAAAGAAGCCATTTATGGAAAAATGGTCAGAGGGATTACGACTGTTCCGGCAAAAGGGGCATTTACCAATGAACAAAAAGAAATGATGGTCATTGTCATTACAAGGTATGAGCTGTATGAACTTGAACAAATTATAAAGGAAGTCGATCCAAAAGCCTTTACAAATATTGTTCAAACAACCAATATTCTTGGATTTTTCAGACGAGATTAAAAGGTGGGTAGAAGATGAAAAAAGGGTTAGTGCTTTTTCTCGTTCTATTGGTTTTAACAGCTTGTGGACAACAAAAAAAAGATGAACCAGACAAGGAGGTATCCGGTCAAATGGGAGAAAAAACCGTTGTACTCACAGTAGACCCCGTCCAAAAAGGTTCTTCGGTTCAATTTCATATGTCACTCAAAAATGAATCAGATCGAGATATTGAATTCACGTTTAACACAAGCCAAAAATTCGAATTGAGTGTGTACGATGAAGACGGAAATGAAAAATACCGTTACTCGAAAGACCGTATGTTCACACAAGCCATCCAATCCTTTGTGCTGAAAGCAGATGAAACATATGACTTCCAAGATACGTGGTCAAACGGTGTGGAGCCGGGAACGTATGAAGCGGTCGTCACATTTAAAGGAAAAGCAGAAGGGCTAAAGCAAATCATTGAGAAGAAAACGTTCCAAGTGAAATAAGCATAAGAAAAGCTGTCCACAAAGCGGACAGCTTTTTTCGTTAAAGATCATCAAGCAGGTCTTGGAACGTATGCAGCTGGTTTCTTTCTGCATCTGTCGAATTAGCAAATGCAGATGATACGGCGTTTTTAGCTCGCTGAACTGCTTGTTGACGCTCTAAACCAGATGGAAATGAAGAAGTAAGGGCTTCTTCAGTAAATGATTTGGCTTGATCAAAAAGTTCGTTTCTCACAATGAACCTCCAGAAGCATCAGTCTTCATATTTCCCCTGTCCTCCGCAGCTTCTTCAAGTGTGGAACGATACGGAAAACGTGCGTCATGCAGACTGACTGAATCTTTACCTTGTTGTATAAAGCGTTTCGATTTGCTTCTTTTACCCATTCGGAATCCGCCCCTTTACACAAGCTGACAGGACAACCTGTCTAACGGTAGTATGCCCGCTTCGACCTGCTATGTATGAATGGAAAAATTAAAGCGAGAAGTAATTCGTTAGGAATTTTGCAATCCCATCTTGTTCATTCGTATCTGTCACTTCATTAGAGACGCGTTTCACTGCATCAATCCCGTTGCCCATTGCAACCCCGCATCCAGCAAATTCAAGCATCTCTAAATCATTGTCTTCATCTCCGAATGCCACAATCCGTTCCTGAGGCACACCGTAATAATCACTAATTTTTTGCAGTCCAACGGCTTTGTTCATGCCTGTTTTAATGATTTCAATGACGTGCCACGGAGCAGCCCAGCGTCTGTGGTCAATCACTTCTGCATGAACATCTGTCAAATAGCTCCGAATCGCTCCGACGTCTTCTTCTTTTGCGTGAATTAAGACGCTTGTGACATTCTCTCCAAGATTGTTCCGAAGATCTCCAACGGTCACTTTGTTTGCATTCATATTAAATATATCAATGAGCTTTTCATCATGATAATGGAAATACAAATCGTCTAGCACTTCAGCTAACACATTGTGTACTTTATATTCCTCACTAATATCCACAAGCTGTTTTACGACTTGAAGATCAAGTGATGTGTGAAATCTGCCCCATTTTTCATCAAGAGGATGATGGACAAACGCTCCATTAAAGTTCACAATCGGAGAATCGAGCTGCAATTGCTGATAATAAGGAGAGCTGGAACGAAATGGCCGGCCAGTTGAAATACAGACATGATGCCCGCTGTCTTTCACTTTTTGAATGACATCAAGTGTGTGTGCTGAAATCGTTTTATCGTCTTTTAATAACGTGCCATCCAGGTCAAGTGCGATTAGATAAGGTTTAGTCTCCATAAAATCTCCTTTGATCTGTAAGTAATAGGAGGCAGCTGGTGCGGGTGCCTCCACCTATAGTGTATCTTTATCACATCTTCGTTGTCTACATGTTAAAATAAACAAAGACGGGAATGATAAAGGAGGATTCATAGGCTGTGATCACCATTGATGAGCAAATGACGCACGATATTCCATTTTTACATATCGTAAAAGCTGAAAATAAAGATAAACCACTGCCACTTGTATTTTTTATACATGGATTTACAAGTGCACGCGAGCACAACTTACACTTCGCCTTTCATTTGGCGGAAAAAGGCATGAGAGTCATTTTGCCTGACTGTGCTTATCATGGTGTAAGATCAGAAAACCTCAGCTTAGAGGAACTGGCATCAAAGTTTTGGGAAATCGTCCTAAACGAAATACGTGAAATCGATATCTTAAAAACATATTTTCAAGAAAAACAATTGATTGAAGCCGATCTAATAGGTGTTGCGGGTACATCTATGGGAGGGATTACGACCTTTGGTGCACTCGCAAAACATGATTGGATTAAAGCGGCAGTCAGCTTGATGGGCAGTCCGAAATATACGACATTCCTACAAGCACAAATTATGGACATGCGGCACAAAGGGTTGATGAAAGAGATTACAGATGAAGAGGTTCATCAGCAATTAGACGCGCTGCGTCCTTATGATTTAACGCTGCAAACAGATCGATTAAACAAAAGACCGCTGTTATTCTGGCATGCAGAAAACGATCCAGTTGTCCCTTACAGACATGCAAAAGCTCTTTATGACGAGTTAGCAGAAACCCAATATAAAGAAGATCCGCACCTGATTCGTTTTATTACAGATGGACAGGCTGGCCATAAGGTCTCAAGACAAGCAATGTTTGAAACCATTGACTGGTTTGTGACACATCTGAAAAGCACAAACGTTTAGCCAAAAGGAAAAGTACGTTATACTAGTTGAAAAAGGAGTGGATATCATGGATGAAGCATTGAAAGAAAATATTTTAGGCGCCCTAGAACAGGTGATTGACCCTGAGTTAAACGTAGACATCGTCAACCTTGGACTTGTCTATGATGTCGATCTTGATGAGAATGGAAAAGCGGATATCACGATGACTTTAACATCAATGGGGTGTCCCCTTGCACCAGTTATCGTGGATGAAGTGAAAAAAGCATTAAGTGACTTGCCTGAAGTGAAAGAAACAGAAGTTCACATCGTATGGAATCCACCTTGGACACGTGACAAAATGTCAAGATACGCAAAAATTGCGCTTGGTATTCAATAAGTAAATACGATCTGGTATGAGTTGAACTCATGCCAGGTTTTTTTATGAAAAATTAAGGTAGAGGAGGAGTATGGCTTGATATAATGGATGTAATTTTATAGAACGGAGTACCTATAATGAAACGAAAGTGGATATGGATCGTCCTTTTGATAGGATATGGTGCTGCCTTTTTTGCATCAGTCTCTATACGTGAAGGTCAAGCACACAAAAGACAAGGACTCGAGGCGTTTACAGATGTGAGTCACCTCATGCCGGTCAAAATAAAAAAAGTCGTGCAAGGAAAAGAAATAGAATCTTTAAAAGAAGTATTGGAAGAAGCAAAAGAGAAGAATCTGCCCATTTCAATCGCCGGAAAGCAGCATAGTATGGGCGGCCACACGTATTATGAAAATGGCATTGTACTAGACATGACGAAATTTCGCCGAATCGTATCATTTAATGAAAAAAAGAAGACCATTCGGGTCCAGAGCGGCGCCACATGGGATGATATTCAAACATATGTGAACCCATATGGTCTTGCAGTAAAGGTGATGCAATCTCAAAACATCTTTACGATTGGTGGCTCGTTAAGTGCAAATGCACATGGACGTGACATTCGCTACGGCTCACTCATTGACACTGTGCGCTCTTTCACACTGTTAAAAGCAGATGGAGAGATCATCACAGTAAAGCCTAGCGATGATTTATTTACTGCTGTGATTGGAGGATACGGCTTATTCGGTGTCATTTTAGATGTTGAGCTTTCCTTAACAAAGGATGAATTATATAAAATGGAGACAACCTCTCTACACTTCGATGAATACACTGATTATTTTCAAAAGCATGTAAAGAACAATAAAGAAGTGCGCATGCATCTCGCAAGAATCTCTACAGCGAAAACAAATTTTTTGAAAGAGATGTATGTGACGAATTATTCGCTTACTTCTAATCAACAGATCGATCCATACCGCGAGCTCAAAGAAGATCAGCTCGTCATCCCTTTAAAATTTATGCTCGGCCTTTCGAGAAGATTTGATATGGGGAAAGATTTGCTATGGAACTTGCAAAAGAAGTATTTTCAAAGTCAAAATGACCAGCTGATCACAAGAAATAACGTGATGCGGTCTGATTCTGCTTTTTTAGAATATGAAAATGAGTCAGATACCGATGTGCTTCAAGAATACTTTGTTCCAGTTGATCGTTTTCGTGCGTATATCGATGACATGAGAAGCTTTTTACAACAGGAAGAATTGAATTTAATGAACATCACGATCCGTTACGTACAAAAAAATGAAAAAGCGGATCTCTCATATGCGAAAGAAGATATGTTTGCACTTGTTTTGTTAGTGAATTATGGTTTTGAGAAAGAAGAGAAGGCAGAAGCAGAGCGGGTCATCCGGCAAATGACAGATATCACCTTACTGCACCATGGAAGCTATTACTTACCATACATGCCTTATCAAACGAAAGCACAAATGAAACAAGCGTATCCAAAAACCGATCTATTCTTTCGAAAGAAAAAGCAAGCAGATCCAGATGGCAGATTTATCAACTACTTTTATGAAAGGTACAATACACAATGAATGCTAAAGCAATGAAATGGTTCGTCTATTCACAAAGTCTACTGTTTTTCGCCAGTAGTCTCATTTTCCCTTTTTATATTCTTTTTATTAAAAATGTTGGGTCGAGCTATTCTCAATTTGGTCTTGCTTATGGTCTGTTTGGTTTGAGCGGTGCGTTCATTCATTTATTATTAGGAAAACTTCCTGAAACGACCGACAGGCGTCTCTTTTTAATCATTCATTCGTTTGGTATGGCGTTTCTTCTTCTCCTTTTTCCACATATCACAGAAGTAGAGCAAGTTTATATGATTCAGATTGCCTTAGGTGTGCTAGGTGGTGTTCAGAAGCACGGAGAGAAACTACTCGTCACCGAACTCACAAACGAGAAAAAGCGAATGAAAGAAGTTGGGCACTATCATTTTTGGACAGCGCTTTTTTCATCCATCGCCATTATGCTTGGCGGCCTGTTTGCTGATTTCTTCACCATTCATTTGATTTTTTATGCAAGTTCCCTATTATATTTATGCAGTGCGCTTCTGGTCCTCAATATGAAGAACAATAGATAAAATCCGCATGTCTCACGAAGATATGTGGATTTTTTTATGAAAAAAAATGAAAACAAATATTAAATATACAATTGAATTAATTTTTATACATGTTATAATGTTAAATAATTTCACAAAGATCAAGAGGGTGTATTGACGTTGAAAATAGGTATTATAGGTGCTACAGGGTACGGTGGTGCGGAATTAGTTCGTATTTTTAAGCAGCATCCACATGTGGAGGAATGTATATTGTATTCATCAAGTGGTGATGGGCAATTATACAGTCAATCTTATCCGCATCTGACAACGATTACTGACCAAACATTAAAAGCCATTGATCCGGCTGCCATTGTGCAAGAAACAGATGCTGTGTTTTTAGCGACACCAGCAGGCGTTTCAAGTGAACTCACACCGAAGCTCATGAATCAAGGGGTGCCAATTATTGATTTATCAGGTGACTTGCGCATTCAAGATGGAACTGTTTATGAAGCGTGGTATAAACGAAGGGCAGCGGATGATGCATCGGTTCAACAAGCTGTATACGGATTATCTGAATTGAATCGTGAAACCATTAAGCAAGCGGAAGTCATTGCAAACCCAGGCTGCTTTCCTACTGCAGTTCTTCTAGGTTTAGCACCGCTGATGAAACAGAATCTCATCGATGAATCTATGATCATTATAGATGCAAAAACCGGGGTGTCCGGTGCAGGACGATCAGCCTCACTTGGCACACATTTTTCAGAGCTGAACGATAACTTTAAAATTTATAAGGTGAATGAACATCAGCACACACCTGAAATAGAACAAGTACTTAGAGAATGGAACCCGCAAACGGCGAACATCACATTTTCAACACACCTTGTCCCGATGACTAGAGGGATTATGGCGACGATGTATACACAATTGAAATCAGATGTCACAAAAGAAGAATTAATGAAACGGATGAAGGATTTTTATGAAGATTCCTATTTTGTAAGAGTGAGAGATCACGGGATATATCCGCAAACAAAAGAAGTATACGGCAGTAACTTCTGTGACATTGGTTTTCATTTAGATGAGCGAACAGGCAGACTGACGATTGTATCTGTCATAGATAATCTCATGAAAGGCGCAGCCGGCCAAGCGGTTCAAAACTTCAATATCATCAAAGGCTTACATGAAGAGGCGGGCCTCACAATGACACCTCTCTATCCATAAGAACAGGGGAGACAACAAACATGATCGAATTGAATGAAAAAAGTATTGTCAAAATTGACGGGGACGTATCATCACCAAAAGGTTTTGAAGCAAAGGGGATTCATATAGGATTACGCTATTCAAAAAAAGATCTTGGCTTGATCATCAGTGAAGTACCAGCAGCGAGTGCAGCGGTATACACTCAAAGTCACTTTCAAGCTGCGCCTCTTCAAGTCACACAAAAAAGCTTGAAAAAGACGGGCAAACTAAAAGGTGTCATTGTCAATAGTGCCATCGCCAACGCATGTACAGGTGAGCAGGGATTAAAAGATGCATACGACATGCAGGCAGCCTGTGCAGACATGTTAGGCACAGAGCCTGATTACATTGCTGTTTCTTCTACTGGTGTCATTGGAGAGTGTCTGGATATGGATAAAATCAAAACAGGCATCGCTCAGCTAAAAGAAGCAAAAGCAGGAAATGGCCACTTTGAAGAAGCGATTTTAACAACAGATACAGTCATTAAAAATACGACATACTCATTGACGATAGACGGGAAAGAGATTCTCATTTCAGGTGCAGCAAAGGGCTCTGGTATGATTCATCCGAACATGGCAACAATGCTCGGGTTTGTCACAACCGATGCAAATGTCGAACAAGAAGCTTTGCAAAATGCTCTTCGTGACATCACAGATGTGACATTTAATCAAATTACCGTCGATGGAGAAACATCAACTAACGATATGGTGCTTGTGATGGCAAATGGAATGGCAGAAAACCAGGCACTGAATGAAGAACATCCAGAATGGCCATTGTTTAAAGAAGGATTAAAACTAGCCTGTGAAGATCTAGCAAAAGAGATTGCAAGAGACGGAGAAGGCGCAACTAAATTAATCGAAGCGAAAGTTGTTGGTGCAAAAAACAACTTAGAAGCTGGTATTATTGCAAAAAAAATCGTAGGTTCAAGTCTTGTGAAAACAGCCGTATACGGTACGGACGCCAACTGGGGACGGATTGTCGGAGCAATCGGTCATAGCGCAGCTTCTGTCACGCCAGAAGAGGTTGAAGTTTACTTAGGCGGGCAATGTCTGTTTAAACATAATGAACCTCAGTCTTTCTCAGAAGAGGAAGCAAAAGCGTATCTAGAGCAGGATGATATTACAATTTTCATTCAAATGAATGAAGGAAATGGTGAAGCGGCAGCATGGGGCTGTGACCTTACCTATGATTATGTGAAAATTAACGCGAGCTATCGCACATAATGAAGGAGATAGACATGGATAAAACGATCGTGTTCAAGTGTGGAGGCAGTGTCATTCGAGAACTTTCCGATACCTTTTATGAAAATGTCCGCTCACTTCAATCTGCTGGATTTAAACTGGCTATCGTACATGGCGGGGGTCCTGAAATCACGAGCATGCTGCAAAAATTAGAAGTGAAAACGGAATTTGTAGATGGACAGCGCAAAACAACAAAGCCGGTGTTAGAGGTAGCCGAAATGGTCCTTTCAGGAACGGTGAATAAATACTTTGTTTCAGAGCTGGCAAAGCATGATATATCATCTGTCGGTGTATCTGGTAAAGATGGACAGATGCTTGTCGCCGATTTTCTCGATCAAGATGTATATGGGTACGTTGGCGAAATCAAAGAAGTCAATCCAGAGATGGCAGAAGCACTAATGGAGAAACAATTCATTCCCGTCATTGCGCCGCTATCTATGACCGAAGAATGCCAAACGTTAAATGTAAATGCTGATCTTGCGGCATCAGCAGTCGCAGGAGCTATGAAAGCTGATAAGCTCATGTTTGTCACAGATGTGGAAGGAATTTTAAAAAATGGTGAGCTGTTAGACGTTGTCACCGAACAAGAAGCGCTCAAGCTCATCGATGAAGGCATTATTTCCGGGGGAATGATTCCAAAGGTGCAATCTGCGCTAAGTGCTTTATCAGGAGATGTGGATGAAGTCATGATTGTGAATGGAAAAGGCAGTATTTTTACAGGAGATACCTTTAAAGGAACTCGAATTGTAAAACAAAAGGAGGCGGTCCTGTGAGTCATCTCTTTCAAACGTACGGACGGTGGAATGTTGAAATTAAAGAGGCAGAAGGTTCTTGGGCAGTTGATACAACTGGGAAAAAATATTTAGACTTTATACAAGGCATTGCGGTCACGAATTTAGGTCACAATCATCCAAAGGTCAATCAAGCCATCAAGAAGCAGCTTGACGAGGTCTGGCACGTATCAAATCTATTTGAAAATGGACTGCAAGAAAAAGCAGCGGAAAAGCTGGCAGCCAACAGTTCAGGAGATCTCGTATTTTTCTGCAACAGCGGGGCTGAAGCGAATGAAGGGGCTATCAAATTGGCCCGAAAAGCAACAGGTAAAACAAATATTGTGACGTTTTTGCACTCTTTCCATGGGCGTACGTATGCTGGTATGGCTGCCACAGGTCAAGATAAAATCAAAACTGGTTTTGGACCGATGCTGGAAGGCTTTCATTATGTACCGTTTAATGACCCTGAAGCGATCACAGCGTGTGAAATCGATGATGTCGCAGCGGTCATGCTGGAAGTGGTGCAAGGTGAAGGTGGAGTGAATCCAGCTACAGCTGAATTTCTAGAAGCCGTTCAAACGTTTTGCAAAAAACATCAAGCACTGCTGATTGTAGATGAAATCCAAACGGGTATTGGGCGAACAGGGACAGCATTTGCCTATGAGCAATCGGGACTTGATCCTGATATTATTTCAGCCGCAAAAGGTTTAGGAAATGGATTTCCAGTCGGTGCAGTGATAGGGAAAAAAGCTTTAGGGGATGCATTTTCTCCAGGCTCTCATGGCACAACATTTGGTGGCAATATGCTCGCTATGTCAGCTGTGAACGCAACTCTTGATGTAATATTCAAAGAAGACTTTCTTTCAGAAGTGAAAGAAAAGGGTGCGTACCTTTTAAAGAGACTGCAAGAAGTCAAACAGCTGAACATCGTGAAAGAAGTACGGGGCAAAGGATTAATGGCAGGAATTGAGTGTCATCAGCCAGTAGGTGATTACATCACAGCCCTTCGAGCGCAAGGTTTGCTGGTGCTTCCAGCTGGTCCGAATGTCATTCGTTTATTACCTCCGCTGAATGTCAAAAAAGTTGAATTGGATCAAGCCATTGAAGCAATCATTCAAGTGTTAGCAAATGAAGCAGTAACGGTCTAAATTTTTTTACACCAGAACGCATAAAAATGCATTTATATTATTAATTATTCAATATGGGGTGACACAAGCATGAAAGGTTATTTAAATTTAGAAGATGGAGCCTCTTTTGAAGGAGATCTGACAGGAGAAGCTGGCATGACAGGTGAAGTGGTCTTTTTTACAGGGATGACAGGTTATCAAGAGGTGCTCACAGATCCTTCTTATAAAGGACAAATCATTGTCTTCACATATCCGCTCATCGGAAATTACGGCATCAATCATGAAGACTTTGAGAGCAAAAAACCACAAGTAAAAGCGGTCGTTGTCTATGAGGCAGCTGAGCATTTTTCTCATCACCTTGCAGCCGTAAGCTTAAAAGATTATTTACAGAAGTGGAACATTCCGCTTCTTACACATACAGATACTCGCGCAGTCGTGCAGAACATTCGAGCCAATGGAACGATGAATGCAGTGCTTAGTTTAGACGAAAATGAAACGCCGCCTGCAATGAAGCAAGACAATGTGGTTGAGCAGGTCACAGAAGATGAAGTATACACACAAGGCAGCGGCGAGGAACATGTAGCACTCATTGATTTTGGCTTTAAAAAATCTATTGCAGACTCACTCGAAGCGCGCGGCTGTAAAGTCACAGTGATTCCGTACAAACAAATGGAAAAGGTATTTGATATCAAGCCAGATGCGATCCTTTTGTCAAATGGACCTGGAGATCCAAAAACAATGAAGCCATATTTAAAAACCATTCATGACATCATGATGACCTTCCCGACACTAGGCATTTGCTTAGGTCATCAATTAATTGCTCTTGCGCTTGGCGGGGATACGTATAAGCTTCCTTTTGGCCACCGCGGGGCGAATCATCCTGTACAAGATACAGAATCAAAACGTGTCTTTATGACAAGCCAAAATCATAGCTATGTGGTCAATGAAAAAAGCATGAATGACAAAGAAGTGGACGTCAAATTCCTCCACGTGAATGACGGATCTGTTGAAGGATTCATTCATAAAGAGAAGCTGATTATGTCCGTTCAATTTCATCCAGAAGCACATCCAGGCCCTGCAGAAAGTGAATGGGTATTCGATGATTTTATTGAGAAAGTGAAACAAGCAAGGAGAGAAGTCGCACATGCCTAAAGATCAAAGCATACAAACCATTCTAGTCATCGGGTCCGGTCCAATCATCATTGGTCAGGCAGCAGAATTTGATTACTCAGGAACACAAGGTTGTATGGCCTTAAAAGAAGAAGGCTACAACGTCATCTTAGTGAATAACAACCCAGCAACCATTATGACAGACGAGTCATTTGCTGATGAAATTTATTTTGAACCGCTTTCAGTTGATTCAGTGACAAGAATCATTGAAAAAGAGAAACCAGATGGTCTTTTAGCCAATCTTGGCGGACAGACGGCTTTAAACCTTGCTGTCGAGCTGGAAAAAGCCGGTGTGCTGAAAAAGCATGGGGTAAAACTGCTCGGAACGTCAGTTGAAACAATTGAAAACGGTGAAGATCGTGAGAAATTCCGTGCTCTCATGAAGCATTTGAATGAACCTGTACCAGAAAGTGAAATTGTGGATAATGCGAAAGACGCCCTTCAATTTGCAAAAGAAGTGGGCTTTCCCGTCATTCTTCGACCAGCCTACACACTTGGTGGTAAAGGGGGAGGCATCGCTTTAACTGAAGAGGCTTTTAAACCGCTGATTGAAGGTGCTCTTCTAGCGAGTCCGATTCATCAGTGCTTAGTTGAAAAAAGCATTGCTGGCTTTAAAGAAGTCGAGTATGAGGTCATGAGAGATCGTCAAAATACGTGTATCACTGTATGTAACATGGAAAATATCGATCCAGTTGGTGTGCATACAGGTGACTCGATTGTCGTTGCACCGTCACAGACATTAACGGATCAGGATTATCAAATGCTCCGTTCAGCGAGCTTAAAAATTATTTCAGCGCTTGATGTCGTTGGCGGCTGTAATATCCAGTTCGCTCTTGATCCACTTAGCAAAGAATATTTTGTCATTGAGGTCAACCCTCGGGTCAGCCGGTCTTCTGCTCTTGCATCGAAAGCAACAGGCTATCCGATTGCCAAAATGGCGGCAAAACTTGCGGTCGGTTATACACTAGATGAATTGAAAAATCCGCTTACAGGAACAACGTATGCTAGCTTTGAGCCGGCACTCGATTATGTCGTGGTGAAATTCCCGCGTTGGCCGTTCGATAAATTTAAACAGGCAGACCGGAAATTAGGCACAAAAATGAAGGCGACTGGTGAAGTCATGGCGATTGACCGTAATTTAGAATCTGCCATTCAAAAAGCCGTCGCATCACTTGAAATCAAAACAAAGGGCTTCCACTTGCCTGAACTGAAAGAACATTCGACTGAACAGTTATTTGAATTAATCAAAACACCGGACGATCGCCGTTTCTTTGCTGTCATGGAGCTGCTTTCCAGACAAGAAACCGTTGAAACGATTCATGAAACGACGAAGATTGATCTGTTTTTCTTACATGTCTTCAAGAATATGATCACACTCGAACAAGAATTGAAGAATCATCAGGGGACGCTATCCAAAGACACCTTAAGAAAGGTGAAGGAAAAAGGCTTCCTTGATGAAACAATCGCTTCTCTGACGGATCGCAGTGAACAAGATATCAGACAGCTTCGCCAAGAATATGGCATTGCCGCTTCATTTAAAATTGTCGATACATGTGCGGCTGAATTCGATGCAAAAACGAATTACTTCTATTCTACGTACTTTGGCAAAAGTGATGGAGAGCATCAAGAGAAAACAAAGCAGCGTGCACTCATCATTGGCTCAGGTCCGATTCGAATTGGGCAGGGAGTCGAGTTTGATTATAGTGCCGTTCACGGCGTTCTGACTCTACAAAAGCTTGGATTTGAAACCATCATGATGAACAACAATCCAGAAACGGTTAGTACCGATTATGAGATTGCAGATCGTTTATACTTTGAGCCGATCACGTTAGAACATATTTTAAACGTAGTTGAAGCGGAGCAGATTGATTTTGTCATCGTTCAATTTGGCGGGCAGACAGCAATCAATGTGGCGGAAGGTTTAGAAAAAGCCGGCGTTACCTTGTTAGGCACGTCCTTTGACACACTAGATGCATTAGAAGATCGCGATTTATTCTATCAGCTTCTTGATGAACTGAATCTTCCTCATGCAAAAGGAGATACAGCTCATTCAAAAGAAGAAGCACTGGGGCATGCTGCAAGCATCGGGTACCCTGTTCTTATTCGTCCATCATATGTCATTGGTGGAATGGGCATGATCGTTGTTCATACAGAAGCTCAATTGGCAGAACTACTTGATCAGCCAGATCATTTACCTTATCCGATCTTAATTGATGAGTACGTCACTGGAAAAGAAGTGGAAGTGGATCTCATTTCAGACGGACAAACGACATTCATTCCAACAATCGTTGAGCATATTGAAAAAGCGGGCGTACACTCAGGTGACAGCTTTGCCATCTTGCCAAGTGTCTCTATTAGTGAAGACATCAAAGAGCAGGTGTATAACGCTTCTGAACAAATCGCAAAGAAATTAGCTTTTAAAGGCATTATGAATATTCAATTTGTGATAAAAGGGAACCAGGCGCTCGTATTAGAGGTGAATCCTCGGGCAAGCCGGACTGTTCCAGTTGTAAGTAAAGTCATGGGTGTTGACATGATCCCAATGGCAACTCAGCTGTTAGCTGGTGCAACGCTTGAAGAATTGAAACCGGCAACGAAGAATAAGGGGGGCACAGCTGTTAAATTCCCAGTCTTCTCCTCACATGCCATTCAAGATATCGATTTAAAGCTCACACCTGAAATGAAAGCGACGGGTGAAGGAATGTGTGTTGGAAAGAACGTCGAAAGCGCCTTGAAAAAAGTGTTTGCACCGATCTGGAAACAGAAAGGAAGCCTCTTTATACAAGGCAGTGAATTATTCGTAGATGAAGCAAAACGAGCAGGCTTTGACGTCTGGACTGGCAGCTTTGAATCGTGGCTGCAACAAGACGATAAATCGCTTCACATTCATTTAGGTAATGATGAAGAGGCAAAAGAACAGCGTGTAAAAGCACTCACACATGGTGTTCAAGTTCTAACCGAATATGAAACAGCGCAAGCGTTCCTGCAAGGAAAAGATGGAGATGTATCACCAGTATCTCTCCACGAATTATATAAAAAGGAAGTGACGGCATGAGCCAAGTCCACGTACAACCAGCATTATACGGAAAAGACTTTTTATCGTTAAAAGACTTTTCGATCAATGACATTGCGTACTTAATTGAAAAAGCAGAAGAAATGAAACAACATCCATATCAAGATTTATTCAAAGGAAAAACGTTAGCGATGATCTTTGAAAAATCTTCAACTAGAACCCGTGTCTCGTTTGAAGCGGGCATGACGCAGCTAGGCGGACATGCGCTCTTCCTCAGCTCAAATGATCTGCAAATTGGCAGAGGAGAAACGATTGCTGATACAGCGCAGGTGCTGTCTGGGTATGTAGATGGCATTATGATTCGAACCTTTGAACATGAGAAGGTAGAAGAACTTGCAAAATACGCCTCTATTCCAGTGATCAACGGACTAACGGACTACTCTCATCCATGTCAGGCACTGGCTGATTTACTGACGATTAAAGAAGCAAAAGGCACACTAAAGGGTGTGAAAGTGGCGTACATCGGTGATGGGAATAATGTGGCTCATTCCTTAATGGTCGGCTGCGCGCAGTTAGGCTGTGACATTGCCGTTGCATCACCAAAAGGCTATGAACCTCTTCAAGAGGTGACAGAGACTGCCCAGGCGTTTGCAAAACAATCAGGCGCAGAAGTCATCGTCACAACAGATCCAGTAGCTGCTGTTCAGGATGCAGATGTCATTTATTCAGACGTATTTACAAGCATGGGACAGGAAGCTGAAACAGAGAAACGTCTAGCTGAATTTAAAGAATATCAAGTCAATGAGGAACTCATGCAACATGCAGCAGCAGATTATATCTTCCTTCATTGTCTGCCGGCACACCGAGGAGAAGAAGTGACGGCTGATATCATTGATGGACCACACTCTAAAGTATTCCAGCAAGCAGAAAATCGCTTGCATGTGCAAAAAGCGTTAATCAAAGAGCTCATGTATCAACAACCTAAATAAATCACAAGTGTCCCTGTCTCGACTGAGCAGGGACTTTTTACATATTGGATTGGAGAGGCAATGGACGGGACATAATAACATTAATCGAGAAAGGAGGATGAAAATGGGTCAACAGCATCAGTTTAAATCTGGGAATAAGGCACCTAATAATGGTGTTTATATCGAAATCGGTGAGACCGGTAGTATGGTGAAAGATCCTTTAAAGATAAAGCTTAAAGCAGGAGACGTCTTTCCGGATAACTCGAACCATAACCGTGTTTGGACTTACCAAAGGAAGCCGTAAGCAATTGACTAAGAGTCCATATGAATAAGTCTTTAGAGGCATGTGTCATGCCTCTTTTTTCTTTATAATAAAAAACAATTAAGTTCCAATTTTCAAATAAATAGTATGAAAAAAAGAAAGATTAAGGTAAAATATGTAAGAATAGTATAAGGTTGAAAGGATTTGTGTGATGGAAAAGATGAATCTCAGTGAAAGTGTTTGGAATAAACGCTTCACCTCATTGTTCATATCAAGACTCATAAAAAATACAGGAGAAAGTTTTGCTTTTACATCCGTTCTTTGGTTATTGATTTTAAGAGGGGATGGAGCGCTCGGTACCGGACTTCTTCTAGCAGTGACAGTTCTTCCTTCATCATTGTTGGCCCCAATACTAGGACCTCTTATGAAAAGACACCATTTATCTAAATGGATGTTTGCTTCAGATGTCATTCGAGCAACCATTGTACTCATTATTCCACTACTGCATTTTTCGCACATATTGCCTCTATGGTTATTGATCTCATTAATGGTTATTCAATCGGCAACAGGTGCAGCCTATAACCCGGCTTCTGTGGCCATCCTGCCGCAGATTGTTCCAAAGCATCTCATTCAAAAAGCAAATGCGATCCTGCAATCATCTTTTGAAATTGTCGCACTTGCTGCGGTGATGGTCGCTGGTCTTTTGGTCAAATTAATTGGACCTGCAGATACGCTCCTGATCACCACTGCTTTATTTATCATATCGGGCTTGTTCATTATTGGCGTTAAACTCCAAAAGTCAGATGCAGAAAAAGCAGCAGACATTAAGCAAGCAAAGAATACATATCTGTATAACTTAAAAAGAGGCTTTCTAGTTGTTAAAAATCATCATATTTTATTTGCACTGACCCTTTATTGTATTTTAATGAATGTCGCCGCAGCTCCGTGGCAGGCATTATCCGCTGTATATGTAGCAGAAGCGCTGCAAAGTGATTCAATGGTGTATTCCATTTTAAGAGGTGTCGCCGCAGTCGGTGCATTTATGATGGGCTTTGCACTGGCGAAGGTGAAAATCAAAAGATTCGGCTTGTTCTTTATTGTCGCAGGCATGATTGAAGGAGCTGCATTCTTTATCACTGGAATGAGTACATGGCTTCCAGTCGTTCTTCTAGCTTCCTTTATTTTTGGTGCAGCCGTCAGTGCAATCAATGTCCCAGAGATGGTCATTATTCAAACGTCTGTTGACCAAGAAGATCAGCCGCAAGTATATGCCGTGATCAATGCGTCATCAAATGTCTTTCTCCCGCTTGCAGCCGTCATATCGGGCGTCCTGGCAGAACGCTTTGGAGCAGGACCTGTCATTGCGGGGGGTGGTGTGCTTGAAATTTTATCGGGCATTGCGATCTTCCTGTTCACAGGGCTTGCGAAAAGCCATTTGTCAGCAGACAAACAGAAGTCCGAAACGGTTGAGGTGTAACTCAAAAACCCCCTGTAATTGACGGCAGGGGGTTTTAGCGTGCCCTCTCAACTTCTGGTCATCATTCTGAAAAAAAGAAAAAGAGCTAACCTCAAATCATTAGCTCTTTTCCAGCAATATTAAGAATGTTCTGTTGAACTTTCTGTTTCTTTCATTGGACTTACTTCAGCAAAGATGAATAAAATAACCGTAAACACTATGGCAAGAATGGAAGTTAACGTAAAATCATAAGCAGCTCCATTCATAGATGCAACGATGTAACCAGCCATATGTGTCAGCAGAAAAGTCCAAATGAGGGTGATAATGTAATGCATTATTCCACCGTCCTTTATGTAACAATCTATTGACTATCATACCATAGATACGAGTTCAGAGAAAAGACTGTTTTCCGCCTTTATGTGACCATTTTGAGACCTTCTACTATAAAAATAAAAAGAATTCTTCTGTCTTTAGGGGATTTCCTTATTCCTACAAGAGTTGTTGTTCATATCATAGAAAGCAGAATCACTGAAAGGAGGCTGGCCATATGGGTGTAAGCGAACGTTTTTTCCAGCTTGGTTCCCAGTGGAACGTCATTCACCTTCCTCAAAAACCAAATGGCTTTGGCATTCTAATCCTCGGTGACCGAAATCACTTTGTGCAGGAAAATACATCATTCTGGCTTCAGCATTACGGAAGAAACCAGCTTTTAACTGCTTTAAAGGATGAAGGATATACATTGTTTAATAGTCATCTTCATGGGAATCACTGGGGATGTGAAGATGCTGTTTTTAGTGCGAAACAGCTTGTTCATCACACATTAAAACAAGAAATATTAAACCGGGAAATTCATGTGCTGGCAGAGGGAATGGGTGCACTTGTCGCCATGAGTCTTGCCGAAGAAATGCCAGAAGTGCTAAGGTCTATAGCCATGATGAATCCATGTTTACACCTGCAAGCACAAAGAGAAAGAGAAAAGGAACACAAATTCTTCTACAAACAGTTCATGAAAGAACTCGCACAGAGCTATGGGTGCTCTGCAAAGGAAGCAGAAACGTATCCACTTCCTTCTTGCCCCGTTCATTCAGCTCATGTACCGATTCATATATGGCAGAGACTAAACGGCGCACCGTATGCCTATGAACTACATGCAAAGCCTTTTATTGATCAACATATGATGAATCCAGACCATTGTCAGATGGACCTTACCTTGCATATGTTTGATCATCCAAGAAGAATCTTTCAGTCCATTCACAAGTTTTATAAATCGCATGAAAGAGAATTGTAATGAATAGGATGATAACAGCCCTTCATGGAAAGGGCTCTTCTTTTTATTCGATATGCTAAAAAAGGGGACATGAACATGGAAACAGGACTGATCATAGGTGCAGATGAATTTTTTGGCCTGACACTTTGTGAATATATGATGAAAGAGGGCATACAAGTGGATATCACATATCCTAAGGAGAAGTCAGAGGAGCAAAAAATGTTATTAGAAGAGCGGATGATGTGGCTTGGCCGCAATGATCTTGTCCGCGTTATTGATGGTCAAGATAGGAAAGAGGCATATGACCTGATCTTTTTTCAATCAGATGATTCAATGAACAGAGAGACAGACCTCGAAGCGAAGCATGGCATATACCGCTTGTTTTACGAAGAACCCCAAAGCCATTCGCATGAACAAAGCGTTTCGGCTGTTATCCTTCCACGCATGTTTGGTCCGTGGTCACTCCATGAAGAGAGACGAACAAAGGATGATCACGCATTTTTTGTAGAAGATGTCGCAAAGGAGCTTTTAAAGTGGGCACGGACTGATCAAAGGCAGGAAATGATCCATCAATTGAAGGTAGAAAGACAAACAGGTGACAAACAAGCAGAAGAAATCATAGCAGAATGGAAAAGACAAAACTCAACATTTTTCGACAAAAAGCAAGAATGATCTTCCATCTTATCTTTTTTCAGTATAAAATAAACCTATATTTAACATACAGGTTCATGCCTGCGTGTTGCAAAGGGAGTTGAACATGGCATGAAGTACCAGCGGCTTGTCATGATCTTTTCGTTCCTTCTTCTTATGCTATCTGCCTGCTCGCAGGCGCCGTTAAAAGGACATATTGAGAAGGTGGGTTTACTCGTCCCCGATACGATTAATGATCAAGTTTGGGGAACGAAAGGTTATAAAGGCTTATTAAATATCCAATCAACATTTGGTGTAGATGTTTATTATAAGGAAGGGATGGTCGACAAGGAGAAAATCGTTGATGCCATTGAAGAATTTCATAAAAAAGGAGTCAATTTGATTATTGGCCATGGCAATGAATACAGCGAAATTTTCAACTTGATCAGTGAAGATTATCCGAAAACACAATTTATCACGGTCAATGGAGGCAAGCCTCAAGCTGATAATGTCACAAACGTCACGTTTAAAGGAGAAGCAATGGGCTTTTTCGGAGGCATGACAGCAGCACATATGTCCAAAACAAAAAAGATTGGTATTCTGGCTACATATGATTGGCAAAGTGAAGTAGACGGTTTTATCAAAGGTGCAAAATATCAGGACGAACATGTGCAAGTCCTAGCGGAATTTGTCGAAAACTGGGATGATGCTGACAAAGCGGTGAACCTCTATCAAAAATTGAAAAAACAAGGTGTAGATGTTGTGTATCCAGCAGGTGATGGTTATAATATCCCTGTCATTGAACAAATCAAAAACGACAATTTATCTGCGATCGGATATGTCACTGATCAATCCAACCTTGGAAGCCATACGGTGTTAACTAGCACAGTACAGCATGTCGATAAAGCGTACAGTATCATTGCGAAGAAGTTTAATGAAGGCAAGCTAAACGAACAAGGTGAGTACTCCTTTGACTTTAAAGAAGGAGTGATCGAAATGGGGAAATTTAGCTCAACCATAGACCGCGCTTTTGTGAAAGACATTGAGAAGGATATTGCGAATTACAAAAAAACAGGCAAACTGCCAAATGAAAAGTGAGGACGTTGAACATGCAGCACGAAAAATCGATGGAGTTTTTACAAATTGCGATGAAGTATTTTCCACAAGCAAAAGAAGAATTAGATAAAGCAGGGATTCAGCTTGATCCACAAGCACTTCAGCCGCTTCTCTCTTTGTTTACATCTGTCATGCAAGAGGCATATGAGCTTGGAAAAGCAGATGCAGCATCAGAAAAAGCCACAGAATAGTGGCTTTCAGCGTGTAGACAAACCCTCGCATTCTTTGTCAGTCCTGCGCGCTGGTGCTCACGAATGACAAATTCGCTCCGCTCCAGTGCTCGTCCATCCTAGACTGCAAAGGTTTTCTATCACGCTGAGAAGAAGACAAAGGGCTAAAATATTTTAGCCCTTTGTCAACAATCAAAAAAAGCCACAGAATAGTGGCTTTTTTTTATGATAATTTTTTCTTGAAGGCACTAATCATAGGACCAACATCTTTAAACACAGGCTTCAGCTCATCGATGGAGTTCATAATGTTTCCAATTTGATTCATGACATGCATGTAGTCAATGGAGTCATCACTTGAAGAAGTCTCTGCACGCTCCTCCTTTTTTTCTATCTTGCTTTTCTCCTTTTCTAGCGGCTGACCAAACATCATTGCTGAGAAAATATCCTTTTGCGCCATATCACATGTTCCTTTCTACTATTGGTATATCATTAATCTATGAAAAAAGTGAGAGGAAAGGTTAGACGTTTGTATTGCCAAGGAGAAAAAAATAAGGTAAAATTAGTACCAGATACTAATATAAGATCACAATATCACATGCTCGTATGAGTAAAAGGAGTCTTATTCAATGAATGCTGGAATTATTGGCCTTGGCCGCTATATACCTGAAAAAGTATTAACAAATCGTGATTTAGAAAAAATGGTTGAAACTTCTGACGAGTGGATTCGTACTAGAACAGGTATAGAAGAAAGAAGAATTGCATCTGATGATGTCAATACATCTCATATGGCGCTTGCTGCTGCAAAAAAAGCATTAGCTGACGCAGATGTGGCTGCAGAAGATATTGATATGATTCTTGTAGCGACAGTTACGCCAGATCAAGCATTTCCGACAGTCGCTTGTATGATTCAAGAGCAGCTCGGTGCACATAAAGCATGTGCAATGGATATTAGCGCTGCCTGCGCTGGCTTTATGTATGGGCTTGTTACTGGAAAACAATTTATCGAATCAGGCACTTACAAACATGTGCTTGTCGTTGGTGTAGAAAAGCTTTCTCGCATTACCGACTGGGATGACCGCAACACAGCTGTTTTGTTTGGAGATGGAGCAGGTGCTGCTGTACTAGGAACAGTCAGCGAAGGCAAGGGAATTCTATCATTTGAGCTTGGAGCCGATGGAAGCGGCGGGAAGCACTTGTACTTAGATGAAAAAGATCATACAATCATGAATGGAAGAGAAGTATTTAAATTTGCTGTGAGACAAATGGGCGAGTCAAGTGTAAACGTGATTGAAAAAGCTGGACTATCAAAAGAAGACGTAGACTTCTTGATTCCGCATCAAGCAAACATTCGCATTATGGAAGCAGCACGCGAACGCTTAGAGCTGCCAGTTGAAAAAATGTCGAAAACAGTCCATAAATATGGAAACACATCAGCAGCATCCATTCCAATTTCACTATGTGAAGAAATCGAAGCCGGAAAAATTCATGACGGCGATGTGATTGTAATGGTTGGTTTTGGTGGAGGATTAACGTGGGGCGCAATCGCTATGCGATGGGGCCGATAAAAGAGTGGGGTGCACAAATTAATGGATAAGAAACGAGTAGTTGTTACAGGATTAGGTGCTTTGACACCTCTTGGCAACGATGTAGAGACAACATGGAAAAATGCTGTAGCAGGTGTATCAGGTGTTGGCCCGATCACACGTGTTGATTCAAGTGAATATACAGCAAAAGTAGCAGCAGAACTAAAAGATTTTAACATCGAAGATTACATGGAGAAAAAAGAAGCGAGAAAGATGGCACGCTTCACACAATATGCAGTCGTTGCTGCTCAAAAGGCTTTAGATGATTCACGCCTTGAAATTACAGATGAAAACGCACCTCGTGTTGGGGTATGGGTTGGATCTGGTATTGGCGGACTTGAAACATTCGAAGAGCAATTCGAAGTGTATTCGAATAAAGGAGCAAGACGCGTAAGCCCGTTCTTCGTTCCAATGATGATTCCAGATATGGCAACAGGCCAAATTTCAATTGCTCTTGGCGCAAAAGGGGTTAACTCTTGTACAGTAACAGCATGTGCAACAGGAACAAACTCCATTGGTGATGCCTTTAAAGTCATTCAGCGCGGAGATGCAGATGCGATGATTACAGGTGGAACAGAAGCACCGTTAACGAAAATGTCGTTTGCTGGCTTCTGTGCAAACAAAGCCCTTTCGACAAATCCTGATCCAGATACAGCAAGTCGTCCATTTGATAAAAACCGTGACGGATTTGTCATGGGTGAGGGAGCGGGAATTGTTGTTCTTGAAGAATTAGAGCATGCGTTAAAACGTGGTGCGACCATTTATGCAGAAATCGTTGGCTACGGCTCAACTGGAGATGCATACCATATCACAGCACCTGCTCCAAACGGAGAAGGCGGCGTACGTGCAATGAAAGAAGCCATTCGTGATGCAGGTTTAACAGTGGAAGAAATTGATTATATCAATGCCCACGGAACAAGCACACCGTATAATGATAAGTTTGAAACAATGGCGATTAAAGAAGTGTTTGGAGAGCATGCGAATCAGCTTGCGATCAGTTCGACAAAATCAATGACAGGTCATTTACTTGGCGCAGCAGGCGGAGTAGAAGCGATTTTCTCTGTTCTGGCGATTAAAGACAGTGTCATTCCGCCAACGATTAACCTTGAAACACCAGATGAAGAATGTGATCTTGATTATGTAGCAAATGAAGCACGTTCAAAAGAAGTACAAGTTGCGTTGAGCAACTCACTTGGTTTTGGCGGGCACAATGCGACAATTATCTTCAAAAAATACGAAGCGTAATATGTCTTAAGAAGGCGGCGATCTATAAACAGATCGCCGCCTTTTTGCATATGATGAAAATGGAGGTGTTCAGCGGTATGGGTCTGATCAATACACAATATCTCATTGAGCAATCATCATCATTTCAGGAGCTGGCGGCACGTTTTGTCCCTTATTTTAAAGGAGCGGAGAAAAAAGAAGGATCATCTATTCTCGCCCATTTACAACATCACGGAATGGTGCGATCATGGAACGCCTGCCAGGAAATGATCGACAAGCTCAAAGAAAAAGGGTATTTCAAGCTTGTGATGAAAGAATACAAAGCGTTGCAAAAAAAGTGGGGAGGTCCTGATGTCCCTGTCTTTATTTTGCCTGTTAATGAGAGCAGCAAAGAGATCAGAGAACAATTTTACTTTCAATCCGGCATGGCATTTGATGACAAAATCTTTCTTTTTTTATCCCCGCATACACCGAAGGAGCGAATCGGTACGTTGCTGACGCATGAATATCACCATGTATGCAGGTTGCATTTTCTCACGAAAGAAGAAAAAGATTTTACATTCCTTGATACAATCATGATGGAGGGGCTCGCTGAATATGCTGTGTATCATAGATATGGAGAAAGCTATACAGCAAAGTGGACGACTTTATATGACGAATCGCAGCTGCAGCGCATGTACAAGAAATGGGTATCCAGTCACCTTTATCAGAAAGTGCAGGACGACGAAAGGCTGATACAGAATCTCCTTTATGGAAAAGGGAACTACCCCAAAATGCTTGGCTATGCCACTGGATTTTATATCGTGAAAAAGTATTTCGATGAGCACCGAATCAGCGAGGAGTCTATGATTGCGGAGCCAGCGGAAACGTTTTTAAAGGCGATAGAATCGTAAAGACAAACATTCACAAAAAAAGTGACATATTACAATTTTACTAAATACTTCTTGATTTCGTCATGCTGATGTAATAATATACAAATATAAATTTTGATAATTCTTTTTATTCTAAAAAGACGGAATTTTTCGATTCGGTTCATTTGATCTATGGAGAAAGGGGCGAATGCATGAGCACACTGCTTGAAGTGCAAAACTTAAAAACCTATTTTTTTCGAAAAAAGGAACCAATACCTGCTGTTGATGGCGTTGATTTTAGTATCAAAAAAGGGGAAACAGTCGCATTAGTCGGTGAGTCTGGGTCTGGTAAAAGTATTACGTCTTTATCCATCATGGGTCTGATTAATGGGACTGGTGGGAAGATTATGGATGGTTCCATTAAGCTTGATGGAAAAGACCTTGTTACATATAGTGAAAAGGAATTGTGCAATATTCGTGGTAATGATGTATCCATGATCTTTCAGGAACCCATGACCTCACTTAATCCCGTCTTAACCATCGGGGAACAAATAACAGAAATCCTCATTTACCACAAAAAACTTTCAAAAAAAGAAGCGACCAAAAAAGCGATTGACTTGCTAAAGCTTGTAGGCTTTTCCAGGCCAGAACAAATCATCAAAGATTACCCGCACCGTTTATCCGGCGGTATGCGTCAACGAGTCATGATCGCCATTGCGCTAAGCTGTGATCCGAAGCTCCTCATTGCGGATGAGCCGACTACTGCGCTCGATGTGACCATACAAGCCCAGGTGCTGACCTTAATGAAAGATTTATGTTCGACCTTTGGTACATCTATACTTCTCATTACGCATGATTTAGGTGTTGTGTCGGAAGTAGCAGACCGTGTCATTGTCATGTACTGCGGACAGGTTGTTGAAAATGGAACCGTTGAAGAGTTGTTTGATCAGCCGCTTCATCCATACACAGAAGGACTGCTTGAATCCATTCCGGTCATTGACGGAGACATTCAGCCATTAACGGCGATAAAAGGGAATGTCCCTGCGCCAGATCAGCTTCCCGCAGGATGCCGTTTTGCGCCAAGATGCCCGAAAGTAATGGAACGCTGCATAGGTGAATTGCCCAAACTGACAACCTTTGAAAATGGTAGAAGCGTCAGGTGTTTCTTATATGAGGAGGCAAGCCAAACATGACACTTGCTGAAAACCAACCATACATGACAGATCGATCTGAGAAAGAAACCATCCTGGAATTAAAAAATATACGAAAACACTTTCCGATTAAAGCTGGGGTGCTGCAAAAGAAAGTAGGAGCAGTCAAAGCGGTTGACGGCATCGACTTAAACATTTATAAAGGCGAAACGTTAGGCATCGTTGGAGAGTCTGGATGCGGTAAATCCACATTAGGACGGACGATGATTCGTTTATATGAACCAACAGAAGGACAAATTCTATTTAAAGGGCAAGATATCTCTCATGTATCTGAATCAAAACTAAGACAATCAACAAGGAAAAACATCCAAATGGTTTTTCAAGATCCCTTTGCATCACTCAACCCTAGAAAAACACTTCGAAGTATCATCAAAGAACCCTACAAAACACATCACTTATATTCCTTAAAAGAAAGAAATGAAAAAGTAGAACAGCTTTTATCCAAAGTCGGCCTTCACCCAAGTTTTGCGAATCGATACCCGCACGAATTTTCCGGTGGACAAAGGCAGCGGATCGGTATCGCTCGTGCACTTGCCATGAATCCTGAAATGATCATAGCAGATGAGCCTGTTTCAGCGCTTGACGTCTCCATTCAGGCGCAGGTCATCAATTTGATGGAAGAGCTTCAAGAAGAGTTTGACCTCACCTATCTATTTATCTCTCACGATCTCAGTGTGGTCCGCCACATTAGTGATCGAGTGGGCGTCATGTATCTTGGCAAAATGATGGAACTTGCGGATAAGCACAGCCTGTACGATGATCCGCTTCATCCGTATACACAGGCGCTTTTATCTTCCGTTCCAGTCACCCGTAAAAAAGGTCAGGTGAAAAGGGAACGGATTATGCTGCAAGGGGATTTACCAAGCCCTGCAAATCCGCCAAAAGGTTGTGTGTTTCATACAAGATGCCCACACGCGAAAGAAGTCTGTAAAGAAAAAGTACCAGAATTTCAAGAATTAAAAACGAACCACTTTGTGGCCTGCCACCTCTACGACGCTTGATCACGCTTGTATGATCTCATCTTTGAGAGGGGGGATGAAACGGGCTTCTGTCATCATTTTTTAAAAAAGATAGGGGGAATTGTCTATGAAAGATAGAAAGAGAAAGTCCATTTTGGTCAGTTTACTGCTGATCTTTACATTGATCCTTGCTGCTTGTTCTGGTGGAAATAAAACGTCTGGAGAGAGTGAAAAGAAATCCACAGGTAAACCTGTACAAGGCGGCGATCTTGTCATTGGTTCGATTGCAGAGCCTACATTATTTAACTCACTTTACTCAACAGACGTGGCAAGTTCTGATATTGAAGAAAGAATCTATAGCTTTTTGCTGCAAACAGATGGAAAGCTAAACCCACAGCTGGCGTTGGCAGAAGATATTAAAGAATCCGATGACGGCAAACAGTTTGATGTGACCATTAGAAAAGGCGTGAAGTTTCATGATGGAGAAGAACTGACGGCTGATGATGTTGTGTTTACATACAGCATTCCGATCAATAAGGATTACAATGGTGAGCGTGGATCAGGCTTTGAAGTATTAGAGTCTGTCAAAAAAACAGGGGACTATTCGGTCGAATTTAAGCTGAATAAAAAAGATCCATATTTTTATAACGTCACGCTAGGAAGCTATGGCATTTTACCAAAGCATATTTTAGGTGATGTCCCTATAAAGGATCTTGGCGAAAATGAATTTAACCGAAAAAATCCAATCGGCTCTGGCCCATTTAAATTTGCCGAGTGGAAAGAAGGAGACTATGTCAAACTCGAAGCATTTGATGACTATTGGGATGGACGCCCATACCTTGATACAGTCACCATTAAAACGATTCCTGATCAAAATGCAGCCATGGCCCAGCTATCCGCAGGTGATATTGATTTCTTTGCAGTACCTGGAGCAGAACTGCAAACAGCTGAAAAAGTTAGTAACATCAAAATCGAATCTGATCTAGGGCTTAATTATTCATATATTGGCTGGAATCAGAAAAACGAATTGTTCAAAAGTAAAAAAGTCCGTCAAGCGCTTACCCATGCCATTGATCGTCAAACCATTGTAGATCAAGTGTTAGATGGAGACGGGAAAGTAGCCAATATCCCAGAAAGCCCGCTGTCATGGAACTACCCTAAAAATGAAAATGTCCCAGTATTTGAATTTGATCAAGAAAAAGCGAAAAAGATGCTGAAGGAAGAAGGCTGGGAGGATACAGATGGAGATGGTTATCTTGATAAGGACGGTAAGAAGTTCTCCTTCGTCATAAAGACGAACCAAGGAAACAAAGTCCGTGAAGATATTGCTGTCGTTGTCCAGCAGCAGCTCAAAGAAATTGGCATTGAAGCAAAACCGCAAATTGTGGAGTTCAGTGCATTAATCGAACAAACAACCCCGCCAAAATGGGATTATGATGCGTTATTACTCGGCTGGAGCTTAGCGACATTCCCTGACCAATACAGCATTTTTCATTCAAGTCAGTCTGAAAAAGGCTTAAATAACATTTGGTATAAAAATGAAGAAGTCGATAAGCTGCTAGTTGATGCCAAAAACTTGAGTGATCGTAAAGAGTATTCAAAGGCGTATGAAAAAATTTATGAGCTGATTGCAGAAGACCAGCCGTATACGTTCCTTTATTATGCCAACTCACATCGCGCGATGCCATCTAATCTACAAGGCTACTCTTACCACCCGAAAGATGAATATTACAAAATCGAAAAATGGTGGATTGAACAGTAGTTTGCTAGTGAAGAAGGGGAGGGATCTCCCCTTTTTTCATCATAGTATGGCCATCCGATGAAAAAGGAGTTGTGCATATGGTTACATATATCATTAGAAGGACACTTCTTTCCATCCCAATTTTGTTTGGTATTACGATTTTGTCCTTTGCGATTATGAAAGCAGCACCAGGCGATCCGATGTCACTCATGATGGACCCGACCATTAGTGCCGCAGACCGGGAAGCCTTTATTGATAAGTACGGCTTGAACGATCCTGAATATGTGCAATATATGAAATGGCTCGGCAATATGCTTCAAGGTGACTTTGGCACATCCATTGTAAAAAAAGGAACGCCCGTGGCTGATTTGATTTTTGCCCGGCTGCCTAATACTCTCATCCTCATGATCTTTTCTACATTAGTTGCCCTGATCATTGCCATCCCATTTGGTGTTCTTTCAGCAAAACGTCCGTATACAAAACTTGACTATGGTATTACGGTTACATCATTTATCGGACTGGCTATTCCGAATTTCTGGTTTGGTTTGATCCTTATAATGGTGTTATCAGTGAATTTAGGATGGTTTCCGACCGGCGGTGTCTCTACCTTAAATGCAGATTTTAATCTATTTGACCGGCTTCATCATATTATTTTACCGGCCTTTGTTTTAGCAACGGCTGATATGGCCGGCCTTACACGTTATACAAGGTCAAGTATGCTCGATGTGATGCGGCAGGACTACATTCGCACGGCGCGAGCGAAAGGTTTTAGAGAAAACAAAGTCATCTTCAAACATGGATTGAGAAACGGTCTGATGCCTGTTATTACGATCTTTGGACTCATGATTCCATCCTTTATTGGCGGCGCAGTCGTGGTGGAACAAATCTTCACATGGCCAGGGCTTGGGAAACTGTTTATCGATTCTGCTTTTTCAAGAGATTATCCCGTCATTATGGCGATGACTGTTATCTCTGCTGTGCTCGTGGTCGTTGGAAACTTAATAGCGGATATTCTCTATGCGATCGTTGATCCGCGTATTGAATATTAGAAGGGAGCTGAGGCACAATTGGCACAACCTAATATGGGAACACCTCCTGTTGATCTCAAATTAAAAGAAGGCCTTCCGCCAAAACCAGAGACGATGCTTCGTTTATTTTGTGAGAAATTTTTCAAAAATAAATTGGCGGTTGCCGGCTCCGCTATTTTATTGATCATTATCTTTTCAGCTATTTTCGCCCCGGTGATCGCACCTTACGCACCGGAACAGCAAGACTTGTTGAAACGGCTACAGCCTCCAAGTGCAGAGCATTTTATGGGAACCGACAAGTTTGGTCGAGATATTTTTTCAAGGGTGCTATACGGAGCGAGGGTGTCTCTATTAGTTGGCTTTGTCTCAGTAGTCGGAGCCATCACCATTGGTACCGTCATTGGAGCGGTAGCGGGATACTTTAAAGGCTTTGTCGATTCTGTGCTCATGAGAATGGTGGATGTCGTATTGTCTATTCCAGATATTTTTCTTTTGATCACGCTAGTGACAATTTTTAAACCGGGTATTGATAAATTGATTTTAATCTTTGCGCTGACTGGCTGGACAACAACCGCCAGGCTGATCCGCAGTGAATTCTTGTCACTTCGCACAAGAGAATTCGTACTCGCAGCAAGAACGATCGGAACGAAAAACCATGTCATCATCTTTTCGCATATTTTACCGAACTGTATCGGCCCTATTATTGTGTCTGCTACATTAAAAGTCGGTTCTGTTATTTTAGCTGAGTCGACACTTAGCTATCTAGGATTCGGCATCCAGCCTCCAACGGCGAGCTGGGGAAACATGCTTCAAGATGCACAAAATTTCTCCATTATGGTGCAAGCATGGTGGTATCCACTGTTCCCAGGTTTACTGATTCTACTTACCGTTTTATGCTTTAACTTCTTAGGTGATGGACTGAGAGATGCCCTTGATCCTAAAAAGCTAAAATAAGGTTCTGCTTATAGAAAATCGTGAAAGGACTCTGCGAGACGTTCTCCTTTTCCCAGGAAATAAAGCCGTCCTTCCGTCAGGGAGAAGTTTTAATAAAGTTGGAATAATTTCTCTATCCCTTGCCCATACTGTGGACAACAGTTTTTAAAAAGTGAGGGATTGGTTATGTTATTTCTTCATGACGTATGGGTGAATTGGTTTGAAGGGGAAGAGAATGGCTATAATGTGTGCCATTTTCATGAGTGGCGCAAGGAGGACAGCGTGGAGCTGTTAGATCAAGTACCTTTACTCAAGGTGCAGAGTCCTTTGTTTGATTACATAGAGAATGATCTATCAGAGCTGCCGAAGACGCTGCTAGAGTCTGTATTTGAGAAATCATATATTCGAAAAAATCATGAACGCCGTAAATTAGAGTATTGCTTTGTGGTCACGGACGGGATTAGAATCATCGCTGTGGATACGATTGGTTATTCCATCCCTGTGAGAAAGAGCCGATTGATTCCAAGACAGGAGCAATTGGTGTATGAAATGGTGAAAGATGTGAAGGCAGAGGAGTATGAATTCACAACAGACAGCCTTGAATCGACGAAAGAATATCACATCCTATCATTACCACCGCAGCATATCAGCGGATTAACGAGAAAAGAAAGACAGCTGAAGCAGCTGATGTTTATGGCGCTAGATCAACTAAAGGGGCTTCAAAACCGGGCAGAAATTGCCTATTGGTATACAGAATGGAATCCGCGCATGTACAACCAGATCAAACGAATGTCTTTCGAGGAAATTTGGAACATGCTTTATAACGAAACCATTGATGGATGGTCAGAAAACCATTTAGCCTTTTGTGAAAAAATGATTAAAGGACAGCCATTTTTTGAAAAACTTTGGGAAATGGAAAACGAATCAAAAGTGAATTAGAAAAAGCTTGCAGCTGAATATGCTGCAAGCTTGTTTTATTTGCGTTTCCGGCCAAGACCCATTGCATTCTCCATTTTTTTCAGCATTTTGTTTGCCGCACGGTTTGCCTTTTCAGCACCCTCATCTAAAATGCGATCAAGCTCATCTGACTCAATGAGTTCATAATAGCGATCTTGAATTGGTTTTAACGCATCCACGACCACGTTCGCAAGATCTCCCTTAAATTCACCATAACCTTTACCTTCGTATTTTTGTTCAAGCTCTGCAATCGATACGTTCCCTAATACAGAATAAATCGTCAGCAAGTTGGCAATTCCAGGTTTGTTTTCTTTGTCATATTTGACGATGCCCTCTGAATCAGTCACAGCACTTTTGATTTTCTTTTCAAGCTGTTTTGGCTCATCTAATAAGGTAATGAAAGATTTTTGGTTCGGATCAGATTTGCTCATCTTTTTCGTTGGGTCTGTTAAAGACATAATCCGAGCGCCTTCTTTTGGAATTTTGACTTCAGGTACAGTAAAGATGTCGTTATACTTTCGGTTAAAGCGTTCAGCAAGCGTTCTCGTTAATTCAAGATGCTGCTTTTGATCTTCTCCTACAGGAACTAAGTCCGTACCGTATAACAAAATATCGCCAGCCATTAATGGCGGATACGTTAATAGTCCTGAAACGACTGCTTCCTTACCAGCAGATTTGTCCTTAAATTGAGTCATTCTTTCTAATTCCCCAATATAAGCGACACATTGCAGCATCCATCCTGCCTGGGCGTGGGCAGGTACCTCTGATTGGATAAACAATGTTGCCTTCTCAGGATCAAGTCCCACTGCCAAATAAAGAGCGGCTAAGCTTCTAATATTTTGTCGAAGGGCTAAACGATCCTGACTCACCGTAATGGCATGCTGATCGACCACACAAAAGTAGCCGTTGTAATCATGCTGAAGATCGACAAATTGCTTCATCGCTCCAATGTAGTTCCCCAATGTCACAGAACCGCTAGGCTGAATGCCTGAGAAAATCGTCTTTTTTGTCATACTAAAACCTCTTTTCTTCAATATAAAAAGGCCCACCCATCACTTTTCAACAGAAAAGGGACGAATGAACCGTGGTACCACCCTTGTTATTTCAAATCAGAAATCACTCAAGACGTTGATATCGGAGACTGCTCCGTCTAAGCCTACTCACTCTATCAAGTGTTCGGTTAGCTGCTCCAAAGCCCATTCCATACATGCCATTATCTGCTTGCACCAACCGCAGACTCTCTGTAAATGGTGAATATATGTACTCTTCTTTTTCATCGCAAAAATGTAATTTCATTCATTATAAATAAGCAAAAATCAAAAGTCAAAACCTACATATAATAAATCAAGAGCAATATTAACATTTCAATGAGTAAACTCAAACCTAATGTTCTTAAGGTTGAAAAGTTACTTTGAAAAGATGATGATAAATGTTTGTTTAAACTGTCATCAACATGGTCCTTTTGCTTATTTAAAGAATCAAACACCTTTCGGAAGCTGTAAGATATTTGATCAAAAAATCCACTTTTTAAAGTGATGAACGATAACCACACTAGCAAAGTGCCAGAAGCTAAATAAAATGTGATGTTAATCATGCTTAAGAAAGATATGTGCCCATAAAAGAGGAAGCTTAAAATGAAAACAAGGCCATTAGAACTAAGTAAAAGAATAAAAAATCTAATAACAATCACTCCTGCGCATTAAAACTTTACTGTACTAAAATAGCAATAAAAACATTTAATTCAAGACTTTCACTATATAAGAAAAACGAAACAAGGAACGAAGCTGTTGTTTTAATCAATTTCTTGATATCAGTTTACAATGAATCATGAAGATTGCCAATTGTATAGACAGGATTACCTCTGATTAGGTATTTAAGATCACAAAATCTCAGAAAAATAACCAAATTATTTCAATTTTTTAATAAAAATATTAAAAAACAGTGGAAATATGAAAATTTTCTTAAAAAAATGAATGCACAATTACTTATTTGCTAGTATAATAGTTCCTGTAGTTCATTTATGAAGGGGAGGTCAACAACTAGATGAAAAAGTCTAAATTTTCACTGCTTTTAGTTTTTTTATTGGTGCTGACTATTTTTGTATCTGCATGTTCAGGTAAACAAAGTAGCGACAAGGGCACTGCATCCAAAGATTCAAAACAAGAGGCTACAATTTTAGAATCACAGGAAATGCCTGCAATGGATACAATCCAAGCGAGTGATACAATCAGTTTTACGACTATGAATAACGTGTTTGAAGGTTTGTATCGTTTCAACGATAAAGAAGAATTAGTGCCTGGTATGGCTGATGGGGAACCAGTTGCTAACAAAGATAAAACAGTTTACAACATCAAAATTAAAGATGCAAAATGGTCTAATGGTGACCCAGTTAAAGCTCAAGACTTCGTATATGCATGGCAACGTGCTTTAGATCCAGAACAAAAGTCTGAGTATGGCCCATATATGATGGTTGGTAAAATTAAGAATGCTGATAAAGTATACAACAAAAAAGCAAAGCCTGAGGAACTAGGAATTAAAGCTGTAAGCGATAAAGAACTGCAAATTACACTTGAAAAACCAATTCCTTACTTCCAATCTCTGCTTTCATTCCCAACATTCTACCCAGTGAATGAAAAGTTCGTTAAAGAACAAGGTGACAAATATGCGAAGACTGCAAAGAACCTTGTATACAACGGACCATTTGAACTTTCTTCTTGGGATGGCCCACAAGCAACTACTTGGGAATACAAAAAGAATGAAGAATATTGGGACAAAAAGAACGTCTCTATGACAAAACTTACTTTTAAAGTATCTAAAGATCCACAAGCAGCTGTTAACGCATTTGAAGCGGGAGAAGCTGATATTACACCTAAATTATCAACACCTGCCATCATCTCTCAATACGAAGGTGATAAGCGGATGAAAAGATTACTAGAACCTACTGTGTTCTGGTTGAAAATGAACCAAGGAAATAAATCTTTAAAGAATGAAAACGTTCGTCGCGCAATTGCAACGGCAATTGATAAAGAAGCGTTTGTAAATGATGTGTTGCAGAATGGTTCAGTTGCTGCATACTATCAAATTCCAAAAGATTTCGTACATGATGAAAGCGGAAAAGACTTCCGTGATGGAATGCCTAAATACTTAGAAACTAATAAAGATGAAGCGAAAAAGCTTTTTGAAAAAGGGTTGAAAGAATTAGGAACGTCTAAAGTAACGCTTAATTACTTAGGTGATGATTCTGAGACAGCTAAAACAATCGGTGCTTTCATTAAAGATCAGCTCGAGAAAACTTTACCTGGCTTAGATATCAATATTCAAAGTGTTCCTTTCGCTACTCGTATTGATCGTGATAAGAAAGAGGATTACGATCTTCAGATGGCTGGATGGGGTCCAGATTACCTTGATCCGATCACGTTCTCTGACTTGTTCATCACAGGTGGCGGAAACAACCACATGGGTTACTCAGATAAAAAATATGATCAGTTGTTAAAAGATGCATCTGGCAAATTAGCTGCAAAACCTGAAGAACGCTGGAAAGCTTTACAAGAAGCTGAAAAAGTATTATTACAAGATGACGCAGCACTTTCACCAATTTATCAGAGAGCAACTAACTATCTGATTAATAACAAAGTAAAAGGATTTGTCATTCACAAAGTTGGACCTGAATTCAGCTACAAATGGATGAAAATTGAAGGATAATTAACAATCTTATAGAAAAGAGAGTGTATTCTCTGAATATACTCTCTTTTTCACTGAGAGAAATATGTCGAAATATACAGAAAAGTCAGTTTTATCAGGAGGTGCAAGTATGCTGAAATACTTAATTAGACGGGTTGCCTACATGGTTGTTACCCTCTTCATCATTGTTTCAATCACTTTTTTCTTAATGAAACTTATTCCGGGTTCTCCTTTTGTTAATGCGCAAAAGTTGTCAGAAGCTCAACAAGCTGTACTTAATGCAAAATATGGACTAGATCAGCCAATTCCTGTTCAATATTTTCATTACATGATTAATACATTCACTGGGGATTTAGGTGTTTCATTCCAATTCAACAATACCTCCGTAACAGAACTTCTTTCATATCGAGTAGGACCATCTGCTGTCCTAGGCCTTCAAGCGATTATTTTAGGAACGATTGTTGGTATCTTTTTGGGAGTAGTTGGAGCTTTAAGACAGAACACATGGGTGGATTACTCTGCTACTTTCTTGGCAGTTATCGGTAAATCAATTCCGAGTTTTGTATTCGCTGGATTACTTCAGTACTATATTGCGGTGAAATTGGGGTTATTACCAACTCAATTTTGGAATGGGTTTGAATATACAATTTTACCTACTATAGCGTTAGCAATGTTCCCTATCTCCATTTGTGCTCGTTTTATGAGAACAGAAATGGTTGAAGTACTTGAGACAGATTACATTTTGCTTGCAAAAGCAAAAGGAGCAGGCTATTTTGAGATCGCATTTAAACATGCAATGAGAAATGCTTTAATACCTGTTGTCACAGTACTTGGTCCATTGACTGTTAGTTTAATGACGGGATCACTAGTAATAGAAAAAATCTTCTCAATTCCTGGAATTGGTGAGCAGTTTGTTAAAGCCATTACAGTAAACGACTACCCAGTCATCATGGGTACAACTATCTTATTTGCCGTTCTTTTTGTAGTGGTTGTATTTATTGTCGATATTCTATATGGAATTATCGATCCTAGAATTCGTGTAGCGGGAGGTAACAAATAATGAAACAGCAAGAAGAAAATATTGATAAAAGTCTGTTTGAACCCGCTGGTGTTGATACATTATCTGCTGAAAAAATTGAAAAACCAAGTCTAAATTATTGGCAAGACGCATGGCTTAGAATTAAAAAGAATAAAGCCGCTGTTGTTAGTATGGTGATTTTATTTTTAATTGTATTCATGGCGCTCGTCGGACCATTAATTAGTGGCAAAGACTTTAGTACTCAAACAACGTCTGAAGCGAACTTACCGCCTCGAATCCAAGGATTAGAGCATGTTAGTTTCTTACCTTTTACTGGTGAAAGAACACTAAAAAATGGTGATGTGGTTAATCCATATGAACAAAAAGGGATTGAACATTACTACTGGTTCGGTACCGATAATCTTGGGAGAGATCTATTTACACGTGTGTGGAAAGGAACTCAAATCTCACTGCTTATTGCTGTTGTTGCAGCTGTGAT
Source organism: Bacillus sp. AK25 (assembly GCF_048270685.1). Classification (NCBI taxonomy): domain Bacteria; kingdom Bacillati; phylum Bacillota; class Bacilli; order Caryophanales; family Bacillaceae; genus Bacillus; species Bacillus sp. AK25. The sequence continues at coordinate 1,106,939 of NZ_JBLUWC010000001.1, forward strand.
CGATTTAATTATTGGTGTTGCCTACGGCGCTATTTCTGGTTATTTCGGTGGGAAAATTGATAATGCGATGCAGCGTATTTTGGAAGTTCTAATGGGGATTCCAAACTTAATCGTTGTCATATTAATGATTCTCGTCTTAAAACCAGGGATTATTCCAATTATTATTGCACTAAGTATTACCGGGTGGATCAGTATGGCTAGGGTCGTGCGTGCTCAAGTCATGAAGCTGAAAGAACAGGAATATGTACTAGCCGCTAGAACTTTGGGATTAAGTAACTTTAAAATTATCTTTAAGCACATGTTGCCAAACTTAACAGGTGTGATGATTATTAATACAATGTTCACTATTCCTAGTGCGATCTTCTTTGAAGCTTTCTTAAGCTTTATTGGATTAGGTCTGCAAGAGCCGCAAGCTTCACTAGGGACATTAATTGAAGATGGGTTTAAATCAATGATCGCTTTCCCATATCAGATGGTTTATCCAGCAATTATCATTAGTGTTATCATGATCGTCTTTAACCTTGTTGCCGACGGTGTGAGAGATGCACTTGATCCAAAAATGAAAGATTAGTACGGGGCGGTGATGTTGATGAATAAACAAGAAACGATTTTAAAAGTAAATGACTTAAATATTTCATTCCACACATTTGCTGGCGAAGTTAAGGCAATTCGAGGTGTGAATTTTGAATTGAAAAAAGGTGAGACGCTTGCCATTGTTGGAGAATCAGGCTCTGGTAAATCGGTAACTTCTAAATCAATCATGGGTCTGCTTCCTAAATCTAACTCCGAAGTGAAAAAAGGAGAGATTTTGTTTCAAGGTAAAAACCTAACAAAACTTTCTGACAAACAGATGCAGAAAATAAGAGGGAAAGATATTGCCATGGTCTTTCAAGATCCAATGACATCTTTGAATCCGACTATGACAATTGGCAAGCAAATTATAGAACCCATCTTAAAACATCAAAATGCAAGTAAAGAAGAAGCTAAAAAAAGAGCACTTGAGCTTTTGAGTCTTGTAGGTATTCCGAAACCGGAACAGAGGTTCAAGCAATACCCCCATCAATTTTCTGGTGGGATGCGACAAAGGGTTGTCGTTGCAATAGCTCTTGCTTGTAATCCGAAAATTTTAATTGCAGATGAGCCAACTACTGCTTTAGATGTAACCATTCAAGCCCAAATCTTAGAACTGATGAAAGATCTTCAAAAGAAGATTGAAACATCTATCATCTTTATCACACATGATTTAGGGGTCGTTGCGAATGTAGCAGATCGTGTAGCGGTTATGTATGGTGGTCAAATTGTTGAAATTGGCACCGTAGATGAGATCTTCTATAACCCAAAACATCCATATACTTGGGGATTACTGAGCTCTATGCCAAGTCTTGATGCAAAAGAGGAGAAATTGTTTGCCATTCCAGGCACGCCGCCTGATTTGTTGAATCCTCCAAAAGGAGACCCATTTGCGGCTAGAAATCAATTTGCAATGAAAATTGATTTTGAACAGCAGCCGCCTTTATATCAAGTATCAGAAACTCATTTTGCTGCTACATGGCTTTTACATCCTAACGCGCCAAAAGTAGAACCTCCTGAATCAATTAAGCAAAGAATGCGACAATTTAATGCGCAAAAAGGGGGGGATCACATTGAGTGAAAAAGATGTTATTTTACAAGTGAAAAATCTTAAGCAATATTTTAATGTGGGTAAACCTAATGAAGTAAAAGCTGTTGATGATGTCAGCTTTGACATTTATAGAGGTGAAACATTGGGCCTTGTAGGTGAATCTGGTTGCGGGAAATCCACTACTGGGAGAACCATCATTCGTCTATACAATGCAACAGGTGGCGAAGTTATTTTTAACGGGCAGAATGTGCATGATAAAAAATCAACAACAGATCTTAAACAATTTAACCGAAAAATGCAAATGATCTTTCAGGATCCATATGCCTCCCTCAATCCAAGAATGAAAGTTGTGGATATTATTGCAGAGGGTATCGATATTCATGGTCTTGCAAAATCAGCACAAGCACGTAAAGAGCGTGTGTATCAATTGCTTGAAACAGTTGGTTTGAATAAAGAGCATGCGAATAGATACCCGCATGAATTTTCAGGTGGTCAAAGGCAGCGTATTGGGATTGCTCGTGCGTTAGCTGTTGAGCCGGATTTCATCATTGCCGATGAGCCAATCTCTGCTCTAGATGTGTCCATCCAAGCGCAGGTTGTCAACTTAATGAAAGAATTGCAAGAAGAAAAAGGCTTAACGTATTTATTCATTGCCCATGACCTTTCCATGGTGAAATATATCAGCGATCGTATCGGTGTGATGTATTTTGGGAAATTGGTTGAGCTGGCACCAGCGAATGAATTATATGAAAACCCGCTTCATCCATATACAAAATCATTACTATCTGCGATTCCGCTTCCAGATCCTGATTATGAGCGTAACCGCAAACGGATTAAATACGATCCATCTGTTCATAAAGGAACAAATACGGAATTTCGTGAAGTGAAGCCAGGTCACTTTGTCAGCTGTACTGAGGAAGAATTCAAAGAGATCAAAGCAAAACAATAAGAACAGAGAAGAAGCACTGCGATATCAGTGCTTCTTTTTTATTTTACAAAAAAACAAGTTGATGGTAATTTTTATATAAAATGAGTAAACCAGGAGGAAATCAAATGTTGTTATGGAAGACGTTTCGCTATTCATGTCTTCACTTTTTTATCGTCACGATGCTATTTTCAATATCTTTTTTAACGGAACCAAACGGAGGAAAGTGGATGATCGCATTTTTAGTGCTCATCTGCATCATTTCGTTTTCGGTTGAATTTGCTGTGTATCGGCGCACGAATAAACAGAAGGAAGAAGTCCGGCGTATGAAGTACCTTTATTTCATCATGTTTCAGATCGCCATGACACTTCTTTTGTTTGCTTGCTTTCAAATGCTCATGAATCGTTCGATATAAAACTTTTTTGCTTTCTCTTGAAAAAAAGTGAAACCACCAATGGCATTGTTGCGTCTTACTAGTACAGGCGTTTAAATAGCAGGAAATCGGGAATAGATAAGGAAGTGGTTCTTAACTACATCATAAGGAGCGGATCCATGAATTGGTATGAAAAGCTCAGTGAATACTTCCCGATAGAAGAAATGAAGTCAAAAGAGCATATGGAAGCTTTATTAAAGGAAAGAAGTGATATTTATCATAAAGAAGAAGGGCCTCATCATGTGATGATGTACGCTGAATTTGATTCTTTCATCTTTATTGATTATTTATTTGTTTCCAAGGATGCAAGAGGTGAAGGCCTCGGCTCAAAGCTCATTCATAAGCTGAAGGAAAAAAGAAAACCGATCTTGCTTGAGGTCGAGCCTGTAGATGAAGATGATGCAGATACTGCAAAACGCCTAAAGTTTTATCAGAGAGAGCACTTCAAGCATGCTGAATCAATTGGTTATAAACGCAGGTCACTTGCAACAAATGAAGTGAACCGCATGGAAATTCTTTATTGGTCGCCTCGTACAGATAATGAGGAAGAAATGATGGAGGCCATGAGAAAGACGTACGAAGGAATCCATACGTATAAAGACGAAGAATGGTATGGACAATCGTATGAGGATGTTGATGATGTGCTGAAGCTCGTTGAAAATAGAAAACAAAAAAATATTTTCGATCATCTCGACTAAATGAGAATGTTCAGACTTCAAACATCAGCACAAAAAGAATGAAATTGTCTAGTTTTTGTCACAAAAATTGCAAGAAAATCTGTTCACACTTACTTTTTTATAGTATAATCACTATAAAGATTACTTATTTAGAACAATTTTAATTTAAGAATACAGATCAATATTCATTCTACAAATTGAGGAGTGAAGATTTATGGTAACATTATACACATCACCAAGCTGTACATCATGTAGAAAAGCAAGAGCGTGGTTAGAAGAGCACAATATTCCATACCAAGAGAGAAACATTTTTTCTGAGCCTCTTTCAATCGATGAAATCAAAGAGATTCTTCGTATGACGGAAGATGGTACAGATGAAATTATCTCAACACGTTCTAAAGTATTCCAAAAACTAAATGTAAATGTTGAGACAATGCCGCTTCAACAATTGTATAAACTAATCAATGAGCACCCTGGTCTTCTAAGACGTCCAATTATTTTGGATGAAAAAAGACTGCAAGTTGGGTACAACGAAGATGAAATTAGACGTTTCCTTCCTAGAACGGTTCGTACATTCCAACTTCGAGAAGCTCAGCGACTTGCTAACTAATAGACAACACGAAAAGCTGCCGATCATTTGGCAGCTTTTTTTATTTATTTTCAGCCGTTTGTTCGTAAAAGAGACTGGCTAAAATAACGGTTGCGACGGTTAAAAAAGGAAGCAACAATTCAAGTGTTGTATGCTGCGCCATAAATTCATTCAGTTTTACATCACGGACAATCATTTCTCCGCCAGTAAAAGCTAAAAGTGCACTCCCTCCGTATAAAAGAATCGGAAACTTGGTTAGTGCTGCATGAATCAGCTTACTCCCCCAGATAATAATCGGGACTGAAATCATTAAGCCAAAGGCAGTGAGCACCATGTTCCCTTTAGCTGCCCCTGCAACAGCGATCACATTATCAAGTGACATAAAAAGATCTGCAATCACGATGGTCTGAACAGCACGCCAAAGGGAGCCGCTGCTTTTAATCCGAATGGATTCTTTCTTTTGTTCAATTAACAAATTGTATCCTATATAAAGGAGAAAGAGACCGCCGATAAATTGCAAATAGGGGATGGTCAATAAATAAACGGCAGCACCAGTCATGGTGATTCTCATCAGCACTGCCAAAAGTGTGCCGATCCATATGGCTTTGTTTCGTTTTTCATTTGATAAGCTTCGACTGGCCATCGCAATGATTAATGCATTATCTCCGCCTAGTATGAGGTCTATGCCAATAATCATCAGTAAGGATACGATCCACTCTGTTTCCATCCAGTTCACCTCATTTCACTAAAATAGCTCGTACAACCAATATATGAAGACAATTCAAATATATGTTTCTGCAAGTTTTCTCTGCAAAAAATGCGTTTTTATTTCTTTTATTCATGTTTTATCATAAAATAGACAGTACACAGCAATACCTCATTTCTTTAAATGGTTAACATGTAGACGGAACGGGTAAAGTGTAGTAAAGTACTATTAATTGGGAGCTTGTATGTCCCTTCAACATCTTATATAGAAGGGAAGGTTGGCAAAATGGAAATCGAAAGAATAAATGAACATACAGTCAAATTTTATATTTCCTACGGTGATATTGAAGATCGCGGTTTTGACCGTGAAGAGATTTGGTATAATCGTGAGCGCAGTGAAGAGCTGTTCTGGGAAGTGATGGACGAAGTGCACGAAGAAGAAGAATTTGCAGTAGAGGGACCACTTTGGATTCAAGTACAGGCACTTGATAAAGGTCTTGAAATTGTCGTGACAAAAGCCCAACTTTCTAAAGATGGACAAAAGCTCGAATTGCCGATTCCAGAAGATAAAAAAGATCAAACAGATGAAGAAAGTTTAGATGCTCTGCTTGATGATTTTCATAAAGAAGAGCAAGATCAAGAAGATCATAATGAGAAGGACAAAAAACTTCAACTTCAGTTCGTATTGAAAATGGATGACTTTGAAGATTTGATTGCACTTTCTCAATTAAATATGCAGGATTTTACGACAAGTTTATATTCGTTTGAAAACCGTTATTATCTATATGTTGACTTCCACGAGGATTTGTCAGATGAGCAGGTGGAGAATCAGCTTAGTATTCTGCTTGAATATGCTCATGAATCAGTGGTCAGCATCTACAGACTGCAAGAATACGGTCAGCTGATTGTCAAAGAGAATGCGCTTGAAACGATTCAACAGCACTTCTCGTAACAACCAAAAGTCGATTTCTATAGAGGAATCGACTTTTTTATCTGAATGAAAAAGTAAACAAAGTGATCGGCAAGGAGAAAATGAAATGAGAAATGTAGTCAAAGTTCTATTTTTTCTTATCATTACGATAGGTGCTTATTTGATTATCCAAATTTTTGCCGGTGATCTAGCGGTAAGTGTATTAAGTTCCGTCAGTGTTCTATTCACTTTATCGATTATCTTCATCGGGTTTGTTATTTTCTTAGAAAACAGAAACCCCTCTCAAACGATTACGTGGCTTGTGCTGCTTGGGAGCTTTCCGCTTTTCGGGTTTTTGTTTTATATTTTCTTTGGACGCAATATTAAAAAGCGCAGACTTTTTGAAAAGAAAGCGGTACTAGACGAACAGCTTGTCCAGGAAGATGAACGTATCCACAGAGAAGCGATTGAAAAAATGACTCATATGGGTGACCATCAGCAGCTCTTATTTAAACTGGCCCACAGACTTGGACATACCCCTATTACGTATCGCACATCCTCTAAAGTTCTGACCAATGGAGAAGAAACGTTCTCTCATATTTTTGAAGAGATCAAAAAAGCAACACATCACATTCATCTAGAATATTATATTCTCCGTCATGATGATCTGGGACAAGAATTAAAGGACATTTTAATCGAGAAAGCAAAAAGTGGTGTGATTGTCCGCTTTTTATATGATGATGTAGGCAGCCTAAAACTCTCTCGTCAATATATTGCTGACTTAGAAAAGGCTGGCGTGCAGATCGTTCCGTTTTTACCAGTGAGACTGCCCTTATTAAATAATAAAATCAATTTCCGAAATCACCGGAAAATCGTGGTGATTGATGGAGAAGTAGGATTTGTCGGCGGACTTAACATTGGGGACGAATATATGGGCAGAAGCAGACAATATGGATTTTGGCGTGATACGCACCTGATGATTAAAGGTGAGGCCGTTCGTGATTTGCAGCAAATTTTTATGCAGGATTGGTATTACATGACCAATGAAAGATGCTCGGGTGTGGATTATTTTAAAGATTTCAGTCATATGGAGAGTCGAGCAGAAGGAGTACAAATGATTGCTGGTGGTCCTGATAAACAGTGGGAAGTCATTAAAAATCTCTTTTTCTCCATGATTATCTCCGCCAAAAAATCAATTTGGATTGCTTCACCTTATTTTGTACCTGATGATGATATTTTGTCCGCACTGAAAATTGCTGCTTTGAGCGGAGTCGATGTACGAATCATTGCGCCGAAAAATCCAGATAAACGCATCGTATTTCATGCGTCCCGTTCATACTTCCCCGAACTTTTAGAAGCAGGTGCGAAGGTATATGAATATGATCAAGGCTTTATGCATAGTAAGTTTATCATTGTGGATAGTGAGCTAGCATCAATTGGTACAGCAAATATGGATATGAGAAGTTTTCATCTGAACTTTGAAGTGAATGCTTTCCTCTACAAAACAAAAAGCACAGAGAAGCTGGTCAACGACTTCTTAGGTGACTTAGAGCAGTCACATGAAATTGTTCCAGAAGAATTTGCGAAGAGGCCTTTAAGGGTGAGGCTGTTTGAATCAACAGCAAGATTATTATCACCTCTTTTATAAAAATTGTATTTCCCCCCTTTTCTAAAAGGGGGATTTTTTATTTTACTAAGGGAAAGTAGGTTGAAATCGTGTTTTGATACGATAAAAATTCATTTTCGATATTCGCTTCCTGATGAGAGAAAAAGCTATAATACGGTCATCAAAGAGCAAGGGGCGAAATATATGAATGCAGCAATCATGGAGAATGGCAAGCTGATTCGCATCACACAACATCTGACTAAAAGGCGGCTAGAGCATGTAAGAGCTACGTGCAAATTTTACTGTCCTGAATGTAGGCAGGAGGTTCTATTAAAGCTAGGTGAGCATCGTGTCCATCATTTTGCACATAAACAGCTCTCGGCATGTCCATTAGCGTCCACCGGTGAAACAGCTTATCATCAGGCAGGGAAGATTGCTCTTAAGGATTGGCTCACACAGCTTGGATATGAGCCGTTACTAGAGAAATATGTCTCAAACATTCAGCAGCGCCCTGATGTGACCGTTGCTATAGAAAATAAAAGCTATGCCATCGAATTTCAATGTGCAAATATTTCGTGGAAAGAGCTACATAAACGAACGGAAGGTCTCCGTGCTGCGGGGCTCTATCCTATATGGATCATAGGGGCGAATCGTTTAAAACGAATGGCTGGCCAGCTCTTTTCATTCTCCTCCATTCATTGGGGCATTTTAAGGCAGTCAAAGAATAGGAGACTCATTTTTTATTGTCCGATCCAAAATAGATTCATCCACCTGGATCAACTTCTCGTGTTTCAGCCAACGAAAATATGTGCCTCAATGACTGTTAGACCGCCTTCAGCTTATCGCCAACTACCAGCACTCTTATCTGTTTCCTCGAGCAATCATCAATTGTATAAAGAGTGGCTCAAGTGTATTCGGCAATTTAGGGAGCGGCCACCCCGCATTTTAGCAAATGAAAGCAAGCGTTTAAGAACCATTTTTTATGAGCATCATCAAACAGCATGGCCATTTCTACCGACAGAATTATTTATCCCCCTGACAGAAGCATATATCTTTTCAAGCCCTGTTTATGTGTGGCAAGGATGTCTTTATGATTGGATGGTTAGAAAGGGAAAAGAACAAGTGACCATTCATCTTCTTTTAAAAGAAATTGAGCGATGTGTCCAGAATAAAGAAGTGAAGCTCCGATATACCAATGTCACAATAGAAGAAATCAAAGAGGTGATCATTTCATATGTACGGGCGCTTGTGAAACTAGGGTTTTTATACATGACGAAAGAGGGTAATTATCAAGTAACGTCGAATCAAAAGCCTATACGAACAGCAGATGAAGCGATAAAACGAGATGCTTTCTTATTTCATTAGCATGTTTCATGCCCACTTTGATCATGATAAGAAAAAGGTGGTGCTGCTATTGAATAGAAAGAAACGCTTTTTTCTCATTTTTTTAGTTTGTTTGGTATTTATTTCTGCATATGATTTGACAAATATAGTTCAAAACAAAGAAGATAAATACAACACCAATTTCTTTCACTTTCCGAAAGGTTGGTTCAACACAACTCATGCAAGGGGGATTCATATGACTTCACAAAATAACAACAATCATTTACCAGACAGAAGCGAAGTAAAAGAAGAAAACAAATGGCGCCTTGAAGATATTTTTGAAAGTGTCGATTCTTGGAATAAGGAATTCGAAGCTGTAAAAAAAGAAATTCCGAAGCTCGCCCAATTTAAAGGCAAGCTGGCCCATTCTGCTGATGTCTTGTATGAAGCCCTAACATTTCAGGATCAACTTTCTGAAAAGCTTGGCAAGCTTTATACATATGCGCACATGAAATACGATGAAGATACAACAAATTCATCATTTCAGGCTTTAAATGATAAAGCATCCAATTTATTTACACAGCTGTCTAGTACATCTGCCTATATTGTTCCGGAAATTTTATCTATTCAAGAAGATAAGCTGCAGCAATTCATTTTGGAAAAAGAAGAATTAAAACTTTATTCTCACGCTCTCGAAGAAATTAACAAAGAGCGTCCGCATATTTTAAGTGAAGAGCAAGAAGCTTTATTAGCTGAAGCCTCTGAACCTTTATCAACATCATCCACTACGTTTAGTATGTTTAATAATGCAGATATTTCGTTCCCTTCTGTTAAGGATGAAAATGGAGAAGAAAAGAAAATTACTCATGGCAACTTCATTACCTTTTTAAACAGTGATGATCGTGAAGTGAGAAAGAATGCTTTTAAAGCCGTTTATAAAACGTATGATCAATATAAGAATACTTTAGCGTCTACACTCAGCGGCTCGATTAAAAAGGATAATTTTTATGCGAAAGTACGTCATTACAAATCGGCAAGAGAAGCAGCGTTATCACGCAACAGTATTCCTGAAGAAGTGTATGACAATCTAATTGATACAGTTCATCAATATTTACCGTTATTACACCGCTACATTGAATTGCGTAAAAAGGTATTAAAGCTTGATGAAGTGCACAATTATGACTTGTATACACCATTAGTAAAAGATGCTGGCATGAAGCTGACCTATGATGAAGCAAAGGATTATATGCTGAAAGGGTTAGCTCCATTAGGAGAAGAATATGTTTCGGTATTAAAAGAGGGACTCGAAAATCGCTGGGTAGACGTTTATGAGAATAAAGGGAAACGAAGCGGCGCATATTCTTCTGGAAGCTATGGTACGAATCCTTATATCTTAATGAACTGGCAAAATAATATTGATAATTTATTTACGCTGGCTCATGAATTTGGTCACTCTGTTCATAGCTACTATACAAGAAAGCATCAGCCATATCCGTACGGAAACTACAGCATTTTTGTAGCGGAAGTTGCTTCTACAACAAACGAAGCATTACTAGGTGAATACTTACTCAATCATTTAGAGGACAAAAAGCAGCGCTTGTATGTGCTCAATCACTTGTTAGAAGGATTTAGAGGGACGGTATTCAGACAAACGATGTTTGCAGAGTTCGAGCACCTGATTCATGTGAAAGCGCAAGAAGGGGAGGCATTAACGCCAGAGTTTATGACGAACCTGTACTACGACCTGAATAAGAAGTATTTTGGCGACGGTATGGTTGTGGATAAGGAAATCGGATTAGAATGGACCCGAATTCCGCATTTCTATTACAACTATTATGTGTATCAATATGCGACAGGCTATAGTGCGGCTCAGGCATTAAGTAAGCAAATTTTAGAAGAAGGGAAACCTGCAGTGGAGCGCTATACAGACTTCCTTAAAGCAGGAAGCTCTGACTATCCAATTAACGTGCTGAAAAAAGCTGGTGTAGATATGGCATCAAAAGAACCAATTGAGGCAGCATGTCAATTGTTTGAAGAAAAATTAAAGGAAATGGAAGAGCTCATCTCAAAGACTGGTGAGTAACGAGAAGACTTCTGTCAGATGTGTGAGTGCAAACTCACCTTTTGGCAGGAGTTTTTTCTTGAAATAAAAAAGACCAGATTGTTGACAAAGGGCTAAGATGAACTTGATTTTAGCCCTTTGACTTCTTTTTAGCGTGATAGAAAACCTTTGCAGCTAGGAAGGTCGAGTTACTCGCGCAGAGCGAATTTGACATTCGTGAGCACCAGCACGCAGGACTGACACCGAATGCGAGGGTTTGCCTACACGCTAGACCTCGTCTATATGAACGAGGTTTGTACATTCAATGATTACGCTTTAAATCCTTTGAAGGTTTTTCGGTGATTCATTCGATAGAGTGTAAAGAGAATGGAAGCGAATAGGAGTGGAGATGTCAGGTAAAGAGGTAGCATCTTCATTAAGCCTAATATATTTAAACAGAAACATAAGCCAATGGCAACAAGTCCAATGGTTGTGCTGCGCATGCAGATCCCCCCATTTTTTTGTTACTTTCACTATATGAAAGTGACAGTCCTCTTATGTTTTGTGACAAAAATATGAACATATAGTATATCGGTTGTCATAAGTCGACAAAATTTGATATACTACAGATGTGAAATTAATCACATACAAACATTACCCCTTTGTTTGACCGTGAAAAATTTCTCCCATCCCCTTTGTTGTCGTTAAGACATAGTGAAACCGCGCTTATCCCGGCGCGGTTTCTTCGTACTTATAAATAGAACAAATGTTCTTTTTTGGAGTTAAGAAAAAACATGGGTCAGCACCCATGTTCATTCTCACAGCGGTAGACATCAAGATCTGAATGATTGTCTCCTTCTGTATAACGCCAAAACATTTCCTGATGTACTTGTACACGTTCTACCTTTTTAGCAAATGCGAGTTTTTTCATCTCGCGCTCAACTTCTTCAAGGGTCAGGTCATATACAACGGCAATTTCTTTTGCTGATGCAAATTGAAAGTAAGCGATAAACCATTCAATTGGCGGTCGTTCTGAAGGTGTTGGTTTTTCGCCAATCATTTCAAAGAGAATTTCCTCGTAAATATCATAAGAATATGCACCTGAAATCTTTAATCCTTCTTCACCATTGATCGTATTAAAAAAGGCGAAAGTGGGAAGCTCAGACACATCCATTTCAGCTGCGATTTTCATATCACATTGGAGCGCTTTGACAGCACTTTGAGAATGGATATCTCGCTGGAACTCTTCAATGTCCAGTCCAGCCGTTTTTGCATTTTCTAGCAAGACTTGTTCACTGGTGACGTCTTGCTGATGGCAAAAAAGCGATTCTTGAATAAGTCGTAAAAATTTCATTCCGCATTTTCTGCCCTGTAGTTCAGCTGCTTTTAATGCAAGAGAGGCGAGATAAGGTGATGTCACAATTTGTTCAGACAGCATTTGTTCTTTTTTGGTCTGAGTTTTCGTGGCAAATTTCCCCCACGCTTCGGTTAGTAAATGTTTTTTTCGTTTCCGGTTCAAAGCATTAATACTAGAACTTGTAACCGTTCGTAAAGTGAAGAAACGGCCATATTTCATTTTCAACTTTTTAATTGATGGCTCTAATAACCAGCAGTCCGGGCTGAGAGGATCAATGAATACATAGATTTCAATCGGCTTTTGAGGATGTCCGTGACAATGTGAGAAATATTGCTCATGCGGATTGCAGCTCAAGATCGTCCGTCCTTTTCAGGTATTTGGTTGACCATGTGACGAGCCGTCAAAGACAGTCGCTCAAATAAAAAGTCACGAATATCGCCGGTTAGTCCTACTTGATCCATTGCATCCTCCATGCATTCAAGCCATGCGTCCGCCCGCTCCTCAGTAATCGGAAAAGGGAGATGTCTCGCCCGTAGCATTGGGTGACCATGCTCCTCAGTATAAAGCGGCGGTCCGCCTAAATATTGAGTTAAGAACTGTTTTTGTTTTCTTGCTGTTTCTTTTAAGTCATCCGGGAAAATAGGATGAAGCAAAGGATGACACTTTACATTTTCATAAAAAGTATCAACAAGTTGCGATAGAAGTTCCTCTCCAACCGCTTCGTAAGGTGCGTTAAACGATTGTACCATGTTGACTACTCCTTTAACTCGTAGCTAATAGGATGGCTCACCCTATTGCGAATTTCATGTATTTCAAAAGTGATATTCAGTTTGTTCTATTTTGTTGTTTCTATTCTTGTATACTTATTTTAACAACCTCAACTCAATTCCACAAACAAACCGCTTTGGTCCTTTGGGAATAGTGAGGGAGACAGGTTCCGTGTTCAATTGACCATATCATAACACATTCAGTCAAAAAAGGGTGAAAAGCGACATACAAAAAACCGAAGAGGTTATTCTCTTCGGTTTAGGCGAAATATTGAGCTGTGATTTTCTTTACATAATTTTGTGTTTCTTTAAATGGAGGAATGCCTCCGTACTTATCTACATTCCCTGAGCCTGCGTTATAAGCGGCTAAGGCGAGTGAGACATTTCCATTATATTTTTGAAGCATTTGTTTTAAATACTTCGTTCCGCCTTCAATGTTTTGGGCTGCATCAAAGGCATTGTTCACGCCAAGTGATTTAGCAGTAGACGGCATAAGCTGCATCAGTCCAAGTGCACCAGCATGGCTGACAGCATTCGTGCGATAACCGGATTCTTGCTTGATCACTGCGTGGATCAGCTTTTCTGGAACTCCGTGCTTTTGAGCCATTTGTGAGACGATCTGATTAATCTCTTTTGATGAAGAGCCTGAAACAGCTTTTTGAAGCGGCGGTGTGTAGCTGTTATTTAAGACGTTTCCAATACCATTTGCGGTATTCAATTGGCTGTCATTTGCATAAAGAGACTGAGATTGAAGCTGCTCACTGCCTGCTATCGCAGATAAATATGGGTTCATGCGTGCATATTGCGTGTTCGGAGACGTAGATGGGTCCGATCCCATGAAAGCAGAAATGGAAAGCGGGAGACGAGATAATTCAGATCCGCCTAAAAAATCTTGCAACAGCGACTGGAATGAAGTCTCAGCGCTTGATTCTTGTCCAGCTGTGAGTTGTGTTTGTCCATTATCAGATTGTAACGTTTTGAGTGCTTGAAGCTGCATAAAGGATTGAAGTTGATTGACGTTCATCATGTTCCTCCTTCAAGGAATTCATCTATTCTTTTGTTTTCATTTTTTCTTCATAAAAACGTGCGACTTTGTTTTTCGTGTGTCTTGGTGGGATCTGAAATTGCTGAAGCAATGCTGTGAAAGCGGCTTGTCCAATGTCTAAATCGCTCACTTCAAATTCAAGTTCATAGTCCTCTACTGTTAAATATCGGCTGTGATCCAAAACAATTAAGCCTTCTTTGATCATTTTTTCTGCTCTTGACGTTTCCAGTGAACCAAAATACACGATTTGATCTTTTTGGATGTGAAGGTTTACTAATCTGTCTGCCACTTCACCTTCTGGCAGATGGAAATGTTCAAGACTTGCGGGAGGATCGATCGTTTGGTGAGTTTCCAAAAGGCCGATCTTATGCGGTTCCTTTAATGTGAGGACCCACTGCCCGCCTTTTTCTCTCATTCGTAATGCAGCGAATTTGGATTTTATATCAAATTGAGGTGTATCAAAATAATAGTTGGTTTGAGTGTGGAAGTCCTCGTCCTTTAATTGAAAATATTCTTTTAGCTGTTCAAATTCTTCTTTCATTAATAATTGTTTTAGTTCTATCTCAATTTCCTGTGCCATTTTGACATCAACCTTTCATTTAGAGGAAATATGATTATTGTACATGAAAAGCTTCTTTTTTTCTTATTTATTCCTTAAAAAGAGACGTATATAGATGCTAAATGAGGCAAAATGAACAACGAAATGGAGAAATCAAATTTTCTCAAAAAGTTCGGTTTATCAATATTGAACTTGATATGATAAAATAAAGCTGTACTTTGTTGTAAAGGAGATCATGATGCAAAACAGAATTGAAATCACAGAAGCAACTTTAAAAGAAGACAGGCTGATCTTGACGGTCCAGTCAGATGAGCAAATTCAAAAAGCAAAAGCATCAGGACAAATGCTTGTTGATTCTGATCACTTTGCGTTCGTTTACATACTTGAGACTGAGGAGTCTTTTACGTATCTTATTTTAGGAGAACATACATGGGCTCCATTAAAAGAAGCAATGAATCGTGAAATCCCTGTCTATTTGGCGGCGGAAGAGCAAACGCTAGAACTCATTCAACTTCATCAGGAATTAAACTATTTAATCGACAATATTAAAGACAATGCCAATTACGGAGATATGGAAGAGAAAGTGAAGAGCACATTCCTCTGAAATAATTAGGTATTTGGAATTGGGGGAAGTTTCATGGACAAAAAACAATGGGATCAATTCCTCGCACCATATAAGCAAGCAGTCGAAGAATTAAAAGTGAAACTAAAAGGCATTCGAAAACTGTATGAATTTGAGGATGACCATTCACCAGTAGAATTTGTCACTGGCCGAGTGAAACCCGTTGCCAGCATATTGGAAAAGGCAAAGCGTAAAAACATCCCGATGCATGAGATTGAAACAATGCAGGATATTGCAGGGCTTCGCATTATGTGCCAATTTGTAGAAGATATACAAGTCGTCAAGAAAATGCTTCAGTCACGAAAAGACTTTGTGGTTGTAGATAAACGCGACTATATTGCAGAACATAAAGAAAGCGGATACCGCTCGTACCACCTTGTTGTGTTATATCCGCTGCAAACGATCAATGGAGAGAAGCAGCTCCTCGTCGAAATACAAATCCGTACATTAGCCATGAACTTTTGGGCGACCATCGAGCATTCTCTGAATTATAAATATAGCGGGAATATCCCGGAGAAGGTCAAGCAGCGCCTTCAAAGAGCTTCTGAGGCAGCATCTCTTCTTGATGATGAGATGTCTGAAATCAGAGGGGAAATTCAAGAAGCGCAAGTGGCATTTTCCCGGAAAAAGAAAAACGATAGTTGAGCATAAGCTTGATCAAATATGATGCTGCTTTCTCGTCGCAGCAAGGTGGAAAAGGAGAAGAATTCATGAAATTTGCAGTTTCTTCGAAAGGGAATTCTGTATCTGACACACTTAAAAATAAAATACAGACCTACTTATTGGATTTTGGAATGGAATTAAATGAAGAGGAACCCGATCTCGTCATTACAGTTGGCGGAGACGGAACCCTTTTA
The DNA here is from genome assembly GCF_048270685.1 of Bacillus sp. AK25. Lineage (NCBI taxonomy): Bacteria > Bacillati > Bacillota > Bacilli > Caryophanales > Bacillaceae > Bacillus > Bacillus sp. AK25. The sequence goes on from NZ_JBLUWC010000001.1 coordinate 1,122,977, forward strand.
TACGCTTTTCACCGGTATAGCAACCGTCTGAACGAAACCGCTTTTGTCGGCGTACATACAGGCCATCTTGGTTTTTATGCGGACTGGGTCCCGAGTGAAATTGAAAAGCTTGTGTTAGCCATTGCCAAAACGCCTTATCATATTGTGGAATATCCGATTCTTGAAGTCATCGTCAGGTACAACGATGGGGGCAGGGAAGAAAAATATTTAGCAATGAATGAATGTACGATTAAAAGTATGGAAGGTACACTTGTGGCAGATGTTGAGATTAGGGGTCAGCTTTTTGAAACATTCAGAGGAGATGGTCTTTGTTTGTCTACACCATCTGGTAGTACAGCCTATAATAAGGCACTTGGCGGGGCTATTATTCACCCATCCATTAGGGCGATCCAGCTGGCAGAAATGGCTTCAATCAACAACAGAGTGTTTAGAACGGTCGGTTCGCCGCTCATTTTGCCGGACCACCATACGTGTGTGATCAAACCGATTAATGATGTGGATTTTCAGGTGACGATAGATCATTTGTCGCTGCTGCATAAAGATGTGAAATCCATTCAATGCCGAGTGGCAGACGAGAATGTCCGGTTTGCCCGATTTAGACCATTTCCGTTTTGGAAAAGGGTGCAAGATTCCTTTATCGGCAAAGGAGAATAAGAAAGAGGTTGTTCTCGCTGGAATACTTTAAGATAAACAAAACCATATCAGCCAAAGAAGAAGGCAGGCTGCTGAAGGACTACTTAATCGATCTTGGCATTTCAAAACGAATGCTGACAGATATTAAATTTGATGGCGGTGACCTTCTGATTAATGGAGAGCATGTGACCGTGAGATATGAGCTGCGCGAGGGAGACAGGCTCACCATTTTATTCCCTGAGGAAAAAGTGAGTGAAGGGCTAAAACCTGCGGCCATTCCGCTTGATATTTTATTTGAGGACGAGCACGTGCTTGTGCTGAATAAAAAGCCGTATATCCCATCGATTCCTTCTCGAGAGCACCCTGAGCATAGTATTGCAAATGGACTGCTTCACCATTATGCTAAGCAGTCTGTTCGACTGACTGTCCACTTGGTGAACCGTCTTGATCGTGATACTTCTGGTGTCATGTTAGTCGCTAAACATCGCTTTGCACACAGCCTTTTATCAAAGGCGCAGAAAAAAGGGGAAGTCAAGCGAACATATAGAGCCATGACACATGGCATGATCACGCAAAAGGAAGGAACAATTAGAGCAAAAATTGCTCGAAAAGGGGACAGCATTATTGAACGAATGGTGGATGAATCTGGTCAGGAAGCCGTAACACATTATACGGTGCGGGCGGTACATACTCATTTAGATATGTCTGATGTGTCCCTCACCCTTGAAACGGGAAGAACTCATCAAATTCGTGTTCACATGCAATTCCTTGGTCATCCGCTTGTTGGAGATACGCTATATGGTGGAACAAGCGAGAGAATAGGCAGGCAGGCACTTCATAGTGAAACCCTTGTTTTTCCGCATCCGATAACAGGGGAGTCCATGACCTTTTCGGCTCCTTTGCCGGATGATATGACATTATTGCTTCAGTAAACAAGTAAACCCGGTCACCTGTCATGGTGGACCGGGTTTTTTATTGCGTGAAATGCTGAAATCTTGAATCATCAAATGGCATAGATGAAGGAACAGATACTGTCTCAAGCTCTGGATATCTAAGGGCAGAGAGCTTGTGGCCAAAGACGCAGCCTGTATCAATGTTAACCGTTCTACCGATAAATCTTGGTGCTTTTACGGGTGTATGCCCGTACACAATCCATGGTTTTCCGTGATATTCCTTTGCCCAGTCCTTCCTGACAGGTCGACCGTCTGGCCATGTTTCTCCGGTGACTGCTCCAAATAATAGATAAGACCTCATCTGTTTGTTCGGTTTTTTGCCAATATCCTTTTCCTTCATTGCTGCGTGTGCAATGATCAGTTCATTCGGAATCAGTACATCATAAAGCGGTGCCTTTTCAAATAAATGTTTAAATTCACGTGATAAAATGGTTTGTTCATCATGCGGCAGGTTTTTGATTTCGTTCACCGTTGTTTCAATGCCGTGCAGTAATTTTACGGGATTTCCTTTCAAATAGCGATACAGCTTAAAACAATGGTTGCCAGGCACATAGCGGATGGCGCCCTTAGAATAGGCGTGTATGACAAATTGCATCACGGCAACTGATCGAGGGCCGCGGTCTGTTAAATCACCAACAAGGGCCAGTGTTCTCTTATCAGGGTGGACAGGTAGTCCGTGTTTGAGTTCGTATCCTAGTTTGTGTATGAGGGTAAGCAGCTCTTCGTAGCAGCCGTGGATATCGCCGATGATATCGAATTTCATAAAGGTTCCTCCTGATTTTTTCATCCATTTATCGGATATAAAGAAGTTTGAATTTTAGAAAATATAACGAATGGCTTTCATTTCATTTGGGCAATTGTTAGAATCAATGCTTTAACGTAAAACTTAAAAATTAAACATGAATGTTAGGAGGCTTTAGCCAATGGAGCATACATCTGTTTCATCACTCGTTGTCGTTATTATTGTAGCCTTTTTCACCCCCATTTTATTGCACCGATTTAAGCTGACCATCCCGGTCGTTGTCGCTGAAATCATCATGGGGCTCATCATTGGAAAAAGCGGTCTTCAACTAGTTGTTGAACACGACGCATGGCTAGATACGTTATCCATGCTAGGTTTTATTTTTCTTATGTTTTTAAGTGGACTTGAAATAGATTTTTCTTCTTTTGAATCAAAGAAGAAAGCGCGAGAACTGCCAAATGGTTTAAAAGAACCGAATACATTTAAAACAGCGACCATTATTTTTGTTGGCGTATTTTGTATGTCCTTTATCCTGTCTTATGCGTTTGTCCTTGCAGGATTTATTCAAAATGCCTTTTTAATGACGCTTATTATTTCCACCATCTCATTGGGTGTGGTAGTTCCTACCTTAAAAGAGGAAAAGTTGATGCAGACGAATATTGGTCAAATCATTTTGCTTGTAGCCGTCATTGCTGATTTGGTGACAATGATTTTACTTGCTGTGTTTTCCTCCATTTATGGCGATGGAACAGGGAACATGTGGTTGCTCTTATTATTATTTGGGGCAGGTATTCTTCTTTATTTATTTGGCCGGGTATTTAAGACAAAGTCCATTTTTCAGTCCATGTCAAAAGGAACGGTGCAAATTGGGACAAGAGCCATCTTTACTCTCATTATAGTCTTAGTTGCCTTATCTGAATCACTCGGTGCTGAAAATATTCTTGGGGCTTTTTTAGCAGGTGTGCTTGTGTCTCTTCTTTCGCCTAATAAAGAACTCGTACAGCAGCTGGACTCGTTTGGCTATGGATTTTTAATTCCGATCTTTTTTGTGATGGTCGGTGTGGACCTGAATATATGGTCACTCTTTAAAGATCCAACCATCATGATCATGATTCCGCTGCTGTTTATCGCATTATTGCTTAGTAAACTCGTTCCGATTCTTTATTTAAAAAAATGGTATGACATGAAAAAAGTCATTGGTTCTGGTTTTTTATTAACCTCGACGTTATCCCTTGTCATTGCTGCTGCAACGATTGGTGAGCGGCTTGGTGTCATTGATCATAAAATGTCAGGAGCCCTTATTCTAGTCGCTGTGCTCACGAGTATTTTAACGCCTGTTTGGTTTAAGGCGTTATTTAAACAAGAACGTGAAACCAATCATAAAAAGCGTGTGACGTTTATTGGGGCGAATCAGCTGACGTTACCTGTGACGCTTGATTTGCATCAGGATGAATATGACATCCGTATTTTACACGTCTTTCAGGAAAATAAAGAAGCCTTGCTTGCTGACTCCATCTTTGAAGTTGAAGCGATTGAACAATATGACGATGATACGCTCAGACAGGCTGGCATCGGGCAAGAGGATGTGCTCGTTGTGGCTACAGGCAGTGAAACGAAAAATAAGGAAATTGCTTTATTTGCAAAAGAAGAAGGAGCTAAACAAGTCATTGCAAGTGTCAACAAAGCAGAAGCCGAGCTGACATTAAAGGAAGCAGGGATCGATACCTTTTCTAACTTCCTATCATCTAAAACGGTGCTGAGGGCATTGATTGAAGCACCTGATGCGATTCGCTTGTTAACAAATGAGGATTCTTCTTTGTATCAAATTCAAATGAACAATCATCGGTATCATAATGTCATGCTGCGGGAATTTCCTTTTACCGGCGATTTGGTGTTTGTCCGTATTTTTAGAGGAATTGACAGCTTAGTACCGCATGGGGATACGACGCTTAGAAGCGGTGACCGCGTGCTTGTGTCTGGCTCCCGGGAGTATGTGGCAGGACTAAGAGCCCAATTAGAGTTGCAATGAACCCTTGACCGATGAACAAATCCTGATTAAGATAGAGGTACAACAATATATGTTTGATCCACTAGGGGAGTCCTTTAAAAGGGCTGAGATAAAAGTGTAGACTTTTAGACCCTCATTACCTGAACAGGTTCATACCTGCGTAGGGAAGTGGTGCGGTGTTTGACTATGCTTTTTACAAATTCCAAACCACTTTCCACGCGGAAAGTGGTTTTTTTATATGGAAAAACAGGAGGAGAGGAACATGACATTTTCGAACGAATGTAAAGAAGCAGCAGCTAGATGGTGGAATGGGAGCTTTACACACCCTTTTGTGAAAGGGATTGGTGATGGCACACTTTCACTCGATCGTTTCACTTATTATGTGATGCAGGATTCGTACTATTTAACTCATTTTGCAAAAGTACAGTCGTATGGAGCCGCCATTAGTGAGGACTTACATACGACAGGCAGAATGGCATATCATGCGCAGGGTACGTATGAAGCAGAGCTATCACTGCATAGAAAGTTCACAGAACTGCTCCAGATCTCTGATGAAGCGCTGGCAAACTTTAAACCTTCTCCAACTGCTTATGCATATACCTCTCATATGTACCGATCTGTGAAAAGCGGTCGTTTTGAAGAAATTTTAGCCGCATTATTGCCGTGCTACTGGCTTTATTATGAGGTAGGAGAAAAACTGAAACAAACAACTCCTGACCATCCGATTTATCAAGAATGGATTTTGACATATGGCGGGGATTGGTTTAAAGAGCTTGTTTTTGAACAGGTGAACCGTTTTAATGAACTTGCAGAAAAAGCGCCAGAACATGTGCGGGCTAATATGAAAGAAAATTTCGTGATTTCGAGCTATTACGAATACCATTTCTGGGAGATGGCGTATGAAAAAGAAATGTGGCAAACAGCATGCTTAGATGGGGTTGGTGCAAATGGAACTCCATGCAGTGACAAATGATATGCTTCCTGTCAGGGAGCTCATCAAGCAAATAAAAGACATTGCGTCTGAAGTAGACTTTATTCATATTCGTGAACGATCGAAGGCAGCAGGTGAGCTGGTTCACCTCGTGAAACAACTCCTAGCAGAAGGTGTTCCGAAAGAAAAGCTGATTATAAATGACCGAGTTGACGTTGCGCTGCTGACCAATATTCACCGGGTTCATCTTCCAGGACACAGCTTTTCGCCAAAGGAATTAAGACAAAAATTTCCTCATCTCCATGCGGGGGTATCGGTTCATTCGATAGAAGAAGCCAAAGCAGCAGAGAAGAACGGGGCAGAGTATGTCATGTTTGGGCATGTGTATGATACCGCATGCAAACCCGGACTACAGGCGAGAGGCATAAAGATTGTGGAAAACATGACTTCTACGCTGTCCATTCCAGTCGTTGTCATTGGTGGAATCACACCAGAACGATTGCCAGAATTGATGCATGTTGAGTTAAAAGGAATAGCCGTCATGTCGGGGATTTTTGCTCATCCTCAGCCGCGCAAAATGGCGCAAACATTTTCTGAAAAGCGAAAGGAGAATCCTTATGAACAAGCATTATGATGTTGCAATCATTGGTGGTGGAATCATAGGGATGTCGATCGCTTATCACCTTGCAAAAGCAGGAAAGCAGATTGTCTTATTTGAGGCAAATGAGATCGGGAAGCAAACGACAAGTGCGGCTGCTGGCATGCTGGGTGCACATGCTGAAGGAGAAGGTGATGAAGATATTTTCTTTCAAGTAGGCAGACAAAGTCAGGCTTTATATGAAAAATTAACGGTCGACCTTCAGCATGAATCGGGCATTGATATTCGGACATCAGTGGGCGGGATTATGAAGGTGGCTTTTACAGAACAAGAAAAGCGTGCGCTTTGCCGGATGCAGTATTTGCCCACATTTGAATGGCTTGAAGCAAGCAGCGTAAAAGAACGTATGCCTCAAATTGCAGATGACATCGTAGGAGCAGGCTTGATAGCAGATGATGTACATGTTGAGCCATATGCGGTATGCAGGGCTTTTTGGCAGGCGGCTGTTCGGCACGGAGCGGATGTGAAGGAGTTTACCCCCGTTATTGATGTAAAGAGGGGAAAAGAAACATTGACAGTCAGTACAGCTAAAGGCATCTTCACATGTGATCATCTGACTGTAGCAAGTGGTGTATGGTCAGGCCGTTTTTTAGAAGAACTGGGGTTATCACATTCTCTCTATCCTGTAAAAGGAGAATGCGTGTCTGTTTGGAATAACGGTCCAGCGCTTGCACACACCATCTATCATGATCATTGTTATATCGTTCAAAGGGATAGCGGTAAGCTAGTGATTGGTGCAACGATGAAACCGAATGACTGGCAGGCCGTTCCGACACTTGGCGGTATTGAAGCAGTTATTCACAAAGCATCTCAGCTCATGCCTTCTATTCGAGAGATGCCGATTGATCAATGTTGGGCAGGTCTTCGGCCAGCGACAAGCGACCGGCACCCCTATATCGGAAAACATCCAGAAGACGAGCGTATTCTTTTTGCAACGGGACATTACCGAAATGGCATTTTACTTGCGCCAATTACGGGGGAAATCATTCGCGGCTTGATAGTAGGCGAGTCTGTGAATAAGGAATGGCTTCATGCGTTTCGTATTGGGCGAAAGGAGGCATTGTTCGTATGAAAATTCAATTGAATGGAAGAATGGTTGATTTCGATAAGGAAAATGGCACGGTTTTTGATCTGCTATCAGCCTATCAACTTGAAAACCGAGTGGTGATCGTTGAAAAAAATCAAGAAATTATAGATAAAGAAGCCTTTCAACAGGTAAAAATTCAACCAAATGACACGATTGAAATCGTTCACTTTGTAGGAGGAGGATGACACCATGCTGCGCATTGGCGGAAAAACATTTACATCAAGACTATTACTAGGGACAGGAAAGTATCCATCATTTGAAGTTCAAAAAGAGGCGGTCAACGTATCAGAAGCTGAAATTTTGACCTTTGCTGTGCGAAGAATGAACATATTTGAACCATCACAGCCCAATTTTTTAGAGCAGCTCGATTTATCAGCCTATACATTGCTGCCAAATACTGCCGGGGCAAGTACAGCGGAAGAAGCGGTGCGGATTGCCCGTTTAGCGAAAGCTTCTGGACTGTGTGACATGATCAAAGTAGAAGTCATTGGCTGTTCAAGGTCTCTTCTGCCAGATCCAGTCGAAACGTTAAAAGCATCTGAAATGCTATTAGAAGAAGGTTTTATCGTGCTGCCATATACGTCAGATGATGTGGTGCTAGCAAGGAAATTAGAAGAACTTGGTGTCCATGCCATTATGCCAGGTGCTTCTCCAATCGGTTCAGGTCAAGGGCTTTTAAACCCTCTGAATCTATCGTTTATTATCGAACAGGCAAAGGTGCCAGTTATTATTGATGCGGGTGTAGGTTCTCCGAAGGATGCTGCTTATGCGATGGAATTGGGCGCTGATGCTGTATTACTGAATACAGCCGTGTCTGGCGCAAAGGACCCTGTGAAAATGGCTAAAGCGATGAAGCTGGCGATTGAATCTGGAAGACTCGGTTTCGAGGCAGGCCGTATTCCACTCAAAAACTATGGAACAGCCAGCAGTCCGCAGGAAGGAATGCCAGCATTTTGAGCACACGTTATTCACGCCAAGAGCTTTTTAGGCCTATTGGAGAGGAAGGACAAAAACGGCTACATGCCTCAAAGGCCGTCATTATTGGGGCTGGGGCACTTGGAACAGCGAGTGCTGAAATGCTCGTCCGTGCCGGCGTAGGATCTGTCACCATTTTGGATAGAGATTATATTGAATGGAGCAACCTGCAGCGTCAGCAGCTATACACAGAACAAGATGTTCTTGATCGGCTGCCAAAGGCTGTGGCTGCTGAGAAAAGACTCAAGCAGGTGAACAGTGATGTTCACGTGAGAGGAATCGTCCTTGACGTGACCGCTCAAAATATTGATGAGTACGTCAGCGGGGCATCCATCATCGTGGATGCAGCGGATAATTTTGAGGTGAGAATGATTGCGAACGATGCAGCCGTCAAACATCAAATTCCGTTCCTTTATGGAGCCTGTGTAGCAAGCTACGGTATTCAATTCACAGTGATTCCTGGTGAAACACCATGTTTACACTGCCTACTTGAGCATTTACCTGCACAAGGCATGACATGTGATACAGCAGGAATTATTAGTCCAGTTGTGCAACAGGTTGCGGCCTATCAAGTGGCGGATGCACTGAAGCTTTTAACAGGACACCAAATCACGCCGGTATTAAGATCGTTTGATTTATGGACAAACGAGCGATCTGATATTCGATCCGTTACGTCTTTAAAAAAGAAACAATGTCCAAGCTGCGGTCTTAAGACATATCCATTTCTCTCATATGATCAAAGAGCAAAAGCAGATGTATTATGTGGACGAAATACCGTACAAATTCGCAGTGCACTAGGGGCACCCCCGGCGCTGCATGAAGTAGCCCGTCAGCTAAAGAAAGCAGGAATGGATGTGCTGGAAAATCCTTATTTGCTTTCGTGTCAGAAGGATGAGTACAAGCTCGTTTTATTCAAAGATGGCAGAGCGCTTGTACATGGGACAAATGATATTGCGAAAGCGAGAACGATTTATCATCAATGGATTGGCTAATGAGAGGGTGAGATGACATGACGATTAAAAAAGCATTAACCATCGCAGGTACTGATTCTGGTGGTGGAGCAGGTATTCAAGCAGATTTGAAAACCTTTCAGGAGCTTGGTGTGTACGGAATGTCCGCCATTACGGCCATTACCGCTCAAAACACACTTGGTGTTCACGGTATTTATCCACTGTCTATCGAGGCGCTCGAAAGTCAAATTGATGCAGTAGCAGAAGACTTGTTGCCAGATGCCGCTAAAACAGGAATGCTGTGGAGTGCCGACATGATCAGTGTCGTTGCTGAAAAGACGAAGCAATATGACTTGAAACTAATTGTCGATCCAGTCATGATTGCCAAAGGCGGCGCTTCTTTATTAAATGAAGATGCGGTCTCTGCTATGAAAACACAGTTACTACCTGTCAGTTATGCAGTCACACCGAATCTCCCTGAGGCAGAAGTGCTGACAGGCATGCGCATTCAGACAAAAGACGATCGCCATAGAGCAGCAGAACGACTTTATGAGCTTGGCACGTCCTATGTTGTGATCAAAGGAGGTCATAGCCCTTCAGGCGGCCTCATTACAGACCTTTTGTACGATGGAAAAAGCTTTTTTGAACTCAGTAATGAACATATTGATACACCACATACACACGGAACAGGCTGTACATTTGCAGCGGCATTAACGGCAGAAATAGCAAAAGGTCATTCCATGAAGGAAGCCTTTGAAACGGCAGAAACCTTTGTCCATGAGGCGATCAAATTTCCTCTGAATATTGGCGCTGGGCACGGACCGACTAACCACTTTGCTTATCAGCAAAACAGAGTCAAAGCATAAAAAGAAGATTGTCTTCACTTGTGAGGACGGTCTTTTTTTCTGAAATAAAAACTTTCTTTCAGCGGAAATTGTCAATATCTCGTGATTTGTGATAAGATTATGATCAGGTACTAATACTATGTCTTGAAAAAATAGGAGGCTTTAATACATATGAACTTTTCTTTAGAAGGCCGTAATATTGTGGTGATGGGTGTTGCCAATAAACGAAGCATCGCTTGGGGAATTGCTCGTTCACTTCACGAAGCAGGAGCTCGTTTGATTTTTACTTATGTTGGAGATCGTCTGGCAGAATCAGTGAAAGAGCTAGCAAGCACGCTAGAGCGTGATGATTCCATTATTCTTCCTTGTGATGTGACAAGTGATGAAGAAATCGAAAAATGTTTTGCAACGATTAAAGAAAAAGTACAAGTCATCCATGGTGTTGCACATGCGATTGCATTTGCGAACAAAGAAGAGCTTGTCGGTGAATATTTGAACACGAACCGTGAAGGTTTCCTTTTAGCGCACAACATTAGTGCCTATTCACTAACAGCTGTAGCAAAAGCAGCACGTCCGCTCATGACAGAAGGCGGAAGCATTGTCACACTTACTTACCTAGGCGGAGAGCGCGTTGTCTCTAACTACAATGTCATGGGTGTAGCAAAAGCAGCCCTTGAAGCAAGTGTGAAATACTTAGCAGCTGATCTTGGAGCGGAAGGCATCCGTGTGAACAGCATTTCTGCTGGTCCAATTCGTACGTTATCTGCAAAAGGAATCAGCGGCTTTAATACGATCCTGAAGGATATTGAAGAGCGTGCACCGCTTCGCCGTACAACGACTCCTGAAGAAGTTGGCGATACAGCACTATTCTTATTCAGTGATTTATCGCGCGGCATGACAGGTGAGAATCTTCATGTTGATTCTGGCTTCCATATCATTGCCCGCTAAACGAATAAATGATTTGCAGCATACCTATCACTGGTATGCTGTTTTTTATTTTTCTTCTGATTTGGGGTGTCCTCTCATATATATAAGGAATGAATCATTCGGGAGGGATCAGTATGTCAAATAAAGGTGATGAGAATCAAAAGCCGCTTATGTATATTGTTCAGCCGAGCTATGATGAATCAGCACCGGCCATGCAAAATATTGTGAGAAAGCGAAAGAAGTCAGAAAAACCTTCAGAAACCAAAAAAAGCGCCAAAGAGGATGCCATTGAAGAGAGCGTGCAAGAACCTATATCACAGGAAGTAAAGCAGAAAAAAGAAGAGCCGCCTGCGCTACAGCAAGAGCGGGAGATCAATCAAGAAAAAGATAATTCACAAAATCGAGAGCCAGTACAAGAACAAGAAAAACAGCCAGAAGGCGTATTTCATGAAACAAAAGAAGAACCAAGAAGAAAACGAGTGAAGAAGCCGTTAAGCCAAATGAATATCGAGGAGAAAGTCGATTTTCTTACAAGTCTGCCGCATAATATGCCAAGAGCGCTTTGCCTCATTGAAGCCGATGGAAAAACATATAGAGGGATCATCATGGAGAGAAAAGACAATATGGTCGTCATCCGCACAGCAGGCGGCGGTAATCCAGTGGAATTAGCAATTGGTGATATTTCTTCTATTCATCCACTTGGTTTTTAATGAACATAAAAAAAGTCCCATAACGGGACTTTTTTTGTTAGCAGCTACGGTTGATGAGTCTTGGATTTAAGCACTCGATTGCGCAGAAGCAGTCAAGGTCTACTTCAATGCAATACTTTGATTTTTCTAAACGGAACACATCACATACGGAATCTTTATCTGTAAAATCTAAAATATGACGATCTTTGTCAAATGCAATAAGCAAGCTGAGTGTTGCGCAGTGATCAGAGATGTGTTCGACTCTGAAAAATGCAGTGCTGAAGCAAGGGCCAGCATCTACTTCTCCGACGTTTCCGAATGCAACGAATGGTTTTGATTTTGAGGTAAATAGAACAAACGGGACAGTGTCACCTAATGAATGTGATGGAGAAAGGAGATTGCTGTAACAGCTGGTCGGGCAATCCTCTTCGACGGCATTTTGTAAGTCGTTTATGTTTTCAACAGCCTCTGCTACACAGTTCCATGAATGTTTGCGGCTCATATTCAACCCTCCTATACAAGGAAATTTGTTTGAGTGTTTGAGCACTGTCATCATCATCTATAAGCTTTATTATGTGTCTCGCCGGTTGATGCATCTAATGTCAATCAATGCGGAAGCGGCCGCCTTTTGCTGACTGCTCCGCATGATTGGTTGTCATTCGTGAGGAAGGGGATGCTTTGACTTATGACAAGTTAGATGAGCGGGCGATTGGTTTAGCCGTGGTGATGATGCTTTTTATCTTTTGTTGGCATGACTCTGTCGACAAGTTCTGGATTTAAACATTGGATCGCGCAGAAACAGTTCAAATCAACTTCGATACAAAAGTCCGCTTTTTCTAAACTAAAGAAGTCAGGATCGCAAGGGTGACAAACGCTTAGCGTATGTCCGTGTACATCAACAGGTCTTAATACAGATAATGTGGCACAGCAGTCATGCAATTTTTCAACCCGGAAGAAAATGGATTCGAAGCATTGGCAATCGTCAACAAATCCTCCAATGTTTCCGAAAGTAGAGAACAATCCGCCCTTTTTATCAAAAAGTAAAAACGGAATCGTATCTTTTCCAGAAACTGTCGGGCTTAATAAATTACTGTAGCAGCTCGTAGGACATTTATCTTCTACAGCTTCCTGCTCTGCTAAAATCTTATCAACCGCATCGCATACACAGTTTTCATCATGTCGGCCATGGTGTTTTCCGCAGCTCATGGATTTCAGCTCCTTTAACAAGGTATTTGACTTTAGTCCTTAACAACATATGTATGCGCCCTCTAGTTGGTGTGGGTAAATGACTATTTATCTTTGTTGTATTTTTAGAAAAAGGAAAAGCAGAGCTTTTCGCTCTGCTTTTGTACATTAGAGGATACCAATTGCAACGATCGTCGCAACAAGTGTCTGTGTAAGCGTTTGGATGGCAATAGAGATGTCCGCATCGATTGTAGAGACTGTAACGTTTCTAGAGTTTTCGATGACAAGTTTCTGGCGATTTGTTTGTTTGTGGCTAGCTGCTTGTAAGAGATCTTGCGTGACGCGGTCAGCTAGGTCACCATCAGCGATTGAGATGTTTGTAATGGTGATGATCGCTGTTTGAACAGCTGCTTGGATAGATGCTGCAACCTGTGCATCAACAGAAGAAACGTTAATGTCACAAGAATCTCTAACGATAATGACTTCCTCAGATGTCTGCTTTGTGACACTCACTTGATCAAAGTCTTGTAAAACATCTTCATCATCATAATAGTGGCCGTCACAAACTGCTTTTCTTTCGTAGTTATGATGGTAATCGCCGTGGTGTGTACAGTTACGATCTAGAGCGACCCAAGAGTATGGTTTAGAATCCATTTCTTTTCCTCCTTCCGTTTACTTTATTAAATGCTGGAATGATTGGTTTTGTCTCGGGCATTTATCCTAGCAGGCAACCCATTTTTATTTAATCGTTATTTTGCTGCGCTTGACGGCGCTGCTGGATACGATCTCGAAGTGAATTTCGTTTAGGGCGCACTTGTGGTTCAGGCTCGACCTCTTCTGCATGTTTTGCTGCCTCTGCCTGACGCTTTTTCTCCTGCTGCTGCTGTACGAAATCATCTGCTTTCTTTTGTAAATCCTGAACCAGCTTCAAAATCATCCTTCTTTGATCTTCTGAAAGGTTTGCTTTCTGATCATCTGTGACATTATTTTTGTTTAAAATATCACTCACAAGAAGGCTTGTTAATGGATCAACATCAGTGTTGATTTGAAACTCCTTTTTTTCGTTCTCTTCAGCCACGATTATTTCACCTCTTTCATACATGATGTTAGAAAAAGAAAGGGTCAAAGAATGCCGGCTTCAACTAAAAGTACATTCAGTGTTTGAGTGAGAATTTGGACGGAGTTCATAATGGATGCATCAGATAATGTAATCGTGACGTTATAACAATTGATGATTTGAATCACGGTTTTCTTTTGAACTGTCACTTGTTGTGCAGCTAAAAGCTGTTCTGTGATGTCTGCAGCCAATTCATCATCTGGTACAAGAATTTGAATTAAAAGAGTAATGATTGTCGTTACGGTCGCTTGAAGGGAGAGTGCGGCTGTTACATCTGTTTTATGAATCGTGACATTTTCGGAATCCTTGATCTCGATGAAATCATCATAATTGCTGATTAATTCGTTTAACAGTTGTGTGTATAATAAATCAGCACTTTCTTCAATAGACAATACTTTCACTCCTTTCTTATCTATACATTATTTAATGCAGCAGAGGCTCAAGGTGGAATCGGAAAGCATGAAAAAGTACAACCCAATTTTATTTACACCCGATTCATCATGGCGGTCTTTCTTTTTGCATATATAAAGAAAGGACGGAAAAAGAAGAATGAAGGAGGTGGAGGTTCCATGAGCGGCGCTTTGTCATTTGCTATATTTGCCCTCGCATCCTTTAGGCTGACGAGATTGATCGTGTTTGATACGATTACAGCCCCCTTTCGCCGTCTATTTCATGAAGAGCAAGAAGAGGTAAACGAACAAGGTGAAGTCGAGACCTATATCGTCATTAAGGGGAAGGGACTGCGATCTTGGATAGGAGAGCTGTTAAGCTGTTATTGGTGTACGGGTATGTGGTGCACTGCTGCTTTACTTGCGATATACATATTTTTTCCTGTCATCAGCATGTGGCTTAATTTACTATTAGCGATTGCCGCCGCAGCAGGCTTGATTGAAGCAGTCGTGTCGAAGCTTGTGAAATAAACAGGCATTCTGATCAGACACGCTTAAAGAAAATGCATATACTAACATGGAATAGGAAAGGAAGGGTTGCGATGAAACCAACTGAAACACCGTCACATATGCTTCAAGGGTATCCAGCGCAGTCAAATCAACAATCTGTATATACGAAGAAAATCAAGAAGACGGGCTGCGGCTGCGGGAAGAAAAAGAAACCTCAATAGGGAAAAACAAAAGCCGGATTTATCCGGTTTTTTTGTTGCCCTTTTTTTGGGTGATGCATATGTAAGAGAGAAGGGGTGACCAGAATGGATGCATTCGAACAATTAATCGGTTCCTTGTTCACTAAACCCCATGATGGGAAAGAGCAAGCGCACGAAAAAGCTGAAATGGATCTAGCGAATAAAGCGAAGGATCTTGAAGAGCACTTAAAAGCATTTGGCGAGAAAATGGATACTTTTGCGAAAGAAACAGAAGCATTCATGATCCGTCATGGAGAGGCAGATTACGTCTTTAAACAGCAGAAATAAAAATTCCGCACTTTTTTATGTGATCGTCCAAACCATTTCATGTATTTTTCATATTTTGTAAGGGAGAAGAGGAGGTGCTTAAATATGAGTTGTTACGGTTACGGTGGCGGTTATTGCGGAGGTTATGGCGGCGGCTACGGCGGCGGTTATGGTTCAACTTTTGTTCTTGTCGTCGTGCTTTTCATTCTTCTAATCATCGTTGGTGCTTCTTTCTTTAACTAAACAGTAAGAAGGTGAGGGAAGCAATAGGGAAGCCTTTTGCTTTCCTTTCTCTTTGCTAACAAGGCAGCAGGATAGGCACATATCTCGCCTATTTTCATATAGTAAGGTGATTACTCCACAAAGAGGAGGCAAAGGAATGGATAATAAGTTCTTTAAAAGTGTGGAAAATAAAACAGGTGTAAATATGAATGATGTCTTTAAGCTTGCAGGTTCTTTGCAAAACGCGAACTTTAAAGATGAGAATACCGTACGAGGTGTCATTAAAAAAGTGGCGCAGCTTGCAAACAAACGTGTACCTAAAGAAATGGAAGACAAAATCGTTCAATCGATCACAAGTGGAAAAGAAAAGCTTGATTTTAATACAATCGCTAAAATGATGAACAACAAAAAATAAACAACAGGCTCTCCATTTAAAGGGGGGCCTGTTGTTTTTGTGTGAATAATTCACGATTTTTCTTTAAAAGAGGGTACAAAAAGCGGGAGCGGTGAGCCATTTTTCCTCTTCTATATGATGGAACGGATAGATAAAGGGATTGTTCTGCTCTCGTCATGGCAACATATAATAAGCGCCGCTCCTCTTCAATGGCTTCTTCATCACCGTTTCTCAGCTCATCAAGTGCAAAGTCATGAGGGAGCGCCCCATCAACCACGCTCGTGATGTACACTGTTTGGAATTCTAGTCCCTTCGCACGGTGGATCGTCATGAGCTGAACGCCTGGTTTATCTGATTTTTCCTTTTCAGCAGATTTCATATGTTCGGCATGAGCGAGGAAGGCTTCAATTGTTTCAAAACGTTTCGCCGCTGTTTTCACATCTCGTACATCATCTGTTCCTTTTTCAAGCACATTCGTATCATTCACACGTTTTTTTAAATAATCACCAAGTCCCATCCTTTGTTCAATAAACGCTACAGCTTCAGATGGCTTTAACGATTTTAACGTTCGAAACAGGGGAACGATCGATTGTAGTTTTTTGCGCTGAAACGGCTGAATGTCTGTTAGCTTTCCAAGTGCCTCTACCATAGAACAATCTTCTGTAATGGTCAGCGCCTTCATGGTATTCAGTGTTTGCTGCTTTAAAAAGAAAACGGGCAGCAGCAGCTTCATTGCGGCGACATCATCTGCATCCTGACTGAGCGAAAGAAAAGCGAGCAGCACCCGAACAATTCTTCTGCTATAAAAGGCTTTTACGCCAGCATCGGTTTGATACGGAATCGCCGATTGATGAAGACGTTCATAAATCGCACGGCCTCCTGTATTCGTTCTAAACAGCACGCAAAAGTCATTCGGTTTCGCACCGTTTTTAATTTTCTCCTGAATATCTGCTACGATCATGGTCGCTTCCTCTTCTTCGTCATATGGATAAAAAAGAGTCGGCGGAATTTTCTCCACGCGTACGGCTTTTAACGTTTTCTCGTAACGATGCTGGTTCTTCTTAATAATGGCGTCAGCACTTGCGACAATCGTATGATGAGAGCGGTAATTTGCATGTAAATGGACGATCTCGGCCGAAGGATAGTCCTGTTTGAAGTTAAGAATAAAAGCAGGATTGCTTCCTCTAAATGCATAGATGGCTTGATCATCATCGCCTACACAAAATAGCTGCTCGGATTCTCCAGCTAAAAGCTGGATTAATTGATATTGTACGGGATTAATATCTTGAAATTCATCTACTAAAATATACTTGAATCGTTCTTGATATTGTTTGAGCAATTCAGGCTGCTTATTCAGCATGTGTAAACAGGCAATCGCCATGTCATCAAAGTCAAATTGTTGATTTTCACGCTTTTGCTGTTCGTATGACTGATAGATTGTCCACATTTGCTTTTCCTTTTCATCTTTCAGCTCAGGAAGTTCGTTTGGTAAAAAAGCATTTTTCCAATAGCCGATTGATTGCAGCACTTGATCGGTTGGATAGTCTTTTTCATCAAGTCCTTCATGCATGATCGCTTTGCGAATATACTGCTCTTTTTGCCAGTCGAATTTAATCAAATGCTGTCCGTTCCATTTGCCCCGATCATCGTGAAGCAGCATTTTATAAAATAGACTGTGGAATGTGCCTGTCACAACTTGGCTCGCCTGTGAAGGATGAAGCTGATACTGCATACGCAGTCTTTCTTTCATTTCACTGCTTGCTTTTGTGGTGAAGGTCACGAGCAGGATATGGTGAGCAGGGATTTGATGGTGCGACATCAGATAAGCAGCTCTTGCTGTCAGTACTCTTGTTTTCCCGCTACCGGCGCCAGCCAGCACAAGCATCGGACCGTCTTTGTGTGTGACAGCTTGAAGCTGCGGTGCGCTAAAGGTGATGTGTGGAAAGAGGTCAATGGTATGCACTTCTTCATTCTTTTCTAAATGAAAGGTTTCGCCAAATTGAATGGATCGTGGTCCCTGCCAGTCATCCGATTCTTCTGTTTGTGAGATGATCTGTTTGCCGGTTGGAAAGCGAAAGCCGCCAAGTTCTTTGTAGGATGCATGTTCCTCTCGTTCAGCCGGTTTCTTTTCCTCTTGTTGTTCTCTTTTTTCGCAAATCTCTTGCTGAGATATTTGCTTATGGATAAAGGCAGGTTCTTCATGTATATTTAATCTAAAAAAGACGGGTTGTCCGCAATATGGGCAAGATAAATGCCCTTTTTTCCCCTCATCATGGAGGAATTGATAGTGTTCTCTCGAATATGTATGTAATGAGATCGTTCGATCATGTCGTCGTGCGCATTTCAAAGCTAGTCCTCCAATAGTCAATCAATGTTAAAAAGAAACACATCTAATCATATCAAATGAGGCGTGTTTCAAACAGTCATAATTAGGGAATAGTAGAGTAGAAGAGAAGCAAAGGAGGCGTTCTTGATGGGATATATAGCCCCGATTCAGCCGGATCTGTATTTTCAATATATCAATCGTCCTGCTCCTCAGGATAAAGAAGACTATGCGAAAGTGACGAAGGTCACCCGCACCTTTCATGACAAGGTATACAGAGAGCTGGAGAAAAAAGAGGACTTAGTGACAGAAGCGGAAACGAAAGTACAGCAAAAAAAGCGGGAACGCTTTGTACGAGATATGTTTATGGAAGAAGGCAAGGGCGTTCATATCAATACTTACGTCTAAATGACTGCGCTTTCTTCCTGAGCGAACGAGATGGAATCAATAAAAAGCCAGGGCATCCATGATGCCCTGGCTTTTTATTGTCGTTAAACGGATAGTGTTTTTGTCATTTTGACATGTGTAATCCCTGCTTCTTCAAACGGTTCTGAAACGGCTTTGTAGCCTTTCTTTTCGTAGAAAGGAAGAGCTTGGACTTGTGCATGCATGACAGCTTCTTTCGCCCCGTTTGCCATCGCTTCAGACTCAAGTGCTTCTAAAAGCTGGTGGCCAAGACCGAAAGAGCGCGCCTCTTTTAATACACAAATTCGTTCAAGCTTTGCCTTATGACCTTCAATTATGCGCAGTCTAGCAGCAGCTTGTGGTTTGTTGTCATCATTATAAATGACAAAGTGAATGGCTTCGTCCTCAAGTTCATCAATTTCAATCTCTAACGGGACTTCTTGTTCTTTTACGAAAACTTCTTTTCGAACATAATAAGCATCTTCTCGTTGTGTTTGTTCTTTTACGATGACTGTATTCAAATGTCTTTAACCCTCTTCTCCTAAGATAAATGTTTCATAAACGGTCCAAGAACCGTTCTCTAATTGATATAAAAGATGGAAGCGGTCAACCGTTTCCTCGTGGTCAATTTTTCTCAGCTTCAATGTGCCTAGAACGTCTGAATGCTCATCGTCTGATAACTTTTGAGCCACTGTCACATGCGGAACAAATGCATATTCAGGTGTACCAGCAAGCGGATCAGTGTACAACTTCTCATTGAGAGCCATTAATTCTTCGTTCGGTTCTACTTTCATATAAATCACGTTGTTTACAGGAGCGAATGAACTGAATTTTTTAATACGTAACGTAATAGGAGAAGCATTTTTTGCGTACTCTCGCAAGGTGGAGACGACCTCAGCTGCTTCTAGATCCGTTAATTCAAAAGGTGTTCTTAATGTTAAATGAGGTGGTATGAGTGCATAGTTCGGATCATAACGTTTCCGATAAGAGTTCGCAATGTCTTGCAATTTTTTTGATGGAAATAAAACAACTCCGTATTTCATCATGTTCCCTCCTGATTAAGAAAGTATTTATTATTTTTTATTATAACAAAATTCAGTTGATTAACGAATATGGGAGCATTCTTTTTAACGAAGGCGAAATGAGCGGCTGCCAAAACGTCCATTTATGATCGCCTTCGAATGTCTCAAATAAATAATCCGCACCGGACTTCTCCAAAAGGACCTTTAATTCTTCGTTCGGCTGAATAAAGTCTAGCACTTGCCCATCTGTCGTTTTCACAGCTGTTTCTTCTAACCCGATTTGATGGATAATGGCATAATGAGCAAGGGATGATGACTGTTTGACTGCTTGCAGAACCGACTCATCCACGTAAGGAGACTGCAAAATCAGTCCGCCAAATAACGAAGGATAATCAACGGCTGTCATAAGTGAGATCGTAGCACCTAATGAATCACCAATAAATGTACGACCTGATCCAACTTGATACGTTGGATAGTGTTCATCAATATAGGGAACTAGTTCATTTGCCAAAAAGCGTTTATACGCCTCGAACTTTGGTCCGTCTGGATGATACGTATTTCGCCTTTCAGTCACATTTTCATATGGGACACCAATGATAATCGAGCGTTCCATTTCTTTGTTTTGCATTAATTCTTCCGCCTGTCTGCCTATTTTACCTAGACGGAAATAATCATGACCATCTTGTGCAATGATGACATGATATGTATAAAGGGGGGAGTAATTGACTGGCAAATAAATCAAAATGGTCATATCTGCCCCAAGTTCTTTTGACTGTAAGGTTTCTTCTTGAATGATGCCTGTTTTCTTCACCATAATCCATTCCTCCAGCTAACCAAATTCATCATAAGTGAAACGTTTCCATTCATTGTAACACGAAAAACAGCGTTGTTCCTATATGCTAACATGCAATCAAATTGGCTGGCATCCAATCTGCTGCAAAATACAGAAAATTTTAATTAATCGTTACATTTCCCCTTGAAAAATGAGGTTTAATGCGTTACAGTATTAAGAATTAGAACAGACAGACAACACATTCTTATCGTGAGAGGTGGAGGGACTGGCCCTTTGAAACCTCAGCAACCGGTATGCATCACTTCATGTGATGTACCAAGGTGCTAAATCCAGCAAGCAGCTTTTTTGCTTGGAAGATAAGAGGAAGCGATTAAACCCCTTCTTCTTATGAAGAAGGGGTTTTTCTGTTTTGAAATTAGATTTTTACTTAGGATGGTGTCAAATGACAGAACATGTGGAAACGAAGTTAGCGCAAATTGGAAACCGCAGCGAAGAGGCGACTGGAACTGTCAGTCCTCCCGTTTATCTTTCAACAGCTTACAGACATAGAGGCATTGGGGAATCAACAGGATTTGATTATATTCGGACAAAAAACCCAACAAGGCAGCTTGTAGAAGATGCGATTGCTTCACTCGAAGAAGGAACGGCCGGTTTTGCCTTCAGTTCGGGAATGGCTGCCATCCAAACGATCATGGCGCTGTTTGAGAGCGGGGATGAACTCATTGTTTCATCAGATTTATATGGCGGTACATACCGTCTATTTGAAAACGAATGGAAAAAGTACGGACTGCGCTTTGTTTATGATGATTTTTCAGATGAAGACTGTTTACGCTCTAAAATGACGCCAAATACAAAAGCCGTCTTTATTGAAACGCCAACAAACCCACTCATGCAGGAAGCGGATATTCAAAAGGTTGCGAAAATCGCAAAAGAACACGGTGCATTGGTCATTGTGGATAACACCTTTTATACGCCCGTCTTGCAAAAACCGATTACACTCGGAGCGGACATTGTCATTCATAGTGCCACCAAATATTTAGGCGGACATAACGATGTTCTTGCCGGACTTGTCGTCACAAAAGGGGAGCAGCTATCGGAAGACATGTTCCAGCATCAAAACGCCATCGGGGCGGTTTTATCTCCATTTGACTCATGGCTTTTAATGAGAGGAATGAAAACATTGGCGCTGAGAATGCGCCAGCACGAAGCAAATGCGAAGGAATTAGCTGACTTTCTAAAGCAGCAGCCGGAAATTCAAGATGTCCTTTACCCAGGCAAGGGAGGCATGCTGTCATTCCGAGTAGCCAAAGAGGACTGGGTCAATCCATTTTTGAGGCAGCTGAAAACGATTTGTTTTGCTGAAAGCCTTGGCGGAGTCGAAAGCTTCATTACGTATCCTGCAACGCAAACTCATATGGACATCCCAGAAGAGATTCGTATTTCAAACGGTGTGTGTAACAAATTGCTCCGTTTCTCAGTCGGGATTGAGCATGTGGAGGACCTAAAAGCAGACCTGAAACAGGCACTATCAAATGTGAAAGAGGAGGTACACACGAAATGACCACACACGATTGGACACTAGAAACACAACTCGTTCATAATGCGTTTAAAACAGACCGTTCAACAGGTGCAGTCAGTGTGCCGATTCAACATGCATCGACGTTTCACCAAAGCAGCTTCGATGACTTTGGTCAATATGACTACTCCAGATCAGGCACCCCTACACGTCAGGCATTGGAGGATACCATTGCAGCGCTAGAAGGAGGAACGAGAGGGCTTGCCTTTGCGTCAGGTATGGCAGCCATTTCAACCGCTTTTCTTCTATTATCAAAAGGAGATCATGTCCTTGTCACAAAAGATGTGTATGGCGGGACTTTCCGAATGATCACCCAAGTTCTTTCAAGATTTGGGATTGAGCATACCTTTGTGGACATGACCAATTTGAATGAAGTGAAACAAGGCATTCAATCAAATACAAAAGTCATTTACATGGAAACACCGTCAAACCCTACACTCGGTATTACGGATATTGAAGGTGTCGTACAGATTGCGAAAGAGCATGACTGTCTGACTTTCTTAGATAATACATTTTTAACGCCTGCGCTTCAGCGTCCGCTGGACCTTGGTGTTGACGTTGTGCTGCACAGCGCAACGAAATTTTTAAGCGGCCACAGTGATGTACTGTCAGGCTTAGCCGTGGTGAAAGATGAGAAGCTAGGAGACGAACTTTATTCGCTGCAAAACTCCTTCGGGGCGGTACTTGGCGTACAGGATTGCTGGCTTGTGCTTAGAGGATTAAAGACCCTTCAAGTCAGATTAGAAAAAGCCAGTCAAACCGCATTAGAACTGGCTTCATTCCTCAAAGAACATCCTGCGGTCAAAAAAGTATATTACCCAGGATTAGATGATCACCCAGGGGCAGACATTCAGCGGAAGCAGGCGAGCGGTGCAGGTGCTGTTCTTTCATTTGAACTAGAAAACCAAGCGGCTGTCAAAGAATTGGTCGATGGCGTCACATTACCTGTATTCGCCGTCAGCCTCGGAGCAGTCGAATCCATTCTTTCCTATCCGGCCAAAATGTCCCATGCCGCTATGCCAAAAGAAGAAAGAGAAAAAAGAGGCATCACGGATGGTTTACTTCGATTAAGTGTGGGCGTAGAAAACGGAGAAGACCTCAAAAGGGACTTCAAACAAGCACTAGATCAACTAAAGCCAGCTCTTGTGAACCAATCATAAAAGTCAGTAAAAAGCCGGTGCGTATACCGGCTTTTCGCCTTTTTTGAACAAAACCATTGACGACTGATCATGATGGTTATATAATAGAGACTGTCAGTAACAGAAAGCCCAGAACTGATACATAACCTGATTCCGTAGCTCAGCTGGGAGAGCGCTACCTTGACAGGGTAGAGGTCGCTGGTTCGAGCCCAGTCGGAATCATCGTTTAAACCCTTGCCTAGCAAGGGTTTTTTTGTTTTTATCTTTCCACATAAAACAAAGATTTCGACTTGTGGGGCCATTCTTTCAAAAAAAGTTATGAAATTGATCAAATGGTCTATTAATATTTAAATTAATTTCCGATTTCGCTACGAGCTGTTTTAAACACATCGAATTTATCAGCTGTATCTTTATCAACTTTTTCTGTTACATGACTATATGTGTCAGAAAGAACTTTAAGGCTTTCATGACCAGTTCTTTTTTGGATGGCTTTCATTTGAGCACCAGCTTCAATAAGAAGAGTAACCATTGTATGCCTTAGATCATGAAGCCTTATTTCTTTTATCTCAGCTTTTTTTCTAAACTTATCCCATCGAGCGGTTGGAGTTGTATAGTAAAATGGTTTTCCGATGCCGTTGTGGAATAAAAATTCAAATGTACCGCCTTCCCATTCTTCACCAACTTTCATTTTTTCTTTCCTCCACCACAAATAATATTTCTGTAAATCTTCCATATACCATTCAGGCATTGAAACGAAACGACTTTTTTTGTTTTTAGTGGCTTTTATATACGCTTCTCCATTTTTAGTCTTGGACAAACTGCGGCTTATATTCAATCCTCCTTTATCCCAATCAACGTCTTTCCATTCTAAAGCCAGACCCTCACCTCTTCTTGTACCGGCAATTAACGTTGTTAAAAAATACATTCTCCACCAAATAGGCTCTAATTCATATAGTTTAGAAATGCACAAAGCAGCTTCTTCTGAATCAAAAAATCCCATCTCTTTTTTTCGATTTTTGGTGGTTTTAGTCCTTTCATAGGGTTCTCAGGAAGGATCGACCACTCATGAACAGCAGTATTGAAAATTCTATCAAGAATAGAATAGATATCTTTTTGCGTAGCAGAACCTAAACCGCCTTTTTTTCCATCTTTTCTAGCACCGTCAAGGGTAAGAGAATGCATTAAATCATCAATTTTTTTGCTATTAATTTTACCAAGTTCCTTATCACCTAGAGCAGGAAGGATATGATTTTTCATGTGTTGCTTTACTACATCTAGCTTAGTAATTTCATAAATTTTGGTTGCCTTTTTCTCAAGCCACTCATCAACGAATTTTGAAAAAACCATTTTCTCAGGTGTAATATAGGCACCCGCTTGAACCTCAATTTCAAATTTTAGTAACTCTTGTTCTAGAAATTTTTCAAGTTTCTTGGGTTTTTTCAACAATGATTCATCTGTTATTTTTATTGGCTTTCTCACTTTATTGCGTTTACCGTTTACATACTCACCCTCAGTGGTCAAACGGAAAGTGTATTTACTTCTTTGTTCAATAGTTCCCATTCTTAACACCTCAATGATATTTGATTTTGTTGTAGTATAGGCCTAGCCTACGTTTAGCAAATTCGCAAGTCACTTTGAAAATATCTGCGACAAGTAGTGCTGCTTTGTTTTGATCAGCGGGTAGGTTTAAATTTTTCAGCATGAATGTCGGAATGCAGAAATGGTATGAAAAATAGTTCGCCTTGTATTCTTGGTATTGTTTCCATTGATGTGGCATCACTGCATTGTTCCCACCTTCAATCAAAATGTACCAAAGTTCATGCGCTAGTTCGCATCTTTGTTGAAATGGATCTGATCTACTATCAATGCTTATAACATAGACACCGCATATCTCAGTCATACAGGTTCGTTTTTCATGTTGCACGATGAAAATGTTCATTTTTCGGCATAATTCAATTATTTCTAAGTCTGATGGCGATGTAATCTGTTTACCTCTTAAAACCTCCCGATCCAGTCTTCTAAATGGCTTTGAGTATAAGTGAAGCATCCCCTCCAAATTTACTGCATTAACACTGGATAAAAGTATGGTTTAGAATAAATTAATTGAGGCTAACGACTTATTTTCAAGTGAAAAAGAACATTCATTCTGTTTTTTGTTCTGAAAAATAGCCCAGTTTGAAGGATCTTAGAAAAAATTTCGATAAGTTATCAGAGAAGATGGACCTTTTAAAAAACATAGACGTGCTTTTTATTGATGATCTATTCAAATCAAGAACAAATGAAAATGACGAGCTGAAGACATGGCCGTTTCTGCAAATGCAAGAAATCATTAATTATCGTTATCAACATCAAAAACCGATCATGCTTTCATCTGAATTTTGAGGACTTCATACAAATGGATGAAGCATTCGGCACACGATTTTTCTCAATGTGTAAGAACTTTGCTGTAACGATTGAGAAAAATATAAAGCTAAATCATCGGTTAGAAGGAGCGTTTTAAATGTGTGAACCATGTAACGGATCGAAAGTCGTCATAAACGAAAATACTTTCATGGCGGGCTTCTTCCCTTGTCCTGATTGTAACACCACAGAAAGTAAGCAAAGCCTAAAGCCAGTCATCGAAATGTTAGACAGAATGTTAGTCGAAGCAAGGGCGTTGGAAGGAAAGACAGCATGAAGACGATGGCAGCGCTAATCACTATCACTTTCACAGCTAGATTCAGAGAAAGGAAGCTCCTGCAATGGCTGCGGGATGACGGGAGGTTGACATGATAATAGCATTTACAGTTTATGGCGAGCCAGTAGCGCAAGGGAGACCAAGAGCGTCTACAAGGAATACTGGAAAAAGAAAAATCGTTATGCATGATCCGCAGAAATCAAAAGATTTTAAGCATTACGTGGCTTTAGTTGCTTCACAACATAAACCAAATCAACTCATAACGGGACCTGTCTCAAAGGATATCAGAGTATTCAGACCAATGACAAAGAAAATTTCAGATTCTAAGAAGCAAAAAGCATGTGCTGAAAAAGGAATTCTAAGGCCCACAACAAAGCCGGATGTTGATAACTATTCAAAAGGCATTAAAGACGCATTAAACAATCTAATTTACAAGGATGATAGTCAAGTAGTGGAATTGAAAGTCTGTAAGTTCTACAGCGAAAATCCACGAGTCGAAATTATTATTACTGAATTGGCGAACTGAAAAGGAAGGCGGGTAGAAAATATGAGCGGAAAGTCTAACAATCCGTATACAGCGGGGCCGGATGTCACTTGGAAGATGACCAAAGAAGAGCTAGAGGCGTATCTAGCAAAACATCCTATCGTTTACCGAGAAGAACTAAAACCGTCACCAACGTTCCAGATGGATAAAGGGGCATAAAAAAACACCGAAGCCGCTGCTCCAGTGCTAATTAAATCTCACACTTTAATTATAACACATGGAAGCGGGGCGGAGCGGATGAAACCAAATGAAATAAAGGATTTTGAAACAACCATTCATCAGAATTTAGAACCTGGGAAGGTCCGCATCATCGTGATTGACGGCAACGAAGGTACAGCCCATATCACAGACGCACCTGAACACGGAAAAACAATCATTCAAACTGCTAAAGGTTATTTTGCGAGAGTTGACCATGAGATAGGGTTCAAGGTGAGATGATATTAGAATATTAGTTTCGAAGTTTAAGTTAAAAGATTTAGTGATTGTTTTTAGGAAAAGTAATGTAGACACTGAAGTATATTCAGTGTCTTTTTGAATTTTATTTTAAGTGCATCTATTTATAAAGGGAAAAATATTACACTTCTTTTGAGAATGCTACTTGTTGGTATGACTTGCAAGCCTCTTTAAAAAGAAATATTTTTTTATTTAACACTACACATAGTTCCTTTGAAAAGTCATTTAAAGTGTTTAAATAACTATCTATCTGTTTATGAGTCATGTTGGGACTCTTATCTTGATGTACTATATTATTTCTTTGATTTGTCATGTTATTGATAATTACATCCATATTAATTTCTTCTTTATCATCTAAGAGAGAGTCTTCTTCATTATAATAAATAGTAACTTTATCAAAAATATCTAGTTCAATATTCTTGAAAAGTTTTTGTACCTCTTTAGATCCATGTTTACCGTAGTTAAATTTATTAGGAATTTTAAGAGGAGATACACTATTCTCCTCATTGGACCATAATATAGATAATTCTTTAAATACTTCGATTTTTTCTGGATCCTTATTCGGATGTTCGATATAATCCATAAGTTTTTTAAGTAATACCGCTGAGTGCGTTATTTTAAGTTTATTTGAGAGTACAAGGTTTGTTATATTCATATCGTTTATGGTATCAATATATTCAGTAACTATATCTTCAAGAAACACTTCAAATTTAGCGGTAAGAAGCAATAATGCGCTCTTTATTAATGTTGCGTAGCTATTTTCATCTTTTTCCAGTTTTTCAGCTAGTTTTGTAAGTATTTCAACTTCTTTAAGTGCTTCAGTAAAGTTTTGAAAGCTTTGCATATTCATTAGTTTACCCCACTGTTGACATAGTACTTTCCATTTTAGAAATCCAAGAACTTAATCTATATTCTAAAGCTTTTGTATCTGATGTCCCTTGAGTTACGGATTTGTTGAAATCTTGATCAGTTAGTATCTCTTTGTAATTTAATAATATTTCTGCTTTCTTTGCTTGAATTCTTTCAAATGTATAATTTTGAAAACTAATCATTATCACATCCATAATGGCTTTGTTGATTTTTGTTTCATATCCATCTTCGTTCAATTTTCTAAATGCTTTGTCTCCAAAAACTTCATACACAGAATCAATCACACTATTAAACTTATTTTCAAGTTGGTGTAATTTCACTTCAGAGATATCCTGATTTTTCTCAAAATAACTGTTTAAGTATGTCTTTGTAGCACCTTTGTAGCCTTCCATATTATTATTTAATTCATTATATCCTTCAGAAAAAGCTAAATATCTTAATATCATTTCTTGATCAGTCATTCTTTTATGAGGCTTCTTCAACCCTAAGATTTGCATAAACTTAGGGGTATGTGTTAATTTTTTCAAAAGCTGATTTAAACGCCCTCTATACAAGCAATTTCTTAGTTCTTGTTCGTTTAACTTTACTGCTCCAGAATTTAGTCTCATAAAAATATCGTATTTAATTTCTGGATGAGAGTCATTAAATATTAATATTGTTCTCAGATTACCATTTTTCAAAACTCGACTAGCTTTAGAAGGAAGTTCATCATATTTTAGATTATTAAGTTCACTTAAAACTTTTAAGCCCTTTAATTTAAATTGATTGTTAATAAATCGGTTCAAAGCTGTAAGTCTTTGTAAACCGTCTACGATGTTCCATACGCTATCTTTTTCTTCAGAAGCATAAATAACAGGAATGGGGATGTTAAGTAGTATAGATTCAACAAGCAAAGAACATTTATTTGTATCCCAGATGAAGTTTCTTTGGTATTCAGGAGTTAATAGGATTTCTTTATCTTTAACCATCCTTACTAAATCACTAACACTTTTATCATAAGCTTGTACTCTTAATTTTCTTATTTCAGACGGTATTTCATTTATTTGATCTTCAGATTCATCTTCGAATTCTAAGGAAGTATCATCGAATTCTTCGACTTTTTCATCTTCAAGATAATACAAATCATTCATTATATTTCCTCACTTTTGTTTTTTTGTTATATCTTTCTAATAATAAGTCAAAAATAAACATTAGGAAAGTAGTAATGAGAAAAAAATCAAAAATGTTATTCTTCTTAGAATTTATTATATAATCAAATTAAACAATATATTGAGTCCAAGACGGAGAGCCTGAGGACACTGATCAACACCTTTTAGGGGTGCTGATTGGTGTCCTTTTTTTATTTCTCAGAAAGGAGCAGCCATGAAGAAGGAAAAGCCTAAAAAGAACACGCAGAAGCTCACTGATAGAGATTTAAGAAAGCTAATGGGGCAAAACATGCAAAGACTGAGAAGAGTCAAAGGCGGGGCGTACAAGCGTAAATAACGGGAGGGGAAACAATATGAACAAAAAAGAGATTGAAGGACTCATTCACAATTATCACTGGATGGCGAAAGAGGTTCAACGGCTTCAACGTGTTTTATATGGCACTGACATACCTATGCGCAGCTGGGGCGTTGCTCAATACGGCATCGAGGCAACATTGCCAAAGGGGAGCAAAGGAAAGAGCCAAGCTGAATTACGTGACATGGATATGAGGGAAGAAAGATTGTTTAAGAGACTTCGAAAGTTTGAAGAACGTGTATATGCAATAGAGGCAGTCAGCAAGCAAAATCGAAGGTGAAAAGCACAGGGTGGTCTATGACTGCATGATGGAAGGTATGAGTTATCGAGCCATTGGACTTCACTTGGGCCTGTCTCGTGAAAAGGTACGGCAGATGAAAGATAATATCATCGACCAAATATGCCAATATTGCCACTTTGTGCATATCTTGAAAGACGAAAAATCCGTAGTGTAAAATGGAAGGCAGGACGGGGAGGCACAATTTTCCCGCGTCACCAATTCTTATTTTAAATAAAACTATGATAATCTTAAGTTACAAAATAAGAATTGGATGTGAATTACAAATGAAACTAGAATCTCAAAATATAAGTGAGGCTATCATTCGTAACTGGGGCCTTCCAGAAGCTTTATTAAGTCATAATGAAGATATTGAATTTAGATTCTCTGATGAAGGAATGAAAGAAAGTATTAGGACGGGTTATCACATTAATGACATGTCTTGTAAATTTTGTATATATAATGTAAGAGAGGATAAGCCTTTATTCAGTATGGATTTTCACGAAAAATTTTCTATTACGGAACGTTTTACTAAGACTTATGATGCTCAAAAAAACAGACCATTAATGCTACAACTAATACATGTACATGACGGCTCTTTAAGGAAAGGAGGAATAGCAACATTTTATATTGAAAAATTGATTGAGTATGCTAAATCAATTAAGAGTGATCATATTATTGTTAATAAAGTGAATGCAGAATCTCCAGATTTCAGAAGTGATCAAAATAATGCTTTGAAGCAGGATGAGTTAAAGAAATTCTATAAAAAGTTTGATACTCCTGAAATGCCAATAATACTAAATTGATTTTCGTTCGACAAATTTTGCGAATAGTTCCATGTGCTCGCTTTCTGCCGATATAAAGGCGGGGGTGATAAAGGTGAATTTTGAATCTAAATATTTAGTAAGATGGGGACTCCCTGGATGGGTGTTTATGATATTTATAACCCTGCTGTATTTAATAAACAAACCAGAGTATATACCCCAAATTCTAAAGTATAAAGGTTTCTCGCTAGTAGGTTTTACTGCACTAGCAGCAGCACTAGGATTAATTTTAGGGCATATCATTCATCAGATTAGTTTGTTTTTCTGGTTTGTAATTCCAGAATACAGAAAAAGAAAATGGTTAGTTTACTTTGATAAAGAATTTAAAATAGATAAGCGAATCATTGAAGAAGAACTTGGGAAAGGAATTAAAAACATATACAGTTATCGTTTAGGGCAACTACATGCGAGAAGAGGCTTACTTACAAGTTTAATGCTGTCATTTGTGACTATAGCAGTCCTCTGTTGGACAGATTTAACCTTACTCAGCGGAAAAACGATAATACTTGAAATTGGTAACGGTGTTCTAATAATGATTATGCTGATAAATTATCACTATTTTGATAGAAACCTAGAATATTTTATGGACAGAGTAAATGAGTTTAAAAAACAAAGTAATTCAAGTGATAACTCTGAACAATCTAATAATGAATAAAATGGCGCCTCTATTATTAAGGTGCTTTTTTTGTTCCTGTAAACTGCTTCCGGTGAAGAATCTCTATAAAAAATATCGGCTTAAAGGTAGAGTGCGGCGGCAGTTTAGAGTGAATAAATTAAAAGGGGGTAAGTTGATATGCAATGAAACTGACAGAAAAACAGAAGCGCTTTGCTGACTACTACATCGAACTAGGAAATGCTACAGAAGCCGCTAGGAAAGCAGGATACAGCTCTAAGACCGCTAAATCAATCGGTCAAGAGAACCTGACTAAACCTGACATTAAATCCTATATAAAAGAGCGGTTGGATGAAAAGGATGCTGAAAGGATAGCTTCACAGGACGAGATTCTTGAGTTTCTAACTGCTGTCATGCGTGGAGAGAAAACAGAGCAAATACCTGTTGGCTTAGGCGAAGGCGCACAGCAATTAGAAGATAAAGACCCTTATCTAAAGGATCGTGTAAAAGCAGCTGAGCTGTTAGGGAAGCGTCATTCTATGTGGACAGATAAAGTTGATATGGTGGGAAATGTTGGCGTTCGTATTGTTGATGATATAGGTGATATCGATGACCATGATTAAAATATCGGAAGTGCTGGCACCGGCATTTCATGAGTTTTGGAGATGCAGGAGAGCAAAAGAGCATCTTCATTACGTTATGAAGGGAGGCCGTGCTTCTGGCAAATCGTTTAGCGTGGGTGTTGGAGTAGTAACAGACATCATTGAATACCCTGTTTCCGCTCTCGTGCTGCGTAAAGTACAGAACACGCTTGTTAAATCTGTTTTCGCACAAATAAAGCAAGCAACGGTAACGCTGGGTGTCTCTCATCTATTCAAGTTTGTTCCTTCTAGGTTAGAAATCACATACAAGCCGAGAGGGAACAAGATATATTTTGCAGGGGCTGACGATCCTGAAAAGCTCAAATCAATCAAAGACGCTGACTTTCCAATAGGTGTTATGTGGATTGAAGAGCTTGCAGAATTTAAGTCAGATGAAGAAGTAAGCACTATTATGAACTCGGTTCTACGTGAAGAACTAACACACAAAACAAAGCCGGACAACCCACGTAAACGAGCACAAGTATTTCTAAAGAGAGGTGCCTATATGTAATTGATGGCAATAAAAAAGACCTTCAAACCAAGGCCATTAATTGAATTTCTTTTTTAATCCCTCCATCATATCTGCATCATAAAAAGATTGTAAAAGCTCATCCACATTGATTTTTTTATCCTTCTTGCTTAGAAATTGATTGATGATCTCTTCATATTCTTCTCTAGTATTTCCTTCAATATCTGAAAGGTTTAATTCTTCACCAAAGTGTCTAATGAACGCTGTCCTTGTTATATCATATGCCTTTTTGTTTTCTTCTTCACAGGTGCAAAATGCTCCTGAGAGAGTGATGAGGAATTGAACGTCTTCATCGTCTAAACCATTGGCTTTTTGGAACTGAATGAATTGATTTTGTGACATATATATGTACCATCCTTTTATCTAAAGTATAAGTAAATCAGCAGTGAGAACGATGTATTCAACAACAAGTCCGATTGTATCAGCTACACCTGAGTCTATATGTTTTTTAAGCTCTGCAGAAACAACCTTTCGAGCCCTACCAGCTGCATTTTTTGGAGTATCAATAATTTTTTCTAATTCTTTAATGATCTTGTTTGCATTTTTGACAGTACCATTTACAGCTTCCTTTCCAAAACGTTGCTGTAAAACCCATTTTGCCCAGTCGTTATTCACTAAGCCTTTAATTACTTTGATTGCTGCCTTAATAGCCGCACCCTTAGGGCCATTTGTAGTAGCAAGTGGATCATTGTTAGCATTCTCAATAGCTTTAAATGCTTGAAGCAAGGCTTCTTGTTTTTCTAATGGTACATCTCTTAAAGCAAGTTGTTTTTGTAGCTCAGTAGGATTGAAAGTTACTGCCAAATTTTCTTTCTGTTCAATCTTTTCTGCTGCATATGTAGCTGTTGTGGGAATGAAAACTGCTGCTGATATGAGAACTAGCAACATCTTAACAAAAAACTTTTTCATTGGAATACTTCCTTTCTAATCATTTTTCAATAGTGAGGATATCACAGAAAGGAAAAAATTTTACATAAATTAGAATAAATGGGCTTTAAATCACATGCTGTTTGTCTTTGTTTAATTAGATGTGTTACTAATTTCTTGCATCTTGAAAAGGGCATATTTACGCATGAAAAAACCATCTACACATCAATGTAAGTGGCTACTTGTCTATCTAATTTTTTATTTATTTGATTGAATTCATTCTTTACATCATCAATGAATTCAATAATATTGTATTCAATTTCTTTTTAGATGTAAGGTTAATAGATGAGTTACTATTTGTAACAATCATGAGCACATTAGGGCTATTCCTACTGCTCATGATCGTCATTTCTAGCTGATTAGAAAAGTGTTGGCGCACTATCTAATCTGATGGGTTGGTACGCGCCCATGATACCAGCCCATTCTAACTTAATTTAGTTTGTATTCAATAGGTCGTGCATTTTACGAGGCAAGTAAAGTTTACCTCACCTAACTAAATAGGATCAGTCTATACTCCTGGATCAAGGTGTTGTCTTTAGTGATGCCATTTTTAAGGATAAGACTGTCGTGGAATGTGCTAACACTTTAAACTTAAAAGGGTAGTGACTCAGCCGATGCGATAAATGAGGATAGGATACCACTGTGCTTCACTATTTGCACATGTATCTGAAAGGCGAAAGCTGCCATTAAGTGCTGTACGAAGGATGGGTGTATCGTTTCTGACGATGCAGGACAAGCCACAAGTATCAAAACTCAAACTTGAGGGTTGAGAAACTGTTCGGGACACTTGACACAGTAGTGCAGTATTACAAAGGGAGTAGTTTTAACCTACAGTGGGGATTTCATAAATACCTACCGTCATTTAAAATGACATCAGCTTATGTCAAAACGCATATTTGCGTTCAGTCGTTTAAAACTATGATATTCTTTCCATTCAATCTAAATCCCCTGTATAATTAAGGAAAATTAATAAGGAGGATTAAAAGTGAAGGTTCTTAGATTTGAATATGAGAATAATAGATTTGAATTACACACAATGTTTATAGACGATATTTCAAACATGAAAGATAATGATATTCAAAGAGATATGTTGTTTAAGAGTAAAAATATAGTTAAAGCTGCTTTGGGCTTTGAAGGATATTTGAAAGTAGAAAGCTTTTCGACTTATGAAGAAACCAACTCTGTATATTGCTCATATACGTTTTGAAAGGATAACAAGATAAGAAGCGATTAGAACGTGAGTTAGATGAAGCTAAGAATATGGATCACGATGAATTGATTGAAGATTAATTATTAACTCATGTTATCATAGAAGAAAATGGATTATGGGGGATTGTCAATAAATGCTCAAATCAAAATTAATTGTTTGGACTTTTATCATTGCGACTGGATTCTATATGCTCATAAGTATATGGAACATTGCTGTATTTCCAGATAAAACATGGACAGATTACGCAGGACAGATTTTGATTGTAGTTTTTGGAAGTATGGTGAATGGTTTAATCGCTGCATTCTTTATGTACGCAGCAGCTATGTTAGTGAAATATATTAATGGTGATAAAGCTTAAAACAGGTTATAAAAAAGTAATAAAAAAGGTAACATTTTTTTCGGTTTTAAAAAATACGAAGGAACACCAGAGGATCTCAGTGATACTCACAGGATGTCATATACCTACCTTGACAGGGGAGAGGTCGCTGGTTCGAGCCCAGTCGGAATCATCGTTGAAACCCTTGCCTAGCAAGGGTTTTTTGTTTTTTTCTTTTGGTTGGGGGCGAATTGGGGACGAACTTTATCCACCAGATTGTTTCTCAGTATTTTTAGAATCAAAAAATCCCTTTTCCATACCGATCACACACTTTTAATAGTATCAGCATATCCAGTTTAAGAGGTTACTTACAAAATATTTAGAACTTTTTAGTAAGAATCCTCAGAAATGTAATACGGTTTTAAGTATTTTCATTTATAATTCTCTATTTGTCTATACTTTTCATATCGCTGTTGTATAAGCTCTTCCGAGGATAATCGTATCAATTTTTTAAGAGATGATTCGATTGCAGATTCAATCAATTTTGCCTGTGATTTTATATCATTTTGTGCTCCACCCTTAATTTCAGGAATAATTTCATCAATAATTCCTAAATGCTTTAAATCTTTTGCTGAAATTTTCATGTGTTTAGCAGCTTCTGGAGCATACTTAGCATCCTTCCATAGGATAGAGGCTGCTCCTTCTGGCGAAATGACTGAGTACCATGAATACTCTAACATATGGATATGGTTACCGACACTAATACCAAGAGCTCCACCACTTGATGCCTCTCCAATTACAATACAAACAATTGGCACTTTAAGTGTAGCCATTTCCAATAGATTTCGAGCTATCGCTTCAGAAATTCCACGTTCTTCAGACCCTTTGCCTGGATAGGCGCCAATTGTATCAATAAATGTAATAATAGGGCGATTAAATTTATCAGCTTGTTTCATCAGTCTTAGCGCTTTTCTATAACCTTCTGGATGTGCCATTCCAAAATTTCTTTCTATATTTTCCTTTGTACTTCTCCCTCTTTGATGACCAATAACCGTAACGGGCATCCCTTTAAATTTTGCAATACCACCTATCATTGCTTGATCATCACCATATAATCGATCACCATGAAGTTCGAAAAAGTTTGTAAACAATAAAGGTATATAATCCAATGTCGTGGGCCGGTTACGTAGCCTTGCAATTTGAACTCGTTGAAAAGGTGTAAGATTAGAATAAATTTCATCTTGCATTTTATTTAAACGTTTTTCTAATTCTTGAATTTCTGATGATAAATCTACATTATGTTCTTTCATCATTTTCTTTAATTCATCAAATTTCTCTTTTAGTTCAATAATAGGACGTTCAAAATCCAAACTCATTTTATCCTCCAAAGGGTATGATTTACCTCACTCTAATCAAAAGACTTAGAAATAGAATCAATAAATAATTCAAAACCATCCACAACTATTTTTTGTTCTGATTCTGATAAATTACTGAGGATACGTTGATAAAATGTAAGGGATTGTTCTCTTAAGCGATTCACAGTAATGTGGCCTTTTTCTGTGAGGTGCAGAAAAAGTTCTCTTCTGTTTTTTTCATTTACTTCACGATAAACAAGTCCCTTTTTTACTAACTTATCTACCAATCTACTTACAGTTGAAGTCTCTAATCTAAGTTTATTGGATAGTTGCCAAGCAGTTAATTTTTCCATCTCTAGTTCCTCTAACGCCATCATTTGAGAGGTTGGTAGAGGTTTTTCAAATGGTCCATTGGGCAAATTTTGAGATTCAAAAACCCCAGTTATTATAATCATTTTCTTAATATCTGATCTTAGTTTTAAGGCATCTTCTCTTTTCAAAAAAGGTCACTCTCCTAAAATTCATGTATTATACATCAATTGTATTATACATGAATTTGTTTTTTTCACAAGTTTAACGTAAGCCAATATGACAACATAGACAAGAGATTTCTTCTTGTTAAAATGGTTTAAGTGGATTGATCCATAGTCGATCCACCTGATTGATAGATGCATCAGGATCTTACCCTAAGTAATTGCTGTTTACTATTTTCAACAAAAATAGGCAAGTATGAAAAATAAAGAGAGGGGGAGAAAAATATGAAGTCATTTTTACTAATTGGACAATCTAATATGGCGGGTCGAGGCTTTAAGCATGAAGTGCCACCAATTTATAATGAAAGAATCATGATGTTGCGAAATGGTAGATGGCAAATGATGACTGAGCCCATCCATTTTGATAGACCGGTAGCTGGCGTAGGACTAGCGGCTTCTTTTGCGGAGGCTTGGTGTAAAGAGCATGAGAGAGAGAAGATTGGTCTTATTCCATGTGCCGAAGGTGGCAGTTCCATTGATGAGTGGTCACGAGATGGGGCATTATTTCGTCATGCAATAAATGAAGCTACATTTGCAAAGGAAGATAGCGAATTGGCCGGGATATTATGGCATCAAGGAGAAAGTGACAGCCAAGATGGGAAATACAAAGAATACAATGAAAAAATACGAAGATTATTTCATGAACTGAGAACGGAATTATCTGTCCCTAACATTCCGCTTGTGATAGGT
The DNA here is from genome assembly GCF_048270685.1 of Bacillus sp. AK25. Taxonomy (NCBI): domain Bacteria; kingdom Bacillati; phylum Bacillota; class Bacilli; order Caryophanales; family Bacillaceae; genus Bacillus; species Bacillus sp. AK25. The sequence goes on from NZ_JBLUWC010000001.1 coordinate 1,159,918, forward strand.
GGTTTGGGCGATTTCTTAGGAAAGACAGCATTTGGCGCAGGATGTGTGGAATATCAACTGATCAATGAGGAACTACAAAAATATGCACATGATCATGAAAATTGTTATTATGTTACTGCGAAAGGTCTTATACCTAACCCGGATGGAATTCACTTCAATGCGATGTCCCAGAGAATATTTGGTATAAGATACTATGAAGCATGTCGAAAAAAAGAACATTTACATGGACCATTACCAAATGAACATGAGTTAGTGAATGAATGTCATAATAGAATGAATACTTCAGCGGAGAAAACATATATAGCACTAGAAAAATTCACGTTGGGCAAGATGACTTATGAAGAGTTGCTGGAGGCTTTAACGTAGGCAAAGCTCCTCATAGTAGTCTTTGAATAAACAGAAACATGATATATCTTGTGAAAGGATGATTGTGGTGGTAAAAACAGATAAAGCTTCCTCCTGAATACAAGCAATTACATTCAGGAGGAGATAAAAAATGTTTAAACAAATAGATGAAAATTATCCGAGAAAAGAGCACTTTCATCATTATATGACGGTAACCCGATGCTCATATAGTCTGGTGATCGATCTAGACATCACAAAATTGTATGCAATATTAAAAGAAAAAAGGCTAAAAGTATATCCTGTGCAAATTTATTTGTTAGCAAGAGCTGTGCAAAATATACCGGAATTTCGGATGGATCAAGTGGACGATGCACTTGGTTACTGGGAGATTCTCCATCCTAGTTATACAATTTTAAATAAAGAAACAAAGACGTTTTCAAGTATTTGGACGCCTTATGACGAAAACTTTGCTCGGTTTTATAAAAGCTGTGTAGCGGACATGGACACTTACAGCAAAAGCAGCAACCTATTTCCGAAACCTCATATGCCAGAAAACATGTTCAATATTTCAAGCCTGCCGTGGATTGATTTTACTTCTTTTAACCTTAATGTATCTACAGATATAACTTATTTACTGCCAATATTTACGATAGGCAAGTTTAAGGTGGAAGAAGGAAAAATCATCTTGCCAGTCGCGATTCAAGTCCATCATGCTGTTTGTGATGGCTATCATGTCGGTCAATATGTGGAATATTTGAGGTGGCTTATTGAACATTGTGAAGAGTGGTTAAATGATTCAATGCAAATTACCTGAAGACAAAAGGTGTTCTCATGGAAATCTAGAAGATGAAGGCAGATTGAAATGAGTCTGCCTTTTTGTTTTGTGATGAGAATGAAAATGTTCCAAAGGGTTATTAAGGCTATATTTGTTCTTTTTGCGGTTTCTTTTCGGTGCTTTGTAAATTCTTGTATGTGATAATAAATGTCATATAAGGGAGTTCAGTGGAAGGGGGATAAGGGATGGAGAAAGTTCTTTCTTCACATGTAGGTGTTAAAATCAATGAATGGTATAAAATGATTCGACAATTTAGTGTACCAGATGCAGAGATTTTGAAAGCTGAGGTCGAACGAGAAATTGAACGAATGGAAGAGGATCAAGATCTGCTCATTTATTATCAATTGATGTGTTTTCGCCATCAGCTTATGCTCGATTATATTAAACCTTCAGAAAAACGATCGCCTTCTGTTTCAGAATTGGTTGATAAAATTGAGAATTCTAATCATCAACTTTCGGGTATGTTGCAATATTACAATGCTTTTTTTAGAGGAATGCATGAATTTAGTAAGAAAGAATATGTACAGGCTATTCAATATTACAAGATCGCTGAAAGGCAGCTTGCACTGGTTGTCGATGATATTGAGCAAGCGGAGTTTCACTTCAAGGTGGCTGAAGCCTACTATATTATGAAACAAACTCATGTTTCTATGCATCACATCATAAAGGCGCTAGATATTTATAAAGAACATGAGCAGTATAAAGTTCGCCAAATTCAAAGTCTAATTGTCATTGCAGGAAATTATGATGATTTCATGAGATATGAAAAGTCGTTGCAACATTTAAAGACTGCTTATTCAATTGCTGTGGGCGCAAACGATCAACGTTTAGTAGCAAAAACATTATTAAATATTGGTAATACATATGATAGGCAATCAAAGTATACAGAGGCAATAAAGCATTATAAAGAAGTGTTAGATGTCATTTCTTCGGAAAATAGTGACATAAAGCCAATCACTCTATTTAGTTTGTGTTGGTCGCTGTACAAGTCTAATCAAACTGATGAAGCGGATCTGCTCGTTGAAGATGGACTTATATATTCCTTAAAGGTAAATGATTCGCTAAGTGTCTTGTTATTTAAAGCATTAAAAGCTATTTATATGGATACTAATGAACAAGCTTTGAAAGAAGTGTTTGATATTTTTGAAGAAAAGAAACTACATGTCTATGTGGAAGCATTTGCTCAAAGTGTCGGATTATTTTATGAAAAAAAAGGGGACTTTGAAAAATCCGCCGAATATTACAGAAAGGCTCTTAAGGCTCAAAATGATATTCAAAAAGGAGAATGTCTATATGATTATTAAAAGGGTGCTATTCATAGTAAGCATTGTATTATTGAGTGTATCAACTGTAGAAACGATGAAGATCATTGAAACAAAGTCGATTCGAAATACAACAATGGAAGAACAACAAAAAACTGATCGAAACACGACTTTGATTGACCGAAATGCAACATCTGAAAATGTATAGATAAAAACAGACCTTAAGGGGGTCTGTTTTTATATACAACTAAACTTCTCCATTTTTTTGCAGAAATCCCTTTTAAATCAGAAAAACCTGTTAAAAAATTTTAATATATCAGTTTATAACAGTGTTAAGTATAAATGCAGTTCATTTAATTTTTTTCCAACATGAAAAAGTTCGCTTTTCCATTTAAATTATTCAAAATAAATTGCTATCGGTGTAACTAATAAATCACCTGATTTAATAATATTAAAGCTTCCTAAAACGATATCCAGCATAAAATTAGGAACTTCATGCAATTGATCTGGGGAGATTGTTTCTAAACCAGTTCCATCATAAACTTCATCTTTTTTTCTTATAATTCTAGCTAAGAATTTTATATTTTTACCATTATTTCCTCTAAAGGATAAAGATTCAGGAGACTCACGAAGATATTCTTTTTTTACAAGTCCTATATTTGTTTCTGATTTTATTATTGAATGACCGCCTAAAATTTTGGAAGAATATGAACTGAGAATATCTAGGGTACTATATAAATTTAATATAGGACTTAGTTCTTTTCTTTTTTCGACCATGTTTTTCGCTTCCTTTATCAAAGTTGGATCTTGTTTTGTACCTTTCGCTTTTTTTATAATATTTTCTGCTTCTTCAACATTTTTTATTGATTGATCATCTTCATATAACATAAAAGTTTCTAATGCATCTGGATTTAATGCGTTACTTAACAACTCAAAATCAAAAAATGTAAAAGGGCCCTCACCGAAATAGAGATCACCTTCATGTAGTTCATCTTGATTACTCATTAATAAATTTCCAGATTTTAATTTTTCCAATAGTAATACAAGAGAATAATCATGAAAGGATTTATTGAGAATGTCTTTATGTCCTTCTAATAAAGTTTCAGAATCTAATGACATTGCATCAGATTTCCCTCCAATATTACCTGAGAGACCAATATTTACACCAGGAAGCCATCCAGAACCTCCACTAGCATTAAATGCTAACGTCGCACTTTTCCCAGATGAATCTCTTGTTCCAGATGAGAGAGATTTTTGAGTGTCATCATGTTGAGCATAATCAGTGATTATTCCTTGATCAATTTGGGCTAGAATTGAGTTTACTAGTTCTGTATCTAAATATACTATTTCCTTCATTAGGATCCCCCCTTGTTTACATGAGGATAATTATACCATATGTGATTAAGAGAAATTTAAGGAATAATTGGTTTGATGAAATTAACATAAAAATACAGATGATGTACCAACGTTCTTTTGAATAGAGAAATCCTAACTTCGATTGTGTGAGATCTCTTTTATATTAGTACTTATTAAATATAAAAGAGGGATTTTTGGCAGGTACAGAATACATATCGCAAGCTACTTAGCAGGGTATAATTTAGATTAAGTAATTAGGGAGATTTTGAAACTTTTTATAAAGTTATTGCGTATTAACTCATAACCTATTCTGATTGAGTAGGCATAATTGAATATTGAAATAGTGTTTCTTGTAGTTGATCTAATAAAATTGCGTGATGTTATTTAAATAGGAGGAAATTTATGGCTAGATCTGCATTACATCCTAAAACAAATGAAAAAATATCGATTGAAGATTGGGAGTTATATTATAAAGAGATAAAACCAAGATGCATGATTTGTGGTAATGATCTTTACATTAGATCAGGTAATACACCCAGTTCAGCTAAACATTTTATTCATTTTCCTCATTCTAATTGTCCATCTATTCCGAATAATAGAGAAAGATATAACAAACTCAAGCCTATCGAAAAAGATTATAAAAATGCCAAGTCAGTAAAAAAGCAATTTTTGAGTAACATGTGGACAGTATATGAAAAATGCAGGAGTTTGCTGGATGGAGAGCTTAAACTAAAAGATTTTAAAGATATGGTTTCTAGAGCTACTGAGAAAAATATTTGGCTCTATAAAAATTTGACATTAGATTATTTACCTTATGTTCTATTAGTCAATTATGGTGTTTTCCAAAAAGGAAGAAAACGTAACAAAGTTTATCTTGTTTTGGATTCTCAACTATCAAACTATGAAGATCTTTGGATTGAGTCCAAAATAAAGCAAAAAATATGGAAGGTATACCCAGATGAATTTCTAATTGAAGAGTTTGACATTGATTTCAATTTCACAACTTCTTCTTTGTCACCTGATTATTTTCTTTTTTATGTCACAGGTTTACAAGGGGAAAATGAAGGTGATTTTTTAAAATGGTAAACAAAGAATGTGGCACTTCAATATGCATTAAGTTGTTCAATCTAATTCACAGCTGGTGTATGTGAAATGATTTTTTTTCATCAGGTCAATCGTTGCTAAAGGACCCATCCCGTCCATAATACCAATCGTTATAGACATAGATATCACCACATTTCATTTTTTTCTATTATAAAAAAGAAAGCATGGTGATCGTTATAGAAAAGTTCTATTTGTATATATAAGTTTGATCAAAAGCGCCTTTGTTTGTCTTGAGGTATTAAGTTACAATCTATCCAAAATCCATTAGAATAAAAGAAAATGGATAAAGGAGCTACCATATGAATTTCAATTTGGATGAAGCTTTAGATATGTTGAGTCGAACTCCTCGTACATTAGAAAGTCTTTTGTCAGGTTTATCGAAGGATTGGCTTCACAGTCGTGAAGGGGAGGGAACGTGGAATCCCGTTGAAGTCATTGAACATTTGATTGAAGCAGAGAAATTCAACTGGATTCCACGATTAAATGTCATTCTTGCTGATGGAGAGAATACCCCATTTCCTGCATTTGACCGCTACGCCCATTTGAATCAAACTGAAAGACAGATAGAACAAGCACTAGCAGAGTTTCATCATGTGCGGATGGAGAATGTGGCATACATTCAGCGTATGACACATTCAAGTCTTGATCTAGAGAAAAAGGGCGTCCATCCAGAATTCGGCGTCGTGCAAGTGAGCGAATTACTTTCTACGTGGGTTGTCCATGATTTCACCCATATCTCCCAAATTGTTCGGGTCATGGCGGAACGATATCGAACCGATGTAGGACCGTGGAGCGCCTATTTAGGGATTTTAAATAGGAAATAAATGATTAATGACGCTTCGCGGCCCACTCGGATTGAAGAATAGCATATTGATACTCATCGACCCAATGTCCTTTTGACATATAATTTTGTAGCAAATGTCCTTCGCGTCTCATGTCTAAACGTTCCAGCACTCGAATGGATTTTTCGTTGCGTACATCTGTAAAGGCAATGATTTTATGCTTGTTCAGTGTAGTGAAAATATATTCGATCATTGAATTCAAGGCTTCATGAATATAGCCCTTTCCTTGAAATTCAGGCGCGAGTGTAAATCCAATTTCAACGATTCTAGGCTCGCTGCCGAGTGTATGAATGGCGCAATCTCCTATCAGCTGATTGGATTCAGATAAGGCAATCGCATATTGAAACCACGTCCCTGGTTGATTAGGTTGTTGCGTCATTTGGTGTTGTACAAATGATTCAGCGTCTTCGTGCGTGTAGTTTTCCCAGGATTGAAATGTGGCAATAGAGGGATTTGATCGGTATTGATAAAATGCTTCAATATCCTGCTGATCAAACTGGCGAATCACAACCCGGTTTGTTCTTGTAAATATGCTGTTTGCATTCTTCATGTGTTACCCTCACTTTTTAGTTTGTTCTTGATTTAAAAAAGTCTATTAGCCATTCAGATAGCTGTTTTTGCGCTTTGGTCACAAATCGATCGGCATAATACGTTAATTCAAGATGCCGAACAGGAGCAGGGGCAGAAATAGGGATAGAGACAATATTAGGCCATGCTGAATGTTGCTTTAACAGCCCTCTTGGCTGGATGGTGGCGCCGATCCCGGCTTCAACCAACTGCAATAATGAAGTGGCAGACCCAACATCCATGACCGTGTCCAATTCAAAACCGTGTTCTTTACATACGTCATCGACCAAATCTCTTCCTAGATAGCCTTTTGGATACATGACCAGTGCATGCTTTGTCAGCTCTTTTAGCGTCACTTCACGCCTTTTTGCCAGTTCACTGTCTGAATGAACAAACAATTCGTAGGGCTCATCGCCAAGTGGAATTTGAATCAGTCGTTTATCCGCAGGCCCGCGCAGCCCAATTCCGATATCGACTTTATGTGAGAGCACCTCGTCACGAACAAAGATGGTCGAAAAAGCCTTTAGGTTGATCTCTGGATACAGCGTTTTAAATTCTACAAAAAGCGGAACAAGCTGAAAGTCAAGATCAGAGGGAAGGACGGCAAGCCGAACGGTACCTCGCTGTTCAGATAACAGTTCTTTCATAGCATTTTTTGCATCTCGTTCAGCCTGAAGCATTTTCATGCCATATTGATAAAGAAGCGTACCAGCTTCAGTTGCAACTACTTTTTTACCGATTCGGTCAAAAAGCGGCATCCCAACTTCAGCTTCAAGCAGCTGAATCTGTTGGCTTAATGTAGGCTGTGATATACCTAGTTGCTCTGCAGCTTTTGTGAAATGTAAATGATCGAATACAGCCATAAAATAGGTAATGTGACGAGTATCCATATGCCATCCTTTCATTAATGATAGTATTTTCCTATCATCATAATACGAATTATTGTATTGATCAATGAATGAAGCGGATTTATACTCATAGTAACCTCAACAAGATGAGAGAGGAAGAAGAGTATTGATAAAAAAAATATTTTATTTAGCCGCTTTATTTTTAGCTGCCTTAAACTTGCGCCCAATCATTACATCCGTAGCTTCTATGATGAGCATGATTCAATCAGACCTTGGCGTTAGTGCACTCACGGCAAGTCTTTTAACCACTTTGCCGGTCTTGTGCATGGGAGTGTTTGCCCCTGTAGCAACGAAACTAAGCCGCCGGTTTGGATTAGAGAGAACCCTTTTTTTCTCGATTTTTCTTATCACAATTGCGACTGGACTGCGTGGTACAAGTCAAACAGTTACCATCCTTCTCATGACTGCTTTTGCAGGAGGAGTTGGAATTAGTTTTGCCGGACCATTGTTGTCTAGTTTTATTAAAAAGTATTTCCCGAAAAGTCCTGGGATTGTCAGTGTGTACTCTATATCGATGACAGTTGGAGCTGCACTTGCTTCGGGCTTGACCATTCCGATTTACCTTCGCAGTGAGCATAACCTTCCACTTGCGTTATCCTGCTGGGCGATTTTAGGCGTTATTGCCATGATTTTATGGCTCGGTCTAGCTCGTCAAAACCAACAAGCGGATCTTGCAGACGTGCCACTGAGATTACCGCTGCGAAACAAAAAAGCCATTCAATTCACCTTGTTCTTTGGCTTTATGTCTAGCATGTTCTATTCGTTAACAGCGTGGATTTCACCCATTGCGCTTGATTTTGGGAATAGTCCGCAGTATGCCGCCATGCTGCTTACGATATTTACACTCATTCAGATTCCGGTGGCATTACTCGTTCCAAACATCGTCAATCGTCTAGGAAAGCCGAAATTATTTCTGATCTTATGCAGTTTGTCAGAGCTGATTGGCCTCATATTCCTTCTACTGCCAATGCCGATCCTGCCAGCTGTTATTTTTCTGGGGATTGGAGCAGGTGGATTATTTCCTTTGGCGCTTATGCTGCCTATTATTGAAACGCGTACACCAGAAGAAGCCGGTACATGGTCAGCGATGTCACAGATGGGCGGGTACATCATGGGAGGATTTGGTCCATTTTTAATCGGTTTGATTTTCGATATCAGCGGACATTTTCAAGCTGCTATTGTCGCAATGCTCGCCATCGTGATGCTGATGATTGGCGTGCAGTTATCTATGAAGTTAGGAAAAAAACGTGATGAGGTATCCAATTAAAGATCAGTATACCGCTGCTTTTATTTCATCACTCAATTGAAATCGCCATAGCCTATTTCTAAGTAGGCTATGACGATTATTTTGCTCAATCTTTAAAAGATGCACCTGAATGAATTATCGTGAAAGAAATTTTTCAACTTTACGAGTGGCCATTTCTGCAGCCTCCATGATCATTTCACATAATGAAGGAGGAGAAAAGAGGATGCCTTATCCGAAAGGTCATAAGTCAAAAGTGAGAGAGCAGATCATCGCAAGTGCTGCACGAGCATTTCGAACAAATGGGGTCCGTAATATCAGTTTGCCATACATTATGAAAGGGGCAGGTCTAACTCATGGAGGGTTTTACGCTCACTTTAAGAACAAAGATCAGTTGGTGATAGAGACTTTTCATTTTGCTATTACGGATACGATCAAGCTGCTGCAAAGTGTTGCAGACAAGAAGGCAGATCAGCCTCGAATTCAGACGATCATTGAATTTTATTTAAGTTCCGTTCACCGTGATCAGACGGAAGTCGGCTGTATACTGCCTGCACTGGCAGGGGAGATTGCTCAATTATCGCAAGAGGTACGGAAAGCTTATACCGATGAATTGAAACGGTTTATGGCGTTTATAGCCGATACGGGAAACATAGATCACTCTAAGAGTTACGCACTAGTAAGCAGCATGATTGGTACAATTGCTCTTGCGCGTGCTGTCAATGACTAGCAGTTCAGTGATCAATTGTTATTTGCAGGCAGAACACAGGCAAAACACATTTTAGAAGCGAATTAACATTCAAATGAAAAACATAGGAGATGTTGCGATGTTTATTAGAGAAGCAAGCATAGAAGATTATCCACAATTAAGACAAATCTATTTAGAATCCCGACGTCAGAGCTTTCACTGGCTCAATACAGAAGAAATCAAACTCCAAGATTTTGATCAAGATACGCAGGAAGAGCAAATTTTCTTAGCTGAGGAGAACAATAAAATCCTTGGATTCATCTCATTATATGTGCCAGATCGTTTTATTCATCTCTTGTTTGTACATCCAGAAGCTACTGGTCAAGGGGCTGGCGATCAGCTGCTCAAGCAAGCTATAAAAGTTTTGGGAACACCAGTCACCCTCAAATGTGTATCCGAAAATCACAAAGCTTTGTCTTTTTATCAAAAAAGAGGATGGAAGGCTGTTGTAGAGGAAGGGGAGCCTGGGGCGAAGTACTGGGTGCTTATTTATGAATAGAAGTCATGTTATCTATCATTCACACGGCCCTTTATAGGGCCTTTTTGATTGTCAGTTTCTAAAAGCCATTTCTTCAAATGAAAATCAATAACAAATGAGCGGCTAAAATCCGTTCTTTTTTATGCTTAAAAATTGGACATCTTATGAATGAGAATATGAGATTCCATTATTTTTAATATCCTAATGCATTATATTTTAAAGGGTGTTACCGTTGGATGTAAGGAATGATTGGCCAATCTTCCAATAAGAGTTGGAGGAGAATCATGAATTACAAAATTGAAATGTTAACGAATATGAAAATGGTGTATATGAGAAATATAGGACCGTATGGCAGTAAAGAGAATGTGGAGATGATGAAGAAATTTAAAAAATGGATCAACGAACATCAATTCAATGATGAATTAAAGAAGCATGGCATATACGGTGTCCCTCAAGATGATCCTGCAAGAACTTTACCTGAAAATTGCAGATATGACCTAATGTTCATGACAAATAGAGATTTCTCCAAAGATCAACTTGTTCAGACTGGTCATGTTGAAGGAGGAAAGTATGCTGTGTTTACGGTGACACATACAGCCGAAAAAGTGAATTTGTTTTGGAGACAATTACCTCAAATGATCCAACACAATCAATTGAACATACGCCATGCACCTATTATGGAGAGATATAGAGAAGATGAAGGCGAAGATAAGGTGTGTGAATTCTTACTGCCTATCTTTTAAACATTTTATCTAACTTTCATGAAAACAGACCTCTTGTGGTCTGTTTTCATGAATATAAAATCTACACGTTTAAATAGTTTAGGACTCGTTCCTTTAAATAACGATATTGATCCTTATTCGTATCTTGAAATGCTTCTTCCCGATTTGAAGGTACATCCATATAAAAAATTTCTTCAGAGAATTGTGAAGAAGTAAAGTCAATTCTTGTTCCATTCACTACGTTGTAAAAGTGCCATCCGCTGGGTAATGAGGTCTTGTTTATTTTTCCGCCTAAAAGATCATGGACAACTAAAGAAGTGACGCCACATTGTCCGTTTGCTGGGTTGTCTTTACTCCATTTTGAACTAGATTGAGAGGACCAGGCTTTATATAAAGCATCAATGATTTCGTCTGTCGAGTAGAGGTTCATTTACTAAAGATCCTTTCTATTTAAAGAGTGAGATAAATATAGCATCTGTTTAGTCTATAGTAGATTTTTTTCATTTAAAAACCAATAAAATCTTTTCGTTGAAGCACTTGATCCAAATGATATACTATGGCTAAAACAATGAAAGGTCATGTCAGGAGGAGCATGGTGTGATATTCATCATAGGAATTGTAATCGCTTTTATTGTTGCTATTTTAGGCTTTACTGTTTTCGTAGATGTAGGTAATGGGTTGGGAACGGCTTTTAGCATTATTGGGGGAATGGTCATTTTATTCATAGCGGGAAGGCTGCAAAGACAAAAAGAAAAGAATGATCCAAACATCTTATTAGATAAGATGATGATGCTCTTTCATGAAGACGGATTTCAGTCCTCAACATACATCTTTTCGCAAAATGTTGATAAAGGTTTTGCGATTGATGACGAGCGAAAGAAAATGCGCTTTATTACACATCAACCTGGCGGCTCATCTCAGAAATTCAGGTTTGAAGTCACTGAACTTTCCTTGCAAGAGTTGAAACAAGTTGACATGTTAGAAGATGGTATACCGATTGAACATTCTACTGAGAGTGATAATAATGAAGAGATTTCTACACTTCAATTAAGATTAACGATGAATGATCAAGAAGCATCAACGATCACGATCACCTTCCTGCAATTTGATGTGCCAGTTCGTAAGAGCACCGCTGAATATTTAATTGAACGAGAAAATTTGGAGGAAATTTATCATCAAATTAATTCGATGATGAAATCTGTATATTAACTAAATTCCTGTTCATAAAGAAGAAATCACATTTTGATGTGGTTTCTTTTTTTATCTCAATCAAGTTAAAGCCAGTCCAGTCATTGTAGTTGAATGTTTTTCTCAAAAATGAATAAAGATAGACTAGACACGAAAACGAACATTGATATTGAAATGACTCATGTGATGAGGAGGAAACATACATGCAAAAGCTTTGCAGGGAAGTCTGGATCGAAGTCAATCTTGATGCGATTAAAAGAAATATCGAAGCGATTCAAGCGCATATTCCAAGAAAAAGTAAGATCATGGCTGTCGTGAAGGCGAATGCTTATGGACACGGTTCAGTGGAGGTAGCGCGGCAGGCACTAGAAAGCGGTGCGACAGAACTTGCAGTTGCTAGCTTAGAGGAAGGCATTGTGCTGCGAAGAGCAAAAATTGAAGCGCCAATTTTGGTTCTTGGATTTACCCCGCTCGACTGTGTGAAAAGGGCTGCGGCCTGGAGAATTGATCTATCTGGCCTTCGTGAAGACTGGATTGCTCAAGCAAATGAGATCTTAGCTGAAGAAGAAAGCCAGCGCCGGCTTGGGATTCATGTCAATGTTGACACAGGGATGGGGCGATTAGGTGTACGGACAAAGGAAGAGCTGTTAGCGGTGGTGAAGGCGCTTGAAAAGAGTGAAAACCTGAGGTGGGATGGAATATTTACGCATTTCTCCACTGCGGATGAGCCTGATCCTGATTTTACGTTGCTTCAGCACAGCATCTTCATTGATTTCCTTCGGTTTTTGAAAGAAGAAGGGATCAAACTGCCGACCGTACATATGAACAATACAGCTGCTTCGATTGCGTTTCCTGAATTTAGTGCCGATATGATCCGGCTTGGTATCGGACTTTATGGATTGTATCCCTCGCAATACATTAAAAGCTTAGACGCTGTTCAGCTAGAGCCCGCTCTCAGTTTAAAAGCAAGAATTGCGTTCGTGAAGAAAATGGTGACAAAGCCAAGAACGGTCAGCTATGGGGCAACCTATGTGGCAAAGCCTGACGAAGTCATTGCGACCATACCGATTGGTTATGCAGATGGGTACTCACGTGCTTTATCCAATCGAGGGTTTATGCTTTTCCGCGGAGAAAGAATGCCGATTGCTGGCCGAGTCACAATGGATATGACGATGATCAGCTTAGGAGAGATGAAAGCAAAGCAAGGCGAGGAAGTCGTCATTTATGGCCGTCAAAAGGGCGGAGAAATTTCTGTTGATGAAATTGCTGAAATGCTCAATACGATTAACTATGAAGTCATTGCAACATTAAGCCGCCGTGTTCCAAGGTTTTATCGTCGAGGCGGGAAGATTATTAAAATATCGACGCCGGTGATGTATGTGTGAAAGTAAGGACAGCATGAAATTGCAAAAATCCCCCTTTATAAAGGGGGATTTTGAGTTTCACGTCTTATTTCGGCTTAAGCTCGATACTCTTTATCTAAAATAAGAATTGGTTTAATCGTAGATCCATTTTTAGAATCTTCAAAAGCTTGTTCAATCTCTTCTAATTCGTAGAATTTTGCTAGTTTCTCAACTGGGAATTGTCCATTTTTAAAGAACTTGACTAGTTTAGGAATGAATAGTTGAGGAACGGCATCGCCTTCTATCACACCTTTTAACGTGAGCGCATTGAGCATGAGATCATTGGTCACATTAAACGTTAAATCGCGCTTTCCTACTGCTACTGTTGCACAAGTTCCTTTGACACGCAGGCAGTGAAGGGCAGCTAGCGTGACTTCTGGTACTCCAGTTGTTTCAAATGAGTAATGTGCCCCTTTTCCTTCTGTGATTTCCTTCACTTTTTCAGCTGGGTTCTCATGTTTACTGTTGATGACATGTGTTGCACCTAATTCTTTTGCTAGCTCAAGGCGGCTATCATGGATATCAACGGCAATTATCGGATCACAGCCTGCAATTTTTGCTGCCATTAACCCACTTAAACCAACAGCGCCTGTACCGAACACAACAAAGCTTGTACCTGGAGCTGGAGCAAGTGAATTTAAGACAGTACCGCTCCCAGTCATTAAGCCGCAACCGAATGGTCCTAAATAACGTAAATCAGTTTCTTTGTCTACTTTCACCACATTTTTCTCATCAACCGTTGCATATGTACCAAATGACGATTGACCAAAAAATTGTGATACATCTTGATGATCATGTGTATGGATAGGCGTTTCATTATGTTTATTACGACCAGAAAAATTCAGTGGAATCATGTTTTCACATCCACCAGCGTTCCCGTCAAGACAATTATGGCAATGACCGCAATAAGCGAAACCAAGTACAACGTGGTCTCCTTCTTGAACGGTTGTGACATTAGAACCTGCTTTTACGACAATGCCAGAGCCTTCATGTCCTAATAAAGCAGGACGTGGGACAGGAAGCGTACCATCTAATACTGTGGCATCCGTATGACAAACGCCAGATGCAACGATTTTGACAAGCACTTCATCTGCTTTTGGATCATCTAGTAATAATGTTTGTTTCTCGAAATCTTTTTCATTTGTTGTGACCATCGCTTGAATTTCCATATCATGTGCCCTCACTTTTTGTATAGTATGATATTCTGAAGAAAGGTTATATCAAATGTCACAAAAAATTCATTTCTTTATGACTAAGTTGATTGTAGGACGAAAGATTTTCCGTTTCAATCAGCAAAAAATCTTTTTTGTATAGGTTTTCAACACAAATAAATTTATGTATATCTAATCAACATTTATTAAAAAGTGTCTAAAGGAGGGGCCCATGATCAAAAAAGAGGATCGCCGTGTTGAGCGAACAAAAGAAACACTTCGTCAAACATTCAAAATACTAGTAAAAGAAAAAGGATATTCGCACGTAAAAGTGAAGGATATTGTGGAAAAGGCAAACTATAATCGGACGACGTTTTATGTGCATTATGAAAGTAAAGATGAATTAGCAGCAGATGTTATTCACCGGGAAATGGTCGATTTCGAATATGAATTTTGTAAGCCGACTCGTGAAAATCCACTGTTGGATTTAACTCGCATGAAACCAGAGGGCACCGATGTATTTCAATATATCGTTGAAAATCGCGACTATTATGATTTATTAGTGATGGAAGACCGAATTCCCCACATACAAGAACAATTGCTTAAGAAAATACAATATATTTTCCAAAATAGAATGTCGTTTGTGAGTGATCAGTATGCAGAAATCAACGACAGTTATTTTGTCCAATATCGTTCATATGGCATCTTTGGTTTTATCATTGAATGGATCAGAAATGACTACAATGCATCTCCCTCAGAAATGGCACGACGTATTATCAATTTATTATATATTCAATCCTCACTTATGATTCAGTTGAAAGATGAAGAAGCGATTATGAAAAGGTAATGCTTAGGCCGCATCTCTAGCCCACAACATTTTGAATGTATATAAAGTTTTATTTAAAACTTCTTTAAATTGTAAACTTTGTAAAAAATAGAACGATAAAAGGAGGGAACATAACGAGTTGGAGGAATAGAAAATGAAAAAAAGGTTTTTATTATTTATCACGGTACTCCTATTAATGAGTATTCTTAGTCCATTTAAAGCAAATGCAGAAAATTCAATTGGATGGACGAAACGAGCTGATTTACCAGAAGAACGTATTAATGCTGGTGTGGGAGTCGTTGATGGGAAAATTTATGTATTTGGTGGAGCAAGTGAAAAAAATAAGTTGAATAACCAAACATTTATGTATGATCCAAAAAAAGATGTTTGGGAAGAGAAAGCCAGTATGCCAAGAAATAGAACAGGCGGTACTTACGCTACTGTAGGTAAAAAAATCTATCTAATAGGTGGAATTAATGAAGAGACAGAAGTAGCTTATAACACTATAGATATTTATGATGCAGAACTTGATCAGTGGGCTGAAGAGCCGATTCGAATTCCAAGAGAGCCGGTTTTTTCAGCTTATAGTAAAGGAACTTTACAAGCAGTTGCAGTGAAAGAGAAGATATATATTGTATCTTCAAAAAACTCATATAAGAATAATGTCTATGAATACAATACAATCTCTGGTGAATGGAAGAGCTTGAACTCATCGGGTTTACCATCTCGGAATGGGAGAGCCATTTCTGCAATTGACGGAAATATATATGTTGCAGGTGGCGAAAATTCGATAGGGCATAGTAGAGAAAAGTATTTGTTTCAGTATGATATTTCAACAGATACTTGGAAGAGATTAATTGATGTTCAGTTAACATCTTATACATATGAACCCTCCTATGAAACTTACAACGGCAAGTTCTTGATTATTGGTGGGCAATTATATGGTGATAGTTCAAAAAATATGGTAAACAAAGTTCAGATTTTCAATCCAAAAGATGGCCAATTTAAAAATTCAGCATATGATTTACCAGAAGGTAGAGTATCAGCTGTCGCAGCAATTGTTGATGACCAATTGTATGTCATTGGCGGACGTAACTATTCGGAATCTATGAGACATCTTTCTGTGAAAAGTGATTACAGATCCGTGATTTCTATTTCATTAAAAGACTTACAAGTGACTGAGGATGAAACAAAGCCAGATGATGGGATAGCAGAAGACCCAAAGGATCAAGATGGGACACAGCCAGGTGATGGCACAACGGAAGATCCAAAAGACCACGATGGAACAAATCCCGGTGACGGAACAACGGAAGAACCAAAAGATCAAGATGGAACAAACCCTGGTGATGGGTCAACGGGAGAACCAAAAGATCAGGACGGAACAAAGCCAGATGACGGAACAACGGGAGAACCAAAAGATCAAGACGGAACAAAACCCGGAGAAGAAACTTCGAAAGGTATACTTTCTATTACCATGATCAATGGGTTACAAAAGGATTATCTGCTCTCAATGAAAGAAATCAACGATTTTCTTAACTGGTATAAAGAAAGAAGCTTTGGAATCGGAATGAACTTTTATGAGATCAATGATGAACACAATAAAGGACCTTTCACAAGTAAGAAAGATTACGTGGTGTACCAAAATATCTTAATGTTTGATATCAAGCAATATTGATAAAATGAAAGCTGCTGATAATAGATTAGCAGCTTTTTTTATTTTACATTATTGTTAAAATTAGGATGAACATCATAAAAAAATAAGATATTTTTTTAAAAATCTGCTAAACATCCCATAACCACGTCCGATAATAGAATTGTCAGGGTTGATAAGCCCTAGAATAAAGGACTTTTTTCAGACAAGGACGTCTGTCAGGTCCCACATACATGGAGGTAATAGGAAATGAGAATTAACCACAATATCGCAGCACTTAACACATTAAACCGTTTGTCTGCAAACAACGGTGCGAGCCAAAAGAACATGGAGAAACTTTCTTCTGGTCTTAAAATCAACCGTGCAGGAGATGATGCAGCAGGTCTTGCAATCTCTGAAAAAATGCGTGGACAAATCCGCGGATTAGAAATGGCTACTAAAAACGCACAAGACGGTATCTCTCTTATCCAAACAGCTGAAGGTGCATTAACTGAAACTCATGCAATTCTTCAACGTGTACGTGAGCTTGTAGTTCAAGCTGGAAACACTGGAACTCAAGATGATACAGATCTTGGTGCTATCCAAGAAGAAATCGATGCACTAGTACAAGAGATTGGAAACGGTTCTGACAAGAATGGTATCTCTGACCGTACAGAATTTAACGGAAAGAAACTACTTGATGGTTCTTTCAGTGCAACTGGAGCAGATCCTAAAAAACTAACTTTCCAAATTGGTGCTAATGGTGCTCAACAGTTATCTGTTCACATCGAAGCAATGTCTGCTGATAAACTTGGTAGCGACCCAGAAGATGCAACAAAAGTTGTTTCTGCACTTAAAGTAACAGATTTCGCAACAATTGAGGCTGATGCTGATGGCGGATATGACTTCCAATTGGCAATCGTAGATGGCGCAATTGAAGCAGTTTCTAAACAACGTTCTAAACTTGGTGCAGTTCAAAACCGTCTAGAGCACACAATCAACAACCTTGGTGCTTCTGGTGAAAACTTAACAGCTGCTGAGTCTCGTATCCGTGACGTTGACATGGCGAAAGAAATGAGTGAGTTCACTAAGAACAACATTCTTTCTCAAGCTTCTCAAGCAATGCTTGCACAAGCGAACCAACAGCCACAAAACGTACTTCAATTACTACGTTAATGAAAGGCCCCTTA
Source organism: Bacillus sp. AK25 (assembly GCF_048270685.1). Lineage (NCBI taxonomy): Bacteria > Bacillati > Bacillota > Bacilli > Caryophanales > Bacillaceae > Bacillus > Bacillus sp. AK25. The sequence goes on from NZ_JBLUWC010000001.1 coordinate 1,177,716, forward strand.
ATGGGGCTTTTTTTTATGCTCTTTTTTCTTCGCTTTTTCTCCTTCTCTTCACTTGTGATTCTTTAATCCCTCTATTAAATCATGAAAAACGACCTTTAAATTTGGCATACTCTAGCGAAACGATCATATTGAATGAGACTTTTCCCTTATTTATTCCTTTTTTGTTAAACATATTCCATTAAAGTTCGATAAATGGATTGTAAGGCTTACGGAAAAATTCTAATTTAGAACTTTTAGACATGGATGTCTAATTGGTTCAAACACATGGAGGTCATTTAATATGAGAATTAACCACAATATCGCAGCACTTAACACATTGAATCGTCTTTCTACTAACAACGGTTCAAGCCAAAAGAACATGGAGAAACTTTCTTCTGGTCTTCGCATTAATCGCGCAGGGGATGACGCAGCAGGTCTTGCGATCTCTGAAAAAATGAGAAGTCAAATCCGTGGTCTAGAAATGGCTACTAAAAACTCTCAAGATGGTATCTCTCTTATTCAAACGGCTGAAGGCGCATTGACTGAATCTCATGCGATACTTCAACGTATTCGTGAGCTAGTTGTTCAAGCTGGGAACACAGGTACACAGCAGGAAGAAGATTTAGCATCCATTCAAGATGAAATCTCAAACTTGCAAGATGAGATTACAAGTATTTCTACTCGTACAGAGTTTAACGGGAAGAAATTATTAGATGGAACTTATTCGTCTAAGGGTGCTGATGACGGTGGTGAGGCACAAAGCCTTGTATTCCAAATCGGTGCAAACGCAACACAACAAATTACACTTAACATCGAAAACATGGGTGCTTCAGTTTTAGGTACAGATGGGACGGCTGAAGGTGAAGATGGAGCCGGTTCTGTTGCTGGAATCGATGTGACAAAATTTATTAGTGCAAGTGGTGAAGATGGCGAGGAAGCTGCTGGATTTGATGCACAACTTGGTATTATTGAAACAGCTATTAAGCAAGTGTCTGCTCAGCGATCTAAGCTTGGTGCAGTCCAAAACCGTCTAGAGCACACAATCAACAACCTTAGTGCTTCTGCTGAAAACTTAACAGCTGCTGAGTCTCGTATTCGTGACGTTGATATGGCGAAAGAAATGAGTGAGTTCACAAAGAACAACATTCTTTCTCAAGCTTCTCAAGCTATGCTTGCACAAGCGAACCAACAGCCACAAAACGTACTTCAATTATTACGTTAATTAAAAGCCCCCGTTGAGGGGCTTTTTTTATGTTAGTTTGATTTTAGCAATTGATGTAATTGAAAGTCTGGAACAGCTTCATAGAAGAAAGCTCGATTTAATTCATCATTCTTTTGATCCCACCTATGCCACCAGTGGCCGACCTCACCAGTGGAGTCAGCTTGAATCATGTCTTGCAGCTGCTCTAGGTTGATGATTTTTCTCGGTTCTATTAAGAACGAATGCATACGATGATAAGCCTCAAGGCATTTAGGTTGTTTTGTTTGAACGGCATATTGTACATAATAATTGAAAAATTCTTGTACAAATGTCAGATGGGGAATGGGGGTTCCTTTTAATTCAACGCCTTCCCAAGCCATATCCGCAATTGCACAAAGCCACCAGCCAAGCTCATTGGCGTGCTGCATTTGTTGTAAGGTATGCCGTTCAAAAGAAATAAGCCCATCTTCTTGTGCTTGTTTGAGCATACGCTCAAGTGTCTGTGCCTCAAGAGCTGCCTTTGTCATTCCCTGACCATGTATTGGATCTAATGTGCATAAGGCATCACCCATGACCAATAAGCCGCTTGGCCAATCTTCCATTTGTTCATAGTGGTTTCTGACACAAGCCGGAACTCTAAATCCTTTTGGTTTCGTATAGGGAATTAAATGAGTGATGGCTTCTGCTATCGAGGGATTGGTCAGCCTAGCGGTCTCTACATCAAACTGATCAGCGTCCGTTGTTGGATAATGAGAGCCGCCAGCTGCAGAGAGAAGAACCGCTGCTAAATCATGATCTACTCGTTCAAACAGTCCTGTTGGAATTTTTTTATTTGGCTGTCCAACGATGACCATTGGTTCTAGGTTCGGTGCCTCAGATGGTATTTGGTAGTATCTCGTGCTATAGCCAAGAGACACGATTAGCTCATCTGTCTGAGGCAAGGTTCGTCCTGCGCTTTTCAGCCATTTTGGCAATTTAGACATTCTTCCAGACGTATCAATGACTATGTCCGCACTCATTTTGTTGATGATTCCAGGCTTTATCCTCCGATCTTTGACCTGTAATCCACTCACTTTAGTCGTTTCTTCTTCAAAAAGAAGAGCGATCGCTTCATGTTTTTCTAAAAATTGAACACGATCCTCACGTAACATTCTTTGCATCAGCACCCACTCTAGCATGGCACGTCGTGTGACAGCTGTTTCTTCAGTATCGGTGAGTACTAACTCGCCATCTTTTGTCATAAATCGAGATGTCTGATGCCATGTGTTGTACCCGCCCATTTCGAGTAATTCTTTTGTATAACCAGGAAATAGACGTTCCACGATTTGTTTGCCTAGTGGCAACATTCTATGTGGATGAAAAGCTTGAGGCGTGCCAAGACGATTTTCAGGAGCGTCTGGCAATTCGTCCTTTTCAATAATCAATACTTCAAGGTAAAAACTTGATAAAACCTTTGCAGCGAGCATTCCCGTTATTCCGCCTCCGATGACGATCGCCCGCTCATACTTCATGGGTTGTGTCACAACATGCGCCTCCAGTGAATATATCAAATGGTTACATGACCATTTCATCATATGTTGATTTTCTAAGTATAGCAAATTCTCGTTTTTTTGAATATAGAAAGGAATTGTCATACTTTTTACTCGTAAATATAAAAAAACTTCAATCTTGATCATTAATTTTAAAAAATAATAATCAAATTTAAGAGGAATGACCGATAAATACATTAAGGGGGTAGAGGGAATGGATATACTACAGAGTATTGTAACCGCAGCACCATATATGATGAAGATTTTAAAAGATGAAGTGACGATGGGGGTCATTGATCGAGAAAAATTCTTGCTGTATTTGCCATCAAAAGATGTGGATTTTCAAATACGGACAGGAGATCCCATTAAACCAGATGATCAGAATATGAAAAATGCGCTTAGAGGCGAAACATCAAGTACATTTGTACCTGAATCGGTGTATGGGACCCTTTAAATGCAATGGGATTGCCGATTTTCGATGAAAATCACCAAGTCATTGGTGCAATTGCTTTAGGTTTTCCACTTAAAAATCAAATAGAACTTGAGGCGTATATGGAGTCATTGAATGACATCATTCAAAGTATTCAAGAAAAGGTACATGTGGTGGCGGCTCATTCAGAAGAGCTCTCTGCGACAAGTGAGGAAATGACATTCCAAACACAGCAAACACTTGAAAGCTCGAAAAAAACTTCAGATATTACAAAAATGATCAAAGGTATCTCTAAGCAAACGAGTTTGCTAGGGTTGAATGCTTCAATTGAAGCGGCCAGGGCAGGGAAAGAGGGAGCGGGTTTTAGTGTGGTAGCGAGCGAGGTTCAAAAGCTCTCAAGCGAAACCTCACGTGCAACAGAAAACATAGAAAGCTCATTGCAAGGGATTTCCTCTAATATACATACATTACTTGAGAGTATGGGCCATATGAAAGGGTCATCTTCAGAACAGGCTTTATTAGTGACGGAGTTTAGTGAAATTGTAGACAGGTTGACGACGGTTAGCAAAGAAATGAAAGAATTTATGCAAAAGGTGATGTCAACGTAAAAAACGAATCCAAAAAGGGTTCGTTTTTTTGCTGGCTCGTTATTTTCTATTTTTCTGATCAAAGCGATAATCGTATGTTTCACCTTTGACCACATTTAAAAACTCATGTCCAATTTGAACGAGCTGTGCATTTTCCCATTTGATCAGAGGATCTTTATCAGGGTACTTCCAGTAGATTGTTTTTTTGTGGTGGGTGAGTTTGTTTTCAATTTCTGCTCTGACCGCATTCTCTTTTAGCTTTCCTCCGCTATGTCGATATGTGTTAATGGTATAGGTTCCATCAGGTGATGATATCGAGCGAATGAATGTGCCGTGAGACACGCCTTGAAGAGAGAAGCATTTCCAGTAAATAATTCCGGCGAAGCTAAGACATAAGATGGCAAGGATGATGGTGGTTTTCTTTTTAAACATGAATTCCTCCAGGTGTAGATCGCAATATTCTAATATATGAGAGAGATTACAAAAAGATTCATATAGTCCAAAAGTTCTATTCATTTCAATTATCGGTCATTTTTTCTCAACATTCAACAGTTAGCCCGTAAAGATAAGGAAAATTTAAGGATGCATTCAGATCACACTGGTTATTCGAAAACACTTTACAAAAGAATTTGCGATCAGTAGACTTATGCTCATATAGAGAAATGGGGCAGATGGAATGAATCAAATCATAGATACGTATCAAAATTATGAAGAGCTTTCCGCTCATGAAAGAAAAGGGATCGACTATCAGATTCTTCATCAGCGGAAAGGGGATCAGCTTCTCGTCCTGTCACCTCATGCGGGAGGAATTGAATCTGGCGTGAGCGAGCTGGTCCATGAAGTAGCAACCGATTATTCTATGTATTTATTCGAGGGCCTTAAAGTGAAAGGCAATCATGTTCTTCATATTACGAGCACACGTTTTGATGAGCCAATTTGTCTTTCTCAAGTGCATACACATCATTATACGTTTGCACTCCACGGCTATGGAGAAACAGATGTCCTACAAACTTTAGTTGGCGGTACCGACAGGGAAAAAGCTGCTGAAACAGTGAAGTGTCTCACACAAAATGGCTTCCATGCCTTGCTTTTATCTGAATCGGATCAATTTGCTGGAACACATCCTCAAAATATTAATAATCAATGCCTCACAGGAAAAAGTGTTCAAATTGAAATTAGCCAAGCTCAGAGAAGAGCTTTCTTTCAAGACTTTAGGCGGAGCCGTAGGCGTGATACACAAACCGAACAATTTTATCAATACACAAATGCGCTGAAACAAGTGTTAAGCTTTTATGAATAAACTTCTGACGTCACGTGTGCTGACGCTTTTGTTTGATATGTAGCTTCATTTTCTGCCACCTTGCCGGCTCTCATTAAATAAGAAGTAAATTCTTTTTGAAATTGAATGCCGGCTCTTCGCTGTTCAAATAGAGCAAGCCGTTTTTCAGCAAAAGCCCGAGTGACATGAAATGTTTGAGCAATATGCAAAATGGCTTGCTGCCTAAGGTTTGGGAGCGTCATTTGCAGCAGCATAAAAGTCGGAACACAAAAGTGATACATGAATTGTTTTGCTTGAAACTCTTGCAGTTCTCGAAAGAGCTTGTGCATGTTAAAGTGGTTGCCTGTATGCTTCAGCACATGACAAAGCTCGTGGGCGAAATCCTGCCACTGTTCTTCTGACGATAAGGATCTGTTTAAAATAATACTGTAAAGACCTTGATGTTTGATCATCATGCTGCCAGTATCCTCGTAGTGTACCCATACATGAAATTCAGCTGCGATCCTATGCATGTCTACATAAGCAGGACCACTTATTTGCAGTTGAGTGTATAACCGTTTAATATCTTCTTCTAAATGGGTTAAAAAATAAGTCATGTCAAAACCTCCATACAAACGTATGTTCTATTTTTGCCGTAAAAGAAAAGTCCATATAGGACTAAATGGCTAATAAAGCTATCGCTTACTTTTTATATCGGCTTGTTTTTAACAATTTTAACATAAAATCAAAGAAAATTGGAAGTTTTTCCTGTTTTTTATTCTATTTTTTTATTTTTTACAAAGATAAAACGGCGATTGAATTCAAATTTTACCATAGTCTTATGACGAAAACAAACAAATTTGTCTTACGTTTGCCACCGATTGATGAGCAAGATCAAACATCAATTTAGCAAAAAGGAGTGCAAAACATGGTACAAATTTATCAAGATTTTATTCCAGTTGGAAACGGAAATCGGCCAGGATATGCTATGACGCCGCTTTATGTAACTGTGCATAACACAGCCAATACATCTAAGGGAGCTGACGCAAAAAGTCATGCGGCATATGTCAAACGCTCAACAACAGAGGTAAGCTGGCACTTCACAGTGGATGACAGAGAAATTTTTCAGCATCTCCCTTTAAATGAAAATGGGTGGCATGCTGGGGATGGACATGGAGATGGCAACCGAAAATCGATTGGCATTGAAATTTGTGAAAACGAAGATGGAAACTTTCAACAAGCTGTCAAACATGCCCAGTGGCTTATTCAAAAGCTTTTAAAAGAACATGGCATTCCATTAGCAAATGTGGTGACGCATCAGCATTGGTCAGGAAAAACATGTCCACGTCTGCTGCTAGCTACATGGGATGAATTTAAAAGAGGAATTGAGACTGCAGGTGATCCGGAAACGGTGATCACATATGTGGTGAAAAGCGGGGATACGCTAACGAGTATTGCCAAAGCCCATGGTGTCACAGTGAGTGATTTACAGACATGGAATCAGATTAGTGACCCGAACATGATTCGAGTTGGACAAGTTCTCAAGATTTATCTTGCAGAAGAAAAGCTCAGTTATGAACTGCCGGATGGGGTGTTAAAAGTGACATCACCTCTGACAAAAGGGGAGCATGTACGTCTCGTCCAAAAAGCGCTTGCTGCTGTGTATTTTTATCCTGACAAAACAGCTGTAGATAAGGGCATTGATGGCGTTTATGGGGAAAAAACAGCCAATGCCGTCGCGCGATTTCAACTGATGAATGGTCTAACAAGTGATGGAGTATACGGTCCTAAAACAAAAGTGAAGTTGCTTCAACTATTAAATCAGTGAGTCTTTCTTTTTGGCCGCTTGAATGACGGCTACACTTTTTTCGTGTAATCGGCAGACATAAGGGGATGGCTTAAATTCAGCAAACTGAACATACCTCAATTGTTTAAGTTTCTTTTTCATATTGGCACCTCAATCGTTGCAGCAGTTGGTTTTATTGTATGCAAGTAGATGTGAAAACGGAAGTAGGACGCGGATAAAGTTCCGCGTCCTTTAGTGTAATCAAGCTTTTTTATTTTTATACTCATCTAGGAGCTGTTCATTCTTTTTGAAAATACGCTCCGTATGGGGACTTACTTTGTAATCAGCCATACTAATATGGCGCTTTTTCTTTAAAATCTTAAATGGGTTTTTCTTGCGATTGTTATTATCCCCTTGAAGTGCGTGTTCCATCTTCATCACCTTCCTCTTCGTCAGGCAAGATTAGGTCATAAATCGTTGTAAGTGAAGTCATTAATAAATAGTCGAATTCAGTGACAATTTCCTCAGAGGTCAGCTTAATCACAAAGTGTGCATCCGCTACTGAAAACGGGATGAGAACCAATTTGCCGAAATCATCGTAATACACTTCCTGCCTGTCAAGCTTTGCTTGAATAAGCGCTCTCTGATCAAGTGTCCGCAGCAGGTCATCTTTTTGCTCCTGCGTATCATAAGGACAAAGAACTGCTTGAATATTCATTTTTTCTGCAAAAGAATAGATCAGTCGTTCAATTCCCTCTATATATGCTTCTATACTTCCATAATATACATGGATCGGTTCGTTTTTCAATAGGTATTGGTACGTTTTTAGTTTATTGAGGTAAGAATGAAGCAGGTCGTTATTTTGTTCTAGGAGTTGATGGGTGTCGGTTTCAAGTTCATGATTTCCGAGTTTTTTAATATAGGAGCTGAGGAAAATAAAGGCATCAGTTAATGCGAAAAAAACAGCAATAATCAGGTAGTGCATCCAATCGGTGAAGATTGAAGCAGGGTCATTTGTCCAGTACACAACAGCACCCGCTACATAAATCCAATACCACGTTTTACGAATCGCAAACATCTTTTCTTTTACTTTTTGTTCAAAGCGCCATACCGCAAATACATATACAGCAAGAGCACCTAGCAATAACCAAACAGTCAATTGAAAAAATAATAGCATGTTCTTCTCTCCCATAGACAGATGGATACTTATTTATTTCTATGGATATGATTGGAAACCCTGCTTCATGAAAAAATGGCTTGCAGAAAAAGAGCATTTAAGAATGCAAACAAATAAAAAAAGACCTGTTAGACAGGTCTTTGATATTAGAGAATCGCATTTAACACAAAGTATATAAGTGCCCCTAGAGTTCCCGAAATCGGTAATGTGATCACCCAAGTGACAAGCATACGTTTTGCCGTACCCCAGTTGACTCCTTTTACTCTATGTGCAGATCCTACACCTAGAATAGAAGATGAGATCACGTGAGTGGTACTAACCGGTAAGTGAATAAATGTTGCACCGAAGATAATAGCTGCACCCGTTAAGTCTGCAGATACTCCGTTTACTGGACGAATCTTCATGATTTTACCGCCGACTGTTTTAATAATCTTCCAGCCGCCAATAGACGTACCTAGTCCCATTGCAAGCGCACAAGAGAATTGTACCCAGAAAGGAATGTCGTCTGTTGTATGCAAATTACCTGCAATTAAAGCCATCGTAATAATTCCCATCGCTTTTTGCGCATCGTTTGTTCCGTGGGTATACGATTGCAGTGCAGCCGTTAAAATTTGAACACGTCGGAATTGTTTATTTGTTTTTGCGAGATTGTTATTTCGGAATATAATTTTGATAATGGTATACACGATATATCCTAAAACAAAAGCCAGGATAGGTGAAAGCAAAAGTGCTTGAATGATTTTAATGAATCCCGAATAGTTTAAAGCGCCAAAACCAGCAGAGGCAATAACAGCTCCTGCAATTGATCCGATCAGTGCGTGTGAAGAACTACTCGGAATCCCGTAATACCAAGTAAGCAAGTTCCAAGTTATCGCTGCAATTAAAGCAGCCAAAATGACGACAGATCCGTTTTGAAGTGTAAAAGGATCTGCGATGTCTTTTGTAATGGACTTTGCCACACCTGTAAATGTCATTGCTCCTAAGAAGTTCATAAACGCTGCCATAATAATAGCATGTCTAGGCTTTAACGCCTTTGTTGAAACAGAAGTAGCAATGGCATTTGCTGTATCGTGGAATCCGTTAATGAAATCAAAAGCAAGTGCACAAATGACAATAAGTATGGTAAGGATGAGTAATGTATCCATGTTTAACTAACCCCGTTACGCATTCTTCATAATGATTGTTTCTAGATTGTTGGCAACACTTTGACAGGAATCTGCGATTTCTTCAAGTGTTTCGTAAATTTCTTTGTATTGAATGACCTTAATTGGATCTGTTTCTTTTCCAAACAAGTTCTTTAGTGATTTGCGGTGAAGATTGTCACAATTATGCTCAATCTCTTTAATTTTGATTGCGTGCGGATGAATATCTTTCAAGCGATTATCAGCCAGTAATTCAATAGTCGTTAAAATTTCTTTCGCACATTCTCTGATGTAGTGGCTGAATTTGTCGATATGTTCGTCAGAGCTTGTAATTGAATAAATTTCTAAAGTTGCTGAAAAATGCTCAATGCCGTCTAAAACATCGTCGAGGCTATTCGTCAATTGAAGAATGTCTTCACGTTCAATCGGTGTAATAAAGGCTTTGTTCAGCTCTTTAATCATGGTATGAACATGATTATCACCTTTTGTCTCATATTCCTTCAATGTGTCAGAAAATTCTTTCAGAGTGGTTTGATTTGTTACTTTATAGCTAACAAAATACTCAGCAGTTTCATCTAAATTTTTAGCAATTTCCGTTAACAAGACGGAAAACTTGTCTTTTTTCCTTTTTAACATGTAAAAACCCTCCATTGTATAAATGAGACAATGCACACATCAAATAATTATATATTCTTTTGTCGAAAAAAAACAGGTGTAGTCGAAAATTTCTTCACTTTTTCTATTTGATCTTATTCTGACCTAAAGATGTGATCTCAACTCACCTTTTTCAGAAAGGGGAAAAGAAAGCAAAAAAGCGGACCATTTTTGGCACCGCTTAAACGTTAAGAAGCTGAATAAACAAGCTTAAACCGCTCACAAACAAGAAGCATATCTTCCTTAAATGTTAATCCGTACGGCTTAAGGGCTTCTGTGAAAAATTCTTCATGTTCTTTGTACCAATAGTCATATGAAAGATCGCCTTCACCTTCTGCTTTTGCAAATGATTCAGGAACCTCATTCATTGGCATGATATCTACTTGTGTGATCTCTATAATGGCTTTTGGTTCCTCCCTGCTGTCCAAAATGACCGCATATTGACCGGGTTTTGGAAGAGGCTCTTGTTCTTTTTCGTAAAAAAGGTATCCAGAACAAGTGGCTGTTTTTTTCCCTTGTTGTACAAGGTCAAGCAAGTGATCTGGATCTGCGCCAAATGCCCAAGCAGAAACAGAGGCGTGATCAGGAGTTTTTTCTGATTTTTCCTCCCAATAAGATTCCCAAAATAAAGTGCTTTTGTGGTTCATCCTTTTTCCCCCTTTGTTATGAGTTTATTATATCGTGAAGTTTCAAACTTGGAAATCGTATGTCTTTATTACTACAAACTGTGCATGTCATATGTTTTGAAAACATGTGTTTTGTTTGGCAGATATAGGATGATAGAATGAAAAATTTTGAAATTTTAGAATAATCTATTGTATTCTGGTCAAGAAGTCGGTAAGGTCAAAGTAAGAATATGGAAGGGGTGTTGTTCATGAAACGCATTTCTCTAACTGTTTTGTCCATATGTCTGTTTGTTTTCTCGTTTTTCCTGCCGGTCAGCCAAGTCACTGCAAACGAAACTCATGGGAATAAAGTAGCTGTTGGCAAAGATGGTATGGTGGCTACTGCACATCCGCTTGCATCGGAGATTGGTGCTGACGTATTGAAAAAAGGTGGGAACGCAGTGGATGCTGCTGTTGCCATTCAGTACGCACTTAATGTAACAGAGCCAATGATGTCTGGAATTGGCGGCGGCGGATTTATGATGGTTTATGATGGGAAGACAAAGGAAACATCCATCATCAATAGCAGAGAGCGAGCACCACAGGGCGCAACACCTGACATGTTTTTAACAGATGATGGAAAAGTGATTCCGTTTGCTGAGCGATCTACACATGGAAATGCGGTAGGTGTTCCAGGGACTGTAAAAGGTCTTGAAGCTGCATTAGATAAGTGGGGTACTCGTTCTATGAAGGAATTGATTGAGCCCTCCATTCAACTTGCAGAAGATGGTTTTGAAATTGATTCTGTCTTGGCAAAAGCGATTGATGATCATCAAGGAAAATTGAAAAAAACGGCCGCAGCGCCAATTTTTCTTCCAAATGATCAGCCGCTCGAAGAAGGAGATCTGCTTGTCCAGCCAGGTCTTGCAAAAACATTTAAACTCATTGCGAAAAAAGGAAGCAAAGCGTTTTATGAAGGAAAAGTAGCAAAGGCACTTGCAAATACAGTTCAAGATTTTGGCGGGACGATGACTTCAAAAGATATCAAACGTTATGAAGTCAAGACTGACAAGCCAATCTGGGGAGACTATAAAGGATATCAGCTTGCAAGCATGCCTCCACCAAGCTCAGGCGGGGTGTTTATGCTACAAATTCTCAAAATACTTGACCATTTTAACCTGTCTCAGTATGACCCCAAATCATTCGAAAAATATCAGCTACTTGCTGAAACAATGCACCTCTCCTATGCTGACAGAGCCGCATATGCCGGCGACCCCGAATTCGTAGATGTTCCACTAAAAGGACTACTAGACGATGATTACATTTCAGAAAGAGCCTCTCTCATTCAATTAGATCAAATGAATCGCAGCCCGAAAGAAGGAGATCCTTGGGCATATGAGGATGAAAAAAATCCATCCCCAATTGTTCCTCAGCCAGAAGATAAAACCATTGGTGAGACGACCCATTTTACTGTTGCAGATCAGTGGGGAAATGTTGTGTCATTCACCACTACCATTGAACAATTATTTGGTACAGGGATTCTTGTTCCAGAGTATGGATTTTTCTTAAATAATGAACTGACTGATTTTGATGCAAGACCTGGCGGGGCAAATGAAGTCCAGCCCAATAAACGTCCGTTATCAAGCATGACCCCGACGATCATTTTTAAAGATGGAGAGCCTGTCATGACTGTTGGGTCTCCTGGTGGAACGACGATCATTGCTTCTGTTTCACAGACGATTCTCAATTTACTTGAATATGACATGGAGCTTCAGGATGCAGTAGAAGAGCCAAGAATCTACACAAACAGCTTAACTTCGTATCGTTATGAAGTAGGTGTCCCTCTAGATGTAAGAACAAAGTTAAATGATATGGGTCACCAGTTTGGCAGTTCCCCTATTGATATAGGGAATGTGCAAGCTTTACTGATTGATCGAAAAGCAGGGACATTCACTGGAGTAGCTGATTCTACGAGAAATGGAACTGCTGTTGGTGTCAATCTAAAAGTAGCTGCAGATCAATAGCATTTCCCGGGAAAAGAAGCGCCTCATCAAGAAGGCGTTTCTTTTTAGTTTTCATTAAAATAAAAACACAGTTGACACCTGTGAATAGTTTGAATAATATATAGACTAACATCAATCATACATAGCTGATCGGACAACCGAAGGCTCTTGGCATTGACGTACAGGACTTTTTTGTACTTCAATCGCTGAGGGCCTTTTTTGCGTATAGAACTGAAAACGGCAAGGTTGGTGTGACTATTCAATGTGAAAGGGAGCGGATAACATGAAAAATTGGATATGGATGTCTATTGCGATGACACTTTTCATCATCACAAGTGCCGCATGCTCAAATGCGAATGAAGCCTCAAATCAAAATGGAAAGGTTGAGCTGTTGAATGTGTCATACGATCCTACCCGTGAATTGTATCAGGAATACAATCAAGCCTTCCAGACTTATTGGAAAGACAAAACCGGTGAAGATGTGACGATACAGCAGTCTCATGGAGGGTCGGGTAAGCAGGGGAGATCGATTATTGATGGACTCGAAGCAGACGTGGCTACACTTGCTCTTGGGTACGACATTGATGCCATTGCAGATCGAGGGCTACTTTCAAAGGATTGGCAAAAAGAATTTCCGAATCAGTCCACACCTTACACGTCTACGATTGTGTTTCTTGTGAAGAAAGGGAACCCCAAAAATATTAAAGACTGGGATGACTTGCTTCAGCCAGGTGTATCTATCATCACACCAAATCCAAAAACGTCAGGCGGTGCAAGATGGAATTATTTAGCCGCATGGGCATATGCCGATAAAACCTTTCATGGGGATGAAGAAAAAACGAAGGATTTTGTAAAAAAGTTATATGAGCATGTTGAGGTACTCGATTCAGGTGCTCGTGGCGCCACAACAACTTTTGTCGAGCGCGGTCTTGGTGACGTGTTAATTGCTTGGGAAAATGAAGCCTATTTAACACTGCATGAATTAGGCAAAGACAAATTTGAGATTGTCAGTCCCTCCATTAGTATTTTAGCAGAGCCGCCCGTTGCCGTTGTCGACCAAAATGTGAAACGAAAAGGAACAGAGAAAGTGGCAAAGGCTTATTTAGATTATTTGTATTCTAAAAAAGGACAGGAAATTGCGGCTAAAAACTATTATCGACCAAGAAATCAAGAAGTGCTAAACAAATATAAAGATCAATTTAAAGAGATTGATATGGTGACCATTGATCAGGCATTTGGCGGATGGCGAAAGGCGCAGAAAAGATTTTTTGATGATGGTGGATTATTTGATCAAATATATAGCGGACAAAAATAGGGGGCGACGTGATGAAGAAAGGCTATACTGCCGCCAATAAAAGAAAACGTGTATTGCCTGGATTCGGGCTGAGTCTCGGAGTGACACTTGTTTATGTCAGTGCGATTGTCGTGATTCCTTTATCTATGGTATTTATTTGGACGGCTTCATTAGGAGCAGAAGGAATTTGGAATGTCTTTAGTGATGCGAGGGTGCTAAAGTCGCTGCAGCTTACGGTTACGACATCTTTAGCAGCTGCGCTCATCAATGCAGGTTTCGGTGTACTGATCGCATGGGTTCTCACGCGGTACTCGTTTCCAGGAAAGAACATCCTGAATGCCCTCATCGATTTGCCGTTTGCTCTTCCAACGGCAGTGGCTGGCATCGCTTTGACGACTCTTTATTCTCCGAATGGGTGGATTGGGCAATTTTTGCATGTGAAGGTGGCATACACCCCGCTCGGGATTATTTTGGCACTGATTTTTATTGGCATTCCATTTGTCATAAGAACGGTTCAACCGGTCATTGAGGGGCTTGAGCAGGAAGTGGAAGAGGCCGCAGCTATACTTGGTGCTACAAGAAAACAGACCTTTTTTCATGTACTGCTGCCTGCCTTGTTTCCAGCGGTAATGACTGGATTTTCTCTTGCATTTGCAAGAGCACTCGGTGAATATGGCTCCGTTGTGTTTATAGCGGGAAATATTCCGTTTAAAACAGAGATTACACCACTGATGATCATGTCTAAGCTTGAACAGTATGATTATCAAGGTGCCGCAGCCATTGCCTGTTTCATGCTGCTCTTATCATTTGTCATTTTGTTATTGATTCACGGATTGCAGTGGTTTGTCGAGCGTAAAAAACAAGTGGAAGTGAGGTGAGACGATTGGAAAGAGAGCTTCTTAAAGAGCACCGCATCAAGTACAGGAGTCCTGTGACGGAATCAAAAGCGGTGAAGCGTATGTTGATTAGTGTGGTGTATGCTTTTTTGATTTTGTTTTTACTTATGCCGTTGATTGCTGTGTTTTCAAAGGCTTTTGAGAAAGGATGGAGTTCTTATCTTCTTGCCATCTCACATCCAGACACGCTTGCGGCAATTAAATTGACTGTTTTCATTGTGATGATCACATTGCCGCTTCAAATGATTTTTGGGATCAGTGCTGCTTGGCTATTCACAAAATTTCATTTCCCGGGAAAACGTTTGTTAACGACTGTCATTGATCTTCCGTTTGCGGTGTCACCTGTCATTGCAGGACTTGTATTTGTACTTTTATTTGGTTCAAATGGACTTTTAGGACCGTGGCTTTTAGCAAATGGATGGAAAGTGATTTACTCTGTACCGGGGATGATTCTTGCGACCATCTTTGTGACATTTCCTTTTGTTGCGAGAGAATTAATTCCGTTTATGCAAAATGAAGGCATTCATGAGGAAGAAGCATCGCTTACGCTTGGTGCCAGTGGGTGGAAGACCTTTTTCCTTGTGACACTTCCAAATATAAAATGGGCCCTTTTTTACGGCGCTATTTTAGCAGGGGCTAGGGCAATTGGTGAATTTGGTGCAGTGTCGGTTGTATCCGGTCATATCCGCGGAATGACGAATACGATGCCACTTCATATAGAAATTCTATACAACGAGTATCAATTCCAAGCGGCTTTTGCCGTGGCCTCTCTCATGGCGTTTGTTGCGGTCATCACATTAATCATCAAGCAGATCATTCAGCAGAGAGATCACAGGCTTGGCAAACGTTCAAAATAAATGGAGGGATCAGCCTTGGGGATTACAGCAAAACAAATATCAAAGCAATTTGGGCAGACGAGGGTCTTGCAAAGCGTGGATTTGACGATCGGAAATGGGGAATTAATATCCTTACTAGGACCATCTGGATCAGGTAAGACGACTTTATTAAGAATTATTGCAGGGCTTGATGATGCGAATGCAGGACAAATCTTATTTGGAGAACAGGATTATACTCACATCCCAGTGCGAAAACGGCAAATTGGTTTTGTCTTTCAGCAATATGCGCTTTTTCGAAATATGACGGTATTTGATAATGTGGCTTTTGGATTGAAGATGAAACCTAGAGGAGAAAGGCTGCCTAAAAAAGACATCAAAGAGCGGGTGCATGAGCTGCTGAAAGTCGTTCAATTAACGCAGTATGCTCACCGTTATCCAGAGCAGCTGTCAGGTGGACAAAAGCAGCGTGTAGCACTTGCACGTGCTCTAGCCGTTAAACCGAAAGCTCTTCTCTTAGATGAACCTTTTGGTGCACTAGATTCAAAGGTGAGAAAAGAATTAAGACATTGGCTGAAAAAAGTTCATCAAGAATTTCAAATGACGACCATCTTTGTGACGCATGATCAAGAAGAAGCGTTTGATATCGCTGATCGTGTTGTGGTGATGAATGAGGGCAGAATCGAAAAAATCGGCACAAAAAAAGAAATGACAGAGCAGACAGACAACCTTTTTGTAGCTGAATTTTTAGATATAGGAAGCCATATTTAACAAGAAGTTGATGTGATGTAATGAAAGAGATGCGGCAAAAAGTTGCATCTTTTTTTTATAAAAAGTTTCCTAGGAACATTGACTTATAATTTTGAATATTATAATATCTTTACAAAGGTAACAGCATTGAACATTTTATAAAACATCTATTTGTAAGCGCTTTACAAAAGGTTCTATTTTAAAATGTTCATTCTTTTTGTTACATGTGTTCATATTTATACCAAATGAAAGGGGTGGTTGTTTGAACAGCTTGTTTGAGTTAGATCAACAGCTGATTGAGCTGCAATACGAAGCATCTTCAAGTGAGGAGGTGACTGCCTATTTAGCAGAAAGGTTAGAAACTGGAGGTTATATTAAATCGAGCTTTTTACCAGCAGTGCTTGAAAGAGAAAAAACATATCCGACCGGTCTACCTCTTGCGACCTTTGGGGTAGCCATTCCCCATACAGATCCTGAACATGTAAACAAACCGGCGATCAGTGTAGCGACATTAAAGGAACCTGTTATTTTTCATAAGATGGGAAGCCCTCATGAGACAGTTCAAGCCAAAATTGTGTTCGTTCTGGCAATCTCTGAACCTAGTAAGCAGCTCGTGATGTTAGAGAAACTGATGACGCTTTTCAGAAAAGAAGAAGTAATGACAAGTTTATCTCAGATGACATCGTATGAAGAAGCTGTTGATGTACTTCAAAAAGAATTAAACCAATAGTTATTCACGACATAATGTAAGCGCTTTATCTAAAATCAGGAGGTGGATGTATGATCAAGCAAGCCGTCGATTTCATCTTAGACTTAGGGCCAACAATTATGCTCCCAATTATTATGACGTTATTCGGTATGATTTTAAGGCAAGGATTTAAAAAATCCTTCCGTGCAGGTATTACGATCGGAATTGGATTTGTCGGGGTCAATCTTGTCATTAATTTACTTGTAAGCGGTCTTGGACCAGCAGCCAAAGCCATGGTCAATTCCCTTGGATTAAAGCTTGATATTTTAGATGTCGGCTGGCCGATTGGAGCCGCCATTTCATTTGGTACACCTGTTGCCCCTTTGATGATTCCTCTTGTGCTCTTGTTAAATGTCATTTTGCTGTCTGTTAACTTTACGAAAACATTGAATGTGGATATTTGGAATTTCTGGCATTTGATTTTCGCTGCTTCTGTTACTTACTACGCTTATCATAATATGTTCTTAGCTCTTGCCGTTGGTTTAATCGTTTCTGCGATTACACTAAAACTCGCCGATTGGACGGCACCGACGATTGAACACCATTTCGGATTAAAAGGCGTATCGATGGCTCATGCTGAAACGGTCAACTTCGCTCCGCTCATGTATGCGTCAAACCGCGTGATTGATAAAATCCCTGGTTTAAACAAAATTCATGCGGATCCAGAAACTTTGAAAAAACGTTTTGGCATCTTTGGTGAACCGCTTGTAATGGGTCTTATACTTGGTATCATTATTGGTCTTCTTGGTGGCTATGATGCAAAAGGTGTCATGACCCTTGGAATTCAAATGGCTGCAGTGCTTGTGTTAATGCCAAGAATGGTTGCTTTATTAATGGAAGGACTTATTCCAATCTCTGAGGGTGCTCGTTCTTATATTCAAAAGCGTTTCCCTGGAAAAAATGTCTATATTGGTTTGGATACAGCGATTGTCATTGGTCATCCAGCGAATATGGCTGTAGCCCTTTTGATGGTGCCAATCACCATTTTGCTCGCTGTCGTTCTTCCCTACAATGGTATGCTGCCGTTTGCAGACTTATCGGTTCTGCCATTTACAGTGGTATGGGCAGTAGCTGCCGCTCGTGGGAATATTATTCGCGGCCTCATTAACAGTATTTTTACTTTAATGATTGTTTTCTTCATTGCAACGAACCTTGCACCACTCGCCACAACAATGGGAAAAGCAGTTGGTTTCGACTTCCCAGAAGGGGCAAATATGATCTCTGGTATTGATCTTGGTTCACACGTCATTCCTTGGATCATGGTGAGACTTCTTGATCCGAGCAACCCTTACTTCATTGCAGCGATTGTCTGTGCACTGGCATATGCGCTTCTTTGGTACTGGGTGCGAAATGATATTAAAAAGCAGTATGCAAAAGAAATGGGCTTAGATCAGAAAGATCAATAAATGAGCTGGAGGGATTCTCATGGCAAAAAAAATATTAGTATCTTGTGGAACGGCAGTTGCTACGTCAACGGTTGTAGCAAAAAAGGTAGAAGAGACATTAAAGGAAAAAGGATACGATGTCATCGTTGAACAGTGTAAGGCATCTGAGGTTCCGCAGAAAGCGGAGGGTGCTGATTTAATTGTGACGACAACGCCTGTTAGTGATACAAAAGGAACGCCTGTGATTCAAACGTTGTCTTTTTTAACGGGATTTGGCATTGAAGAGGATATTGAAAAAATTATCGATCATATTAAGTGAACGATGGTTGCGTGGAGGAGCTGCGAAAGCTCCTTCCATGTCATTTGAAAGGAGGAGCTCTCATGCAGCAGCATGCTTATAGCCGAACGTCTGCCATGTTTTCTATTTTCCTTCCGGCCTTGTTAATATGTGTGTTTTTTCTCTGGTCTCTTTATACGTTGATGTCGGCAGGACCTGAGCCATTAGCTGTGTTAGGTGTCTATACGCTGCCTATCCTTATGCTTTCTAGCATCACTGGCCTGAATCAGCCAACGAATATCATGATTAGTGAAGATGAGCTGAAAATAGGTGCTTTTGGCAGGTGGCACACATATGCCGTGTCCGATATTAAAGGAAAATTGTTTTTAAAACCATATCCTCATATCGGGAAAGTATATGTCAGAGTGGGACCTGCGCGAATATTTGGCGGACGCTACTGGATTTCAAGTGAGATGAGTGAGTACAAGCAGCTCGTTCAATCCTTGCAGAGTCTTGCGACATGTGATGAAAAGGAGGATGCGGCTAAATGAAATCAGCTGTCTTTTATTCTTCAGAGGACATTCGTTACGAGGAGCGGAAGCGGCCAGCCATTGGTGATGATGAAGTATTATTAAAAATGCGTGCCTGCGGCTTATGCGGGACGGATATTTATAAAGCAACACATGAGACGGTACCTCCTGGCACAGTGCTAGGGCATGAAATCGCTGGTGACATTATCGAAACAGGCCGTCACGTCACACATGTTCAAACGGGAGACAGGGTGTATGTAGCGCATCATGTCCCTTGTTTCACTTGTGACTTTTGTCAAAGAGGATTTTATACAATGTGCCCGCAATTTGCAGCCACAAATGTAGAGCCGGGCGGTTTTTCGGAATATATTCGTGTTCCTGCTTTACATGTGAAGCATACAATGGGCAAGCTCCCACATGACGTCTCATATGAACAAGGAGCGATGGTCGAACCGGTTGCCTGCTGTCTTCACGGCTTTGAAAGGGCGCCCGTTCATCCTGGAGATTCGGTCTTGATTCTTGGAGCGGGGCAAATTGGCTGCATTCAATTACAGCTTGCCAAATATTATTTGGCTGGAAAAGTGATGATCACAGACGTAAATGAGAACAGGCTCCTTCAAGCAAGAAATCTTGGGGCGGACGTCGCTTTTCATCCAGCATCTGAGCCAGTAGAAAACCGCGTCATGAAAGAAACAGATGGAAAGGGAGCGGACCTTGTCATTATTTCTGTGGGGAGCAGTGCGCTTTTAAAAGAAGCATTTCAAGCTGTTGCAAGAGGCGGAACGATTTTGGTCTTTGCTCACTTTCCGAAAGGGGATGTCTCCATTCCAGCAGAACGTTTTTTCCATGATGAAGTAAAAGTAGTCGGAGCTTATTCCTCGCATCCATACCATTATCGTGAAGCGCTAGAGCTCTTAAAAGCAAAGGTCGTTCATACAGAAAAAATGGTGACGCATCGATATCCATTAAGTCAGCTTCGTCAGGCGATAGAATGCGCTAGGCATCCAGAAGGTGAAAGCGTCAAAATCATGATGTATCCAGATGAATGAGAATGTACGAGATGGAGAGAAAGAGAAGGTCTTTGGAAAAGGGCTTTGCCTTTCTCTTTTTTTCTGAAAAAAGATGAAAACGCTTAAAAAATAAACGGAAATACTTGACTTCAATGAGAGTTAAACGTATGATAATTACAAATGTAACACATAAGAACAAATGTAAAGGGGAGAGAAGAAATGCAAAAACAAATCACTTTGCCTGAACAGATTAGTCATGAGAAATTAGCAGATTTATATAAACAAATGTGGTTAGTAAGATATTTTGATGAAAAGGTCGATCAATTCTTTGCTAAAGGATTAATCCATGGAACGACCCATTTATGTGTTGGACAGGAAGCATCGGCTGTTGGGTCTATTGCTGTGTTAAAGGATGAAGATAAGATTGTCAGTACACACCGCGGACATGGTCACTGTATTGCAAAAGGTGCAGAGGTCAATAAAATGATGGCTGAACTATTCGGACGTGAAACAGGTTACTGCAAAGGAAAAGGCGGTTCCATGCATATTGCCGACTTAGAAAAAGGAAACCTTGGGGCAAATGGAATTGTTGGCGGCGGTATTCCGCTTGCAACTGGTGCGGCGCTCACGTCCAAGATGAAAAAGGAAGGCTTTGTGGTCCTTTGTTTCTTCGGAGACGGCGCTACAAATGAAGGCAGCTTCCATGAAGCGCTGAATCTTGCTTCCATTTGGGATTTACCTGTTGTGTTTATTTGTGAAAACAACCAATACGGCATGTCTGGTCCTGTGAAAGAAATGATCAACATTGAAGACATCTCAACGAGAGCCAAAAGCTACGGAATGCCAGGGAAAACAGTTGATGGAAATGACATGGTTGAAATCATGAATACAGTAGATGAAGCGGTAAGCCGTGCAAGAGCTGGAGAAGGGCCATCACTCATTGAAATGAAAACGTATCGCTGGAAGGGTCACTCAAAGAGTGATGCGAAAAAATACCGTACACGTGAAGAAGAGACAGAATGGAGACAAAAAGACGGAATTAAACGCTTTAAGTCACTCTTAATGGAGCTAGATGTTCTGACAGAAGAACAGGCTGCTCGTTTACAAGAAGAAGCGAAGCAAGAGATCGAGGCATCTGTTGAATTTGCGAAAAATAGTAAAGAACCATCAATTGACACACTATTAGAGGATGTATACGCCTAATTAGGAGGGGAATCACGTGACAAACACGACAGTGAGAGAGATTTCATATTTAGAAGCCGTTCGAGAAGCAATGAGTCAGGAAATGAGAAAAAATCAAGATGTCTTCATTTTAGGTGAAGATATCGGCGTATACGGTGGCGCATTTGGTGTCACGCGCGGGATGATCGAGGAATTCGGTCCAGAACGCGTCCGCAATACGCCGATTTCAGAGGCTGCCATCGCAGGAGGCGCAGTCGGAGCGGCTTTGACAGGGATGCGTCCGATTTTAGAACTACAATTCTCTGACTTTATTACAATTGCAATGGATCAGCTTGTAAACCAAGCAGCGAAAACACGTTACATGTTTGGCGGAAAAGGGAAAGTGCCGCTTGTTGTCAGAACACCAGCAGGTTCCGGGACAGGTGCCGCAGCGCAGCACTCCCAAAGCTTAGAAGCGTGGATGGCTCATATTCCTGGACTAAAGGTGGTTCAGCCTTCAACAGCTTATGATGCAAAAGGACTTTTAAAAGCAGCAATGGATGATGACAACCCTGTCATTTTCTATGAACACAAGCTTTTATATAAAACAATTGGTGAAGTACCAGAAGAGCAGTACTCGATTCCTTTAGGGAAAGCGGATGTGAAGAGAAGCGGAAAGGACGTCACAATTGTCGCAACAGCCATTATGGTGCACAAAGCGCTCGAAGCAGCGAAGGAACTAGAAGCGGAAGGAATCGATGTCGAGATCATTGATCCGAGAACGCTCGTCCCATTAGATGAAGAAACCATTATTGAATCTGTGAAAAAAACAGGCAAATGTATCGTTGTGCATGAGGCAGTGAAACGAGGCGGCTACGGCGGAGAGATTGCGAGTATGATAGCGGAAAGTGAAGCCTTCGACTATTTAGATGCACCTATTAAACGACTTGGCGGTCTTGCCGTCCCAATACCGTACAACCCAACGCTGGAAAAAGCAGTCATTCCACAAGTGCCAGATATTATTGAAGCAGCAAAAGAGCTCGTGCGCTCTTAAGTAAAGGGGGAGAAGATCATGCCAAAAGAGATATTTATGCCGAAGCTAAGCAGTACGATGGAGATCGGTACCTTGCTTCAATGGTTTAAAGAAGAAGGAGATTCGGTTGAAATCGGTGAGCCTCTATTTGAGATTATGACAGACAAAATCAATATCGAGGTTGAAGCCTATGATGATGGCGTTTTTCTAAAGAAATATTACGAAGCAGATGATCAGATTCCAGTCAATGCTGTCATTGGATATATCGGAGAGGCAAATGAGCAGGTACCGAGCGAGCCGCCAGCGCAGTCAGATGAAGCATCTTCTGAAGACAGCGGAACGTCATCACCATCTGAACCATCTGTTTCGACTGACGTTGAACCAACGGTGAGTGAGAAAGTACGCGCAACACCTGCAGCGAGAAAAACGGCAAAAGATCACCAAGTTGCCATTCACGAAGTATCTGGTACAGGACCAAAAGGCAGAATTCAAAAACGGGATGTCGAAGCGGCCCTTCATACGAACGAGGAAGGCCAGCGCGTATCACCACTTGCAGGAAAAGTGGCTGCTCGTGAAGGAATCGACTTAGCGAATGTTGCTGGTTCTGGCGCTCACGGCAAAATCATGAAGAGTGATGTGACAGCAGCAGGCGCACAAAAGGCAGAAGCTGCTCCAGTGAGAACACAAAAACTAGCCGGGATGAGAAAAGTGATCGCAGATCGCATGTCACAAAGTGCCTTTACAGCACCGCACGTCACATTAACAAGTGAAATTGATATGACAAAAGCAAAAGAAGTGCGCAAACAGCTGCTCCCAGCGATTGAAAAAGAGATAGGCTACAGATTGTCGTTTACAGAAATCATCATCCATGCGGTCAGCAGTGTCCTCACGCGCCATCCGCAAATCAATATGACGTTTGAACAAAATGAGCTCCATTTCCATGAGGATGTGCACATTGGTCTTGCGGTTGCTGTGAAAGACGGCTTAATGGTTCCGGTCATCTCTCATGCAAATCAAAAAGGGCTGAAACAGCTCACAAAAGAAGCAAAAGAAATTGGTCGAAATGCACGCGATCAAAAGCTGCTGCCAGACCAGTTGAAAGGGTCTACATTTACCATTAGTAACTTAGGGATGTATGCCATTGATACGTTTACCCCAATTATTAATCAGCCGGAAGTGGCGATTTTAGGTGTTGGACGCATTCAAGAAAAACCTGTAGTGATCGATGGAGAAATTCAGGTGCGGCCAATGATGGGTGTCAGCTTATCATTTGATCATCGAGTGGTAGATGGTGCACCAGCAGCGGCCTTTTTAACAGACCTTAAAAAAGTGCTTGAACAACCATTTGAATTGCTAATGTAGGAGATGAATCGGATGACAAAAACGTATGATCTGACAGTCATTGGCGGAGGGCCTGGCGGATACACTGCCGCCCTTCAAGCCGCTGAACGTGGACACAAGGTTGCATTGATTGAAGAGGATTTTCTAGGGGGGACTTGTTTAAATCGAGGCTGTATCCCTTCAAAGACACTGCTCAAACATGCAGAAGTCATTGAATCCATTGAGAAAGCAAAAAGCTGGGGAATCGAAACAGGTGAGATGGTTCTTTCCTTCGATAAAATGAGAAAACGTAAAGATGATGTCATCGAAAAACTCAGGGGCGGAATCGCCTTTTTATTAAAGCAAGGAAAGATTGATGTATATAACGGCAGAGGCACAGCTGTCACAAAAAATCGCATTGACATTGAAAAACAAGATGGGTCAGAAACGATTGAAACAAAAGAGCTGATCATTGCCACTGGCTCATCACCTGCTATTCCGCCTATTCCAGGGCTCAAAGAGATTCAATTTGACACAAGTGATACGATCTTTGACATCCCAGATATTCCTGCATCTGTCGTCATTATTGGCGGGGGTGTAATTGGTCTTGAGCTGGCCTGTATCTTCCAGAGTCTCCAATCAAAAGTCACCATTATAGAAGCCGCTCCGTCGATTATTCCGCAGGAAGATGAAGAAGCGTCGAAATTACTAGAAAAAGAATTGAAGAAAAAAGGCATCCATATCGCAAAGAAAACGACGGTGACAGAGGTAACAGAAAGCGAAGGAGTCAAAGCGATTCATGCGACAGACGATAAAGGAGAGACGCACATCTTTACGGCTGAAAGACTGTTAGTTTGTGTCGGAAGAAGACCAAATGTATCTGCTGTCAGTCAGCTGGATCTTCAGCTGGATGGCCCTTTTATTAAAGTAAACGACGAGATGAAGACAAGTGCTGAAGGTATATATGCAATTGGCGATGTAGCCGGCGGCTATCAGCTCGCTCATGCGGCGATGGCAGAGGCAGCCGTTGCAGTTAGCAATATATGCGGCGAGCCTGAAAGAATGAATCACGACATCGTTCCTAGATGTATTTATACATTGCCAGAGGTAGCGAGTGTTGGGTTGACTGAGAAAGAGGCGAAAGCGAAAGGGCTGAACGTGCGGGCAGAGCGATTTGATTTAGCTGCAAGCGGAAAAGCGTTGGCAGCAGGTGTTCAAACAGGTTTTATTAAACTCGTGTACGATACCGTTTATGGTGAAGTCATTGGCGCTACAATGGTTGGTCCGCATGTAACGGAGATGATATCAGAGGCTTCCTCATTTATGTATTTAGAAGGAACAGCTGAAGAGATGGCCAAAATGATTCACCCGCATCCAACCATCTCAGAAGGCTTTTATGAAGCAGCTCTTGATATTGTGAGTAAGCTGAGAAAATAAATGCCAAACAAGGGATAGGGAGGAGATCCGTGTGCACGTCCAGCTTCATCAGAAAGTGGCACTTGTGACAGATAGCACAGATGGATTTGGAGAAGCCATCTGCCTGGCTTTGGCCCGGGCAGGTGCACATGTTTTCATACACGCTTTTCGTGATGAATCAAAAGCAAAGTCGATAAGCGAAGACATTGAAAAATTAGGCGGCCAATCGACTGTTGTCATCAATCCGCTTGTGACACCGCGTGATGCCACGCTGATGCTAAGACAAGTCATCGATACATGCGGCAAACTTGATATTTTAGTCAATCAAGCCGAGCAAACAGCAGATGGGGAGATTGATGACGTAAGTCCTGAGATATGGGTCGATGAAGTGGAAAGGTCCGTAAATACAGTCTTTCTTTCCAGTCAAGCCGCAGTGTGGCATATGGTGGATCAGAAGAAGGGCTGCATCATTAATATTTCCTCATCAGGCAGCATAACAGGTGATGGCGGGATCTCACATGCTACATCAAATAGTATGTTGAATGCCATGACAAAAGGATTAGCGCGCGAATTTAAAGACAAAGGCATCCGGGTATTGGCACTACTTCCGCCGCCTCTCCATTTGCTTCCTGACAAAGAGCAAATCAAGGAGACGGTGGCTCATATGACGGTTTTCTTAAGTACATCGTACGGTGCATTTACAGATGGAGCAGCGATTATGCTCGATGGGGGTGAGAGCGCTGGCTAATCAACAAAAACCAGTTCTCATCGTAGGTGGCGCCCAAGGAATCGGCAAAGAAATTGCTCAGCGTTTTTTAAAAGAAGGGCATCGTGTAGCTGTGTCAGATATAGATGAACAGGGACTTTCGCTTTTAAAACAACAGCATCCTCAGCTGCTGACGTTCCAAGCTGACGTTTCATCGTGGGAAAGTGTTCAGCAGATGGCGTCAGCAGCTGAAAGGGAGCTGGGCGGCATTGGGCATCTTGTCTATTCAGCAGGAATGACGAAATCCCTTCCTTTTTTAGAAGTTGATTTTTCACTTTGGAAAAAAACACTGGCTGTGAATCTATATGGTCTTTTCTATTGCATCAAAGCATTAGCACCCTATCTATGTGAGCGGAAAGAAGGCAGCGTCGTCATTATTGGATCAGGATCTGCGATAACAGGCTCTGGCGGCGGCATCCAGTATTACGCGTCAAAAGCCGGGGCATTTGGTCTCATGCGTTCGCTTGTAAAGGAATTGGGTTCCCATCATGTCCGCATCAATGTCATTGCACCACGCGTCATTGAATCTCAGATGCTTGATACGCTCTATCCGACTGAGCTTGAGAAAAGTCAGCTTCGATCACTTATTCCTATCGGGAGATTAGGAAAACCAGAAGATATTGCTGGAGTCACTTTATTTCTCGCAAGTGACGAGGGAAGCTATTTGCACGGACAGATACTCTTATTAGACGGCGGGAGAACGTATCAGCCTAAATATAGCGAGGGAAAAAGAGCGGAGCGTTAATCGCTCTTTTTGTCATTTTCATAACAATTGTTCCAATTAGAAACGAATGTTTGGTATACTGGTAATCATAGTATATTAAAAGGATGATGTCACATGCTGAATTGGGAAGAAAGACGACAGCTCGTCAAGGTTGCTCATCTTTATTATACAGACGGGTGGACGCAGCAGGAGATTGCAAAAAAGCTCAATGTCTCAAGACCAGTCATTTCAAAGCTCTTACAAAAAGCAAAAGATGTGGGAATCGTTGAAGTGTACATTAAAGACGAAAGTATTCATACAGTGGAACTTGAAAAGCAGCTGGAAACGACTTTTCAATTAACGGATGCTGTCGTTGTCCCAAGTGTCGGGACAATGTCTGAGATGGTCAAACGGGCAGTTGGTCAAGCGGGCGCCTATTATCTTTCTAAAAACATGAAAGGCGCTGAGAAAATCGGTATTTCATGGGGAACCACACTTGCCGAGCTCGTGAAGGAATATCCATTTGAGCGAAGAAACGATGTCAAAGTCATTCCTTTAGAGGGCGGAATGGGCAGGCAGGCAGTCGACATTCACGCGAATCAGCTGGCATATGAGCTGGCAAAGAAGATGAATGGTACGTGCTCCTATTTATATGCACCTGCGATTTTAGAAACAGAAGAATTAAAAGAGCGGCTGATGGCGATGCAGGACATAGAAGCTGTGCTTGAAGAAGGCAGAAATGTTGATATTGCCCTGATTGGTATTGGGAATCCGCATAAAGGCTCTACATTGAAAACAGTCGGTTATTTAAAAGAAGAAGATTTGTCTGGTTTAAGGCAATCAGGAGCTGTTGGTGATATTGGTTTTCGTTTCTTTGACGGGGAAGGGAAACCAGTCCAAGATGAGCTGAACCAAAAGGTGATTGGATTATCGTTAGAACAATTAAAGAGCGTGAAAAAAGTCATCGCAGTTGTGGAAGGAACCCATAAGGCTGAAAGTATTTTAGGGGCCTTAAACGGCGGCTTTATTCAGGTGCTCGTCACCGATGAATTGACTGCGGCAGCTATTTTAAAGGAAGCATCTGTCCAATAAACAGCTGACAGCCATCGTATTGTATAAAAAGAGCAACATCAAACGAGAAAGGAGCTGTGTATCTTGAAGCAAACCGAAATGGAAGCAAACCTACACTGTACTCGGTGCCAAGAAGAGACCCTCCACAGCATCGTTTATGTGAATGATCAGATGAAAAGCGTTGAGTGTACAGAGTGTCATCAGAAGATCAGTGTGCAAGTCGACATCATGAAGGAATTTTACAAAGAAGTATATGAAAAAATTGCGACAAAGCCGAAGCGGATGACGCAGGAGTATAAGGCGAATCTGAATGGATTTATTTCAAGACTCCCCATCCGGGTTTTAAGTAAGCCATACCGGCTGATGAGATATTTAAACGAATCTTATAAGGTCATTAAGCAATATAAAAAATAAAGCAGAGGCTGTCTTAGCGCTCTGCTTTATTTTGTGTTTTTTTCATGTAGTAATAAATCGGCAGTCCGGCAATGCCGATCAGCATGGAGATCAGGCAGCTTTGCCAATCGGTGATCATGGTGCTGATTAAGACAAAGAAAGAGCCGATAATCGCAATGATCGGTGTGAGCGGGTAAAGTGGTACGCTATAAGTGCGCTTCATTCCCTTGTTTTGTTTTCTTAGCTTAAAGACAGCGAAAAAGGCCATCACATAAAAGATGTAAATCATGAAAATCGAAACCTCTGACAGCTTCTCAGGATTACTGACGATCATAAACACAATGGCAATCAAAATCTGTACAAATACAGCGATCCAAGGTGTTTGAAAAGTAGGATGAATGCGTGAAATGGCTTTGGCAAACGGAATTTGTTTTCGTTCTGCCATTGCAAAAATGACACGCGGGAACGAAAGAACCTTTCCATTCAAACAGCCAAAGATACTAATGATGATTCCGATACTAATAATTTTACCGCCAATGGGACCAAAGAGCATTGTAGCAGCTGTGCTTGTGGCATTTTCACCTAGTTGAACGATTTGATCAGCTGGTAACACATGCAAAAGGGCGATGTTAATAAAGAGATAACATGCTGTGACAATTAAAATACCTCCTGCCATCGCGCGAGGAAGCAGTTTCTCTGGATTTTTCATTTCACCACCAAGCGCTGCAAGCAAAATCCAGCCATCATAGGCGAATAATGTTGCCAAAATTGCTGCACCGAAGTTCATCTGAGCGATACTCTCATTGACGGCTGTGAAAATATGTTCATTTCCTTTCCATAAGCCAAACACAATAATTGCTGCAATTGGAACAAGCTTTCCGATCGTGGTCAGTCCTTGGACAAAACCACCGTATTTCGTTCCCATGATGTTGATCACACATAAAAAAAGAACGGTGATAATGCCAATGGTTGTAGCCCATATAGATGAAAGAGAAAATAAATTAGCTAATAATGAACCAAAATAAAGACCAAGAGCACCAATAATCGCTGGTCCGTAAATAATAATTTGCACCCAGCCACATAAGTAGCCCCAAAATTCACCGTATACTTCTTCAAGATAGGCATATAAACCGCCAGTACGCGGGATTTGTGTACCAATTTCAGCGACTGTGAGTCCGCCTGCAAGGGTTAAGATCCCGCCTAACAGCCATGCGAATAAGGCGATGCCTGAGCTTCCTGAATAAGAAAGGACGTTGCCAGGCTTCATAAAAACGCCCGATCCAATAATTGTTCCGATGACAAGAGATAGGGCAAAAAATAAGCCGATGTCTTGTTTTAACGCTGGTTGTTCTTTGTTCATTACACACGACCTCCTGCATCACTTTCGTACGTTACTGTGACATGTATTTTGTTCATTGTAATACGATTTTAGGAAAACAAGAATTAAAAAAATTTTCTGATTTTCGTATTTGTATTTAAAAGTGTTCGTTTATTGGAGATATTAGGATGAATGTTATCTTAAAAACGAACAATATAATAATATTTTCGATTTAATGTTAATTTAATAGGTGAAAGCCGAACATCCAATAAAGATGCAGCCGAATGGTTGACTTTTCTTCTAAAATGACCTATTTTATTCATAAGGATATTATCTTGAATTCGAGATATTTTATAATAGGAGTGAACACAATGAAAATAAATGGGATTCACCACGTATCAGCACTAACAGCAAATGCTCAGAAAAACGTTGATTTCTACCGCCAAATCCTTGGCTTAAAACTGGTGAAAAAAACAGTCAATCAAGATGATCCATCGATGTATCATCTATTTTATGGAGATGAGGTCGCCTCACCTGGTACAGAGCTGACGTTTTTTGAAATACCGATGCTCGCCCGCCGGCTGGACGGAACAAATGCGATCTCACGCACAGGTTTGATTGTCACTTCAGAGGAGGCACTCACCTTTTGGGAAAAGCGCTTTGAAGAAAAAGGTGTAAAGAAAGAAACAGCTTCTTTAAGAGGCGGCAGACCTGCCTTGAAATTTACAGATCCAGAAGGACAGCAGCTGTTTTTGACTGTAGAACCAAGCGTGCAAGATGGAGCGAAGCCGCCAGTGCATGATGAGATTCCTGCTGATTTTGCGATCAGAGGTTTGGGACCAGTAGAATTAACAGTCGCAGAAGCAGATAAAACGATCAGTGTGTTAACGAGCATTCTTGGTTTCACAGAAAAAGCACGTGAACAATCAAATGATGGGGAAATCGTGACGATTTTTGAATCAGGACAGGGCGGAGCTGGAACAGAGATTCATGTCATTGAAAAAGCAGAAGGACCTGCTGAGCGATCTGGCAGAGGGAGTGTTCATCACGTAGCCTTTCGTGTAGCGGACGCAGAAGAGCTTGAAAAATGGCATGATAAAATAGCCAAAGCCGGTTTCACCAACTCTGGTGTTGTAGAACGTTTTTATTTTAAAGCCCTATATTTTAGAGAGCCAAACGGCATTTTGTTTGAAATCTCAACAGACGGTCCGGGATTTACAGTGGATGAAAGCGTGGATGAGCTTGGTGATCAATTAGCACTTCCACCATTTTTAGAGCACAAACGAGCAGAAATTGAACAAAGATTAGTCCCAATCAAGTGAACATGAAAAAAGCAGCTCATAAAAATTGAGCTGCTTTTTTCGTTAAGAGCTGACTTGCTTTGATTCAGATTGTGTTAATGTCACTTGTTTTGTTTCTTCTGTTCCATTACGAACGAGTGTGATGCTGACGGTATCTCCTACTTTTGCATTCGTGTAAAGCTCGTGACGTAATTCACTGCCGGTTGTCACTTTTTTACCATTGATGGCGGTGATGACATCCTCTGTCTTTAATCCAGCTTTGGCAGCAGGTGAGCCAGCAGCGATTTCTTTTACGTACACGCCTTTATCCAGCTGACTGCTTGTCAGTCCAAGCGTTTCCTTCTGATAAGCATCTGGTACTTGTTCGAGATCCAGCATGCTGATACCGATATAAGGTCGTTCGATTTTTCCTTTTGTGAGAAGCTGCTCTGCAATTGGTTTGACATCATTGATTGGGAGCGCAAACCCGATACCTTCCACACCTGTTTCAGAAATTTTCATACTGGTGATCCCCACAACCTTTCCGTCTGTTGTTAAAAGCGGCCCGCCGCTGTTGCCGGGGTTAATGGCGGCATCTGTTTGAATGACATTAATACTGCTTTCGCCAGCTGATGTATCCATAGACACTGTTCGATCGACACCGCTGACAATTCCTTGTGTCACTGTTCTTGATAAATCTTCACCAAGCGGATTTCCGATTGCAATGACGGTTTCTCCTGCACGAAGGGATGAGGAGTCTCCAAGTTCAGCGACTTTTGTAACGCCGTTGCTGCTAATTTCGACGACAGCAAGATCAGTCAGCGGGTCAGAACCGACCACTTTTCCTTCCACCGTCTTGCCATTATGCAAGGAGACTGTTAATTTATTTGCTCCTTCAATCACATGGTTGTTTGTTAATACATAGGCTTTACTGCCCGATTTTTTGAAAATAACCCCTGATCCGGTACCGCTTTCTTGCTCTTGACTGCTGCTGTTTTGATTTTGCTGTGATCCATCAAAAGGTGAGTTCATATCACCAAAATCTGTGGTTGTTTGACTTTGTGTTTGATAGTTTGTAATGCCGACGATGGCTGGTGATACGTTTTCGACCATACTGGAAATACTGCTGGTCGAATTGGATGTTTGTGACGCTGTTGTTTTTGACGAATTTGTACTTGTATCATTTGTCGATACAGCGGCTGTTTTCGTTGACGAATCAGTTGAATGATTTTCTGAATGCTGAGCATATGGAGTTAGAACGTAAACACCTAACGCTAACGTACCGCCCACAATCCCGCTGACAAATGGCTTCAGCCAGCCACTTGGCTTCTTCTGTGTTTTTTTCGGCTGTTCAATCGTTTGTAATTCATAAGAAGTGTGTTTTTCATCTTTGTGTTGTGTCATTAAGATCACTCTCTTTCATCGATTTTTACATGTATGTGTTCAAGATGTTTGACCGTATGTGGTGGATACTGACTTTATCGTAAGAAAAAAGTGTGGGATAAAAATGAAAACATTGTGGGAAATTGTTAAAATAAGTAGTGAATCTAAGCAAAATAGAGGAGATTAAACTGTGGAGACTATTGGAATCATTGGATATGGAAGCATGGCAGATATGATGGTGCAAAAATGGCTGGACAAAGGAGTACTTCATGCCAGTCAGTTTATGATCCATACAAGAAGTGAAACGGAGCGGCTGCAACAGCTGAAAGAGAAGAACCAGCATGTCAACATTTGCTCTTTAGATGACATCTCTGCATCATGTGATGTCGTGTTTGTTTGTGTACCACCGCTTGCTGTACTTGATGTCATAGATCAGCTGAGCCCCGCAAAGACATCTCTTCATATCGTATCAGTGGCAGCGGCTGTCACGTTAGACAAATTAATGCAACATACGAATCAGCCGGTTTCTAGATACATTCCCACTTTGACATCAGCCGTAGGGACGGGTGTATCCCTTGTGGCGCATGGTGAAACCGCTGGGCAGGAGGCGCAAGAACGGCTCCACCACCTGCTTTCAGCTTTTAGTATCGTCAGGGAAGTGGAAGAGGACCGGTTTGATGCGGCGAGTAATTTGACAAGCTCTTCTCCGGGCTTTATTGCAGCAATCTTTGAAGAAATGGCGAGAGCAGCTGTTCGGAATAGTGAGCTTTCTTTAGAAGAAGCCTATGAATTTTTAACATATGCGCTGCTCGGTACAGGACAAGTTCTTGTTGAACACGGACTGACATTTGCTGAAACGGTGAACAGGGTCGCAACAAAAGGCGGGATTACAGGAGAAGGCGCTGCAGTCATCCAGCAGCAGGCACCGCAAATGTTCGATGACTTGTTTACACAAACGATGAAAAAATATGCGCAGCTAAAATCGCAAATTGATGAAGCAGACAAACACCACTAAAGACATAGCTAGTGGTGTTTTTTCTGTAAAATAAATCCTTTATCATCAATTCTTTTGACCTGTATTACCTGAGTCTAATTTCCTTATTTTCAGACATTGTATTGAAAAATCAATCAAGTTCTCATATAATTTTTTAGAAAATTTAGAAAAATATACACAAATTTTAAGTTTAATTAAAGGGGGATGGGGATGAAGCTCTATTTATCAGTCGATATGGAGGGAATTACTGGTCTAGCTGATCATACATTTGTTGATAGCCGCCAGCACAATTATGAGCGCGGGAGAAAAATCATGACAGGTGAAGTGAACGCCTGTGTAGAAGCTCTTCTTACACATGGGGCGACCGATATTTTAGTGAATGATAGCCATTCTAAAATGAATAATCTGTTGATTGAAGAATTGCATGAGGAAGCATCTCTCATATCAGGTGATGTAAAGCCTTATTCAATGGTTCAAGGATTAGATCAAACGTATGATGCCGCTGTTTTTTTAGGCTACCATGCGAGGGCATCAATGAAAGGTGTGATGTCTCACAGTATGATTTTTGGTGTCAGACATTTTTACATAGATGATCATCCAGTTGGTGAAATGGGCTTTAATGCGTATGTCGCAGGCTATTATGGTGTTCCGGTCATTCTTGTATGCGGAGACGATCAAGCGGCACTTGAAGCAGAAAAGCTAATGCCTGGCGTGAAAACAGTGGCGGTGAAAGAAACCATTTCAAGATCTGCTGTGAAATGCTTAACACCAGCGAAAGTGAGCACCCTCATCTCTCAGCAAGTGGAAGCTGCCATGAAACAAATTCATCAAATGAAGCCGCTCACGCCTCCTGAGCAGCCAGTGCTGAAAATCGAGTTTGCCAATTATGGACAAGCTGAATGGGCGAATTTAATGCCGGGTACGGCCATCATTGAAGGGACAACAACGGTGACGTACCAAGCGGAGAATATATTAGCAGCCTACCAAGCGATGCTTGTCATGACAGAGCTTGCCGCACGTACAACATTTTGTTAAGCGAGGGGGAGACAGCAGATGGCCAGCTTTTTGCTCAAGCGTTTGATTGCGATGATTGCCACGATTTTAACGATTACGACGTTAACGTTTATTTTAATGAAGGTCATCCCAGGATCGCCCTTCAATGAAGAACGAAATACAAACGAAACTGTCCAGCGAAACCTCGAAAGCTACTATCACTTAGACGAACCACTCTATGTTCAATATATGATCTATTTAAAATCCATCGTTACTTTTGATTTTGGTCCTTCCATTAAAAAGCCTTCTGAAAGTGTCAATGATTTATTGGCGAGAGGTTTTCCAGTCTCATTAGAACTTGGTCTTATCTCTATTTTGATTGCTGTCATCTCCGGCATCTTGCTCGGAATCATGGCTGCCCTCCGGCATAATGGCTTGATTGATTATATCGCCATGACGATTGCTGTTTTCGGTATATCCATACCAAACTTTATCTTTGCTACCTTATTAATTCAGCAGCTTGCTGTGAATGTAAAACTCTTTCCTACAGCGATGTGGACAAGTCCAATGCATATGG
The DNA here is from genome assembly GCF_048270685.1 of Bacillus sp. AK25. Lineage (NCBI taxonomy): Bacteria > Bacillati > Bacillota > Bacilli > Caryophanales > Bacillaceae > Bacillus > Bacillus sp. AK25. The sequence goes on from NZ_JBLUWC010000001.1 coordinate 1,212,198, forward strand.
TGCTTCCTACCATTGCACTGGCGGTAGGTCCAATGGCGATCATTGCCCGGTTAACGAGATCGAGCATGATTGAAGTGCTGTCGCAGGACTATATTCGAACTGCAAAAGCGAAAGGACTTTCCCCTTATAAAATTGTGTTTAAACATGCCCTGCGGAATGCGCTTTTACCTGTCGTCACGATCCTCGGCACACTTGTCGCAAGTATTTTAACAGGCAGTTTTGTCATTGAAAAAATATTTGCGATCCCTGGAATGGGAAAATACTTTGTCGAGAGTATTAATAACCGTGACTATCCTGTCATCATGGGAACCACTGTTTTTTACAGCATCATCTTAATTACCCTTCTTTTCATTGTAGATGTGACGTATCGTCTGCTTGATCCAAGGATCCAGCTGCATCAGAAAGGAGGAAAGGCATGAGTATACACCTTCAGCATGATCAAATGAATCAAGCGCATGAAGTGCCAGATGAATGGTTTGCGCCTAAAGAACAAAAGACATCTGAAGTCCATGCCATTAAAAGACCCTCACTTTCGTATTGGGCAGATACTTGGCGACGGTTAAAACAAAATAAACTCGCTATGTTTAGTTTATCGGTGCTGATTTTTCTTTTCGTCATGGCTGTATTAGGCCCACTTCTTGCGCCGAATAGTGTGACAGAACAGCGGCTTTCTATGCAAAACTTGCCGCCGTCAGCTGCTCACTGGTTTGGAACAGATGAACTTGGACGTGATGTGTTTACACGTACTTGGTACGGCGCACGCATTTCATTATTTGTGGGCGTGATGGCCGCTCTCATTGATTTTGCAATCGGTGTCATCTATGGCGGTATTGCAGGCTATAAAGGCGGGAAGTATGACCATGTCATGATGCGGATCGTCGAGGTGCTTTACGGTCTGCCGTATTTACTCGTCGTCATTTTATTGATGGTCCTGATGGGGCCTGGGCTTGTCACTATTATTGTGGCGCTCACTGTCACAGGGTGGATCGGGATGGCAAGAATCGTGAGAGGTCAAGTCCTTCAGCTGAAAAGCCAAGAATATGTCCTTGCCTCGAAAACCTTTGGCGCAAAAAGCTTGCGCATTATCCGCAGAAATTTACTGCCGAATACGATGGGACCGATTATTGTCCAGATGACGCTAACTGTACCGACAGCGATATTTGCTGAAGCATTCTTAAGTTTTCTTGGTTTAGGGATTCAAGCCCCGTTTGCAAGCTGGGGTGTGATGGCCAATGACGCCTTGCCGACAGTGCTGTCAGATAATGGTCACTGGTGGCGTTTATTCTTTCCGGCATTTTTTATTTCGCTGACGATGTTTTGCTTTAATAATTTAGGTGATGGCCTGCAAGATGCGCTTGATCCGAAGATGAAGAGGTGATGGCGTGATGAAAAAAATGCTTCGGATTATCGATCTGCATGTTAGCTTTCGGACATATGGCGGTTCTGTTCAAGCGGTACGCGGGGTGAATGTGGATGTGTATGAAAAAGAAACCCTCGCCATTGTAGGAGAATCAGGCTGCGGAAAAAGTGTGACGTCTCAATGTATCATGCGGCTTCTCCCTGCATATAGCGCACAAGTCGATCAAGGGGAAATTTGGTTTCGCGATCGCAACTTGCTGTCATTATCTGAAAAAGACATGCGAAGCATACGTGGTGTCGATATCTCCATGATTTTTCAAGATCCTATGACGGCACTCAACCCGACACTGACAATTGGAGATCAGCTGATGGAGGCTGCAAAAGTGCATCAGAAGCTGACAAAAAAAGAAGTGAAAGAAGAGGCGCTTCGTATGCTTGATTTGGTGGGGATACCGCAGCCGAAAGAGAGGCTGAAGCAATATCCGCATCAATTCAGCGGCGGCATGAGACAACGGCTCATGATTGCAATGGCTCTTATTTGTGAGCCGAAGGTGCTGATTGCAGATGAACCGACAACTGCACTAGATGTCACCATACAGGCGCAGATTTTAGAACTATTTAAAGAGATTCAGAAAAAAACAGGCGTGACGATTATTTTAATCACACATGACCTAGGGGTCGTAGCACAAGTCGCTGATCGAGTGGCTGTCATGTACGGGGGGAAAATCGTTGAAGTTGGGACAAGGCGAGATATCTTTTACAGTCCGCAGCATCCCTATACAAAAGGGCTGCTGCAATCCGTTCCAAGGCTGGATATGAAAGATGAACTCATTCCTATTGAAGGAAGCCCGCCTGATTTATTTGCCCCGCCAAAAGGATGTCCATATACCGATCGATGCCCGTCTGCGATGAAAGTGTGTGATCATATCATGCCGCATGAAACGCAGCGTTCACCTACACATGCAGTACATTGCTGGCTTCAAGATGAACGAGCGAAGCAAACGGTTTTATCTTCAACACAAAGGGGGAGTTTTTCATGAGAAAAACAGGTTGGATTCTCAGTATGTGCATTATCACAGTGATGCTGCTTGCAGGATGTACAGCCAATGAGCAAGCAGGCAAAGGATCTTCAAGCAAGGGCGAAGAGAAAGTTTTAACATTAAATAACGAAAACGAACCGACATCATTTGATCCGCCCATTGGTTTTAATAATGTGTCCTGGCAAGGGCTCAATAACTTAATGGAAGGATTAACAAGACTGAATGAAAAGCACGAACCATCTGCTGCCATGGCGGAAAAATGGGACATCTCAAAGGACGGAAAAACGTACACGTTCCATTTAAGGGACGGGATAAAGTGGTCAAATGGTGATCCAGTCAAAGCAAGTGACTTTGAATATGCGTGGAAGCGGCTGCTAGATCCAAAGACGGGCTCTTCTGCGGCATTCTTAGCTTATATGATTGAAGGGGGCGAAGCGTTTAACAGCGGAAAAGGGAAGAAAGAAGATGTAAAAGTCAAGGCTGTTAATGATCAAACTCTAGAGGTCAAGCTAGCATACCCGCAGAAATCTTTCTTAAATATGACCGCAAACCCTGCCTTTTTCCCGGTGAATGAGAAGGTAGCGGAGAAGGACCCGAACTGGGCCAAGGATGCGAAAACCTTTGTCGGTAATGGACCGTTTAAGCTGACAGAGTGGAAGCATGATGAAAGCTTTACAATGGAAAAAAGTGACACGTATTGGGACAAACAAACGGTCAAGCTAGACCAAGTGAAATGGCTCATGATCAGTGATCGAAACACAGATTACCAAATGTATCAATCAGGAGATTTAGATACGGCCTTCGTTCCGGCAGAACAAAGTGAAGACCTGTTAAAAAGCAAAGATGTGCAAATTGAAGATCAAGCAGGGCTGTTTTTTTATCGCCTAAATGTCAACATGGAGCCTTTTCAAAATAAGAACATTCGCAAAGCCTTTCAAATGGCGATCAATCCTCAGGATATTGTAGAGTATGTGACGAAAAATGAAGAGAAGCCAGCACGTGCCTTCGTTTCACCAGGAATTTTAGATTCAAAGGGTGAAGATTTCAGAGAAGCTGGTGGCGACCTTGTCAAACATGATACGAGTGAAGCTGTAAAACTATTAGAAAAAGGGTTGAAAGAAGAGAACTATTCAAAGCTGCCGTCCGTCACATTAACATATAGTACAAAGCCTGAAAATAAGAAAAAAGCAGAAGCCATTCAGCAGCAATTAAAAGAAGCGCTAGGGGTAGATGTGAAGCTTGCAAACATGGAAGCAAATGTGTTTGCAGAAGATCAAAAGGCACTCAAATTCCAATTCTCGCAAAGTTCATTTCTAGCTGACTATGCAGACCCAATCAATTTCTTAGAGAGCTTCCAAACAGGAAATGCGATGAACCGGACAGGTTGGTCAAATGATACGTATGATCAGCTGATCAAAAAGGCGAGTCAAGAAGCAGATGAACAAAAGAGAAATCGTATGCTGCATGATGCCGAGGCACTTCTGATGGAAGAAGCACCGATCATTCCCATTCATTTTTATAACCAAGTCTATTTACAAAAAGAAGGCGTAAAGGGCATTGTCCGCCATCCTGTTGGTTACATTGATTTGAAATGGGCACAGGTAGATGGAGAGTAAATGAAAAGAATGAGAGAACGGGACGCTTTGAAAAAAGCGTCTCAGCGTGTAGACAAACCCTCGCATTCGGTGTCAGTCCTGCGCTTCGGTGCTCACGAATGTCAAATTCGCTCCGCGCCGATGCTCGTCCTTCCTAGGGCTGCAAAGGTTTTCTATCACGCTGAAAAAGAAGACAAAGGGTTAAAATAAAGTTCATTTTAACCCTTTGTCAACAATCTGGGACGCTTTGAAAAAAGCGTCTGTTCCTTTATTCGTTCATGTTATGAAGAAGATGCCCATAGATTGAAAGAAACGAAGAGAAAGAGGGGATTGGCATGAACCATCTGCCAGTGGCACTTCAAACAGGAGATACAGTGGGAATCATTGCACCAGCAAGCCCGCCTGATGAGCTGAAATTAGCAAGAGGTATTTCTTTTTTAGAAAGCTTAGGGCTAAAGGTGAAAAAGGGGAAGTATATCGACTCCCAGTATGGTTATTTAGCAGGTCATGATCATGAACGAGTGGAAGATATTCATCACATGTTTCAAGATCCAGACGTGAAGGCAGTGATTTGTGCTTGCGGAGGATACGGAACAGGAAGAATTGCAGAAGCCATTGATTATGACCTCATTCGCCGGAACCCCAAAATTTTTTGGGGATACAGTGATATTACGTTTTTACATACAGCGATTCAGCAGCAGACGGGTCTTGTGACCTTTCATGGTCCAATGCTCTCCTCTGATGTGGGACTTGAGGAGGTTCATCCGTATACAAAAGATACCTTTTTACAGCTATTCACTCCGAAAGCCTTTTCGTATACGAACCACCTGTCACCTCTTCATACTTTTTATCATGGCACGGCTTCAGGCGAAATCACCGGAGGAAATCTTGCCCTTATTGTCACGACACTTGGTACACCTTTTGAAATTGATACAAAGGGGAAGCTTTTATTGATAGAAGATATTGATGAAGAACCATATAAAATCGATCGAATGATGCAGCACTTAGCATCTGCAGGAAAATTACGTGATGCGGCTGGATTTATCATTGGTGATTTTCATCAATGTGAGCCGAAAAAGAAAGAGCAGTCCTTAACGCTCGATCAGCTATGGGAGACGTATATTGTCCCGCAACAGAAACCTGCACTTGGTGGTTTTCGGATCGGTCATTCATCTCCAAACTTCGCCGTTCCAATCGGCGTGCACGCTACATTAGATGCTACAGGGAAAAAACTTCATATTTCCCCAGGTGTTGCAGCGAAAGAGGCGATCAAATGAAAATCGTAGATGTTCGCACATGCAGAACGAATGTACCGCTAAAGAAGCCTTTCAAAACAGCATTAAGAACGGTGTATGACGCCGCATCTCTTATTGTGATCATCACCTATGATCAAGGTGATGTCAGCTATGGAGAGGCAGTGCCGACATCGGTCATTACAGGTGAAACACTGGAAAGCATCGACTATGCTATTTGCGCTGTGATGAGGCCGATCTTGATTGGGGCCTCATTGTCACAATATGAACAAATCTTTTCAGCGATCGACCGTGTACTTGTAGGAAACACGAGTGCAAAGGCTGCAATAGATATGGCGATTTATGATGGTTTAGCGAAGCAGGCTGGCCAGCCGCTTTATCAATATCTTGGTGGTTATCGTGATCAGCTGGAAACGGATTATACGGTCAGTGTCAACCGTCCGCTAGAAATGGCAGAGGATGCGAAGCAATATGCAGCTGAAGGCTTTCGTACCTTAAAGATCAAAGTGGGAAAAGATGATATAGATACGGATATTCAGCGGATCAAACGGATTCGAGAAAAAGTAGGGCCGGATATTCAAATCAGGCTTGACGCCAATCAAGGCTGGACATGGAAGGAAGCGGTTGTGGCCATTCGAAAAATGGAGGCACTCGATATTGAACTAGTCGAGCAGCCAGTGCCTAAAGAAGACATCGAGGGTCTGCGCCGGGTGACGGAAGCAACAGACACATTGATTATGGCAGATGAAAGTATTTTTAGCTTCCATGATGCCATCAAGGTGTTAGAAACGAGAAGCTGTGATCTCATCAACTTAAAATTAATGAAAACAGGCGGTATCAAAAAAGCGCTGAAAATCAATAGTTTAGCAGAAGCATACGGCGTCAAGTGCATGGTTGGCAGTATGATCGAATCAAAACTAGGGATTACCGCAGCCGCTCATCTTGCTGCAAGCCAGCCGAATATTACCCGTTATGATTTTGATGCGCCGCTTATGCTCAAAGAGGACTTAATAGACGGAGGAATTATCTATCAAGGAAAAGATATTCTCTTTCCGCCGCATCATGGGTTAGGCATTCAAAGAGTGAAAGGGGTCTTATGATGTTATATGAATCAAAGGTTCCAGTCGCAAATATATGGACAGCACCGCAGTCGCCGAGAGAAATGGATCGACACGTTCTTCAAAGCTCCGTCCAGATCAAAGAATGGATTGATGAGCAAACATATGAACAGAAATTGGCCTTATGTGAAGAAAACCTTATTCAAACCCAAGTACTGCTTGGCGAACGAGTCATTGGGCTGGAGGAAACAGATGGCTGGATGAAAGTTGTCATCCCGCAGCAGGCAAGCCGGAAACACCCGCAAGGCTACCCAGGTTATATCCCTGTAAAGCAATTAAGTGAAGTATCAGAGAGTGAACCACCTGCTAGTCCCTTGATTGTTTGTCAGAAAAAAGCGGTTTTATATCAAAACGGAACACCGGATATGGAGGTTAGTTTTTTAACAGAACTAGCACCTGTTGAAGAAATGAGCGATTTCTTTGATGTTCTAACTCCAGTAGGAAGAAGAGAAATCAAAAAAGAAGATGTGCGCCGCGCTTCATCACCTTCTTCTATGAGCGGTAAGGATGCCTTAGCCATAGGAAAACAATTTATTGGACTGTCGTATTTGTGGGGCGGCATGAGCAGCTATGGCTACGACTGTTCGGGTTTTGTTTACAGCATGTACAAAGCGTGTGGATGTTTATTACCGAGAGACGCAAGTGACCAAGCAGTTCAAGGAACTCCAGTCGCATCAAATCATTTGGCGCCAGGTGATCTCATGTTTTTTGCCAATGACAATGGGAAGGGAGCAGTTCGTCACGTAGGGATGTATGCTGGAGATGGCATGATGCTTCACTCGCCTAAAACGGGCAGACAGATTGAACTTCTTACTCTTTCTGGTACGTCATATGAACAGGAATGGGCAGGAACAAGGCGGTATTTGAAAGCTGAGAGGGGGAGATGTGATGGGAAGTGATCCACTTCTGCAAGTCAACAACTTAAAAAAGCATTTTCATCTATCGAAAGGAAGAACGCTAAAAGCATTAGATGGTGTCACCTTTCAGCTGAAACAAGGCGAAACCTTTGGTCTTGTTGGTGAGTCAGGTTGCGGTAAATCTACACTTGGAAAAGTACTCATGCGGCTTTATGACCCGACAGAAGGTGAAGCTTTGTATGAAGGGAAAAGTCTCCATCACTTATCGAACCGAGAATCATTTGATTTCAATAGACAAATTCAAATGGTGTTTCAAGATCCGTATTCTTCTTTAAACCCTAGGCTCTCTGTAAAAGATATTATGCTAGAACCGATGGAGATTCATCAATTGTATGGCAGTCAAAAGAAAAGACTCGAGCGTGTGAAGGAACTGCTTGAAGCGGTGGGGCTAAGTCATGATTTTGCTACACGCTATCCTCACGAATTCAGCGGAGGACAAAGGCAAAGAATAGGGATTGCTAGAGCACTCGCCTTATCGCCAAAGTTTATTGTGGCAGATGAGCCGATTTCTGCACTAGATGTATCCGTTCAAGCTCAGGTCGTGAATTTGCTGAAAAAACTGCAAAAAGAAGAAGGATTGACGTTTTTATTTATTGCCCATGATTTATCAATGGTTAAATATATTAGCGATCGAATCGGTGTCATGTACTTAGGACATCTCGTGGAGATGACGAGCAGTGATGCTTTATATAAAACACCGCTTCATCCATATACACAAGCACTGCTGTCTGCTATCCCGATTCCAGATCCTGATGTGGAAGATAAACGCAAGCGGTTTATTTTAAAGGGAGAAATTCCAAGTCCAGTGAATCCGCCAAGCGGCTGCGTATTCCGGACAAGATGTCCTGCTGCAATGGATGTATGTGCGGACAAAAAGCCAGTATTACAAGCAGTCGAAGATGGGCATGAAGTGGCCTGTCATTTATATGATAGGAAATAGATAAAGGGAAGTAGACAAGCGTTTAAAAAGCCAGCGAGTAAAACAAGCTGGCTTTTTGGTTTTTATGAACGCCTAATAGGTAATGTACAGCATCTAAAAGAGCCGCCTGATTTAATGATTTCTGAAAAATCCACTTCAATGACGGTGTAGCCGCGTGCTGTTAATGCAGCATTTGTTTCTTGGTTGATTGGTAAGCTGATGACTTTTTTCTGACCAATGGACAACACATTTGGTCCAAGTGTGAACTGCTCTTGCTCACTTATTTCAATGAGATCATAATGCTTTTTGAGCATATGAAGATCCTTTTCCGTAAAAGCTTCAGGGTAAATTAAGATCTCATGATGAGAAAGAATATTCATCACACAATCAAGATGCAAAATGTGAGAAGGAAGATGAATAGGAATGATGTCGTGATTCGGCAATTCTTTTTTGAGCTGCTGGACGGCGGCTAGATTTGTTCTTTTGCTGACCCCCACAAATACACGGGTTTGGTCTACAAGCACATCGCCGCCTTCAATCGTTCCATCATCCAGCGTGATGGTTGTCCATCCTTTTGTCTGTGCCCATTCTTTTAAGGAATGTTCTTCTCCTTGTCTGACAGGGGCTGCCATGTTTGAAACAAATAAAGTCTGTCCAATTGTAAATCCAATATCCCGAGTGAAGACTTGTTCAGGGAAACGTTCATTTGCAGGAAGAAGGACAGGCCGGACATGATGGTTTTTCAGCGTTTGGATGAATTGCTTATGCTGCGTGAGGGCTTTGATTTGAGAAATATTTTCTCTTGCAAAATGCTTTTGGGTTTCATTGATGATCTGTTTAATTTCCATATAAATTGGACTGCATAAGAGGACTTCTTGTAAATCATCATATTCACTCATACATTGCGGCGTTTTATACACTTTCTCTGATTTCATAGAATCCATCAAAGGGCCTCCTTGTTTATCGATAGTTATATTATTCCTCCTTCTAGTAAATGTTGAAACATTTCCGAAAGAAAATCTCTCATGAGAGACTAAAGCAAAAAGTTTAGACAAACCTAATAGAATAGTGTTTAATAAAAGTCGTTCCGCATCAACGAAAACAGCAAGAAGGAGCTATGACGATGAGTGAAGAAAATTTCAAATACTGCAAGGAATCAAAAGTTGTGAAAACCAGCAGGGTATTCCCCCTCGATACGAATAACCACCAAACGTTATTTGGCGGGAAATTAATGAGTTATATAGATGACATTGCTTCCATTTCGGCAGCAAGACACAGCCGTAGTGAAACAGTCACCGCATCAATGGATTCAGTTGATTTTTTAGAGCCGATTGGACAGAAAGAGTCCGTCTGCTTAGAATCTTATGTGACATGGGTCGGTACATCTTCTATGGAAGTATTCGTCAAAGTCATTAAGGAAAACTTGATGTCTGGAGAACGCAGACTCGCAGCAACTTCATTTCTTACATTTGTCTCGCTGGATGAAAACGGGAAGCCAAAACGAGTCCCACAAGTCATGCCGGAAACAGAGGAAGAAATCATGCTTCATCAAACAGCGAAGCAGCGGGCAGAGGAAAGAAAAAGCCGCCGAAAGCATAGTAAAGCTTTGGCTGACGCACTTGGGACGGATAAGCCTTGGGCGTAAAAATCACCCTTTATGTGGTGATTTTTTTTCTAGGTCAGTATCTTGCATAGCAAGATAGTGTGTGGTAAGATCATACTATCTTGTCATGCAAGATACTGAAAGCGGAGGATCGATGATGACACAATCAACACAAATGCTAAAAGGAATTTTAGAGGGATGCCTACTGTCGATTATTTCTGAAGGTGAAATTTATGGATATGAAATGACAAAGAAGCTTGCGCACTATGGGTTTGATCAAATTAGTGAAGGTAGTATTTATCCGATCTTGCTGCGCATGCAAAAAGAACAACTGGTTCATACGTCCACAAAAGCATCAACGAGTGGGCCGAAAAGGAAATACTATACGCTCACACAAAGAGGCGAAGAAGCGCTGACGGATTTTACTATGCGATGGAATGAGCTGTCTGAGAATGTAGAGCGATTATTACATAAAGGGAAGTGAGAAGATGGTAACAAAAGAAACGAGACACATCTTATTAGAGCTACAACTCTATCTCATATCAAAAGGGAAAAATCAGGACGAGATCGACGAGGTGATGGATGAATTAACGACACACGCTGTCGAAGCTGAGAAAGATGGGAAAACAGGGGAAGATGTGTTTGGAGGAGATCCACGGGGCTTTGCTGACGAGCTAGCAAAAGAGCTCTCTAGAAATCATAAAGACTGGGTTCCGTTTGTCAGTGCTTTTTTAATTGGATCACTTTTTTACATGATGTTAGCAGATGCCATCAGTCAAAGTTTATCGTATTCTTGGTATGCACTCATTGGTTATCCGCTCATCATAGTGGCCAATGTGATCATGACCATTGTGATGTTTAGAGCTTCTGCCTTTCAAACAAGCAGGAGGGCATTCTTTTACTTTTGGATATTAGGTGTTTTTCAGATGACAGCCTTGATCACAGTGAAATTATTGGACCAAAAACTTGGTACTCCTTTACTTGTGCTGACCTCGAGCCAAAGATGGGGCGTCATTCTTCTGTTGCTGCTGTGTATTATCTTATTGAATGCCATATTAAAGGCGAATATGATGTCGCTCATTCCGCTGATCTTCTTTGGACCGCAACTCCTATTCGAATGGCTTGGATGGACATCACCTCTCATGCTTCTTTTCACAAGTCTGGTATCCATTGTGATTTTAGCCTTGCTCACAATCGCTTTTTTACGGAAAACAAACAAGAAAAATGAACATTTAATGTAAATAGAGCACATCTCTTGCGATGTGCTTCAGCGTGTAGACAAACCCTCGCATTCTTTGTCAGTCCTGCGTGCTGGTGCTCACGAATGTCAAATTCGCTCCGCGCCAGTACTCGTCCTTCCTAGGGCTGCAAAGGTTTTCTATCACGCTGAAAAGAAGACAAAGGGCTAAAATAAAGTTCATTTTAGCCCTTTGTCAACAATCTGGAGCACATCTCTTGCGATGTGCTTTTCTTTTTCTAAAAAAATGTAGATATGGGATCACATTTTTCTTTACAATGAGAAGAGGACAAAAATGAAAAGGGGTTCTGTGATTGGATATTGTATGGGGGTATGTACTCGTTTTTATATTGGCTGCTTTACCTTTCTTTGAAGTGGTTGGTGTCGTTCCGCTGGGGATTTTAAGTGGTCTGCATCCTGTGACAACGGCAGTTATTGGATTCGTCGGCAACTTTCTTACCGTCTTGCTACTCATCGTCTTCGTGGACCGATTTAAAGCGTGGTGGCTGAAGAGGAAAGAGGAGAAACATGATGAAAAAGGAGAGAAAAAACAGCTGAAAGCCAGAAAGGTTTGGGAACGGTATGGTCTCCCTGGTTTGGCACTTATCGGTCCTTTTATCATTGGCAGTCATTTAGCGGCTTTTATGTGTATGAGCTTCGGTACGAAAAGAAAACAAGTCACTGTGTGGATGACGGTCAGTTTAATCATGTGGACCGCATTAACTGCTAGTTTAACGGGTGCGGGATTCCATTACTTTGCCCCAGATTCAAATGGGTTGTTCGGGGATATTTTTAGCAAGTAAGCAAGGAGGATAAAAAATGGCATATCAAACACGGATCGTGCTCGAAACAGAGCGTCTCAGACTGAGAACAATGGATGAACACGATGCATCTTTTTTATATGAAAAGCTATTCCAAGATGAAGAGGTCATGAAGTATTATCCTTCACTAAAGGATGAAAAGCAGACAAAAGAGTGGATTGCTTGGAATCAAAAGAATGACCGCACGTACCATACATCCCTGTGGATCATTGAAGAAAAAGAAACGAAAGAACCACTTGGACAAAGCGGAATTGTTCTCCAAAACGTCGAAGGACAAACAGAGCTTGAAATTGGCTATATGCTAAAGAGATCGGCATGGGGAAAAGGATATGCTGTTGAGGCTGCAAAAGGCTGTCTTGCGTATGGTTTTGACGAAATGAAGGTGAGGCGAATGGTCAGCTTAATTCGCCCTGACAATGAAGCGTCAGTCAAGGTCGCAATGAAAATGGGGATGAAAAAAGAAAAAACCATTTCAAAATGGGATCAAATGATTGATGTTTACAGTGTTACTCGTGACGGAAAAAGCGGCTCGCTTGAATCATAAGGAGAGCCGCTTTTTCTTTTGTTCTAACTGAAGTAAATATTTCTTTCGTTCGATTCCCCCGCCATATCCGCCAAGTTCACCGCTTGTTTGAATGACTCGGTGACAAGGAATGATGATGGCCAACTGATTGGCACCATTTGCATTTCCAACTGCCCGAACCAAATGGGGATCGCCAAGCATGATGGCAAGATCTCGATACGATCTCGTTTCGCCTGGCGGAATCTGTAAGAGAAGATCCCATACCCTTTTTTGAAAAGGGGTGCCATGTATAGCAAGTGGCACAGTAAACTGCGTGAGTTTCTTTTCAAAATATAAGGCCAATTCCTTTGCTAATTGCTGATGAACGTTTGTTTCTCCAACTAAAATACGGGCATGATGTTTTTTTCTGATGTTCTCAATTTCTCTTTCTAATCCTCGCCTGTCCATAAATTCAAGCAAATACACATGGGTTGCATCTGAAATGCTAATCATCCGCCCAATCGGGGTAGAAATAAAATTCGCATGTAAAATATTGACTTGCGCCTTTTTGGGTGGATTTCCCATGATTTTCGTAAAGGCATCATTGAAGGCACTGGAAGACTCGTAACCGAAGGTGACTTGCTGATCTATGACTTTTTTTCCGTTCAGAATCTCTTTAAACGCTAACCCCATTCGGCGTGATCTAGCATATTGAACAAAGGTCATTCCATAGATTTCTTTAAATTTTCTCCGAGCTGTTGCAGAGTGAATCCCTAATTGGCGAAAGTCTTCTTCTTTCCATCGTTTCTCAGGACTCTCTTCAACTGCTGATACAAGTGTTTTGACTTCTTCTGGAATGCTGTTAGGATATGTTAAAGGCGTGCATCGCTTACACGGCCGATACCCTGCAAGCAGCGCCTCCTCTGCTGTAAAGAAAAACTCGCAGTTTTCATATTTTGGTTTTCTAGCAGTACATGTGGCATGACAGAAGATGCCGGTTGTTTTAATACCAGCAAAAAACGTGCCATCATATTGCGGATTCTTATCAACAAGTGCTTGATAAAATTCGTGTTTTTGTTCGTCGGTCATCATCATTTGATCCACCTCTTGTTTTATTATATCAGTGATGTGGTCGTTCCTCTTTCTAACATTTAGTATACTTCGCTTTCATTCACTTTCTTTCGAAAAATGAACAAGTATATTTGAAGGGGAAAAAGCAAAGTGGTAGACCGGCATATCAGGGTGTGATACACTTTTTCATACAGAATCGGCTTTACGCTAGATCTGCTTATCATGAATTGGTTTTCTAGGGTTCCGTGCGGTAGCGCAGTCTGGACCGAGAGAAAACACATAGGGTCTAGACAATAGACTGTATGGACACGGAGGGATAAAAGCCCGGGAGATTTGATCAAATGATCGATTTCCGGGCTTTTTTTATTGCTTGGAATCGGTAAGAAAGGAAGAGATCGAATGAAATGGGGAAATGTTTTGATTGCAGCCGTATTTGAAGTCGGCTGGGTAATGGGGTTGAAATATGCTGACTCTATATTGGAATGGAGCGCAACCATCGTTTGTATTGTCGTCAGCTTTTATCTACTTCTGAAAGCCACGACGGTACTTCCAGTTGGCACACTTTACGCCGTTTTCACCGGACTTGGAACAGCCGGTACGGTCATAGTAGGGATGGTCATGGGTGAGCCGGTACAGCTAGTAAAATTACTTTTGATCATGGTCCTTTTAAGCGGTGTATTAGGACTCAAATTGACCACAGGTGAAAAGAAAGGGGAGGCTGAATCGTGAGCTGGCTTTTACTCATTGGGGCAGGCATCTTAGAAATGCTTTGTGTCACCATGATGAATCAATTCCAGAAAGATCGCCATGTCAAATGGATTTTCTTCATAGCAGCTGGATTTTCGCTTTCCTTTCTGATGCTGTCTCTTGCGATGAATACAATTCCGATGGGAACGGCGTATGCGATTTGGACAGGAATCGGAGCAGCTGGAGGAGCGATTGTTGGGATGCTGTTTTATGGTGAGTCGAAAGACGCAAAACGTATTTTATTTATCGCACTGATTTTATCAGCAGCGGTCGGGTTGAAAATCATTGAATAAGAAAAGGCTGGCAATCATATGCCAGCCTTTTTGCTACATCGAATGATGATTGGAATCGTTTTCATTTTTGCGGTAAAGTTGACTCACAAGCAGAAAACACACACCAAATGTAAGTAAAGGAATGAGTCTTTCTCCGGTCATAAATAGATAAATGCCCGTGATGAGACATACGATGCCGAGCCAAAAGCTCACTTTACCAAACAAAGTCATGTTTTTCATCTCCATCACTCCTTTTGTGATAAAAGGTCTATTCATATTATATCACGCCAGGTGCAGAATTGAATGAATATTCAATAAAAAACACGACGCTTAATTGCTTTTTCTCTTTCCAGTCCAGTATAATATTTCATTAGAATGAAAAATGTAAATGAGGTCATAAGACATGAGAACATTGATTACAGAGAAACTTGAATTACACAGACAAAAGCATGAACAAAAAGGCAGGCTTTTAGTCAGTTGCCCGGATCAGCCTGGTATTGTGTCAGCTGTTTCTACTTTTTTATTTGAACATGGAGCAAACATCATTGAATCTAGTCAATACACAACAGATCATGAGAGCGGCCGGTTCTTTTTAAGAATTGAATTTGATTGGAAAGACATTTCGGCCAACTTAGATCAATTGAAAAGCAGTTTTGAGCCAATTGCGCAATCATTTCATATGACGTGGAGCATGTCGCGTGCAAGTGATCTGAAAAAGCTGGCGATCTTTGTATCCAAAGAGCTTCATTGTTTACATGAACTTTTATGGGAATGGCAAAGCGGTAATTTAATGGCTGAAATAGCGGTTGTCATCAGCAATCATGAAACGGCAAAAGATACAGTCGAAGCACTCGGCATTCCATTCCACTTCGTGAAAGCAAATAAAGACATTCGTCAAGATGCAGAAAAACAACAGCTTGCATTATTAGAAGAATATGATATTGATGCGGTTGTGCTTGCGAGATACATGCAAATTTTAACGCCAGCCTTTATCGAACAGCACCCGAACAAAATCATTAATATTCATCATTCCTTCTTGCCGGCTTTTATAGGGGCTAACCCTTACAAGCGTGCATATGAGCGAGGGGTTAAACTGATTGGTGCGACTTCTCATTATGTGACAAATGATTTAGACGAAGGGCCAATCATTGAACAGGATATTGAGCGGGTAGATCATAGAGATGATGCAGAGGCATTAAAAAATATTGGTCGCACGATTGAGCGCAGCGTGCTTGCCCGTGCTGTCAAATGGCATCTAGAAGATCGAATCATTGTCCATGAGAATAAAACGATTGTGTTTAATTGACCGCTTGACTTTTCTGAAGCAATTGGTGATAATATAAAAAAATTAACGAGCGTTGAGAAGGAATAGTAAGCAGGACCTGCTGTGTAAAGAGAGCAAATGACACGCTGAAACATTTGCCGCAGACAGCTGCTGAACCTACCCTTTGAGCCTTAGAGGAAAAATCTAAGCGCATGCCTGGCGTTACAGGAGTTGAGTGGAATAAGCAAACGTATGCTTATTCAATGAAGGTGGTACCACGGAAAATCCCTTTTTCGTCCTTTACATAAGGAGAAAAAGGGATTTTTTATGTGGTGAAAGGTATAGCGGAGGGAATCAATGATGAAAAAGCAGAGGATCGTCATAAAAATTGGTAGCAGTTCATTAACAGAGCAAAAGGGAGCCATTGATGAACAAAAAATGCAGGATCATGTCAAAGCCATTGCAAAGCTAAAAGAGGCAGGACATGAAATCATTCTCATTTCGTCAGGTGCCGTTGCGGCGGGATTTGGCAGTTTAGGATATCCGACAAGACCTGTGACCTTAAAAGGGAAGCAGGCTGCTGCTGCTGTTGGTCAAGGCTTGTTAATGCAGAAATATACAGAACTATTTTCACAGTTTCAGATGACGCCTGCACAAATGCTTTTAACACGTAATGACTTTTCAGATCGTACAAGATATCGAAATGCTTACGCAACGATGATGGAACTGCTCGAAAGAAAAATTTTACCGATCATTAATGAAAATGATTCTGTGTCCATCGAGGAGCTTACCTTTGGTGATAATGACATGTTATCAGCACTGGTCAGTGGCTTAATTCATGCAGACCAATTGATCATTTTAACAGATATCAACGGAATTTATGATGCCAATCCAAGTGAGAATCCTGATGCGAAGCGGTTTGATGTGCTGACTCACATTTCAGATGAATTGTTCTCATATGCGAAGAGTACGGGTTCAAAGGTTGGAACAGGCGGGATGAAATCTAAGCTTTCAGCTGCACAAACAGCTCTCTCCCTTGGCGTTAAAGTCTTCATTGGCACAGGTACAGGGGAAGACAAGCTTCTTCACATTCTCGCTGGTCAAGGGGACGGCACATATATTGGTGAACAAGATTTATCATCAGTCAATAACCGTCGCCAATGGATTCAATTCCACTCACCAGTCTCTGGGAAGATCATGATTGATGCGGGGGCAGAGGCGGCGATTTTGCATAATGGAAGGAGTCTTCTTCCAGCTGGTGTCATTGATGTAGCTGGTGAATTCTCTAAAGGAGAGGTCGTCGAAGTTGTTGGTCCAAACGGGTTAGTCGGTAAAGGACAAACATTGTATGATTCAGATGAGCTTCTTGGCATTAAAGGGATGCGAAGTCATGAGCTTTCTTATGAAAAACCTGAAGTCATTCACCGAGATCACTGGGTTCAGCATGTACAAAACTGAGGAGGGAAAACGATGAATGAAGTTCTAGAAAAAGCAAAAAAGGCAAGCGCAGCCAAAGATCAGCTGCTATTAAAAACAACTGAACAAAAGAATGCTGCATTAGACGCTATTGCAAAAGCATTAAAAGCATCATCGGCGTATTTAATTGCCGAGAACCAAAAAGATGTTCAGGCGGCTATAGACAAAGAGTTCACGCCATCTGTGATCGACAGAATTACATTAACTGAAGAGAGAATTGAAGCGATTGCAGACGCTACGCATCAACTCATTCAGCTCAAAGACCCAATTGGTGAAACATTAGAAACCATTCAAAAAGAAAACGGGCTTTTCATTGAAAAAGTACGTGTGCCTCTTGGAACGGTTGGGATGATTTACGAAGCAAGACCAAACGTGACAGTCGATGCGGCCACTCTTTGCTTGAAAACTGGAAATGCTGTGATTCTTCGAGGAAGTTCATCGGCCATTCATAGTAATAAAGCGATTGTGAAAGTCATTCACGAAGCGCTGCAACCAACGGATATTCCAGTAGACAGTGTACAATTGATTGAAGATACAGGCCGTGAGACGGCTAAAACCCTGTTCACTTTAAATGACTATCTAGATGTCCTTATTCCACGCGGCGGGAAACATTTAATTGATCTTGTTGTGAGAGAGTCTACTGTTCCAGTACTTGAGACGGGTGCAGGGAATTGTCATATTTACATTGATGAAACAGCCCAAAAAGAAATGGCTGAACAAATTGTTCTGAATGCGAAAACACAAAGACCATCTGTTTGTAATGCCATTGAGAGCATTGTCATTCATGAAACATGGGCAAAAGAACATGGCGCTTCGCTCTTTGAAGCACTTCAGACACATGGTGTAGAGATACGGGGCGATGAAGCAGTATGTGCACTTGCACCGAGTGCCACATTAGCTAAGGCCACTGATTTTGAAACGGAATTTTTAGCGCCGATTGTCAGTATTAAAACCGTCAAGACCATGGAAGAGGCGATACAGCATATTCAAATGTATAGCTCTAAGCATTCTGAAGCGATCATTACGGAAAACGACCAGCATGCGGCACTTTTCTTAACAGCCGTCGATGCTGCCGCTGTGTATCATAATGCATCTACCCGGTTTACAGATGGCTTTGAATTTGGCTACGGAGCGGAAATCGGCATTAGCACACAAAAATTGCATGCTAGAGGACCAATGGGTCTGCCAGCCCTAACCTCTGAAAAATTTGTCATTCGTGGGCAAGGACAAATAAGAGAATAACCAATCCAAAAAGAGAGTCTTATCGCACAAGGCTCTCTTTTTCCTTTCATTTTTGTATTTCTCCGGTCAAGTATGATAAAATATGGTAATGTTTTATATTTTGAGAAGATTGGAGAAGGCAACGTATGGCGAAAATCATTCCCTCTTCGGATATTGGAGTGAAAATCAACAAGTGGTATGAATTAATCCGCAGATTTGATTCAGAACAAGCAGAACAGTTAAAGCAGGAAATTCGCACCTCTCTTGATTCAATGGAAGAAGATCAGAATTTGCTTCTCTATTTTTCTTTAATGGAATTCAGGCATGAGGTCATGCTCGATTATTTAAAGCCATTAAAGGAAGGAAAGCTTCGCGCCAACTTTTCCGAGCTTTCGAAAGAAATAGATGAGCATCAAACGCATGTCACAGGCATGCTTGAATATTACTATCATTTCTTCAGAGGAATGTATGAATTCGGCCGGAGAGAGTACATTGCTGCCATATCGTCCTATCAAAAGGCAGAGCACAAGCTTTCTTTTGTATCCGACGATATTGAACGTGCAGAATTTCATTTTAAAATGTCAGAAATATATTATCACATGAAACAAACACACATTTCGATGCACCATGCCAAACTAGCGCTGGATGTCTATATTCAGCACGAACTATATGCGCTTCGTACCATTCAGTGTGAATTTATTGTAGCCGGTAATTATGATGATATGAGAAGGCATGAAAAGGCATTGCCACATCTCGAAAGAGCACTTGCGAGATCAAGAGACTTTCAGAATGTGCGTTTTATTGCTTCTTCTTTGTTTAATATGGGCAACAGCTATTACAGAATGGGAGACTTGAACCGCGCACTCGACTTAATGAAAGAATCCATCTCATTATTTGATCAAAACCAATCTGATCATCTTCGTCGATCGATAGACCCTCTTTATACAGCCGCTCAGATCTTATACAAACAAGGTAAAAATAATGAAGCATTATATTACAGAGAAGAATGTATGAAACGAGCAGAAGCTCTGCAGGATGACATTCATATTCAGAAGACCATTTTTTTAGAAGCATTGTACTTACGACAAGATGCAGAGCATATTAAACAGATTTTCCATTTTTTAGAATCTTCCTATGCATATCCAGATATAGAAGAGCTGGCTTTAGACACTGCAAAGTATTATAATGAAATGGAGGATTATGAAAAATCTTCCATGTTCTATGGGGAAGCGGAACATGCTCGTATCTATATTCAGAGAGGGGATTGTTTATATGAATTTTAAAAAATGGGCAGTCGTCTGTACAAGCATCACGATCTTGGCATTATGGATCACATCACCTAATGCCGACCCCGATAACAGAAACCATACGCTAGAAAAACCGAATCCGCAGCATATCACGATCTAAAAAGCCCTTTTTCAAGGGCTTTTTTTATTGACCGCTTCAATCATCGTAGGTTGCACATTCATAAAAATAAAAAATGGAGGAAAGATGAAAGTGAGTGTTTTTCATTGACTCTTGAATTTAAATTGTGTACAATTCAATTGTAGAAAATATTAATAGAGCGAAAGAGGGTTATATTCATGTCAGAAGTTTTATTTACTGCAACGGTATCAGCTGTAGGAGGAAGAGAAGGTAAGGTTGTGTCAACAGATGGTGTACTAGAGCATGATGTAGCAATGCCAGGAACGCCAAGAGCGAAAAAGCTTGAGAAAGCAACGAATCCAGAGCAATTATTCGCAGCGGGCTATTCTGCATGTTTTGATTCAGCCCTTCAAATGGTCGCAAGACAAGAGCGTATCCGTTTTGAAAGTGAAGTAACGGCACATGTAAGCTTAATCAAAGACAGTTCAGACGGCGGTTTCAAACTAGGTGTCAAATTAGAAGTAAAAGGAACTGGAATTGAGCAATCTGCACTTGATGAACTTGTTCATAAAGCACACGGCGTTTGCCCATACTCAAAAGCAACGCAAGGAAACATTGAAGTAGAATTAGTAGCTGTCGCTCAATAATAGACATCAAAAAAAGGCTGAGGGAATATTCCCTCAGCCTTTTGATTGTGTTAATTTTTGCAGAAGCTCATGTAAAGAAGCGCGAAGTGTTTTCAGCTCTTCTTCTGATCTGCCTGTTCCAGACAGCATTTGAAATGGAATCGAAGTGGCCTTCTCTTGTAAAGCTTCTCCGTATTCTGTTAAACGAATTTGGACCGAACGCTCATCTTCTTTTGAGCGTTCACGGATGATGAGTCCATTTTGTTCCATTCGTTTTAGCATAGGTGTGAGTGTACCGGAGTCTAAATATAAAAGCTCTCCCATTGTTTTCACATTTAATGTCCCATGCTCCCATAACAAAAGCAGTGCCAAATATTGCGGGTATGTGATATTCAACTCTTCTAATAATGGTTTATACTGCTTCGTCATTTCTCTTGAACTTGCATATAACAAGAAACAAAGCTGATTTTCCAACTTCATATGTTCAAATTCATTTGTCATATCTGTCACCAACTATTTTTTGTCATACTTATCATTGTATAAGATTTTCTTCCTTTTTAAAATAAATACAGACTAAAAATGAAAAATTCTTCAATGTGCCATAAATGTTTGAGCAACGAATAGAACGTGAAAGGTATAAGTAGAAGAAGGAGGAGATCAAGATGAAACCATTATTTACTGCAAAAGTAAAAGCACAGCACGGAAGAGCAGGACATGTTCGTTCTGATGATGGTGTGCTTGACCACAACATTGTGATGCCAAACGCAAAGAAAGATGGAGAAACTGGTACGAATCCTGAACAATTATTTGCAGCGGGTTATGCGGCCTGCTTCGGAGGGGCGCTTGAACAAGTCGCCAAGAAGCAAGGTGTCGAAATTGAATCAGAAGTAGAAGGACATGTCAGTCTATTAAAAGATGAAAGTGATGGCGGTTTTAAACTTGGCGTGAAGCTGATTGTTTCCGCTAAAGGGCTTGACCATGAAAAAGCGAAAGAGCTTGTTGAGGCTGCACATGAATTCTGTCCATATTCAAAAGCAACAAGAGGAAACATCGAAGTAGAACTTGAAGTGGCGGAATCATGAAAAGAAAAAAGGGCTAAAATTTAGCCCTTTCTCACTGACACCTGCTGTGGAGCAGGTGTCTTTTTTTAATATTCTTTCTTTTTGTCGTATGTGTCCCATGCTTCAAATGGAGCAAGGGTTTTTTGAAGGGTCAGCTGGTAAAATGGAATGTTTCTTGATTCGTATTCTTTGTTGATTTCTTCATAAATAAAGGAGTCATCAAAACCAGAAGTCGCTGCATCCTTGTGTCCAGCGGCAAAATATACGGCCTTTGGTCTAGCCCAATAGATAGCACCAAGACACATTGGACAAGGCTCACAACTTGTATACAAAATACAGTCTTCTAATTGATATGTATGTAGTGTTTGGCACGCCTTTCGAATGGCAGTCACTTCTGCATGTGCAGTTGGATCATTACTCGTTGTGACATTGTTGCTTCCCTCTGCAATAATCTGACCGTCTTTGACAATGACCGCTCCAAAAGGGCCGCCTGTGCCACTATTTACTCCTTCTACTGCAAGATCAATTGCGCGTTGTAAAAAAGCTTCGTGATTCATTGTCTTCCTCCCTTTGTTCGACTGACTTCTCTAGTATAAACGAATCATGATAGAAAAGGAATCATTGTAGGAGGAGATTGAACAGGACAATTTACGCATAAAAAACCCCTGCCAAATGTTCAGCAGGGGAAGAGTGAGTCCATTATGCGTGCTGCGCTAGCTTTTTACGAGCGACTTCAGCAGCTGTCACCATGTTTTTCAAAGCAGCAATGGTTTCAGGTTCTTGTCTTGTTTTCAGTCCACAGTCAGGGTTGACCCAGAATCGATCTGTCGGACATACGTTCAGTGCATCATCAATGATTTTACTCATTTCTTCAACAGATGGAACGCGCGGGCTGTGGATGTCATATACCCCAAGTCCAAGACCTTTCAAATACGGGTGTTTTTCTAAATAATCGAGGAACCCGCCATGACTGCGTGAATGTTCAATCGTAATCACGTCTGCATCAAGGTCTTCAATCGTATCAACAATATCCTCGAAGTTGCTGTAGCACATATGTGTATGAATTTGCGTTTCATTTTGAACAGACGATGTCGATAGACGGAATGACTCTGCTGCCCAGTTTAAGTATGCTGCCCAATCACTCTCTTTTAAAGGAAGACCTTCTCTTAGCGCAGGTTCATCCACTTGAATCACTTGAATACCCGCTGCTTCTAACGCTTCTACCTCTTTGCGTAAAGCAAAAGCGATTTGGAAGGCAATGTCTTTACGAGAGATATCTGTTCTTGGGAAAGACCAGTTTAAGATTGTGACAGGTCCTGTCAGCATTCCTTTGACTTTTTTCTCTGTTAAGCTTTGAGCGTAAACCGTCTCTTTCACTGTCATTGGCTCTGTAAATTCTACATCTCCATAAATGATCGGCGGCTTCACGCAGCGTGATCCATAAGATTGAACCCAAGCGAATTTTGTAAAGGCAAATCCAGCGAGTTTTTCACCGAAGTATTCAACCATGTCTGTACGTTCAAATTCTCCATGAACGAGTACATCTAAGCCAATCTCTTCTTGAATATCAATCCATCTTTTTGTTTCTTTTTTAATAAATTCATCATACTCTGCATCTGTCCACTCATTTTTGCGCCATTTTTGACGAGCACTGCGCACCTCAGCTGACTGAGGGAAGCTTCCGATTGTTGTGGTTGGAAGAAGCGGCAGTTCAAGAGATTCATTTTGAATGCGTAGTCGTTCTTCAAAAGCAACTGGACGTTTAAAATCTTTTGATGAAAGACTGTTGCGCTCTGCTGTCAGGTCCGCATTCGTTCCTTTCGCGAATTCTTTTAACGTCTGAAGTGCTTCATTTGCTGCATGGATGTCTGCATCAATGGCAGCCGCTCCTTTTGATAAGCCTTCTTTTAATAGCGTTAATTCAGCCAGCTTTTCAGTGGCATAAGAAAGTCCGTTTAATAGTTTTTCTTCAAGCTGTTCGCTCGGATGTTTTGCAACTGGGACATGTAGCAGGCTACTTGAAGGCTGCAGCCATACTTCTTTCGGCTGCACGTCAGCAATCACTTCAGAAATAAACGATAATCTTTCTCCTAGATCTGACCTCCAAATATTTCTGCCATCGATGATACCGGCTGCTAAAATTTTATCTTTTGGGAAGCCGTGTTTTTTCAATTGTTCAAGGTTTCGTCCTTGATCATGGACAAAATCAAGACCGATGGCTTCAACAGGATATGTCACAAGCTCTTCATAGGCATCTACTGAGTCAAAGTATGTTTGAAGGAGAACGTTTAAGGCAGGTACAGCTTCTTTAATCGTTTGATAGATAGCTTTTACTGCTTTCACGTCTTCACTTGAAGCTGTGACTAGAGCAGGCTCATCAATTTGAACCCATTTTACACCGGCTTCTTCAAGCTCTTTTAACAACTGAGTATAAAGCGGCACTAGGCGTTGCTGAATCTCTTTCACTTCATTGGCTTCATAGCCTTTAGAAAGAGAAACAAATGTATAAAGACCAAGAACGACAGGTTTTGTTTCAACACCAAACGCTTTTTTCACCTTTTCGTATGCTTCAAGCGGTTTGTTATGTGTGAGTTTGAATTCTGTGCTTTTTTCGTATTCTGGAACGATGTAGTGATAGTTTGTATTAAACCATTTTGTCATTTCACTTGAGACAGCATCTTTTGTTCCTCTTGCCATCGCAAAGTATGTATCTAGCGGGTCTTTCAAGCTGCGGAAGCGCTCTGGAATCCAATTGAACATAACGGCAGTATCCAGCACATGATCATAGAAGGTGAAGTCGCCAGAAGGAACAACGTCAATTTGTTGATCAATTTGAGTTTTAATAGCGGCTAAAAATTGTTCATCGAGTGTGCTTAAGAGGGTTTCTCTGTCAGTTTGACCTTTCCAATAAGACTCAAGTGCTTTTTTCCATTCTCTGTTTAAACCAATTCGCGGGAAACCTAGATTACTTGTTTTAACAATTGTCAATTCCAATTCCTCCTCTAAATATAAAAAGACACTCACACTCATGATCAAGATTGATGAGGGCAAATGTCTGGTTTAAAAAGACAAAATGTGTGTGCGAAAGAAGGCGTAAGTATCAATGACGAACGCTTTTCCGACATCTCCTATCAACCGTAGGGGGTTTGATGTGATAGAGCGGCTGGTATCCTGGCTAGTGAATCTGCAAGCTTTTCATCCTTCCCATCCTCATGACAGTGGATTATTAACGAAAAGCTCTCCTCACTTACAGTGGCGGGACCGCGCCGGATTTTCACCGGTCTTCCCAATTAAAATTCGACGTGTGATCGAATTACCGACTCTCAAACTATGAATTTATTGTGTTCGATTATATAACGTTCACTTCATTTCGTCAAAGTAAATTTTGAATAATTTTAATTAAAAAAATCCTGAGAAAATTCTATCTTTTCTCAGGACCTAACATGTACCTATAGAGACAAAAGTTCTGCTTCCAATGTTTTCTCAAGAAGCACATCTGGTGCAGTTAAATATAAAAACCCGTTTCCTACAAGGGTTTTCGTTTGTTTTAGCGGAAGAGTTCTCCGTACGAGCTGAGCATATACCTCAGGTTCTGTCAGTTTACGCTGGAACGCTTCTTCTTCGGCATTTTTAATAATGGCGAGTGCACCGCTCACATGAGGGGCAGCCATGGAAGTGCCTGTTAGTCTTCCGTATTTATGGTTAGGGAGAGTGGATAAAATGTCTTCACCTGGAGCGACGAGGTCGATTTCTTTATTCGCATTGGAGAATTCAGAGGATTCTCTTGCAAGAGAGACAGAGCCGACGGCAATGACCTCGTTGTATGCAGCTGGGTAGGAGAACTCTTCAGTACGCTCGTCTCCGTCACCTTCATTTCCTGCTGCGCAGACAACAAGCACACCGCTGCTTACCGCATGTTGGATGGCCTTTTGCAGTTCTGGTTCATTGCTTGGCCCACCGAGAGACATGGAAATGATATCAACCTTCTGCTCAACCGCATAGTTAATGCCATTGATAATCCATTCGTATTTCCCGCTGCCATTTTTCCCTCCAAGAACTTTTACGATCAACAGCTTGGCTTCAGGTGCAACACCTAAAATGCCGCCATTTTGATCCGTTGCTGCAATCGTTCCTGATACATGGGTACCATGCCCGTTGTAGTCTTTTACATTCTCAGCATCTCCATTGTCATCATCGGTAAAGTTTTTTCCTCCGATAATCTGATCTTTTAAATCGGGATGCTCCGTGTCGCAACCTGTATCAAGGACAGCAATGGTTATGCCTTTTCCTTTGAAGCCACTTGACCAAAGTTCGGGTGCTTTAATCTCCTGAATACTTTCCGGCGTCTCTTTCGCTTCCATCACATTGGCTTTTACTTCATACGGAATTAAGCGAATTTCACCTTTCATAAGAAAGCCCTCCTTATTTTGTTTTCAAAGTAGATTCAGGTTGCGTAATGTTATTGTATAAAACAAATGTTTGATCGGAAAGGGTCAATTGTAATAATTTTTCAAATAATCAAATAATTATTTATTGTGCAGTTCTCCTCATATCTTGCCGAAAGAAGTCACCTTTTGAAGAAAACTCTTAGTATCATATGAAAAAGAAGCAAATGCTGCATAGTGAGCTTGCACCTGTACAGATGAAAATGGGTGAAAAGAACTAAAAAAGGCAGATCGAAAAAACAATCATATAAGGAGATAGAGGATGACAGAAAAGAAAAAGGTACATGCCATGTGCAGATGATTGTTTTTTCATTATAATGATCGAAAGAATATAGAATGTAAAAAGTATTTGACATTTTTTAAGCGGATGATATAATCAAAATGTAAAAAGTATTTGACATTTTGATTGGGAGGGGACTAACCGTTGGATGTTGTAAAAGTTGTGTATTCAGTCATCTTATTAGTGGTCGGACTATTCATCTTTATTGCGCCTATGATTCAAAAGGGTGATGAAAGAAAGAGATTTATCTACTCAAAAGCGCAATCGTATGCATTTATGGTGGTCATTGGTATGCTTATATTAGAAGTCGCACAGTCCATATTTTTAACGATCCAAGGGAACCATTCTGATAAGGGGTTTGGGATTTCTCCCATCATGTTCCTAACTGTGATTTCGGTCATTTATTTAGTTACATTACTCATATACAGAAAAAAATATGGTGATTAAATTGCAAAATCATATAAGAGAACTAAGGAAATCCATTAAATTATCCCAAGAAGAACTTGCTAAACGGTGTAAGGTCTCGAGACAAACCATCAATGCCATTGAAAACGATAAGTACGACCCTACTTTACAATTAGCCTTTGACATCGCCTCTGTTTTGAATACGACTGTAGATGAGCTTTTTGTCAGTCAACCTAAAAAGAAGTAAGGGACCAGCCTCAGAAAAGAGGCTTTTTTTGTTGATTTGTGTAATGTGAAAGGATCAGCTGAAAATAAAAATCAACCATATTACATAACAATTCCTCATTCATGAAAAATAAGATATGAAGATTGTGACTGTTCCAATGGAGAAAGGCAACATATAATAATGGAAAGACAAGCTTGCCTTTTAGATAGGAGAGATAGAGATGAACAAAGGGAAGATACTCGTGGTCGAAGATGAAAAGAAAATTGCAAGAGTGCTGTCATTAGAACTTGAATATGAAGGATATGAGGTCACAGTCCAAGATACAGGGATGAAAGGACTCCAGGCGCTCGAGGAGGAGAGTTTTGATTTAGTGCTTCTAGATGTCATGCTTCCAGAATTAAGCGGACTTGAAGTGCTTAGAAGGGTTCGAAAGACAAATACGGCAACACCGATCATTTTGATTACCGCAAGAGGAAGTGTTCCCGATAAGGTCAGCGGTCTTGATCTTGGGGCAAACGATTATATTACAAAACCCTTTGACATAGAAGAATTATTAGCGCGAATTCGTGCACAGCTGAGGTTCAATCACAATGCGCAAGAGGAAAAGGAAATTGAGCTAAGTATTGCAGATTTAACGGTGAATGAGAAAACAAGAGAAATTCAAAGAGGCGGTCAGACGCTTGAGCTGACACCGAGAGAATATGACCTGCTTGTTCATTTATTGAAACATCAGCAGCAAGTGCTCACAAGAGATCAGCTTTTAACAGCTGTCTGGGGTTTTGATTATTTTGGTGACACGAACGTGGTTGATGTCTATATTCGCTATTTAAGGAAAAAAATCGATTACCCGTTTGAAAAACAATTGATTCACACAGTGAGAGGTGTGGGTTATGTGATGAAAGGATAAAGCATGAGATTAAAAAATAAGATCCAGCTTTATACATCGTTGTCCTTGTTTTTAATGGTGCTACTGTTTCATACAGCGATTTATTTTATTTTTTCAATGACCTTGACGCAAAAAGATATGTCCAGACTGTCGGAAGTAGCTGAAAATATTGCGATTGCACTAAAGAAGTCAGAAGAAGAGGGCCTTCCATCTTCAGAGCTTCTGAAAGCGTATCTGCCTCAAAATGGTATGATCCGTGTCGTCACAGAGAAAGGTGAATCAAAGCTGACCGTCACGAAGGAATCTACGTTCAGCTCACTTCCTTTTACATACGAATCTGGTCAGACAGCAGAAATTCAAGAATACAATAAGCAGATGATTGCGTTTGCGGCTATCCCTGTCATTTGGACAAATGGGGACATTGTGTCGCTGCAAGTATATGAAGAAATTGAAAATACAGAAGAGAACTTGGCGTTATTAAAAATGATTTTAATCACTACTGGCGTTTTGTTTATTGTGCTTTCTTATTTTGCAGGCCACATTTTAACGAAACAAATTGTCCGCCCAATTAGTAGAATGACCAATACGATGAAAGCAAGTATGAGAGAAAAGGCATTTAAACGAATTGAATTAACAGGCGATTCAAAGGATGAACTGTATCAAATGGGTCAAACCTTTAATGAAATGGCCGAAATTCTCGAGAAACATTATGAGAAAGAGCAGCAATTTTTACACGATGCTTCTCATGAATTGAAAACACCCATTACCGTCATCATGAGCTACAGCAATTTACTAAAACGCTGGGGGCAAAGCCGGCCAGAGGTCGTAGAAGAATCCTCTCAAGCCATTCATGATGAGGCAAAAAAAATGAAAAGGCTGACAGATCAACTACTCACACTGGCGAAAAATGGGCAGCCGCTTTACTTGGACATGAAGCCGGTTGATCTTGGTCAATTGTGTAGCCAAGTCGGCCATACACTTGAAGTGGCAACCAATCGAACCATCCTTACTCATATACAAACAGATCAGCCTGTGATTGCTGAAGGGGACGAAGAGAAGATCAAACAGCTTTTGACCATCTTGATTGATAATGCGGTTAAATATAGTGCAGAGCCAGTTGATGTGAACTGCGGACGAGCAGGAGAGAAACCGTTTATTTCGGTTGTTGACAAAGGTATTGGCATAAAAGAAGAGGATCTGCCGAAAATCTTTGACCGCTTTTTCCGTGTGGATGAAGCGAGAAACAGTGAGACGGGCGGAACTGGACTTGGTCTGTCAATTGCGAAGCAAATTTCTGAAGAGCATGGGGCTGAGCTAAAGGTAGACAGCCGTATCGGTGAAGGAACCGTGATGACCATTCTTTTTCAGAAATAAGTAGGTCTTTTCTCATCAATTTCTCATTTCCTCCTTATAAAATAGGAAATAGGAAGGAGGCGCTGCATGTCTAGAAAACTGAAAATGCTGCTTGCGCTTGCAGGATGTCTTTTCATTCTTGTGGCTTTTGCAATGCTCATGATTCAAACCATTGACAAAAAAATATTAAGCGAAGCAGACATTAAAAAAATCATCGCAAAAGACTACAATGGAAACATCACAAATATTGATCTGATCAATCATAAACAGGACTATACATTGACGCTTGAAAATTCAAATGGCATCTATCAAATCATTGCATCTTCCTCAAGCGGTCAAATGAAAGAGATGAAACAGTTAAAGAGCTATCAAAAACCAAATGAGAAAAATGCCGAACTTCAAGCAGAAGAAGCGGCAGTGAAAAAAGTGAAGGGTACTGTGATTCAAAAGAAAGAAAAATCGGATCGCTTTATCTTTACGATTCAATCAAAAAAAGAACTGTATCAAGTGGATGTTGAGAAAGACACGTTCAAGGTGATTGAAGCAGAAAAGAAAAAGCCAACCTCTAAAGAAAAGAAGCTGACAAAAATAACGGTAGAAGAAGCCATTCAGATTGCCGTAAAAGAAGTGGGTGGCACAGTGGATGATGCAGATCTTGAAACTTTTAGCGGAATGCTCGTGTTTGAGGTAGAGCTCGATTTGCCGGATGGAAGAGAGGCAGAGGTCTTAGTGAATGCCTATACAGGAGATATTGAAGGCATTACGTACGAAAACTAATCATTTTCTCATGATTTTCTCATCTTCCTTTCCTTCCTTTATCATCTTGTTTTTTTAAGATAAAGGAGAAATCAAACAGAGGAGGAATGAAATATGATAAAAAAAATACTAGTCGCTACAGCATTCACAGGAGCCCTTGTCGCAGGTGGTTTCACCCTTCAAGCGCAAAATACAAATCAAACGGCAAATGCCGAACAAGTGGTGCAAAAGAAATCTTCATTTGTCTCAAAGAAACAGGCTGAAAAAGCAGCATTAAAAGTTGTGAAAGGCTATGTAGATGATGTAGATCTTGAGCGTAAAAAAGGAAAATGGGTATATGAGGTCGAGATTAAAAAAGGCGGCTTTGAATATAAAGTATATGTCGATGCCAAAACAGGCAAAGCGCTCAATGATCCAGTCAAAGAAAAGAAACAAAATGTAAAAATCACCAAAAAACAGGCTGAACAAATTGCTCTTGCAAAGGTAAAAGGAACAGTCACAGATTCAGAATTAGATAAAGAAAATGGTGTGTACTTGTATGAAATTGAAATTACGACACCAAGCGGTGAAGAAGTTGATTTTGAGATTTCCGCTAAAACAGGCAAAATCCTCAAGCAAGAATGGGACGATTAAGGTATAAATGAACCTTACACTTTTATGTGTAAGGTTTTTTCATTGGGACAAACTACTGGAAAGGAGGC
Source organism: Bacillus sp. AK25 (assembly GCF_048270685.1). NCBI lineage: Bacteria > Bacillati > Bacillota > Bacilli > Caryophanales > Bacillaceae > Bacillus > Bacillus sp. AK25. Next base: position 1,242,717 of record NZ_JBLUWC010000001.1, read on the forward strand.
GAGAGAATATGATGAAGAAAAAAGAAGAAGAACAGACGATGGATCGTGCGGAATATGTTCCCCATCCTGATGGAGAAGGATATGCTTTGTTTTTGCATGATTCCTTTCATCTCCTCTCCCAAGAGGATATGAATCAGCCAGAAGAGGAATAGAAGACATGAAAGGGCGATGGTCAACTTGTCTATCGCTCTTTTTTTGAAAAGTAAGCGAATACATCAGGAAACTTGGCATCTTGCTTATTGACATCATTGCGCTTTTTCTGTAATCTCAGTGTGTCAACAATATGAGACTTCGTTAGGTGAGGCTCCTGTATGGAGATACGCTGCTGCCCAAAAATGTCCAAAGACGCCAATGGGTCAACAGGAATCATCGACATAAGGTGATTTTTAATGCAGCTGGATTAATCCTATGCCATACAGTGCTAAAGCTCTACGATTGAAGGAGCAAGTGTTTATTTGTCATGCTTACAAAGCGCCTTCATTCGGTTGAAGGTGCTTTTTTATGAGAAAAGGAGGTGTGGGGATGGATCATCCCGATTCGAGACACATAGAGAGTATGTCAAAAGATCAGATTGACACATCAGATAGAGGAGATCCTGACCCCCCGCACAATCTAAGGGATTCGGGTATCTCCTGATTTTGGGGAGGTAACAGCGATGATACAGAACATTACGTACGATGAACTCATTTTACGCATCATTATTTTACTAAGAGATGGAAAACGTAAAGAATTTAAAAACATTATGGAAGAACTGCAGCCTTATGATATGGCCTACTTATTCAAGGAGCTTCCAGAAAAACATCGCGGCCGCTTTCTCAGCTTTTTAACAGTCGATGACGTGACGGAAATGATGGGTGAACTGGAGCGGGAATATCAAGAGATTGTTCTTGAAAAAGTAGGGAAAGACAAAGCCACCTTCGTCACAAACAAAATGGATAACGATGACCTTGCCAACTTGTTTGATGAGATGGAGGATGAGCTGAAGGATCAGCTTTTATCTAACATGGAGGCAGAGGAATCCAAAGCCGTCCAGCTTCTCATGAATTACCCTGCTGAGACAGCAGGCCGGATCATGACCAACCGGTACGTTTGGATTCCGCAGCATTATACGGTTCAAGATGCCGTGGTGAAGCTGAAAAGCTTTGCTGAAATTGCCGAATCGATCAACTACTTATATGTCATAAATGATCAAAAACAGCTTGTAGGGGTACTCTCATACAGGGATCTTATTTTAGGTGAACCGGATGAAAAAGTGCAGGATCTTATGTTTACAAGAGTCATTGCCGTTGGTGCCTTTCAAGACCAGGAAGAAATCGCAAAGCTCATTGAGCGATATGATTTCCTTGCCATCCCCGTTGTAGAAGAGAACAATGTCTTAGTCGGAATTGTGACAGTCGATGATATCATTGATGTTGTGATTCAAGAGGCAGGAGAAGACTATGAAAAGTTTGCTGCCTCTGGTAAAGATATCACGTTCGACACACCGGCATTTGTGGCGGCATACCGCCGTCTTCCATGGCTCATTTTGCTCCTATTCATTGGGCTGATTTCAGGCAGTATCTTGAATTATTTTGAAGATACCCTGCAGCAAGTCGTTGCTTTAGCATTCTTCATGCCGATGATTGCAGGTATGACAGGGAATACAGGGACACAGTCTCTAGCGGTTGTCATTAGAGGATTGTCAAAAGAAGAATTAACGAAAAAAACCATTATGCGCTTGATTTTCAGAGAGCTGAGAACAAGTATTTATATTGGGATTGTTTGTTCAATCATTATTACGGTCGTTGCCATGGTATGGCAGGGCAATATGATTTTAGGTTTTGTTGTTGGTTCCTCGCTTCTTGCAACACTGATTATTGGGACAATGGCAGGTACGGTCGTACCGATTATTTTACACAGATTAAACGTGGACCCAGCCATTGCATCTGGACCACTGATCACAACATTGAACGATATTTTATCCTTACTCATCTATTTTGGAATTGCAACAGCATTTCTTCATACACTGATGTAGTCAAAAGACTGTAAAATGTAACGTTTTACAGTCTTTTTTGAATAAAGATTGCATATAGCGCTTCCATCCTTTACATTTTAAGGAGAAGGTGGGAGAGAAAAATGAAGAAGTTTTTATTCATTTTCATGTGCATTGTTTTGCTAAGTGCATGTTCAAGAGAAGACGAGGGAAAAGACAGAAGACTGGTAGCATCAGAGCATATGCTTGAAGCGATAACTGAAGGAAATAAACGAAAAATGGACAACGTCTATGTCGAAGGCGCAGTCCCAAGCCCAAGTGACATTCTTAAATCGAAAAAGGAATGGGGAATTGAGACGCTTTCTTATGAAGATTTTCAATTGGAAGAAGCCAGCATCCACGTCTTTCATGCAAATTATAAAGATGCAAACACTGGAGAAAAAAAAGCGCTTGCCTTTCGGGTGAAAGAAGATCCTGAAAAAGGCGGCGTACGAATTGACTTTGTAGGGGTTGTTGAAGGAACTGATGCTTCATCTAAATAAAAAGAATCGTTCATATGCTTGGCATAAGTTGAGATAATGTAAAAGGATAGAAGAGCTGAAAGAATGTCGCTCTCTCTATCCTCTTTTTTCTTATTAACGAAAACAATGATCTGTCTCAGATCACATATTCGTAATGCCTATTAACTCCATAAATTGTGAGAGAGCACTGGTCATGTACGAATCACGTCGCCTGATCAACACAGTGGGCACGATTCGATGTGGTTCTGGTAATGGATGACAGGTGAATTTGCCTTCTCCCCGAGATTCAACCATAGATTTTGGTAATATAGTCACTCCCAGCCCGCTTTCAACACATTTAAGGACGCCCTCTAACGTACCATATTCCATGACCTTCATAGGAGGATAGCCATTGTTCTCTAGCCACTTTTGCCATCGTCCTAAATAAATACAATGGGCGAATGATGAGAGCAACGGCTCATGTAAAATAGATTCTACCTGGAATTGCTCCGTGGAGTAGCTTGTAATGAGAACGAGGGATTCTTCCAATACAGGATACTCGATGATTTCTGGATGAAGAATTGGCCCATCTACCAACGCGCTGTCTACTTTGTAGTTGAGGATAGCGCTAACTTGGTCCACTGTAGGTGCCATATACAAGCTCAATTCTACTTGTGGGAATTTTTTGTGATATTCTGTGAAAATGCTGGGCAATCTTGTAGATGCGGTGGACTCTATAGATCCAATGTGTAAAGATCCCCGCGGAGTAGAGGAAAGCTTTACTGCTTCTATCGCTTCTTCGTAATCGTATAGTAATTTATTTACATAGGGAAGCAGTTCACGTCCTGCAGGCGTTAAAGATATTTTCTTATGATATCGATAGAGAAGAGGTACACCTAACTCTTGTTCAAGACGTTGGATTCTTGCGGTGACATTGGACTGCACATAATTTAATTTTTGAGCAGCTTTTGTGATGCTTTGTTCAATGGCAACGGCTTTAAATACTTCCAAAGATTTAATATCCAAACTAACTCTCCTTTTTTGCATCACGAATTGTGATGATCTATATGCTATTTTTTGATTTTACGTGATCCAACGAAGTATGTAAACTGAATGATAGAGAGGTTGATGCTCATTGCGTCGCTTTTACTTGATCGAGAGGAGAAAATGAGAATTTTTTAGCTGTGGCAATTAAAATAGCCGTTTCCATTTAATAAGGAGGGTAATCCATTGATTTCAAAGGTAAATATCGAAGAAAAATTTTCGCAAATAAATGATTATTGGAATCCTAGAATAGGTGGAGAGTTGAATGACTCATACATGAAAATGGTGAAAATTAAGGGTGAATTCATTTGGCATCACCATGATGATGAGGATGAAATGTTCTTTGTGTGGAAAGGCAATCTAGTCATCCGTTTTAGGGATAGGGAAATAACGCTTAATGAAGGAGAATTTCTTGTGATTCCAAAAGGAGTTGAACATCAGCCAATTGCTGAAGAAGAAGTTCACTTGCTCTTAATAGAACCCAAAACGACGCTAAACACGGGGAATGTGCTCAATGAACGAACTGTTTCGATTCCTGAGCAAATTTGAAAAACTAAATCGTTAAAGATCAAGTATCTTAGGTGATAAATAGTTGAATGGTTGTTTTAGCTAATAACGAGGCTGCAATTGCTGCCTCGTTTTGTTGCATCAATGATTCAAGATGAGCTGTAACGCATTTGCTTTCGCGACTCTTCAGCAAGAATCAGTCTTTGGATCAGTTTGTGCTTTCATCGTTTCATATTCAGGGCGATCAGATGCTAAGTCTATTTTGCCGAGTAAGGGATTGTTATTTAGTTCATCGATTTTTGTACCGGAAGTGTGCGTTGATCTGTCCTTCCAGCATTTTTTTCTTAAATTGACCACTTTTTAATGCCTGTTCTTTTTTCTTCATGTCTTTTAAAATTTCCGCTGTCTGCACACCATCTTCCCGTTTATTGGCGATATCCATTAAACGTTCTACATCAGAAAAAGAATATTTCCGTGTGCCTCTTGTTGAGCGCTGGGGGTAGATGAGTTTCCGTTCCTCATAATATCGGATTTGCCTGACGGAAAGTCCTGTTAATTCACTGACAATCCCGATTGAAATGACTTTTTTATCTTTATAAGATACATCTTCCTGTGTCATATCCTCACCCCTGCAAGTCTTTTCTTCATATTATATCGAACAGTCAGTAAAAAAACCTAACGTTTGTTAGATAATATAACACAAAAATGAATAAAGTGAAAAACAATGGAAGGAAAATTAACATATAAAGTGCAAAACATATCACGTGAACATATGATAAGAAAAAGAAAAAATGAGGAGGAGGCGCACTTGATGGAGAAAACACAGATCATCCGTATGGCAAAAGAAATCATCGCATTAGATGTGAAGAGGGATGAACTGCTGGAGCAGTTCATGCAGGCTGCGGGTCAGAATGCACATGCTCTTCTTAGAGCCGTACAAAATGATTTGTATAAAAAGTCCTCATAAGCACCCGATCCATATCCATTGATAGGAGGGGAGATGTCGTGCGGCGTATATTAAAAGAAGCTTTAGCGAAAGAAAGACATTATTATACGAAGCAGCTTTGCTCACTTGGGGTGTATAGCCCTGATATGACCAAGAACATGACAATTAGTGACTTAAAAAAAGAGTATCATTTCTTTTTCAACAAAACCGATCGCTATCTTTAACATCCCTTATCATGTGCGTTGTCACATGAAGGGTCTTTTTTTGTGTGTTTAATATTATAGCAATATTGAATTTTGTAGAAATTTGACGAATCAAATGTAAGAAAATATAGAGCCTTTACAGATTATGTTAAAATTTGTCGTAACATGATGGTTTGCTGGAAAAGCTTTTTTTCGAGATGATTGTGAAAAATAAGAAGGATTTTAAAAGTTTATATCGAAATCTTATACATAACACGAATGGAGTCACTTATGTGGTTGAAAGGGTTTTCAAAAACGTACTTCTATTTTTTACGAAAGGCTCCAACTGCACCGCAAGAAAGCCTTGAAGTTAAAAAAATATTATAAGAGGTAGATATGTGATGAGACTATCGTTTAATGAAGAAGAAGTAGAACGTTCAATGACGCTTTACAAAGTTTTTGCAAGGGCATTTAAAAGCGTTTCCGAACACAGTATTAGAGACAGCAAGGAGCATGGATTCAATCCAACTGAATTTGCCGTTCTCGAATTACTGTATACGAGAGGTGCTCAAAAACTTCAGCAAATCGGCTCAAGACTCCTGCTTGTCAGCGGGAATGTGACGTACGTAATTGACAAGTTAGAACGAAATGGTTTCATTGAAAGAGAACAGGACCCAAAGGATAAGCGGTCAGTTTATGCCCATTTAACGGATAAAGGGCGCAGTTATCTGGATAAAATTTATCCAATCCATTCTCTTCGAATTGCGCGGGCGTTTTCTGGTCTTTCGCGTGAAGAACAGGAGCAATTAATTAGTCTGCTGAAAAAAGCAGGTATTCACAGTCAGCATTTGTTATTTAGATAAAACGAAAAGGTGCCATGGTGGGCACCTTTTTTATGTATCCAGCTGATGGGCAGGATAGGCGATAAATTTTTCAATATCACTAGCCGGAAGTGGCTTGGCATAATAAAAGCCTTGTAGATCGTCACAGCCCTGCGCAGATAAAAGTTGCGCTTGTGCAAAAGTTTCAACACCTTCAGCAATGACTTCTAGAGATAGCTGGTGCCCCATTGCAATAATAGCCCCTGTAATTTGCTCAGACTTTGAATCGCTCAAAATATCCTCGATAAATGATTTATCAATTTTCAGACGGTGAATCGGCAAATCCTTCAAATAGCTTAAAGAGCTATGGCCTGTACCAAAATCATCAATACTAATACGGACGCCAAGTTGTTTTAGAGACGTCAGTACCTGTTTTGACTGCTTGATGTTGTCCATTGTCATGCTTTCTGTCACTTCAAGCTCAAGAAGTGATGGTTGAAGGTCGTATTTTTTTAGCGTTAGTTTGATCAAATCAATTAAGTCTTCAGAGTTAAACTGCTTAGCAGATAAATTGACCGCTACAGGGATTTTCAATTGCTTGTCATACCACAATTTTGCCTGCTGACATGCCGTGTCAATGACCCACCTTCCAATATCGATAATCAGGCCCGATTCTTCAGCAAGTTCAATGAAAGCCTCGGGTGATTTTAGAGAACCGTCTGGTGCTTTCATTCTTAAAAGGGCTTCAACACCTGTCATCTGTCTTGTTTTGGCGCTGATTTGCGGCTGATAATGAAGCACAAACTGCTTTCTTTGAATGGCATCTCGTAGCTCCAGTTCGCGATTGAGTCTGTCCTCACTCAATCTCTCCATAGATTCAGTAAAGAATTCATAGCGGCTTTGTTTATGTTTCTTTGATAAATACATGGCCATATCTGCTTTTCTCATCAATTCCATACCATTCTTTCCGTTTTGCGGAGAGATGGCGATTCCAATACTAATGGATGTAATGAGCTGATGGTTTTGAATGAAAAAAGGACGTTCAAATTGGTGAATGATGTTTTTCAAAAGCTGTTCAATTTTATGTGTGTTATGCTCCATGTGAGGAAAGATCATTAAAAATTCATCCCCGCCAATTCTTGCAATAAAGCCATTGTCAGGCAAACATTTGGTTAGTCTGTTTGCGGCGGCTTTCAACAGCAGATCGCCTATGTTATGACCAAGGGCATCATTAATAATTTTAAACCGATTTAAATCAAGAAAAAGAACTGCCGTTGACGTTTTTGTCTCTTCTTGAGCGGATAAAACATCATTTAAATGATTAATTCCGTGACGACGGTTCGGAAGTTCAGTTAATGCATCATAATGTGCCATCACATGAATTTCTTTTTCAGCAATCTTCTGCTGGGTTAAATCCTTTAAAACGAGATAAATGCTGTCAAGTGTATGGTTGACGTGTACGGGTATGTATGTAACATGATAATAATAAAAACGATCTGCTGCTTTCAGTTCTGCTTCACGCGTAATTGCTTTTTTAGATTGATAAATAAAGTCTTCCCACATCTCAGTCGGCATGACGTATTGACTCACATCATCACCGATCCAGGAATTGCACATTTTCAAAATGTGTTTGCCTTGGTCATTCGCAGATATCACTTTTCGATCAACAGATAACACGATAATCCCATCTATATTATGTTTGATCAGTGATTGGAACCGCTGTTCATTTTCTTTTAGCTGATCGGATTGTGACATAATCCGGTGATCAATATAGGCGCCGTAAATCATGAGTGATTGGACGATAAGTGTCATCAGGCCGATGAAAATGGACAGGCTGAATGGTGACATTTCAAGAGAACCACCCGCAGCGACCTGACCATCTGAATGAAAAAACATCGTCGAAGACGCCATGCCAGTGTAATGCATACCCGCAATAGCAACGCCCATCATCAGAGCACCCGCTATTTTTAACAGCTGATCCTCCCGCCTTTTCTCAGAGCGATGGAGCCGGAAAAAAAGGTGTAATGAAAAGAATGAAGCGAGCGCACCAATAAAAAACGAAAGAAAAAAGAGAACAGGGTCATAGCTGATGGTGACATTGGCCATTGATTCCAATCCGAGGTAGTGCATGCTGCAAATAGCTGAGCCCATCGTGATCGAACTAATCAAAAGTCGTCTTGTAGAAAGTTGCTGCTGAATACATATTGAAAAAGCAATGAAAGAACCGATAAAAGAGGCCAAAATCGATAAAATGAGTAAGGGTGTTTCATATGTGATACCAGAGCGTAGATGAAACGCCATCATGCCAATAAAATGCATTGACCATATTCCCATCCCCATGATCATCGCACCAATGATCAACCATACTCTTTTCTTTGCGCCGCTCGACTGGATCACCCGGCTGGCTAATTGAAGAGCTGAGTAGGAGGCGACAGCGGCGACAGCGACTGACAGAAAGACAAGCCATCCGTTGTAGCTTCCTGTTAAATGTGTCATGTAAGAAAACCTCCTGTATCTAAAAACAGACATATACTTAATATATCGGATCAAGTGGCGCCTGTGTTCACTTTTCCTTTACTTAAAAAGGGCATTCAGCATTTTTTTTGAACATTTTTTATAGTAAAATCAAATTTAATGTAAAAAAACGAAGAAAAGTGAATCGTTTTTGGTTTTAAATTCGTTTAATAGGTGGCATGGTACGATTTGCAAGCATAGCCTGTCAAACTGATTATGTGTGAAAGGGATTGATAAACATCGAAGATTTTATTATTTCATTAGCTGATGCCTTTAAGAATTTGTCGTACTTCGGCATCTTTCTTGCATTATGCATTGAATTTGTTCCTGCTGAAGTGGTGTTGCCTCTTGCAGGTTACTGGGTTTCAAAAGGGGACATGGCCTTCATTGGTGTTGTGGCTGCCGGTTCTATTGGCGGTGTTGCAGGCCCCTTGACCTTGTACTGGTTAGGGCGTTATGGAGGGAGACCCTTTTTAAATAAATATGGGAAGTATTTCTTTGTGAAACCTGAGTCACTTGATAAATCAGATGCCTTTTTTGAAAAACATGGCGGGTTTGTTGCGTTTAGCGGCCGGTTTATTCCAGGGGTCAGAACCCTTATTTCCATTCCGTGTGGGATTGCGAAGATGAACGTGTGGGTTTTTTGCCTGTATACGTTTTTGGCGATTACGCCGATTACATTTGTATACGTGTATCTAGGATTTGTCCTTGGGGAGAACTGGCAAGAGGTTGGAACCATTTTAGAACCATATGTATTGCCGATTGGAATTGGTATGCTCTTATTGTTTGTTCTCTACGTGTGGCTGAAACGAAGAAAAAGAAAAACAGAAACACCAACGGCTTAATCAATGGGTGGAGATAAAAAGTCACCTGTTGACAATCCGGGGTCTGTTGATTATGATATAAGTAATCTAAATATTCTTAATCCCACCAAAGGGGAGTAGCGTCCGGTTATCACCGGAAACAAAGTCGTCATTACATGGAACCTCATTCCATCGGCTTTGTTGGCATGATTTACATATCACATGTCTAGCAAGACCTTTGCCATTTCAGGCAAAGGTCTTTTTTGCATTCATAAGCCTTTGTCTGTTGTGGGACAATAGATAAAAAATAAGGAGGAATGATGATGGATGCAGCAATTATTTTAGAGTACGGGTGGGTTCTTCTCGTATTGATTGGATTAGAAGGGATTTTAGCAGCTGATAATGCGCTGGTTATGGCTGTGATGGTCAAACACCTTCCTGAAAAACAAAGAAAAAAGGCATTGTTTTACGGACTTGCGGGAGCATTTGTCATGCGATTTGGTTCTCTTTTTCTTATTTCGTTTTTAGTAGATGTGTGGCAAGTTCAAGCCATTGGCGCAATTTATCTTCTATATATTTCGATTCACCATATTTTAAAATCGCACGTATTTAAGAAAAAGGAAGCAGACACAAACATGAAACAAAGCGGCTTTTGGGCAACCGTCGTGAAAGTTGAGCTTGCTGACATTGCATTTGCAGTAGATTCTATTTTAGCAGCTGTTGCATTAGCTGTGACTCTGCCAGCAACAAACCTTCCACAAATTGGCGGGCTTGATGGCGGTCAATTTATTGTCATTCTATTGGGCGGTATCATTGGTCTAGTGATCATGAGGTTTGCGGCGACTGTATTTGTGAAACTGCTTAAAACGAGACCAAGCCTAGAAACAGCGGCATTTGTCATTGTCGGATGGGTTGGCGTGAAGCTGACGCTCTATACACTTTCTCATCCAGCCATTGGGATCGTGTCCTCTCATTTCATTCATTCAACATTATGGAAAATCATTTTCTGGACGGTCCTTCTCGCGATTGCAGCATTTGGCTGGTTTTTATCAAGTCCATCAAGAAAAGGTGGCCAACAAAACGAGGAAAAACAAGAGAAGCGGCTGGAAGAGTAGGTTTTTTGAAAGAAATATCATTTCATTTTCATAACACGTATATTACAAAAAAGGGGGGGATACCCCCTTATTTCTTTGCTTTTAAACGAAACGTTGTAAAGTAGATAAAGAAATACATGTCACAATTGAGTAACAGGAAATGAATTCCTCATTTCTTCCTTTGCGCTTCCCTCATAAATTAGCTATCATAAATGAGTAATATAGGGAGAACTGAGGTGAAACCATTGCTTAGCCTTTTGTTTAAAAAGGGAAAGAAAAAGCAAACATTAGAGCAGTCGGCAATCAACATCCAACAGGGTGATACCGAGCTGCAAAATGCATTAATAGAGCAATACAAACCATTTGTCGCTAAGACGGTTTCATCCGTTTGTAAACGATATATAGATGAAAAAGATGATGAATTTAGCGTAGGCTTAATTGCCTTTAATGAAGCGATAGAAAAATACTCTGCCGAAAAAGGCAACTCACTCCTTGCATTTGCGGAGTTAATTATTAAAAGAAAAGTAATCGACTATATTCGAAAAGAAGCAAGAAACGCGCCAACGGTTCAAATGGACCTTCAAGAAAGTGAGAATGGCGAATACTCGCAAAGCATGATTGAAGCAGAGCTTTCTGCAAATGAATATAGGCGTTTAATTGAACAAGAACATAGAAGAGAAGAGATTGAACATTTTAAAGAACGATTGAAAGTATATGGTCTTACGTTTCAAGAACTGCTTGAGCATTCACCAAAGCATGCGGATGCGAGACAAAATGCCATTAAAGTGGCCCATACACTCGTTAAGCACGATGAACTGAGAACCATTTTATTTCAGAAAAAACAATTGCCAGTCAAACAGCTGGAAAAGCTAGTGGAAGTCAGCCGCAAAACGATTGAGAGAAATAGAAAATATATTATTGCGATGGCGATCATTATGACAGGTGATTATGTGTATTTGAAAGATTACCTTAAAGGGGTGCTTAATTCATGAGAAGAGGCATTATAGTAGAGAAAAACAAAAAATATGTCACACTGCTGACCCCTGATGGACAATTTCTGCGGACAAAGTATGAACAGCAAGACTATGAAATCGGTCAAGAAGTGACGTTTCCGAATGAATCACGTCTCGAAAGAAAAAGAGCCGGTTTTTTTGACCTGCTTCGTTTACGTCCGTTAAATGCAGGAATTCTATCAATTGCAGCAATTATTGTCGTGATTTTCACTATGATGCCATCTTTCTCAAGTCAAAAAGCATATGCATATATGACGATTGACATTAACCCAAGCTTTGAGCTGAAACTCGATCACAATTATCAAGTGATCGGTGTCACTCCGCTGAATAAAGATGCGAAGCAAGTACTGGCCAGTATGAAAGATTTAGAAAAAAACGACATGACCAAAGTCGTGCAGGAAATCATCGATGATTGTGATAAAAAAGGATACGTGAACCACTCTAAAAGCATTTATATTTCAACTGTTTATGAAAACAAGCGGGATCATACATACAAAACAAACGTAAAAAGTAAAATCAGCACCATCTCGGGGGAATATCAAAAGCGCAATTATAAGCTGGAAACTGTGGAAGGTGACCTGGAAACAAGAGAAAAGGCACAAAAAGCAGGCATCTCAACAGGAACTTATATTAGAAATCAAGAAATGCAAGAAAACGAACAAGAGGACGTTAAAAAAGAAGATGAAGATTCAGCAGATGACGAGGCTGTCAAAGAAGAAGAGCCGAAAAATGCTGATGAAGATCAAAAAGACGAAGACAAAAAAGAAGACATAAAGACAGACGATAGCGATGAGATGCAGCCTGATAAAGAAGCTCCTGAAGGCGAAGACAAAGAGCAGAAGGAAGTTGAGAGGGAAGAGCAAGGAGCTGTTCAAAAGCCTCACCAAACAAGCCCTAATCTTGACAACAAAGAGAAAAAGGGAAAAGAAGACAAGGACCGCCCTTTTGAAAAAGACAAAGAGCAAAAAAAAAATCACTCAACTGATCCAGATGAAAAAAAACATCCAAACGGCACATCACGTGGTGATACTGAAAAGCATGTAAAAAAAAACGACAGTGGTCAGAATCGTCCGTACGGCGAACGTAACAGAGATGGCGTCAAACAAAAAGGAAAAAACACACCGCCCTCATACCGTGAAAACCGGGATGAGCCTACATATGAACAGTAAAAAAACGCCAGAATAGATCCGGCGTATTTCACCATGTCTTTATTTAGTTGAATGGCCCATTTGAGATTGCGCCTGCTGTACGAGTCTTTTTGTCATCTCGCCGCCAACAGAACCGTTTGAACGTGCGACTGTATCTGAACCGAGATTCACGCCAAATTCTTGAGCGATCTCGTATTTAAATTGATCTAAAGCTTGTTCTACTCCAGGAACAAGAAGTTGATTTCGATTTGCCATCACATATTCCTCCTTTCACCTCATGTTTGTTGCGCCTTCTTATTTTGAAAAAAACAGCCTGCAATTATGCTGGCAATTGCTGCACAAAAAAGCCGAGGTGATGAAGGTCACCTCGGGCTCAGTTTAAGCCTTTTTCAGCTGAAGCGTATTCAACATCATTTCTTGCGCTGTGCTTTGCAAGTGAGAAGTGAAAACGGAGAAAACGGTAGAACTGATAATGCCTTTAATCAAATGCCATTGCGGCTTCGACAATTCTGTAAACTCTTCGTGGAGCTTGTCCGTCTGCTCTTCTGTCATTTCTCGTAAATTCGTTTCCTTTAATGGAAAATGTGTATGGTGATAAATAAAATCAAGGACGTGCGCATATGCTTCATAAAAACGGATGGGGCTGATAATATCATCCGTTCGATCTGTGATCGTATTAAATAAGGCAGATAAGATCGTACGAATAGAATCAAAATCAAATACTGATTTTAAATCCCGGACAATTAATAAAATAACGACTTGATCAATGGAGTACTTCTTGCCAAGCTCTGGATGGCCGATCATATCTTTAATATCGCGCTTGATCCAGTTTTGAATGGCTGTCGATTTAAGTGAAGTCAGCTCACACAAGTTGCCAAGCTCAACGATTTCGTTCGTTGAAAGCCCGTGCTCTGATTTTTGCTTCCGCCGTTCGAGTTTTTCAAAAAACGAAGGGATTTTTAATTCATCATATTCATGTTCCTTATCGCTTTTTACAGATAAATTCAAAAGCTGAAGCGGAGTCAGATCTCCCTCGCCTTTTAGAGAATACAGAAGTCTCGTCATGTCAATTCTCGTTAATTTAAAAGTCACCATGTTCCACCTCATTTTGTACGTCAAAAACGTGATTATTGATCTAATTCAACATCATAATCTCTTTTTAATGAAAATGCAAAATAAACTAAAATAGGACCGGTGCGTCACAATTTGTTCACTTGTTTGCGGATGCAAGTAGCGTAATCATTGAAATGACGAGGTTTTAGCCAGTATGATAAACATAGAAAACGATTCCTTTTTCCTTGCAATTTGAGACGTTTATTTTTATAATTTTATTAATAAGTTCAAATGAACTTAATATGACAGCGGAGGTTATGTATGGGTAAAAGAATATTTCTGTTTATATTAACGAACATTCTTGTTATCACTACGATTGGTATTGTCCTATCGGTTATTAGTGCAGCAACTGGTGTTGGTTCTTATATAGGAGCAGACGGAAGACTTAATATCCTTTATCTTCTTGTATTCAGTGCAGTTGTTGGTTTTGTAGGCTCGTTTATGTCACTAGCGATGTCTCGCTGGATGGCAAAAATGATGATGGGTGTGCGTGTGTTAAATCCAGAAAAGGATTCTTTAACATATGATGAGCAGCAGCTTGTTGACCGCGTTCACAGACTATCAAGAGCAGCAGGCCTTTCTAAAATGCCTGAGGTTGGTATTTACCAATCATCTGAAGTAAATGCATTTGCGACAGGTCCTTCTAAAAGAAGATCGCTTGTTGCTGTATCAACTGGATTGCTTCATGAAATGGATGATGCAGCAGTTGAAGGGGTTATCGCTCACGAAGTCGCTCACGTAGCGAACGGTGACATGGTTACAATGACGTTACTTCAAGGAATCGTCAACACGTTTGTTGTCTTCCTTTCAAGAATTGCGGCATGGATCGCAAGCCGTTTCGTTCCACGTGAAGAGCTTGTGCCGATTGTTCACTTTATCGCTGTGATCGTCTTCCAAATTATTTTCTCTATCTTAGGAAGCCTTGTCGTATTTGCTTACTCTAGACATCGTGAATTCCATGCAGACCGCGGCGGTGCGGACCTTGCAGGAAAAGATAAAATGATTCATGCGCTTCGTTCACTAGAGGCGTATACATCAAGAATTAAAGATGATGATCAAACAGCTGTTGCTACACTGAAAATCAGTGGTAAAAGAAAAGCTTCTCTTTTCTCAACACACCCTGATTTAAACGAAAGAATTAGAAGACTCGAAGCAAAATAAGAAAGATCAAAAGACATTCTGCGTAAGGATGTCTTTTTCTTTTTGATGAAAAAGTAAATAAAGCACAAAATACCTTTAAAATCTTCTCTCTTTTCATTAAAATGATATAGTATTCGAAAAGAAAGATAAAAGAAGGAATAACCATGAATCCAATGAAAAAACTAATCGACCGGCTGTCGGCTTTTCAGCTGATTGCCCTTTATTATTTTCTTGCTGTGACCGTGTCGTTCATACTACTCAGTCTGCCAGTGGCCCACCAAGAAGGAGTCAAATGGACATTTATTGATGCGCTGTTTACAGCTGTGAGTGCTGTCAGTGTCACGGGTCTGACTGTTGTCGATACGTCACAAACATTTAGTGTGACCGGGATGTGGATCCTTGCATTTGTTTTGCAAATCGGCGGTATCGGCATTATGACCCTTGGTACATTCGTCTGGCTGGTTATGCGAAAAAGGATCGGCATTAAAGAAAGAAAATTAATTATGGCAGACCAAAACCAGAGCAACTTATCAGGAATTGTAAAACTCATGAAGCAGGTCTTATATTTAATCTTGCTGATTGAGTTTGTAGGCGGTCTGATTTTAAGTATGTATTTTCTAAAGTATTACGATGTGCAAGGCGCTTTTTTACATGGATTTTTCTCTAGTATCAGTGCAACAACCAATGGAGGCTTTGATATTACAGGGAATTCGTTAATTCCTTATAAAGATGACTATTTCGTTCAATTTATCACGATGCTGCTCATCATTTTTGGCGCTATTGGCTTTCCGGTACTTGTCGAAGTAAAGGATTATTTATTCAATCAAGACCGAAAACATGCATCGTTTTCATTGTTTACGAAAATTACAACGATCACGTTTGGCCTCCTTGTTGTCGTTGGGGCAATTGGGATTTATGCACTTGAAGCCCGGTTTACTTTTCTAGGGAAGAGCTGGCATGAAATCTTGTTTTATTCTTTGTTTCAATCAACAGCTACCAGAAGTGGCGGGCTTTCGACATTAGATATTACGCAATTGACAGAGCCGACACTGTTATTTTTATGTTTGCTGATGTTTATCGGGGCATCTCCAAGCTCGGTAGGGGGCGGAATTCGGACAACCACGTTTGCCCTTAATTTACTTGCTCTGTTTCATTTTGCGAGAGGAAATAAGTCCATTAAAATCTTTAAAAGAGAGCTTCATCAAGCGGATATTAATAAATCCCTCATGGTGACGATGATGGCCTTTATTTTAGTGTTTGGTGCTACGTTTCTGTTAACTTTATCAGACCATCATACACTTCTTGAAACTTTATTTGAAGTTTGTTCTGCCTTCGGAACAACAGGACTGTCGCTCGGAATTACGTCTGACTTGTCCGTATTTGGTAAGTGTATTATTATGGTCGTCATGTTTATAGGACGGATTGGAATTCCAAGCTTCTTGTATTTAATTGGCCGCCGGGAAAGTGAAGCGAATTATCATTATCCGAAAGAGCGTGTGATCATCGGCTAACCAGCATTCCTACTGAATGCTGGTTTCAGCGTGTAGACAAACCCTCGCATTCGTTGTCAAATCTGTGCTCCGGTGCTCACGAATGTCAAATTCGCTCCGCTCCGGTGCTCGACTTTCCTAGACTGCAAAGGTTTTCTATCACGCTGAAAAGAAGAAGAGCTAAAATAAAGATCATTTTAACTCTTTATCAACAATCAGACCAGCATTCCTACTGAATGCTGGTTTTTTTTATTTCCATTATATAACTGGCTAAATCACAAGGGATGTTCGCAATCTATAGGTAAGAGGTGAAAGAGACGTGCTGGATGTGTTATGGAAAGCAATTGTAATGCTACTCGTTGGTACCTTGCTGCTGAGAATAGCAGGACCTAAATCCATTAGTCAATTAACGGTTCAACAGACAGTCATCATGATTTCAATTGGATCGATTATTATCCAACCCTTCATTGAGCATAATTTACTTGAAACCATTTATGCAGCGACCATCTTTATTGTGGCACTTGTGGTGATGGAAAAGCTGTCAATTCGGTTTGATTTCTTTGAAAAATTGGTTTCAGGGAAGTCTGTGGTGATTTTAGAGGATGGAGAAATGCTTGATCACAAGCTGAAAAAAACGCGTCTGACAAGGGACGAATTCAAAATGCGCTTAAAGCAGCAGGGCATCGCAGACATCAGCAGTCTCAAAAAAGCAACGCTAGAAGCGAATGGGCAAATTGGATATGAGTTAAAGCCTGAGGAAAAACCAGTGACAGTCAAACAAATGAAAGAGCTATTTGATCAATTGAGCGAAGAACTAAACATGTTAAAAAGGAATGATGACAAATGAAAAGAAAAACAGCAAAAAATGAAGCTCTCACGAATAATATGACGCCTACAGAAAGCATGGCACACGATCAAGGACAAACACAATTTGACGAGCAATCAGAAGACCGCCAGGCGAACCGAAATTCTCATCAAGGGAAACAGGGGGGAGCATCTCGTGACTAAAAAACATGTGAAAAGTAAAGATATGAAAGACCATAAAAAACCGATGAACCCCGATATCTTGGAAGAGGAATTTGGCAGCGAGCTGGGAGATATAAACAGCAGTAAATGGATTGATACCTTAATGAAGCCTAAAAAAAACGATGAATGTCACACTGAACAGAAAAACAAAAAATAAATAGAAAAAACGATCCAGAGAGATCGTTTTTTCTATTTAATATAACTGTTTTGTCTGCCAGTAATGGTTCGCATCAGACTGGTCATTTTGAGCTCGATGACTGGTTGTGCAACAGTTTTAACAAATGTACTAGATAGGGTAAAGGTTAAGAGGACCGTAAGCAGCAATAGAATCAATACACTTGCCGTATTTAGTGCCCAATCATCAAACCAAGTCGTTCTTAAAAGCTTAATCACAAAGCCATGAAGTAAATAGACATATAAAGTTCTTGTGCCCCATTTGGTAAAAAAGAACCGGCGGGTTGGGACTAATGCAAAGAAACTAAAGGTAGCAGCAAATGCAAGTAAATACCATGCCATTCGTTTCATCGCTGCAATGAGTCCTTCATCTCCAAGAGAAGCGTACGATTGTGATCCAAATAAAAAGGAATAATCGAATTCATAAAAATAGCAAAACATGAACACGGCCATCAGTACAAGAAGTGCAGTCAGTTTCCCTTTGCTTGTTCGGATAAATTCAAAGTGCTGCTTTTTTAAATAAAAGCCAGCTAAAAACATCGGCAAAAAGACAAACGTACGAGATAGGCTGAGCGTATCACTAATGCTGTCCACGTAACCGACAAGTAACGCCATCGATAAACTGACGATCATTGCCCAGTGGAATGGCAGTTTTGAAAAAGGAATGAGTAGTAAGTTCCAAAAGAATAAACTGATTAAAAACCATAAAGACCATTGTGGATCAATCGGATTTAAGTTAGAGATGCTTTGATCCTGTAAGAAATAATAATACACAGAATAGATGACCTGAAAAATCAAATATGGGATGATCAGCTTAACTGCGACTTTTTTCATAAAACCTGGTTTTCTAAAACCTTTGGCAAAGAAGCCAGACACCAATATAAAAGCGGGCATATGGAATGTATAAATAAATTTATATAAGTAGAGTATCCAGTCATTATCATGTATGAATGACCGTAACAAATGACCAAAAACAACTAGAAAAATCAGAAGAAATTTTGCATTATCAAAATAACTGTCTCTCGTTGACGTCATAACATCACCTTTCCTGCTTCATTTCGAACATAAACGTTCTAAGTGCACTGTTCCCTCATTTGCCCCATTTTAAAATACAAATTAGCTCATTTCGCTATTTGATGTGAAATTGTAGAACGGTTGTAAAAGAAGCGTAAGAAAAGAGAATCGTTATACAATCGTGTCATCCAAATGAAACAAATGAAGCAAGCCTCGTGTAAAAAGTTCTCTTTTTTTATGAGTCGAATGAAGGAACAATGAAAATCTTGTAGAAATATTGTAGAGGAATGAGGCTGGAAAAGGAGTGTAAGAGAATGACTGAAACGCTCGATGGCGCAAAAAATATCAGAAAATTAGAAAAAGAGAACGAATATTTGCGAAATGAATTGATACAGCACAAAATGCTGTTAAATAAGACGTTAGATGCCATTTTTATATTTGATCAGCACCTCAACATTATTCAAGCCAATGAAGCGACATGTAGGCTTGTGCAAACACCGAAAGAAGACCTCCTCAATAAATCCGTTCTAGATTTCCTATACGGCATCCCGAAAAACAAAATTGACTGCTCACTTGAGATTTTTTTTCGAAAAGGAACGTTAAAAAGAGAGATCTCCATTCAACTTGAAAATGGAGAGACAAAATATATTGAATTTGTGGCGGAGCACGACGTGGTGAATCAACAATATATTGTCGTCATGCGTGATATTTCTTCAAAGAAAATATTAGAGCGAGAACGTTCGATGAATGAGCAGCTGTTTAAAGATTTATTTGATCGAGCGATTGACGGCATGGTCATTTTTGATCAGGATGGTTGTATGATTGACGCCAATCACTCTTTTTGCCAGAGCTTTGAACTTCAAAAAACAGATTTAACAGACCGCTATTTAAATGAATTTGTTGAAGAAGAAAACCTTCCATCGCTCCAGCAGCTATTAACTTCATTGAAAGAAACAGGGAAAGCAAAGGGAGAACTTCCTGTTACCCTTCAATCTGGGCAACACAAATTATTCGAACTGACCATCACATCCAATGTGATGAGTGGTTTTTACATGTCCATCATGCGTGATATTACAGAAAAAAGATTAATGGAAGAAAAACTGCTAAAAAGTGAAGAACGTTTTAGAGAAATATTCGAAAATGCGATGGATGCCATCATCATTTGGGCGGATGATGGAGAAATTGTCAGGGCAAATGAATCCGCCTGTCGAATTTTTGAATTACCGATGCATCAGCTAATTGGCAAGAAACTCATGGATTTTCTAGTCAAATCTGATCGCAGATACCGGCCGACAAGAAGACGGTATATCAGGAATCTTGAAATCAGAGAAGAACTCCTCTTTAGAATGGCGAATGGCCAATTCAAAGAGCTTGAGTTCACCTCTAAGCATGCGGTATTAGAAGGACAGCACTTAACCATTTTACGGAATGTCAGTGACAGAAAGCGAATGGAAGAGGAGCTGCGAGAAAGTGAGCTCAAATTCCGTAAAGTATTTAATGGCTCTATGGATGGCATTGTTCTTTTCGATAATCAATACCGGATTATTGATGTGAATCCATCCGCAAGTGAACTGCTTGGCCTCAAAGATGATCACTTAACGGAAATGAATCTTTTTCATATCCTTGCGCCATATCAAATTGAAAATTTGGCGCAGCCAGCTCAGGCGATGTCATTAGATGAGATGGACAATGAAGTTCCCTTTGTGCTGAACCATCCAGATCAACGTATTTTGGAGTTTTCTTTTAAACGAAATATTATTCATAACATGAATTTGGCCATCTTTAGAGATGTGACTGAACGCAAGGAATTAGAGGAGCGGGTAAGAAAATCGGATACGCTTCATGTTGTCGGAGAGCTTGCCGCTGGAATTGCTCATGAAATTAGAAATCCAATGACGGCTTTAAAAGGCTTCATTCAGTTGCTCAAAGGAAACATTGAAGGGGAGTATTCGCTCTATTTTAATGTTATCACATCAGAGCTAAAAAGAATCGAATCCATCATTACAGAATTTTTGATTTTAGCGAAACCGCAGGCCATCATCTATGAAGAAAAAAATGTCGTGCAAATTGTCAAAGACACGATGGACCTTCTTCACGCACAGGCCAATCTTGGCAATGTACAAATGCATTTAGATGTGCTCGATGATATTCCGCTCATCTACTGTGAACAAAATCAGTTAAAGCAAGTCTTTATTAACATTTTGAAAAATGCGATTGAAGTAATGCCTCAGAAAGGAAATGTATACGTGACCATTCAAAGGAAGGGGGAGGAGCACATTGTGATTTCTCTCCGTGATGAAGGCTGCGGCATGACAGAGGATAAACTAAAGCGTCTCGGAGAACCATTTTATACAACAAAAGAAAGAGGCACTGGACTTGGGTTAATGGTTAGTTATAAAATTATTGAAGAGCATCAAGGAACCATTGAAGTAGAGAGTGAAGAAGGGGTCGGAACAGTGTTCCATCTCACGCTTCCACTCCGGCAGCAGAAACAAGAAGGGGAGCTTTAATGTGTATTATACAGTCTATACCGCACCAATCGGGGCATTATACATACTAGAGAAAGATGGTACCATCATTGAAGTGAAGTTTGATGATGAATCGTTTTTGGTCAAAGAACAGAGAGACCATTTTAAACAAGAAGACACGCCTGTATTAAAAGAAGCGAAAAAACAGCTGGATGAATATTTTAAGGGCGATCGGAAAGTGTTCGATCTCCCGCTCAAGCAAGCAGGCTCTCCGTTTCAAGAGCAAGTGTGGGAGGCACTTTCTACTATTCCGTATGGTGAATCAAAGAGCTATGCTGATATTGCAGAAGTGATCGGTAATCCAAAGGCTGTCAGAGCCATTGGACAAGCTAATAGACGCAATGCATTGCCTATTTTTATCCCGTGTCACCGGGTCATTGGAAAAGACAGGACTCTGACTGGTTATGCAGGGACGAAGACAGGGATGAAAGCGATCCTGTTAGAATTAGAAGGCATCCCATTTGTTCAAAAATAAATGAATTGACCTGTTCCAAATGTTTAGTGAGCGACATATCCTTTTATTAAGCTAAAAAAGTTGGTCTAGGGAAAAAGGAGGCAGCTAACATGTTATGGGGCAAGAAAGATAAAATGTACGCCGTCACATCACTATGTGTCAAAATGAACGTGTTGACAGAAGAACAGAAAAAAGAAATATTAGCAAAAACGAACGAAACAAAAAAGCGCGGTGCTCTTAAATGATAAGAACTCCGCGCTTTTGTTTGATTAAAGTGACGCGCTTTCGGTGAATAGTGCATCAATTTCTTCTGTATAGTTGGAAGTGATAATGCCTTTTTCTGTAATGATTCCGGAAATGAGGTGGTGAGGAGTGACATCAAAGGCAGGGTTAAATACCTGCACGTCAGGAGGCGCAATTTGGATGCCGTTTAATTCCTTTACTTCCTGCGGGTCGCGTTCTTCAATCGGAATATCTGACCCATCCTGAGTTGACACATCAAAGGTCGAAAGAGGCGCTGCCACAAAAAATGGAATTTGAAAGTGTTTAGCTAAAATAGCCAGACTTAACGTTCCAATTTTATTTGCTGTATCACCGTTTCTAGCGATTCGATCTGCACCAACAATAACGGCAGAAATTTGTTTTTCTTTCATCGTATGGGCTGCCATATTATCCGTGATAAGCGTCACATCTACGCCGCCCTGCATCAATTCCCATGTCGTCAGACGAGCGCCTTGAAGGACAGGACGTGTTTCACATGCGTAAATATGAAGATCGAGGTTTTTCTTTTTCGCTAAATAAAAGGGTGCAAGCGCTGTTCCGTACCGGCTTGTGGCAATGGAGCCTGCGTTACAAATGGTCATAATTCGATCACCAGATTTAAAGAGCTGAAGAGCATTTTGACCGATTTGCCGACATGTTTCTTCATCTTCGATTTGAATTTGAATGGCTTCATGGACAAGATCAGTTTTGGCTGCATTCACCGAAGCAGCACGCTCAATACGCTGATAAAGCCGGTCTAATGCCCAGGCAAGATTCACAGCGGTTGGACGAGCACTGTTTAAATATTCTTTCAGGCGAGCGACTTCTCGCTTAAAGAGATCAATGTCTTCTGTATCAATCTCTTGTGAACTCAGTGCGAGCCCAAAAGCCGCTGTAATGCCAATAGCAGGTGCTCCGCGCACTTTTAGCGTCACAATGGCATCATACACATCTTCTTTTGTATATAAATGCTCAAACACGGTTTCAGCGGGTAATTTTTGCTGATTCAAAATGTTGATACGGTTTTCTTCCCATTCGACGGAACGGGGAACTTCAAATTCTTTAGACAAAACTCGTCACTCCTTTACAGTTTGCTGGAATAATGCGACGAGGTCAGACGCTGTTTCCACTGCTTGATATTGTTTGATGAATGTTTTTCCTAGTGTAAGTGCTGCTTTTTTCTGCTGAAGCCTTCTAGAATGTGATGGAATCGCATCGAGATCAGCCGCATGCGCAAGACCGATGGTTCGGCGAACAAGCTCACAGCCAGCAAAGCCGGTGGCTTCTTTTAAAATACGGTCAAAGGTTGTTTCTAAAAAGCTGTCCGATACACTAAACGCTTCAATACTGTCTTCTTTCCATGCTTTTGTGAACACTTCTTTGAATGTTGCCCACACATTGACGACATGATCAAAAAGGTGCTGCTGATCCTCTTCATTCTCATGAGATAAAGCATTGATGAACAGATTGGCAATAAAGTGACCGATATCGAATCCGAAAGGACCGTAAAAAGCGAACTCTGGATCAATGATTTTCGTTTCCGTTTCGTTTGCAAAAATACTGCCTGTATGAAGATCTCCATGTACCAGTGTTTCAGCAGAGGTTAAGAAGATCCGTTTCAATTCTGCTGCTTTTGCTTGCAGTTCAAGATCAGCCCATAGTGCTTGTGCCTCTTCTCTTAATTCCTCTTCGAAGTCATTCGTTTCGCTGTCAAAGAAAGGATCTGTGAAGACGAGTTTTTCTGTAATGTCACAAAGATCAGGGTTTGTAAACTGCTTCACGAATTGTTTTTTGATTTTAGGATTTGTGGCAAAGTCAGACGTGTAAAATAGTGTTTTGCCTAAAAATTCTCCGACATGATCTGATAAATACGGATAATGTTTTCCGGCAATTAGCCCTTTTCTGACGATTTCAAGGTGTGATAGATCTTCCATTGCTGTGACAGCAAGAGCTGTATCCGAATAATAGACGGCTGGTACAAGATGAGGTGCATACTCTGATTGCTTGATGAGTGCTGCACTTTCAATTCTTGCGCGGTCTAATGTCAGCGGCCAGCTTTCTCCAACGACCTTTGCGTAAGGAAGGGCCTGCTTGATAATCAGTCCTTTTGCTTGTTTGTGATCATAAATATGAAAGACGTAATTTAAATTTCCGTCGCCAATTTCAGTACATGTCAAATGACTGCTCTCTTGAATTAAGCCAAGTCTAATGGCAAGTGCAACTGCCGAACTTTCTGTTAATTCTTCATATGATGCCGTAAGTGTAACCAATTGTTTCCCCTCCAAATCATATAAAAAAGCCTCTTTCTCCTGAGAGAAAGAGGCTTGATGGCGTGTATGCTCGAAGCCTCTCTTATCTCTCAGCACATACGTCTGATGGAATTAGCACCGTGCCCTATAAGACAATGAATTGTCTTGGCGCTGTTCTTGCTGCGCCCCACTTCACAATGGTATTAACGGTCGGTTGCTGTTGGGGTCAAAAGGCCAAATCCCTCGCCCAACTCTCGATAAGAGAAATCAATATGTAATTGTTTCATGTCTGCTTGCATTTCTTAATTCTAGATATTATCAGAGCTGCAGTTCACATGTCAATCTTTTTTCAAAATTGCTTTACAATTCATAAAACAATCCATTACAGTGATTGTATTGTCACGTAACTTGAATAGAAGGTGAAAAAATGGAATTCCAGCAATCAGATGTATTGAAACATTTACCGAAACAATTTTTTGCGTCGCTTGTTCAAAAAGTGCAGAAGAAAATGCAGGAAGGGGCAGATGTGATTAATTTAGGTCAAGGAAATCCTGATCAGCCCACTCCTCCACATATTGTGAAAGCGATGCAGGAAGCGGTAGCAAAACCTGAAAATCATCAATACTCCTCATTCCGCGGGACAGCGAAACTAAAAAAGGCCGCAGCTGCTTTTTATGAAAGAGAATATGGCGTCACGCTTGATCCAAAGACAGAGATTGCCATCTTATTTGGAGGAAAAGCGGGACTAGTCGAATTGCCGCAATGCCTACTGAATCCAGGTGATACGCTGCTTGTTCCAGATCCAGGATATCCTGATTACTGGTCAGGCGCTGTGCTTGCCGGAGCTCGCATGGTCACAATGCCTCTTCTTGAACAAAATGATTTTTTACCTGACTACCACCAACTGTCTGAGGAAGATAAGAATCAAGCAAAATTGATGTACTTAAATTACCCAAATAATCCGACTGGTGCGACTGCAACCCGGACATTTTTTGAAGATACTGTTGCGTTCGCGAGTGAAAATAAGATGTGTGTTGTCCATGATTTTGCATATGGCGGCATAGGATTTGACGGCGAAAAGCCCCTCAGTTTCCTGCAAATAGACGGAGCAAAAGAGACAGGTATTGAAATCTATACATTGTCCAAAACGTATAATATGGCTGGCTGGAGAGTCGGTTTTGCAGCAGGGAATGCCTCTGTAATCGAAGCCATTGAGCTTTATCAGGATCACCTGTTTGTGTCACTGTTTAAAGCAACTCAAGATGCAGCAGCAGAAGCACTTTTAAGCGATCAAACGTGCGTCCAAGTACAAAATGATCGGTACGAAAAAAGACGAAACACTTGGATTGCTGCATGCAAAGAGATTGGCTGGGACGTCAGTGCGCCAAAGGGCTCGTTTTTTGCTTGGTTAAAGGTGCCTGAAGGGTATACATCGGAAACTTTTTCTGATGTATTATTAGAAAAAGCACATGTTGTTGTGGCACCGGGAAATGGCTTTGGTGCTCACGGTGAAGGCTACGTCAGAGTCGGTCTTTTAACAAGTGAGGAGCGACTAAAGGAAGCCGCTGATCGTATCGCTGCCTTGCAGTTATTTGAAAAAAAGCCATTGACAACGTAAAAAAATGGTGCGATAATTCAGGCAATATTTAAGAAAATTGAATATTCTTATCAAGAGTAGGCAGAGGGACTAGCCCAATGAAGCCCGGCAACCGACTTCGATGAAGCACGGTGCTAATTCTTGCAGCAAGCGCTGAGAGATAAGATTCGGATGAATGAGACGAAACCTCTTTAACGCGCTGATCAAGCACTTAAAGAGGTTTTTTTATTGACCATATACAGGACGCAATCGAAAGGGGATTCCTAGTGAGTGAACTACTGGCAACATACGTACTAACACATCGAGAGGATGAACAAATAGACCGAAAAGCAGAGCAGATCGCACTTGGGTTAACGGTCGGGTCATGGACGGACTTGCCGCAGCTCAAAAAGGAGCAGCTGAAAAAACATAAAGGCCGTGTGGTGAGCGTAAAAGAACAGTCCCCCGCAAATGGTGGTCTGTATCAATCAGAGGTGACCATTGCTTATCCTGAGGCGAACTTTTCAGCTGATATACCAGCGGTGTTGACGACGATTTTTGGAAAGCTTTCACTGGATGGGAAAGTAAAGCTCGTCGATATTGAATTTTCGGAAAGGTTTAAACGCTGTCTGCCAGGACCGGTATTTGGCATTGAGGGGCTACGAAAGAAAGTAGGCGTGTTTGATCGGCCGCTATTGATGAGTATTTTTAAAGGCGTGATCGGCCGTGATATGGAGGATTTAAAAGAACAGCTCCGCTTACAGGCTTTAGGTGGAGTAGACTTCATCAAAGATGATGAGATTTTATTTGAAAGCCCATTAGCGCCTTTTGAAGATCGAATCAAGGAAGGAAAAAAGATATTAAAAGAAACATATGAAGAGACAGGACATCGCACGCTTTATGCTGTTAATTTAACTGGTAAAACTTTTGATTTGAAAGATAGAGCAAGAAAGGCAGCCGAACTCGGGGCTGATGCGCTTTTATTCAACGTTTTTGCCTATGGACTTGATGTCATGCAAAGCTTGGCTGAAGATCCAGAGATCCCATTGCCGATCATGGCACATCCGGCAGTGAGCGGTGCAATGACATCCTCTCCAGACTATGGATTCTCGCATTCCCTTCTTTTAGGCAAATTAAATCGATATGCTGGCGCTGATTTAAGTCTTTTTCCCTCTCCTTATGGATCAGTCGCCCTTCCGAAAAAAGATGCCATGGGCATTTTCGAAGCATGTGTGAAAGAGGATACAGTTCAACAAACATTTCCTGTTCCTTCAGCAGGCATTCACCCGGGTATGGTGCCGATCTTAATCAAAGATTTTGGACTTGATCATGTCATTAATGCAGGCGGGGGAATTCACGGACATCCGCGGGGAGCAATCGGAGGAGGGAAAGCCTTTCGTTCAATCATTGATGCGGTGGTCAAAAAAGAGTCTATCGAAGAAAAAGCATCAACTTGTCAAGACTTACAAGCAGCACTTGATCTTTGGGGAAGGGTAGCAGAATAAATGAAAAAACCAATTGTATGTTGTGATTTTGATGGCACGATTACGAAAAATGATAATATCATTCGCATCATGAAGCAGTTTGCTCCAAAAGAATGGACGAAATGGAAGGATGGTGTTCTAGCAAAAGAGATCACGATCCAAGAAGGCGTCGGACAGATGTTTCAGTTACTGACGAGTGATCAGAAAGAAGCCATTCGGTCATTTATTTTAGAGGATACAGAGATTCGTGAAGGATTTGAACAGTTTGTCGATGATGTCAAAAAAGCAGACATTCCTTTCTATGTACTCAGCGGCGGTATGGACTTTTTTGTCTATCCCATCCTTGAAGGGATTGTCGAACAAGAGAATATTTATTGTAACCATGCATCATTTAAAGAAGACCATATTCAAATTGAATGGCCGCATGCCTGTGATTCAGAATGCCAAAATGGCTGTGGCTGCTGCAAGCCTTCCATTATTCGAGAGCTGACGCAGGAAGATGATTTTATTATCATGATTGGTGATTCAGTGACTGATATTGAGGCAGCGAAACATGCGGATCTCACGTTTGCGCGTGATTATTTACTGAACGAATGTAAAGAGCTAGGGCTCGTACATAAAGAGTATGAAACATTTGTTGATCTAAAAGCGCAATTTGATCAAATAAAGGAAGTGAAGGAATGGCAGACGAGAAGAGTAAACGCTGGAAGGAACTAGCAGACGTCAAACGTGAATTGGCACAAAGAGACTGGTTTTACGGAACGAGCGGCAATTTATCGATAAAAGTGTCGGATGATCCCATCACGTTTTTGGTGACGGCAAGCGGCAAAGATAAAAGAAAAGAAACCGACGAAGATTTTGTTCTTGTTGATGCAGCAGGTCAGCCGGTTCATCCGAATCAGCCGCTCAGGCCATCAGCTGAAACACTGCTTCACACATACGTTTATGAGCGGACGAAAGCAGGATGTTGTCTTCACGTCCACACGATCGATAACAATGTCATTTCTGAGCTGTATGGCGATAAAGGAGAAATTCGTTTTAAAGGCAACGAAATCATCAAAGCGCTTGGTTATTGGGAAGAGGATGCAGAAGTTACTGTTCCTATTATTGAAAACCCAGCTCATATTCCGCACCTTGCAGAGCAATTTGCAGTGCACCTGACGGACGATGCTGGTGCTGTACTCATTCGTAATCATGGCATCACCGTTTGGGGGAAAACCGCATTTGAAGCCAAACGAGTCTTAGAGGCTTATGAATTTTTATTTACCTATCATTTGAAAGTAGCGCTTTATCAAAAGCAGCTTGTTAAATAAAAAGGAGGAAACACACATGGCGACCATTTACATTCATAATGAAGAGAACACGTTACTTGAGAACGAACAAGAGGTCCAGGCGTATTTAGAACAGCAAGGGGTCATTTATGAACATTGGGATATTGAAAAACTACCAAAACAGTTATCAGAAAAGTACGATTTAACAGATGATGAAAAGGAAGAAATTTTAACTGTGTTTCAAGAGGAAATAAAGAGTATTTCCGAGCGAAGAGGATACAAAGCGCAGGATGTGATTTCATTATCAGATGCGACTCCTAACCTGGATGAACTGCTTCAAAACTTTAAACGTGAGCATCATCATACGGATGATGAAGTCAGATTTATCGTGAGCGGTCATGGAATCTTTGCCATTCAAGGCAAAGACGGCGTCTTTTTTGATGTGAGACTGAATCCAGGTGATTTAATTTCTGTGCCTCCGAATATTCGTCACTACTTTACACTTCAAGAAGATCGTCAAGTCGTCGCCGTTCGCATATTTGTCACAACTGAGGGCTGGGTGCCAATTTACGAAGAAGAAACGGTTTAATAGTGGGAGCTGATCATTTCGCATGAGGCGGAAGATCAGCTTTTTTTTAGGAAAATAGACATAAAATGAGAGAGAAAATAGTTGATTTTGGTCTTCTGCATAGGATAAAATTCTGTTTAATCAATGTGTCAGTCCTGTCCAATTTTGAAGTTTACCCCCAGAATTCATTGGGTAAAAGGTCTTTAGGCTGTAAAAAATTAAATAAAATAAGCATATTTAATTTAATTTACAAATAAAGTATAATTTTGGTGTCGGATCATTTAGAGCGTAGACAGACGAATTCAGAGCGGGAGCTGAGATCATGAATATTTATGTACGGAAAGAACAGCTATTAATGTCAATTGATGAAAAGAGAAGACAAATGGTAGAAGCTGCTCAAGTAGAAGGCTATACAGGTGAGACGACAATTAAATATAGTCAAGAACTGGACAACCTGATGAATGAGTATCAGTATCTTCTTTTTCATGAACAACAATCTGTTGCTTCCTTTCATGATCTTGTATCACAAATGAGTCTCCTTTCTGTCAATCGTCCTTCTTATTGACATCAAAAAAACCGGTCTTGCCATTAGCAAAACCGGCTGAATGTTTCAGCTATTAGTGTGCAGAAGGGAGCATGATGATCACGGTTGTTCCTTTATTCACTTCGCTCTCAATATCGATTGTCCCCCCATACATCGAAATGATCCGTTTACACACAACAAGCCCAAGACCTGTTCCTTTTTCCTTCGACGTAATAAAAGGGAGGAAGATATGTTTCAGCATCTCTTCTGGTATACCTTCACCTGTATCTTTCACTTTTATGATGACCTGTTCTTTTTCAGCCTCAATGACAATCTTCAAATGACCGCCATTTGGCATCGCTTCTAACGAGTTTTTCGCTACATTCAATACCACTTGTTTAATGTGATCCTTCGTGCAATACACGCCAACATCTTGAATGGTATTGATTTGTAAATCAACCTCGACATTATAAAGGTTCGCCTCAGAAAATACAATTGGCATGATCTCGCTCACAATTTCTTTCACAGAATTATTTTGCCACTTTTCAGCCGTTGGTTTTCCTAGCACAAGAAACTCACTGACGATTTGGTTAATCCGTTTAATTTCTTCCTCGATGACAGAAAAATAAAGCTGATCCTCTTCTGAACGATACTTCTTTTGCAAAAGTTGAATAAACCCGCTAATGCCTGTTAATGGATTGCGAATTTCATGCGCTGTACTTGCTGCGAGTGTTCCAATAAGTTCAAGTTTTTGTGCTTCATTTTGGTGGCGTTCCTGCTGGGTTTGTCGTCTTAAAATGATATATTGGACGAGTGTGAATAAGATATTTAAGAGAATAAATGCACTGGATAAAGGAAACAGCATCACAGACAGGACTTCACTTGTTGTCGCACGCTGCGGAAAAACCTCCAGCTTCCAGCTGTTTTCATCTAAATATGTAGACACGGTACTATCACTTTCAGATGCTGGCTGTGGACCACTTGTAAACACGACGTCTCCATTTTGATTCAGCATCTTAAAATGAAGCTCTGGGTTTAATACATTCATAATATTTCTTAAATAATCAATTTGAATCGCAGCGACTAGCACATCCGTGACTTCGTCGTTTTCATTCAAAACAGGGACACAAATGGAGAGAATCCGCTGCTTAGTAATGCGGCTTACATAGTTATCTGTGATGACGGTCTGTTTTGTGACTTGAATACGTTTAAAGTAATCTCTAAATGACAGGTTGATTTTTTCCTTTAATGGTGTGGTGCTGGCTGTGACATTTCCTTTTTGGTCTAGGAGATACAGGCCTGAAAAACGAGGTTCTTGTTTATAGATTTTCTCTAGGATGTTTTGTACTCTTTTCGTTTCAAGCGGCTGGTCAAATCCCATGGCAAGGGAAGTTAATCTTGCTTCTGTTTCACTGATTAAATAATTCATTTGGTTTTTGTGAATATTTAACATAAGTGTAGCGGTTTGTTTGTTTTTTACATCAATTTTCTCAGTTTCTTTTTCGTAGATAAAATAACTAATGATGAGGGTTGGAATCACGACCAAAATAAGGTAAAGCTTGATCTTCTTCCAAAACCCTTTCAGTATACTCATGATTCATCGCTCCAACGTATTACCTAATAGACTTATTATAGCATTGAACCTATCTTTATTACGATGACTTGTGAGATTTTTAAAAAATTAGGTGATTCGTTCTGGTCTCTTTTTCATGCTAAAAATGGTTCAACATGTTGACATTTTACTTATTGTTTATTAATGTCACATTAGTGGGTTGCATTTCATAAAGGATGATAAAAAATGGAAAATCATAATGTTGAGAAATCTTTGAAATTATTTATTGTACTATCACGTGCCTATCGCTCCATTAATCACCACATGAACAAACATATTGTGAAGCACGGTCTGAATCCGACTGAATTTGCTGTATTAGAATTGCTGTATCATAAAGGTGATCAGCCGCTTCAGCAAATAGGTGATAAGATCTTACTCGCAAGCGGAAGCATCACGTATGTGGTTGATAAATTGGAGAAAAAAGAACTCCTTAGCCGGAAAGCTTGTGCAGAAGACCGCAGGGTGACATTTGCACATATTACGGAGCAGGGAAGAGCTTTGCTTGATGACATCTTCCCAGATCATGCAAAAGAGATTCACGAGATGATCAGTGTGCTTAGTGAAGAGGAAAAGGATGCCTGCATCGATATGCTCAAACATGTAGGGCTGCGTGCCAAGCATTTATATGATCATAAAGAATAAACACATAAAAAAGGAAGCCGTTGGCTTCCTTTTTAGTATGTAGACTAATCCTCGCATATGGTGTCAGTCCTGCGCACCGATAAACGACAAGCGCTTTCAATCGCGCTCATAAGAAAAACAAAGGACTAAAATAAACATCATTTTAGCCCTTTGTCATGATCTGAAAGGAAGCTGCTGGCTTCCTATTTATTTTGCTTTTTTCTCAATTGGCAAAATAAGAACTTCGACGCGTCTGTTTTTACTTCTGCCTTCAGCGGTATCGTTAGAGGCAATCGGTTTAAATTCACCGTAACCTTTTGTGCTAAAGTTCTCTTGGTCTAGGTTGCTGTTTTCAAGGAGAATATTTAAAAAGTTGACCGCACGAATGGCGCTTAAATACCAGTTGGATTCAAATTCAGAATTCCGAATCGGAACGTTATCTGTATGTCCGCTAATAACGATATCACGAGCAGGGTTAATGACGAGCAGCTTTGATATTTCTTTGGCTAACGGAACATCCTGCGAGCGGATCACCGCTCGCCCAGAATCAAAGAAGATGCTGTCTTCAATTGTAATAAGCAGACCTTCATCCGTCAGCTTTGTTTCAAGCTTCGAACCAAGTTTTTTATCCGCAATGAATGAATCTACTTGCTTTTTAACCTTTGTTAATACCGCTTGGTCACGAGCTTTCGCTTTTGCTTCTTCTTCATCTTCTGCTGATTTTTTGGTTTGATTGCTGTTTTCTGTTTCTTCGGTGCTCTGCATGCTTGATTGGTCCATTACGCCAGTGCCGCCAGTAAAGACAACATTAAACGATTTAGCCATCTGTTCATATTTTGCCGCATCAATGGAGCTAGATGCAAACAGCACAATGAAGAGGGCGAGAAGAAGCGTAAGAAGATCGGCGTAAGGGATCAGCCAAGACTCATCTACATGGTCTTCATGATCATGTTTTTTACGTTTCCTAGCCATTCTGTTTTTCTCCTTCTTCAATGACAAGATTTGCACGTTCTTTTGCTGGTAAGTACATCAGAAGTTTTTGCTCAATGACCTTTGGAGACTGGCCTTCAAGGACAGAAAGGATCCCTTCAATCATAATGAGACGAAGCTTTACTTCTTCCTTTGATTTACGCTTCAGCTTGTTGGCAAATGGATGCCACAACACATACCCTGTAAAAATCCCTAGCAGTGTGGCGACGAAGGCAGCACTAATTGCATGTCCAAGTGCTTCAATGTCTCCCATGTTTGCAAGTGCGGCAATAAGTCCGACAACGGCACCAAGTACCCCTAGAGTCGGAGCGTATGTACCAGCTTGTGTAAAGATTAATGCGCCTGACTGATGTCTCTCCGACATGGCATCGACTTCTTCTGTTAAGACGTCACGAATAAATTCAGCACTTTGACCGTCAACCGCCATGCTTAAGCCGTTCTTTAGAAAATCGTCATCGACTTCCTCAAGATTTGCCTCTAATGCCAAAAGACCTTCACGACGAGCAATTTGTGCCCAGTTTGAAAATAGAGGAATCATTTCTTGTATCGTTGGAAGCTTGCTATCTTTGAAAATTTTGCCGAATAATTTTGGTGTCTTCTTAATTTCACTAGATGGGAAGGCAATGACAACAGCTGAAATTGTCCCAACCACAATGATCAATATAGCCGCCGGGTTGATAAGAGCGGTTAGACTCACACCTTTCAAAACCATACCGACACTCAGTGCAATAAATGCTAAAATAATACCAATTAACGATGTTTTGTCCATTATCTCACCAAATCCTTTAACTATCTTTTTCTATAGTTAATATCGGTGTCTTCTAGAAGGGTTTTAGTCAGAATATAAAATTAAGACATTTTATGTGAAGAAATTTTGACGAAAGCGCTTTCTGGAAGCCGTAAAAAAAGAAACTCCCTCATATAAAAGGGAGTTTTCAGCGTGTAGACAAACCCTCGGATTCTTTGTCAGTCCTGCATGCTGGTGCTCACGAATGTTACATTCGCTCCGCGCCAGTACTCGTCCTTCCTAGGGCTGCAAAGGTTTTCTATCACGCTGAAAAGAAGACAAAGGGCTAAAATAAAGTTCATTTTAGCTCTTTGTCAACAATCTGGAAACTTCATCTTTTTTGAGCTGTTTCATCTAAGAGCAATTCTTTTAATTTTTCTTCATGTATGATTTTGATCAAATCGTAGTTCCAATTGATCATGTGATCCATGTGATCCACCTCTTTTTCTTTTATCGTAAAGGAAAAGAGGCGGGGGAGCGTCGGCGCTCAGATGGAATTTAGACACTGCCACATGATGGAGCTGAAGATCCTCCTTAGGATGTACTTAGCTCTTTTTCACAACAATTTCGTCATGTTCAACATCGACTGTAAATCCAGTAAGTTGTTCTTCTTCAAGCAAGATGTCCGTCATTTGATCTTCAACATGCTCTTGAATCGTTCTTCGTAACGGACGAGCCCCAAATGCTGGATGATAACCAAGTTCACCGATTTTTTCTTTCGCTTCGTTTGTGACGTGAACAGTTAGATTTTGTTCTTTTAATTGCTCTGACAAATCTTTGAGCAGAAGATCCACAATTTTGACTAAATCGTCTTTATCTAATGAATCAAACTGAATGATGCTGTCAAAACGGTTCAAGAATTCCGGTTTGAAATAAGCGCTCAGTGAATCAATCAATGATTGTTCTTCGATGGCTTCTTCTTGTTCAGACTGGAATCCGACTTTGACTGCTTTTTTATCTGTGCTGCCAGCGTTACTTGTCATAATGATAACTGTGTCTTTAAAGCTGACGGTTCTGCCTTGACTGTCTGTTAGACGGCCATCTTCCATGATTTGAAGGAACATATGCTGGACATCAGGGTGCGCTTTTTCGATTTCATCGAGCAAAATGATGCTGTATGGTTTTCTGCGAACCTTTTCCGTGAGCTGTCCGGCTTCATCATGTCCAACGTAACCAGGAGGAGAACCGATGATTTTGGACACGGAGTGTTTCTCCATGTACTCACTCATATCTAAACGAATGATCGCTTCTTTTGAGCCAAATAATTCTTCCGCTAATGTTTTAGACAATTCGGTTTTCCCGACGCCTGTTGGCCCAACGAAAAGGAAGGAGCCAGTTGGTCTGTGTTTTGATTTTAAGCCGGCTCTGCTTCTTTTTACGGCTTTCGCCACTTTTTCAACCGCATGTTCCTGACCAATGACGCGGGCTTTTAAGCGGACATCAATTTCTTTCATTTTTGTTTGTTCGTCTGCTTGCAGTTTGCCGACAGGGATACCTGTTTTTTGTTCTACAATTGACTGAATGTCCTCAGCTGTGACGACATGTTCTTTGACATTTGTTTTGTTTTGCAATCTCGCTTCAATCGCTTCTTCTTCGTCTCGAAGCTTCGCTGCTTTTTCATATCGTTCTTCATTTAAAGCAGCTTGTTTTTCAGCGGCGATTTGCGCAAGACGGTTTGTTAATTCATCTTCACTTGCTGCATCAATGGAGAGATTCGCTTTTGAACCTGCTTCATCCATTAAATCAATGGCTTTATCTGGCAAGTGGCGGTCTTGAATATACCGCGAAGATAATTGAACACACGCTTTAATGGCTTCGTCAGAATAGGTGACGCCATGATAGGCTTCATACTTATCTTGAATGCCTTTTAATATCTCGAATGCTTCATCTTGTGTTGGCTCATCAACGATGACGGGCTGGAACCTGCGTTCAAGGGCAGCATCTTTTTCAATCTGGCGATACTCTTTTAATGTTGTTGCGCCTACTAGCTGCAATTCCCCTCGAGCTAGAGCTGGTTTCAAAATGTTTCCGGCATCCATTGACCCTTCGGCAGAACCTGCGCCTACAAGAAGATGAATTTCATCAACGAATAAGATGATATTTTTACGGCTTTGCAATTCTTTGATTAATTGCTTCATCCGTTCCTCAAATTGACCACGTATACCTGTGTTTGCCACAAGTGAAGAGACATCTAATAAATAAACTTGTTTGTTCTTTAATTTATTTGGTACATCTCCATGTGCAATTTTTAGTGCTAGTCCTTCGGCTATGGCCGTTTTACCAACACCAGGTTCACCAATGAGGACAGGATTGTTTTTATTTCTTCTATTTAAAATCTCAATGACTCTTGTGACTTCTTCATCACGGCCAATGACAGGATCGATTAAACCAGCATGTGCGCCATCCGTTAAGTTCCGGCCAAGCTCGTCTAATAAGCCTTTTTGTTTAGGCTGCTCTTGGCTCGTCGCATGTCCTGCTTGCTCAGAGAAGAATGAGCTGCCTCCGAAAAGGTTAGGACCCATTTTCATTTTTGACTGTTCCATCAAAGAGGTATAGCAGTCTTCACATAAAACCATTTGGCTACGGGACGAATTTACTTGCATATTCAGGCGAATAGTTGCTTCATTTACTTGACAATGTTGACAAAGCATGAGCCATGACCTCCTTAAAATAAAGTTTGACTTTATTTGACCAATAAATGTTAAATAAAATGGTCTGTTGTTTGACCATCTTTGACTATAGTATACTCTGACCTATTTTGACTTTCAACTGTTTTGCTCATCGCTGAATGAAAAATCCTTTTTTGCATTTAATCATGGTTTGTCCTTCTTTTCAAGAAACTTGTCTCATAGGATAAAAAAGAGACAATCGAAAGTGATGGGTGCGGAGGGGTCATATGAAACGTTCAAATGAATCCGCTTTTCAGCTTGCCTTTGTATATGTAGGAACAGTGGTTGGAGCTGGGTTTGCGACAGGAAAAGAAATCGTAGAATTTTTTGTTCGTTTTGGCTGGATTGGATTGATCGGGATTTTGATTAGCGGTGTTATTTTTACCGGCCTTGGCGCAAAAATGATGCTGATTTCCAAACGAATTGAAGCGGAGTCTTATCAAGATATGAATCGGTTTTTATTTGGAGCTGCTGCGAGTCGATATATTAACATCGTCATGTTTTTTATATTACTAGGTGTTACGTCAGTGATGATTTCTGGCGCAGGCGCTATTTTTGAAGAACAACTTGGCATCTCAAAAGAATATGGTATTTGTTTAACGATTATTTTAAGTGTTATTGTCCTTTTTAAAGGGTCAAAAGGGTTATTTGGTGTCAATGTACTTGTCGTTCCAATGCTGATTTTCTTTTCGCTTATTGTGTTTCTAGACTCATTTGTGTTTAGTAGCGGTGAAAGCCACGTTCTGGGGCTGCAAATGGGAGAGGGCGAATGGATGTTGTCTGCGATTTCATATGGTGCATTTAATTTAGCGTTGTCTCAAGCTGTATTAGTGCCGGTCGCAAACGAAATGACATCCGAAGCCGTGATCAAAAAAGGAGCGGTGCTTGGGGGACTAATGCTGACACTCATTCTGCTCGCCTGCTTTTTATCCCTTTCTTCATTAGAAATGCTGGAGGCGTATGATATTCCGATGGCCCAAGTGGTGTATCAAGTCGCAAACTCCATTCATCTCATCTATTTATTCGTGATCTTCGGTGAAGTCTTTACATCCGTTATAGGGAATTTATACGGTCTCGAAAGACAGGTGAGGGCGTATATCCGATTGAACAGTACGTATACGATATCCTTTATTCTGCTTTGCTGTTATGTGATCAGTAAAATTGGATACGGCACACTCATTTCAACGGTTTACCCTGTTTTTGGCTATGTCAGTATCTTTTTTATCCTCTTTCTTTGTCTGAAAAAAGTGCCTGCATCAGGTGATAAGTAAAGAAGGGATAGCTTGTACACCAATTATGTGGTACACTATCCTCTGTGAAAATTGAACAAAAATCCGTGAAAACGGGAGAGGTTCTAGCAAAACCCTCTATAAAAAACTAAGGACTTGCCGTATCCTTGGATGTGGCATTTTTTATTTTTTATGGCTGGGACACCTCATACACATGTAAAGGTGTCTTTTCTTTTGAGAAAAATAGGGGTTTTCATGAACCTTTCAGATGCAGCTTTGTGCGGTGGTACGGGGCTGCAAAAGGAGGAAAAGGAAAAATGAAAAATGAAAAAGCGGTCGTTGTCTTTAGCGGGGGACAGGACAGTACGACATGTTTACTATGGGCACTTCAACAATTTAAAGAGGTTGAAACGGTAACCTTTCATTATAATCAGCGTCATCAAGAAGAAATTGATGTCGCCAAAAGAATTGCTGACAAGCTAGGTGTGAAAAATCATCTATTAGATATGTCTCTTTTAAATCAGCTTGCACCCAATGCCTTAACAAGAGATGACATTGATATTGAAGAAAAAGAAGGAGAACTGCCTTCCACATTTGTTCCAGGGAGAAACTTAGTTTTCTTATCCTTTGCATCCATTCTTGCGTATCAAATTGGAGCACGTCATATTATCACGGGTGTGTGCGAGACAGACTTTAGCGGGTACCCAGATTGCCGAGATGAGTTTGTGAAATCTTGTAACGTCACGGTGAATTTGGCAATGGAAAAACCATTTGTCATCCATACGCCGCTCATGTGGCTGAATAAAGCTGAAACGTGGAAGCTGGCTGATGAACTGAATGCGCTAGATTTTGTGAAAAATGAAACGCTCACTTGCTATAATGGCATCATTTCTGATGGCTGCGGGGAATGTCCTGCATGTAAGCTTCGGAAAAATGGCTATGACACTTATATGGACATGAAGGAGGCGAACTAAATGCTTTCTCAAATCTATCCACAGACGAATCATCCATTTTCGTTTGAATTAAATAAAGATATGCATGTATCGGCAGCACACTTTATCCCAAGAGAAGATGCTGGCGCCTGCAGCCGTGTACATGGTCATACGTACACCATCAATATAACCATTGCTGGAGATGACCTAGATGAATCCGGTTTCCTTGTCAATTTTAGTACATTGAAAAAACTTATTCATGGTAAATATGATCACACGCTGCTCAATGATCATGAGGAATTCTCCTCAACCGATCCATACGCGATGCCTACTACAGAGGTTGTGGCAAAGACAGTCCATGACAAAGTCGCAGCATATTTATCGACTTTAGCGAACAAACCAGTATGTGTTCAAGTTTTTGTCAGAGAGACACCAACAAGCTACTGCATTTACCGTCCGAAACGAGTTGAGCTCAATGACTAAAGCGATTCCTGTCTTAGAAATCTTTGGTCCAACCATTCAAGGAGAAGGAATGGTCATTGGCCAAAAAACCATGTTTGTCAGAACGGCTGGCTGTGACTACTCTTGCAGCTGGTGTGATTCATCTTTTACATGGGATGGATCAGCGAAGCATGATATTCAGTGGCTTCAGGCAGAGGACATTGTAAAAGAGCTGAAGAGAATAGGTGGAAAGGCATTTTCTCATGTCACCATTTCAGGTGGGAATCCTGCGCTTTTGAAACAAATGGAATCACTTATTGATTTATTGCATGAAGAAGGAATTGATACGGCGCTTGAAACGCAGGGAACGATGTATCAAGATTGGTTTTTGAAGATAGATGATTTAACGATTTCTCCAAAACCACCAAGTTCAAATATGAAAACAGATTTTACGAAACTTACACGTATCATAGATGAATTGAAAAATGGAAACAGATTGCAACATGCAAGCCTGAAGGTCGTCATCTTTGATGATCTTGATCTAGCCTATGCAAAGGATGTCCATGCGAAATACCCAGAACTTCCTTTTTATTTGCAAGTTGGAAATGATGATACAACAACAGCTGATGATGCGTACTTATTAACGCACTTATTAAAGAAATACGAAATGCTTGTAGATCAAGTAGCGCAAGATCCTGATTTGAATCGTGTGAGAGTCTTACCACAGCTGCACACGCTATTGTGGGGAAATAAACGAGGCGTATAGAAAGGAAGAAACAAAATGACGACAAGAAAACCAGAAGAATTAGAAGGTGTCACTTTACTAGGAAATCAGGGGACCAATTACTTGTTTGACTATGCACCACAAGTGCTTGAAACGTTCCCGAATAAACATACGAATAGAGATTATTTTGTGAAATTCAACTGCCCAGAATTCACATCACTTTGCCCGCAAACAGGGCAGCCAGATTTTGCGACCGTGTATATCAGCTACATCCCAAATGAAATCATGGTCGAAAGTAAATCATTAAAATTATATTTGTTCAGCTTCCGTAACCACGGTGATTTCCATGAGGATTGTATGAATATTATCATGAACGACCTCATTGAATTAATGGACCCAAGATATATCGAAGTATGGGGCAAATTTACACCAAGAGGCGGTATTTCAATTGATCCGTATACGAACTACGGAAAACCTGGGACAAAGTATGAAGAGATGGCATCGTATCGTATGATGAATCACGATATGTATCCAGAAACGATTGATAATCGCTAATAAATAAGAAAAGACATGTGGATGACATGTCTTTTTTTATGGAATAGATTATGATGGCACATAAAAAAAGAGAAGAGTCATGTCACTCTTCTCATACCAATAGGAATAGAACTTGCTAGGACGGCTGGGGGCTACCAGCTCGTATGTATAGTATACACGACAGAACGTATGTTTGTAAAGGTGTATCGTGCTTTTATTCTTCATATATTTACTTTAAGATAAAATTGAAACGAGCGAATGAAAATGGAGGCGTTTGTGTTGGCAAACAAAGAAGACAAAACAGAGAAGCTGCTAATGGAATTAAGGGAAGAGCTTCAGGTGCTTGAACATCAAAACAAAGAACGATATAAATGGAGTGCCTCCACATTACTTGGAGTGATCGCCCTTTTAATTGATAAAGGCGTGATAACACCTGAAGAAGTTGATATGTACAAAACAAAAGCGGAAATGCAAACCTTTCACGCGCAAAAAGACTGACGCCACTTTATATGGTTGTCAGCCTTTTTCATATGTGATGGTCAAAAGAGAACAGAGCTGTCACACGAGTCAGCTTTGCTGTGTATATCTTTATGTAACGGTAGTCTGAATTGAGGATTGCAAATTAATGTACGGAGTCTTTGATGATTTTATAGTTTTTATGATTAACGACTGTTAGTGAATCCAGTTCTAAATCTCTATAGTTGTCCATAATAGTGACATCCACAATAACAGAGTTTTCATTCACTTTTTCAACTACACCTGTTAAACCATTTCTAAATTCGATCACATTCCCAATTTTTGCAATCTTCAACCGATCCCTCTCCTTTAAAAACAGATTTCATTCCCTATTAAAAAGTATTTTGCAATATTTTCATACCAATGTAAAGGATAAAGACGTTTTTCTTTCGTTTTCGTTGTACGCTTTGAAAACGAATGGTATATTTAATATTTGATCAAGGCTGAAAAGGAGCGGTTTTTTTGACTGAAGAACACATCAACACAATACTAGAATCATTACGGAATGGAACTGAAAAACAAGTGACCATTCAAAAGGATGATTTTTTAACATTTCGTTCTGTATTGGTCAATCAAGATGATTTTAAACATTTTCGCGGAATCGCCAAGCATGGTGGAGATGTTATTTTTGAATATCTTAAAGAAGCAAGAAGCTAAAGCTTTTTCTCATGAATGAGAAAAAGCTTTTTATTTTGGTTCTTTTGTCACACTTCAAACCAGCTTGATACATATGAAAAGAAAATGTAATAACCCATAATCAGGAGCATAAGGATGATTATAGGCTAAAAAGAGACTATATTAAACGCTTACATTACCAGTTCGTGCGTATTTCAACTAGGACATGCCATTTAATGACGGAATTTGGACAGGCATGAAAATCTTTGTGCGTGAAAATAGAAGAAGCTCTTGTTAGAGTGGACAAGTAT
Organism: Bacillus sp. AK25; assembly: GCF_048270685.1. Classification (NCBI taxonomy): domain Bacteria; kingdom Bacillati; phylum Bacillota; class Bacilli; order Caryophanales; family Bacillaceae; genus Bacillus; species Bacillus sp. AK25. The sequence goes on from NZ_JBLUWC010000001.1 coordinate 1,284,113, forward strand.
CTTACGGCCTACATTAATTAAGGGAGGAATGAGGCGAATGATCAAAATTCATACAGCTCTTTTTGCCATCCTTATGCTCATCTCAGCGATCAAGATGGACAATATACAAGAGCAAGAAGGCACATTAAGTCAGAAACTTGAACAAGCACCTGTAAAGCATCAGCTTTCATATATAGATCAAGATGAAAAGCATACCGTGATCCCAGCGTTTTCAGAGGAGAAACATCAGCCGAAAGTGAAAATGCTAAGCACTTCAACAGAGGAGAAGGCATCAAAACCGAAGCCGAAGCCGAAGCAAAAGGAAACGGCAAAGACAGCAAGCTCAAGAAATCAATCACACTATTCTAATGAAGAAATGGACTTGCTTTCTCGGTTGGTACATGCCGAAGCAAAAGGTGAATCTTACGCCGGGAAAAAAGCGGTAGCAAGCGTCGTCTTAAACCGAGTGGAACACCGCTCTTTTCCTGACAGTGTCAGAGGCGTGATTTATCAGCGAAATGCCTTCCAGCCCGTATCAAATGGAAGTATCAATGATAAGGCAGACCAGGATTCCGTAAAAGCTGTGAAGCAGGTTGTCAAAGAAGATGACAGAACAACAAAGGCGATTTATTTTTATAATCCAAAAACGGCGACAGATAACTGGATTCGTTCTCGTAAAATTGTAGAACGCATTGGCCGTCATGTGTTTGCAGTGTAAAGAAAAGCAGCGATCAATCAGTCGCTGTTTTTTTGTCTTCAATTATTAAAATATTTTCAGGACTTGTCTCATAGAATGTGAAAAGAATTTGCTTTTAGACAAGGGGAGGCTACATGAATCGATTTGTAAAAGGGGTCATTCTGCTATCTGTCGCAGCTTTCATTGCTGAGTGTATCGAGTTTTTAGTCAATATGATTTTAGCGAGAGAGCTTGGAGAACATGGAATGGGTTTATATATGAGCATCCTTCCCATCATCATGCTTGTGCTTGTGATCGCCAGCTTAGAGCTGCCAGTCTCCATTTCAAAATTCATTGCAGAGTCGCATGAGCGGCTTCATAAAAGTATGCTTCGCCATGCATTTAAAATGACGCTTGTGGTGACATGCACCACAACGGCAATAGCAGCCATTGTACTGCCTTTCATTTCTGTATTTCAATCGTATCATCCGCTGATGAAGGGCTTGGTTCTGTCACTCATTCCAATCATCGCATTTACTTCCATTGCACGCGGCTATTTTATGGGCAAGCAGCAAATGGGCAGAATTGCTCTAGCCAATATGCTGAAAAAAACGATTCAGCTAATCTGTTTGTTCTTGTTTTTTCATTGGTATTCGTTTGATATTGAAACAGCAGTGCTTATCGCGATTGGTGTGATTGTTGCAAGTGATCTCGTCGTCTTTATCTATTTATATTCCCAATACGTCATGGCAAAAAATGCTGTGAATGTCAGATCGGTTGAGTTAAGAGGGATTGACGTCAGAAAACGTTTGTTAGCAGTCTCCATTCCGACAACAGGTATGCGTATCTTTCATGCCATTGCCAATGCGATTGAACCGTTTTTAATCAAAGGAGCCCTCGTTGCAGCGGGCATTTCTGGTACGCTTGCTGTTGATCATTACGGAATGCTTGCTGGCGTAGCGATGTCGATTGGTTTTTTTCCGGCGTTTATCGCTCATTCCATTATGATTGTGATGATACCGAATGTATCAGAAGCCTATGCCTTGGGGCAGTATGATCTCGTGAAAAAACGTGTCAGACAAGCGATTCTCATTACGTTTGGATACGGGGTGCCAGCCGTGATGATCATGTATTATTTCGCTTATCCGCTCACGCAGCTCTTTTTTGACTCACCTCAAGCAGCCGTCTACTTGCAGCTGCTATGGCCATACTTCTTATGCCACTTGTTCGTGATGCCGTTTCAAGCGTGCTTAATTGGTATGGGTCTTATTAAAGATGTGTTCCTACATAATATATGGGTGCACGTGGTGTCGTTCTCTATGGTGTATTTTCTAGGATCCATCGAATCCTTAAATATGATGGGCGTTATCTTAGGAATGAACACGGGGATGCTGCTATTAACGGCTTTGCATTATGCGACGATTTGCAAGGAACTCGGCGTCTCCATGTTTCTTACATTGAAAAAAGCTTGAATGTCATGTGCAGCTAGCGGGCAAGCTATAGGAAAATCAGGAAGGAAGATGCTGATGAATCGTAAATATCTACCCGCCAGTCTTCTCGTGATGACCCTTCTTTTATTTCTGATGAACATAGAGGCTGAAGCAAAAGAGCCTGTCATGGCGCCGAGGATAGAAGCTCCTACATTAACAGGTGAAACGCAGGTGATCCCGGTGAAAGGGAAGCGGACCATTCTGCATTTTTGGACAACGTGGTGCCCATCCTGCAAAATGGAGCTTCCAGCCTTTGAACAGATTGTGAAAGAAAATCAAAGTGATGTAGACATACTGACTGTGAATTTACTTGGTGCTGAGCAAAGCAAGCATGCTGTTGCCCAATTTGTGAAAGACAGAAAGTTTACATTTCCGATCGTTCTCGATGAACACGGCGAAATGATGAAGAAATACCAAATCATGACGATCCCGACGACCTTTTTCATCAATGAAAAGGGTGAAGTGGTCAAAAACCATGTAGGTCCGCTGACGAAAAAACAAATCAAAGAGTGGACAAATTCATAGAACACAAGCTTTCTGTAAGAACCAATGGTCGATCCGTTGGTTCTTTTTTGTGTTCAATCACCTTTCAGATGAATAAAATGTGCTCAGAAAGAGGAAGGAATATCGGATGCTAATAATGATAATTATTATCAAGAAGAAATTATAATAATTATTAATTGAAAATTGATCAGAACCTGTTATAATGAGTTACAGACCTATAAAAAGCTTGAAATAGCAGAAAATATAGATGATAAACGGAACGGGCAACGATTGATAATGTGAAAATCATTATCAATTAGAGAGGAGAAAGTAATCATGAATGAGAATACAGTACTTTATCAAACGACAGATCAAAAGGGATCCAACTCGCTCTTTCATAAATGGGCACAGCACGGAGAATTAATCGCAGCAGGCATTTCGGGGATTCTCATCTTGATTGGATGGTTTCTAAAGGATGAAACGATGTGGAGTATTCCTCTTTTCATTCTTGCTTTTGTTATTGGTGGTTTTGCAAAGGCAAAGGAAGGAATTGAAGAAACCATTTCATCCAAGACATTAAATGTAGAACTTTTAATGATATTTGCTGCGATAGGCTCAGCGATCATTGGCTACTGGGCAGAGGGCGCCATTTTAATTTTTATTTTTTCGCTCAGCGGTGCGCTAGAAACGTATACGTCAAATAAAAGTAAAAAAGACTTAACGGCTTTAATGAGTATCGCTCCAGATGAAGCCACTTTAATTGAAGAAGATGGCACCACCATCCAAATCGCTGCTTCTTCACTTACGCCAGGCGACCGTATTTTAATCAAAGCGGGCGAACGAATTGCAGCAGATGGTGTGATCATGAGCGGAAGAACAAGTGTAGACGAATCTGCCTTAACGGGTGAATCGGTGCCTCAGGAAAAAGGGCAAGGGGAAGATGTGTTTGCAGGAACAGTGAATTTAAATGGTTCATTAACAGTAGAAGTAACAAAACATAATGAAGAAACACTTTTTCATAAAATCATTAAGCTGGTGGAATCTGCACAAGAAAGTGTATCGCCAAGCCAAGCGTTTATTGAAAAATTTGAAGGTGCATATGTAAAAGGTGTGCTCATCACTGTAGCGATTTTAATGTTCCTGCCTCATTTTGTACTTGGCTGGAGCATGAGTGAAACGTTTTACCGTGCGATGGTGTTTATGGTGGTTGCTTCGCCTTGTGCACTTGTTGCCTCAATTATGCCAGCAGCTCTTTCACTCATCTCAAACGGTGCAAGAAACGGTATGCTTGTAAAAGGAAGTGTCTTTTTAGAAAAACTGGGCACAAGTACGATGATTGCATTTGATAAAACGGGTACGATTACAAGTGGAAAACCAGCTGTTGAAAAAGTGGTCTTGGCAAAAGGGCAAGATGAATCGACCTTTTATCAAGCGCTCTATCAAATTGAAAGTCAGTCAAATCATCCATTAGCTAAAGCCATTTCTGATATGGCAAAAGAACATCATACAGAGCGGACAGCCCACGTAACCATTGAAGAAACATCAGGTTTTGGTGTGGAAGCACAATTAAATGAGGACACATGGCGGATTGGGAAGAAAGATTTTGCCGGAAAAGCTTCAATGGATCGTGACATTGAAGAGAATGGTGATGTTCTTTCATCCAAAGGCTATACAGTTGTCTATGTTCAAAAGAATCAAGAAGTTGTCGGCTGTCTAGGTTTGAAGGATCAAATCAGACCTGAAGCTAAAAAAATGATTCAGGAGCTGAATGATTTAGGCATCCAAACCGTCATGCTCACAGGGGATCAGCAAAAAACAGCCGAAGCGATTGCAGAGGAAGCAGGCATCCAAACCGTTGTCGCTGAATGTCTTCCAGATGAAAAGGTACACGAAGTCAATCAACTGAAAAAACAAGGTGATTCGATCATTATGGTCGGAGATGGAATCAATGATGCACCTGCACTCGCCACAGCAGATGTTGGCGTCGCAATGGGCGGAGGCACAGATGTTGCTTTAGAAACAGCAGACCTCATTTTAATGAAAAATAACTTAAACAATCTGACAAAGATGATCCGTCTTTCAAGAAAGATGAACCGAATCATTAAACAAAACATCATCTTTTCATTAACAGTTATTTGTTTGTTAATCTGTGCGAATTTCTTACAAGTTCTTGATTTACCTTTTGGTGTCATTGGGCATGAAGGCAGTACGATTTTGGTTATTTTAAACGGACTTCGTTTGCTTCGTGCTTCTTAAGCAAATCCAAAAGCGCACTGGCTTTAGGTCAGTGCGCTTTTGTGCGAAATATAGTGAAAACTGATACAATAGATCAGTAGTCAAACGTGTGAGGAGGATCACGATGAATCGAATGAAAAACTTGTCTTCTTGGCTTAAGAAAAAAGACATTCAAGGTGCATTTATACATACAAAGGAGAATGTATTCTATCTATCTGGATACTTCACAGAGCCGCATGAAAGAGTGATGGGGCTGTTTGTTTTTCAGGAAGCAGATCCATTTTTCATTTTGCCTAAGATGGAAGTTGAGCAAGCAAAAAATGCGGGATGGGCTGGAGATCTCATTGGATATGAAGACCATGAAAACCCCTTTGATTTCATACAAAAGGCACTAGGAAAACGAGGAGTAAAAGCGACTCGCCTAGCGATTGAAAAAGAATCCATTCCTTTGCAAAGAGCAGAGCAGCTTCAAGCTGTCACTGGGGCAGAAACATTCGTCCGGGCAGAAGATGTGCTCAATCAGCTAAGACTAATTAAAGACGAAGCTGAAATTGAAACATTGAAAAAAGCTGCTCAATTGGCAGACGAAGGCGTCAAAATTGGGGTACATGCCCTAAAAGAAGGGGTGACGGAAACCGAAGTTCTTGCTGTCATCGAATATGAACTGAAGAAAAAAGGCATTCAGGGCATGTCCTTTTCAACCATGGTACTATTCGGAGAAAAATCAGGAGAACCTCATGGAAATCCGGGGCAGGCAGCCTTGAAAAAAGGTGATTTTGTTTTATTTGACCTTGGCGTGATTGTGGATGGCTATTGTTCAGATATTACAAGAACCTTCATCTATCAAGAAGCGTCTGAACAACAAAAGGATATTTACAACACCGTCTTGAAAGCCGAATTGGCAGCACTTGATATGAGCCAGCCGGGTGTGAGAATTGGTGACCTTGACTTAAAAGCAAGAGGGTTGATCGCAGAAGCAGGGTATGGCGAATACTTCCCGCATCGTCTAGGGCATGGACTCGGGGTTTCTGTTCATGAGTTCCCTTCTATGAGTCAAGCAAATGATGACCTTCTAAAAGAAGGGATGGTCTATACGATCGAGCCGGGTATTTATGTACCAGGAGTCGGCGGGGTTAGAATTGAAGACGATGTTCTCATTACAAAAGATGGCCCAGTCACCTTAACCAATTATCCAAAAGAGTTGACGATCATCAAGTAATGAAAAAAATCACGATGAACGTCCAAGTATTGGGAGCGTCATCGTGATTTTTTTGTCACTCTTTGCGATCCTTATCAACAAAAAAATCATCAATTGATTGAAACGGCTTGATTTTATGTTCTTTTCCTAAAGGATGTAGTGCGAATCGAGCAGAAAACAAAATAGTCAAACATAATATGATCCATATGATAATACCCATCTTGAATTCCCCTTTCCACCCAGTGATTTGTTCAGCTCACATACATCTTAAAGTATGAAACGCTTACCATATCAAGAGAAAGTAGGAGAAAAAATGCCTAACATAAGGGATATTGCGAAAAGAGCGGGTGTATCTGTTACCACCGTATCACGAGTGATGAATGATCATCCATATGTCAAAGAAGAAAAGCGAGAGCGCGTACTTAGTGCGATGAAAGAGCTCGAATATACACGGAATATTCAGGCAGTGCATTTAGCAAAGGGCTATTCCAATATGCTTGGAATTGTACTTCCGACAATTGATCACTCCTATTTCAGCGGAATTGTCACAGGGATTGCAGAGAAAGCACAGGAGTGCGGAATGCATTTTGCCTTGTTTCAAACAGGATATGACCCAGTAAAGGAAAAAGAAGCATTAATGAGCTTAAAAGAGCAACGTGTGGATGGTTTAATCTTTTGCTCAAATGCGTTAAGTGATCGAGACATTTTAAAGTGGCAGGAATCTGGTCCTATTATCTTTTGTCATCCTACTCCGCATGATCCATGTTCATCGGTATCGATTGCGCATGATCAGGCTTTTAAGGAAGGGCTTGAACACTTAGCGGCATGTGGTCATGAGCGAATCGCAATCGTTCTTGCTAGAACAGAAGGGGAGAATAGCCAAGTTCGCATTCAGACTTATCAAGAAATGATGCGGTCGCTTGGGCAGGACATTGATGATGAATGGATCATTGAAGGAAAACTGACCATTTTTGATGGCAAGCAATTATTTACAGAATGGAAAGAGATGAAAAATCGTCCGACAGCCTTACTGATCACAAACGATGATGTATCAGCAGGTTTTTTACTAGAAGCACAGCGTCACCACATAAACGTTGGAGAATCACCAGCCATACTTGGCTTTCAAAACGATCAATTGAGTGAAGCATTGGGGATTTCTAGTATAGACATTCCCCTCAAACAAATGGGGCAGGAAGCATTTGACTTGTTCAAGCAAGCATTACAAGGTGAGGCACCAGAAAAAAGAGTGCTGTCATATCGACTCGTTGAGCGCACAACGACTATTTTGAAAAACAATCGTTGACGCACGTTTCATCTGTTTTGTACGATAAGAAGGATTGAATAAGAAGGAGGTGGGGATGTTCATGGAATCCTTCACCGTTGATAAAGCGTTAAATAATAATGTCATCATCGCAAAACACCCTTCTTTAGGCGAAGTGGTCCTGATTGATAAAGGGATCGGCTTTGGGAAAAAATCGGGTGACGTTCTCGATCAAGCGGCATTTGAGAAAATGTTTGTGTTAAAGAATACAAAAGAGCAAACAGAATACAAACAATTGCTGCACCACATTAATGAGGACATGATTGAGCTTGCCAATGACGTCATTTATCATATACGAGAAAAAATGGGTCATCGTTTAAATGAGCATATTCATATTGCACTGACAGATCATATTGCCTTTAGTTTTAAACGAGTTAAGCAAGGCTATGATATCACCAATCCTTTTATGCTTGAAACGAAATCCTTATACCCGAAAGAATACGAGGTCGCAAAGGAAGTCGTGGAACTGATAAATGCGCGGCCAGATGTTGAAACGAAGCTGCCCGAAGGAGAGATTGGATTTATTGCGCTCCACATTCACTCTGCTTTAACGAACCGGCCTTTATCCGAGGTCAACCGTCATTCGCAGCTCATGACACAAATGGTCCAAGTGATAGAAGATGCATTTCATATGAAAGTAGATAGAGAAAGTATTCATTATTTACGCTTACTGCGCCATATTACGTTTTCGATTGAGCGTATTAAACGGGAAGAATCATTAGAGGAGCCAGAAAAGTTGCTTCATCTATTGAAAAATGAATATCCTTTATGCTACAATACTGCTTGGAAAATGATCAAAATTTTGCAACATGCATTGAAAAAGCCTGTACAAGATGCCGAAGCTGTCTACTTGACACTTCACCTGTACAGATTGACGAATAAAATTTCATAGTTTCCTTGAAACGTGTAACTGATTCGATCAGGCATGAGTGACTTAAGGTAAATACAGGATAAGATCCTGTTATTTGCGCAACCTTATATCACCATGCCTTTTTTGTGTTCTGAAAGTGAAATGTAAACGGTTAATTATGAAATGTACGTCAATATGTGATTGAAATGTATGTTGTAAGCGAAAACAAAAGGAGGTTCAACCAGTGTTTAAATCACTTTTTGGTGTGTTGCAAAAAATTGGACGAGCACTTATGCTTCCAGTTGCGATCCTTCCTGCTGCTGGTATTTTACTAGCACTCGGAAATGCGATGCAAAATCCGCAGTTGATTGATGTCGCTCAATTTTTAAGCAATGATACAATTCAGCTTGTTGCTAGTGTTATGGAGAATGCGGGGAATATTGTCTTCTCGAATCTTCCACTCCTATTTGCTGTAGGGGTTGCCATCGGTCTTGCCAATGGAGACGGTGTGGCAGGGATTGCCGCGATCATCGGTTACCTTGTCATGAACGTGACGATGAGTGCCGTATTAATGGCCAACGGTTCTATTCCATCCGATTCAGTCAAATTGGCTAAGTTCTTTAAGGAAAGTCATCCAGCATATGTGAATATGCTCGGCATACCGACCTTGTCTACCGGCGTGTTTGGCGGGATTATTGTCGGGGTATTAGCCGCTTATATGTTTAATAAATTTTACAAAATTGAGCTCCCGCAATATCTTGGCTTCTTTGCTGGTAAGCGTTTTGTTCCAATCGTTACGTCGATTTCAGCACTTATTTTAGGGCTATTGATGCTCGTCATTTGGCCGCCAATCCAAGGTGCATTGAACTCATTTTCAACAGGACTGCTTGCAGCGAATGAGCCGCTGGCTGCCTTTGTATTCGGTGTCATTGAACGGTCATTAATTCCGTTTGGTCTGCACCACATATTCTACGCACCATTCTGGTATGAATTTTTTAGCTATAAGAGCTTATCAGGAGATATTATCCGTGGTGACCAGCGTATTTTCATGGCGCAAATCAAAGATGGTGTTCAGCTGACAGCCGGGACATTCATGACAGGGAAATATCCGTTCATGATGTTTGGACTTCCAGCAGCAGCACTTGCGATTTACCATGAAGCAAAACCTAAGAATAAAAAACTTGTAGCAGGAATTATGGGGTCAGCGGCCCTTACTTCTTTCCTAACAGGGATCACTGAACCGCTTGAATTCTCATTCTTGTTTGTTGCACCGATATTATTTGCGATTCACTGTGTATTTGCTGGATTATCCTTTATGATAATGGATATTCTAAACGTGAAAATCGGGATGACATTCTCAGGAGGGTTAATCGACTTCTTCCTATTTGGTATCCTGCCAAATAGAACCGCTTGGTGGCTTGTTATTCCAGTCGGTCTCGTACTGGCTGTGATTTACTACTTCGGATTCAGATTTGCGATTCGCAAGTTTAATCTGAAAACGCCAGGACGAGAAGATGAAGCAGCTGACGGTGCAAGCAGCGCTCAATCTGGAAAAGGCGATGACTTACCTTATGAAATTCTTGAAGCAATGGGTGACCAAGAAAACATTAAACACCTAGATGCTTGTATTACACGTTTACGTGTCACTGTAAATGATCAGAAAAAAGTGGATAAAGACCGCTTGAAAAAGCTTGGCGCTTCAGGTGTCCTTGAAGTCGGGAATAACATCCAGGCCATCTTTGGTCCACGCTCTGATAATTTAAAAACACAAATGCAGGACATTATTGCAGGGCGCACACCTCGACCAGCGAAAGACCCTTCTGCAAAAGAAGAAGTCAGCCAGCAGGTTGAAGAAGTCATTGCAAAACCGCTTCAAAACGAACAAGGGGAAGAAATGTTTGCTTCACCAATTACAGGGGAGCTACATCCAATTACAGATGTGCCAGATCAAGTATTCTCAGGGAAAATGATGGGTGACGGTTTTGCTATCTTGCCAAAAGAGGGAATAGTGGTTTCACCAGTAAGAGGAAAAATCTTAAATGTGTTCCCAACAAAACACGCCATCGGCCTCCAGTCTGATGGTGGACTTGAAATCTTGATTCACTTCGGGATTGATACAGTCAGCCTCAAAGGAGAAGGATTTGAAGCATTTGTACAAGAGGGAGATCAAGTAGAAATCGGTCAAAAACTTTTAGAGGTTGATATTGATAAAATTAAGTCAGAAGTACCATCTTTAATGACACCAATTGTATTTACAAACTTAAGTGAAGGACAATTTATTGACCTTCAAGAATCCGGTGAAATCAAAGCTGGCCAAGAAAACATCATGAAAATTTCAAAATAATTTTCATAACTGCCGTTCTTGTTAGATGACAAGCTCGGCAGTATGATATAATATTGTGGATGTATGAAATGTATAAAAAGGAGATTGATAAAAATGGCTCAACAAACATTCAAAGTAACTGCAGATTCTGGAATTCACGCACGTCCTGCAACAGTTCTTGTACAAACTGCTAGTAAATATGATGCTGATATCAACTTAGAATATAATGGTAAAACAGTGAACCTGAAATCTATTATGGGTGTAATGTCTCTAGGAATTGCGAAAGGTGCTACAATCACAATCTCTGCTTCTGGTTCTGATGAAAATGATGCACTTGCTGCACTAAAAGACACAATGAAAAGTGAAGGCCTAGGCGAGTAATGCAACAACTGAAAGGAATCGGTGCTTCAGCAGGCGTTGCGATTGCAAAAGCATATCGTCTAGAAGAACCAGATTTAACAGTTCACCAAAAAGACATCAATGATCCAGAGACAGAAGTGAAACGCTTTGAAGAAGCAATTCATGTTTCAAAGCAAGAACTTGAAGCAATTAAAGAGCATGCGCTAAAAGAACTTGGCCAAGATAAAGCGGATATTTTTTCTGCACACCTTCTTGTGTTAAGTGATCCAGAGCTGCTCAACCCAGTGAAGGATAAAATCACATCGGATAAAGTAAATGCTGAATTTGCTTTAAAAGAAACAGCAACAATGTTTGTTACAATGTTTGAAGCAATGGACAATGAATACATGAAGGAGCGTGCAGCGGATATTCGCGACGTTACAAAACGTGTCACTGGTCATTTGCTAGGCGTTGACATTCCAAACCCAAGTATGATTTCTGAAGAAGTCATTATCATTGCTGAAGATTTAACACCTTCTGATACAGCTCAGCTGAACAGACAATTCGTCAAAGGTTTTGCGACAGATATCGGTGGTCGTACTTCTCACTCAGCGATTATGGCAAGATCAATGGAAATTCCAGCAGTTGTTGGGACAAAAGAAGCAACAAAAACGGTGAAAAACAATGATCTGATCATTGTTGATGGTATTAGCGGAGACGTCATCATTCAGCCTTCTGAAGATGAAGTGAAAGCGTATCAAAAAAAGCATGAAGACTACTTATCTCAAAAAGCGGAATGGGCGAAACTTGTTGACCAGCCAACGGTCACAAAAGACGGCGTTCACGTAGAGTTAGCTGCGAATATTGGAACACCTGAAGATGTGAAAGGTGTACTTGAAAATGGCGGCGAAGCAGTTGGATTGTACCGTACAGAATTTTTATACATGGGCAGAGATCAGCTCCCAACAGAAGAAGAGCAGTTCGATGCGTATAAAACCGTTTTAGAGAAGATGGAAGGCAAGGCTGTGGTTGTCCGCACACTAGATATTGGTGGCGATAAAGAACTTCCTTACTTGCAGCTTCCAAAAGAAATGAACCCGTTCCTTGGCTATAGAGCGATCCGCCTTTGCCTTGAAGAGCAGGAGATTTTCAGAACACAGCTACGCGCGTTACTTCGTGCAAGTACATATGGAAACTTGAAAATCATGTTCCCTATGATCGCGACGTTATCAGAATTTAGAGAAGCAAAAGCTATTTTACTTGAAGAAAAAGAAGCATTGGTTGCTGCTGGTACAGAAGTATCTGATTCCATTGAAATCGGAATGATGGTAGAAATTCCATCAACAGCTGTTATCGCAGATCAATTTGCAAAAGAAGTAGATTTCTTCAGTATTGGAACAAATGATTTGATTCAATACACAATGGCTGCTGATCGAATGAACGAACGAGTGTCTTATCTTTACCAGCCATACAATCCAGCTATTTTACGCCTCATAACGCTTGTGATTGAAGCAGCGCATAAAGAAGGTAAATGGGTTGGCATGTGCGGTGAGATGGCAGGAGATGAAATCGCAATCCCGCTCCTACTTGGATTAGGATTAGATGAATTTTCAATGAGCGCAACATCGATTCTTCCAGCAAGAACGCAGTTAAGCAATCTTTCTAAGGAAGAGGCTGCATCATTTAAAGAGCATATCTTATCACTGAGTACAACTGAAGAAGTGGTTGATTTCGTGAAAAAAACGTTTCAACATAACTAGGTGATGTAAACCAGACAGGTCAAACTGTCTGGTTTTTTTGTCGAATTTTATCATAATCAGTCATATCGCTTGCAGAGAAGGGCATCCTAACATAAAAAATGGAGGTGACCAGTTTGTCTTTCTCTAACTATAAGCCAGGTGATCAAGTATATGTCATTTATCGAAATCCACATGCAGCCAATGTCGCACAAATTAAAGAAGCGGAAATCGTTTCACATCCTTACAATGAGCAAGAGCTTGCGCTATTTCTACTTGAAACATATCACCCATTAGCCCCTGATGATGCCGTATTTCCAACATACGAAGAAGCAGAAGCCCTTTATCAAGATCTGTTTGAATAAGGGAGATTTTAGAAAGGATAGAAGCCATCCTGAGAGGTTAAAGTAACGGTATGAACCTATAAGGTAAGGATGTGCTAAATATGATCAAACCGTTCGTTCCTCAGCTTGTGTATATTGAACCTCGGGCGCTAGAGTACCCATTAGGACAAGAGCTGAAAGAAAAGTTTGAAGGTATGGGAATTGAAATTAGAGAAACAACCTCACACAACCAAGTGAGAAATATTCCGGGGAAAAATGATTTGCAAAAGTACCGTAATGCAAAGTCGACGCTCGTTATCGGCGTGAGAAAAACCTTAAAATTTGATACATCTAAACCATCTGCAGAGTATGCCATTCCGTTTGCGACAGGATGCATGGGGCATTGCCATTATTGCTACCTGCAAACGACGATGGGGAGTAAGCCGTATATTCGTACGTACGTCAATGTAGAAGAGATCTTAGATCAGGCGGAACAGTACATGAACGAGCGTGCACCTGATATCACGCGATTTGAAGCTTCATGTACATCCGATATCGTAGGAATTGACCATTTGACTCACACACTCAAACGAGCGATTGAATACTTTGGTCAAACCGATCTTGGCAAACTGCGCTTTGTTACGAAATTTCATCATGTAGACCATTTGTTAGATGCAAAACACAATGGGCGAACAAGATTCCGCTTTAGTATCAATGCCGATTATGTCATTAAATATTTCGAACCCGGAACATCACCACTCGATCAGCGGATTGAAGCGGCTGTAAAGGTAGCAAAAGCAGGCTATCCACTTGGCTTTATTATTGCCCCTATTTACATTCATGAAGGGTGGCAAGAGGGCTATAAAGTCCTATTTGAAAAACTCGATGCAGCTCTCCCTGAAGAAGTGAGACAAGATATCACCTTTGAAATGATTCAGCACCGTTTTACAAAACCGGCGAAGCGTGTCATCCAAAAAAACTATCCGAAAACAAAACTAGAACTAGATGAAGAAAAGAGAAGATATAAGTGGGGTAGATATGGAATTGGAAAATATATCTATCAAAAAGATGAAGAACAAGAACTTAGACAGACATTAGAATCATATATCGAACAGTACTTTCCGTCTGCAAAAATTGAATATTTTACTTAAAACAAGTCATTATGGCTTGTTTTTTCTATTTAAATTTTCTTACAACTATTGAATGCGGTACCAATTTTGCCGATATACACATTAAGATGCGAAAGTAGGATGTAGGGGTGATGAGATGTTTAAGAAACTTCAAGTGAGAATAGCTGTTTTCATCTCAGTTATTTTAATTTTAACCGTTGTCGCAGTTCAAGTGGGTTCCAATTTAGTATTAAGACCACTGATTGAACGAGATGCGAAAACAACGACAGCAGCAACGGCAGAAAGCATGAGAGACATCATAGCACTAAAGCTTGAGAATTACGGTGATACGATTAACCAATTGGCAACAAGTACACTTACTGAAGAATTTGCACAGAAACAAACAAAGCAGACATTGGCATTTGAAAACGATGAATTAAAAGGATTGCAGGAGCAGGATGAACTCATCTCGCTTGCCTATATAGGAACAAGTGATGGTAAAATGTTTGCTTTCCCGGAGTCCGATTTTGGTGAAGGGTATGATCCGTCTAAACGAGACTGGTATATTCAAGCGGCTGAAAAGCCTGACGAAGTCCTATGGACAGATCCGTACATTGATAAAGCAACAAGTGAAATGGTCGTTTCAGCCACGAAGGCGATCGTACGAAATGGGAAAGTAGTCGGTGTCGCTGGACTTGACTTGAAACTGGCTTCCATTCAGTCCTTTATAAATGAACAAAAGATTCCTTACATGGGAACGGCTTTCTTAGTTGACGGCACAGGGACCATTTTGGCACATCCAACAGAGCAAGGAAAAAATATCTCAAAAGTCGCTTCTGTAAAAAAAGCGATCGATAACTCGGGTATTGATGATGACAAACAGCTGACCGTCATCTCAAAAATTAAAGAGGCAAACTGGACGATCGGTGTGAGCTTCGAGAAAAAGAAACTTCTTTGGATCACTGAACAAATGAATCAGACAAGTATCATTATTTCTGTCATTGCCATTATACTTGCCATGATTCTAAGCTACTTATTGGCTAGAAGCATTACAACACCAATTAAACGCCTCATCGAGCATGTTCGTAAAGTGTCTGAAGGCGATTTAACCAGCTCGCTTGAGTCGAAGTCTCAGGATGAGATAGGTTTCCTGACGAAAAGCTTTAATCAAATGACTGAAGGTATCAGGGACTTAATTGAAAAAGTGAAAGAGTCTTCAGATCAGGTTGTGAAATCAACGGATGAAGTGACCCAAATTTCAAACGAGACCTTGCTGTCTAGTGAACAGATTGCAACGGCTATTCAAGAGGTCGCTGTAGGAGCGACGAAACAAGCATCAGAAGCGGAAACCATTAATGAAAAATCAGAGCATTTGTATGAAAAAGTTCGTCATATGGGTGAGCTTGCCACGCAAATGCAAACCAATTCAAAATCATCGGAAGATGCAAGCTATAGAGGACTTGATGCTCTTGGTCTGCTCGTCCAAAAATCAACACAAGCGAATGAAGAATCGAAGAAGGTAGAGCAAATGCTGCTTGACCTTGAGCATAAAACAAAAAATATTGAAAACGTCGTAACAGCGATTTCTGAAATCTCAGATCAAACGAATTTACTCGCACTGAATGCAAGTATTGAAGCAGCGAGAGCAGGAGAAAGCGGAAGAGGATTTGCTGTTGTTGCAGAAGAAGTCAGAAAGCTGGCTGAACAATCTGCGGAATCAACGAAACATATTAGTGAAACCGTAAAACTCATTCAAGATGAATCGAAAAAGGCAGCTGAAGCGATGACAGCAGCAAGCAAAATGAATGAAGAACAAGGTGATGCCATCAATTCAACAGGAGAGGCACTCAGCAGTATCACAATGGAAATGCAGGCACTTGTCGGCTCCATTGACAGCATTCATACACAAATCAATGAAATGACTGAAGAACAGCAGAAAATGAATGATTCCATTCAAAGTATTGCGGCCATTTCACAAGAATCCGCCGCTTCAGCTGAGGAAGTACATGCTTCCACAGACGAACAAGTACAAGCTTTAGAAAGAACGAAAACATCAACAGAAATGTTGAACGAATCAAGTCAGGCACTGCGTCAGGCAGTCAATCGGTTTAAACTATAATCTTGCAGAAAAGTACCTTGCCATGTGAGCAAGGTTCTTTTTGTATGATAAAATATGAACAGAGGAGGGTGCCAACATGCATGTTAATCTATCTGGCAAAAAAGCATTGGTCGCAGCAAGCAGTCAAGGTATCGGTAAAGCCATTGCCTTTCATCTTGCAAAAGAGGGAGCAGATGTGATGCTCTCGGGAAGACATGAGCAAACGCTGCAAGAAGCGGTCAAAGAATTATCCCCGCTTGTAAAAGGGAAGCTGACGTATCAAGTATGTGATGTATCTGACGCCGAGCAAATTAAAGCGCTTGTCGTCGCAGCAGCAGGTGATGAAAAACGTCTTGATATACTCGTGAACAATACAGGCGGTCCTCAAACAGGAACACTTGAAACCTTAACAGATGAAGATTGGATGGAATCATTTCAGCTTCATTTACTCAGCTATATTCGGTTATTAAAAGAAGCCTTGCCGTATTTAAAAAAACAAGGTGCACGCGTGTTAAATATTGCATCTATGTCGGTCAAAGAACCAATCCCAGGCTTGATGCTGTCGAATACATTTAGACCGGCCATTACCGGCTGGACAAAAACAGCTGCTCAGGAGCTTGCCAAAGATGGCATTTTGATCAATACCTTAGCCCCTGGGAAAATTGAAACAGAGCGCGTGAAACAGTTAGACAAACACCGTGCACAAGAGGAGCAACAATCGGTTGAAGAGATCAAAGCACAAGCTGAACGTATGATTCCGCTGGGCCGTTACGGACAGCCAGAGGAATTTGCAGCATATGCGGCTTTTCTTTTATCTGAAGCCAATACATATATGACAGGTCAAACCCTCATCATTGATGGTGGATTGACAAAGTCTCTATAAGGAGGAATTCTTGATGGCGCAAATCAAAACAGTTGGTTTTATTGGAATTGGTGTAATGGGACGTAGTATGGCAGGGCATTTAATGAATGCTGGCTACGAAGTTCTCGTTTATACAAGAACAAAAGCAAAGGCAGACACATTGATTCAAAAAGGTGCTCTTTGGAAATCGACCGTAAAGGAGATCGCAAAGGAGGCAGATGCCGTCATCACAATGGTCGGGTATCCATCAGATGTAGAAGAAGTCTATTTAGGAGAAGATGGACTCGTGGCACATGCTGCGCCTGGTACATACCTCATTGATATGACCACATCGAAACCTCAGCTAGCAAAAGAAATTGAAGCGAAAGCGAAGGAAAAAGGACTATTTGCATTAGATGCGCCGGTCTCTGGCGGAGACGTTGGAGCCCAAAATGGCACGCTTGCCATTATGATTGGCGGAGAAAAAGCAGCCTATGAAGCGTGCCTGCCACTATTTCAGCAAATGGGAGAAAATATTCAATATCAAGGACCTGCGGGAAGTGGTCAGCATACAAAAATGTGCAACCAAATTGCTATCGCAGCAGGGATGGTAGGTGTGGCTGAGGCAATGGCCTATGCTGAAAAATCAGGACTTGATCCAGAGCAGGTACTTAAAAGCATTACAACAGGAGCAGCCGGCAGCTGGTCTTTGTCAAACCTTGCACCAAGAATGCTGAAAGGTGATTTCGAGCCAGGATTTTATGTGAAGCATTTTATCAAGGATATGGGCATTGCACTTGAAGAAGCAGAGCTGATGGGAGAAGAGATGCCAGGCCTTTCACTAGCGAAGTCATTATACGAAAAACTCAGCGAACAGGGCGAAGAAAACAGCGGAACACAAAGCATCTATAAATTATGGGTGAAATAAAAAAACTGCCCCGCCTAGGTGGAACAGTTTGTATCGTGTAAACAAGCCCTCACATGGCTGAAAAAAGAAGACAAACTAAAAACCTGTCCCAAATAGAGACAGGTTTTTTTGATCTTATTTTCCGATGAATTGCTGCGTCCAGTAGTTACCAGATTTTACATAACCTACACCGATATGTGTATAGTTTTTGTTTAAAATGTTCGCTCTGTGACCTTCACTGTTCATCCAAGCTGTTACTACTTCTTGAGGTGATCTTTGACCTTGCGCAATGTTTTCACCTGCTGTTTTGTACGTGATACCAAATTGCTTCATTTGATCAAATGGAGATCCGTAAGTTGGGCTTGTATGAGAGAAATAGTTTTTATCTTTCATATCTTGTGATTTAGCGCGAGCAGATTTGCTTAATTTAGAATCAACAGAAAGAGCTTTTAAGCCTTGTTTTGCACGCTCTTTATTTGTCAACTCAACCACTTCTTGTTCAAATGCATTTAAGCTGCTGTCTGCTTTTGTTGCAGTTGTGTCTTTTTGATCAGATTTTGAGCTGTTGTTCGTTGTGTTTTCTTTTGCTGGTGTGCTTGGTTTAGAAGTAGCTGGTTTTTTCACTGATTCTTGTTTTTGCTCATTTTTTGCTTTGTTTACTTCTTTCACCACTTTTGTACCAGTAACAGGTTGACCACTTTTGATCAGCTTGTTTAATAGAGCTTCGATCTCTTTTTGATTTGAAGTGCTTAGCTTGTTTACATCTGAAGAGATATGTAATTTTGCAGCTAATGTATGAAGATCAATGGCTTGATGCTGTACGTTTATGACTTGTTTCAGGTTAAGCTCTTTCGCATCAGCTGAATGCCCTCCAGTGAACGTGATCAATGCAGCAGCTGTCAGCGCTGAAAAAATGAATGATTTCTTTTTCATTTTGTAACTCCTCCTAAAATCTTTGTTTTGTTTTCTCACAGAAAATCATAACATGGACTTTTTGTTATAAACGTACCAGCATCCTCCATTGACAACGCCCATTTGTCATTTTTGTTAAAGTCATAGAAAGAATCTCCTCATATCAATGAATGGAGAATCTTTCTATTTAAAGAAAACGACATAAACATACCAATATTTTAAAGTGTTAGTATATTTTTTTGCAGAATAGGGATTGACAGCTTTTTTTCACTTGTTTCGCTGTAACAACTATTACAAAAGTGTTACAATAATGAGTGGTAATTGTAAAAGATTGAAAGGATGAGAGGAGCTACATAAGTGGGAGAGAAACAGCATCAAGGTGCTGCCGAGCAGAAAAAAATGAAGCGCCGGAACGCCTGGAGAATTAATCTCTTTTTCTTCGCTGTATTTAGTTTATTTGCTGGACTTGTCATCAAGCTCGGTGTGCTGCAAATCGTCAATGGTGAGGATTATAAAAAGCAAGCCAACCGAACTGAGGTCAAAACAGCATCATACCCGTCTCCAAGAGGAAAAATGTATGACGCGAGAGGAAGAGTCGTTGTTGATAACGAAAGTGTTCCTGCCATCGTTTATACATCAGAAAGCGGTGTGAAAGCGGAGGATAAGATTAAAGTAGCAAGAAAACTTGCGACTTATATAAAAATGGATACAGATTTTTTGAGAGAGCGTGACATTCGAGATTTTTGGCTGGCAAGCCATCCGGAAGAAGCGGATAAGCTCATTTCAAAAGCAGAGCAAAAGAATCTTAAATCAAAAGATGTCTATCCACTTCAAGTAGAGCGTGTGCCTAAGAAAGAAGTCAAGGCGATCGAAAAAGATGCAGAGGAAAAAGCAGTTGCAGCGATCTATCGCAGGTTTACAGGCGGATATGCCTTTGAACCTCAAATCGTGAAAGCGATGGACCCGAACGAAGAGAAAAAAGGGGACGAAAAAGTTGCGCTGCTTGATGAAACTAAAGAATCAAAACAGACATCATCCGTAAGTTTGACATACGAAGAGATCTCACTTGTATCAGAGCATCTTGATGAACTGCCTGGTGTAAATGTCATCAATGACTGGACAAGGAAATATCCGTATGAAAAAACCCTTTATAATGTCCTTGGCGGTGTCACCACCCCAGAGCAAGGCATTATAAAAGAGCGTGAAGATTACTATATGGCAAGAGGTTACTCGCGAAATGACCGAGTAGGAAAAAGTTATTTAGAATATCAATATGAGGATTTTCTCAATCCAGAAAAAGCAACTGTTCAATATACACAGGTCGGCGGCAAACTGCTTGATGAAATCAAGCGGACAGAAGGACGAAGAGGACTTGACCTTGCACTCACATTTGATATGGAGCTGCAAAAGGAAGTCGACAAAATCGTTGAATCAGAGCTAAGATCCGCTAGTGCAAGAAACTATATGATGGACCGTGCCTTTGTTGTGATGATGGACCCAAACACAGGTGATGTTCTCGCGATGTCAGGGAAGAAAATGGACGGCAGAGACGTCACAGATTATGCGATCGGAACATTTACGACACAGTATGAAATGGGCTCTGTTGTCAAAGGAGCTACTGTCCTCTCTGGTTATCAAGATGGTATGTCACACAACCAATCCTATACGGATACACCGCTGTATTTTGCGGGAAATGGAAAACCGAAGAAATCATATAGCAATCTTGGCTGGGTTAATGATCTTCGAGCGCTACAAAAAAGTTCAAACGTCTATATGTTTCATGTAGCGATGAGAATGGCAGGAATCACCTACCAAAAGAATGGCCCGTTACCAGCAAGACCTGAACACTTACAAAAAATGAGAAACTACTATGCGCAATTCGGTCTTGGCGTGAAAACAGGCATCGACTTGCCGCAGGAATCAAGTGGAATGCAGACGCATCCTCAGACAGTCGGCGGACTCTTGCTTGATGAAGCGATTGGTCAGTATGACACGTATACACCACTTCAAGTCGCACAATACATGTCGACCATCGCAAATGGAGGTAACCGTATTCAGCCAAGAGTGGTGAAAAGTGTTCACTTTCCAACGAATAAGGAAGAAGTAGGCCCTGTTGTGAAGAAATATGAGCCGAAGGTGCTGAACACCATTAACAACTCGAAAGCAGATATTGACCGTGTCAAAATGGGACTAAAAATGGTCACATCAACAGGCGGGACTGCCGCTGGCCGGTTCGGTCAGCATGATGTCGCAGGGAAAACGGGTACAGCCCAAACCTTCTACTATGGTGCCAACCGGAGCTGGTGGGGGAATGCCACGTACAACTTAACCTTTGGAGGATATTATCCTTCTTCCAATCCGAAAGTGGCATTTAGTGTCGTCACACCGTATGTATCAGATAAAGATCCTGTCATTAAAACCATTCCAAGTAAAATTGTTGATAAGTACGTTGAATTACAAAAGAAATATGAAAAGCAATAAACAGCAGGGAGCACAGCAAGAGAAAGTGCTCCCTTTTTGCTGAAAATATGGACGTTTCACACGAGATTGGGAGGAAAATACGGTTTTTCTAGCGAATCCTTTTTATACATCAAACTAAGGACAACCCTAAAAAAATTAAAGGAGGGTCGGACGACGATGGAACAAAAAATGAAAGATTCGAATCAGCTGTACTCGAATATTGATTTACATGCCGTTCTTTCTTCTAATGGCCGCTTTCTCTACATTTCTTCCAATTGTAAGCAGCTTTTGCTCTATGAACAAAAGGATTTACTAGGGTGTTTTTTGAAAGACTTTGTTCATACCGAAGATCAATTTCTCGTCGAAAGTTATTTCTATAATCAGCACATGCTAGAGATTTGCCACTTTAGACTGCTTAGAAGTGATCTTACAGCTGTATGGGTAGAAGCAAGCATTGATTTTGTTGCTTGTGATGGGTTAGACAACGAATTAAGTAGAGAAATGATCCTGAAAATGAGGGTAATGAATACAGAGCCTCAAAAAGCAGCATTTCAACCAACAGAAGTGTCAGAACAGTCGTTAGGCAGTCTACCGGCTTTCCAAGATGTCAGTGAAGCTGAAAATCTGATTGCCATGCTGCCAAATCCGTTATGTATTACGGCGCTTGGGAAAATTGTGTACGCCAACGATGCGATGCTGCAATTAATGGGTGTATGTACAAAAGATGAAATGATCGGCAAGTCTGCGTTTGATTTTATTGCCGAGGAGTACCATGACATTGTGAGAAGCCGAATCAAAAGACTGCAGCAAGGCCTTCCAGTCGGAATGATTGAACAAATATGGAAAAGGAAAGACGGGAGCATGATTCATATTGAAGTGAAGTCATCTCCGGCAATTTATCAAAATCAACGGGCAGAACTTTTACTATTAGTGGACATCTCTTCCCGTAAAAAATTTCAAACCGTTCTTCAAAAAAGTAGAGAGCGGTATCAGCTGCTTATCCAAAATTCCATTGATACCATTGCCGTCATCCACGATCATAAATGGGTATTTATGAATGAATCAGGTATTAAATTATTTGAAGCCGAACATTACGATAAATTAATCGGAAAAGATATCTTTCATCAAATCCATTCATGTGATCAGCAAAAAGTGAAAAAGAGCTTATCACGTATTATCGAAAGAGCATCAGATTCTGAGATTGTGACGATGAGCTGCCATACGTTTAAACACCGGTTGATTTATACAGAAATGGTTTGTATCCCTACCACATTTTTTGGTGAAACAGCCGTTCAAATTATTTTAAGAGATATATCTGAACGAAAACAGACAGAAGAACTCATGCTGCGCTCTGAAAAATTATCAATCGCAGGTCAATTGGCAGCAGGCATTGCACATGAAATAAGGAATCCGCTGACGGCGATTAAAGGCTTTTTACAGCTCATTAAACCAAAAACAAAAGACCGTGATCAATATTTTGAAATTGTCTTCTCTGAGCTGAGCCGGATTGAAATCATCTTAAGTGAGCTACTAATGCTTGCGAAGCCGCAGCAAACGGCATCCATGCAGACGCTTGATTTGAAAAAAATCATTAGCGAAGTCACCGCTCTGTTAGAAACACAGGCCAACTTAAATGGAATTTTGATGAACACAAGTGATATCGAGGAGGATCTCCTGATGAATGGGGATCAAAACCAGCTGAAGCAGGTGTTTATCAATTTAATCAAAAATGCCGTCGAATCCATGCCGGACGGAGGGAAGGTAGACATTACCGCCAAAGCCGAAAAAGAAGGGATACTTGTCACGATTAGAGATGAAGGAATTGGTATTCCTGAATCGGTCATGAAGCGGATTGGTGAACCTTTTTTAACGACAAAAGAAAAGGGAACAGGGCTTGGGCTCATGGTGACATTTAATATTTTAGAAAATCACAACGGAACCATCCGGGTAGATAGCCACCCTGAGAAAGGGACTGTGTTTCACATCATGTTTCCCGCAAAATAAAAACAACGGCAAGAGAGCCGTTGTTTCATCCGTCTGTTGATTGTATGGAACGCTTTTCAAGTACAAATTGTTCGAGACGGTCAAGTCCTTCTTTTAACGTTTCAAGTGAATATGCATAGGAAAGGCGCACATATCCTTCGCCGAGTGAAGAGAAAGCAGAACCAGGTACGACCGCAAGTTTTGTACTTTCTAACAACTCCATGCAAAAATCAAATGAACTCATCCCAAACGATTCAATGGAAGGGAAAATATAAAAAGCGCCGGAAGGTTTAATGACCGGAAGCCCCATAGAAATGAGCCGATCATATACATAGTCGAGTCTTTTCTTATATTGCTCTCTCATAATCAGTGCATCATCCACACCATTTGTCACTGCTTCAAGTGCCGCCTTTTGTGAGATAGCCGAGGCACAAGACACGTTATATTGATGTACTTTTAATACATGTTTAGCAATAGGAGCGGAAGCAAATAAAAAGCCGATTCTCCATCCGGTCATGCTATGAGATTTTGACAGTCCATTGATGACAATCGTCTGTTCCTTTAAGAAAGAAGCAATGGAATGATGCGGACGATCAAATGTCAGCTCACTATAAATTTCATCAGATAGAATAAAAATATCCTTTCCTTCAAGAAGCTGTGCAATTTCTTTCAATTCCTCTTCTAATAGCGTGACCCCAGTTGGATTTGAAGGGTATGGAAGGACAACACACTTTGTCTTTTCCGTTAATGCATCTTCAATCAGCTTGGCATTTAATTTAAAACCGGCATTGGTTGTGTCGATATGCACAGGCACCGCACCACACATCCGAATGATCGGTTCATAGCCAGGGTACACAGGGCCGGGCAGAATGACCTCATCGCCTTCAGTCAAAATGGTTCGAAACGCAGCATCAATTGCTTGACTCGCACCTGTTGTCACAATGATTTCTGTCTCTGCATCATAATCAAGATGGACTTTCTTTTTGATGTATTGCTGGATCGCTTGTCTTAGCTCTAAAAACCCAGCGTTATGAGTATACGAGGTGAAATTCTCGTCAATGGCTGTTTTGGCAGCTGTTTTGACATGATGCGGCGTATAAAAATCGGGCTGACCTATGGTCAATGAAACGACATCCTCATATGAAGATACGAGATTTGAAAATGTTCGAATGCCTGAAATTTCAATATCCTTTACTCTTGGATTCAGCAAATGCTCCATTTCTCATCACCTTAAAAATAATTTATGTTTTTATCCTATTTTACCATTCACTGCATAAATGTCACCTGCGGAAAGGCTTCGGATATCGTTATATGTAGTCTATTCTCCTATCCATCACAGCATGAGTGATAGATGAAGAAAGAGCAACATTTATTATAGCGTAACCTGCTCGGAAAATACAGCTCTGCTTAAGATGATTAGAATAAGGCAAAACGGTATAAACTGAAAGAACGATAGAATCAAGTCATGGGAATTGCTTTCACAGGCATACGATCTCCTGAAGGAGGACGATAATAGATGGATCAATCAGCAAAGACATCGAAAATAGCCTTTTTATCCGTCATGAGTAATACGTTTGTTGTGGTCCTTAAAATCATTGTAGGGGTGTTAACTGGATCTGTTGCGGTTTTATCAGAAGCCATTCACTCTTTTCTCGATTTAATGGCTTCTTTTATTGCATTTATCTCTGTTCGTATTTCAAGAAAGCCGGCAGATTCAAAACATCCTTATGGACATGGGAAAGTTGAGAATATTTCTGGAACGATTGAAACTTTGTTGATTTTTGTTGCTGGGATTTGGATCATTTATGAGTGTGTTCATAAATTAATGCATCCTGAGCCTGTTAAACTGCCGGTACTTGGTATTGTGGTCATGCTGATCGGCGCACTTATCAATTTTGTTGTGTCGAGAGTTGTGAACAAAGAGGCAGAGCGAGTACATTCTGTTGCCATGAAATCGAATGCACTGCATCTTTTAACAGATGTGTTTACGTCACTAGGAGTCGCCATTAGTTTATTGCTTGTTGCATTAACGGACTGGTATTTCCTCGATCCGATTATTGGAATGGTGCTAGCGCTCTATATTATGCGTGAAGCGTTTAAACTCATGAAGGAAGCCTTCCCGCCGCTTGTCGACGCCCGGTTAACCCCGGAAGAAGAACAAGCGATAGAGGCCATCATTCAAACATTCAGTCAAGAATTCATTGAATATCATGACTTTCGAACAAGACGATCCGGTGCTGAAGAATATATTGACTTCCATTTGATTGTTCATGGAAAAACAACCATTGAAGATGTTCACCAATTATGTGATCGAATTGAAGAGAACATTCAGCAGGCGTTTCCGCATGCACAAATCTTTATTCATGTAGAACCTGAAAGTGAAAGAAGCACACAAACGTAAAAAAGGCGATACCACCTCTTTTTAGGTGGTATCGCCTTTTTTTACGCTTCATCTATGAAATGAAATCAATATCCATAAGCAGTATCGTAATCTTCATACCAAGAGATATAAGCAGTATCTTCATTAGATAAACCATGTTTCATATCTAAAAAATCAGCTTCGCAAATATCTTCAATCACAGTCATTTCGTTGTTCTTTAATAGTACGACAGTTCCCATCATGAACACCTTTCTTTAAAAAATCCTTGACTATTGTACCATGTGAAACGTGATTGTCAACAGAAGAATCGAAATGAGACGAAAATATCACAAAATGTTAAAAAATCAGGCGTTGAAAGAACTAGATGCGCCATAATTTTCGTGAATTTTCAGTATTTATTCACATAAATCATCATTGAAAAATGATCTAAAATTCATGTAAAAATGTAAAGCTCCATTGATCTTGCGATATTCATAAGATATAATAACGAATGATTATAAGAAATTTATAGAAAACATACATAATAAAGGAGAAATAGGATGGAAACAAACATGTCAGAAGCACCTATTCAAGAAGAAAAACATCCTGAACTAGCTGGTGTAGGTTATCGTTTTCTTGCTCATCTTTTAGACGGTGTCATTATTAGTGTACCATTTTCAATCATTGTATTTATTCTCGCAACACTCTTTTTTGTCTCAAGCCCTGAGGCGGCATTTTTAATGTATGATGATAGCTATTACTATTCTTCAACGGTGATCACGGATGAAGAATGGGCAGTGATAATGGGCTTTCTCTTTTTCTATGGCGTAACGATTTTAGTCGGTATCGCGGTGACTTGGCTGTATTATGCGATCATGGAATCATCAAAGCTGCAAGGAACTCTTGGCAAAATGGCTCTTGGCATCAAAGTGACAAAAGTAACGGGTGAAAAAATAACATTTGGGCGCGCGACAGGCCGCTTTTTTGCAAAAGGCTTTTTGTCCCCAATCTTATTCATTGGCTACATCATAGCGTTTTTCACAGAAAAAAAACAAGCACTTCACGATTTGATTGCAAGTACCATTGTCGTAAAGAAATAATGAAAAGAAGCACCTCTGCTAAATAGTACGGGGTGCTTTTTGTATAGATTGCTTGTATGGAAGAGGGAAACGTCACATAAAGTAGAATGATAGTGAAAATAAAGCAGAGAAGGGAGTCAATCTATTGAAAAGAGGGAAAATGACCGTTCAGAAAAAAGGGGCAAGCTTCGGGCTCTTTTTCACCGCACCTGTTTTGGCCTGGGCATTGTATGATTTTGCAAATACGATATTTTCATCGAATATGATCACCATTTTCTTCCCATTTTACTTGCAGGAGACGATAGGCGACAGTGCGAGGATGGATCAAATCGCTAGTACATTTATTTCTTATGCGAACGCACTTGCAAGCTTTTTCCTCGTCATTTTTACGCCTTTATATGGTGTGCTGATTGATCGTACAGGGAAAAAGAAGCGGTATATCACGGTGTTTACCCTGATTTGTATTGCCTGTACCTTTATGATGGGGATCTTTGCTGGGATTGATTTCTCAAGCGAATGGTTTGGTCTTCCTGTCTCCTTATTGGTGGTGGTTACCTTGTTCGTCATCGCCAAATTTTTCTATCACTCTAGTCTTGTTTTTTATGACACCATTTTGCCCGATCTTGGGACAAAGGATGAAATCCCCCTCATTTCTGGATTCGGTATTGCTGTCGGCTATTTAGGTACACTTGTCGGCCTTTCTGTTTATTTACTTGTAGGAAATGACCAGTTTCATGAAGCATTCATTCCGACAGCCCTTTTATTCTTTCTCTTTTTTCTGCCCTTTCTCTTTATTATAAAAGATCCTCAACCTCTCCCGCAGCAAGAGAAAAAGGCGTCTTTTTTCAGCGGGTATAAAGAGATTATTCGTACATTTAAAGAGATGAAGCAGTACAAACCGGCCTTTATTTTTATGATCGCTTTCTTTTTTATGAATGATGCGTTGCAGACAGCGATTGCGATGATGGCTGTTTATGCAAAAATTATCATTGGTTTTACGGCAGGTCAATTTATTTTGCTGTATCTTGTGTCCACGATTTCAAGTATCATTGGCTCGTTTCTATTCGGATATGTCACAAAGGCCATCGGGGCAAAGCGCTCAATTACAGTCGTGTATGTCATTTTAATTGTGGCGCTCATTCTAGCTGTGACAGCGACAACTGAATGGGTCTTCTGGGTAGCAGGCAGTCTATTCGGCATTTCACTTGGCGCAAGCTGGGGATCATCACGAATCCTCATTATTGAGCTGACGCCTAAAGAAAAACGAGGGCAATTTTTTGGTCTCTTTGCGTTTTCGGGAAAGGTGTCTTCAATCGTCGGTCCCATTATTTATGGCTCCGTCACACTTCTATTTGCATCACATGGGAATCTCGCAAGCCGTCTTGCATTAGGGTCTTTGCTCATCCTTGCAGCCATAGGACTTGTGATTCATCAATTCGTACGAGAGAAAGCGTAAAGAAACGTCAACTTTTTACCCATGCTGCCGATATAAAAAGTACAATCTTATATTGAAGAATAGAGGGATTTCCGTGGCTTTAAACAAACAAGAAATTTTACTTGACTCTGGTACTAACGAATTGGAAATTGTGAAGTTTGAAATTGGTTCAAATCAATTCGGCATTAACGTCATGAAAGTAAGAGAAATTATTCAGCCAGTTGAGGTGACAGTTGTACCGCACTCTCACCAAGATGTAGAAGGGATGATTAGTTTACGAGGCGAGATTTTACCAGTCATCAATCTATTTTCCTTTTTTAATGTCGAGTCAGATCAGTCAGAACAAGAGAAATACATTGTGACTGAATTCAACCAACGGAAATTTGTGTTCCATACAGGAACGGTATCACAAATTCACCGCGTCAGCTGGGAAGAGATTGAAAAACCAACTGCACTCAATCAAGGAATGGACCGTCATTTAACAGGGATCATCAAGCTTGACGAGAAAATGATTTTCCTTCCAGATTACGAAAAAATCATCTATGATATTGAATCCGCATCTGGTGTAGACACATATCATATGTTTGACGGTGAGAAAGATGAGAGAAGAACAGGGAAGAAGCTGTATGTTGTTGAAGATTCTCCCCTTCTCATGCACTTATTAACAAATGAATTAACCGAGGCAGGATATAAAAACATTGTGACCTTTGAAGATGGGAAACAAGCATATGACCATGTCATGGATCTTGTCAGTAAAGGCATCAGTGTGACAGAAGAAATTGATATGATTATTACAGATATAGAAATGCCCAAAATGGATGGACATCGATTAACAAAGCTGCTGAAGGACAATCCTTTAACACAGTCCATTCCAATTCTCATTTTCTCTTCATTAATTACGGACGATCTGCGTCATAAAGGGGAAACCATCGGTGCAGATGATCAAATTAGTAAACCAGAAATTCATCAGTTGATTGAAAAAGTAGATCATTTTATTATCTAAAGAAAAAACCACTCGCTTTGAGTGGTTTTTCTGTTTAAAAATAACTTTCCCCGAGCCGTTTGAAGACGGGTTTTGTATAATGTGATTTTTGTTTTGTGGCGGCAGGTTTTTCTTTTAAACCGACATACGTTTGAAGTATTTGTTTCGCTCGATTTAATGACATATTCGCTTTTGGATTGCGATATGATTGATTTAAATTTCCTAAGTGTGGCAAAAATTCGAAGTCTTCTTTAGTTGGTGGCAGATGAAAATAATAATCTCCAATTTCAATCAGCACGTCGGACTGTTGTTGACTATATTTGGGATTGTTAGAGAAATGTAGGCCCACTTTTCTTCCTTTACCTTCATGCAATAGTTTTTGCAGCGCACGTTTTTTCAAAAGATAAAGAAACTTGGGATTTGGTGCGGTTTTAGCATGGCGGTTAACAGTATAAATGGCTTTTGCGATGTTTTCTGCTGTAGGTTCTATGTCTTTAGTATGAGCATAATCGTCCATTTTTTCTCTCCTTTGTCTTTCGTCTTCCTGTGCTTAGTATAAATTATACGTTTTTATTAGTAAATTGCAAATAGACTTATTGTAAAAAGCATTAGATTTTCATCAATCTTATTTACAATAGCCATTCATGATGATTCTGAAACGTGAAGAAGAACAATGAATGAATCCTTCTTAGCAAGAGCATCATCATTTATCCGGTATCCTTTCCAACTAGGCGTTTCAGTTGGATGTAAACGATGCCTTTGATTTTCTATATGATAAAGGTGTTGTATTTTTTATTCTTTTAAAAATACTAATAAAATAGCTAGTGCTGCTGAAGCCAACTTGGTAGGCGATTTCTGTTATGTTTAAGTCCGTCTTTTGAAGCAAAATGAGGCTTTGTTGAATTCGATATTCATTCACATAATGTATAGGAGATTTCTTTAAAATATCATTGAAATATCTACAGCATTCAGAGCGGCTTAATTGTCCTTCACGAGCGATATCTTGAAGAAGAACCTTTTCATGATAATGTTCATGAATCCAATTCAGCATATGTTTCATACGTTCATTTCTATCGTGCTTACGTGCATCATATGTCAGTTGAAAACGATTTTGTAAAAGGCATTTCCAAATCGTGATGAGCTGTATATTAAGTTCGAGTTCAAAATATGCCGGAGTTTGTTCGATTAATCGTTGAATGATTTGTATACATTGATAGATTTGGTTTGGCCATCCGTCTTTTCGGTTGAATAAAATAAAAGCTGTTTGACTCGCATGCATATATGGATGAACGAACGTGGTGAATAACTCATTGGCTGTGATGAAGTGAGGTGAAACGTTTAAACAAATATAAGTACATGTCGTCCCATTTGCATCCTTTGCCATGTGTAAGCAGCCACTGTTGATGAATACACCATCTCCTTGCTGAATGTTCAATATCTTCTCGTTAATGTGAAACTCAGCCTCTCCCTCCAAAATAAAGACGAATTGAAATTCGTCGTGCCAATGAAGAGGGATATATCCGCTCATATGATCACGAATCTTTGTATGATATAGAGCAATAGGCCATGTGGTGGTTGAATGCTCCGTTAATTCTTTCAGATTGTTGTCAATAAGAAAATGATGATTGTGCATGGTTCTCCTCAATATTCTTTTATTTTTATGTTCAATTGATATATCAATATGTAAAAAATTGAACTACTATCAACTATATTATCATGATTTTTTTAGAATTGAGGAGAATAAAAATGAAGAGGAGAAAGGGAATTTTTCTTGTACTGATAGGAGCTATCTGTTGGGGAGTAGGAGGAACCGTTTCACAAAAATTGTTTCAGCAATATGGAATTGACGTCAATTGGCTGGTCACTGTCAGGCTACTCATTTCAGGCGGGTTACTTTTATTTGTTCATTACATGACGAAAGAACGCACGCAATTGATTGGCGTGTTGAAAATGAAGAGTACGGCCATTCAAGTGCTGATATTTGGACTAATGGGCATGTTAGCTGTTCAATATACTTATATGGTGTCCATTCATCATGGGAATGCTGCGGTGGCTACATTGCTACAGTATACAGCACCTGTCATGATTATCGTGTATCTAGTATTTCGCCGGCAATCCACTTTTACAAAAAGAGATATGTTGACGGTCGTATTGGCTTTGGTTGGCATGTTTCTCTTATTGACGAATGGTTCCGTTTCCACATTAACTGTTCCAGCTGTCGCGGTATTTTGGGGAATACTATCAGCCGTGGCATTGTCCTTTTATACGTTATATCCAATCAAGCTGTTAAAACAATTCGATTCACTTGTTGTTGTTGGCTGGGCGATGCTTATAGGGGGAGCTGCCCTTAGCTTGATCCATCCTCCATGGAAGGTGAATCTGTCTCAATTACCTTTTGAAGCGTATATTTATTTATTATTTGTCATTGTATTTGGAACGATGGTCGCTTTTTGGTTTTACATCGAAAGTTTGAAGTATTTATCTCCGAAAGACTCAAGCTTAATTGGAAGTGTCGAACCCCTTGCAGCAGTGATAACCACTGTTTTCTGGTTAAAAGAGCCATTTGGTCTTTTCCAGTGGATAGGGACAGCGTGTATTGTATACATGATATTATTCATGGCATTATACCAGCCTAAAATAAGAGGGGAAAAGAAGAAATTGGGTTCATTGATAGATGATAAGGTAAATTAAATATGTGAAATGTATATAAAGTGAACTATTAAACATAGATAACTACCTATTTTAAAATAAATGGGTAGTTAATGACTTATATGAGAACGGGATTGCCGGATAAAATCTACCATATGCAAGACAATCATGGTCGAACATATGGCTTAAGATCATGGACTATTTCGTATGGCTAGAATAAGCACAGTAAAAACAGCCGTTAAAATCAGTTTCACTCGTCATTTTTTTGGCTTCATCCATGGCGCTTTCACTGTTCATGTGTAGACCAATCAATGTACGACTTGCTGCATCACCTAAAAATGCGCAGTCTTCTGTATGTACAACGTATTGTCCTTGATCATTTTTTGTATGAATAAAATAATAGCTTTTTAGCATGCCCCTCACCTCCAACCTGACTATATTACTATAAAACTTCCAATATTGTAAAGAATTTTTATTAAAAATGTTGCATTTATACACATTCCTTTTATTTCATAAAAAGGAAAATTGGTTGTAAGATAAGAAGAGCAAAGTCAATGAGAACAGAAAGGACGGTTTAGATTGAAAGATATTTTAACGCCTTTATTGGTCGCTTTTGTGGTTGGAGGCATTGTGTACATGGTAGATGATCGGCCGATTCATCCTTTTCTTCTTTTTATCATCTTATTTATCAGCATTTATACAGTCGATAGAATCGTTCATTTTGCTTCAAATCATTTCGATGAGCAGAAAAAATAATAGTCGTTTATCTTGATACTTCCATGAAAAAAGGACTTTCTATAGAAGAAAGTCCTCAGCGTGTAGACAAACCCTCGCATTCTTTGTCAGTCCTGTGTGCTGGTGCTCACGAATGACAAATTCGCTCCGCGCCAGTACTCGTCCTTCCTAGACTTCAAAGGTTTTCTATCACGCTGAAAAGAAGAAAAAGGGCTAAAATAAACATTATTTTAGCCTTTTTTCTTCATCTATTGTACTCCCTGACCTTTTAATTCACGCTGTACATCTAAGTCAGCAGCTTCTCTGCTGAACTTTGGCAGTGTAATGAAGTAAAAAAGGAAGACGAGTAAAATAATAATACCCATTCCGTAATAAATGTAAGAAACATTGGTGATGAGCTTTGGAAATAACACGGCAATTAAACCTAGCGTCATTGATTGTGCAAACATGGTGAGCGGATCAACCCACCCTGATACGCGTCCCATCAGACGAGGGTGAACAATTCTTGGGAGCCAGCCTCCAATGACAATGTTGACTGGACCAATACATGTACCAATGACAAATGATGTGACATAAAATAACCATAATGTATGGGTAGAACCAAGGACAAAAATTAAAATACCTGCAACTAGAATTGGAATCGACATGAGATATTGCATCTTGACCTTTTTCGCAAGAATAGAGCCAAGTAAGCTTCCAACTAGAAGTCCGGCACCGATCGCGATCGTAAAAAAGGATGTATGCAGTTCAAAATGGTCCGGTGAAAGACCGTATTTCATTGTAAACATCGGAAGAACGGCAAATGCGCCATTCACAAGACCAAAAACAAAAAAGCCAAAAATTAAAGAGGCCAATAATTTATTTTTTAAAATATAGAGAATGCCTTCTTTAAAATCTTTTAGAGACGTTTTAACGGTCATGCCTTTCCAGCCTGCTTGTCCATTAGGCTGTCGTGCTTCAATTGGAATATTGCATGATCGAATGAGAATACCGGAAATAATAAAACTGACCAAATCAATGGTAATGGCACCGTGAAGTCCAATCGTTTTATACATAATGGCACCAATTCCAACACCAAATACCATAAACAAACTAAACAGCATCTGATTTAAACCAGCAGCTTTTGCATATTGATCTTTATTTAAAATGGCCTGAACGAGAGAGGCTTCAGCTGGATAGAAGAATTTCGTAATGGCACTTCGTATAAACAAGATCAAGAAAATAAGCGGCAGTGAATTAAAATAAATGACGATAAATAAAACGATCGTCAGCCCAGCTCGTATCCAATCACAATTCTCTGCGACTTTTTTACGATCAAAACGGTCTGCGACCACACCGACCATAAAAAAGACAAAGATCGTAGGCAGTGAATACATTAGCTCTGCTAAAGTGGCGTAAGCGGGCTGATGACTAAAATGGTCGAGCAAATAAAAGGCAAACGCCATATTGCCTACTGTTGTCCCCATTTGCGAGGCAAGTGCTGCAAAAAAGAGACGAACAAAATTTCTGTTTTTAAAAATATCCATAAATACGCTCCTTAACCTGAAGATCCCACTTTCTATCATATAAAATTTTAACCATTCGTACAATTGATTTCTCCTACTGGCTAATGGTCACAGGTGTTCCATTTGGAACAATTGAAGCAAGTTCGATGACATTCTGATTGTACATGCGAATGCACCCTCTAGACACAGCTTTACCAATTGAAGATGGGTTATTCGTTCCATGGATGCCGTAATGAACTTTTGAAAGGCTCAGCCAATAGGCGCCAAAGGGACCTCCTGGGTTTGGCTGTCTGTTGACAATATAATAAGAACCTGTTGGTGTCATGTTTAATATTCTGCCGGTTGCAATCGGGTATGAGCGCAAGAGCTGTGATCCAGAAAACAGCACGAGACGTTTCGCTGAAATTGACACAGATATGCGGTAAGGGATCGTGTTAGGATCCGGTAACCCAGGGATGATGATGACTTCATTTTGTTCTGGTTCGCGGGCTTGAAGTGACGGATTTGCAGCCTTTAAAGCATCTGTCGTTGTTCGAAAATCAAGTGCTATAGAAGCAAGTGTTTCTCCACTTTTTACCGTGTATCGCAGCACGAAAGCACACTCCTTTTACTCAAATAAAAGAAGCCATGATCCCCGCCTCACATATACTATATGGACGGGATCAGGCCCAGTAAGGTTTCTCCTAACATTTGTCATGAGAATGATCTTTGTTTATACATATGCAGGAAAAGGTGATTTGGCTTCTCTTTACACGTGAGATGTTAAGGTGAAAAAAGTGATTTCAGGTTTGGCTAAAAACCGAAGCGGCAGTCTAGTTGTCCCAAGCCCGCGGTTGACATAGATACGGTGCTGATAGCTACCGTATAAGCCTGCGACATATGTACGCCCAAAAGGTGCTGTGAGAATCGGTCCATAGAAAGGAAGCTGTATTTGACCACCATGCGTATGCCCAGAAAGCTGCAAGTTAATAGGTGTTGTTTCAAGCTCTAGTGCGGCATCAGGCTCATGCACAAGCAATAACGTAAAGAGATCAGAAGAGACTTCTCGTTTGATGAAATGGTAATCAGGCATACTCATCATGAGGTCATCCAGTGTAGCGATCTGTATGCGTCTGCCTTCTTTTTCTAAGTGAAACACTTCATTTTTACATAATGTAAAACCGCAAGCTTTCATCGTTTCCTCATATAGATCGATGCCAAATGGTCCGTAGTCATGATTTCCGCATATGGCAAACTTTCCAAACGGAGCATCAAGCTTAGACAAAGAGGCTTTGGCTTTTTCATGTTCTTCAATCGATGATTCAAAATCAACAAGATCACCTGTAAACACAATGAGATCGGGAGATGCAGCGTTGATCTTTTGGACAACAATCTCTAAATCTTTTGCCGAAAATGTATCACTTAAATGAACATCACTAAATTGCGCAATTTTAAATTGGTCAAACGAAGCCGGTAGCTGAGCATCATGAATGGTGAGTGATACGGTGTCGATCATGCGCGGTTCAATGTACCGAGCATAGCCATAACCGGATGTGGTCGCCAAAAGTCCGAGAATACTCGCACCAGCTGCTCCTTTTAAAAACTGCCTACGGGAAAGTTGCTTCATATAAGACTCCTTTAAAAATAAAATTAAGTATAGCATGATTTTTGATGAATCTCCCATATGGTGTATGGAGGGGAAATCATGATATGATAGACGAATAATGAATGAATAGTCATTCAAAATACACAAAGGGGGAGAACAAATGACGAAGCAAACAGTGATTGTCACAGGGGGATCAAGCGGAATGGGGAAGGCGATGGCGACTCATTTGGCACTCGGGGGCTGGAATGTTTTGATTACTGGAAGAACAGAAGAGACCCTTGAAACAACGGCAAATGAAATCAAAAAGAAAGGTGGTTCGATCGCTTATTTTCAAATGGACGTGCGAGATCCAGAAGATGCTGATCAAATGGTGAAGTTTGCGGTAGATACATTTGGTGATGTGGATGCACTTATTAATAACGCAGCAGGCAACTTTTTAGTTCCAGCAGAAAAACTGTCTCCTAACGGCTGGAAAGCGGTCATTGATATTGTGCTAAATGGCACCTTTTTTTGCAGCCATGCAGTGGGCAACTATTGGATTCGTCAAAAGAAAAGCGGAAGTATGATCAACATGGTCGCCACATATGCATGGGGGGCTGGTGTTGGTGTAGCGCATTCAGCAGCCGCAAAAGCAGGCGTACTATCACTTACTCGAACGCTTGCAGTCGAATGGGGAAAGCAATATCGCATTCGCGTAAATGCCATTGCGCCGGGGCCCATTGAAAGAACAGGTGGTGCAGATAAACTGTGGGAATCTGAAGAGGCTGCCCAAAGAACATTAGATAGTGTTCCGCTCGGTAGACTTGGCACACCAGAAGAAATTGCAGAACTTGCGAGTTTCTTATTATCTGAGCATGCATCTTATATGAATGGAGATTGTATCACGATGGATGGGGGGCAATGGCTCAACCAATCACCATTTTGAATGACCGTGTAAGACCTGCTTTTGATATGGTATAATCACACAAAGAGAGAAGCAGGTGATGAAAATGGTCGATCCATTGGATATTTTAACGAATATTGAAGATGTTTTCCCGCACTATCAAGCGATCTTCAGTGCGGAGGAACAAAAAGTGATAGGCTATGAGATTCTTGGAAGAATGAAGCTTGAGTCGGGAACAGTTAGTCTAGGCTCCTTCTTTACGGATTCATCTATTCCTGACGAATATAAATTGGAAGTAGATCACAAAGTATTAAGTCAAGCGCTTGATCTCTTCACAACCGCAGATGAAGATTTGCTCATCTTTATTAATCATGATGCGAACGTCCTCATGCTTGATCATGGCGAAAGTTTTTTAGAACTTTTAAAAGAATATGAAGCAAAGGGTATTCAGCTTAGCCGGTTTGTCATTGAAATTACTGAACATACATTTAGCGGCGACATTGAACAGCTTTACCATACGTTAACGTATTATCGTACATATGGGATCAAAATCGCCGTATCTAATATAGGAAAAGAAAGCAGCAATCTTGACCGGATTGCTCTGCTTTCACCTGATCTATTAAAAATAGATCTACAGGCTTTAAGAGCGTCGTCTCCATCTCCTTCCTATGAATATGTGTTATACAGCATTTCACTTCTTGCAAGAAAAATAGGAGCGGCTTTAATCTATGAAGATATTGAAGCGAATTTTCAGCTGCAATATGCATGGAGAAATGGCGGAAGATATTTTCAAGGTTTCTACCTTCACGAGCCTGCGGCACAATTAATTGACCGGAACAAACGAAAAGAACAGCTTAAAGAAGAATTTCAGCAATTCATTGCCCATGAGAAAAAGAAACTCCAAGCTGTCTATGAACATTCTGAAACCTTTTATAAGCGAATACATCAAGCCGTCAGTACGTTAAAAAAATCATGCAGCACAAATGATGAACTTATACAAAAACTGGCACATGAACTAACCGATTGCAGCTTTCGCATTTATATGTGTAATGAAGAAGGGTTTCAAATCACTGGGAATGTGTTTAAGAAAGAGAAAGAATGGCTGTTTCAGCCAGAGTATATAGAGAAAAACTGGAGCTGGCGCCCTTATTTTCTAGCGAATATTCTTCAAATGAGAATTAGCGGAAAAGGATTTTTCAGCGATATCTACAGTGATTTAGAAACTGGAGAACGAATACGTACGTTTTCTTATCCGTTAGAGGGAGACGTGTATTTGTTTGTAGATCTTCCGTATGCTTATCTATATGAGCAGGAAGGATTAATTTAAAAGCAGCCGACATGGCTGTTTTTTTATTAGAAAAAAGATAGAAAAAATGGTTGACAATGAAACTGATAATCATTATCATTTAGTTATAGAGAGAAGCTACTCTCTGTTCCCCAACCCCTCTATCAGATCAAGATCCAAAAAACTTGGCGCTACCCCCGCCAAGTTTTTTTTGTGCGCCAATCATTCCCTTCATGCATAGGACATCCCAATTCATCCATACACCTTAAATGATGATAGTTAGACAGTAGGAGGGAAAAGTCATGATCAAACGTGACAAACGGCTGCTGATTGATTTACCAATGCCAGATCACCCAGATGCAAATGGTGCAGCGGCTGTGCAAGAATTACTCGGCGGAAAATTTGGTGAAATGTCCACATTAAACAACTACATGTTTCAATCGTTTAACTTTAGAGGGAAACGAAAGCTCAAACCATTTTATGATCTTGTATCAAGTATTACAGCTGAAGAATTCGGTCATGTAGAGCTTGTGACAACTGCAGTCAATCTCATGATTACGGGAACCACCCATGGGGGCGATCCAGATACGACCCCGTTGAAAGCGGCTGTTGATAAACGAAATACGCAGCATTTTATCCAAACGGCACAAACAGGCTATCCGTTTGACTCCATGGCAAAGCCGTGGACAGGTGAGAATGTGTTCTCAAGTGGTAATCTGATTCTGGATCTTCTTCATAACTTCTTCCTAGAGTGCGGAGCTCGTACGCATAAAATGCGCGTATATGAAATGACGGATCACCCTACGGCAAGAGAAATGATCGGTTATTTACTTGTCAGAGGCGGCGTACATGTTGTGGCGTATGCAAAAGCCCTTGAGGTAGCGACAGGAGTAGATGTTGGGAAGATGCTGCCGATTCCAAATCTCGACAATAAATACTTTGATTCTGCAAGAAAGTTTGAAGATCAAAATGTTCATACAAAGCTGTATACATTTAGTGACACGGATTATAAGGATATCAATCAAATTTGGAAAGGAAACCATCCGATTGATGGAAAGCCGCTGACAGTTATTGAGGGTACGCCAAAAGGTGCACCCGTGCCAGATTATAGAGATTTGCCGGAAGAGTTTGCTCCAGGTATTTCAAAAGAAGATTTTGACGAAATTGCGAAACGCCTGATGAGATCGGCCGGTTTATAAAAAACAAGATGCATGAGATAAGAAAAAAGACTCAAAATAAAAAAACAGATTCTTTTTCTTTTTTTGAATTCAAGAGGAAAAATATCATCTGAGAACACTTTATGGTATGATGCTTTGTAGGACTTGTGTATAATCAATACGGGTTCATCTTGAGTTGTTTTTTTGAAAGGAGTCTTTTTTTAGAATGTCACAATTAATGGGTATCATTACAAGGCTGCAAAGTCTTCAAGAGACAGCAGAAGCTGCAAACGAGCCGGCACAGCGTTATTTCGAAGTGAACGGTGAGAAAATCTGTAGTGTTAAGTATTTCGAAAAGAATCAAACGTTTGAATTGACTGTTTTTCAACAAGGGGATAAGCCAAACACTTTCCCATTTGACAACATTGATATGATTTCGATTGAGATTTTTGAGCTTCTACAATCCTAAGCTGAATCGTATGAAATGTTTTTTCTAAGAATTCCTTCGTTGATTGCGGAAGCATACACTTCATAGGTGATAAGCAAATGGAAGATGATCATTCAGTGCAATATTCGGATAAGAGACCATTGAAAAGGAGTTCCTTTCTGTGAGTGATTCTTTTTTCTTTAATCTTTCTGAAGAGCATTTAGCGTTTTCTGATGTTGTCATGAGAATGAAAGACTTTATTCAAAAAGACCCGAGATCTGTTTATGTACTATCAATTGGTACGGACTCTCAGGTCAATCAGAATGTCACAACATTTATGACTGCAATTCATCTTCACCGGATCGGCAAAGGAGCTTGGGGCTGTCTCACGCAGCAAGTGTTGAATCGGCCTGTACAAAGTCTTAGAGAAAAAATTTCATTAGAGACAGCGTTTAGCCAAAAGGTATGTGCAGACATCCTTGAGGGACCTTTAACAGAACTGATGGATTTGCTTCTTCCGTTTGCTGAGGAAGGGGCAGACCTTCGTTTTGAAGTCCATCTAGATATTGGCAAAAAAGGAAGTACAAAAGAGCTGATCCAGGAAATGACCGGAATGATCACAGCCATGGGAATTGAAGCAAAAATAAAACCCGACTCATAC
The DNA here is from genome assembly GCF_048270685.1 of Bacillus sp. AK25. Classification (NCBI taxonomy): domain Bacteria; kingdom Bacillati; phylum Bacillota; class Bacilli; order Caryophanales; family Bacillaceae; genus Bacillus; species Bacillus sp. AK25. Next base: position 1,324,118 of record NZ_JBLUWC010000001.1, read on the forward strand.
GCAGCATTTTGCTACGCCAATCGATACACAAAATAAATTCCGTCATTTTTCTCCAAACGTTGTCGAAACGTGCGGTTGACGATTCGATTCTAGTTCCTTATTCTAGCTGTATAGAGAGGAAGCAGACATTCAAACGCCTGCTAATCAATATAAAAGCATATATGAAACAGGGGGCCTGATGTTGAATGAGCGTCATCGAAAATCGTTTTAATGAAGAAGAGAAAAAGCTATTATTAAACGTATTACTGAATCAGGAATATGCTGTCGAATTACTAAGCAGTGAGATCAATGATATAGAATGTGGAACAAAAAATGTCGACGACAATACGTATAAGAAATTGATCACATTGTATGACAGAGTAAGGTTTGAGAATTAATATCGATTGAACATTCTATTAGATACTCTACGCTGAGTATCTTTTTTATGCAGAAAAAAATCTTTCGACAAAATTCGTTTTAGTTTATGCTTAATGTTAAAGGGGAATGTATGATTGATGATTGAGAGAAAAGGGGTCGAAGAAACATGATAGAGATAGAACCGGCTCAATTACTTGAGTCAACAGTAGCTGAGCATATGATTGATGCAGATAAAGTGGCACACGTTCAAATTGGAAATAATCTTGAGCACGCCCTATTGGTCCTGACAAAAACAGGATATACAGCCATACCTGTTCTGGATGCTTCTTATCACCTTCATGGGTTAATTGGAACAAATATGATCATGGATAAAATCTTTGGCTTAGAACGAATTGAATTTGAAAAGCTCGACCAATTGAAAGTAGAAGAGGTCATGCTATCAGATATTCCAAGACTGAAAACGACGGATCCTGTTTTAAAAGGCGTTCACGCTGTGACGAATAATGGATTTGTTTGTGTGGAAAATGAAGAGCAAGTATTCGAAGGGATTTTCACTCGGCGTGTTGTATTAAAGCGCTTAAATGAAGTCATTCATTCCGCAAAAAAATGAGCTGCAGCCCAGCTTATTTTTTTTGCCTTCATAAGCTATTATTTATATAATGACTATATAAAATAAGAAAAACTTATCGAGAGAAGGAGGGCGCCCATGCAGCTTCAAGAGTTACATATGCTTGTTGTACTTAGTGAGGAATTGAATATGAGAAAGGCTTCAGAGCGGCTCTTTGTCTCTCAGCCTGCCTTATCTCAAAGGCTGCAAACGATTGAAAAAGAGTGGGGAACCAAAATCTTTTTTCGTTCACAAAAAGGCTTGACAGTCACTTCAGCTGGCGAACAGATTATTCAATTCGCCAAAGAGGTCACGACTGAGCAGGATCGAGTGCGAGAGAGAATTGACGAGCTTGAAGGAGACATTCACGGTACACTCAAGCTTGCAGTTGCGTCCATTATTGGTCAGCACTGGCTGCCAAAGGTGTTGAAGCGGTATGTCGAGAAATACCCAAATGCCAAAGTATCTCTTGTGACAGGCTGGAGCAGTGAGATGCTTAAAAGTCTGTATGAAGACCATGTCCACATCGGCATCATTCGCGGGAATCCTGATTGGAAGGGCACAAAGGAATACTTAATGACCGATCATTTATATTTAGTCGATTCTGTCATCAAGGACGTGGATGAGTTAATTGAGACAGAACGCCCGTTTATTCAATTTAAAAGTGATAGCACCTATTATCAAGAAATTCAGCACTGGTGGCATCAAAAGTTTAAAGTGTCGCCAAAACAGACGATTCTTGTGGACCAGATTGAGACATGTAAACAAATGGCCTATCACGGTATCGGCTACGCCATTTTGCCTTCGGTCACCCTATATGATCATGAGAAAAGCGTACACAAAACCCCGCTCGTAGACGCAAATGGAGAGCAAATCGGACGTGACACGTGGCTGTTAGGATATGAAGCCTCTTTTCAGTTAAAACAAGTTCAAGCATTTGTTGGTGTGGTGAAAGAAATGCTTGAAAGTGAGGCAGTGTAAGTACTTCTGGAAGAGGAGGTGCTTTTTTAGGATAAGTAGTTTGATTAGGTTTCTAATAGATTTACTTGTTTCATACTGAAAAAGAAGAAAGCTGGAAGAAATGATGAGAAATCAACGAAAAAAGAAGATGGATATACCGAAATGGGGAACTTATTTACGCGAGAGATGGCGTGGACGTTTTGCAAGTCATCTTTCTTTAGAAGAACAAAAAGAGATTGGGATGGATGGTTTCCTATGGCACTTATGTAGCTGGGGAAAAGTTGAATGCCTTGAAAAAGAGGCAGCGATAAACGCCTTTCATCAGCAATCAAAGCATACATGTACGATTTTTTATCAATTTACTCAAGAAGCGTATCTGTTTGAAAACGCCGCTGACCTGTCAGTGAAGGAATTGCCATATACAGACGGACACATGGACTATAGCGATCTGTATGTCATGGATTGGGAAGAAAATTGGACATTTGTGATGACGCACGAAACCGATTGCGGTCCATATTTTATTCAGAAATAAAAAAAGAGTACATCACAAAGAGATAGAGTGATGATCAATTAAAGCCGCCTTCCAATTGGAATGAGCGGTTTTTTGATGTACGTCATGTGTATTTTGAACAGCACCTTTTCATAAAACATTTGACAATGAAAATCATTATCATTTAAAGTGTACATATAATAATTGAAAATGATTATCATTTAGATGAGGTGACCAATAGATGAAAGCACTAATTGCATTTGCGAGTATGTCTGGCAATACGGAAGATATGGCAGCGATCTTAAAACAAACGCTTGAAGGAAAAGGGATAGAGACAGAGATGATGGAATTTGACGACACAAGTGCAGAAGATCTTTCTTCATACGATTATGTCATGATCGGCTCTTACACATGGGGTGACGGTGATTTACCTTATGAAGCTGAAGATTTTTATGAAGAGGTCTCATCCCTTGAACTTTCTCACATCAAAGCGGCGGTATTTGGATCAGGCGATTACAGTTATCCGAAGTTTTGCGAGGCTGTTCATACCTTTCATGACATGCTGAAATCGACAGGTGCATCCGTATTTCCTGAAACATTGAAAATGGAACTTGCGCCAGATACAGATGAAGATGTGGCGTGCTGTGAGGAGTTTGCAACGAGCTTTTTAACGTGGGCATCATTGTCTGAGAAAAGAGTTGAAAATCATGTTTCATAAAGGTGCGACAGCTGTTGCTGCGTCTAAAAGTGGCGGCTACTTTGTTGCTGTCAAACGAGAAGGTATTTTTCATTACAGTGTGGAGGGCGGATGGCAGCAGCTTTTTAAGCTTAAGCATAAAATCCACGCTATCAGTTATATTGGTCCGTATTTGTTCGGTGTTGGTGAAAATGGAACTGTCATACGATCAGGAGATGAGGGCCACACGTGGGCGCTATCATCTTTTCCGACAAATGCAGTTGTTTGGTCTATTACAGGACGCAAAGATGGGTTTGTATGCGCACATGGAAAGCATAGTATTTATGTGTCAACCGATTTCGGAATTTCCTGGGAAATTATGAAGCCATTTGCTCATGTAAATCAGCCCCCTGTGATTCGCTCATTATGTGTAGCCGGTGATTATCTTTATATTGGAACACAGATTCATGAGGTGCACGGAGGAATATGGGTGTATGACTTCCAAAGTGAACAGGTTTTTCTCCTAAACAGAGAAGAGCACCGAATGACTGCTTCTATGCTGCTTTGCGGGGAACACCTCCTTGTCTGTGCGTTGGGCTCTAAAAAAGGGAAAAGAGGATCTGTTCAAATTTTAGACTTACATACAAATATGCTGCATGATATTCAATCACAAGCTTTTGCGCGAGAGGAATCATTTTTGGATGTGTCAGAGGATAACGGCATTGTGTATGTGACCACCTCACAGGACGAGCATGGATTTTCTAAAGTGTATCAGCTTGATATAGAGCAAAAAGAGCTCAAATGGTTTGATACGATCAAAGGGCATGGTTTTCGTGTCGCCAATCAAAAGGAGAATTTTTTCTGTGCGGGTTTATATGAAAGTAAGTTTGTCAGGCCTTATGAGGAACCTGCACTGATTCATTAATAAGGAGGAAGAAAAAGTGACGAAAAAAGTTTTATTGGTGTATGCCACAATGTCAGGAAATACAGAAGCAATGGCTGATTTAATCGAAAAAGGATTAAAGGAAGCTGGGGCTAGCGTGGATCGGCATGAAGCGATGGATATTGATGCTGAACTCCTTCATGATTACTCGCACATTCTGTTAGGTGCATATACTTGGGGAGATGGTGATCTTCCAGATGATTTTATTGATCTATATGAGGAAATGGAAGAGCTTGATTTGACGGGTAAAGCATTTGCTGTATTCGGTTCTGGAGATACATCTTATGAACATTTTTGCGGAGCTGTGGATTTAATTGAAGAAAAAGTGAAGGAGCTGGGCGGTGATATCGTCCTGCCATCCATCAAAATTGAGCTGAATCCAGAAGGAAACGAGGAAGAGGAATTGATTTCTTTTGGTAAACAATTTGTTCATCTTCACCAGCAAGAAGCGGGATAAAGAGGCCCGCTTGTTTTATTTGCCAAGGCGCAGACGATTCTTTCACTTGTCATTAAAACTCTCCTTTGGTACAGTAATGAAGTATAAATTAAGAGGAGGACATACATACATGAAACAAATGGACGCTAATGAAATTATTTCATTTATTCAAAATAGTACAAAATCAACACCTGTGAAAGTCTATATTAAAGGGGACTTAGAAGGTATTGAATTTGGTGAACATGCAAAAACATTTATCACAGGTAACACTGGTGTTGTCTTCGGTGAGTGGAGCGAAATTCAAGAAGCTCTAGCATCAAACAAAGACAAAATTGAAGATGTTGTCGTGGAAAATGACCGTCGTAACTCTGCGATTCCTATGTTGGATTTGAAAAACATCAAAGCACGTATTGAGCCAGGTGCAATCATTCGTGATCAAGTGGAAATTGGCGATAATGCAGTCATCATGATGGGTGCATCTATTAATATCGGTTCAGTCATCGGTGAAGGTACGATGATTGATATGAACGTTGTTCTTGGCGGCCGTGCGACAGTAGGTAAGAACTGTCATATCGGTGCGGGATCTGTTCTTGCAGGTGTTATTGAGCCGCCTTCTGCTAAGCCAGTTGTAGTAGAAGATGATGTTGTCATTGGTGCAAACGCTGTTGTTTTAGAAGGTGTGACGATTGGGAAAGGTGCAGTTGTAGCAGCTGGAGCGATCGTTGTGAACGATGTCGAGCCTTACACGGTTGTAGCAGGTACACCTGCAAAGAAAATCAAAGACATTGATGAAAAAACAAAAGGTAAAACTGAAATCAAACAAGAACTGCGTCAGCTTTAATTGACACAATTCGCAGCTGAAGACGTGGATGATATATCCACGTCTTATTCGTATAGAGGAAAGGAAGCGAGTTCACTTGTTAAATCGTGAGCAATTAATATCCATTCGAAGAGATTTGCACCAAATTCCTGAGCTTGGTTTTAAGGAATTTAAAACACAAGCTTACCTCATCAAGCATCTCGAATCGTACCCAACAGATCGAATCGAGATGGAAACATGGCGGACTGGACTTTTTGTGAAAGTAAAAGGGACAAATCCTACGCGCGTCTTTGCGTATCGTGCAGATATGGACGGATTATCTATCCCTGAAGAAACGGGCTATCCATTTCAATCGGTACATGAAGGCCACATGCATGCATGTGGACATGATCTTCATATGACCATTGCTCTTGGTATCATTGATCATTTCGTGCATCAGCCAATCAAAGAAGATCTGCTATTTATTTTCCAACCGGCAGAAGAAGGGCCAGGCGGAGCTGAACCAATGCTTACAAGTGATGTTCTAAAAAAGTGGACGCCAGACTTTATTACAGCGCTGCATATTGCACCTGAATATCCAGTCGGCACGATTGCAACAAAGCCGGGCCTATTATTTGCTAATACGAGTGAGCTTGTGATCGATCTTGAAGGAAAAGGCGGGCATGCCGCATACCCTCATTTAGCAAATGATATGGTGGTGGCTGCAAGTGCACTAGTAGGGCAGCTGCAATCGGTGATTTCACGAAATGTGGACCCTCTTGATAGTGCCGTCATTACAGTTGGCACGATTACAGGTGGCACTGCTCAAAATATCATTGCGCAGCACGCAAAGCTGGATGGAACCATTCGTACGCTCTCGCCAGAGTCTATGGAAAAGGTGAGAAAACGAATTGAAGTACTTGCAAAGGGAATTGAAATTGGCTACGAATGCAAGGCGACAGTTCGATACCCTTCATCTTATTACGAAGTGGACAATTCAAAGGATTTGACAGAGGAATTTATGTCATATGTAGCCGAAGAAGGTCTTGCAAATGTCATTGAATGCAGAGAAGCGATGACAGGAGAAGATTTCGGCTACATGCTGAAAAAATATCCTGGGTTCATGTTTTGGCTAGGGGTAGATTCAGAATATGGTCTGCACCATGCAAAACTCACGCCTGACGAAAATGCGATTGAAACAGCTGTGAACGTCATGACGGCTTATTTTAAAAAGCAAGCAGGTGAATGAATAATCAAATGGTCTCCTGTACACCTTATGAACAGGAGGTGTTCTTGATTATGACAAGAATTGGTGTAGAACCATCTTTATCCGATGTAGAAGAGCTTTTGAAGCAAAAAGGGTATGATGTCGTACGTATTCAAAATGAACAGCAAATGGATCAGTGTGACTGCTATGTGGTCACAGGACTAGATTCAAATGTTCTTGGCATTTCAGACACAACGACAAAGGCATCTGTCATTACAGCGTCAGGTATGACGGCTGACGAAATTTGTCAAGAAGTAGAACAGCGTGTTCAATAAAACTAACAAAAAAAAGAACCAGGATACTATGATCCGGGTTCTTTTTGCTCTTTGGCTAGATCGAGTGCTTGTTTCATTTTTTTGCGTAGAATTCGTTCGACACGCCACTGCTCCATCGTTTCAGTTTTTGCAATGATACGAATGACGAGGGATGAGGAGCCAAATGATTCCACTCCAACAACTTGAGGACCTTCGATGATTTGCGGCATGCTCTCACGAACTTCATCACAGGCTGCTTGCAAAGTGGTGATCATCTGATCCACATTTTCATCTGGGGATAATTCGATATCAACGAGTGCCTGCATCGTCCCTCGTGAATGATTGCTTACATTCAGTATACTTCGGTTCGGAATGAAATGAAGAGTGCCATCAAAGCTTCGAAGCTGTGTTGTTCTCAGTCCAATTTGTTCAACGATCCCATCGAAACCAGCAACCGTTATATACTCGCCGACATCAAATTGTTTTTCGAGCAGTATGAAGAAGCCTGTCACAATATCACTCACTAATCCCTGAGCGCCAAATCCAATGGCAAGTCCTACAACACCTGCACCAGCCAGCAAGGCGGTTGGGTTATAGTGAAATAAGTCGAGGATCATCACAACTAGAATAAAAATCAGCAAGTAGGCGAAAATATTTAAGGTAAGACTTTGCAGCGTTTGAGCTCGTGATAAAGAGACATCGTGCTTCTCAGAGAATGCTGAATAGGCACGCTTAATCATCTTATTTCCAATCGCTCTGATGATAAAATAAATCACAAAAATAGCAATGAGTTTTAGAAAAATCATACTGATATTCATGATGATGGAAACCCAATCTACTTGTTCAAGTGCTTTCATGATCTTCAAAACCTTTCTATGTATGTGCGAAATGAGGAGCTAATCATTTGTTCCCTTATGCAAGTCATGTTAAACTTTTAATAGTTGGAGCGAGAGATTGTGACAAATCGTTAATTAAATTTATTATTAATTAATATTGACTAAAAATCGCTTAAGTATTATAATTATATTTGTGAAGTTATTAACTAAATGAGAATTTAACCTATTGATTCTCATTTTATATACAGCTAAGAAGTCTGTATAAAGATATTATTTTTGGAGGGATTTACATATGGCAGAGCGTTTTGTAGGAAAACAAGCTCCACGTTTTGAAATGGAAGCAGTACTTGCTAATAAGGAATTTGGTAAAGTGAGTTTAGAGGAAAACATCAAGAATGACAAATGGACAGTTCTTTTCTTCTATCCAATGGATTTCACTTTTGTTTGTCCAACTGAAATTACAGCAATGAGCGATCGTTATGATGAGTTTGAAGATTTAGATGCAGAAATCATTGGTGTATCTACTGATACAATCCATACGCATCTTGCTTGGATCAACACAGATCGTAAAGACAATGGTCTTGGAGAATTAAAATATCCACTAGCTGCTGATACAAACCACACAGTATCTAGAGAATACGGTGTTTTAATTGAAGAAGAAGGAATTGCACTTCGTGGTCTATTCATCATTAACCCAGAAGGCGAACTTCAATATCAAACAGTATTCCACAACAATATCGGTCGTGATGTAGATGAGACACTACGTGTTCTTCAAGCGTTACAAACTGGTGGACTTTGCCCAGCGAACTGGAAGCCTGGTCAAAAAACACTTTAATTGATAGTTGAAGAAACAGTCTAACTGATGTTAGACCTTCAGATTGTTGACAAAGGGCTAAAATGTTGTTTATTTTAGCCCTTTGTCTTCTTTTCAGCGTGATAGAAAACTTTTGTAGTCTAGGAAGGACGAGTACTGGCGCGAAGCGAATTTGACATTCGTGAGCACCAGCACGCAGGACTGACAAAGAATGCGAGGGTTTGTCTACATGCTGGGGTCTAACTGATGTTAGACCTTTTTGTTTCGAGACATACAATGGATGGAGGCGCTTCAAAATGAAATTACGTCAACCAATGCCAGAACTAACTGGTGCAAAAGAATGGTTAAATGGAGAAGTAACAAGAGAAGAATTAATTGGTGATAAACCAACATTGATCCACTTCTGGTCAGTTAGCTGTCACCTTTGTAAAGAGGCGATGCCGCAAGTGAACCAATTCCGTGATGAATACAAGGATCAACTAAACGTGATCGCAGTTCATATGCCACGTTCAGAGGATGACCTAGATCTAGAAAAAATCAAAGAGGTTGCAAATGAGCATGAAATTACACAGCCAATCTTTGTAGACAGCGACCATAAATTAACAGAGGCATTTGAGAACGAATATGTACCAGCTTACTATGTATTCGATAAAACAGGTGCTTTACGCCACTTCCAAGCTGGCGGAAGCGGTATGAAAATGCTTGAAAAACGTGTCAATCGAGTTCTTTCTGAGTCTGAAAAGGCTGCAGAATAGGCTTCCCCCCCATGAATGGGGGTTTTTTCATGGGGAAAAATAGGAGACATATTGCACTGGATGAATTTGATTGTAGGTGGAATGCCTAAGAAAAGAGAAAATGAGGGATTTCATTAAAAAAATTTCCTGAAATAAAAAGGTATTATGACCTATTTACATTTTTATTTTGAAATGAAAATGTAAAGATTTTAACTTTTTACTATTCAGAACGTTTTTGCACAAAAGAAATTTCAGTTTGGTAAATAACTATATAAATCAAGTAGTATAAGCGTTTATGCAAAATTTTTACAATATTTTAAAGGTGGTCAAAAGCCTATAGTGGCAATGAAATGGGTGCCGATTTTTCTTCTTTGGCAAAATTTTAGTTGGAAATACCTATCTGATAGCAAACTGTAAAATGATAAAAAAATAGTTGATAAAATTAGTTTTCTAATCTAATATTTACTATAGAATATTTTTTATATGATGAGGGGGAAATCCATTGTTTAATGAGAGGGAAGCGTTACGTTTACGATTGGAACAATTAAATGAAGCAGAAGTAAAGGTCATCCGTGAATATCAAATTGAACGAGATGCGATTTACGCAAAACTAAGAGAATTAGACCGTCAAGGTACAGGTCTCGTCACAGATACAAAAAAAGAAGTACGTACAGAGAGAAAAACGGATTCATTGCCTGTATTAGCTGAGCTGGCTGCACAAGAAATGAGAAGCTACCAGCAGCCTACGCAAACGCAGTCAAACGTTACATCATCTTTAGGAACAGGTCAGCTAAATGGTGCACCTGTAGGTATTCCTGAAGGATCTACAAGACGCAGAAGAGGCACAGCTAGACCTGGATCAAAGGCAGCTAAGCTTCGTGAAGCTGCAATCAAAACATTAAAGCGTCATAATGCGGCGATTAAAAGCTCTGAACTTCAAAAAGAGATTGAAAAAGAGAGCGGTCTTGAAATTCCAAATATGACAACGTTTATGCAAAGCTTAATTAAAATGTACCCAGAAGTGAAGAAACCTTATCGCGGACAGTATATTTTAGAAGGCGACATTCAAACAGAAGACGAATAAATAAAAAAGAAACTGCTGGGCGCAAATGCCAGCAGTTTTTTCTTGCGTACGTGATGAACGGATCACTTTTTTTGATCAACTGTATAGACAATCTTTCGTTCTTTGGGCATGTTGTCGCGCTGTTTTTTAAATCCATCGATCTTCACTGTCATGACCTCTCCACTCCGCTGCACCGCATCAACTTTTGCCTGGAGCGTTTCTACTTGTTCGTTTAGTTTCTTCAAAATCGGTCCTATTTCTTCGGTTGTTTGCAAAATAGGGTCTTGTGAGAACGGCTCGGCATTTGTTTGGGGTGACTGGTCGATATCAGCAAAATGAGAAGCGATCCATTCCTCGCTTTCGGCTAACTGTTTTTGGTAGCTCGTGAGCGTTTCATAAAAAATGGCTTCTTTTGCTTTTTCGATTTGCAGTAATTTTTCTTGTGTTTCATAAAAACGCTCCTGTAGATGCCGGACGCCTTCTTGTAATAAATGAAGCTCTGCGTTTTTATCGCCTAGAGTTTGCTGCAGTTTTTCGATCACAGCGGATAAAGTATTTCCTTTTTTCTCCTCTTTTGCAAGCTGTTTATCTTGGTCTAGTAATCGCTCCTGTAGTTGCTGAGACATTTCCTTATATTTTACAACCTTCAAATGCAATCGGTGCTTTTCCTCTGTTTCTTTTCGTCTATGATAGGTTTCCTTTTGCAGCATTTCATGAAGAAGGACGATTTTATGTAATAATTCCGATTTGCTATAAGAGAGATCCTGTATTTTAGATGTTGCTTGGTCTTGGTCAATGGTCATTTCATCCAATTGTTGTTTTAATTGAGTGAAATCCTTTTTCATCTCATGATATTCTTGAGATAGCTTCTTGTTTTTAGCATAGGTATACGTGGACTGTAAATCTGAAATCATCTGTTGATATTTGGCCGTTTCAGCTTTTAAAAATAGATTTTCTTGAGACAGATCATGGAATAGGGGAGAAGCATGGCGCCGGTTCATAGGTAGACCCTCCTTATTCATGTTATCAATAAAGTATGCGAAATGAGTGCGATTAGAACAACCATATCAAAGGGGATGAGATGATGAGAATAGTGAATGTGATACTAGCTGGAGGTGCTTCTAGGCGTTTTGGAGAGCCAAAGGCAAGTCATGTCTATCAGGGGAAACCACTATATGAACATGTGAAAGAGCAACTTTTGAAAGGGGAAACCGTCATCATCAGTCACCCGAAGCTTCTGCCTTTTTTCAAAGCGAGAGGGGAACAAGCTGTTTGGTTAGATGATGAACAGGTGCGCGGGTATGGCCCGCTTGCAGGTATATATACCGCTATGCAAAAGCAAGAAGCAGATTGGTATTTAGTGACGGCATGTGATATGCCATTCATACGAAAAGAGACAGCCGTCGCTTTATCTTCTTATTGCCATGAGCATGTAGATGCTGTGGTCCCGATGGTGCAGGAAAGATTACAGCCGTTATTTGCGCTTTATCACCGCCGCAGTCTTCCGTTTATTTCTGCGTGCTTAAAAGAGAATCAATTAGCTATCAAAGATTTATTACAAAAACTTCACGTCCTGGTTGTTCCAGCCGACGAACTGAACGTGGCACCAAATGAATTTCACAATATCAATAAAAGAAGCGATTTACCTGAAAACGGTATGATATGATACATAAAAACGAGAAGGAGAGAACAATATTGAACGAGCGATATTCAAGGCAAATCTTGTTCCCTCCGGTAGGCGAAAAAGGGCAGTCTGCGCTTTCCGAAAGTCATGTCCTTATTGTTGGAGCTGGTGCACTTGGAACAGCGTCTGCTGAAGGGCTTGTCCGGTCTGGAATTGGTACTTTGACGATTGTAGATCGTGATTATGTCGAATTCTCAAATTTACAGCGGCAGCAGCTGTACACTGAACACGATGCAAAGATGCATGTGCCAAAAGCGGCAGCAGCGAAAAAACGTCTCCAAGAGATCAACCATGAAGTGACCATACACGCCATTATTGAAGATGCAGGAGTAGAGCTGTTAAGACCTTTATTCCGAAAAGCAAATATCGTCATTGATGCGACTGATAATTTTGAGACAAGAATGGTGATGAATGACTTATCATTAGAAACAAATACGCCTTGGATTTACGGTGCCTGTGTGAGCAGTCAGGGGATGTATATGACCATTTTGCCGGGCAAAACACCTTGCTTATCATGTGTATTTACCTCAGTGCCTGTTGGGGGTTTGACATGTGATACAGCTGGTATTATTTCTCCTGCTGTCCAAATGGTGTCGGCTTATCAGCAAACAGAGGCATTAAAATATTTAACTAGGCATGAAGAGCAAATGGAGCGAAAGTTTGTCACGTTTGATTTGTGGCAGTCGTCTTCGTTTAAAATGGATGTATCTCGTACGAAGCAGGAGAGCTGTCCATCTTGCGGCACAAATAGAACGTATCCATATTTACAGGAACAGCGCAAAAAAACAGCGGTTCTTTGCGGACGTGACACCGTTCAAATCATATCGAAGGATTTAGAAAACCTTTCATTTCAGCATGTAAAAGAGCGTCTGTCCTCTATTTGTGAGGTGGAAGTGAACGATTTTTTAATTCATATACGCTATGAAACACACCGTATCGTTTGTTTTAAAGGAGGACGTGTATTAATCCATGGGACAAATGATGAAAGAGTAGCCAATTCATTACTAGCAAGACTGCTAGGCATATAGGAGTGAGAAGTGATGGAAAGACGACAGCCAATTCCAGTAGAAGAGGCAGTAAAGAAAGTCCACCAATTTCAAAAACATGGACAAGTCGAATGGGTTCCTTTAAAGAATAGCCTTGGAAGATATATTGCAGAGGATATTTTAGCAGACCACGATGTTCCTGCCTTTGATCGTTCTCCGTATGATGGTTTTGCACTTCGAGCAGAAGATACAAAGGATGCATCGAGCGAGCATCCGGTTGAATTTGAGGTCATTGATCATATAGGGGCAGGTATTGTTTCTGCAAAAACGATCGGCCCTTTTCAAGCGATTCGCATCATGACAGGAGCGAAGATTCCAAAAGGAGCAAATGTTGTGATCATGCTCGAATTGACGAAAACGTTTGAAAAAGACGGTAAATCAATGATGTCACTTAAAAGACCGCTGAAAAAGGGGGACAATATTTCTCGGCAAGGAGAAGAGACCCTCAAAGGGAACGTCATGATCAAAAAAGGCTCAAAAGTTACCCCAGGCGTGACGGCGATATTGGCAACGTTCGGGTATGCGGTTGTGCCAGTCGTCAAAAAACCGGTGATCGGTATCATCTCAACAGGTACCGAGCTCCTACAAGTAAGTGATGCCATGGTGGACGGTAAAATTAGAAATAGTAACCTAAGCATGGTATACGCTCAGGTTCTTGAAGCTGGAGGAGAACCGCTTGATTTAGGCGGTGTATCCGATGATTTTGATCAAAGCTATGAAGCAGTAAAAGCAGCCTTAAGCAAAGTTGATATGCTCATCACAACAGGTGGTGTATCGGTAGGTGATTTTGACTTTTTACCTGCTATTTATGAAAAACTTGGTGCAGATGTGTTGTTTAATAAAGTGGCCATGAGACCTGGAAGTGTGACGACCGTTGCTGCGTTGCCAAATGGTCAATTGCTTTATGGACTGTCAGGAAATCCGGCTGCCTGTTTTGTTGGCTTTGAACTATTTGTCAAACCGATCATTTATAAATGGTGTTTGAAAGAAAATCCATTTCCCGTTTTTGCTGAGGCGAAGCTGACACATGATTTTCCAAAAGCCAATCCATTCACACGATTTGTTAGAGCATCACTTGATTTCGCTGGCAGCCAGCTGAGTGTGACGCCAACAGGTCTTGATAAATCTAGTGCGGTGACATCTATTGCTCATGCTGATTGTTTCATTGTTTTGCCCGGAGGAACAAGAGGGTTTAGTGCAGGTGACCAGGTCAGCGTTCTGCTATTTCACCACGAAGGCGGTGCTTCATGTTGGATGACAAATTAAACATTCTACAAGTCGTGGGCTATCAAAATAGTGGTAAAACAACGCTGATCGAAAAATTATGTCAGCTGGCGGATGAAGAAGAAATGCAGCTAGGCTGCTTCAAACATCACGGACATGGCGGAAAGCCAGACCGTCTGTTCAAACAAAAAGATACGGATCGATATGTTCAAGCGGGTGCATTTGCCGCAGGTGTGGAGGGAGAAGGTGAATGTCACTTTTTCATACGGCACATGACATTCACACAACTAATCAACATGTGTCAGCATCTTCCTTTAGATGCCGTCTTGATCGAAGGATACAAACAGGCGCCTTACCGCAAAATCCTGTGTGTCAAAGACGAACAGGACCTCATTGATCTTTCGACACTTTCTCATATACAAGCAGCCATTTATTTCAATAAAGAAATACAATTCACTGAGAAATACCCGTTTCCTGTGTTTTCAGCATTTGACAAGCGCGGGATCACATTTGCTTTTAATTTATTGAAGGGGGAAGCCTCGTATGAATGAACTTTTTAACATCACAAAAGAGCCGATTGATGTGAATGAATTGATTCAGCATGTCACAAGACGCAAAGCGGGAGCCATTACGACATTCATAGGCACGGTAAGAGAATGGACAAATGGCAAAAAAACGCTGCGTTTAACATATGAAGCATACATACCAATGGCGGAAAATATGTTGAGTCAAATTGGACAAGAAATTAAAAAACGCTGGCCCGATACAGAAGCTGCTATTGTGCATCGTATTGGCACTCTTGAGATATGTGACATTGCAGTGGCAATAGCTGTTTCATCACCTCATCGGAAAGCTGCATACGAAGCCAATGAATATGCGATTGAACGAATAAAGGAAATAGTTCCTATTTGGAAAAAGGAATACTGGGAAGATGGAGAGGCTTGGATTGGTGATCAGCTTGAAACCGTTTCTTACCCTGAAGGAAAACCTAGTACTCTCCAACTTAACGAGAAAGAAGGGAAGCGGCATGATTAGCGTATTATTGTTCGCCGGCCTTGCTGAGAAGGCCGGTAAACAACAAATCATCATTCAAAAAGATCAAACAACGGTTGATGAGATTAAAATAGAATTACAGGAGGTATATGGTGTTGATACTGCACAAAACGTGATGGTTGCAGTCAACGAAATATATACGAGGGGAAATGCTGAAGTGCGTAGCGGGGACACTGTTGCACTCATTCCTCCTGTAAGTGGTGGATAATAGATATTAGAGGATTTGGTTATGGCCAGCGGCTGTAACCAATTTTTTATGTGTGAAAAGATTGTAGAGGTACTTGGGTATGATCTTCGTAAATAAAACATCCCCGACGTGCTTTAGAAATGTGAGGATCGAGCTGTTGAATGAGATCATACAATTCGCTGATTCGTCTCACATTGAAATCTGTTTGAGCTTGAAGCTGTTCTTTTAGTTCTTTTGTGCTCACGATGCTTCCCTTTTTTTCTTTAATAATATCTACACACCTTGCTGCGTAGTATATTTTGTCATTAGAAGGTCTGCTCTCTTTCATATCAAGTAATTTGAGCTCATGATAAATCAGTTCTCTTTCCTTTCTAAAGTATTGCCATGCTTCTTGTTCCTTTTCATAAAGTAAAATCAATTGCATTTTCAATTTTTCTCTTAACATTCACTTGACTCCATTTCCACTATCATTTAACCTACCTCTATTTTACATTATATGAAAAAATAACATTTGATCAAGTAAAATCCTTTTATTTTTATTTTTTTAATATGAAAGTATTGATACTAAAGGCTCATCTGTTCTATAAAAGGCGCTAAACATAGTCCTATAAAGCCGGGATTCATTGAAATTACTAGGAATATTTTAACAAAAAATTGTTGTGTCTAACTGAGACCATCTGAATCCAAAGGAAAAGGATATTTATTCCGAAAGACATGTTGTTTACTTCATAAACTGTTTTTCAGTCAGTAAAATCATGATTTTTTCATATGAATATGGTCGGATCAAGGTATCATTTGAAGGATGTCGTTCATGAAAATAGAATAATAGATTCAATCCTATCACTATGAAAATAAGAAAATCAAATGATCTATCACTTATTGGCAATCTTTTGATAAAATAGAAACAACAAGAGTATGAAAAAACGTTTCCATACTTACAGCACATGGAGAGGATGACATTTGATGAAAGAAACAACGCAAAAACCCACAATTATAGGCGTAAGCACAAAACCATCAGAGCATTTGAAAAGAGTGTGGGAGCAGCCATTCGTTTGGTGGCCTTTATCATGTGTGCTTGTATTAACAGTTGTTGTCACTTATTTGTCTCAGCTAGTGAATGAAGGAATGTGGGCAGATTTAATTTTACCAATCCCTTTCGTTTATGTGATCACGCTCATTGGTCTGGTCATTGGGATTGTCATTAATACTGCCGTATACAAGTTCATCGTCTTTTTAGCAAAAGGTGATGCAACATTTCATCAGCTGTTTTCAGGTGTACTGTATATCACGCCTATTACGATCATTGGTACGATAATTTCTCATTTGGCGATCATTTTTTTTCATGTGCCAAAAGATATCACGGTTACCTCATTAAACGCATTCATTCGAATGTCTGGTTCATGGCATGCTGTGTTAGGAAATATTGATCTTTTTGTGATCTGGAATCTTGTTTTAACAGGCTTTTTATTGATCAAGGTCGGCCGCATTTCGCCAAGAATATCTTGGATTATTGTGAGTGTCTTTTATGTATTATCTTTAATTTTTCAATATGTAGGAACTACGATCACCATCAACATGCAGTAAGCTGGAGGTAGAATGTTTTTATGAGAAAGAAAATCATTATCGGATCCATTATCATTATTGTGATTGGTCTATTCATTGGATTTAATATTGCAAAAAACCAATCAAAGCCTGCCTCTACGGCATCATTTAAAACAGTCCAACTTGCATCAAAAGAAATAACTTCTACGGTGATGACGCCTGGAACACTTTCATTCTCGGAGGAGCAATTCATTTATACAGAAGAGGAGAAGGGAAGCCTGAATCATATCGCTGTGAAAGAAGGAGAAAAGGTGAAAGTTGGAACACCGCTCCTTACATATGAAAATAAGGAACTGGAGCTTGAAGAACAGCAGCAAGCACTTGCAGCTGAATCAAGTACACTAAAGCTTGAACAATTACAAAATAGACTCAATTCATTAGATGAAAATCAGGGAAAAAAGGCGGGCTCTGATTCAAAAAACGAGCGAGATCAGCTTGAACTCGAACTCAAAGCTGCTGAATTAGAGCAAAAACAAGCGGAGCTTAACCAAGAAAAAGTAAAGGCACAAATAGAAGATTTAACGATACATAGCAAAATTGAAGGAACAGTCATCTCCATCGAGCAAGATGCTGGCGCAGGGAAGCTAGAAGAGAGACAGCCGGTGATCCATATTGGCAATGAGAAAAAAATGATCGTACGAGGCTTAATCACTGAGTATGACGCCATGAAAGTCAAAAAGAAACAAAAAGTAAAGGTAACGTCTGATGTCATTCGCGGAAAGAGCTGGCAAGGAGTGGTGAAAAAAGTGGGCGCTGTGCCTGCCCAGTCAACAGCAGAAACAGCTGCTAGTGATCAAACCGTACAATATCCAGTCGAAATTGAAATAAAAGGGAAAAAGCCGGATGCAAAACCAGGCTTTAAAATGATCATGGAAATTGAAACGGACAAGCGTCAAGTGCTCACAATTCCTGAAACAGCCGTAAAAAAAGAGAAAGATGGATCATACGTTTATGTTGTTGAAAAGAATGCACTGAAGAAAGTAAAAGTGACATTAGGTGAAACGTCAGGTCAAGATCTTGAAGTGACGAAAGGTTTAACAAAAGAAGATCAAATCATTGCAGAGCCATCAGATGATATGTATGACGGAATGGAAGTGAATGCTGAATGATTCAGCTTTCAAATGTGACAAAAAGCTACGAAGTCGCTGAGGAGACATTTGATGTATTAAGTGATGTGAACCTTGTCATTGGTAAAGGCGAGTATATGTCCATTATGGGCCCGTCCGGTTCTGGAAAATCAACGTTAATGAATATCATTGGCTGTTTGGACCACCCGACCTCCGGACAGTACCATTTTCAAGGTATGGAGCTGTCGGCAGCAAAGGATCAAGAACTGGCAGTGATTCGAAATCGATCCATTGGTTTTGTTTTTCAACAATTTTATTTACTGCCTAGATTAAATGCGAGGCGAAATGTTGAACTTCCGATGATTTACGCTGGTATCAGTCAAAAGGAAAGAAAAGAACGTGCGGAAATGGCACTTGAAAAGGTTGGTTTGGCAGATCGAATGAAGCATATGCCAAACGAGTTGTCAGGGGGTCAAAAGCAAAGAGTAGCCATCGCACGTGCGATTGTCAATGAGCCGGAGCTCATCTTGGCAGATGAACCAACAGGCGCTCTTGATTCAAAAACAAGCGGCTCGATTATGGAACAGTTTACAAAGCTCAATGAGGAAGGAACAACGGTTGTGCTCGTTACTCATGAAGAAGAAATAGCTGCGTATACAAACCGGATAGTCGTTGTAAGAGATGGACGCCTCGTTCAAGATAGATTGATACAAGGAGACGCAATGAATGAAACTCTTTGAAAATATCAAAATAGCGCTGAATTCTGTCCTAGCTCATAAATTGCGTTCTATTTTAACAATGCTTGGCATTATTATTGGGGTTGGATCAGTGATTGCAGTCGTTGCCATCGGTCAAGGCGGAGAGCAAATGCTGAAAGAATCAATTTCAGGGCCAAACAATACCATTGATATGACCTATACACCCTCTGATGAGGAGTTAAATGCGAATCCTAATGCGTTATTTGAAGCCACATTTACTGAAGAAGACATTCAAAGTGTTCAAGCATTGAATGGGGTTAAACAGGTTGCCTCCTCCACGGCACAAGGCATGCAATTAAGATTCCAAGATACAACAATAGATGCAACGGTCAATGGGATTAATGAAGGCTACACGAATGTACATTCATTACATATAGCAGAAGGACAGGACTTACGTGAAATCGATTTTAGGAGCGGAAGAAGGGCAGCTGTTATTTCAGAAGGGATACAAAAAGAATTGTTTAATGGAGAGAAGGCAGTAGGCGAGTTGATTTGGATGAATGGACAGCCGGTTGAGGTGATCGGAGTTTTAGCAAAACAGGAAGGTCTGTTCTCATTTGATATGAATGAAATATATGTCCCTTTTGCAATGCTGACAACTGCATTTGGTGTGAAAGAATATGATAAGTTGTCTATTCAAGTTGCACATGCTGATCAAATGAAAGAAGTGGGAAAGAGTGCGGCTGCACGCTTAAATGAAAATCACCATACAGAAGATGCTTACGAAATGATCAATCTGGAAGAGATTGCAGCAGGCATTGGTCAGATTACGTCTGTCATGACAACAATCATTGGCTCAATTGCTGGTATCTCATTACTTGTCGGCGGCATTGGTGTCATGAATATTATGCTCGTATCTGTCACAGAAAGAACAAGAGAAATTGGAATTCGAAAGGCACTTGGGGCAACTAGGGCTCAAATACTCGTTCAGTTTTTAATTGAGTCTGTCGTCCTGACACTGATCGGTGGGTTACTTGGAATTGCGCTTGGCTTCGGAGGTGCTTCACTTGTGTCACTGTTTGCAGGGTGGCCTTCTCTTGTATCGTGGCAAATCGTATGTGGAGGCGTCCTATTTAGTATGCTCATTGGTATTATTTTTGGACTGATTCCTGCCAATAAAGCAGCGAGGCTCGATCCGATTGAATCACTTAGATATGAATAATCCTAAAGTTAACGTACGAGGTGCTGACAAGAAGGTAGAACGAGATATATTGCCTGCTGCTCCGCACCTGAAGCTTTTATGCAAAACGCATAAAGGCTTTTTTTCGTTCAATTGAATGAAATGAAAAATGATAGAAATGCTAATATCATGACTTTCTTCTCAATGTCACATATTTTTCAGTTTACAAATGGTACATATAAAGGTAAGATGACCATTGTGAAAGATTTTGATAGTTATTGAATGTATTTGATTGTTTTGTATTGATAATGTTGAAAAAAGCGATTACAATAAAGGTGCGCGCAAAATGAATACGTTTTCAAAAGGGGGTGTTTTCAATGCTCACACCAGAAAGACATCAACTCATTATCGACTATTTAGAAGAAAACGATGTCATCAAAATACAGGACTTAACGATTATGACGGATGCGTCTGAATCTACAATTAGAAGAGATTTGTCAGCCCTCGAAGAAAAAGGCTTTCTTAAAAGAGTTCACGGAGGAGCAGCTAAAATATCTAGTATTCGTCTTGAACCAGATGTGTTTGAGAAATCTGCCAAAAACCTTCATGAAAAGTCATTGATTGCAGAGGCAGCTGCGTCACTTTTAAAACAAGGCGATTGTATTTACTTAGATGCTGGTACGACAACACAGCAAATGATTGACTTTATCGATCCAGATCAAGATATCGTGGTGGTGACAAATGGTGTCATGCACATTGAAGCACTCATGAGAAAAGGCATTTCTTTTTACCTGATAGGCGGATCAGTGAAACATCGAACAGGAGCCATGGTGGGAGCCGCAGCTTTGACAGCTATGGAAAATTACCGTTTTGACAAGAGCTTTGTTGGGACGAACGGCATTCATCCCGAGGCAGGGTTTACAACACCTGATCCA
This sequence comes from Bacillus sp. AK25, assembly GCF_048270685.1. Classification (NCBI taxonomy): domain Bacteria; kingdom Bacillati; phylum Bacillota; class Bacilli; order Caryophanales; family Bacillaceae; genus Bacillus; species Bacillus sp. AK25. The sequence goes on from NZ_JBLUWC010000001.1 coordinate 1,345,030, forward strand.
GAAGAAGCGCTCATTAAAAAAAGAGCTATAAAGCAGGCGAAAAAAACCTACATCTTAACAGATGCCTCAAAGTTTGGCGAAATATCGTTTTCAACCTTTGCTAGTTTAAAGGAAGCCACCATTATCACAAACGACGCAAAAGAGGATTCATTCGATAATTACCATGAAAAAACGGTTATAAAGGTAGTGAAAACATGATTTATACAGTTACTTTAAACCCATCAGTTGATTACATCGTACACGTGGAGGATTTTGCGGTCGGTGGTTTAAATCGTTCAACCTATGACAAAAAATATCCAGGTGGTAAAGGAATCAATGTCTCAAGGCTTTTAAAACGGCACGGTGTTGAATCAAAAGCACTTGGATTCATTGGCGGTTTTACAGGCAAATATATTCAAGACTTTTTACAAAACGAACAATTACAAACAGCCTTTCATGAGGTGTCAGAAGATACACGTATCAATGTGAAACTAAAAACAGGCGAAGAAACAGAAATCAACGGGCTCGGTCCAAGTATTACTGAAACGCAGTTCGATTCGTTTTTATCCCAATTCACTTCATTAACAGAAGGCGATGTCGTTGTATTAGCAGGTAGCATTCCTTCTTCACTGCCTCATAACACATATGAGCGCATTGCTGAGGTATGTGCGAAGCAAGGGGTAAGAGTAGTACTTGATATTTCTGGAGAAGCCTTAAAAAAAGCAGCAGATCTGAAACCATTCTTAATGAAACCAAACCATCATGAGTTAGGTGAAATGTTTGAAACCAGTATTTCATCTGCAGAAGAAGCCATTCCTTATGGGAAAAAGCTGTTGGAACAAGGTGCTGAACATGTCATTGTATCTATGGCTGGAGACGGCGCTCTCTTATTCAGTAAGGAAGGGATCTTTCAATCTAATGTTCCAACAGGCAAGCTGATCAACTCAGTTGGTGCAGGGGATTCAGTCGTTGCAGGATTCTTAGCTGGCGTTTCTAAAGGCCTTTCCATAGAAGAATCATTTAAGCTTGGCGTCACATCAGGAAGTGCTACAGCATTTTCTGAGGAACTTGGAACAAAAGAGCTTGTCGATACATTATTGCCACAAGTAAAAGTCACACGCATTTAAAGGAGGAGTCATCATGAAAATTACAGAACTACTCACGAAGCATACGATTAAGCTTCAATTAGACAGCCAGCAAAAAGAAGCCGTTATTGAAGAACTGGTCACTGTATTAGATACAGCTGGTAAATTAAATGATAAAGAAGGCTACAAAGCAGCTGTTGTTAATCGTGAAAAACAAAGCTCTACGGGAATCGGAGAAGGAATTGCGATTCCTCATGCGAAAACAGCAAGTGTGAAAGAACCTGCCATTGCATTTGGTCGTTCAACAGCTGGTGTAGATTATGAATCATTAGACGGACAGCCAAGTCATCTTGTCTTTATGATTGCAGCAACTGAAGGCGCAAACAACACGCATTTAGAAGCACTTTCTCGTTTATCCACACTTCTCATGCGTGAAGAGATCCGAAAGCAGCTTCTTGAAGCGGCTACTGAAGATGAAATCATTGAAATTATCAATACACATGATAAAGACGATGAAGAAGAAGAGGAAGTCAAAGAGGAACCGGCTGCACCGGGAAAACCTGCTAAAATTTTAGCGGTGACAGCTTGTCCAACAGGCATCGCGCATACATTTATGGCCGCAGATGCTTTGAAAGAAAAAGCAAAAGAAATGGGCGTTGACCTTAAAGTTGAGACAAACGGCTCTAGTGGAATTAAACATGCCCTGACAGCAAAAGAAATTGAAGAAGCGCCAGCTATTATTGTGGCAGCTGATAAACAAGTTGAAATGGAACGCTTTAAAGGCAAACATGTCATTGAAGTACCTGTGACAGCTGGAATTCGCCGTCCGCAAGAATTGATCGAAAAAGCCATCAATCAAGATGCGCCGATTTATAAAGGTTCAGGCGGCAGTTCTTCCAAAGATGAAAATGAATCGTCAGGTAAGGGAAGAAGTGGATTCTATAAGCACTTAATGAGCGGTGTAAGCAACATGCTTCCGTTTGTTGTTGGGGGCGGTATCCTCGTTGCGATTTCATTCTTCTGGGGAATTAACTCAGCTGACCCTAAAGATCCTTCTTTCAATTCATTTGCAGCTGTATTAAAAGGGATTGGCGGAGATAATGCACTTGCCTTAATCGTTGCTGTATTAGCTGGATTTATCGCAATGAGTATTGCAGACCGTCCAGGTTTCGCACCAGGTATGGTTGGCGGATTCATGGCCTCTGCAGCAGGTGCTGGATTCTTAGGTGGATTGATTGCTGGTTTCCTTGCTGGTTACATTGTGGTGCTGCTCAAAAAAGTATTCACTTTTGTACCACAGTCGCTCGATGGTATTAAACCAGTTCTGCTCTATCCATTGTTCGGTATTTTCTTTACAGGGATTATCATGCATTACATCGTCAACACGCCTGTTAAAATGGTCATGGACGGATTAACACACTGGCTTGAATCACTTGGTACTGGAAACCTTGTATTAATGGGGATTATTTTAGCTGGTATGATGGCCATTGATATGGGTGGTCCGATTAACAAAGCGGCCTACACATTTGGTCTTGCGATGATTGCTGCTGGCAACTATGCACCGCATGCTGCGATTATGGCAGGTGGAATGGTGCCGCCGCTAGGAATTGCTCTAGCGACAACGATCTTTAGAAACAAATTCTCTAAACGTGACCGTGAAGCAGGTATTACATGCTACTTCATGGGAGCTGCGTTCATTACAGAAGGGGCGATCCCATTTGCAGCGGCAGATCCTCTGCGCGTCATTCCTTCAGCTGTGATTGGTGCAGCTGTTGCAGGTGGATTAACAGAATTCTTTAGAGTGACGCTTCCTGCACCGCACGGCGGACTATTCGTTTTCTGGGTAACAAACCATCCAGTTCTTTACATCATCAGCATCTTAATCGGTGCCATCGTTACAGCGCTACTTCTCGGAATTCTAAAAAAACCAGTCCGACAAGAAGCTTAATTTGAAAAGAAGCATCGTGAAGAGCGGTGCTTCTTTTTGTTTAATCATCAGCAAATTAGGAAAAAATATCTAATTGAATGGTTGTCTTGTGAATTTTTAAATGACATGTGATAAAGTAAAGTTATTCAATTCGCGTTTCAAGTCTTTTAGCAGAAAGTCTTAGGAGGAAGCAGTATTTTGAACGAAGAAAACAAACAAAACGAAAATGACATTCAATCTGATGGGAAACAAGCCAAAAAAGAGAAGAAAAGTTCTCTGTTTGAATGGATCAAAGCTATTTTAATTGCACTTGCCCTCGTCCTCATCATCCGTACGTTTATTTTTGAGCCGTATGTGGTGGAAGGAGAGTCAATGGAACCAACCCTTCATGATGGAGAAAAGCTGTTTGTTAACAAAACCATCAACTATCTCGGTGGAGTCAAACGTGGTGACATCGTGATTATTAATGGAAAAGACGGTCAGAAAATTCATTATGTCAAACGATTGATCGGCCTTCCAGGCGACACGATTGAAATGAAGGATGATACGCTTTACATTAATGGTAAAAAAGTAGATGAGCCTTATTTAAAAGAGAACAAGGCGCATGCCAAAGAGTATGAGGTGCATTTAACAGGAGATTTTGGTCCAGTGAAAGTACCGAAAAACGATTACTTTGTTATGGGTGACAACAGACTGAATTCCATGGACAGTCGAAATGGACTCGGACTCATTGAAAAGGATCGTATTGTCGGCACATCAGAATTTGTTTTCTTCCCATTTGGCGATATTCGACAAACACAATAAATACACCTTTCTCATTGCGTAAGAAAGGTGCTTGAATGGACGACCCTTCATGTAGGGTCGTTTTTAATTTGGTGTGAGCATCGTGACAATGATGACAATGGCCAAAACAGAAGCGAAAACGGACCCGGTAATCGCCAAAACAGAACGGAATAATCCAATTTTCACATTGTCTTTTCCGCGCTTTTGTAAAAAGCGTTTTGAAAAGATATGGACCAGTGTGTAAATGAGGACAAGCCCAATATAAAGGCCAAAGTCTCTTGCATTAAAACCTGTCGCCGATAAATAAATGCCCATAAAGAAAATCAATAAACAGTATTCCATGAGTGTGAGTAATCTCAAATCGCCCGAACTCCTTCAATAAAAACATTCCCACTTATTATACCATATTGGACAAAAAGCCTTTGTTCTTAGCGAGAGACGTTTCTATCAATCGTTATTCATGTTATACTTCATATTGATGAATGAGTGATGGAGGATTAATAAATGATTGCAGTGAATAATGTTAGTTTGCGATTTGCTGATCGTAAATTATTTGAAGAAGTAAATATTAAGTTCACTCCTGGCAACTGCTACGGACTAATTGGTGCCAATGGAGCTGGTAAATCAACGTTCTTAAAGATTCTTTCTGGAGAAATTGAGGCTCAAACGGGCGATGTTCATATGAGTCCTGGTGAACGTTTAGCGATTTTAAAACAGAACCACTTTGAATACGAAGAGTTTGAAGTGTTAAAAGTCGTCATCATGGGTCACAAACGTCTATATGATGTGATGCAGGAAAAAGATGCGATTTATATGAAACCTGATTTCTCAGACGAGGACGGGATTCGTGCAGCAGAGCTTGAAGGTGAGTTTGCTGAGTTAAACGGGTGGGAAGCGGAAAGTGAAGCTGCGATCCTATTAAAAGGTCTTGGCATTCCAGAGAGCCTGCAATCGAAGAAAATGTCTGAGCTTGGCGGATCTGAAAAGGTAAAAGTGCTTTTAGCACAAGCTTTATTCGGTAAGCCTGACGTTCTCCTTCTCGATGAGCCAACGAACCACTTGGACTTACAAGCCATTCAGTGGTTAGAAGAGTTCCTCATTAACTTTGAAAATACCGTCATCGTCGTATCGCATGATCGTCATTTCTTAAACAAAGTATGTACGCATATTGCAGACCTTGACTTTGGAAAAATTCAAGTGTATGTCGGAAACTATGATTTCTGGTATGAATCAAGCCAGCTGGCATTAAAACTCAGCCAGGATGCCAACAAGAAAAAAGAAGAACAAATTAAGCAGCTTCAAGAATTCGTTGCTCGGTTCAGTGCGAACGCATCTAAATCGAAGCAAGCGACATCAAGAAAGAAATTGCTTGATAAGATTTCGCTAGATGACATTAAACCATCTTCTCGTAAATATCCTTATGTTCATTTTGCGCCAGAGCGTGAAATCGGAAATGATGTCCTTCAAGTAGAAGGTCTATCAAAAACGATTGATGGTGTAAAAGTACTGGATAACGTCAGCTTTATTATGAATCGTGAGGATAAAATTGCGTTCTTAAGCCGTAATGAACTTGCTGTCTCTACTTTATTTAAAATCCTTGCTGGTGAAATGGAGCCAGACAGTGGGACGTTTAAATGGGGCGTGACAACATCTCAAGCCTTCTTCCCTAAAGACAACAGTGAATATTTTGAAGGAAGCGATTTAGATCTTGTTGATTGGCTTCGTCAATATTCTCCTAATGATCAAAGTGAAAGCTTCCTGCGTGGTTTCTTAGGCCGTATGCTTTTCTCTGGGGAAGAAGTGAAGAAAAAAGCAAGCGTCTTATCAGGTGGAGAAAAGGTTCGTTGTATGTTATCAAAAATGATGCTGTCTGGAGCGAATATTTTGCTGTTAGACGAGCCGACGAACCATTTAGACCTAGAGTCCATCACAGCGCTAAATAACGGTCTAATGAGCTTTAAAGGGGCTATGCTCTTCTCATCTCATGACCATCAGTTTGTTGAAACAGTTGCAAACCGTATTATCGAAGTGACGCCAAATGGCATCGTTGATAAACAAACAACTTATGATGAGTTCTTATCAGATCAAGACATCCAAAAAAGACTACAAGAGCTGTATGCATAAACATAAAGAAAAGACATCCACATGTGGATGTCTTTTTTCTTTAAAAAGCCCAATTTCCATTACGGAAAATCGGTTCACGTTTACCATCTTTTGTGATTCCATCAATATTCATTTCCTTTGAACCAATCATGAAATCGACGTGTGTAATACTGCTGTTCACACCAGCTGCGTCTAGTTCCTCACGTTTCATCTCTTTACCGCCTTCGATATTAAATGCATAACCGCTGCCAATGGCAAGGTGATTGGATGCATTTTCATCGTAAAGTGTATTGTAATAGAGGATATTTGAGTTAGAAATTGGTGAATCATCTGGTACAAGGGCAACCTCACCTAGATAATGTGAGCCTTCATCTGTTTCAACGAGAGAGGTTAAAATGTCTTCGCCCTCTTTGGCTTTCACATCTACAATACGCCCATTTTCAAAGGTTAACGTAAATTCATCGATAATGTTTCCTGCATAACTAAGTGGCTTAGTGCTAGAGACAGTCCCGTTTACACCATCTTTTTTAGGTACGGTAAAGACCTCTTCTGTCGGCATATTGGCCATGAATGATACGCCGCGTTCACTCACGCTGCCAGCACCTACCCAAATATGCTGCTCTGGAAGTTCAATCGTTAAATCTGTACCTGGTGCTTCATAGTGCAACTTGTGGTAGTGACGTTCATTTAATACTTTTACTTTTTCATTTAGTGATTCATCATGCTTTTTCCACGCTTCAACAGGATCTGGCTGATCAGCGCGGGCGACTTTAAAGATTTGGTCCCATAATAATGCAACAGCTTCTTCATCTGCATGCTCAGGGAAAATCTTTTTCGCCCAATCTTTTGATGCAGCCCCGACGACTGTCCATGCAACTTTGTCAGATTGAACGTATTGACGATATGTATGAAGTGCTGAACCTGCAGCTTTTTGCTGTGAAGCAATTTTTTTCGAGTCAATGCCACTTAGAAGATCAGGACTTTCGGACAAGATCGTAATAAAAGCACCGCCACGTTTTGCGATGGTTTCCATCATCTGTGCTTCCCATTCTGGAAATTGCTCAAACACATCTTGTGGGGCATGTTCATATTTTAAACGGGTCAGAACACCATCACTCCAGCGGATATGTACGTTTTTTGCTCCGCGCTCATATGCGTGTTTTGCCACAAGGCGGACAAGGTCTACAGATTCAGTGAACGCAGATACGACCACTTCTTGACCGCTTTGAACATTTACACCTACTTCAACGATGGTTTTTGCATATTGATCTAGTTGTTTTTCAAATGAACTCATAAAAAACCCTCCTTTAGTCATGTTCATCATATCAGATTTAAGACCGAAAAGGAAAATGGGGAGCCGTCCCGAAGCAAAATAAAAAAGCCGCTTTCGTGCGGCTTTTTTAGCGGTTCAGTTGTTTCACAGGCTGTGCATTAGAAGGGGGCATATGTGAAAACGACAGGCTCATTCCTCCTAAAATAATACCGGTTAAAATGACTGTGACAACGACCCGTTTACCTAAATCAAGCAACATGTTCTTCCTCCTTCACGTTTATCCATTCATCACGATATGATCGAAATGATGAAAAAAGAAGTAGAACATGAAGATTATTTTAATGTTTTTTGCAATTTGTCGATGACTTCTAATGAACGACCCGTTCCAATTGCGACAGATTCAAGAGGATTTGCTGCGATATGAACTGGGACGACAATTTCTTGAGAGAGCCATTCTTGAATGCCGTTTAATAGTGCACCACCGCCAGTTAGAATGACGCCACGATCTACGATATCACCACTCAGTTCTGGAGGGCTGTCTTCTAATGTAGCCCGAATCGCCTCTAAAATATGAAGAAGTGATTCTCGCATAGCACCTTGAATTTCTGTTGATTCAAGTGTAATTGTTTTTGGAAGACCTGTGACAAGGTCGCGTCCACGAACTTCTAATGACTCAGGTTCGTGTTCAATGAGTCCATAACCAATTTCCATTTTTACCTGTTCAGCTGTCCGTTCACCGATCAGTAAATTGTATTTCTTTCTCACAAAAGTAATGATATCTTCATCCAGTTGATCTCCGCCAATTCGGATCGAGTGGCAAGAGACAACTCCGCCAAATGAAATGATCGCTACCTCTGTCGTTCCTCCGCCAATATCTACAACGACGTTGGCAACAGGCTCGTCCACCGGGAGATCAGCACCGATTGCAGCTGCGACGGGTTCTTCAATTAAATGCACATGCTTTGCCCCGCAATTTTTGACAGCATCGCTGATCGCGCGGCGTTCGACAGCTGTTGAACCTGATGGTGTACAAACAACCACAGTCGGCTTTCTAAAGGTAAACCCAATATTTTTTCCTGCTTTTTTCATAATTTGTTTGAGTAAATCGGTTGTCATATCATAATCAGCGATGACACCATCTTTCATCGGACGGATCGCTACAATTTTTCCAGGTGTTTTCCCAATCATCTCTTTTGCTTCTGACCCCACAGCAAGGACAGTTTTTGTTTCCGTATCTACTGCCACAACGGATGGTTCATTGAGAATAATTCCTTTATTTTTACTGTAAACCAATATGTTAGCTGTTCCTAAATCAATTCCAATTTCGGCATTTTGAAACATGTTTTCACCCAATCTCTATTTTTGCTGTTTTAAACAATTTTACATTTAAAAGTTCAAAGGGTTGAGGTCATTTGTGGGGGTTTGTGATCACCTTGAAATGAATCTGTAAAATTCAAGTCTCATTTTGACAATCACAATAAATTTTCCCTTTGGTTTTTCGATTTTGAAAAAAATTTTTATGCAGGAGAAACCTTTTAAGAATCTCTTACGTCTACGATATATCAATTGGTGAAAAACAGATTGATCTTGAGCTAATGAAAGAAAGAGGGAACGAAATTGAAATCTATCGGAGTTGTAAGAAAAGTAGATGAACTAGGGCGTATTGTGATGCCAATCGAATTGAGAAGAGCACTTGATATCGCTATTAAAGACAGTATGGAATTTTTTATAGATGGAGATAAAATCGTCTTGAAAAAATATCAGCCAGAGGGCGTCTGCCTGATGACTGGTGAGATTACTTCTGAGAACCACGAGTATGGAAATGGTCAAATTACATTAAGCGCTGAAGGCGCAGAACTACTGCTAAAAGAGCTTCAAGAAGCCCTTCAGCAGTAAATAAAAATAGCCTGTTCTCTCCCATTGTGCTGAGAGCAGGCTATTTTTTCTAAAAAAGTTCCTTAAAAATGCCGCATCTCCCTCAAAAAATAAGTGGAAAATGGTACAATTGACAAAGAATCTCAGGGCGGCAGGTGGAATTATTTGAACAAAACATATCAAGTACGGATCCTGTTATCCGTTCTTGCATTTATATTAATTTTGAGCTGGGATTTCTTTTATTATCTTAGCGGCTATCACATTAATTGGCCGCTCGATCTAGCCTTTACAGTCGTTGTTTTGGCCGGTATTTGGAGCATCTCAGGCTATGTGGACCGGTTGAATTTGCTTGTATCAGATTTAAATAAACGAGAAAAAGAAGCACACGAACTGACGGAGCGGCTGAATCGAATAACAGATAACTTGCAAGAAATCGTCTTTGAAACCAATGAAAAAGGTGAAATCATTTTTTTAAATCAAGCATGGAAACAAATGACGGGTTACGACATAGAGGAGTGTCTAGGTACGATGTACAATCAGTACTTTGATCAAGAAGAGCATGTCGTTCAGCATTTGTTGTCTGTGATCAAAGAGCATAAGGATGAGGGACGGGTGGAGCTGCAGCTTCTCCATAAAGAAGGAAAAAAGGTATGGGGAGATGTGCATTATAAGCTTTATTTCGATGAACAGCACCAGTTTACTGGAGGTATTGGAACGGTTGCGGATATCACGAAACAAAAGCAGGCAAAGCTTGAACTTGAAAGATCAAATCAGCAATTGCAAATGCAGGCACAAAAGCTGGCTGTTGCAGGACAAATAGCTGCTGGCATTGCCCATGAAGTCAGAAATCCGCTCACCTCAGTCAATGGATTTTTGCAGCTGATGAAAACGCAATATCCTGAAAGAACCGATTATTTTGATATCATCTTTTCTGAAATTAAACGCATTGATTTTGTTTTAAGTGAGCTGCTTGTCTTAGCAAAACCTCAATCGGTTCAATTTCAAGAAGTACAGCTCCATGATTTGCTAGAGCAGGTGATTACCTTATTAAAGACAAATGCCGTTCTTTCAAATATTGATCTCAAACAGCCATTTAAAAAGCAGGATGCTGGCACGATATTAGCAGACGCCAATCAAATGAAGCAGCTGTTCATTAACTTAATCAAAAATGCGATCGAGGCGATGCCTGAAGGCGGCAGTATATACATATCAACAGAAAAAGTGATGAATGAATGGAAAATCACGATTCAAGATGAAGGAAAAGGAATGTCCGAAGAGGACATTCTGAAAATATATGATCCTTTCTTTTCGACTAAAAAAGAAGGTACAGGACTTGGTTTAACGATCTGTGCGACGATCTTAAAAGATCACCATGGAAGAATGGATGTAAAGAGCGAGCTCAGCAAAGGGACGGCTTTTGATATTTACTTACCTGTGTATCAAAAAAGCAGATAGTAGCAAGGTGAGAGGATGTGATGTGTGATGACGAAGGAGACAAAGACGTTATTTGTGTATGGGACACTTTTAAAGCACGAAAAGTATCACGAGACATTGATGAAAGAAAGCAGTCCATTAGCAGCATCTGCTTGGATAAAAGGGAGACTGTACGATACAGGTGAGGGTTACCCTGTGTGTGTTGTCTCGGAACAAAGCACAGTATATGGAGAATTGTATGAGGTCAGTGATGAAACGCTGCATAAGATAGATGAGCTAGAGGAAGGGTATGACCAGCAGGAAATAGAGGTTATGACAGACCAGGGGCCAAGGTCAGCCGTTGCTTATACAATATGTAAGCAGAAGGCATCGAGCCTGAAGGAGATTGAAAGCGGCTGCTGGAAGTCATATCAAATATGGGAGCGCCAACCGTCTTCCTTCTATTATTTTGCCTATGGGTCCTGTATGGATGATGCAAGGTTTAAGCTTGCGAAAGTGGAACATTATTTCAAACAAATCATCGGCGGTGGCACACTTGATCGTTTTACCACAAGGTTTACATTGGTGCGCCCTGATGGATCAAGAGCAGATATGGTAGAAGACGGCGGAGAAACAGAGGGTGTTCTATATGAAGTACCTTTTGATGCCATTCGTTATTTGTACAAACGAGAAGGTGTAAATGAAGGGACTTATCGTCCAGCATTTGTCGATGTCACAGTAGGTGATCAAGTGTATGAGGACTGCTTAACGTTTCTCGTTTTAAAAAAGAGCGAAGAAATTGCGCCTCCTGGTCATTATCGCAGTGAAATCGAAAAAGGAGCAGACCTTTACTTAAGTGAAGCATTCCGTAAAAAAATACGGTCACATATGGATTCATTAACGAAACCGTAGTAAAATGCATGGTAAGTGATATAAAAGGAGTCTGAACATGAAAAAGGAATATGCAGTCATTGGTCTTGGACGCTTCGGCGGAAGTATCTGCAAGGCGCTAAGCGAAGAGGGACTTGAAGTCATGGCCATGGATATGAATGAAGATCGTGTGAACGAATATGCTAAAATTGCATCACATGCCGTGATTGGTGATTCGACGGACGAATCTGTCCTAAAAAACCTAGGCATTCGCAATTTTGATCATGTGATCGTGGCGATAGGTGAAAATATTCAGGCCAGTATTTTAACAACGATTATGCTGAAAGAACTTGGTGTCAAAATGGTCACAGTGAAAGCTCAAAATGACTACCATGAAAAGGTTTTGAATAAAATTGGTGCGGACCGTATTGTTCATCCTGAACGAGACATGGGCAGACGGATTGCACATAAAATTATTTCTAACAACGTGCTTGATTATTTAGAGCTGTCAGATGAGTACAGCCTCATTGAAATCGTCGCCAACAGCAGACTCGCTGGGCACTCTTTGTTAGATCTCGACATTCGTGCAAGGTACGGGATCAATATCGTGGCAATTAAGCGCGGGAAAGAAGTGATCGTTTCACCGCTCGCAGATGAAATGATTCAAAAAGAAGATATCCTCATTGTCATTGGGGCAGTGGCAGATATCGGGCGCTTTGAAAAACGGGAAATGCAGAACGACTATTAAACACTCCGAGAAGGGGTGTTTTTTGCTTTAAAAGTGTACATATGGGGCGGACATTGTGGGAGAGAACAAAGTGGAAAAGAGCCGTTTACTTCTAAAAGAACAGCAAAATAGAACATGGTTATTTTTCAGCCAATTATCACTATTCAGAAATAAAAATCAATCTTTTGATATGGTTGATTTTCTCTAAATGTCATTGACTGGACAAACAGATTCGTTTACGATAAGAAACATTATATTGTTTACTCGGAGGAGGCAGTGTCGTTGGATAAGGAGCTTTTCAGACATCAAATTGAGGTAGCTGCAAAGAGAAAAAAAGCAGCCCTAGTGATTAAACATGCGAAGGTTATGGACGTGTTTAACCAGGAATGGATAGACGCTGATGTCGCTGTTGAAAATGGAAAAATAGTAGGAATTGGGGAGTATGAAGGAGAACAGGAGCTGGATGCAACAGGTCAAATGCTTGTTCCCGGTTTCATTGACGGCCACGTTCATATCGAATCCTCGATGGTGACTCCTGCTGAATTTTCCAAAGCTGTCGTTCCTCACGGTGTGACAACTGTCGTAACAGACCCGCATGAAATTGCCAATGTATCCGGTGTTGCAGGTATCCGTTTTATGCTCGAAGAAGCGAGAAAAGCTGCTCTAAATATATATTTCATGCTGCCATCCTGTGTACCGGCAGTCAGCTTTGAACGATCAGGTGCTACACTAAAAGCAAAAGATTTAAAGCCTCTTTATCAGGAGAAAGAAGTGCTTGGTCTTGCCGAAGTGATGGATTATGTCGCGGTGGAACAAGCGGAAGAAGATATGCTTCAAAAACTGCTTGATGCTCAACATGAACATAAACTCATTGATGGCCATCTAGCAGGATTAACGGACCGATTAATTAATGTGTACCGAACAGCTAATGTCCAAACGGATCATGAGGTGACAACAGCTCAAGAGGCCCTTGAACGTGTCAAAAGAGGCATGTATGTCATGCTCAGAGAAGGCTCTGTTGCTAAAAACGTGAAAAACGTATTACCTGCTGTCAATGAGAAGAATGCGAGACGCTTTTTCTTTTGTACGGATGATAAACATTTAGATGATTTAATGGCTCAAGGAAGTATTGATGAACAAGTACGGATGTCGATACAAGAAGGATTGGACCCCTTTTTAGCATATCAAATGGGAAGTTTAAACGCAGCGGAGTGTTTCGGTCTCAAAACAAAGGGAGCGATTGCACCAGGCTTTGACGCGGACTTTATGATCATTTCTGACTTACATGAGGTAGGAATTACAAGCGTCTTTATCGCAGGAGAATTGGTCTCTGAACATGGAGAATATTTGCCAAGTGTCGACAAGATCACGCCAAATTCTTCGCTCATGCAATCGGTACATGCAGTGGACGTTCAAGAGAAAGATTTAACGCTGCCTATAACAGATCATCAAAAGATGAATGTCATTCGCATTATACCGAATCAGCTTGAAACGAAATTAGAACAAATATCTCCATCTGGAAGCGATGGACAATTTACGAGTGATATTGATCGAGATGTATTAAAAATAGTACTTGTCGAACGCCACAAAGGTCTATCTGAAATTGGGATAGGGGTTGTCAGCGGATTCGGCTTAAAAGAGGGGGCAATTGCAACAACAGTTGCCCATGACTCGCATAACTTAATTGCCGTTGGAACAAATGATGCTGATATGATCAAAGCCATTGAAACGTTAAAAGAAGCAGGGGGCGGTTTGACCGTTGTAAAAGACGGAGAAGTTCTTCATACGCTTCCATTACCGATTTCCGGTTTGTTATCAGATCAACCTGCACATACGGTCAATGAAAGCCTTCATGCACTTCATGATGCTTTAAAGGAAACAGGCTTTGCCTTAGACTTTAATCCGTTTTTGACATTATCCTTCTTAGCACTGCCAGTCATTCCTGATGTGAAAATGACAACACAAGGATTGTTTGATGTGAGAAGTTTTCAGCATCTCCCCATTCAATCGTAAAACAATGATTGAACCCGCACGTATCGTACAGATATGCGGGTTTTTTTTATTGCGCATAAAAAAGAGACACAGCCAATTGGCTGTGTCTCCCTGTACGTCATTACACTTCCATAATAATCGGTAAGATCATTGGGCGGCGTCTTGTTTTTTCATAAAGGAAAGGAGCAAGAGTGTCAGTAATCTCGTTCTTAATTTCTGACCATTGAGTCGTCTTGCGTTCCATTACTTTTTCAAGATGCTTTGAAATGAGATCTTGCGCGTCATTAATGAGGTCTCCAGATTCTCTCATGTAGACAAAACCTCTTGAGATTAAATCAGGACCTGCAGAAATTTTGAATTCTTTCATATCCATGCTGACAACAACAATGACAAGACCTTCTTCTGAAAGAATGCGGCGGTCTCTTAACACGATGTTGCCGATATCACCAATACCGCTACCGTCGATATACACGTTGCCTGATGGAATTTTGCCAGCGACACTTGCTTCGTCACCTTTCAGTGCAAGAACTTCACCGTTATCCATGATAAAGCAGTTTTCCTCAGGGATTCCGCAATCATTCGCAAGTTTAATATGCGTTTTTTGCATGCGATACTCACCGTGAATCGGCATGAAGAATTTTGGTTTAATTAAACGGAGCATTAGCTTTTGTTCTTCCTGCCCGCCGTGTCCAGAGGTATGAATATTATTGAGTGAGCCATGAATGACTTCAGCACCAGCACGATAAAGCTGGTTAATAGTCCGGCTTACGCTAATATTGTTACCTGGGATCGGTGAAGACGAGAAGACAACAGTGTCTCCAGGGTTAATTGAAATCTGGCGGTGCGTACCGTTGGCAATACGAGAAAGAGCGGCCATCGGTTCGCCCTGACTACCAGTACAAAGAATGGTTACTTTGTTTGCTGGAAGGCGGTTGATTTCATTGTGTTCAATGAACGTGTTTTTTGGACATTTGATATATCCGAGCTCTTGTCCAATATCAATGGCAGACTCCATGCTACGCCCAAACACAGCGACTTTTCGGCCATTGGCAACAGCTGACTCGATGACTTGTTGAAGTCTGTGAATGTTAGATGCAAATGTAGCAAAGATAATACGTCCATCTACTTTTCTGAAGATGTCATCAATGCTTTCACCTACACGTCTTTCGGACATCGTAAATTCTGGAATTTCACTATTGGTACTGTCAGACAGAAGACAAAGAACGCCTTCTTTCCCGATCTCAGCCATTTTCGTTAAATTGGCAGGTTCGCCAACAGGAGTAAAGTCAAACTTGAAATCGCCTGTATGTACGATGTTACCAGGAGGTGTCTTTACGACAATTCCATAAGAATCTGGGATACTGTGCGTCGTTCTAAAGAAAGACACAGCTGTTTTTCTAAATTTGATCGTATCTTCTTCTTCAAAGATGTGAAGTTTGGTCTGTCTTAATAGACCATGCTCTTCCAATTTGTTACGAAGTAGGCCGATTGCGAGTTTGCCTCCGTAAACTGGAATATTCACTTGCTTGAGAAGGTAAGGGATACCGCCGATGTGGTCTTCATGTCCATGAGTAATAAAAAGACCTTTGATTTTATCTTCGTTTTTAACTAAATACGTATAGTCAGGGATGACGTAATCAATTCCAAGAAGTTCATCTTCAGGGAACTTAATACCAGCATCAATCAAAATGATTTCATCTTGAAATTGAACGCCATACGTGTTTTTACCGATCTCGCCTAATCCGCCGAGCGCAAAAACTGCCGCCTGATCGTTTTTTACAAATTTCATTCCTCTCATAGCTCCAATACTTTAAAATTTTCACTTTCTCGTTCATAGTCTAAAAAAGCACCGTCTACAGGCTGAATGAATTCAATATTGTAGTTATGTTTTTTCAACTTATCGCGTACGTCTCTTTCAGAAACCGCTTCAACGTATAGTGAATCTGTGTGTTCTCTCACAGGTACCTCAGTCGTACTTGCCTGAAAAAATACCTTATATATCATCCAAATCTCTCCTTAAATACCGTATGTTACACTCGCTTATTCTATTATATTAAAAAAACGCGCATAAGAAAAGTCTCAGAGAAAAAAGGACCTTCAGCAAATGTGCGGAAGATCCTTTTAAGCAATCGATTTTTTACGAAGCATGTCCTTCCATTGTCTTCGAATTTTCTTGCGCAGACGACGAAGCATCGCGGATCGCCTCCTTTCGGTATGAGTCTCATTCAGCCATTTGTTCCGTTCTCTCTATATACTTGTATTATATGATGTTTCCACTTAATGTTACATGGTTATATGTGGGA
The DNA here is from genome assembly GCF_048270685.1 of Bacillus sp. AK25. NCBI lineage: Bacteria > Bacillati > Bacillota > Bacilli > Caryophanales > Bacillaceae > Bacillus > Bacillus sp. AK25. The sequence continues at coordinate 1,361,360 of NZ_JBLUWC010000001.1, forward strand.
AATGGGCGTTTTAAGAGGAAGTGGTTTCGTCAGTGAAGATCTTTCTGTATGATGAAGGGGAGAGGGTATACATAACAAGAGACAGGAGACGAGATATGAATAAAAAAGTCATCTTCTTTGATATCGACGGTACTTTATATGACCATGATAAAAAAATACCTGAATCAACGAAGCGAGCTGTTCGTTTATTAAAAGAAAAAGGGCATCATCTCTTCATTGCATCTGGCCGATCGCCTTTTCTTATCCAGCCTATTTTAGAAGAAATAGGGCTTGACTCATTTATTGCTTATAACGGTCAGTATGTCATGTACGAAGGAGAAGTCATTTACGGCAATCCGCTTAAGCAAGAGCTGATGGATAAAATTTATGAAACAGCGGATCAACATGATCATCCGCTTGTTTTCATGGGAGAGAAGACGATGAAGGCGTCTGTGCCGAACCATCCATTTATCCATGAAGGGATTGGCACTTTAAAAACAGAGCATCCCGAGCATGATTTGTCATTCTTTAAAGAAAACGTCATTTATCAAATGCTGCTATTTTGTAAAGCAGAAGAGGAACATCTATATGAAGCGTTCCATGAAGAAATTGATCTCGTCAGGTGGCATGAGCTGTCTACGGATGTCCTGCCAAAAGGTGGATCAAAGGCTGAAGGAATTAAACGAGTCATTGAAAGACTTCCGTACGATCAAAAGGACACAATTGCCTTCGGTGACGGGCTGAACGATCGAGAAATGATTTCGTTTGTTGGAACAGGTGTTGCAATGGGGAATGCAGTCAATGAATTAAAAACATTAGCTGACTTTGTCACCAAACCTGTAGATGAGGATGGCATATTCCACGCTGTGACTGAATTAGGCCTTATTGATGAATAAAAAACAAGACCCGCTGATGGACGGGTCTTGTTTTTATATTATGATCTGCCGATCGCAACCGCGTTGTCTGGCTCGGCGAATGGATGATCTTTTTGAATATGATCATAAAACATAATGCCATTTAAGTGGTCAATTTCATGTTGAAAAACGATGGCCGGAAACCCTTTGAGGCGAATATCAATATCTTCACCTTCAAGCGTTGTACCTTTCACCCTGATTTTTTCATAGCGCGGGACGAATCCAGGGATGGCTTCATCAACAGATAAACAGCCTTCTCCAGTAGCTAAATAAGCTCTTTTGACTGAATGGCTAACAATGCGAGGATTGAATAATGCATAGCTGTAAAGTTCTCCGCCCTCGTCTTCACAGTGAACAGCGATCATTCGTTTACTGATATTGATTTGCGGAGCTGCTAGGCCAACACCGGGTCTAAGTTCATATTTTTCAGCAATGTCTGCATCCTGACTGTTTTTGACAAATTCAATCATGTCAGCTAATTGCTGTTTTTCTTCTTCTGTTGGCGGGAGTTCGACCGCTTCAGCTGTTTGTCTTAAGACGGGATGCCCGTCTCGTACGATATCATCCATGGTAATCACAAAACTTCACTCCTATTTCCTTTGTATGTAAAGTATATAAAATGATACACAACATATGCAATGAAATAAAGAAGACCGGTCGTATGAGACCGGTCAGAGGCTTATTCAGCCATTAGCAGCAGCCACCGCCGCCTAAGAATGCTGCGCCAACAATGATCAATAGAATGAATAGGACGACGATTAAAGCGAATGTACGTCCACCACCGTAACCGCAACCGTATCCACCACCATAACTTGGATAGCAACAACCGCCGCCGTATCCATAACCGTAACCGCCGTATCCACCATACATACTTCCATGACTATAATTAGACATACTTTTGACCTCCTTTGGAAATACACTCGGCCTCTCATAAGTGAAGGCGAAGCGTGTAATATAAACTATGTATGAATGCACTATTTGTATAGTCATGAGCCTAGAGCATGAAAAAAATCTTCTTTCCCCTCAAAAAACCATCCTCTTTCCTTGTCACAACCGCCCTGAAAAATTATAGTGGTATGTGGAGATGTAAAGGGGGACCTTGTAATTGAAACAGATGAAAAGAAGAATAAAAGCAGGTGCAACTTTAGCGGGGATATGCACCCTCTTGCTTGCGGGCTGCGGAGGTCAAAATCCGCTTTATGAGATGCAAGATGCCATGACAAAAATGAGCGAAAAAGAAGCATCCTTTGAAAAAGAACAAGGCGCACTGCAAAGCTATGAGAAAAAAGAGCAGCAGTTGTATAAAAAAATGATTCAAACAACAAAAGACCACACAAAAACCGTCTCAAACTTGTCTGATCAAGCATTAGCATCGGCAGAAAAGCGTGAAGAACATTTAAAAACAGAAAAAGACAGCATGGATCAATCGAAAAAAGAATTTCAATCTGTAAAGGAATTCGCTGGACAGATAAAAGATGCAGAAGTAAAAGACAAAGCAGAACAAACAGTCAAATCAATTGAAAAAAGATACGCATCGTATGATCAGCTTTACCGTGAGTATCAAAAGGCGCTGAAACAAGACAAGCACTTGTATGAATCCTTAAAAAGAAAAGACTTAGGATACGCTGAGCTGAAATCCAAATTAAAGACAGTGAATCGTTCCTATAGTAAAGTTAGAAAAGAAAGCAAGAAGTTCAATCAATATACAGATCAATTGAACGAATATAAACAAGCTTTATACAAAACAGCTCAGAAAGAATCACAAAACAGCTAAAAACAGTACTTGCATATTTGCTAGCTCTGTTTATCGCTGCTACTCCCAAAGTGCCTGCGTGTCGTTACTCGTTTTTCCAAGATGTCAAACTGAAAAGAAGAGAAAGGGTTAAAATGAAGTTCATTTTAGCCCTTTGTCCATCACGATCAAAAGAGCTGAAAATAGCTCTTTTTTTATTTTTCGACAAAAACAAACATGTGCTATTGTAGTACAGTGATCCACTCTATACTAGTACAGTTTTTGCTGTTGATTAAACAGATTGATACAGGTCACCATAAAAAGTAAAGCGAATACATTTATTTAAATAAAGCCGTTAAATCAATTGACGGACTATTTTTCTTGTTGTAAACTATTCCTTGTTAACAGAAGTTGTATTAGTTTTTTGTGAACTATCGTTAATACAGTTAGAAAAACTCAAAAGCAAGCGATCATCCAATGTTTCGACAATGATCTTTGTGGCTATTATATACAGGAGTCATATGAGCATTTTGGGTTATCCTATATCTGTATGTATAAATGGATTCACGACAAATTGACTGTTAAAAGAAAGGAAGAGGTGACTTTAGAATGGCTGCAAAAACAAAAAAAGCAATTGTTGATAGCAAAAAGCAATTCGATGCCATCAAAAAGCAGTTTGAAACGTTCCAAATTTTAAACGAAAAAGGCGAAGTCGTAAACGAAGCGGCAATGCCAGATCTTTCAGATGACCAATTAAAAGAATTAATGCGCCGTATGGTGTTTACACGTGTATTAGATCAACGTTCAATTTCATTGAACCGTCAAGGACGTCTTGGCTTCTATGCGCCAACAGCTGGACAAGAAGCTTCTCAGCTTGCAACTCACTTTGCACTTGAGAAAGAAGATTTCATTCTTCCAGGATATCGTGATGTACCACAATTAATCTGGCATGGTCTTCCACTAACAAAAGCATTCTTGTTCTCTCGTGGACACTTTGTTGGAAACCAAATGCCTGAAGATGTGAATGCACTTTCTCCGCAAATTATTATCGGTGCACAAATCATTCAAGCTGCTGGTGTAGCTCTTGGTTTGAAAAAGCGCGGTAAAAATGCTGTTGCAATCACTTACACTGGTGATGGTGGAGCTTCACAAGGTGATTTCTACGAAGGTATTAACTTTGCAGGGGCTTACAAAGCGCCAGCGATTTTTGTTGTCCAAAACAACAGATATGCGATCTCTACACCTGTTGAAAAGCAATCTGCTGCACAAACGATTGCACAAAAAGCAGCTGCAGCTGGTATCGTAGGCGTACAAGTTGACGGTATGGATGCATTAGCTGTATATGCAGCGACTGCTGAAGCTCGTGAGCGTGCTGTAAATGGTGAAGGTCCAACATTAATTGAAACTCTTACATTCCGTTACGGCCCACATACAATGGCTGGTGACGATCCAACAAGATATCGTACAAAAGAAGATGAAAATGAGTGGGAGCAAAAAGATCCATTGGTACGCTACCGCAAATTCTTGGAAAACAAAGGCCTTTGGTCTGAAGAAGAAGAGAATAAAGTCATCGAAGATGCAAAAGAACAAATCAAACAAGCAATCAAAGAAGCTGACGAACAGCCTAAGCAGAAAGTCACTGATTTGATTGAAAACATGTACGATGTGAAACCATTTAACTTGGTTGAACAGCTTGAAATCTACAAACAGAAGGAGTCGAAGTAAGCCATGGCGCAAATGACATTGATTCAAGCGATCACTGATGCGTTACGCACAGAACTGAAAAATGACGAAAACGTTCTTGTTTTCGGAGAAGACGTTGGTAAAAACGGCGGCGTATTCCGTGCGACTGAAGGATTGCAAAAAGAGTTTGGTGAGGATCGTGTATTCGATACTCCACTTGCTGAATCTGGTATTGGCGGTCTTGCAATTGGCCTTGGACTACAAGAATTCCGCCCAGTAATGGAAATTCAATTCTTCGGATTCGTTTACGAAGTATTAGATTCTGTTTCTGGACAAATGGCTCGTATGCGTTACCGTTCTGGTGGACGCTGGCATTCTCCAGTGACAATCCGTTCTCCATTTGGCGGAGGAGTTCACACACCTGAGCTTCACGCTGACAGCTTAGAAGGTCTTATTGCACAACAGCCTGGTATCAAGGTTGTTATTCCTTCAACACCTTACGATGCAAAAGGACTATTAATTTCTGCAATCCGTGACAACGATCCGGTTGTATTCCTTGAGCATATGAAACTTTATCGTTCTTTCCGTCAGGAAGTTCCTGAAGAAGAGTACACAATTGAAATCGGTAAAGCTGACGTGAAACGTGAAGGTTCTGACCTTTCAATCATCACTTACGGTGCAATGGTTCACGAATCACTTAAAGCTGCTGAAGAACTTGAAAAAGAAGGCGTTTCTGCTGAGGTCGTTGACCTTCGTACAGTGAGCCCGCTTGATATTGAAACAATCATCGCTTCTGTTGAAAAAACAGGCCGTGCGATCGTTGTTCAAGAAGCACAAAAACAAGCTGGTATTGCAGCAAACGTAGTAGCTGAAATCAATGATAGAGCAATTCTTAGCCTAGAAGCACCAGTACTTCGTGTAGCTGCACCTGATACTGTATTTGCTTTCTCTCAAGCTGAGAGCGTATGGCTTCCAAACCATAAAGACGTGCTTGAAACAGCTAAGAAAGTTCTTGAATTTTAATTAAATGACAGAGGGGAAAAGAATTTATTTCTCTTCCCCTTTATCAATTACATGACCGTGTAATGTTGACAGAACAAGGGTTTAACATAATCTAGGAGGCGAAAAACAGTGGCATTTGAATTTAAACTTCCGGACATCGGAGAAGGTATCCACGAAGGTGAGATCGTTAAGTGGTTTGTAAAACCAAACGACGAAATCAATGAAGATGACGTTTTAGCAGAGGTACAAAATGATAAAGCAGTTGTAGAAATTCCTTCACCTGTTAAAGGAAAAGTATTAGAATTAAAAGTTGAAGAGGGAACAGTTGCAACTGTAGGACAAACAATCATTACGTTTGATGCACCTGGTTACGAAAATCTTCAATTTAAAGGCAGCGAAGAAGAAGGCGAAGCGAAAACTGAAGCTCAAGTACAAGGTACTGCTGAAGCTGGTAACGAGCCTGAAAAGAAAGAAGTTGCTCAAGAAGAAGCGGCAGCAGCAACTGGTGCTGGCGCACAAGAGCAAGTAGATGCTGATCCTAACAAACGCGTTATTGCTATGCCATCTGTACGTAAATATGCGCGTGAAAAAGGCGTTGAAATTTACAAAGTTGCAGGTACTGGTAAAAATGGCCGCGTGCTAAAAGAAGATATCGACAGCTTCCTTAATGGCGGTTCTGCAGCAACTCAAGAAGCAGCACCTCAAGCAGCTGAAAGTGCGAAAGAAGAAGCAGCTCCAAAAGCGGCAGCAGCTCCAGTTCTAGAAGGAGAATTCCCAGAAACTCGCGAGAAAATGAGCGGAATCCGCAAAGCGATCGCAAAAGCAATGGTGAACTCTAAACACACAGCTCCTCACGTAACATTAATGGATGAAGTTGATGTAACAAACCTTGTTGCACATCGTAAACAATTCAAACAAGTTGCAGCTGATCAAGGAATCAAGTTAACTTACTTGCCTTACGTTGTAAAAGCTCTAACTTCTGCTTTGAAAAAGTACCCAGTACTTAACACTTCTATCGATGATAAAACAGATGAAGTTGTTCAAAAGCATTACTACAACATCGGAATTGCAGCTGATACTGAAAAAGGCTTGCTTGTTCCAGTTGTGAAAAATGCAGATCGCAAAGCGATTTTCGAAGTATCTAACGAAATCAACGAGCTTGCAACAAAAGCACGTGATGGTAAATTGGCTCCAGCTGAAATGAAGGGTGCATCTTGCACAATCACAAACATCGGTTCTGCTGGTGGACAATGGTTTACTCCAGTCATCAACCACCCAGAAGTAGCGATTCTTGGTATTGGCCGTATCGCTGAAAAAGCGGTTGTTCGTGATGGCGAAATCGTTGCAGCTCCAGTCTTAGCTCTTTCCCTAAGCTTTGACCACCGTATGATTGATGGAGCTACTGCGCAAAATGCCCTTAACCACATCAAGCGTTTATTGAATGATCCACAATTAATTTTAATGGAGGCGTAAATTCATGGTAGTAGGAGATTTCCCAATCGAAACAGATACTCTTGTCATCGGTGCAGGTCCTGGTGGATATGTAGCTGCTATTCGTGCTGCACAGCTAGGACAAAAAGTAACAATCGTTGAAAAAGGAACACTTGGCGGCGTATGTCTAAACGTCGGCTGTATCCCTTCAAAAGCATTGATCAATGCTGGACATCGTTTCGAGAATGCAAAGCATTCTGAAGACATGGGTATCAAAGCTGAAAACGTAACAGTTGATTTCACAAAAGTTCAAGAGTGGAAAGCTTCTGTTGTAAACAAATTAACAGGTGGAGTTCAAGGTCTTCTAAAAGGAAATAAAGTAGACATCGTCAAAGGTGAAGCTTATTTCGTAGACAGCAACTCTGTACGTGTCATGGATGAAAATTCAGCGCAGACTTATACATTTAAAAATGCAATTCTTGCAACTGGATCTCGTCCAATCGAATTGCCTACATTTAAATACACAGACCGCGTGATTAACTCAACTGGTGCTTTAGCGCTTAAAGAAGTACCTAAAAAGTTAGTTGTTATCGGTGGTGGATACATCGGTACTGAGCTTGGTACTGCTTATGCGAACTTTGGAACAGAAGTTGTCATCCTTGAAGGTGGAGACGAAATCCTTCCAGGTTTTGAAAAGCAAATGAGCTCATTAGTGAAACGTAACCTGAAGAAAAAAGGAAACGTTGAAATTCACACAAACGCTCTTGCAAAAGGCGTTGAAGAAAAATCTGACGGTGTCACTGTTACTTTCGAAGTAAAAGGTGAAGAAAAAACTGTCGATGCTGACTACGTACTTGTGACTGTTGGTCGTCGTCCAAACACAGATGAGCTTGGTCTTGAGCAAGTTGGTGTTGAATTGACAGACCGCGGAGTTGTCAAAACTGACAAACAATGCCGTACAAGCGTTTCAAACATCTATGCAATTGGTGACATCGTTGATGGACCACCACTTGCACACAAAGCTTCTTACGAAGGTAAAATTGCTGCTGAAGCAATCGCTGGAGAGCCAGCTGAAATTGATTACCTTGGTATTCCTGCTGTTGTATTCTCTGAGCCAGAACTTGCAACTGTTGGATACACTGAAGCAGAAGCAAAAGAAGAAGGAATCGACATCGTTGCAGCGAAATTCCCATTCGCAGCAAACGGACGTGCACTTTCTCTTGATGCAACTGATGGCTTCATGAAAATGATCACTCGTAAAGAGGATGGTCTTGTGATCGGTGCACAAATCGCAGGTGTTGGCGCTTCTGATATGATTTCAGAGCTTAGCCTTGCAATCGAAGCTGGAGTGACGGCTGAAGATATCGCAATGACAATTCACGCTCACCCAACTTTAGGTGAAATCACAATGGAAACGGCTGAAGTAGCAATCGGAAGCCCAATCCATATCGTAAAATAATGAACGTTGAAACCCTCTCCACACGGAGAGGGTTTCAGATTGTTGACAAAGGGCTAAAATGAACTTGATTTTAGCCCTTTGTCTTCTTTTCAGCGTGATAGAACACCTTTGCAGTCTAGGAAGGACGAGTACTGGCGCGGAGCGAATTTTATATTCGTGAGCACCAGCACGCAGGACTGACAAAGAATGCGAGGGTTTGTCTACACGCTGAAGCCCTCTCCACACGGAGAGGGTTTTTTATGTATGTGAAACCTCGCTGAAAACGAAAAACCCTCATGAGCTGAGGGCTTTTTTCATAGGGATATATAAGTGCAAAGTCGAACCGTTAATTTGTATTCACTCGATCTAATGCTTGGCATATGGGTGATAAGATATCCTCTTTACTTCGGACATTACCTTCCACCTTCACAATGACCTTTTCATTATTGACAAGTAAAATAGCCGGCAGTTCGTCTACTTCATTTTTCCAGCCTTTACGATCTTCTTTGACAATCATCTTGGACATTTCCTTCGGATATTCATTTTTTAAATCGAGCACTGCGTCATAATAAGGACTTTCTTTATCAAGATTTTCTGCATCAGTAAAAAAGAGAATTCTCGGCTTTTGAATATGACTGACCTGGTCTGTCTGATTCGGTATGATATACGCAAATGAGCATGAACTAAGTACAAAGAGCATAGGGAATATAATGAGAAGGGTCCTCATAAAATTCAATCTATTCACCTCAAAATCCTTTGGGGTTGTACCAACATTTTTAGGAGTTAGTTCCCTGTTAGTCACTCTAGTGTATCACGTCCTTTTTGACAATTTTCGATTGTTACTCAATTGTTACAGAATTGATATGAAGCAAAATACATTTGAAACGTTTCCTCAATATGATGAGAAAAAAGCATATATTTATAAAAAATGATTAAATGTGTCATACAATTAACCGTTGACAACTTAAATGTGACATCATATTATAGAGGTGTGAAATAGATTAAACGCTTTCAAACTTTGAGTAAAGAAAAGGGGAATGTACGTGGGTACAATTATTTGTCAAGATTGCAATGAAACCATTGATCAATTTGAAAATGAAAAAGTGACAACACTTTATGGAACATGTGGTCACTGTCATTGCTGTGATGAAGCCTCTGAATAAATAAAAAAGCATGCAGCTCCAATTGGGGCTGCATGTTTCTTTTTTATAAAATGGCTTTTTGTTCTTTAATGACACGAATCATATCTAGTGTGGAATCTTCTGGTCCTTGAACAGGAAGACCGATTTCGATATTTTTAAAGATATAGGAGATATTTTCTTCTGTGATGATTTCTCCTGGTATAAAAATAGGAATACCAGGCGGATAAACCATGACAAATTCTGCAATGATCCGGCCAGCCGCTTCTTTAAATGGAATGACTTCCGTTGTTGCGTAAAAAGCGTCACGTGGCGTCATCGCAAGCGAAGGGATCTCAGGCAGTAACACTTCTGTCACGGCTTGTTTGCCGCCTTGACGTGCAGAGGTGGCCGCAATTTCCTTCATAGCCGTTACAAGCGTATCAATCGTCTCATCACAATCGCCAGGCGTCACGATACATAAAATGTTGTATAGGTCAGAGAGCTCTACTTCAATTCGGTAGCTTTCTCTCAGCCATTTCTCCACATCATGGCCATTCAGTCCAAGGTCTTTAATGGAGATGATTAATTTTGTTGGGTCATAATCGTAAGTAGAAGGTGAACCGAGAATTTCTTGACCAATACAAGTAATACCTTCAATTTCGTTTAAACGAGTTCTTGCTGATTCAGCTAATCGAATGGCTTCATCTGCAAGCGCCTTTCCTTCAGTCGCTAATCGCTTTCTAGCGACATCCAGGGAGGCTAAAAGCAAATAAGAAGTAGACGTAGTTGTCAGCATGCTTAAAATAGATTGTACTCGATCCTTTGAAACAAGCCCTTCTTTTATATTTAAAATCGAGCTTTGGGTGAGAGAGCCACCAAGTTTATGCACACTTGTTGCTGCCATATCAGCTCCCGCCTGCATCGCAGACAATGGAAGCTCATCGTGAAAATGAATATGCACACCATGTGCCTCATCTACAAGAACAGGTACGTCATATGAATGAGCAATCTCTACAATGGTTTTTAAATCAGCTGAAATACCAAAATACGTTGGGTTAATCACAAGCAGCCCTTTCGCATCTGGATGTTTAGTCAGCGCTTTTTTAGCTGACTCTGGCGTGATGCCATGAGAGATGCCAAGCTCTTTGTCAATTTCCGGGTGAATAAAAACAGGTACTGCACCAGAAAATACAATAGCAGACATAATCGACTTATGGACATTACGTGGAACAATAATTTTGTCTCCAGGGCCACAGACGGTCATCACCATTGTCATGATCGCACCGCTTGTTCCTTGTATAGAGAAAAACGTATGGTCGGCACCAAATGCTTCTGCTGCAAGCTCCTGTGCTTCTTTGATCATTCCTCGAGGCGAATGTAAATCATCAAGAGGTTCTATATTAATAAGGTCAATGCTTAATGCATTGTCTCCAATGAATGCTCTAAATTCAGGATCCATTCCGGCTCCTTTTTTATGGCCTGGAATGTGAAATTGGACTGGATTGGTTGAAGCGTGTTTTTTTAGTCCAGTGTATAAGGGTGTATCATGTTGTGACAATTGCTTTCCCACCTTCATCGAAATACCTGCTATTATTATCCCAATAACAGCAGATTTCATTGCATAAAACAAAAGAATTATATTATGAACTGATCGGAATGTAAAGCATAAAATCAATCGGATTCTGATCAAACAGATGCTATAATAAAAGTTCAAATAAGAAATGTGGATTAAAGTGAGGGACAAGTAAATGGAATATCAATATCCAATGGACGTCGACTGGACAACTGAAGAAAAGATGGCGGTCATTTCATTTTTTCAAGCCGTTGAAAAAGCCTATGAAACAGGAATTGCGAAACAAGCGTTACTAGAGGCTTATAAACGATTTAAAGAAGTTGTACCATCAAAAGCAGAAGAAAAGACGCATTGTGCGGCGTTTGAAAAGGGAAGTGGGTATTCCCCTTATCGCACAGTGAAAAGTGCAAGAGAGGCTGAAGAAACAGCTATGATACGGATGTAAAAAACGAGCCAACATAGGCTCGTTTTTTTATACAGATTCTTTTTGTGTAAAGCGGTATAGATAAGTTACTGTGCGGAAGGCATCTTCAATTTTTGATAAGAATTCTTCATTATTCATTTGAACAACTTCTTCTCTAGGAAGCTGGATGCCGCAAAGGAGTTCGGCCTTTTTGACTGTTTGAACACGTTCAAATAGTGTTCGCAGCTGTTCAGCATCAAGTTCGCTGTGGCGGAGGACGTCCGGTTTCATATGATCCTTAGACCAAACAAAGTCTTGCGGTATTTTCTTTTGGATCGTGTCCAGCTCTTTTTCGAATAATTGCCCATATTCACCTTTTACTGGAGATTCATAAATGAGCGCAAACCATACAAATACATGAGTTTTCCAAAGCCCAATTTGAAAATGAGGGAGCTTTTTATACCCACGCTTACTGTTAGCGAAAGCCACCCAAGTGTCATTTGGCGGGTTGACTGATCTTCTTGCATGTTTTGCCACGTGGACAAACATTTCGTCTCCTGTAATAGAAGAAAGAAGCGGTGCAAAATGTTCACCAAGTGCTTCAAGCTTTGGACGGACTCTCTCTTTTAATACGGCCATACGTTCATCTAAACCGTCTACTGTGAATGTTTCAAAATCTTCATCTCTAAAACGCATTTCACTCATGTTATGCCTCCTGTATCTTTTCGCTGATCATATTTTATCATAGCTTGGGTCAAGCTCAAAAAAAGATGCACTTTAAAAAGAAAGATAGCAGGGATCTTGGTTCGGCGTTTAAAAACATCGATTTTGTGGTACATAACAAATAGGTAAAAACACAATTTTCAGAATGTCGTTGCGGTTATGCGATCGCTTCATACGATATAAGCAAGAACCATTTCTCTTATCGATTGTATTTTTAATCAATGAAAACTGACAAGGAATGAATCATTCTCTGGAAGGGGCGTTGACCAATGAAGCAAATCGTGAAGCATGGGTATAGACAAGAGAAGAAGAATCGCATCGCTGTGTGGAGATTAGAGGTTGATTATGAGCTTTCTACGCTTCATGAAGCCATCGAGCAAAAAGATGATATCCAAGTAGAACGCAGCAAACGAAAGCTTGAGCGCCTAAGAAAAGAATGGGAGCAGCTTCAAGGGTAAAACAAGGTGAGGTAAAAACGAACCAATTCATCGGTTCGTTTTTGTATGAAGCTGCTTTTTTCTTGCTTTTACGTACATAATATCAGTATGCTAATACAAATAGGTACTACATAGAAAAGAGGTTTACAGTCCGATGACAAACTGGGTGGAAATTGACCGACTTGCAAAGCTTTGGGTAAAAGAAGCGGGTAGCCGCATTAAAGAATCCATGCAGGAAGGTCTATCAATTGAAACAAAATCAAATCCAAATGATCTTGTCACAAACATCGATAAAGAAACAGAACGTTTCTTCATTGAAAAGATACAGTCGACATTTTCAGATCATCATATTTTAGGAGAAGAGGGCCAAGGGGAAGAAGTGACCTCTCTTGACGGGATAGTATGGATCATTGATCCAATTGATGGCACCATGAACTTTGTCCATCAAAAACGAAATTTTGCCATTTCAATTGGGATATTTGAACATGGTGTGGGGAAAATCGGTCTTATTTATGACGTCATCCATGACGAGCTCTATCATGCAGTCAAAGGAGAAGGGGCATATATGAACGATATCTTACTCCCGCCTCTAAAAGATGTCGCCATTGAAAAAGCCATTGTCGGCATTAACCCAATATGGGCGATTGAAAGCCCTCATTTTGACGCTAAACCGTTTGCCCGTCTCGTACGCGATGTGAGAGGAACACGAACGATTGGGTCAGCTGCACTTGAACTAGCTTATATTGCAAGCGGAAGAAGCGACGCATATGTCACGTTAAGGCTAGCGCCTTGGGATTATGCGGCTGGATGTGTGTTACTTGATGAGGTAGGCGCTGTTTACTCGAATATTCACGGAGAACGCTTGACGTTTCTAGAGAAAAATAGCATTGTTGCTGGAAATCGATCCATCTGTGAAAAAATTTTGCATGATTACATAAAAGGAAGCGGAAATAAACAATAAACAAAATCACTTCATGAGAATGAAGTGATTTTTTGTATTTGATGAAACTTTTTGACAAGTCAAATGTCTATACGAACGAGGCCTTAATTTGAAGTAAAGGATTGTGTAGCGATGTTTGATTTGTTTAGTGATTTATCCCTCCATTTTGAAAGGTTTTTTATTTTAAATGAGTACAGTATCCACATGATTCAATGGTGTGTGCTTGGACTATTTGTCCTTTTCATTACACTTCCCATATGGAAAGAAAAGAAGAGTAGTTATGTATTTTATGCTGGAATCGTATTAAGAGTAGTCCTGCTAGGGAGTATGACACTTGAGATGATTCACCAAGTGCTAGCTAGACAGTATACGATCGAAACATTTGAAGTGCTGACAGATTTTATGCAATTTCTCATCTATGGATATGTCTTGCTTGCATCACTTTTCTATGTGATTTCTCTTCCTTATTTAAAAAATAGGGGCATGTTTTTTGCGTTTGATTTATCTGTGTTACTTCTGCCTTTATGTCAAACGATATTTATTGTGTTAGTTGAAAGCAAAAAGTTCTTTCTCAGCGGTGATACGGAGCTGATATGGAGAGATTTGATCATCATTTTGCTTATGATTGGCTTTGCCACCTTGGTACTTCACCTATTCTTTCGTTTGTTTTGGCATCAGAAGTGGAAAGAATTGCTGTTTTTCTATGGCTTGATTTTCGCTGCGCTGCTGTATATTTTTTATCCTTCTATCTCGAAGTATGAGCTGCAATCTTCGTTTAAATCCATTGTGATTTTAGTAGCGGCCGCAGGAAGCTTTATGACATTACATTTGTTATGTGCGTTACTACAAAACAAGGTGAAGTTGAGAAAGTGGGGTGCTTGGGGAATTGTCGTCTTTTTTATGCTGATGCTGAACCCGATCTTAAATCTTCCACATATCATGTTTCAATTCACAAAAACGGAACTAACAGATACTTTTTCAGAAGAATATCGCCCTTTATCTGAAGCAAGTGCGAAAGCATTCGCTTCAAAGTTTGTACCAGCGGACATTTCATTATATTCAACGACTATTAAGCAGCCGATCTCTGATAACTACGTGTTTGCAGCCGATCAATATGAAGTGAATGTTTCTGCGTTTACAGGTGAATTAAACAGCTATTTTTATCATGGTCGCGTAAAAGGTCAGCATTTGACCGATAAAGAATATAGGGAAAAAACCATTGAATTTTTTGAAAGAAGCGGCCGATCCGTTGATCTAGACCGCATTCATGTAGTGATTGAAAAAGAAGACGGGGAGACAAGCGTTCTTCTTTTGCCAAAAATGTCTCAGAATAAAGATGAGAGCTTAGCGTTTGCCACATGGAAAAAAGAGACGCTTCGACAAGCGCAATATGGGAACGCCATCTTTCAATTAAAGGATATAGACGGGATCAATTTAACAAACAAAGAAATGAAAACGAAAATTAATCGTATTTATAAAAAGTTAAATTTACAGCCCCCAGCTTACCAGATCACAGACGTTGATGCTTTTTATTTTGAATGGCAGCATGAAGTGGCGGTAAAGACAGCCGATCAATCTGAATTTCTGTTTAATGGTTCAACGAAAGAATTGACGAAAATACAGCTATCAAAAGCGATTCTTCAACAGAAAAAAGGAAATATCAGTGACGAAGATTTATTTGAAATGATAGGGGAACAGTCAAAAGATGTGAAGACAGAATCAGGAACTCGTGAACACAAACAATATACTTTTCACGGGTCATCAAATTTACTTCATGTGACGAGAGATGCCGATGGAATTGCGTTGTATTGGCAATCAGACTCTTCTTTACCGCATACGGTATCGAATCAAGAACGTGATGAAGTCTATCAGCAAGTTCTCAAAAAGTATGAACCTTATACGATCTATAAAAAACAAATCAAGCCGGTGAGAATGATCGACAAAGAGGGGGAAATGAGCATTTCGTGGTTTGTGATCATTCAAACCTTCGGATCGAATGAGCGGAAAATATATGAAGTAAATGAACGAACAAAAGAGGTGCAACGTTTTGACAGATAAAGAAAAACAAGCCATCTTTCAAGACTTATATGAATTGTATCAGGAAGGGGAGCTTGGAGAAGAGGCTTCTAACTGGATGAAGACGCATGAAAAGCAGTTTCAGCATTCTGTTAAGGGAAACGAGTTTGCTCCTGTCCACACTGAGGATCAGAGCGATTATCTCGAATTAAAACGCATGAAGTGGTTTATTTCTTCGTTATACTTCTTTTATATCGTTTTATCAATTTGGATGACTGTGTGGTTTTATTTTTGATGTCTAGACCGACCAATCAAATTGAAAAAATATATGAAGAATATTTTCAGGAAATCACCAAATATTTATATCGCAGAACGGGAAATGTCGAAACAGCCAAGGATCTTGCGCAGGATGTATTTATCAAGGCACTGCATGGGTTATCCTCTTTTAAAGGACATTCAAGCATTAAAACATGGCTTTACACCATTGCTTATCATACATTTGTCAACGACTATCGCCGAAAAGTAAAACGAACTTTTACGGATGTAGAAAAAGCTGACTTTTTAGAGCAGCAGATATTCATGACACCTGAAGCGCATTTAGAAACTCAAGCTGATATTCAAAGGCTGTGGAGCCATATCAATCAATTGAAGGATTCTTACCGAGAAGTCCTCATTTTAAGAGATATTCAGGAATTATCGTATGAAGAAGTAGCGGAAATTTTGAATTGGACTTTATCTAAAGTAAAGACAACCCTTCATCGAGCAAGATTAGAGCTGAAACGAAAGCTACATTGTGAGGAGTTCAACAAATGAGCTGTTATTTGATTGAAGAACTATTACCACTTTATATAGAAGGGGACACGAGTGAAGAAACAAATCAATTAGTGAATGAGCACTTACGTTCATGCAAAAAATGCCTTCATCTATATGAAGAAATGAAAGAACCAGTCTCTATTGCAAAGTCAACAGATTTTATACCGTTCATAGATGAAAAAGAAGAAAAAAGAAAGTTTGAAAAGCGCTACTATGGAAAACTGTTATTACGAGCAAGTATCGTTTTTAGTATCGTCTATCTCATCATGCTCTTGATCTATTGGATATAAGAAAGAACCCCCATCTGGATGAACCGGATGGGGGTTTTTGAGCTTAGTTCAATTTTTCTTTAGCAATTTGAACTGCATCATAGAACGTTTTTAATTGCTCTTGAGGAATTTTCTTAAGCAATTGGTTGAAAACAAGTAATTCAGTAGAGCTGAATCCAAGACCTTTAGCGATTTTAGAATCAATTACAACGTTTCCTTTTTTGTCTAGAACAAGTGCATCACCAGCAAGATCAGCAATTCTGATCACTGATTTGAAAAGCTTTTCGAATTTAGTTGCTTCTTCTTTAGTAAGACCAAGTTCAACAGCTTTTTCTGCATCAAAAACTAATTTTCCTTTTTCGTTTTTAGTGATGCTTTCACTGAAAACGATTGTAAGAACAGCTGCGCGATCTAAGAATTTCTCAGCAGTCGCCGCTTCTTCTTCAGTCAAACCGAGCTCAACAGCTTTTTTCACATCAAATGTGTAGTTGTTGTCTTCCTCAACAAATGAATTGATGAGAATGCTGATAACACGCTCGTTTTTCTCCAATAAATCTTTAATAATTTGTTGCTGCTCAAAAGGAATCCCTTTGAAAGTTGCAGCACTTGCTTGCCCAGGAGCTACTGTTGTGAAAGTAAAAATGATAGCTAAAGCGAAAAATACAACAGAGCTGAGCGATTTGCTCAAAAACTTCTTCATGCTTCTTTTCTCTCCCTTTTCTGTTAAATTTTGTTGCAAGAACAGCATACCATGAGAAACTTTGTGGAAGAATAGGAAAAATGTAACTTTGTGTTTGTTTTTGGAGAACTATAAAAGTTCTTGTCGAAAAATGGAAGAGTTCAGATTGCTTATATTTGCCAACTCTATATGAAGTTTTTAGTTGAATCACTAGGATTACATAGGTGGTTGGTCTTGTTTTTACCCAAAATAAAAGCCTTCTACATGTAAAATGTAAAAGACTTTTCATAAATTTTATGATTGTACGTTTAATTTTCGTTTTAATGTAAATCCTGTACCCATGAAAATCATGGCGAACACAATACTTAAGCATGTTCCCAGTATGCTTTTTTCTGCAACAGACACTCCAATAAACGCCATACTGACGACGGCAAGTAATGCACATAATAATAGAAGCCATTTGATTTGTTTCATTTGTCTCCATCCCTTTTTTTAGAGTTAATATAAGTTTACAGAAAAACGATCGGCATTTAAAGGGGATTGTGATATAATATGAAAGTTATCTAATTATTTTAGGAGATGAAAATGTGAAACTTCGAAAAGACCTTCGCAACATCGCAATTATTGCCCACGTTGACCATGGTAAAACGACGCTTGTTGACCAATTGCTCCATCAAGCTGGTACTTTCCGTGCGAATGAAAATATCGCTGAGAGAGCCATGGATTCAAATGATTTAGAGCGAGAGCGCGGTATTACGATCTTAGCTAAAAATACTGCGATCCATTATAAAGATACACGCATTAATATTTTAGATACACCAGGACACGCCGATTTCGGTGGTGAAGTTGAGCGTATCATGAAAATGGTAGATGGTGTACTTCTCGTTGTGGATGCATATGAAGGTTGTATGCCTCAAACACGATTCGTGCTAAAAAAAGCACTTGAGCAAAACCTAACACCAATTGTTGTTGTCAATAAAATTGACCGTGACTTTGCTCGTCCAGCTGAAGTAGTCGATGAAGTCATTGACTTGTTCATTGAATTGGATGCAACAGAAGAACAGCTTGAATTCCCAGTTGTATATGCATCAGCAATCAATGGTACAGCAAGTAACGATGCTAGTAAGCAAGATGAAAACATGGAATCGTTGTTTGAAGCGATTGTCAACCATATCCCATGCCCAGTCGACAACCATGAAGAGCCGCTTCAATTCCAAGTGGCGCTACTTGATTACAATGATTATGTTGGAAGAATTGGAATTGGCCGTGTATTTAGAGGAACGATGCAAGTAGGACAGCAAGTTGCTCTAATGAAAGTGGATGGCAGTGTAAAACAATTCCGCGTGACAAAGATTTTTGGTTTCCAAGGGTTAAAACGAGTGGAAATCAATGAAGCGAAAGCTGGAGATCTTGTCGCAGTATCTGGTATGGAAGACATCAACGTAGGTGAAACAGTCTGCCCGGTAGAACACCAAGAGGCTTTGCCGATCCTTCGTATTGATGAGCCGACACTTCAAATGACATTTGTTGTGAATAACAGCCCATTTGCAGGCCGTGAAGGAAAGTACGTGACATCACGTAAAATTGAAGAGCGTTTAGAACAGCAGCTTCAAACAGACGTAAGTCTTCGTGTAGATCCAACGGATTCACCTGATGCTTGGGTTGTATCAGGACGTGGTGAGCTTCACTTATCAATTCTGATTGAGAATATGAGACGTGAAGGATTTGAACTGCAAGTATCGAAGCCAGAAGTTATTGTAAAAGAAGTAGATGGTGTTCGATGTGAGCCTGTAGAGCGTGTTCAAATTGATGTACCTGAAGAGCATACTGGCTCTGTTATGGAATCAATGGGTGCAAGAAAAGGTGAAATGATTGACATGATCAATAATGGTAATGGTCAAGTTCGCCTGATCTTTACAGTTCCATCACGTGGTTTAATCGGATATACAACTGAATTTCTTTCATTAACTCGTGGTTTTGGTATTTTGAACCATACATTTGACAGCTACCAGCCGATGCAGTCTGGTCAAGTTGGCGGACGCCGTCAAGGTGTACTTGTTTCAATGGAAACAGGTAAAGCAACTGCTTACGGAATCCAAGGCGTTGAAGAGCGCGGTGTGATTTTCGTTGAGCCGGGTGTTGAAGTATACCAAGGAATGATTGTTGGTGAGCATAACCGTGAAAACGATCTTGTTGTCAACGTGAGCCGTATGAAACAACAAACAAACGTACGTTCAGCGACAAAAGATCAAACGGTTAGTATGAAAAAACCACGTATTATGTCACTTGAGGAATCTCTTGAGTACTTAAATGAAGACGAATACTGTGAGGTTACACCGGAATCGATCCGTTTAAGAAAGAAAATTTTAGATAAAAATGAACGTGAGAAAGCAGCGAAGAAGAAAAAGCTAGCAGGATTATCTTAATTCCATGAAGAATTAAAAAGATAGAACCCTGAAAGATAAGGGGAGGGAATCTTTTTGAATGATCAGGAAGTAAGTGAGAATCTATCCTTTTTCGCGATGCTGTTTCGTGTCGATGAAAATCCGCAAACAGGGATGTGGCTCCTATATGGCACCATCCTTGTTTTAGCGATTATTGTTTTTAAACTCGGCTTTGCTAGACGTTTACCGATTTTAAAAGCACTTGTCATTTATTTGTTTCTGATTTTTGGTTGCACGTTTCTCACATTTCTAGGTATCTTCTTGCCAGTCGCAGAAGGCCTGGTTGTGGCAGCTGTCATTTTGATTATTTATAAAATACGGCTGCATCGTGCGAAAAAAGAAGGAACAGTGAGTACGTAAAAAAGACCTGAACTTGTGTCAGGTCTTTTTTATGTCTTCTGTTCTTTTTTTCCTTTTTTCTTCTTTTTCTCTTTCGTCGCAGGATCTTGATAAAGAGAGAATCTGCCAGTTTTGATGCGTGCCTCTGTCTTTACTTTAATTCTATCTTGGCAGTCATCGCACATATATGTATGAATCGGTCGATTTCTTAACCGCTTAGCAACAAGTGTATCATCATTAATGGTTTCAAGCTTTTCACATAATGAGCATTTCACTCTCATCATTTTCACCTCACTTTGGTCATGCCTTCATTATAGCATGTTTTTTGAACACTTAAAATCAGTATAAAAAAGGCTTATATCACAAGAGATATAAGCCGTTCTCATTATTTCTTCTGATTCATATGATGGTTTGATTGATCGTTTTGGTTTTTTTCTAATTGCTTTTGATCTTGTTGTTTGAGCTGATGGTTCGGATCATTCGTCGGATCTGTTTCGTTACGGTCGATTTCATTTCGAGGCATTTCTGGCATAACACGTCCCACAATGGCTGCTAGTTCATCCATAATACCGCTTACTGGCCTGCCTGCTTGAATTTCTTTGCCCATTTCCTTTAAACGGCTCACTGTATCAGGGTCAGCGACGACAACAGCATTCGCACCTTCTGGGTCATTTTTCAGTGCTTTGGCGACTGAATATTTAATGGTTTCAACTTTGCTTCTATCTAAATCATCTTTTACATCAATGCCGACGACAGCATACTTGCCGATGACGATCGCTGTTGCGTCATTTACATCTGCTACATGCTCAGTCACATTCACTAGGTGCTGCGCCACATCTGTTGATGGGCGGGCTTTGTCAGTGTTTTTCTTGGATGAGTCTGATACTCTTACTAAATGCTTGTTTCCGTCTTGATGTTCTTGTGCCAAAGGCTTCTCTTGATGCTGGCAAGCGCCTAATAAAAGAATGGTTTGAACCATGAATAACGTCAAAAATAGTCGCATGTGTATTCCCTCCTTCACAAACTGCATGATTTATTTTATTGTTGAATTAACCTTCTAACTTTATTCATGAAAACATATATTTTAACAATCGTTTTTGGAAAGACAAGGATGAATGAAACCCCGATCAGGAGGCGAAGGACCTGAGTAAAATTTATGTATTAGACACAAATGTGTTATTACAGGATCCGAATTCAATCTTTTCATTTGAAGACAACGAGGTCGTGATTCCGGCCGTAGTGTTAGAAGAAGTAGACTCGAAAAAAAGATATATGGACGAGGTTGGGCAAAATGCACGACGTGTCTCACGTTTAATCGACGGGTTGAGATCGAAAGGGAAACTGCATGAAAAAATTACGCTGGAGTCAAAAGGAACGCTGCGTATTGAGCTGAATCATCGCTCTTTCCATGAACTTCAAGAGATTTTCATCGAAAAAACAAACGATAACCGGATTTTGGCTGTTGCGAAGAATTTGAGTTTAGAGGAAGAAACAAAACCGGATGGCCGGCCTGTCATTTTGGTCAGCAAAGATGTCCTAGTGCGAGTAAAGGCGGATGCCATTGGTCTGCAAGCAGAGGATTTCTTAAGCGATCGAGTTCTGCAAAATGAAGACATTGATAACGGCTATCACGAGCTCTATATTCCGACTGAGCAGCTGAATACATTTTATAAGCAAAATCAGTTACCAATAAAAGACGTCACCCAAACGCCATTAAACCCTCATCAATTTGTTATAATGAAGGGAAATGAGGGTGGTTCTGCTTTGGGGATGCTTGATCAAAAAGCAGAGCATGTGAAACGGCTTATTTATGACCAAGAACATATTTGGGGAATTCGCCCAAAAAATGTCCAGCAAACGATGGCGCTTGAGTTACTTTTACGCCGCGATATTCCGCTTGTGACACTTATCGGAAAAGCGGGAACAGGAAAGACACTGCTTGCACTTGCTGCTGGATTAATGCAGACAGAGGACCTCGGCATGTTTAAAAAGCTCATCGTGGCCCGCTCCATTGTTCCTGTCGGTAAGGACTTAGGGTATTTGCCAGGCGAAAAAGAAGAGAAGCTCAGACCGTGGATGCAGCCGATCTATGACAACCTAGAATTTTTATTTAACACAAAAAAACCTGGTGAACTTGATGCGATACTAGCGGGCATCGGTTCAATTCAAGTGGAAGCTTTAACGTATATTCGCGGGAGAAGTATCCCTGATCAATTTATCATTATCGATGAGGCGCAAAACTTAACAAAACACGAAGTAAAAACATTATTAACGCGGGTTGGTGAGGGAAGTAAAATTGTGCTGATGGGAGACCCAGAGCAGATTGATCACCCTTATTTAGACAGCTTAAATAATGGGCTCACATATGTCATTGAGCGTTTCAAAGGGCAGCAAATATCTGGACATGTCAAGCTTGTCAAAGGAGAAAGGTCTGGACTTGCTCAGCTTGCAGCTGATTTATTATAGTCCAGACCCGTCATCTTATCTTATGTAATGATTAACTCTTTGACGCCTTTAATCGGCTGAGTGATGTTGGACTGATCCTCGAAATAAACGTGGATTGGTCCTTCTTCTGTTATAGGTTTTCCATTTTGGCTGAAATGGGCAATGCTATCCATCGCCTTAGAGAGCGGAACAGCAATTGTTTCTGTTTCTGTGACAAATTCACACGTCTCCGCTTGTTCGAGCGGTTCTGCATTTTTTATCATGTCGCCAAGTTTCATCCCGAAGCTGCCTGTGACGAGTCTTTCTTTTTCGTACTTTTTCTCTGTTTTTAATGTGGGTGGAAGTGTTTGACCTTCTCTTATGACCCGCTCTTGATCGAGTTCCTGATCTAGCTGCTGCTCTTCGTTTGCTGCACTTTTCTCAAAAAATGAATCCATTAAAAATTTACGGTCATCAAAAATCCATACACTCGGATCAATGGTGATCTTGTATTGTACGTTCCCCTTGATTTGAATAATGCTCATGTTCAAGACAACCCCTTTCCAACATAAATTATAGAAGTTTTCGCCCGCTTTGTCACTTTCATAAACATGCACTTCCTTGTACACACTACGATTAGACGAAAAATAGGGAGGATTTTGGGCATGGCATGTCGTGACAATGAAGAGCTTCAGCGATTTGTAGAAGAGGCAAAAAAGGTGGCCAAAAATGGAAAGGTAGCATCCTATATTCCGGCACTCGGCAAAGCGGATCAATCGGATTTATCTGTCGCTGTTTATCATGTGAGTAATACGTGCCACTCAGCGGGAGATGTTGATAAACGATTCACCCTGCAAAGTATTTCAAAAGTATTAGCACTGGCACTCGTGCTCTCAGAAGAGGGACCGAAAAAAGTGTTTCAATATGTTGGACAAGAACCGACTGGCGACCCGTTTAATTCGATGATTAAACTAGAGACAGCAAGCCCCAATAAGCCGCTGAACCCAATGATTAATGCAGGAGCGCTTGCCGTTACAAGTTTAATAAGAGGGGCAACGCCGCAAGATCAGCTGAACCGACTGCTTGGTTTTATTAAAGAGCTTGCCAATGACACCACCATTACATATTGCAAAGAAACCGCTGCATCCGAATTTGAAACATCAATGATTAACCGCGCAATGTGCTATTATATGAAGCAATATCATATCATTAAAGGGAATGTAGAAGAGGTGATGGATGTCTATACGAAGCAGTGTGCCGTCATGATGAATAGCCTGGATTTGGCGAAGATCGCGTGTGTTTTTTCATTAGATGGCAGGCATCCAGAGACAGGAAAGCAAATCCTTTCGAAAGATGTCGCTAGAATCTGTAAAACGTTTATGGTCACATGCGGTATGTACAATGCGAGCGGGGAATTTGCGATCAATATCGGAATCCCTGCTAAAAGTGGTGTTTCAGGCGGAATTATGGGGGCGGCGCCATACGACTTTGGGATAGGTATATTCGGACCTGCTTTGGATGAAAAAGGGAATAGTATTGCGGGTATTAAGCTGCTTGAGCTCATGAGTGAAAAATATGAGATGAGTATCTTTTAATGACGAATGGCTTCTTTTTATTTTTACAGAGCGAACTGTACAAATCTGCTTGCAATTTTGGGCGTTTCGCTTTATGATAAATAGAAGAATTAGGTACTCGCCTGGGGAACGGAGGGATACTTTTGGCGTCAGAAATTTTAGTCGATCATCGGCAAAAAGCACTGGCTTTATTAAAATTGGATGCAGATAAAATTTTAAAATTGATCCAAGTGCAAATGGACAACTTAACGATGCCGCAATGTCCTCTTTATGAAGAGGTTTTAGATACTCAAATGTTCGGATTATCGAGAGAAATTGATTTCGCTGTCCGGCTTGGATTAGTTGATCAACATGAAGGCAAAAAACTACTCGATAAACTTGAGAGAGAATTATCCGCACTTCATGATGCGTTCACAAAAAAATAATGATTGAAAACTCAAACTTCCACAACATAAGTTTGAGTTTTTTTGTCCGCCTTTTTATTTTGATTGATGCCAAACGGACTTGATTGTCTCATGAAAGACGAACAATATAAAGAGGTAAAACGGGATCAAACGGAGAAAATGTAGTAGAATAAGAACAGCTAAGAGAAGAGAATATCAAGCAGTAGAAATAGACGTTAGGAAGAGGATTATATGTTAAAGAGAATGCTAAAATCGTATGACTACTCATTATTGTTCGCCATTATATTAATTAGCGCATTCGGCTTGGTGATGGTGTATAGCTCAAGTATGATTACATCTGTGATCAGATATGATGCTGCGCCAGATAATTTTTTCAAGAAACAGCTTTTATTTATGATTGTCGGGGCGGTCATCTTGATGTTTACAGCCCTCATTCCGTATCAGCTGCTCTTAAATAAAAGATTCCAAATTGTGATGCTTTTGTTATCTGTGTTTTCACTCATCTATGTATACTTTTTCGGTCATATTGCAGGGAATGCAAGAAGCTGGATCGAGGTAGGCCCATTTAGGCTTCAGCCAGCGGAATTCGTGAAGATCGTTGTCATCATTTATCTTGCTGCTGTCTATGCAAAGAAGCAACATTATATTGACCATCTTTTAAGAGGGGTGACACCTCCAATTGTCGTTGTCTCCATCTTATGCGGATTTATTATTTTGCAGCCAGACTATGGGACAGCTTTTATCATTGGTATGATTGCCCTTGCGATGATTTTATGCTCAGGGTTTAGCGGTAAAACGCTGGCCAAGCTGCTCGCTTTATTTAGTGCGGTGATGGTTGTTGTGACACCGTTTATTATTCTTTTTTGGGATAAAATTTTCACGCAGAATCGTCTTGGACGTTTTGAGAGTTTCCAAGATCCATTTAAAGACGCAGGCGCTTCTGGGCATCAACTGATTAATTCATATTATGCGATTGGATCAGGCGGCTTTTTTGGGCTTGGTCTTGGAGAGAGTGTACAAAAGTATGGATACCTTCCAGAACCGCATACAGATTTTATCATGGCAATTATCTCGGAAGAGCTTGGTTTTTTCGGTGTATTTTTTGTCCTTGCTCTCCTTGGCTTTATTGTCGTGAAAGGTTTTTACATTGCGCGAAAGTGTGAAGATCCGTTTGGAAGTTTGCTTGCAATAGGAATTTCTTCAATGATTGCCATTCAGACGTGTATTAATTTGGGCGGTGTGTCAGGTCTCATTCCGATTACTGGGGTCACACTTCCGTTTATCAGCTACGGGGGATCGTCTATCATTTTACTGAGTGGATGTATGGGAATATTGCTGAATATCAGCATGTTCACTGAATATAAAGAGCGTTATAAAAAGAAAAAATCAATCAGCAAACCATCGATTCAAAAAAATGGATTGCAGAAAACTTTGAATCTTTAGAAAACAAAAGTGTACAGTTTTCATTTCTTCCTTTATTATAGAGTACATATAAAATTTTAAGGGATATGGAGGAGTGAGAATGTCACAGAGAACAATTCAAAAGGTTCTAGTTGCAAACAGAGGGGAAATCGCTATCAGAGTCTTTAGGGCCTGTACGGAGCTAAACTTACGTACAGTGGCCATTTACTCCAAAGAAGACTCTGGCTCTTATCATCGCTATAAAGCCGATGAAGCATATCTAGTTGGAGAAGGGAAAAAGCCGATTGATGCCTACCTTGATATCGAGGGGATCATCGAAATTGCAAAACGAAATGATGTGGATGCGATTCATCCAGGATACGGATTTTTATCTGAAAACATTCATTTTGCAAGACGATGCGAAGAGGAAGGCATCCAATTCATCGGCCCAACTTCTCAACATTTAGATATGTTTGGAGATAAAGTAAAAGCGAGAGATGAAGCGAAAAAAGCTGGTATTCCAGTCATTCCAGGAAGTGACGGGCCAGTTGATTCGGTCAAAGAAGTCGAAAAATTCGGTGAAGAATACGGTTACCCGTTTATTATTAAAGCTTCACTTGGAGGCGGCGGCCGAGGTATGCGGATTGTCAGATCAAAAGAGGAGCTGAACGAAGCCTATGACCGTGCAAAGTCAGAGGCGAAAGCGGCTTTTGGAAATGACGAAGTATATGTTGAAAAGCTGATTGAAAATCCGAAACATATTGAAGTGCAGGTGATTGGAGATAATCACGGCAATATCATTCATTTATATGAGCGTGACTGCTCTGTTCAAAGGCGTCATCAAAAAGTCATTGAGGTTGCACCAAGTGTGTCCCTTTCAGATCAATTGCGTGAAGACATCTGTGAAGCGGCTGTTCAGCTGGCCCAGAATGTATCGTATATCAATGCAGGGACTGTAGAATTCCTAGTGGCAAATGGGGAGTTTTATTTTATTGAAGTCAATCCTAGGGTCCAGGTGGAACACACGATCACAGAAATGATCACAGGTGTCGATATCGTCCAAACCCAAATTCTTGTCGCAAAAGGACATGACCTCCACAGCAAAGAAGTCGGGATACCAAAACAAGAAGATATCTTTACACATGGATTTGCCATTCAATCAAGGGTCACAACAGAAGATCCTTTGAATGATTTTATGCCAGATACAGGAAAAATCATGGCTTACCGTTCAGGCGGTGGTTTTGGTGTACGTCTTGATACAGGGAACAGCTTCCAAGGTGCGGTGATTACACCTTATTACGATTCACTGTTGGTCAAGCTGTCTACTTGGGCACTTACATTTGATCAAGCTGCGGCTAAAATGGTCCGAAATTTACAAGAATTCAGGATTCGTGGCATTAAAACAAATATCCCGTTTCTTGAAAACGTCGCAAAGCACGAGAAGTTTCTAAAAGGGGAATATGATACATCGTTTATTGATTCAACACCAGAGCTATTTAACTTCCCTAAGCAAAAAGACCGCGGAACGAAAATGCTTACTTATATTGGTAACGTTACCATTAATGGGTTCCCTGGTATTTCGGAAAATAAGAAGCCTCATTTTGATCAACCAAATGTGCCGAAACTTGCTGTCCATGAAACGATTCCTTCTGGAACAAAACAATTGTTAGACAAGCATGGACCTGAGGGGCTCGCCAATTGGGTGAAAGAGCAAAGCGGTGTACTTTTAACGGATACAACTTTTAGAGACGCACATCAATCCCTGCTTGCAACACGCTTTAGAACACACGACTTAAAGAAAGTTGCGCAGCCAACAGCAGGTTTATGGCCAGAGTTATTCAGTATGGAAATGTGGGGCGGCGCTACATTTGATGTGGCATATCGTTTCTTGAAAGAAGATCCTTGGGAAAGGTTGAAAGAGCTTCGTCTAGAAGTGCCAAACACTTTGTTCCAAATGCTATTAAGATCATCAAACGCTGTTGGATATACAAACTATGCGGATAATGTGATTAAAGCATTTGTAAAGGAATCGGCAGAGGCAGGCATTGACGTCTTCCGTATTTTCGACAGTCTAAACTGGGTCAAAGGTATGACACTTGCCATTGATTCTGTTCGTGAATCCGGCAAAGTGGCAGAGGCAGCGATTTGTTATACAGGTGATATTCTTGATCCATCACGTCCGAAATATGATTTGAAATATTATGTCTCTCTTGCGAAGGAGCTTGAATCCGCAGGTGCTCATATTTTAGGCATTAAAGATATGGCGGGATTATTAAAACCGCAGGCGGCTTATGAACTTGTATCGGCTCTAAAAGACGAGCTCACGATTCCAATCCATCTTCATACACACGATACGAGTGGAAATGGACTCTTCACCTATGCAAGAGCGATTGATGCAGGTGTTGATATTGTTGATGTTGCAGTCAGCTCTATGGCGGGGCTCACATCACAACCAAGTGCGAGCTCATTATATTATGCTTTAGACGGACATGAAAGAAAGCCCGAAATGAATGTTCAAGCGGTTGAACGTCTTTCTCAATATTGGGATTCCGTCAGAAAATATTACCATGAGTTTGAAAGCGGAATGAATTCACCGCATACAGAAATTTATGAGCATGAAATGCCTGGTGGCCAGTATAGTAACCTGCAACAGCAGGCGAAAGGGGTCGGCCTTGGCGACCGCTGGAATGAAGTAAAAGAAATGTACAGACGTGTAAATGACATGTTTGGTGACATTGTGAAAGTGACACCGTCTTCTAAAGTGGTCGGAGATATGGCACTTTATATGGTGCAAAACGATCTGACAGAAGAGGATGTTTATGAAAAAGGAGCAACACTGGATTTCCCAGATTCGGTTGTTGAATTGTTTAAAGGCTATTTAGGACAGCCTCATGGCGGATTCCCAGAAAAATTGCAAAAGCTGATTTTAAAAGGGGAGGAGCCGCTTACTGTCAGACCAGGTGAGAAACTGAAACCAGTGGACTTTGAAGAAATCAAAAAGCAGTTCAAAGAATCACATGACTTGACGTTAACAGAACAAGATGCCATTGCATATGCTTTATACCCGAAAGTCTTTTCTGAATTTGTTCAAACAGCAGAAAGCTATGGAGACATCTCTGTTCTTGACACACCTACCTTCTTCTACGGCATGAGACTTGGTGAAGAAATTGAGGTAGAAATTGAAAAAGGGAAAACCCTCATTGTCAAACTCGTGTCCATTGGAGAACCGAATCCGGACGCTACAAGAGTGCTTTACTTTGAGCTGAATGGACAGCCGCGTGAAGTGGTCATTAAGGATGAAAGCATCAAATCCTCCGTTCAAGAAAAAATGAAGGCAGATCGCTCAAATCCAAATCACATTGCGGCATCGATGCCAGGCACTGTGATCAAAGTGCTTGTTGAAAAAGGACAGAAAATTTCTCAAGGTGAGCATTTGATGATCAATGAAGCGATGAAAATGGAAACGACGGTACAAGCACCGTTCTCAGCAGTCGTGGATGAAATTCATGTCACGAATGGAGAAGGGATTCAAACTGGAGATCTGTTGATTGTCTTAAAGCCTGAATAATGGGTGAGACACATCCACTGCGATGTGTCTCAGCGTGTAGACAAACCCTTGCATTCTTTGTCAGTCCTGCGCGCTGGTGCTCACG
Organism: Bacillus sp. AK25; assembly: GCF_048270685.1. NCBI lineage: Bacteria > Bacillati > Bacillota > Bacilli > Caryophanales > Bacillaceae > Bacillus > Bacillus sp. AK25. Next base: position 1,390,752 of record NZ_JBLUWC010000001.1, read on the forward strand.
AATGTCACATTCGCTCCGCTCCAGTACTCGTTCTTTCTAGACTTCAAGGGCTTTCTATCACGCTGAAGAAGACAAAGGGCTAAAATAAAGAGCATTTTAGCCCTTTGTCAACAATCCGAGACACATCCACTGTGATGTGTCTTTTTTTGAGCGCATTAAAATGTGCAGCCGGCCGATAGAGTGATTACACTATAGAATGAGGTGAAGAAAGAGTGGAAATTGTCGTGATTTGGTTTCGCCGAGATATGCGATTGGATGATCATATCGCCTTATCAAAAGCGATCACATATGCAAAAAAACATCAGTACCGATTATGTGCTTTTTATCATCTAGATCCATTTTTTACAGAAATGGAACTGGATTTGAACAACGAACATTTCTTTCAAAACTTGGCCAATTTTGTAAATGAAGCAAGAGAATCTCATATGTATGTTCATCTCATTCATGATGAGATTTTGTCCGCTTTTCAAAAGCTCATAGATGCTTATGACATCAATGCGGTCTTTTTTAATGAGGATGAAGTAGGAAATGGTCGAACACGTGATGAGCAAGTGACCCGTTTCTTAGAAGAAAAGGGCATTCATGTGTCAAAGTGGCAAGATACGCATCTGCATGGTGCGAGAGATATTTTAAAAGCGGATGGTTCTCATTATCAAGTGTTTACTCCATACTACCAAGCGTGGAGGAAGCAGGAGAAGCAGTCTGTGATAAAAGTTGACAAATCATTTCTGAGCAGCAAGCATACGATTTGTGATGAGTCACTTTCTGAAAAGGGAGACGAGAAACTGAGGGACATCATCAAGAAATGTACAAGGAAATTCGATCAGATTGGATCAGACAAAGCGATGAGCACGCTAGGCGGCTTTATTCAAGAAAGATTGACGCATTATCATGAGAAACGAGATATTCCGTCTGTTTTTGGGACGAGCAAGCTGTCTCGGTTCTTAAAAACCGGGACCATTTCTATTCGCACAATCTTTCATGCGGTCAATGAGGAAGAACTTTTTGAAGATGAGGGCAAGGAAACATTTATCAAAGAGCTGGCATGGCGTGATTTTTATCATATGATCTTTGCGCATTATCCAGAGATGAAAGAAAAAGAAATCAACTCCTCCTTTCAACATATAAAATGGAATGATGATGAGACACTTTTTGAAGCTTGGTGTAAAGGACAAACAGGCTTCCCGCTCGTTGACGCTGGGATGAGACAGTTAAATGAAGAAGGCTGGATGCATAACCGTTTGAGAATGGTGACGGCTTCATTCCTGACAAAAGATTATTTCATCGATTGGAGAAAGGGCGAAGCGTATTTTGCGAGAAAACTTGTCGACTATGATGAGGCTTCGAATATTGGGGGATTTCAGTGGGCGGCCTCTGTTGGAACGGATGCGGTTCCTTACTTCCGTATTTTTAACCCAACGACCCAGTCGAAACGATTTGATCCAAGCGGAGAATATATTAGAAGGTATGTGCCAGAACTTAAGCATGTGAATGAAAAATGGATTCATGAACCGAGTAAAATGCCGATAGATGAGCAAATGAAATCGGGATGTGTGCTGGGGGATACATATCCTCTGCCTACAGTCGATCATCAAGAAAGACGGAAAAAAGCCATTTCGCTATTTGAAGAAGCGAAACAAACATAAAAGAAATCCCCCTTTTCGGATGAAAGGGGGATTGTATGTTTATCTGAAAGGCTCTCTATTTTCATATTTAAACCGGGCAATGAGTAAGCAGAAGTAGCATAGTACCCCAAACAAACAAGAAATAAAGAATGAATGAGCAAGCGCATAACCGAGTGCGAGCTGAGAATAAACAGACATCACACCAGAGATCGCTTGAAGTGTAATCAAAATGGCTGAAATGATCCATCCATAATACAGCTGCTTTTGTTCTTTATAATGTTTAAGGGCATGGAACATCGCAACAAATATCCAAACGAATAAAAGAAGGGCTGCTGCTCGGTGAGACATTTGAACCCATTGATTAAAATACGCTGGAAGTGCGCCGTCTTTTGAACAAAATGGGAAGACAGAGCATGCAAGACTTGATTTTGTATGTCTCACATAGGCGCCCGTATACACCACAATATACGTATATGTGATCAACCCATAAATATGGAACTGCATTCTTTTGCCGATATGAAGCGGCTTCACAAGCTTTGTTTCAGATCTGGTGGCTTCAAACACAAGCAGTGCCAGCAGTAAAATGGAAGCAAAAGAAATCAGTGAAATACCGAAGTGCAGTGCCATGACAAGTGCGTTAGAACCAAACACAACGGCGAGTGCCCCTAACAGCGCTTGAAGCAGTAAGAATATAATGGACATGATGACCAAAAATTTGGTTTCACGGAATACTGGACTGATTTTTTTCCAGCATAAGACCGCCAGTGCCAATACAAGAATGGTGGAAACTCCTGTTGACATGCGGTGGCTCCATTCGATAATGGAAGCAGGGTTCATTTCTGGAAAGAAACGACCGTGGCAAAGGGGCCACTGTCTGCCGCAGCCAAGACCGGAGCCAGTTTTCGTCACAAGCGCACCGCCAATCAGAACGATCAGCATCACAAATGTTGTGACAACGCTCAATAACCTTAAAGCAAATTTCATCAAATGATTTCACCTTCTCTAAATAACTTCTGATCTAAATGAAAACCTCACATGCTCTCAAGTTTAAGCCAAATGCGTGTTCTGTTGCAATTCATAATGACCAAAGTTCACAAAAAAATGATATGTTAGTTCACAAAGTTTACAGATTTAGAGTGCTTGATCTTTCTTTGACAGTCTGATAGAAATAGAGGAGAGAATATTTCATTTTGCACCGCCTTCTGAAACGCACATCCTAATAAATTCACGAAAAGTTCACAAATAACTTCAAGTTTGTCATTTATTATTTAATAGGATGTTTTTTTACAGCTCTTTATCTTGTATGATAGAGTTGTAACGATTTTACGTTTTATTCGTTCGTTTGAAGGTTTGGGCAAGGGAGGTTATACACATTGGCAAATTCCAAAACAGCCGCGGAAGCAGCTATTCATGGACAAATAGAAGAAACAACCGCTTTAAAAGATTTTCTTGCTCTTATTAAAATGGGCATCGTCAATTCCAATTTCATTACAACATTTACTGGAATGTGGCTTGCTTTTTATTTTACAGGTATGAGTTTCCTTGGGAATCTTGATATTGTGCTGTTAACAATGATTGGTTCTTCTCTTATTATTGCCGGTTCATGCGCCATTAATAATGCGTTTGACCGTGATATTGATATACTAATGGAAAGAACAAAAACAAGACCGACGGTGACAGGTAAAGTTCAGCCAGGTCAAGCGTATGCATTTGGTATTCTGCTTGTTGTACTTGGTCTGATTATGCTTCTGATGACAACTGTTACATCAGCAGTGATTGGATTTATCGGTGTCTTTACTTATGCAGTTCTATACACGATGTGGTCTAAACGCCATTACACCATTAATACAGTCATTGGGAGTGTATCTGGTGCGGTTCCGCCATTAATTGGCTGGACAGCTGTTACAGGCACCATCGACACAACGGCTTGGGTCCTGTTTATGATTATGTTCATCTGGCAAATTCCGCATTTCTTATCACTTGCGATTAAGAAAACGGAAGATTACCGCAAAGCAGGTATTCCAATGCTGCCAGTTGTTTACGGCTTTGAAGTCACAAAACGCCAAATCATCATTTGGACAGCATGTCTTCTTCCGCTTCCATTTTTCTTAGGTGGATTAGGATGGCCGATTATCGCACTTGGCACATTGCTGAACATTGGATGGCTCGTCATTGGTCTTATGGGCTTTAAAATGAAAGATATCATGAAGTGGTCAACACTCATGTTCGTTTATTCATTAAACTACTTAACGATCTTTTTCGTTGCGATGATTATTATTACACTATTCTAGAGTGAAATACACTTTGATCACATCAAAACAATGGCTATATCTTATAACACAACATTTTCTTACAACTATGAAAGCCGCCTGATATTCAGTTCTATTTAGGCGGCTTTCTGTTTATACATAGATGGTATTTTGAGTAAAAACATCATTTTTTTATGAAAAGAGGAAATGTAAGTGCTTTTATAAGAGGCGGGGGTTATGGATGGGTGAAAGGTGATTTTATAAATAAGAGGTAAAAGCGAAAGGCAAAGGAGATCAAGCAAAAGGGGTTGGGACAAATTATGATAAGAAAATGGCGTGTTTATTCACTGTTTCTTTTACTGACGCTCGTTTTGGCGGGCTGCGGTGAACCATACTTATCAACACTCAAGCCAGTTGGGGAAGTAGCAGATAAACAGTTTTTCCTAACGGTACTGAGTACACTTATTATGGTTCTTGTCGTTATTGTTGTATCGATCATTTTCTTTTACGTCATCATTAAATTCAAACGTTCTAAAGTGGGAGAAGATACGATTCCTAAACAGGTAGAAGGGAACCGTAACCTCGAAATTACATGGACAGCGATACCGATACTTCTACTCATTATTCTCGTTGTACCTGTTGTGGCATACACGCTTGAGCTAGGGGATACAAGCGCCATGGATAAGAAAAAACGAGATCCTGAAAAGACACTTGTAGTGAATGTAAGAGCCAGCTTATATTGGTGGGAATTTGAATACCCTGATTATGGGATTGTGACAAGTCAGGAATTGATTGTTCCAACTGATCAAAAGGTTTATTTTAAGCTGAAAGCATCTGATGTGAAACACTCATTCTGGATTCCATCAGCTGGGGGTAAAATTGATACAAATACAGACAACGAGAACAAGTTTTATTTAACATTTGACTCAAAACGAACGAAAGATGCTGGAGAATATTTCTATGGGAAATGTGCAGAGCTTTGTGGTCCATCACATGCTTTAATGGATTTTAAAGTTAAAACGCTTTCTCAAGATGAGTTTTTAGGCTGGACGAAAAAGATGGCAGATTATAAGAAGCCTGCATCTACGTCAGATCTAGCCCTAGAGGGTGAAAAACTCTTTAAAGAGAAAAACTGTTTAAGCTGTCATGCGGTAGAGCCTGGAGATGAACGACCAGAGGCGGCAAGGACTGCACCAAACCTTGCAACCTTCGGAGAGCGGACAAAAGTAGCTGGAATTAAAGACATGAACAAAGAAAATGTCAAAGCATGGCTGAAAGATCCAGAGAGCTTTAAACCAGGTAATAAGATGACAGGGACGTACCCTAAACTAAATGACTCAGAAGCAGATGCACTCTACGAGTATTTAAAAGGTCTTAAAATACAGTAAATGCCTTGAGCAGCTTGAAGTTGCGCACATTCAAAAGGGTATACGATCTATGTGAAGTTTTTGTTAAGAGCTCCCGAATAAGTCTCTACATCCAAGAATAAGTCAACTGTCAGATATAGTCTGTTTTTAGAACGTGAAGATAGACATTGATAAGAAAAGGGGCAAATGGGAGATAAGAGGGGGATTTCATGGTGAGTACAATAGCTAAAAAGCGGGGGTTTGGCGCTGTCTTATGGGATTACTTAACGACGGTTGACCACAAAAAAATTGCCATACTATATTTAGTGGCAGGGGGATTTTTCTTTTTAATTGGTGGCCTAGAAGCGATGATTATCCGTATTCAGCTAGCCATCCCTGAAAATGATTTTGTGAGTGCAGGGTTTTACAATGAAGTCATGACGATGCATGGAACAACGATGATTTTCCTTGCAGCAATGCCGCTTTTATTTGCATTAATGAATGCGGTTGTACCCATTCAAATTGGTGCACGTGACGTAGCGTTTCCATTTGTGAATTCACTTGGTTTTTGGCTGTTCTTTTTCGGAGGTATTTTCTTAAACCTTGGATGGTTTATGGGCGGAGCACCTGATGCAGGCTGGACTGCCTATGCGTCGCTCACGCTGAATTCAGAAGGGCACGGCATGGATTTCTATATTTTAGGGTTGCAGATAGCGGGTATTGGTACGCTAATTGCCGGAATCAACTTTCTTGCAACGATTATTAATATGAGAGCGCCAGGTATGACGTATATGAGAATGCCGCTCTTTACCTGGACGACGTTTGTGGCATCTGCACTAATTTTATTCGCATTCCCGCCGCTGACAGCAGGACTTGCGATGCTGATGCTTGATCGAATGTTTGATACGAGCTTTTTTAATCCAGAGCTCGGCGGAAATACAATCATCTGGGAGCATTTGTTCTGGATTTTTGGACACCCAGAAGTGTATATCTTGATTTTGCCGGCATTTGGGATTTTCTCTGAGATCATTCCGGTGTTTGCAAGAAAAAGATTGTTTGGTTATTCGTCCATGGTGTTTGCGACTGTATTAATTGGTTTCCTTGGATTCATGGTGTGGGCGCATCACATGTTCACAACAGGACTTGGTCCAATTGCCAATGCGATCTTTGCCGTAGCCACAATGGCGATTGCGGTGCCAACTGGAATTAAAGTATTTAACTGGTTGCTCACCATATGGGGCGGTAATGTGAAGTTTACAACGCCGATGCTATATTCAGTTGCGTTCATTCCGTCATTCTTACTTGGCGGTGTAACCGGCGTCATGCTTGCAGCAGCCGCAGCGGATTATCAGTTCCATGACACGTACTTTGTTGTGGCGCATTTCCACTATGTCATTATCGGTGGTGTGGTCTTCGGTATTTTAGCTGGTGTGCATTATTGGTGGCCGAAGATGTTTGGGAAAATACTGAATGAGAAGCTTGGGAAAATTGGCTTTGTGCTGTTTTTCGTCGGTTTCCATTTAACGTTCTTTATCCAGCATTTTCTCGGTCTTTGGGGCATGCCGCGCCGAGTCTTTACATTCTTGCCAGGTCAGGGTCTAGACCTTGGGAACTTGGTCAGTACGATTGGGGCACTGTTCATGTTTGTAGCAGTTGTCATCATGCTGATTAATATCATCTGGACGACAGCAAAAGGGGAGCGTGTATCGGGCGATCCTTGGGGAGATGGAAGAACGCTTGAATGGGCAGTATCTTCACCTCCTCCAGAATATAACTTTAAGCAGCTGCCTCTTGTACGGGGGCTTGATCCATTATGGATTGAGAAAATGGATGGTAAAAAAGGAATGACAGCATCTGAACCGCTCGATGATATTCACATGCCGAATAATTCCATCTTGCCTATCATTATCTCATTCGGTCTATTTGTGTCAGCGTTTGGTTTTATGTATCGTCAAGAACACAGCTGGGGTCTACCAGTGATCTTCATTGGTCTTGGGATCACGTTTGCGACCATGCTCGTTCGCTCTCTTAAAGATGATCATGGATACCATATTCACAAAGAAGATTTGACGGATGACGATGACAAAGGGGTGAAAGCATAATGGAACCACAAAAAATGACAGCGGAAACCTTTCCGGCTTCTCCTGAGAAAGCCACGTTAGAAGGAAAGAATAAGTTCGTCGGGTTCTGGTTGTTTCTTGGGGGAGAAACGGTCCTGTTTGCATCTTTGTTTGCCACTTATTTGGCGCTGAAAAATTCAAATGCAGGCGGCGCAACAACAACTGAAATGTTTGACCTCACACTTGTCTTTATTGCCACAATGCTTCTGTTAACGAGCAGTTTAACGAGTGTGTATGCTATGTATCATATGAAAAACTTTGCCTTTAAAAAAATGCAGCTTTGGTTAGGTGTAACCGTTCTTTTAGGTGCTGGATTTTTAGGGGTAGAAATTTATGAATTTTATCATTATGTGCATGCGTATGAATTTACCATTACGAGCTCTGCACTTGGCTCTTCCTTCTATACGCTTGTTGGAACACACGGGGCTCACGTCGCATTTGGACTTTGCTGGATCACCGCTCTGATGATTCGGAATATGAGACGCGGACTCGATTTATACAATGCACCAAAATATTATGTGGCAAGCCTTTATTGGCACTTCATTGATGTTGTGTGGGTCTTCATCTTTACCGTTGTATATTTAATGGGAATGGTGGGATAAGAATGGGAAATAAAAACACAAATCAGTCCAAAGTCGATCTTGTCTATCGGAAAAAGAAAAATGCCGAAGAAATGAAGCATCAGCTCATTTCTTTCGGCTTGATGATTGGTTTAACGTTTGTTGCCTTTTTAACAATCGCCTCTGAAGACGTCGGAAATTGGTTCGCTGTCCCTTTTATTTTACTGCTTGCAGTGATTCAGGTCGCTTTTCAGCTTTATTATTTTATGCACATGAACCAAAAAGGGCATGAAACACCCGCGTTGTTTCTTTACTCAGGTGTGTTTGTCGCGTTTATTACCGTTTTAGCCTTTTTGACCATTATTTGGTGGTAAGCTCGCTTTGCCCTTGAAGGAGGCGCAGCAATGGAAAACTTAGAGATATTTGGATTTCGTGCATTATGGAGTCCTTACTATTTGACATGTATTGTAGCAGCAGCCGCTTTTTATCTGCTTCTCGTGACGAAGGGTAAGCACCGTGCGACGGTGAAAGAGAAAACGCTGTTTCTCACGGGGCTTGTGTTGCTTTACGCAGTGAAGGGAAGCCCGATTGATTTAATGGGGCATATTATGTTCAGTGCGCATATGGCGCAAATGGCAGTGCTCTATTTGGTCATCCCGCCGCTTCTTATTACAGGTTTACCTGCGGCGATTTGGGAGCGGATCATTCAAACACGGGGTATTCAGCCGATTTTCCGCTTGTTTTCTAAGCCGTTGATTGCCTTGCTCGGATTTAACGGGTTGTTTTCGCTGTATCATATTCCGCTTGTGTTCGATTTTGTTAAAACAGATCCGTTTTATCACGCATTGATGACGGTTGTCATTTTTATCGCTGCCTTTTTCATGTGGTGGCCGCTTGTCCATAAAGTGCAAAGTCAGCCGCAGATTACAGGCATTTTAAAGCTTGGATATATTATGGCAGATGGGATTTTAATGACACCTGCCTGCGCACTCATTATGTTTAGTGAAGCGCCTATCTATGCCACTTATTCAGATGCCGGCGCATGGATACAAGCACTGCACCTATGCGTACCGAGTGATATGCTTGCTGGTCTTGCGCTTACGGGACCTGACATGTTTCATACATTGCCGCTGCTAGAAGATCAGCAGCTAGGTGCTATTTTGATGAAAATCATTCAAGAGATTGTATACGGATCGATTCTTGCTGTTGTCTTCTTTGACTGGGCGAGAAAAGAAAGAGCGAAAGATGCCGTACCAGATGCGCTCATTCCGAAATATGAATAAATGAAAAGCACAGCCGCAGGGGCTGTGCTTCCAGATTGTTGGCAAAGGGCTAAAATGAACTTTATTTTAGCCCTTTGTCTTCTTTTATGCTTCAGCAGTTATCGCTTCTAGTTTTTCTTTTAATTGGTTCAGCGTTTTTTTGCTTGATTGAATAAGAGATTTAGGGAAGTCTTCGCCTTCTCCATATTCAACACCATGTGGATAATAGTGTTTTCCAAGTAAAGGTGTCAGCAGCTGGATGTGGGCTTTTTTGGAGCCAACATCTCCTTCAGTGGCGTAGCCAGAGATCCGTAAGTAAAACGTCCCCTCTACCATGTTATACTTCCTGTCGTACGTCACACGCTCATAATCCCATTGATCGGCTCGTACAAATCCTTCACTTTCCATAATGAAATCCAATTTATTTAAGTCAGCTGATACCTTTTCAATCCCCGTACCTTCAAACTTCACCCAAAACCCCTCCTTATAAAAATTCCCTTTACTGACAATCATAGTATGAAAGCGTTAAACTTTCAACTGTGAAAGGTATGTTCTTTTATAAGCTGGTTACAGTAATAAAGAAAATAACGGATGGAGGAATCAACGTGAAAACGAAAAAAATCAAAGATATCATGACGAAAAAAGTAGTGACGTTGCAAAAGGACGACAATGTGTATGAAGCGGCAGTCAAAATGAAAGATGCTGACATTGGTGCCATTCCAGTAGTCGACGGAGATCAGCTTGTTGGTATTGTCACAGACCGCGACCTTGTACTTAGAGGTATTGCTGAGAAAAAGCCGAACTCACAAGAGGTTGGTGCCATCATGACGAAGGAAGTTTTGACAGCTGAAGAAGATGCAACCCTAGAAGAAATTGTCCGGTTGATGTCAGAACATCAGCTCCGCCGTATCCCGGTTGTCAAAAATGGGGCACTCACAGGAATCGTAGCCCTTGGGGATTTATCAGTTGAAGATTTATCAAACGATCGTGCAGGTGATGCTCTGACGGAAATCTCTCAACAAGACCAGGATCATGGCCAAGGATTTCTTCATTAGGAGGGGCATATTTTAAATTCGTGTTAAATAGGCTGTATTGTCGTTGATAAATGGAGCAAGTTTTGTTTAAATGACAGTAGAAGGTACTTTTTGTACCTTGCCAATTTAACGGAGGTGTTTATTTGAAAACTGTGCTGAAAACACTCTTCATCCTCCTGATTATATCTGGAACGTACGTTCTGTTTATTCAATATGGATCTTCACCAGAAAAAGAAAACAGCAATGAGCCGAAGGTGTCTAATGAAGAAACATCTAGCGATAAGCCGATCAACATTCCGAAAAAAGGGCTCATGTCCTTTATGGGGAAGTCTTCAAACGAAGTGCTTAAACAGCTAGGGGAACCAGATCGCATTGATCCTTCCGCATATGATTATGACTGGTGGATATACAATCAATCGAAGAAACACTATATTCAAGTAGGGGTAAAGGACAGTAAAGTGGTGACCTTGTTTGCGACAGGGGATGGGCTGAATGTTGAGCCGTTTAAAATCGGTCAAGCCACAAGTGAAGTATTTAAAAAAACACAAATCGCTCCTTACATTCATGTAGAGGACGAGGGAAATTCATATCGCTTTGAATTCTCAGAAGATGATATGAATACCAGGCCGACGGTGAAAGTGGGAGATGATGTGTATGTCCAGCTCTACATGGATAAGTTTGAAAGCACTCTTTCGAGCATTAGAGCCTTTAACGCAGATACATTTGTCAAACAAAAGCCGTATGAAGTCGTTTATCGAGGTCAATTAATTGAACCTGAGGCGATATCAGGCGAAAAGTGGAAGGATATTGAAGCGTCGAGTCAAAAACAAATTTTTGATATGACCAATATTATCCGCCATAAGTACAAACTGCCGACCTTAAAGTGGGACGATGAAACCTCTGAAGTGGCATTCATGCATAGTGAGGACATGAAAGATCATCATTATTTCTCCCATGAATCTAAAAAATACGGCACGCTGAAAGACCGGTTAGAAAGAGGCGAGGTCGCATTTCAGCTTGCGGGGGAAAACATTGCGTATAATTATGTTGATGGCCCTGCAGCTGTAGAAGGCTGGCTGAATAGCGAAGGTCACCGGAAGGCATTGTTAAATCAAGATTACACGCACCTTGGTGTTGGTGTGAAAGAAAAGTACTATACACAAAACTTCATTAAGAAAACGTCTTAATCCTCTAAACAGCTGCGCACAGATGGCGGCTGTTTTTTTATGAAAAGGGCTCACCAAAATAGACCCAGATGTATATAGTATAGTAGGCATTTGTATGGGGGGTGAGGATATGACAAATAAGCAAAAGCAAACATCCATTGATGAATTTAAACAGTTCGTCAGACGCCATCCGAAATTAATCCAAGAAGTGCAGACGCAAGAAAAAAGCTGGCAAAGTTTATACGAGAATTGGGTCATGTTTGGTGAGGAAGATGACATGTGGTCTCCTTACCGGCAAACACAAAAGGAAGAAGCAAAAGAAGAAAAAGCCACTAAGCAAAGTGAACCGGGAAAAGCAGATTTTATGTCTAAAATGGTTTCTGCAGTGAAAAAAATGGACGCTGATCAAATGAATGAACAAATTAATAAAATGAGCCAGTCTATTTCCTCTTTACAAAGCTTACTCGGTCAATTTTCATCAAATGGCTCAAAGAAGGGTTCATCTGGAGGCAGCCAGCACCCATTCTCCTTCAGGAAAGATTAATTGAAAGGGGATGCTTTTGGTGCGGAGAGAAGTACAAGAGTTTGTCATGGCCGAAGAGGATCGAATCAAATTCATCAGGCAGCGCCCACTCTGGTATAGACAGTTAACGCGGCATCCTGAAAATGTCACTTCGTTTGAATTAGATAAAATGAACTTTTACGAAAAAACCATTCCTCATCGTGTGAGCCAGTTGAGCAATAGTGTCCAAATGGCTGAAATGATGATCCAGATGTTCCAAGCAATGCGCAATCAAAATGGAGCCGGGTGAGGCTTTTTTTGAGTTGATTAAGATGTCTATTTCATGAGCATCCTATGAAAGTAGACGAAAGGAGAATCAGAACATGAAATGGATGCTGTCAATATGCGCATTGCTTTTTCTTCTCACCGGATGTCAAAGTCAACATGATCAAGAGCAAGTAACTAGGCAAGAACCAGCAGTACCAGTCATGCAGCAGACGCAAAGTGAAATGAAGCAGCAAGGCTTTTTAAAATACAAAGTGCAGGGATCTGTTGTGTATATAGAAAGTACACTTCAAGATTTTCACCTTGAACCTTCACCCTTGAAAAAGGATAAGAAGGCGGGGTATTTTACTGTGTATGTAGACGGGAAACGGGCAGGCAATGAGTATACTGCGGCGTTTGTGGTCAAGCACCTTTCAAAAGGAAAGCATAAAATGACCGTTGTGCTAAATTCTCGTCACCCTGAATATAAGCAGAAAAGAGAGACATGGGATGTATTTGTCACGTAAAAGCATTTTCTGATCCATAGGTTTCGTGGTAAACTATGAATTGGAGGTGCAACATTTATGTATGCGACAATCGAATCTGTGGAGCTCCAAGAGGAAGCAAATCAATTGGCTGCCATGATTCTTCAGTCGGAGGAGGCTGAACATTACCGCAACTGCTTTAAGCGTCTCCAGCAAGACGAAGAAGCCCAACAAATTATTGCCCATTTTACAAAAGTAAAAGAGCAATATGAAGATGTGCAGCGGTTCGGCAAATACCATCCGGACTATAGAACGATCTCAAAAGAAATGCGTGAGGTCAAAAGAAAGCTAGATCTTCACGATACAGTGGTTGATTTCAAAAAAGCAGAAACAGCGATTCAATCCATCTTAGATGAGATTAGTATTGAAATCGGTCAAGCTGTATCAGCATATATTAAAGTTCCAACAGGGAACCCATATTTTGATGGTCTATCATCATGCGGCGGTGGCTGTGGATCAGGAGGCAGCTGTGGCTGTAAAGTATCTTGACGAGACTTGAACGTCTCGTCTTTTACATAATGAACGGAAAGAATTGAAAAGCGGCAGGTGAAAAGATGGATACCAAACGTCAAGGGATGGTCGTTTGGCTGCATTCGTTAAAGCAGTCAAAAGCGCTAAGGAAATTTGGGAATGTTCACTATATTTCAAGGAAAATGAAATATGCAGTGATTTATTGTGATATGAATGATCTTGAGCGCCACATGGCAAAGCTCAGTTCATTGCCATTTGTGAAACGTGTTGAGCCTTCCTATAAACCTTTTATTAAATTAGAGTACGAATCGAAATTGGACAAAGCAAAAGAGTATGACTATAAGGTGGGCTTTTAAAGACACAAAAAACCCCCGCGGCATCACCCGCGGGGTCCTTCTATTCTTAATGATTCATTAAGGAGAAGGCAAAGGGAGAGGAGAAACCGGAGGAAGAACTTATGGGGAAACGTAAGTCTTCTCCGCGGTTGGCAACAGCACCACATCAGATGCTGTTAACAGTAGTATGACCCTCTCTTTTGTGATCTATACATAGAAAATGAATGGAATTCAGTGCATTGTCCCATGTGGAGTGGATATGGTAAGATAATGTTGAATTTTTTGTCATCAAACAATATTCAATAGATGCAAGCAGAAAAAGTGGTGGAAAAATGAGAGTGATTTCTGGAACAAAAAAAGGCCGCACGCTGAAAGCCGTACCCGGCCAATCAACAAGACCAACAACAGATAAAGTAAAAGAATCCATTTTTAATATGATTGGACCGTATTTTGATGGGGGATGGGCCCTTGATTTATTTGCTGGAAGTGGTGGTTTAGGTATTGAAGCGCTTTCTAGAGGGTTCGATCATTGTATATTTGTGGATCGAGATATGAAGGCGATTCAGACGATTAAAGGCAACTTGAATCAATTGTCGCTGATGGATCAAAGTGAAGTGTTTCGAAATGATGCAAACCGTGCACTCGCTGCTGTAGTGAAGCGAGAAGAATCTTTTCAAGCCATCTTCCTTGATCCGCCGTATAAAGATCAAAAGTTGAAAGCACTTCTTGATACGATTGATGAGCATTCTTTATTAGCAGATGATGGCGTCATTGTGTGTGAGCACGATAAAGATGTGACACTGCCAGAGGAAGCAGGACAGCTACATATCACAAGGCAGGAAATGTACGGAATGACTGGCATTACGATCTATAGAAAGCGGGGAAATTAAAGCATGGGGAATATAGCCGTTTGTCCGGGTAGCTTCGATCCAGTCACATTGGGCCATTTGGATATTATCAAAAGAGGGGCAAAGATTTTTGATGAAGTATATGTGTGCGTCCTCAATAACTCATCAAAAAAGCCGTTGTTTACTGTTGAAGAGCGGTGTGAACTCATTCGTCAAGCAACAAAGGAGCTGCCGAATATCAAAGTGGAATCCTTTCATGGACTGCTCGTTGATTATGCGAAACAAAAAGAGGCGAAAGTCATTTTACGCGGACTTAGAGCGGTGACGGACTTTGAATACGAGATGCAAGGGACATCAATGAACAAAGTGTTGAATGATGACATTGAAACGTTCTTTATGATGACGAATAATCAATACTCCTTCTTAAGTTCAAGCATTGTTAAAGAAGTAGCGAAGTATCATGGATCAGTCAAAGAGCTTGTACCGCAAGAGGTCGAAGCTGCGCTGAAAGAAAAATTTAATGGATGAGTGCACTGTGCACTCATCCATTTTTTAATTTCTGATAATAGAGTGCAATATACACGATCAGACTGAACAAGGTGATGAGGGGACCAGTAGATACAAGCTGATTCCATAACACGCTGCTAAACATCACGACTTGCTCGCTTGCTTCAAATGCCCCTGCTGGAAGCGCCATGTCTGCTTTAGAGACATAAAGGGGTTTGAATAACAAAAAGGCAAAGACGGCTGCGTAAATACCGTGAAGCAAACGGGCGAAGAAAAACGGTTTAAAGCGTATATCGGTTGCTGCCAAAATGCCGGCTACCTGAGCTTGAACGGAGAATCCGCTAAATCCTAAAATAAAGCTGACCACAATTGTTTTAGCGAGCAGGGAAACCTCTTGTGATCCTGTGAGCTGACTTCCTAATGTGATTTCAAATAGACCCGCAATCATGGCTAGATCTAATTCCGGCGGAAGGTGCATCGTTTTCAGTATAGAGCCGATCCCGATAGAGAGAAGATCTGTTACATGAACGACAGCGAGCATTTGACTAAAGACAGAAAATAAAATGATAAAGCCGCCAATCATAAAGAGCGTTTGAACAGATGACATGACAGCGTCACTTAATATTTGGCCAAGTGGTCTTTTTTCTGCGAGTCTTGCCGTATGAAGAGCGCTGAATGCTTCTCGAATTGGAGGCAATAAAAATCCTTTTCGGCTTCTGAGGTGCGCATCATGACGTGCTTTATATCCGCGCATCGTCACCCCAACCGCGAGATTTCCTAAATAATGTGCACAGGCTAACACAATGCCTAAAGCTGGGTGATGAAAAAATCCTACAGCCACTGCTCCAAAAATGAACAAAGGGTTTGAAGAATTGGTAAATGACACAAGGCGTTCTGCTTCAATTCTTGTCAGCTGTCCTTCCTGCCGAAGTCTTGTCGTCAATTTAGCGCCAGAAGGAAAACCAGAGGCCATTCCCATCGCCAGTACAAATCCGCCGACACCAGGCACCCGAAAGATAGGCCGCATAAATGGCTCTAATAATACGCCGACAAATCTGACAATCCCAAAACTGATTAATAGCTCGGACAAAATAAAAAAAGGTAGCAGCGATGGAAAAACCACTTCCCACCACATTGCAAGTCCATTTTTCGATGCTTGCAAAGAGGCTTGTGGATGTGTAATCACAGTGGCTGTTAAAAAGATAAAAAAAGCAGCGATGAACAGAGTGTTCCATTTTTTCATGGAGATGTCGCCCCTTGCCGTTATAATCTATTGGCGAGCTCGTGATTAAAGAAAAAGAGATGCTAGCCGAGTCTGTCTTCTATTACTATACGATGAGAAGGGGCATGTTTAGACCTATAGATTCGTATATATGCATAGAAAGAGGAGGGTGGATTCATGAAACGACCGATTATCGGGCTTGCGCTGGGCTCCGGGGGTGCCAGAGGGATGGCGCATATCGGGGTTTTATCTAGTCTTGAGAAACAAGGAATTCAGGTGGATATGATCGCAGGAAGCAGTATTGGTGCTCTTGTGGGGAGCTTTTATGCAGCAGGACAAGACGTAGAAAAAATGAAAAAACTTGCACTTGTCTTCAGAAGAAAGTATTATGCTGACTATACACTGCCAAAAATCGGTCTGTTAAAAGGAAATCGAATTTTGCAGCTGATTCACACGTTTACATATGGGAAGAATATTGAAGAAATGCGCGTGCCTCTTGCGATTGTCGCCTGTGACCTTCAGACAGGGGAGAAGGTTGTGTTCAAAGAAGGGTCTGTCTCACAAGCAGTCAGGGCAAGCATTAGCATTCCGGGAGTGTTTGTTCCGCATGAAATAGGCGGCAGACAATTGGTGGATGGAGCGGTAGTGGACCGCATTCCTGTCTCTGTTCTCAAAGAAATGGGAGCAGATCTCATTATCGCCTCTGATGTATCAAGGGTGAAAAAAACAGAAAAGGCAACGAGATTATCGGATGTCATTATGCAAAGTTTGGACATCCTTCAAAATGAATTGGTTCGTCACCAAACCATTCATGCAGATCTCATGATTCGGCCGAAGCTCGAGACCTTTAGCTCTAGTGCGTTTACACAGGTTCAAGAAATGATTGAAGCAGGTGAACTCGCCGCCGACCAACTAAAAGGAAAACTGAAAGATGTCATTGATAAATGGGAGTGTTAATCGAATGAAAAAATTAAATATTCGCTGGCTCAGCTTTTTTGCTGTTGTTCTAGTCTTATTTGGCTTAACTTTTGTGAAACTGCCCTATTACGTCACAAAGCCAGGTGATGCAACAGAAATTGCGCCACACATTCAAGTAGACGGAGGATATGGCGAGAAGGGCAGCTTTTCTCTTATGACCATTAAAGTAGGTCCAGCCAATCCATATACGTATTTGCTTGCAAAAATGAACAAGTATGACGAAATCGTTCCAGAAGAAAATATTAAAGCGGACGGAGAGTCTGATGAGGATTATATGAAACGGCAGCTGCAGCTCATGAAAAGTTCTCAAGAAAATGCGATGATTGCCGCTTATACTAAAGCAGGGAAAAAAGTAGATTATACGTTTAATGGGGTATATGCGAGCTATGTGATGAAAGGAATGCCTGCATATGGGAAGATTGAAGTTGGCGATAAGATCAAAAGCGTCGACGGTCATACATATGAGTCAGCAGATAAAATGGTTTCGTATATCAGCAGTAAAAAAGCAGGCACGACTGTCCGTTTTGTACTTGAACGTAATGGCAAAGAAATCACGCAGAACGTGACGTTAAAACCATTTAAAGAAGAGCCAAAACGAGTGGGAATTGGCGTATCACTATTTACAGACCGTCATGTGAAAGTGTCTCCTTCTGTGAAAGTGGATATTGAAAACATAGGCGGTCCATCGGCTGGTTTAATGATGTCACTTGAAATTTACAATCAGCTGACAAAAGAAGATGAAACACATGGCTATGCGATCGCAGGAACTGGAACGATTGATGCAGATGGTACAGTCGGACCGATTGGTGGAATTGATCAAAAGGTTGTTGCAGCAGACAAAGCAGGAAAAGACATCTTCTTTGCACCGAATGATAAAGGTGACCCAAACTCTGACTACAAAAATGCAGTCAAAACAGCAAAAGATATTAAAAGTGATATGAAAATCGTTCCTGTGGATACCATGCAGGACGCACTAAACTATTTAAACAAATTAAAAGAGAAAGCATCATAAAAAAGAGCAGCCTGCAAATCAGGCTGCTTTTTTCTATCGAGATGAAAAGAGCCCGCTCTCTTCATCATATCGAATCGGTGATGTTTTAAACTCTGCTTTCGTTAATTCTGTTTGCATGGGTTCACAGATGGGAAGGCTGAACACCCTTGAAGCGCGAATATCAAGATCAAGGGCGGGATGTGAAAAGGAAGACAGTTTACTCACAAGTTGTACATCCAACTCTTTTTTTACAAGAGACAAGTACTGTTGTCCTTTCCTTGTCATTCCAAGTAAACGAATATAGGGCGCTTTTTTCTCTTCAAGCAGCTCGTGCATCGTCTTTTTCTTCACGTTCATTAATAGATGCGTATTCATCCGCTGTAACCTTGTCCACGTATATCGTTTTGTTTTGACAAGTGATAGATACTCCTCGTAGGAAGACGCATGTGTCATGGCTTTTTGCATGCGGTGTTCAATGCCTTCTTCAATTTCATAGATGCCCTCTAGTTCACTCGTATCCATTGTATGAAAAACATGTTTCAGAAAGCGAAAATAGGCTTCTTGCGTATGTAAAAGACCATATGAAGAATGATAGTCGTGTAATTGCTTTAAAGTAGCGTCCGGGAGGTAGGGCGTGACTGCTTGAAATGAGCTCTGTTCTTTTAATGCTTTTCGGATACTTGTGGCGCTTGCGATTTTTTGGTTGTCAGGCAGTTCTTCATCATGATAATCAGATGCAATTCTTTGAGACGTAAAAGGCTGCATGTGAGGAGCTCTCTCTAAGATGGCTTTAACATAATGAAAGCCTAAAATGTTATTTGGTTTGGACAAATCCAGTAAGTGTTCAGAATGAATGGCCTCTTGAAACGCACCTGCTGCTGCTGCGGGATAACTAAGACCTTCTTTCACCTTTTCTTTTGTTAAAAGATCAATCTCTGCCTTTTTTTTATGCCAAGCGTGTGCTGTGCGCTCAAATACGTTGATTTCTCCATCCTCACTGCCGAAAAAAAGAGAATGGCATTTTAATGCATCAAGGATGGACACAGCGCCATTGGCGAAGGTTTCTGCCTTTTGTACGGCATATATGTATGGAAGCTCACACACAATGTCTACGCCGTTTTGCAGTGCCATTTTTGTACGTGCCCATTTTGAGACGATGGCAGGCTCCCCGCGCTGGAGGAAAGAACCGCTCATGACGGCAATGGCAACATCTGAGGAGGTTTGTTTTTTCGCCTGATTCACATGATAGGCATGCCCATAATGAAATGGATTGTACTCGACAACGACTCCCACTGCTTTCAATAGATGTTCCGCCTTTCTTGCTATGGTTAAATGGTCTGTGCTACAGTAGCATAAGGGAAAAATGAAGACCATTTTTTTCAGTTTAGGCATTCCGAGAACTGATGTCAAACAGCCCTTTGACGTCATGAAGGACTGTAAAGAAAAAATATTGACAAATAGCATGATGAAAGCTATAATCATGTTTGTTGCTCTTAGAGGTGATACAATTGAAATGGACAGTTTATCAGTTACATCAAAAAGCTAAAAACAGCTTCGATTTTCATGAGACGGTTGACTTAAATGAACTTACTAGCCTTCATTCAGATATACGTCGTATTTCACCAGTAGAGGTGAAAGGGACTGGAGTGATCGAATCAAAGCAAGTCGCATTTGATTTAACCATCACAGGTGAAATGACATTGCCTTGTTCAAGAACGCTTGTTGATGTAAATTATCCATTTGCGATTTCAACAAAAGAACTATTTGTACTTCATAAGACAGACGATATAGAAGATGAAGACGTATCTGTTGTAGAAGACGATATCATCGACTTAACGCCTATAGTCAAGGAAGAAATTCTTCTTGAAGTGCCTATGCAAATCTTTTGCGACCAAGCTGATGTAAAAGGTGCTGCACCACAGGAAGGGAATGACTGGGCGGTCATTTCGGAAGATGCACATCAAAACCGAATTGATCCTCGTCTGGAAGGCTTGAAGAAGCTCTTAGAAGAAAATAATGAATCTTAACTCTTTAAGGAGGTGGGAATAATGGCTGTACCTTTTAGAAGAACTTCTAAAATGAAAAAAAGATTGCGTCGTACGCATTTCAAACTACAAGTACCTGGTATGGTAGCTTGCCCAGAATGCGGTGAAATGAAAATTTCTCATCGTGTCTGCAAATCTTGCGGAACATACAAAGGCAAAGACGTAAAAAGCAACTAATGCTTGATAAAAAAACGTGAGGGAATCTTCCCTTGCGTTTTTTTATTGATCTATTTTTTAGGTTTCTCTCCTGCAAATAGTCTATCTACTCTAGTAAGCGCATATGATGTGGTATTCAGATTCAGGGGGGATGATGAGTTGACGATTACACGGCAGGACGCATGGACACAAGATGAAGATTTACTTTTAGCAGAAGTTGTCTTAAGGCATATCCGAGATGGCGGTACCCAGCTTTCAGCATTTGAAGAGGTTGGAAAAGCATTGTCAAGAACAGCAGCAGCATGTGGATTCAGGTGGAATTCTTACGTCAGAAAGCAGTACCAGGCAGGCATTGAGCTTGCCAAAAAACAGCGAAAAGAACTGCGTAAAAAAATTGGTATCCATTCTTCGGGTTTACCGCAGCATGCGTTCACCATAGAAGAGAAGGCATCTTCTGATCAGACTGAACTGACGCTTCGAGAAGTAATTCGGTTTCTAGAGCAGCTTGAGAAAGAACCATCTGGTCCAGCTTATTTACGGGAGGAGCTTAAAGATGCACAGCATCAATTAAAATCACTCACCGAAGAAAATGAACAGCTGAAACGTCAATTAAAAATGACAGAAGAAGATTACCGGGCACTTATTGGTATTGTTGAAAGAGTCAAACAGAATATCAGCTTAAAAGATTACGCAAAATAAGAAAACGCCCCTCACAGATGGAAAGAGGGGCGTTTTCTTAATGATTAATGATTAAGCTGACTCACCTGTGTTCTTTTGAATATGAGCAGGCTCCCAAATGAGTGGGTTTTCTCCTTTATCGCGTTCCATATCATATTTCACCGCTTCAAAGCCCATTTTATCCCAAAAACCGGCAGATTTGACGCGTGGATTCGTTCGAATTGGAAGGCCAAAAGATTTTGCGAAATCAACAAGTGCTTCGCCGTATCCTTTACGCTGATATCCTGGCAGCACTTCTAGCTTCCACAGCTCTAGATAATCATGATTATGGTCAAAATACGTCGTCGTCGAGCCGTCTACTTGATAGAGGCTCATACGTGCCACAAGCTTATCTCCAAAGTATATCCCATAAAATGGAGAGTTGCTGTCATTTTCAATCATATTACTTTCTAGGTCTTCAAGCATGGAAAGTTCTTGTATGCCATATTCCTTAAATTGTTTAAATTCCTCTAATGTTTTGTAGTTAATCAGAAGACGTTTTACTTGTGTCATGTGATCTTCCCCCTTACACACATAATGTCGACAGTGATGTCATTGAAGGCGTTTTCATCCCATCCGCCTAAAAAGTTTTTACACTTATTATTATAGTTTTTTAATTAAAAAAATTCAATCATAGCGCGTTATCTGCTTTTTGCATCGTAGCACGAAACTGGTAAAATAGTTGATAACATGAAGTAAACAGAAAAAGGGAAGTGCGGCAATTGAAAATTGGAATCATTGGCGGTGGTGCGATTGGTCTGCTTTGTGCTAGTTATTTATCAGAGCATCATGACATTACCGTCTTTACAAGAAGAAAACAGCAGGCAGAAGAAATTCGAGCATTAGGCATTGAACGAATGGCAAGAGGGGAAACCATTCAATCAGCTGTTGGTGCCGATACGGGGGTCAAAGGAATATTTGATTTGCTGATTGTGACAGTGAAGTATCATCACCTGCAAGATGTTCTAGGGGAATTATCGGGACTGCCTCGTCATCGGATCTTATTTTTGCAGAACGGAATGGCCCACTTATTCGATTTAAAGAACTGGAAAGCGGCACATCAGTTATATATTGGTGTAGTAGAGCATGGCGCAATGAAGGTGTCTGATCGCGCAGTAAACCATACAGGAATTGGTGTCATCAAGTGGGGAGCATTTCTGCATGAGGAAAAAGGACCTATGAGTAATGGATTGTCATCGGACGATTTTCAAATGATTTATACAGATGAATGGAAAAAGATACTGGAGGAAAAACTGCTCGTCAATGTGTGTATTAATCCGTTGACGGCTTTATTACATGTGAATAATGGGGAATTGGTATCGAACCCATCATATGAACATATGATGACATGTGCATTTGAAGAAGCGGTTTCCATTCTACGGTTGCCTGAGAAAGATCGTCTATGGGCTCATGTGAAATCGATTTGCCATCAAACGGCTGCCAATCAATCGTCGATGCTGCAAGATATCGTCAAAGGCCGCCAAACTGAAAGAAAAGCAATCATTGGCTACCTTTTAAAAAAAGCTCAAGGTCAAGGGGTGACGCCGCCATTCCTCACTTTCTTGAATAGAAGCTTGGAAGTATTGGAAAAAAAGCAAACAAAATCTTTTGAGTGAGCTCATTTACATGCTATACTTTTTTCGGGAAACTAACTATTTATTGAAGAAAGGAAGTTCTAAACATGCAATTGACTGAACTTTCCATCCGAAGTCAGAATTTATTCATACGTGATTATATAGAAGAAAAAAAAGAGATGACTGCTTTTTTTGATTATGATATACATTCTGAGCACACATGGAAAAAGAGATACGACGATCTCATGGAAAGGAGCTTCCCGCGCGAGGCTTTAGCGGATTATATGAGCACATATCATGCAAAATTTGATTCGGCTGCGATGCGTGAGAATATTGAGAAGATCCGTGATGAACGGAGCGTCATGGTGGTTGGAGGACAGCAGGCAGGCTTACTGGCAGGTCCGCTTTATACCATACATAAAATTATTTCCATTATTCAGTTTGCCAAAGAAAAAGAATCAGCGCTTGGCGTTCCTGTTATTCCGGTCTTTTGGGTAGCGGGTGAAGATCACGATGTAGACGAAATTAACTTTGTGTACACGTCTGGCGAAAAAGGCCCAGTCAAACAAAAGCTTCCATTACATCATGTGAAAAAAACAGCTGCGAAAAGAACACCTCTCCACCAAGAGAAAACAGAGAGATGGCTTCGTGATGTATTTTCAACCTATGAGGAATCTGCTTACACAAATAACTTGTTTGATCAGCTTCTTCGATGTTTACGCAAATCAGAAACGTTTACTGATTTCTTTGAGTGGATTGTTTGCGATCTATTTGAAGAAGATGGACTCCTGTTATTGAATTCAGGAGACTTCGGCGTGAAGCCACTTGAACGTACGTTATTCAAGCAAATTGTGGAGTCGAGTGATGCGATCGTGGCTCACTTAAATAACACGCAGGCTGCCATGGAACAAGCGGGGTATCAGCCGATTATTGAAGCTGGTGACCATCAAGCCAACTTATTTTACGAATATGATGATGAGCGTTTCCTCATTGAACAAGATAATGGCCAATTTTCTATATCTGAAGTGGGGCTTACTTGGACAAAAGATGAGCTATTACAGGAAGTCGAGGAGCACCCAGAGCGGTTTAGCAATAATGTGGTGACCCGTCCATTGATGCAGGAAACCCTTCTTCCAACGCTTGCTTTTATGGCTGGACATGGTGAAGTGAACTATTGGGGTGAGCTGAAAGGCATCTTCGAGTACTTCGATGTCAAAATGGCACCCGTTCTTCCAAGACTGCACGTCACCATTCTTGAACGGCATATTGATAAGAAGCTGCCGATAAGAGAATTGTCGGTTGAAGAAGTGCTGACAAAAGGCGTGAAAGAAAAGAAGGATGCGCACTTTCAGCAAAGTCTTCCAGACAGCTTTGTTCAATCGGTTCAACATGCCAAACGTGAATTAGCGAATGTTCACGAGGCCATGAGACAAGAAGCGCTAGAGATCGAACCAAGCTTTGAACAGCTATTAGATAAAAATGCCAAATTTATAGAAGACCAGCTTCAATTTGTTTATCAAAAGGTTGCAAAGCGTGTGGAAGAGAAGGAAGGATACATCCTTCGAGATTTTGAACGGATTGAAAATAGTTTAAAACCACTCGAAGCACCACAAGAAAGAATTTGGAATATCATGTACTTTTTAAACAAATATGGTCCAGAATTCTTCAAAACGTTCAAAAATCTGCCATTTTCATTTCAAAACAAGCAACAAATTGTCAAACTTTGAAATAAAGTTTTAATGAACCCTGACTAGTTCAGGGTTTTTTTTTATGTAGAAACAGTGTAAAATAAGTTTTGTGGAGAGAAGTGGTGGATAGTGGAGAGTATGGGTGAGAAAGTGGGGCTCTGATATCATGTTCATGGGTGAATACCAACATACGATTGATACAAAAGGGCGCATGATCATCCCTGCTAAATTTAGAGACGGTCTTGGAGAACAGTTTGTGCTGACGAGAGGGCTTGATCAATGTTTATTTGGCTACCCTATGAGTGAGTGGAAACTAATTGAAGAGAAACTCAAAGCACTGCCGCTAACGAAAAAAGATGCACGTGCGTTTACCCGGTTCTTCTTCTCCGGCGCAGTTGAATGTGATCTGGACAAGCAGGGGCGCATTAACATCGCATCCAACCTACTCCAATATGCAAAACTCGAAAAAGAATGTGTGGTCATCGGCGTTTCAAATCGAATTGAGTTGTGGAGTAAGTCGATCTGGGAACAATATACAGAAGAGCAAGAAGATTCTTTTGCTGAAATTGCTGAAAACATGATTGGATTTGATATATAATAATCCCTTGTGCAGCAAGCTTTCTACACATTCATTTCTATTT
This sequence comes from Bacillus sp. AK25, assembly GCF_048270685.1. Taxonomy (NCBI): domain Bacteria; kingdom Bacillati; phylum Bacillota; class Bacilli; order Caryophanales; family Bacillaceae; genus Bacillus; species Bacillus sp. AK25. The sequence continues at coordinate 1,415,598 of NZ_JBLUWC010000001.1, forward strand.
GAAAAAGGTGGGACCATATCATCATGTTTCAACATGAGACAGTATTATTAAAAGAAACAGTTGACGGTTTAAACGTCAAAGAAGACGGTACATATGTGGACTGCACGCTAGGCGGCGCAGGTCATAGCTCATATTTACTATCTCAATTATCAGAAAAAGGTACATTAATTGGGTTTGACCAAGACGATGCTGCACTGGATCATGCACGAGAGAAGCTCGCACATGTTAAAGCGAACATTCTTTTCATAAAAAGCAACTTCCGATATTTAAAAGAACGTCTGAATGAACAAGGAATTACAAGCGTAGACGGTGTGATTTTTGATCTTGGGGTTTCATCACCTCAGCTTGACACACCAGAGAGAGGCTTTAGTTATCACCATGATGCACCTCTTGACATGCGAATGGATCAAACCGCTGCTTTGTCGGCAAAACAAGTGGTGAATGAATGGCCATTTGAAGATCTAGTTCGGATTTTCTACAAATATGGGGAAGAAAAATTCAGCAAGCAAATCGCACGCAAAATTGAAGAAGCCAGAAAAAAAGCGCCAATTGAAACAACAGGTGAGCTTGTCGACATTATTAAAGAAGGAATTCCCGCACCTGCAAGACGAAAAGGCGGACATCCAGCGAAAAGAGTATTTCAAGCGATCCGAATTGCCGTAAATGACGAATTGAAAGTATTTGAAGAAGCACTAGAACAAGCAATAGAGTTACTCAATCCGAAGGGGAGAATTTCTGTCATTACATTCCATTCACTTGAAGATCGGATTTGTAAAAGTACATTTAAAGAAATGTCTTCTCTTCCAGAACTTCCGCACGGACTGCCAGTAATTCCAGAAGGACTTGAACCAAAACTGAAGCTGATCACGAGAAAACCAATCGTTGCATCAGAACAAGAGCTGGAATATAACAACCGTGCCCGTTCAGCGAAGCTCCGAATTGCAGAAAAAAAGTAAACGACACCATAGATGATGATAAAAAGGAGGTTTCTTATGAGTAATTTGGCTTACCAAAGAGAAGTAAAGCAACATCAAACCGAGCAACAAGGTCAATCGGTTGTGATTAGAAGAAGAGGTTCTATTACACTTGGTGAAAAAATCTTACTTGTCATGTTTGTCATGGCTCTCATGTGCAGCTCGATCCTCATCATTTCGAAAGCCTTTGCTGTTTATCACGCAAATATCGAAGTGCAGAAACTAGAACAGCAAGTGTCTTTAGAATCGAAAAAGATCACTGAACTGCAAAAGCAAAAAGATTTACTAAGTGAACCAGAGAGAATCATTGAAGCCGCTAAAAAAGCAGGCTTAAGCATGTCGAAAGATGTTAAGAAGGTCGATTAACATGGCGATGCCTAAAAAGAATAAAATGATGAACAGAGGCGCGGCAATTGCGAGTATTTGCTTCGCCCTGTTTTTCTTTATCATCCTTGCACGTTTTATTTATATTCAGATTACGGGAACCGTCGATGGACAAGTGTTAGCTGCAAAAGCCAATGAACAATATCAATCGAAAAAAACACTTGAAGCCAAAAGAGGCTCCATTTTAGACAGAAACGGAAATGTGATTGCGGAAGATACATCTGTGTATAAACTGATTGCGATCATAAGCAAGAAAATGACGGTCGATCCAAAGCATCCGATGCATGTCGTTGACAAAGAAAAGACAGCAAAAGAGCTGTCAAAAGTCATTGATATGAGTGAGAGTGAAATTTTAAAGCGTCTGAATACAAAAGATGCGTTCCAAGTCGAGTTTGGTAAAGCCGGAAAGGATATTAGTTTTTCAACTAAGGAAAAAATTGAAAAGCTAAAACTTCCTGGGATCGCCTTTGAAAAAGATACAAAGAGGTATTATCCAAACGGCATGTTTGCTTCGAACTTAATCGGTTATGCTAGATTAGATGAAGCCACGAAGGACATGTCAGGCGCAATGGGTCTAGAAAAGGCTCTGAATAAATATCTGAAAGAAAAAGATGGCTATGTAACATATAACAGCGACAGAAGCGGATGGGCACTTCCGAATAGTAAAGAAGACATCGTTGCCCCGAAAGACGGGAAAAACGTCACACTGACCATCGACCAAAAAATTCAAGCATTTCTTGAAGAAAGTATGACGCAGGTCGCTAAAAAATATAAGCCGAAGAAAATCATTGCGACAGTCGTTGATCCGAAAACTGGAAGAGTTCTTGCAATGGGACAGCGGCCAAGCTTTAATTTAAATGAACTCGACATTACGAATTATAACAACGATGTCATTTCTTATGCATTTGAACCAGGTTCAACGATGAAAATTTTTACACTCGCTGCTGCTATCCAAGAAGGAGTGTACCAAGGCAGCGACAAGTATCAGTCTGGTACTTATAAAGTAGGCGGCGGTCTTGTAAGAGACCATAACAACGGAAATGGCTGGGGGAAAATTGATTTTCATGAAGGTGTTCTACGTTCTTCAAACGTAGCTTTTGCGAAATTGGCAAAAGAAAAATTAGGTTTCACACGCTACGAACAATACTTGCAAAAATTCCATTTCTATGACAAAACAGGCATAGACTTGCCGAACGAAGCGTCTAGTAAAATCAATTTCAGATACGAATATGACAAAGCATCGACTGCTTATGGTCAGGCGTCCGCGATTACCCCAATTCAGCAAATTGAAGCGGCGACAGCCATTGCCAACGGTGGAACGATGATGAAGCCATATGTAATTGATCATATTACAGACCCGAACACAAACAAAACAATTTTACAGCACGAACCAACAGTAGCAGGAAAACCAATTTCTTCTGATACAGCGAAGCAAGTCCGTGACATTTTAGGTGAGGTCGTTTCCTCAAAAATTGGCACAGGACAGCCATATCAAATCAAAGGTTTTGATGTCGCTGGGAAAACGGGTACAGGACAAATTGGCGGTGCTGGCGGCTACCTTCAAGGGAGAAACGATTACGTCTTTTCATTTATGGGAATGGCACCAAAAGATGATCCGAAGCTGCTCGTTTATGTGGCTGTCCAACAGCCTCAGCTATCTGAAACACAAACAGGCTCAGCCCCTGTTTCAGAAATCTTTAACCCTGTGATGAAAAATAGTTTGCTCTATTTAAATATCGCACCAACAAAAACAGACGATAAAAAATCTGGCAAACAGAAAATAAAACAAGAAACAATGCCGTCATTCCTAGATTTAGAAGTGAAACAGGCAGAAACAGAAGCAAAAAACAAAAAGTTATCACCTGTTGTCATTGGTGACGGTCTATCCATTAAACGCCAATGGCCGAATGCGGGCTCTGAATTCTCTGAAAGCCAGAAAGTCTTTTTGAAAACAGCAGGGAAAACCATTAAAATGCCTGATATGACAGGCTGGTCCAGAAGGGAAGTTCTTCAATATGCGTCTATTTCAGGTGTGCATATTGAAACAAATGGACAGGGATATGCTGTCAAACAAAGCGTGAAAAGTGGAGCGGAGATTTCAGATAAAGTCGTCACAGTGACCTTCAAAAGTCCAAATTAACTTGAAAACCTAGCAAATCATTTGCTAGGTTTTTTTCTTTTGCTTGAGCGATGGACGAGATCGTTCTATAAAAAGACGAGCCTGCATATGATGAAAACAAGCCATATGTAAGGAGTGAACCGGGCGTGCGAGTGTCAAGTGTAACAGTGAGAAAACGATTGCTTTTCGTGCTGCTGTTTGGGGTGATCATTTTTTTCATCATAGATACTAGATTAGGATATGTGCAGTTTATTATGGGCGAGAAGCTGACAAGTTTAGCGAAAGATTCATGGAGCCGTAACCTCCCATTTGAACCAGAACGAGGAGATATTTTGGATCGAAATGGGGTGGAGCTTGCGACGAACAAAAGTGCTCCCTCTATTTTAGTCGTGCCACGGCAGGTGAAAGACCCAGCAGAAACAAGCAAAAAATTAGCAGCAGTGCTGAATATGTCTGAAGAGAAAGCGTACAAGCATGTCACCAAGAAAACGTCTATAGAACGAATTTCCCCAGAGGGGAGAAAAGTATCTCATGAAAAAGCAAAAGAAGTCAGAGAGCTTGATTTAGATGGAGTCTATGTAGCAGAGGACAGCATCAGACATTACCCGTTTGGAAGTTTCTTATCTCATGTATTAGGTTTTGCTGGAATTGATAATCAAGGCTTACTTGGGCTAGAAGCGTACTATGATGATGACCTAAAAGGTGAAAAAGGCTCTGTGAAATTTTATTCTGATGCAAAAGGGCAGAAAATGCCAGATGAAGCAGATGATTATACACCGCCTAAAGATGGGCTTGATATGAAATTAACCGTTGATTCAAAAGTGCAAACCATCATCGAACGAGAACTAGACAATGCTCAGGCAAAATATAACCCAGATGGCATGATTGCCATTGCCATGAATCCGAAAAATGGTGAGGTGCTGGGAATGTCGAGCAGACCTGACTTTGATCCGGCTGACTATCAATCAGTTGATTCAAAAGTATTTAACCGAAACTTACCGGTGTGGAGCACATATGAGCCAGGATCGACGTTTAAAATCATTACACTGGCAGCTGCCCTGGAAGAAAATAAAGTAAATTTAAAACGTGATCATTTTTTTGACAGCGGATCTGTGACAGTGGATGGCGCAAGGCTCAGGTGCTGGAAAAAGGGAGGACATGGATCACAGTCGTTTCTAGAAGTGGTACAAAACTCTTGTAACCCAGGATTTGTCGAGCTAGGCGACCGTCTTGGAAAAGATAAATTATTTTCTTATATTAAAAATTTCGGCTTTGGTCAAAAGACAGGAATCGACCTTCAAGGAGAAGGTAGAGGAATTTTGTTCCCGCTTGATCGTGTTGGTCCTGTAGAACAGGCAACAACAGCCTTTGGTCAAGGTGTATCTGTTACGCCGATTCAACAAGTAGCTGCAGTGGCAGCCGCAGTAAATGGAGGAACGCTTTACACGCCGTATATTGCAAAAGAATGGATCGATCCAATTACAAAAGAGGTAGTGAAAAAGCAATCACCAATTGCCAAGAAGAAAGTCATTTCAGCGGAGACGTCTAAAGAAATCAGGTATGCCCTTGAAAGTGTAGTCGCTCAAGGAACTGGCCGGAATGCATTCGTTGAAGGATATCGGGTGGGCGGAAAAACAGGAACAGCACAGAAAGTAAAAGACGGAAAGTACATGGAAAATAACCACATTGTGTCATTTATCGGGTTTGCACCTGCGGATGATCCAAGCATTGTTGTATATGTAGCAGTAGATAACCCAAAAGGCACGATTCAATTTGGAGGGACAGTAGCAGCACCTATTGTGGGCCATATTATGCGAGACAGTCTGCCTGAAATGGGCGTGAAAAAAAGAAAAGGACAAATTGAAAAGAAGTACCAATGGCTGGACACAAAAACCATTGAGGTACCGAATCTTGTAGGAGGATCTGTTTCTGACCTTGAATCACTCTTGATTAATCTAAAGATTGATGCTTCAGGAACTGGCAGTAAAGTGGTGAAGCAATCGCCTGCTGCCGGCACAAAGGTCAAAGAAGGTTCCACGATCCGATTATACTTAAATGATGAATAATAAAGAATGAACAGAGGGTAGCCGCACTCATTCGGCTGCCTCTTTTTGTTGAAAGAGAAGGGTCGCTTTAAAAAAAGAGCATAAAGTGTGCTTTTTCCAAGAGAAACTTAAGGAATACGCTGGATGTATCCTTTTTTTTACGATAAAATATAGACTGTGTGTTTTTTTTACAAGACATGCACGTGAACGAATTTGAGAGGTTTGATATGAAATGAAATTACAAGAACTCCTTACATACTTTAAAAGTGAAAACAATGAACTGATAAACGAAAATCCGGAGATTACTTCCATTGAAATGGATTCAAGAGAAGTGAAAAAAGGGAGTCTTTTTGTCTGTATAAAAGGCTATACAGTAGATGGACATGATTACGCTGAAAAAGCAGTGAAAAGCGGGGCTGCAGCGATTGTAGCAGAACACCCAATTCACATAACAGATGTACCAGTCATTATTGTAAAACACTCTCAAAGAGCACTTGCAAGAATAGCAGATGCTTTTTACGAACAGCCAACTCATAAACTCAATCTAATTGGTATTACAGGAACGAACGGGAAAACGTCCACAACACACATGATTGAGCAAATCATGAGAAAAGCCGATAAAAAAACAGGTTTAATCGGTACGATGTATATGAAGGTAAACGATGAAATTCTCGAAGTGAAAAACACAACACCTGAGAGTGTCACCCTTCAGAAGACCTTTAAGCAGATGCTTGATCAAGACGTAGATACGGCCATTATGGAAGTATCATCACATGCTTTGCATCTTGGACGTGTTCATGGATGTGATTATGATATTGCCGTCTTTACAAATCTTACCCAAGATCATCTGGACTACCACAACACAATGGAAGAATATAAACATGCAAAAAGCTTGCTCTTTTCCCAGCTCGGAAGTGCCTTTCAGCATGATAAGCCGAAGCATGCCATTTTAAATGCAGATGATGAAGCGTCTAGTTATTTTGAAAAAGTCACAGCTGCTGAAATTATGACGTATGGCTTAGAGCAAGAAGCAGATGTAATGGCAAAGAACATTCAAATCAAACCAAAGGGAACACAATTTGATTTGATCACCCCAATCGGCACAAAAAATGTGACGGTTGCCCTTATTGGGAAATTCAATGTGTATAACATTTTAGCAGCTGTATCAGTAGGAATTGTATCAGGCTTAACGTTTGAAACGATCGTTAGTGCCATTGAAGAACTTGAGGGAGTCAAAGGAAGATTCGAACTTGTGAATTTTGATCAAGACTTCCCAGTCATCGTTGATTACGCGCACACACCTGACAGTTTAGAAAATGTACTGACTACGTGCAGAGAATTAACAAAAGGTAGAATTTTCTGTGTAGTTGGCTGCGGGGGCGACCGTGATAAAACCAAGCGCCCTCAGATGGCCCAAATCGCTGTGAAATATGCAGATGAGCCTGTTTTTACATCAGATAATCCAAGAAGTGAAGATCCATCAGCCATTTTGAAAGACATGGAAAATGGCGTGCCAAACGCCTATTATCACAGCTTTGTGAACCGGAAACAGGCCATCTTTTTTGCCATTGCTAATGCAAAAAAGGGCGATACAGTCTTAATAGCTGGAAAAGGCCATGAGACGTACCAAATCATTGGTGATCAAGTCTATGACTTTGATGATGCCAAGGTGGCAGCGGACGCTATTTTAGATCTAAACAAATCTTAAAAATGATGAAAAGAGTGTAATGAAATGAAGCATTTTGTACAAAAACAACATACGAAAGACACGAATGAATATCATAATAATGAATGCTATTTTCTAATGGAAAACGGCTTTGGAAATTCGGAAGGAGTAAAGAACAATGCTTGAACAGGTGATATTGTTTACAATCATAATGGGATTTTTAATCAGTGTTCTTTTATCCCCGATTTTTATTCCGTTTTTAAGAAGGCTTAAATTTGGTCAAAGTATTAGAGAAGAAGGACCTCAGTCTCACCAAAAGAAATCTGGTACCCCAACAATGGGTGGAATTATGATTATCTTTTCTATTACAATTACAACGATCGTGATGATTAACAAATTCTCTGAGATTAGTCCAGAAATGTTTTTATTGTTATTTGTCACCCTTGGCTACGGATTATTAGGATTTTTAGATGATTATATTAAAGTAGCGATGAAGCGAAATCTTGGCTTAACATCGAAACAAAAACTAATCGGGCAAATTGTGATTGCTGTGATTTTCTATGCAGTCTTCCATTATTATGAGTTTGCAACGACTATTCGCATTCCAGGAACAGATGTCAGCTTTGACTTAGGATGGGCATACTTTATCCTCGTCGTTTTCATGCTTGTCGGTGGTTCTAATGCGGTAAACCTTACGGATGGACTTGATGGTTTATTATCTGGAACAGCTGCTATTGCATTCGGAGCTTTTGCTATATTGGCTTGGAATCAATCTCAGTATGATGTGGCGATCTTTTCGGTAGCAGTAGCAGGCGCTGTCCTTGGGTTCCTTGTCTTTAATGCGCATCCTGCAAAAGTATTTATGGGTGATACGGGATCGCTTGCTTTAGGCGGTGCCATAGTGGCCATTGCCATTTTAACGAAACTTGAGATTTTACTCGTCATTATTGGAGGAGTATTTGTTGTTGAAACGTTATCCGTTATCCTTCAAGTCATCTCCTTTAAAACAACTGGAAAAAGAATCTTTAAAATGAGCCCGCTTCACCACCACTATGAGTTAGTTGGCTGGTCTGAGTGGAGAGTAGTTGTCACCTTCTGGACAGCTGGTTTATTGCTTGCTGTTTTAGGAATTTACATCGAGGTGTGGTTATAATTGAATAGGATGCAAATGTTAAAAGACGAACATGTACTAGTACTAGGCCTTGCAAAAAGCGGATATGCGGCAGCCTCAATTCTTCACGAGCACGGAATAAACGTGACGGTCAATGACCAAAAAGCTTTTGAAGAAAACGAGCCTGCTCAGTTACTTTCTGAAAAGGGGATTGATGTCATTTGTGGCAGTCATCCTCTTCGTGTGTTCGACGATAAAGAAATTACGATTTTAATTAAGAACCCTGGAATTCCTTATGAGAATGTGATGGTTCAAGAGGCGCTTCGTCGAAAAATTCCAGTTTGGACTGAAATAGAATTGGCGTATCATTTGACCTCATCTCCTTTTATTGGGATTACCGGATCAAATGGAAAAACGACCACGACTACTTTGATTTATGAAATGTTGAAAAAAGACAGCCAAAAAACATTGGTAGCAGGTAATATCGGAACGGTCGCAAGTGAAGTTGCCGCGCGTGCAGCGGGCGATGAATGGATCGTAACTGAGCTCTCTTCATTTCAGTTAATGGGAACCGTTGAATTCAGACCTAAAATCAGCTTAATATTAAATATTTTTGACGCACATTTAGACTATCATCACACGCGTGAAGAATACGAAAAAGCAAAACAGAAAGTGTATGCACATCAACTGGAAGATGACATAGCTGTGGTTAACCTAGATGATCCATCTGTTGTCAAACTAGCAGAAGATTCGAAAGCGCAAAAAGTGTTTTTCTCAGTTAAAGAGCCGGTAGCACATGGAGCGTTTATTAAAGATGGTGCCATCTACTATATGAATGAACATGTCATTGACCTAAAGGATGTTGTTCTTCCTGGTGAGCATAACCAAGAAAATATTCTAGCAGCTATTTGTGTTGTAAAAAATGCAGGTTGCTCAAACGAAGCGATTGCGCAAGTTCTTACTACATTTAGTGGAGTGAAGCATCGTTTGCAATTTGTGGAGACGATTCAAAATAGAAAATTTTATAATGACAGTAAAGCGACCAATATACTGGCAACAAGTAAAGCTTTGTCTGCCTTCAAGCAGCCGACCATTTTACTAGCAGGTGGACTGGATCGTGGCAATGAATTTGATGAATTAAAACCTTTTATGAAGAATGTAAAAGGAATGATTACATTTGGTGAGACTGCGCCTAAGTTTGTGAAGCTTGGTGAAGAGCTGGGAATACATCACGTAAAACATGTCGATAATGTTGAACAAGCAGTACCTGCGGCGTTTAGCATATCTGAAGAAGAAGACGTAATTTTATTGTCTCCAGCTTGTGCAAGTTGGGATCAGCATAAAACATTTGAAGAACGTGGAGACATGTTTGTAAACGCCGTGCATATGCTTAAATAAGGGCTTGTCTCTCATATGACTGACAGCCCAAATGAAATTATGCTTGGGGTGTCGGTCTCTTGACGAATAAGAAAACTTCTCCGGATTTTTTGCTTGTTGTCATTACGTTACTTTTATTGACGATTGGTTTAATTATGGTGTACAGCGCAAGTGCTGTGTGGGCATCGTATAAATTTGATGATTCGTTTTATTTTGCAAAAAGACAGCTTTTGTTTGCCGGAATCGGAGTTATCGCAATGTTTTTCATTATGCGGGTCGATTATTGGACGTGGCGGACTTGGTCAAAGATACTGATTGCAGTGTGTTTTCTCCTCCTCGTGCTTGTCTTGATTCCTGGTATCGGTATGGAGAGAAATGGTTCAAGAAGCTGGATTGGTGTCGGTGCGTTTAGTATTCAGCCCTCTGAATTTATGAAGCTTGCGATGATTGCGTTTCTTGCAAAATTCTTATCTGAAAAACAAAAGAATATCACATCCTTTCGTAAAGGTTTTGCCCCAGCACTAGGCATTGTGTTTTCTGCATTTGCTATCATTATGCTACAGCCGGACCTCGGTACAGGAACGGTTATGGTTGGAACCTGTATTATTATGATATTTGTTTCAGGTGCGAGAATCGCTCACTTTATCTTTCTCGGTCTTTTAGGGCTTAGCGGATTTGCCGCACTTGTCTTATCAGCACCCTATCGAATAAAACGAATTACATCTTATTTAAATCCTTGGGAGGATCCACTTGGCAGCGGGTTTCAAATTATTCAATCCTTATACGCTGTCGGTCCAGGCGGTCTGTTTGGAATGGGGCTAGGTCAGAGTAGACAAAAATTCTTCTATTTGCCTGAGCCTCAAACAGACTTTATCTTTGCTATATTGTCTGAAGAACTTGGATTTATAGGTGGATCACTCATTTTGCTGCTCTTTAGTGTTCTATTGTGGAGAGGCATTAGAATAGCCCTCGGGGCCCCAGATTTATATGGAAGTTTCTTGGCAGTGGGTATCATCTCAATGGTTGCCATTCAAGTAATGATTAATATCGCAGTTGTCACTGGTCTCATCCCTGTGACGGGCATCACACTCCCATTCTTAAGTTATGGCGGTTCATCACTGACATTAATGCTGATGGCAATTGGCGTACTTTTGAATGTAAGCAGGTATGCTAGATATTAATGTGCTGATAGTTCATGAAACCATATAGACTTTTATTTTGCAAAAGTATGAAAAAATGATTTGAAGAGTGAAAATGGCAGTTTCTGTTTCGAAAACATGATGATCGACTCTTCTTTACAGGTTTTGACGGAGCCCTGTTGTTTAAAACAGGGTTTATACTTTGTTCAGAGCAGAAAAAAATTGAGGGGAAATGGTATAATGCGTATAGTTATTAGTGGAGGCGGAACAGGCGGGCATATTTATCCTGCTCTAGCTTTTATTAAAGAAGTGAAAAGACTGCATCCTGATGTGGAATTTTTATATATTGGCACTGAGAATGGGCTTGAAAAGAAAATTGTAGAAAGAGAAAATATCCCTTTTAAATCAATTGAAATTTCAGGTTTTAAAAGAAAGCTATCCTTTGATAATGTAAAAACAGTGATGAGGTTTCTAAAGGGCGTCCAAAAAAGTAAATCTTATTTAAAAGAATTTAAGCCGGATGCTGTTATTGGAACAGGTGGTTATGTGTGTGGTCCTGTTGTTTATGCTGCGTCTAAGCTAAAAATCCCGACGATCATTCACGAACAAAATAGCCTGCCAGGTATCACAAATAAGTTTCTGGCACGATATGTGAATAAAGTAGCCATCTGTTTTGAAGAAGCAAAGGAACACTTTCCTTCAGAAAAGGTTGTTTTTACGGGAAACCCAAGAGCCTCTGAAGTCGTCTCTATTAAAGAGGGAAAATCTCTTAAAGAGTTTGGGCTGGATGAGAAGAAAAAAACGGTTCTCATTTTTGGCGGGAGCAGAGGTGCAGCTCCAATCAATCGAGCAGTGATTGACATGCAAGATGAATTAAAGGCAAAGAACTATCAGCTTTTATATATTACAGGTGAGGTTCATTATGAAAAAGTGCTGAACGAATTAAAAGAAAAAGGTGAAGCACCGAATATGATCACAAAGCCTTTCTTGCATCAAATGCCGGAGTATTTAAAATCAATTGATGTCATTGTTGCAAGAGCGGGAGCCACAACGATTGCTGAAGTGACGGCACTTGGAATTCCGACAATCTTCATTCCAAGTCCATACGTGACCGCAAATCATCAAGAAATTAACGCTAGATCACTTGAAAAACATGATGCTGCGATCGTTTTAAGAGAATCAGAGCTTTCTGGAGATCGCTTGCTTCATGCAATTGATGAAATTGCTGGTAATGACGAGAAACTACATCAAATGAGCCGTTTAACAAAAGAACTCGGAGTACCAGATGCGGCCACACGTTTATATAATGTGTTAAAAGAAATTACGACTTCATGATGAATGATATGAGGTAAGGCGGAGGGTAATATGGAGAACTTGAAGAATGAATTATTAGAAGCGCAAGTTGGTAAAGTACTTGAAAATGAACCGCTTGCAAATCATACGACAATGAAAATAGGCGGACCGGCCGATCTATTAGTCATCCCTAAAGATGTCGATGCTGTCAAAACAATTATGGATCAGGTGAAAAAACATGATACTCAATGGACGGTCATTGGGAGAGGATCCAATTTACTTGTCCTTGATAAAGGAATTCGCGGGGTCGTTTTAAAGCTGGGCGCTGGGCTTGATCACTTAACTGTCAATGATGAAGAGATTACAGTTGGCGGAGGCTATTCAGTTGTAAGACTCGCTACGTCTCTTAGTAAGCAGGGGCTGTCAGGATTGGAATTCGCAGCTGGTATTCCAGGTTCTATTGGTGGCGCTGTTTATATGAACGCAGGGGCACATGGATCTGACATCAGCAAGATTCTTGTGAAAGCGAGAGTCTTATTTGAAGATGGAACGATCGAGTGGTTAACTAATGAGCAAATGAACTTTAGCTATCGAACTTCTGTGCTTCAAAAGGAACGCCCTGGAATTGTTCTCGAAGCAGTGTTCAAGCTTAAACAGGACGAACGTGAGAAAATCACAAAGAAAATGCAGCAAAATAAAGATTACCGCAAGGAAACACAACCGTATAATAAACCATGCGCCGGCAGTATTTTCCGAAATCCATTACCTGAATATGCAGGACAGCTTGTAGAAAAGGCGAATTTAAAAGGATATCAGATTGGCGGGGCTAGAATTTCTGATATGCACGGAAACTTTATTGTCAATGCTGGTGGGGCGAAGGCTCAAGATGTGCTCGACTTAATTCAGTACATTCAAAAGAAAATCAAAGATGACTACAATGTAGAGATGCATACAGAAGTAGAAATTATTGGTGAAGCAAATTAAAGGCTACTACTTATGAATGATGGTATCACAGGAAAACAAACGGCATTTTTTCATGCCGTTTGTTTTCTAATCAATATGAGATAAAGAATGATCCAAAGGTGCGGACAAGCAGCTTTGAATGAGGTGAAGAGTATATATGCGGCCTGATCATGAAAATGAAAAGATCGTCAATATAGAAGAGCGAATCCCTAAAATTAAAGAACAAAGGAAGCAGAAAGCGAATCGGAGATTAATCTCTTTTATTTTGCTGTTTTTTATCATGGTTTTAATTATTGTCTATTTGCAAACACCAATCAGTAAAATTTCTTCTTTAACCATTACCGGTAATGAACATGTACCAACAAAACAGCTCGTTAAACTTTCGCAAATTAAAGAAGGCGAGACAGAGTTTTGGAATTTAAATAAAGATATGACAGCAGACCATATAAAGCAAAATAAATTGATTAAAAGTGTCAGTATCAAAAAACATTTCCCTAATAAGGTCAGTATTGCTGTCAAAGAATATGCAAATATTGCGTATCTGCAAAAGGGACATTTTTATTATGAGCTTCTTGAAAACGGGACGGCTTTGCCAGATGAAGTAACGCCAAGTCACGCAGGACCTATTTTTGTCGATTGGGACAATAAAGAGAAATTGAAGCAAACAGTGAGAGCTCTGAATCAACTGCCGGCTTCTATTCAGGAACTAATCTCAGAAGTATATTACGTACCGACTAGCTCCAACCAGTGGCTCGTTAAATTTTATATGAATGATGGAAACACCGTTATTGCATCAATTAAAACATTCGCAGATAAAATGACGACGTACCCTGCCATTGTCAAAGAGCTTTCGTCCTCTGAGAAAGGTACGATTCATATGGAAGTAGCTACGTATTTTGAAGCTTTTAAATCTAAGAAAAAGGAAGATGAACGTTGAGAGGCAAAACCGTCATATTCTCAATTGTAATGCTTGTTCTTGGATTTCTGATTTCTTTTTCATACCAATATACGAAGCAGCATCGAGCAGATGTCAATCGAACAGAACAATGGAAAAAAGAATATTCTTTGAAAAGTCAGCTAACAAAGCAAGAAAAGGCGAATCAAAAACTTGAAAAAGAACTTTATCGTCTTCAATCAAAAGTCCAAGAAACAGAGTTTGGTTTGAAAAATGAAAAAGAGCAGTATTTTAATGTTTTGGAAGATGTTGAGAAATACAGAATGTTTACAGGAGAAATAGGTGTAAAAGGGAAAGGGGTAAAAGTATCTCTTGAAGATGCATCTTATATCCCGAGTGGACAAAATGTCAATAATTACATTGTGCATGAGAGCCACATTTTCCATGTGATAAACGAACTATTTATATCAGGGGCATCTGCTGTAGCTATAAACGGACAAAGAATCACACACCAATCATACATACATTGTAACGGTCCAGTCGTCACGGTTGATGGTGTTCAACATCCAGCACCATTTGTCATTTCTGCTATTGGAGATCCAGCTGTTTTAATTCCTGCATTAAACATTGCAGGCGGGGTGGTTGATCAGCTGACAAGTGATCATATTTCCATGACGATTGAAAAGAAGGAAATTCGTATGAATCCTCTTCTAAGAAACAAAGATTAAATGTGAAAAGGTGAGTGGTGTTGAGGAAAAAGAAGCCATTACTTAGTTTGACAGTCCTGATGGTCATATTTGGCATCATGGTCTCCATCCAGTTTAACTCTCTACAAAAGCCTAAAGTTCGCGATACTCGAGACGTTTGGGAATTAAGAGAGGATTTATCTGCATCTAAAAGTAAAGAACTGGATTTATTAAAAGAAATTGATAAATATGATGAAATGCTAAAAAAGTATGGCAACCAAGAAGATCAATCAAAAGAAGCACAATTAACAAAAACGTTGAAGGATTTGAAAGAAAAGGCTGGTTTTACAGAGGTAACGGGTGAAGGAGTTGAAATAGAAATTACTCAGCTTTTTTCTAAGGAACTTACCGGAGAAGAAGTCAAAAATATACCACCTGACCTACTGAAAAAATTAATCAACGAAGCCAATATGTTTGGGGCAAAACATATTTCCATTAATGAACACCGGGTGATTAACACCAGTGTTATCCGAGATATTAATGGTACGACGAAAATGGATGGTTACAGCATAGATGGTGATACAGTCACGATTAAGATGGTCAGTGAGCAGGCCGATAAATTATACAGCCGTTTAAATGTATCAGATATTGGCGATTTGTTTGCTCAGGAAAATTTCAGTTTGAGTATTAGACCGCCGAAGAAAAAAATTCATTTAAAAGCATTTGACGGTACAATTCAATTAAATGAATTGAAGCCTCTTGACGATGTAAAGGAGGGAAAATCTTAATGTGGCTTCCTGTACTTGGTTTAATCATAGGAGTTGCGATCGGTTTCTTAACGAATTTTACGATACCGAATGAGTATTCTAACTATCTTTCCCTCGCTGTACTTGCTGCGCTTGATACATTGATTGGTGGAATCAGAGCACATCTGCAAGGGGCATACGATGAACTAGTGTTTGTATCAGGTTTCTTCTTTAATATTATACTCGCAATAAGTTTAGCTTTTCTGGGCGTCCATCTTGGTGTAGACTTGTATTTAGTCGGAATGTTTGCATTCGGTGTTAGATTGTTTCAAAATATCGCCGTTATTCGAAGAATTCTACTAACAAAATGGACAATTTCTAGAGAAAAAAAGAAAAAAAGTGTGTCATAAAAAAGGATATACATATGATGTAACGAATATTTTCAGTAATCCTAATAAAAAATGTTGATTTTTTAAGTTTTGTTACACACTTGTAAAAACACATTCATTGTATTGTTGTTCAGCAAATAATAGAATAGAAAGTATTGATATGTGAGGAGGTGCCATAGAATGAACAACAATGAAATTTACGTCAGCCTTGACATCGGTACATCCAATATAAAAGTCATCGTCGGAGAAATGGCGGATGATTCGCTTAACATTATAGGTGTTGGAAATGTCCCTTCAGAGGGGTTAAAAAAAGGATCGATTGTTGATATAGATGAAACAGTTCATTCTATTAGACAAGCATTTGAACAGGCTGAGAGAATGGTAGGTTTTCCTTTACAAAAGGCGATAGTCGGAATTAACGGAAACCACATTCATATTCAGAATACGAGCGGCGTTGTCGCAGTGTCTAGTGAAAATAAAGAAATACATGCTGAAGATGTGAGACGTGTCTTGGATGCTGCACAGGTAGTATCTATTCCGCAAGAACATCTCGTAGTAGACGTCATTCCGAGACAATTTATCGTCGACGGAAGAGATGAGATCACAGATCCGAAAAAAATGCTAGGTGTACGGCTAGAAGTGGATGGATCGTTAATCACAGGTTCTAAAACGATTCTACATAACTGGCTCCGATGTGTAGAGCGGGCTGGTATTGAAATTATGGATATTTGCTTGCAGCCACTCGCATCGGGTTCAGCAGCGTTATCGAAAGATGAAAAAAATCTAGGGGTAGCTCTTGTCGATATTGGCGGCGGCTCTACTACGATATCCGTATTTGAAAACGGGCATCTCTATTCTACTCACAGTATCCCATTGGGCGGAGAGAACATTACAAAAGATTTGTCTATAGGACTTAGAACTTCCACTGAAGAAGCTGAACGAATCAAAAAGCAATTTGGGCATGCATTCTATGATGAGGCATCGTCTGAGGAGACATTTGAAGTTTCCGTCATCGGTACGGACCAAAAACAGACGTATACACAACTTGAAGCAGCCAATATCATCGAAGCGCGATTGGAAGAGATTCTGCTTTTTGTTGCAGAGGAATTACGCAATATGGGTGTCCATGATTTGCCTGGCGGATTCGTTCTAACAGGTGGACAGGCAGCTATACCAGGTATCCTTTCTCTGGCACAAACGGTCCTACAAAATAATGTAAGAATCGCAAGTCCTAATTATATTGGGGTCAGGGAACCTCAATATATGACAGGAGTGGGCTTGATCCATTTTGCTTATCGCAATGCAAAGATTCAGGGCAGACAGGTTGGATTCCAAATGCCAGATGAAGCATTTCATGAAGTAGGCGCGTCCATGGAGCCGGTTTCTTCTACACCACAAGTAAAAGAAGCTCAGCCAAGACCGAAAGTGAAACAAAAAGCGCAACAAGAGACAAATAAAAAACCGGGCAAAATGAAAAAACTATTTAATATGTTCTGGGAATAGAACTAGATTTTCGACGGATTAGGAGGATTCAGCATGTTGGAGTTTGAAACAAATATAGACGGCCTAGCATCAATTAAAGTAATCGGTGTAGGTGGCGGCGGAAATAATGCTGTCAACCGAATGATTGAAAATGACGTACAGGGTGTCGATTTTATTGCAGTGAATACAGATGCACAGGCGTTAAACTTATCAAAAGCAGAAACAAAAATGCAAATCGGTGCTAAGCTGACAAGAGGGCTTGGAGCAGGTGCGAATCCTGAAGTCGGTAAAAAAGCTGCTGAAGAAAGCAAAGAACAAATTGAAGAAGTCCTAAAAGGCGCTGACATGGTCTTTGTGACAGCCGGTATGGGCGGTGGAACTGGTACGGGTGCTGCACCTGTCATTGCGAAAATCGCAAAAGATTCTGGAGCCTTGACAGTTGGAGTTGTGACTCGTCCTTTCACATTTGAAGGAAGAAAGCGTCAGCTTCAAGCAGTTGAAGGGATTGCTTCTATGAAAGAAGCAGTTGATACGTTAATCGTGATTCCAAACGATCGCCTGCTTGAAATTGTCGATAAAAACACGCCAATGCTTGAAGCATTCCGTGCAGCAGATAACGTGTTAAGACAAGGTGTTCAAGGGATCTCAGATCTCATTGCAACACCAGGTTTAATTAACCTTGACTTTGCTGACGTGAAAACGATCATGTCTAACAAAGGTTCAGCTCTTATGGGAATTGGTGTCGCAACAGGCGAAAACCGTGCTGCTGAAGCAGCGAAAAAAGCCATTTCTTCACCACTTCTTGAAACAGCGATTGATGGAGCACAAGGTGTTATCATGAATATTACTGGTGGTACGAACCTTAGTCTTTATGAGGTACAAGAAGCAGCGGATATTGTTGCATCAGCCTCTGATGAAGATGTCAACATGATCTTTGGATCTGTCATTAATGATAACTTGAAGGATGAAATTGTGGTCACAGTCATCGCAACCGGTTTTATTGAGCAAGAGCCGGAAGTGACAAAACCTCAAAGAAATCCATTAGGACAAGGATTAAAGCAAAATCAATCCATTCCACAAAAGCGTGAAGTAAAACGTGAGGAACATCAGCAAACATCATCACAACCAAGACAAAATACACAGTCAAGTGATGATACATTGGATATCCCAACGTTCTTACGTAACCGCAACAAACGATAAGCAAACACGATTCAACCCCTTCCTTTGGAAGGGGTTTTTTTATGTCGTCATGGTGAGAAGATCCTGCGTCTGATTGATATAAAAGTCTTGTTTTCGCGTGTTATTTGGAACTATTGTATGTGTTTTGGCTTGAGTCTTTTAAGTCAAAAGAATCATTTTTAATTCCCTTTACAAAAAACGACAAAATGTTGAACTTTATTTGACTACATTAATGAGAACACCATGAATCTTGTCATGATCAAAAAGAAGGGGGAGGGGCAGGATACACACTGTTTGACCATTTGAGGAGGAGGGATTTTATTGAAAGTGAAGTTTCGTAAAACCGCCGTCTATCGTTTCATGAGTCTTTTGGTGATTGGTATTTTAACGATGACAAGCTTTGGGATGGTTCAAGCAAAATCGACTTCTACCTCATATCAGGAGGAAGCTGTTTCCTCTAAGACAACAAAAGCCAAGATTTCTTCGAGATTAAAGAAGCAGTTTCAAAAGGAAGATAAGGTGACCTTCTTAGTCAAAATGAAGGAACAAACGAATGTACAAAAAGTAGCAAAAGAAGCTGTATCAAAAGCAAAAAAACAAAAATTAACTGCGGCTAAAACGCAGTACACAAAAAGATCAGCCGTTGTATCTGAGCTGAGAGCAACATCTGATGAAACGCAGCAAGCGCTCCTAGCGTATTTACAAAAGGAAAAAAAGAATAAGCAAGTGAAAGATATTCATTCCTACTATATTGTGAATGGTCTAGCTGTGACGGCAACAAAAGAAGTGATGGAAAAGGTTGCTTCTTTTCCAGAAGTAGCTCAAGTGCTGCCGAATGAAACACGTCAACTTCATCGTCCTGTTGATTTGAAGCATGCTAAGCCAAACAAACAAATCAAAGCAGTAGATGGAGTCGAATGGAATATTGCTCAGGTGCATGCACCTGAAGCGTGGGATTTAGGCTATGACGGGACCGGAACCGTTGTGGCAAGTATTGATACAGGTGTCGAATGGGATCATCCTGCGCTAAAAGAAAAATACCGCGGGTTTGATCCTGCTCGTCCGAACGAACCATCTCATGAACTGAATTGGTATGATGCCACGACAGGCTCTGAAGTCCCTTATGATGACTTGGAGCACGGGACCCATGTGACAGGCACAATGGTTGGTTCGGAGCCAGATGGAAAGAATCAAATTGGGGTCGCACCGGGAGCAGAATGGATTGCAGTGAAAGCTTTTTCAGAAGATGGCGGTACAGATGCTGATCTGTTAGATGCCGGTGAGTGGGTTTTAGCACCGAAAGATCAAAACGGAAATCCTCACCCAGAAAAGGCACCCGATGTTGTGAATAATTCGTGGGGCGGTGGGCCAGGTCTTGATGATTGGTATAAAGATGTAGTGAATGCTTGGAGAGCAGCAGACATCTTTCCAGAATTTTCAGCTGGTAATACCGATTTATTCAATCCAGGCGGCGCGGGTTCGATTGCAAATCCCGCTAACTATCAAGAAGCCTTTGCTACAGGCGCAACAGACCAGGACAACAAGTTAGGGTCTTTCTCCCTTCAGGGTCCTTCTCCATATGGCGTCATGAAACCAGATATTGCTGCTCCGGGAGTAAACATTCGTTCTTCGATCCCGGGAAAAGGATATGAGGATGGATGGAATGGTACATCGATGGCAGGTCCGCATGTCTCAGCTGTTGTTCTTCTTCTTCGCCAAGTGCAATCAGACCTTTCTGTTGATGAAATTCAGCAAATTCTCATTGAGACAGCGAAACCACTGACAGATCAGCAATTTCCTGAATCCCCTAACAACGGCTATGGGGCAGGGTTAGTTGATGCAAGAGAGGCGATTACGGCTTTAACCAATGGCATCGGTACGATTGAAGGTCAGGTGACAAAAGAGGGAGAAGATACAGAACCACCTGTTTTTTCACATAAAGGTCCGAATGAAATTTTTGCTGCAACGCCGACCCCATTGACCATCACTGCAGAAGATGGGATAGCAGTGACAAATGTTTCTTTGACTTACCGAGTAGATCAAGGTGAATGGGAGACGCTGAAAGCCAACCGCACGGATGGGAATCATTTAAAAGGAACCTATACGGTGCAGCTCCCTGAACTTGAGGGGGAAAACGTGACGTACCGATGGATTGTGAAAGATTTTGGAGAAAATGAAGCGGCATCAGATTCTTATACACTTCCAATTAAAACATCCATCACCATTGGCTACTCACAAGATTTTGAAGCATGGCCAAGTGGATGGTTCAGTGGTGGAACAAAAGATCCGTGGCAGTGGGGAAAACCGTCCACAGGTCCAAAACAAGCATTTAGCGGGGAACATGTCTATGCCACCAATTTAGACAGTCCTTATGAAAATAAAACGGACGCCAATTTGTCTATGCCGCTCATTGCTGTACCAGATTCAGGTTCTTCCTACCTGCAATATCAATACTGGCATGATCTCGAAGCCAATTATGATTATGTACATGTCTATGTACAGCCAGAGGGTGAAGACGCTGTTCAAGCGACAGCTTATACGGGGAAAACAAATGCGTGGACAGCAGGCGAAGTTGATTTATCTGCTTATAAAGGTCAAAAAGTGAGAGTCCTGTTTCAGATAAGAACAGATGGCAGTGTCACAAAAGATGGCTTTTATTTAGATCATGTGAAAATCACAGATGAGGCTTTGTCTCAACAAGCCAAGAACCAGCTAGGTGTAATCAAAAAAGAAAAATCCACAAGCCAGAATAAGAAATCAGTTGATCCAAAAAAGGCAAAGCCTGCTAAAGTAAAAAATAAACATGTACACATTCAAAAGCAAAACAGTCATGATGCTCCGTCTATTCAAGCTCTTCCAATGAGAGCGCAAATCAGTGTTCTAGAAAGCGGAAAATCAACTTCCACCGATGAAGCGACAGGGAAATATCAGCTGTCTCAAGGAGCAGGAGAATGGACAGTGAAAGCGGAAGCTTACGGCTTTGAATCACGGTCCCAAAAAGTCAAAGTGGCATCAAAAGAAACAGCAGAAGCGAATTTCTCCTTACAGCCGCTAGAGAAACGAACGATCTCCGGCACGGTCGTCAATGAAACAACTGGTGAAAAGGTGAAGAATGCAACTGTTTATCTTGTGGAGGACGCAAAAATTGAGCCGGTGAAAACAGATGAATCCGGTGAATTTTCTCTAGAGGCATTAAGTGGTGTCTATACAGTCAAAATTTTTGCAAAGGGGTTTAAAGGCTATACGTTTACAGCGGATGTGACGGAAAAGCCACTTGAAAAGTCAGTGAAACTTGAGCCTTTTATCGGTTTTCCGGGAGAGATTGGCTACGATGATGGAACGGCTGAAAATGCACGTGCTTTCTACGATCCTGGCAATGGCTGGGCTGTGAAGTTTTCATTAGAAAAAGGAAAGAAACAAGCACAAGTCACAGGTGGTCTTTTCCGGTTTTGGACATCAGAATGGCCAGCGCCTGGAGGCGATGAATTTGCTGTAGAAGTATATGATGCTTCTGGGAAGGGTGGCGCACCAGGTGAGAAAATCGCAGGACCTTTAAAAGCAAATGCGCTGCGTAATGGTGAATGGACAAAAGTAGATTTAGAAGATCAAGCCATTACAGTGGATGGCGATTTCTATCTTGTTTATATTCAAACAAAAAAGAATACCGAATCTCCGGGACTTGCCACAGATGAAGATGGCCCTAATGCTGAAAGAAGCTGGCAGCTGACGAGCGGTGCTTTTTCTCCTTCTCCGAAAGAAGAGGGGAATTATATGATTCGTGCGCTCGTAAACTATGAAGCAGATGTACCAGAAATCACTTCTCCAAAGGCTGGAACCATTACAAATCAAGGTGAATTGACGATTGAAGGCACGGCCTCTCCGGGTCTCGATGTGGCCATTTATCAGAATGATGAAGAGGTGGCCAACGTCAAATCAGATGAGTCGGGTACTTTCAAAGAAAATGTATCTGTTCCAAGTGGAGAGCATGTCTTCACGGCGGCGACTGTAACGGATAAAGGCACAACAAAACATTCCAAGCCAGTCAAGGTGATCATCGATCAAACAGCACCGACATTGACCATTGATACACCGAAAAAAGGCGACAAGTCTAATAGAGAATCACTCACGGTAGAAGGGAAAGTAGCGGATGATTATCTAGATCAAGTCACAGTTAATGGAAAAAAAGCGACCGTAAAGGATGGGGCATATTCTGCAAGGGTGCTGCTTGAGAACGGGAAAAATATAATCAAAGTGACAGCAAAAGATGCGGCTGGAAACAAAACGACTAAAAAGGTCGACATCGATGTACAATATGATGCACCTGTCATTTCTGAATTAACGCCAAAAGACAATATGAATCTATCATCAGGTGAATCGGTTAAGATTTCATTTAAAAGCAGGGAAAAGCTAGATGCCACCTTTGTTCTTCATATGCCGCTGACAAATGCTAGATCAAAACTTCAAAACACAACCGAACTGCCGATTCGTGAAGTAGCACCGGGAACGTATGAAGGCTACTGGACGGCGACATCTATTGCAAAAGCAAAAGGTGCAGTGATTGAAGTCATTGTCAAAGATGATTATGGAAATGTCACAAGACAGAAGGCAGAAGGAACACTCACCATCAATGAGAAAGAATGATAGCGAAAAAGACACGACTCTTCGGAGCGTGTCTTTTTTTGTGCAATTGATAGAGGAGACACTTGTCCAACAAATCATTCTGATGTTCTTTCTGTTTCATACGTCGACAAAAACGATAACAATCCACCAAAAGTTCTCTATCATCCCCTACAAGAATTGACAGACTTCCATCCGATGACTGTTTTATACTGGTACAAACAAGTGCAAGTACTGCTTTTGATTCTTTGTTTCAGATGAAAGGAGCAGAAGGTGGTCATTTATTTAGATGTCATTTGGCTGTTAAACTTTTGTTTTGATCTATTGCTGCTCTTACTCACGGCATTTATTCTCAAACGACAAGTGAAAAAAAGGCGATATATGTTAGGAGCTCTCATTGGATCGAGCATTGTTCTCTTGCTCTTTACGCCATTTGCAATGATTGTGTCGCACCCTTTAGGCAAACTGCTTTTTTCTGTCTTGATCGTGCTTGGAACCTTTGGCTTTCAAAGATTTCGTTCCTTTTTTCAAAACCTGTTTGCTTTTTACTTTGTCACATTTTTGATGGGAGGGGGCATGATCGGGGTTCATTCGTTTTTGCAGACAAATACAGTCATTCAAGATGGACTGCTTATTTCACAAAATGATGGATTTGGTGATCCCATTAGCTGGCTTTTTGTTCTCACTGGCTTTCCGGCCATTTGGCTGTTTTCAAAGAAACGATTAGGAGAGGTTGGTGCGAAAAAAAGACAATATGACGAACAAGTACTTGTGGAGATACACATTCAAGGAGAAACGATCCGCTTAAATGGTCTGGTCGATTCTGGAAATCAGCTGTATGATCCATTGACGAAAACACCTGTCATGATCGTCCAGCTCGATCAGCTCACATCTATTTTCGGAGAGCCATTTATAGAAAAAATGAAACAGTTTCATCCTGTTGAAGTGATGCAAAAGCTCGATGACCATTTTCCGCTGCTTGATCGTTTAAGACTCGTTCCGTATCGCGCAGTCGGTCATGATCACGGGTTTCTACTATGCTTTAAACCAGATACGGTCGTTCTTTATACAAAAACGCATATGATCCAGCCAGCGAAGTGTTTTGTTGGGATGAGTCTAAGTGGATTATCAGCAGATCAGGAATTTCAATCCATCATTCATCCAGAGATGTTAGACGGAAAAATGATACAAGGGGTGTCGTAGTTTTTTTGTGATGTCTTTTATCTTACGAAGTCAACTGGACATTTAGAAGGGAGAAGAAGATGAAAAAATTAAAATTTAAACTCACTTACTACTGGTATAAACTCCTCATGAAGCTAGGGCTAAAGAGTGATGAGATTTATTATATTGGTGGAAGTGAGGCACTGCCTCCGCCATTATCAAAGGATGAAGAACAAGAATTGCTCGTTAAATTACCAAAAGGGGATCAAACAGCAAGAGCCATTTTGATCGAAAGAAACTTGCGATTGGTCGTTTATATCGCAAGAAAATTTGAAAACACAGGCATTAACATTGAGGATTTGATTAGTATCGGAACGATAGGCCTCATCAAGGCAGTAAATACGTTTAATCCAGAAAAAAAGATCAAACTGGCCACATACGCGTCTAGGTGTATTGAAAATGAGATTTTGATGTATTTGCGCCGAAATAATAAAATCCGTTCAGAAGTATCGTTTGATGAGCCGCTTAACATCGACTGGGACGGCAATGAATTGCTTTTATCAGATGTACTTGGGACAGATGATGATATTATCACCCGCGATATTGAAGCAAATGTCGATAAAAAATTACTGAAAAAAGCGTTAGAACAATTAAACGATCGTGAAAAACAGATCATGGAACTGAGATTCGGTTTAGTTGGTGGTGAAGAAAAGACACAAAAAGATGTTGCCGACATGCTTGGTATTTCTCAGTCCTATATTTCAAGGCTCGAAAAAAGAATTATTAAACGATTGCAAAAAGAATTTAATAAGATGGTCTAAAAAAAATTTTTTGAAAGCTTTATCCCTGTACTGTCAAAGGGATCACCATTTTTTCACATCATTCTCGTCATAGACCGTGCATATTTTTCCATCCCACGGAGATACTGAACTTTGTACAACAGCTCCTGTAGGGAGGGAAAAAAGTGTCCAGAAATAAAGTGGAAATCTGCGGAGTCGACACCTCCAAACTGCCTGTTCTGAAAAACGACGAGATGAGAAAATTATTCAGACAGTTGCAAGATGAAGGTGACGATACAGCAAGAGAAAAGCTAGTCAATGGCAATTTGCGGTTGGTTTTAAGTGTGATTCAGCGTTTTAACAACAGAGGCGAGTATGTTGATGATCTCTTCCAAGTAGGCTGTATCGGATTAATGAAATCAATTGATAATTTTGATTTAAGCCACAATGTCAGATTTTCAACTTATGCGGTCCCTATGATCATAGGAGAAATCCGTCGATACTTGCGCGATAACAACCCCATACGGGTGTCTCGTTCACTAAGAGATATTGCCTATAAGGCGCTTCAAGTCCGTGAGAGACTGATTAGTGAGACAAGCAAGGAACCAACGGCAGAAGACATTGCCAAAGTGTTAGAAGTCCCTCATGAGGAAATTGTTTTTGCCCTAGATGCCATTCAAGATCCTGTTTCTTTGTTTGAACCGATTTATAATGACGGAGGAGATCCGATTTATGTGATGGATCAAATTAGTGATGAACGGAACAAAGATACACAATGGGTAGAAGAATTGGCCTTAAAAGAGGGAATGCGCAGATTGAATGATCGAGAAAAAATGATCCTTCGCAAACGCTTCTTCCAAGGCAAAACACAAATGGAAGTGGCAGAAGAAATCGGCATTTCTCAAGCACAAGTATCAAGGCTTGAAAAAGCAGCAATCAAACAAATGAATAAAAATATTTTTTAAAGCCGCCGCTGATGTGCGGCTTTTTTCATTCTTTTTAGAGAACCCATCTGTAGTATTGACTCTGTTATTTTTTTCATTTAATCTGTTTTTAACAAATGTTATTTGAAATATCATTTGTGAGGGAATAGAGAAGCGGAAAGAAGGGTTATTATGACATTCCATGATGAAAGAAGGCTGCTCATTAAGGTTGCGCATATGTACTATGAAGAAGGCGCCACTCAATCTAAAATTGCAGAAGCTGTTGGGGTTAGCCGTTCGCTCATATCGAAATATTTGGCAAAAGCACGTGAAGCAGGAATCGTGGAAATCATTATTCATGATGAAGTGAATCAACAATATGGTTCGTTAGAAAGAAAAATAGAGCGAAAATACGGGCTGCGAGAAGTCGTGTGTGTGGAATCTCTCAGTCAAGAAACAACAAAAAGTCGAATAGGAGCTGCGGCTGCGGGCTTTTTATTAAAAGTCATGAAGGATGGACAAGTCATCGGTTTTTCATCAGGGACAACCTTGCATGAAATGACGAAAGCGCTTACGTCTGTTCAGCATTTTCCGTCTGTGACATTTGTTCCGCTAGTCGGAGGCGTCGGAAATGAAGATGTTGATATTCATGCCAACTATATTATTGGAAGATGCTCAGAAGCACTCAAATCCAAATGTGAGTTTTTACATGTGCCTGTCATGCTTGATACGAAAGAAGCGAAAGATGTACTCATTAGACAGCCGTCGATCAAAAAAGTCATTGAATTAGGAGAATCATCAAATATCGCGGTCGTAGGAATAGGCGGTGTTCCGCAACATTCAACGATGGTGAAATCCTATATGACAAGTGGTGAGGAAGATATCCTGCAAGCGAAAGATGTCGCGGGTGACATTTGTTATAACTTTATTGATCATACAGGTGAAGTGTATCCGCATCCGTGGAACGACCGGGTGATGGGGATCAGTCCTCAAAAACTGAAAGAGATCCCGCTTGTAATTGGTGTCGCTGGAGGAGAAGAAAAAATTGAAGCGATCAGGGCGGCGTTAGAAGGTGGATTAATTCATGTGTTAATTACTGATGAACAAACCGGAGATGCCCTATTAAAGTAACTACCTAAGCCGATTAGGTAGTTTTTTTGAGTCTTTAGACTCAAAAAGATTGAAAATTTTATCGATTTTATCTTGACACAAAGTTGACACATCATATAAACTAAGTTCATAACAAATGATAAATAAAATAACAAATGTTACAAGAAACAGATTTTTGTTAATTTTTATAACATTTGTTAAAAGTTTCAGATTATTTTTCTAGCAATCTATTGTGAAGCAAGAAAACCTGAAAGGATGATTTAGATGTCAATTTATCAACAATTGTTAGCACGAGAACGCAGCGGAGATCCAATCAAAGTTGGGATTATCGGGGCAGGCCAAATGGGCTTTGGACTCATTTCACAAATTTCTAAAATTCCAGGTATGATTGTCGCAGGTGTTTGTGATATTCATCTTAGTGCAGCTGAGAAAGCAGCGAATTTTTACAAGCAACATGCGAAACCACATCAAATGGTCGTCACAAATGATTACAGAGAAGTGATTCAATCAGATTCTGTGGAAGTCGTTGTGGATGCAACAGGTGTTCCAGAGGTCGGAGCAAACATTTCTTTGGAAGCGCTTAATTCAAAAAAACATCTCGTTCTTTTAAATGTAGAAGTCGATATTACGATCGGCTTGGTCATGCATAAATTATTCACGAATGCAGGACTTGTTTACTCTGGATCAGCTGGAGATGAACCAGCAGCAACGCTAGAACTATATGAATTTGCAAAAACAATGGGGCTTGAAGTATTGGTTGCTGGGAAAGGTAAGAACAACCCATTCTTCCCAGAAGCAAACCCAGATACGTGTAAAGCTGAAGCAGATAGTAAACATATGAGTGCCCACATGCTGGCAGCATTCCAAGACGGAACAAAAACGATGGCAGAAATGAACCTATTAAGTAACGCAACAGGACTTTTGCCTGATAAAGTCGGCATGCATGGAGTAGAAGCGAATTTAGAAAATGTAGCAGATAAATTAAATCAAAAACAGCAAGGCGGCGTACTGGATAACTTCGGAGTCGTTGAATATGTAAACGGACTGGCACCAGGTGTCTTTGTCATCGTCAAGAGTGATCTTGAGCCAGTAGATGAAGAACTTCGCTACTTAAAAGTTGGAAAAGGTCCTCACTACACACTGTATCGTCCTTTCCACTTAGCAAGTCTTGAAACACCAGTGACGATCGCAAAAGCAGTCTTACAACATGATTCTTCAATCCATCCAATTGGTGTACCAGTATCAGAAACTGTCGCTGTGGCGAAAAGAGATATTAAAGCAGGAGAAACACTTGATGGTATTGGCGGATACTCCGTAAGAGGTGTACTTGAAACACATCAAGACATGAAATCGAACGGCCACATCCCAATTGGCTTAATCAGCGGAAAAGTGGTAGCGAAAAAAGATATCAAATTGGGGCAATTCCTATCTCATGATGATGTAGAACTTGATGCAAGCACAACGGTCTGGAAGCTACGTTCATTACAAGATCACTTATTTCAATCATAAGGACGTGAGGCTATGGAAAAATTAGCAATCGTACTTTGTATCATTCTGATTGTGCAGTATGGTTTATCGTTTATTCAAATCAAGTACTACCGCAAGAGCATGGATTCACTGATTGACGACTATAAAGGGAAACAAGGCTATCACTTGTTTTCAGGAATGGAGCGGCGCAAATTTGGTCCTGGAGCCATTGCGCTCATCATTGTCGATGAATCATACATCATTCAAAAGTGTCATGTGCTGGGCGGCGTCTCGATTTTGTCTAAATTTAAGGAACTGCCTTCCTATGAAGGGAAACATGTGGGGGCTGTGCTTGATGAGCATCACATGATGAAACAAACATTGAAAAAGCGCAAAAGGGGACCAGCTGTCATGCAAGCACTCTCCATGGCAGCGGAGCAGGCGCTTGTCTCAATTTCTAAAAAAAATATAACAAATGTGAACTAAGAAAGGGGAGATGAAACATGGAATGGATTCAATGGTTTGGAGAGCACTTTATCGGGATGTTTGAAGCCGGCGGAAAGCAGTTCATGGGTCTTGTTACAGGTATCGTTCCAACGCTTGTTGTGTTACTTACTTTCACTTATGCTGTCATGAAGTTTATTGGAGAAGAGCGAGTGAATAGAGCGATTCAGTTTGCAGCGAAATATACCATTTTGCGTTATACGTTAATGCCGATCTTATCCGTTCTTATTTTGACAAACCCAATGGCTTATACGTTTGGCCGCTTCTTACCTGAAAAACAAAAACCAGCATTCTATGATTCAGCTGTTTCATTTGTTCATCCGGTAACATCACTGTTCCCGTATGCCAACGCAGGAGAACTGTTTGTCTACTTAGGAATTGCGAACGGGATTAAAGAAGCTGGATACTCTATGTCAGAGCTGGCTGTTCGTTACTTCTTAGTCGGGATCGTTGTCATTTTACTTCGCGGAATCATTACGGAATGGATCACAAAGTACTTAGCAGGAAAAATGAAAGCGAATTCACAATAGGGGAGGGTTAGACATGACAAACCACAAAGTATTTGTTGCAAAAGGTGCTGGCGGATGGGGAAAAGGATTAGAGCTTGAACCAACCGGTAAAAGAAGAAAGGTCGTTTCCATTACAGGAGGAGGCATTCACCCAGTTGCACGTAAAATTGCAGAAATGACAGGGACAGAAGCATGTGATGGCTTTAAAAATTCTATACCAGAAGATGAAATGATGTGTGTTGTCATTGACTGCGGAGGAACAGCGCGAATTGGGCTTTATCCAATGAAACGCATTCCAACTGTCGATGTGCTGGCATCCTCTCCTTCTGGACCGCTTGCAAAACACATTACAGAGGATATCTTCGTATCAGGTGTCACAGAAAAAGATATTTCCTTTGCGGAAGCATCTGATAGTGAAGGAAATGTAGAAGGTCAAGAAAGCAGCGGCCCAATTGACAAAGAGAATTTCAAAGAAACCTATTCAAAATTGAAAGAGGAAAATATCGAACGTCAAGAAAAAGGGAATTTCCTCATGAGATTCTCAAGAGGAATCGGAAAAGTAACCGGCACATTCTATCAAGCTGGTCGTGATTCTGTTGATATGCTCCTTAAAAACATTATTCCATTCATGGCCTTTGTCAGTATGTTAATTGGAATTATCAATTATACAAAAATCGGTGATCTGATTGCCCATTTCCTTTCACCTTTGGCAGGATCTTTATGGGGGCTCTTACTGCTCGTTGTTGTCTGTACCTTACCGTTCCTATCGCCTGTCTTAGGACCTGGGGCAGTCATCGCACAAGTCATCGGTGTACTGATTGGTAGTCAAATTGCACTAGGAAACATTCCGCCTCAATTTGCTCTTCCAGCACTGTTTGCGATCAACGGTCAAGTAGGGTGTGACTTTATCCCGGTTGGGCTATCACTTGGTGAAGCGAAGCCGGAAACGGTACAATATGGGGTACCAGCTGTTTTGTATAGCCGTCTCATTACAGGCGTTCTATCTGTTGTGATCGCATACGTTGCCAGCTTCGGTATGTATTAAACGTATTAAAGGAGGAATCGAGATACATGGTAACACAATCTGTCGTAAAAGAAATTGGGATCTTAGTCCCGCAGTTTAAAGAAGATAAGCTGATTGTTTTATTTGGACCAGCAGCGCCGCAGGAATTAAGAGATATGTCTGTCATTCATGAGTTTGAACACTTAGAAGAAGAGCCGCTGAAATTAGGCGGAACGATTCAAGTGGGCGACCAAACGTATACCATTACTGCTTTAGGCAATAAAGCAAATGACAACTTTAAGGAACTCGGCCATATTTCGATCTACTTCCAAGAGCCGTTTGATGATGTATTACCGGGAGCTGTCTTTGCATCCCCGCATACGTTTCCTGATATTAAAGAAGGCGTGCGAATTGAAATTTCGTAACCATGCAAAAAAGCTGTTCCTTTTAGGGAGCAGCTTTTTTGCGTTAGGTTTACTGATTGAAACATTTGCGATATGCTGTAGACGTTATTATTTGTATATTCAGAATTTTTATTCAGGGGGAAAAGATCGTGTCGCTTGACTTGAAGGATGTTTCTTTAAAACGAAATGGAAAATGGCTGCTTCGTTCTATTGACTGGCAGGTGAAAGACCAGGAACACTGGGTGCTTTATGGTTTAAATGGTGCTGGGAAAACGGCTTTATTAAATATGCTTTGCTCATATTATTTTCCAACGTCAGGTGAGATGACGGTGTTAGGCCATGTGTTTGGCAAGGAAGCGCTTGGTGAAAAACTAAGGAAGAAAATTGGTCTCATCTCTGCTGGTCTTGAAAAGAAGCTGCACAGAGATGACAATGCATTTGAAATTGTTTTGAGCGGGGCATTTGCTTCCATCGGACTTTATGAAACACCCACAGATGAGATAAGAGAGAAGGCAATTGATTTATTAAAAACATTTGGCTCATTTCAATATGCCAATCGCACGTATGAAACCCTCTCGCAAGGGGAGAAACAAAAAGTGCTGATCGCAAGAGCTTTAATGAATGATCCGAAGCTTCTAATATTAGATGAACCTGTGACAGGTCTTGATTTTTTAGCAAGAGAACAAGTTCTGGAGACGATCTCATTGATTGCATCAAAACCAGATGCGCCCACATTGCTCTATACGACCCACCATGCAGAAGAGATTCTCCCGATTTTTCAGCACACCTTATTATTAAAAGAAGGTACTGTTTTTCATAAAGGGGAGACAAAGCAGATGATGACAAGTGACTTGCTTTCTTCCTTTTTTGAATGTCCAGTCGAAGTCATGTGGCAAAACGGCCGCCCTCACTTAAGTAAATTGTAGATAAGAGAAACTATTGGTCTGCTTCCCTGCTTTTCCATCATACATATTATAGTAGAAAATGAAAGGCGGGGAAGGACAGATGATCAGTATTTCTGAATTCCAAATCAAAGATGTTGTCGATGTGTCGAGCGGAAAAAAATTAGGTACCATTGGAGACATCGATATCAATGTCACGAGCGGTAAAATACAAGCGATTATCATTGGCGGTACAGGTAAAATGATGGGATTTTTCGGAAAAGAAGAGGAAATGATTGTCCCGTGGCGAAATATAGTAAAAATTGGCGAAGATGTGATACTTGTCCGATTGTCTTCTTAAAATTCGTATAACTCCTCAATGAATCATTCAATGATCCTTAACATAAGCTCTCCATTCTCAGCAATCAATGTCTTTTTCGGGTAAAAAGATTACGTTTTCATATCAATTTGAAAAAAAACCTGTAGAAAGGGCACATTTGAGTGTAATATTTAATGAATCCCACTAACTGTCTTAGCAGGTCTTGTGGTAAAATAGGAGCGATATAAAGAGAGATGAATGAAAGGTGGGAGGCAGCTTTGATAGACAAATATGACCCCTTTCAGCAGAAATCACCTTATGCAATGCTGATCCATGATTGGACGAACATGACATGTTCTGGAAAAGAGATATTGGCCGGTTTTACGACAAAAAATGGAGGCTTTAGTCTTTCTCCATATCAATCAATGAACACTGGACTCCATGTAGGAGATGATGCTTCTAGTGTCCAAATGAATCGTCAAGTCATTGCAGATGCTACTGCTGTGCCGCTCTCTAATTGGGTGTTTGCTGACCAAACACACGAGGATCGCATCATGAAAGTCACAAAGGAACAAAAGGGAAGAGGAAGTCTTCAGTATGATGAGGCGCTCTCTAGAACAGATGGTTTATACACCTCTGAACCAAACATCATGCTCGCTCTTTGTTTCGCTGACTGTGTTCCGCTTTATTTTCTAGCGCCGCAATCTGGGCTGATTGGAACGGCTCATGCCGGCTGGAAAGGAACCGTCAAACAAATTGGCGCCAACATGGTTAATGCATGGGTTCGCCAAGAAGGCGCTGATGCCGATCATATACAAGTCGTCATTGGACCATCCATTGGCAGCTGCTGCTACATAGTAGATGATGTTGTCATAGATCAAGTGAAACAGCTTCCTTTTTCAACAGAGGATGTGTATTCCGAGATGTCACAAGGACAATACAAAATTGACTTAAAAACACTAAACAAAAACGTATTACTTCATGCAGGATTAAAAGAAGAAAACATACATGTCAGTTCGATGTGCACAAGTTGCAATGAGCAGCATTTCTTCTCACATCGGCGTGATCAAGGGAAAACAGGACGTATGATGTCTTTTGTCGGGTTTAAGGAGGCATAACTGCAATTGAATGTACGAGAGAATCTCAGACAAATAAATGAACAAATCAACGAAGCATGTAAAAGAGCAGGTAGACATCCAGACGATGTATCGGTTGTCGCTGTCACAAAATATGTCTCGATTGAACGAGCATTAGAAGCAAAGGATGCCGGAATTTTGCACTTTGGTGAAAATCGTGACCAAGGGTTACTTGAAAAACAGGCAGCCATAACCGATGAAAACATTAGCTGGCACTTCATCGGCAGTTTACAGACGCGAAAAGTGAAATCTGTCATTCAGACCATTGATTACTTACATTCGCTCGACAGAATGTCCCTTGCGAATGAAATTGAAAAAAGAGCGGATCACACGGTTCGCTGTTTTGTACAGGTGAACACATCACTTGAGGAGTCAAAACACGGCTTACAAAGCGAAGACGTGATTCCATTTGTCAAACAGCTGGCTGATTTCAAACATATTGAAATTGCTGGACTCATGACGATGGCTCCATTTACAGATGATCATACTGTGATACGAAACTGTTTTAAAACATTAAAAAGCCTTCAACAAGAGGTAAAACAACTGAACCAAGTAAATGCACCTTGTCAGCATTTATCGATGGGTATGTCAAACGATTTTGAAATCGCAATTGAAGAAGGTGCGACATTTGTTCGGATTGGCTCTTCACTTGTTGGAAATGAAACAGGAGGTGCGTGACATGAGCATAAAAAATAAGTTTAAAAGCTTCTTCACACTCGATGATGAAGAGTATGAGTACGAATATATTGATGAAGAAAGAGAACCAGCACAAGAAGAAAAACACACAAAAGATAAAGCGGCATTTCAAGAGCGTCCTCAGGCAGGAAAACAAAATGTCGTCAGCTTGCAAAGCGTGCAAAAATCCTCTAAAGTGGTGTTAAGTGAGCCGCGTGTTTATGCAGAGGCTCAGGAGATTGCAGACCATATTAAAAATCGGCGTGCAGTCGTCGTCAATTTGCAGCGCATTCAGCACGATCAAGCAAAGCGAATCATCGACTTCTTAAGCGGAACGGTTTATGCAATCGGTGGAGACATTCAGCGTATTGGCTCGAATATATTCCTCTGCACTCCTGATAATGTGGATGTATCTGGCACAATATCAGAGCTATTGACAGAGGAAGAACCTCAGAGGTGGTAAATCATAGTTATTCTAAATTTCATTTTTAATATTTTGGGTACGGTCTTAACGATTTACTCATTCGCGATCATTATTTACATCTTTATGTCATGGGTGCCATCTGCAAGAGAAACATCGATTGGCCGCTTCTTGACAAACATTTGCGAACCGTATTTAGAACCATTCCGTAAAATTATTCCGCCAATTGGCATGATTGACATCTCGCCGATTGTGGCATTGCTTGTGATTCGTTTCGCATCATCGTATGGACTACATGGTCTTTATAATATGATTGTACGATTCATGTAAACAGGCTGCCGGGCTTGGCATCTGCCAGGCTCTTTTACATAAAAGGGGAACAAAATGAGCGATATTTATCAACATTTTAGAAAAGACGAACAGCCATTTGTCGACCGAGTATTAGGCTGGAAAAACATCGCGCTCGATCAATATCGAATGAAATTAACAGACTTTCTTGATCCGCGTGAGCAGTTTATTACCCAGTCCGTGATTCAGCATTCTGATGAACTGGGTCTCATGTTTTTTGGCGGGTATGAGGAAGCAGAGCGGAAAAGAGCTTTGATCTATCCTGACTATTTAGCACCGACCATACAGGATTTTGAACTGACTTATTTTCAGGTGAACTATGCGAAAAAGTTTATTTCTATAGAACACCCCAACCTTCTCGGTTCGCTCATTGGGACAGGCCTGAAGCGTCAAAAATTCGGTGATTTGTTGTTTTCAGAGGACAACGTGCAATTTATTTGTACAAGCGATGTTGCCGATTTTGTTCGGGCTCAGCTGACGCATGTCGGCAGAGCATCTGTTTCATTAGAGGAAATTAGCAAGGCAGATCTTCAGCCAGTCATCAGCAAAACCGATATCAAAGAAGATACGATTTCTTCACTGCGGCTTGACGCTGTATGTGCTGCTGTCAGCCGTCAGTCTCGGCAAAAAGCACAGCTTTTGGTCAAAAATGGTCTTGTCAAAGTCAACTGGAAAGTCACTGAAGACCCTTCCTTTACAATTGGTGAAGGTGATCAGATCTCTGTCAGGGGATTTGGCCGCTTTAGCTTAAAAACAATTGATGGGAAGACGAAAAAAGATAAATTCAAAGTAACATTTGAGCTTCTGACATAACGAATTTGAATCTGGAGGTGGCAAGATTGCCATTAACACCTAATGATATTCATAATAAAACGTTCACAAAAAGTTTTCGCGGCTATGACGAAGATGAAGTAAATGAGTTTTTAAGCCAAGTGCGTAAAGATTACGAGATCGTACTTCGCAAAAAGAATGAGCTTGAAGACAAAGTCAACGAGCTTGATGAAAGACTAGGCCATTTTGCAACAATTGAAGAAACATTAAACAAATCCATTCTTGTGGCGCAAGAAGCAGCAGAAGACGTGAAGCGTCATTCTGATAAAGAAGCGAAATTGATCATTCGTGAAGCTGAGAAAAATGCAGACCGTATTATCAACGAAGCGTTATCAAAATCAAGAAAGATTGCAATGGAAATCGAAGAGCTCAAGAAACAGTCGAAAGTCTTTAGAACTCGTTTCCAAATGCTCATCGAAGCTCAGCTTGATCTACTGAAAAATGATGATTGGGATCATTTGCTGGAATATGAAGTTGACGCTGTCTTTGACGAAAAAGAATAAGCGCATCACCTTGACATGACGTGCTCATGTTGCATATAATACCATCATAAATTAACAAGAGATAAACGTTTGAAAGGGACACTCGCAGCGGTTACATGCGTAATAAAGCGAATCAGGGATGGTGGAAGCCTGACATTACGAAACGCTGCAATGAGATCACCCCTTTAGTTCCTTTTCTGAAATGAATGAGTAAGAAAAGGCGTCAGATCACGTTACGATTTTAGAGTGGATAAGCGGCAATTTCAAAGCGCTTGTCTAAAAGGGTGGTACCGCGAGACAAGCCTTCTCGTCCCTTATGGGATGAGAGGGCTTTTTTTATTGTTTTTTAATACGAATTTGCATGTGGAGGAATAGGTATGAACTACAAAGACACCTTATTAATGCCAAAAACAGAATTCCCGATGAGAGGGAACTTGCCGAACAAAGAGCCTGAAATCCAAGAGGAGTGGGCAGAAAAAGACATCTATCAAATGGTTTTAGAGCGGACAAAAGGACGCCCGACCTTTATTTTGCATGATGGACCTCCATATGCGAATGGTGACATTCATATGGGGCACGCACTCAATAAAATCCTCAAAGATTTTATTGTCCGTTTTAAATCAATGAATGGATTCCATGCACCGTACGTACCGGGCTGGGATACACATGGCTTACCGATTGAAACAGCCCTTACGAAAAATAAAAAAGTCAAACGCAAAGAAATGTCGACAGCAGAATTCCGTAAACTATGTGAGGAGTATGCTTGGAAACAAATCGAAGGTCAGCGCAATCAGTTTAAACGTTTGGGCGTAAGAGCAGACTGGGACAATCCATATGTGACGTTGAAGCCCGAATATGAAGCGCAGCAAATTCTTGTCTTTGGTGAAATGGCGAAAAGAGGCTATATTTACAAAGGTCTTAAGCCTGTTAACTGGTCTCCATCAAGTGAATCAGCACTTGCTGAAGCAGAAATTGAATACAAGGACAAACGTTCACCATCGATTTACGTATCATTTAAAGTGAAAGATGGCAAAGGCGTACTTGAAAACGGCGAGCAGTTCATCATCTGGACAACAACACCTTGGACACTTCCTGCAAACCTTGGCATTTGTGTACATCCAAACCTAGAGTACAGTGTGCTTCAAGTGGGTGCTGAGCGATATGTCATCGCATCTGAGCTAGTTGAACAAGTGGCAAAAACACTTGGATTTGAAGAGTACGAAGTTGTGAAAACCTTAAAAGGTAAAGAATTAGATAAGGTCGTTGCAGCACATCCAATTTACGATAGAGATTCTCTTGTGATGCTTGGCGATCACGTCACAACAGATGCAGGAACAGGCTGTGTTCACACAGCGCCAGGTCACGGGGAAGATGACTTTATCGTAAGTATGAAGTACGGTCTTGATGTGTTATGTCCAGTAGATGAAAAAGGTGTGATGACAGAAGAAGCACCTGGTTTTGAAGGGCTATTCTACGAGGATGCCAATAAAGCCATCACAGAACAGCTTGAAGCAAAAGGCGCATTGAAAAAGCTCGACTTTATCACGCACTCCTATCCGCATGACTGGAGAACGAAAAAACCAACAATTTATCGTGCAACTGCTCAGTGGTTTGCTTCCATTAAAGATTTCAGAGAAGCACTATTAGATAATATTAAAGAAACGAAATGGGTTCCAGCTTGGGGCGAAACGCGCCTGTTCAATATGGTGCGTGACAGAGGTGACTGGTGCATTTCAAGACAGCGTGTATGGGGCGTTCCAATCCCAGTCTTCTATGCTGAAAATGGTGAGCCAATCATCACAGATGAAACGATTCAGCACGTCTCTCAATTATTTAGAGAACATGGCTCGAATATTTGGTTTGAAAAAGAAGCAAAAGAATTATTGCCTGAAGGCTTTACACATCCAGGCAGCCCGAACGGTGAATTTACAAAAGAGCAAGATATCATGGATGTATGGTTTGATTCTGGTTCTTCTCACCAAGCGGTATTAGAAGAACGAGATGACCTGGTTCGTCCGGCAGACCTTTACCTTGAAGGTTCTGATCAATATCGCGGCTGGTTTAACTCATCTTTATCTACAGCAGTTGCTGTCACTGGAAAAGCGCCATATAAAGGTGTTCTCAGCCATGGCTTTACGCTTGATAAAGAAGGACGCAAGATGAGTAAATCATTAGGCAATACGATCGATCCGACGAAAGTGGCGAAGCAGCTTGGTGCGGAGATTCTTAGACTTTGGGTATCTTCTGTCAACTATCAAGCCGATCATCCTGTGTCTGATGACATTTTAAAACAAGTCGCAGAAGTTTATCGTAAAATCCGTAACACGTTCCGCTTCTTGCATGGTAACCTGTTTGACTTTGATCCAGCAGTCAATGCAGTACCGGTCGAAGAGCTTCGCGAAGTGGATCAATATATCTTAATCAAATTAAACAAATTGATTGATAAAGTGAAAAAAGCTTATGATGATTACGAATTTGCGGTTGTCTATCATGCCATCCACAACTTCTGTACGATTGAGCTTAGCTCTTTCTATCTCGATTTTGCAAAAGATGTGGTATACATTGAGCATGCGGATCATCCAGACCGCCGCAGCATGCAAACGGTTTTCTATGAAACATTAATGGCGTTAGTGAAGCTGACAGCACCAATTCTTCCGCATACAGCAGATGAATTGTGGAGCCACTTAAGCTTTGTTGAAGAGCCAAGTGTTCAGTTAACAGATATGCCAGAAGGTGTAGCTGTTCCTCAAGCAGAAGCGACAGAAGTGAAGTTTGACCGCTTTATGGAAGTACGTGACGATGTGCTAAAAGCACTGGAAATTGCGCGTAATGAGAAAGTCATCGGCCGTTCACTTGAAGCAAGTGTGATCCTTTATGCAACAGAGGAAGTGAAAAATCTTCTTGCATCCATTAAAGAAGATGTGAAGCAGCTCTTTATCATTTCTGAATTAACAGTAGAAGATGAGAAGCATGCAGACGCATCAGCGCCTGAATACACATCAGGACGAATTGTTGTTCAAAAAGCAGAAGGAGAACTGTGCGAACGTTCCCGCATTATTTCAAAAGATGTTGGCGCAAATCCAAAATACCCAACATTGTCGCTTAAAAATGCTGAAATCGTGGAGAAATATTACCAGAATTAACAGCGCGATATCACCAACTAGCGCCCCGCATAAAGCGGGGCGTTTTTGATATAGAGAAAATGACAGCGTTTAGAACGAAAGGAAAAATCTTATGGCTTTAAAGTGAACAGGCGGGGCAACAATATGATTATCACGACAGGGCAGGAGTTGAAA
Source organism: Bacillus sp. AK25 (assembly GCF_048270685.1). Classification (NCBI taxonomy): domain Bacteria; kingdom Bacillati; phylum Bacillota; class Bacilli; order Caryophanales; family Bacillaceae; genus Bacillus; species Bacillus sp. AK25. Next base: position 1,454,912 of record NZ_JBLUWC010000001.1, read on the forward strand.
CAGCGACATGAATGGCGATCTAGAGACGATTTACATGGAACTCCTTCAAATGAGAGAAGAACTGCAATCGAAACTGTTTGAATATGCATCATTGTGTTCACCCGCTGAACATGTCACTTTCGATCAAGCAAAAACGACCACGCTTCTTTATCACATCAAAGAAGAACTGCAAGATGTTTCGCTCGCGATTGCAAAAATTGAACAAGGAACTTATGGCATATGTGAGGCGACAGGGCATACAATGCCCATTGAACAAATGAGTATTCTTCCGACAGCTCGTACGACTGACGACTTTTTATATCATAAGCAATACGAGAAAAAAGCATTCACCCCTTATCCTCACGAATCAAATGATTCTCATTTTGAAGCCTTCCACATGTAGGGAGGTTTTTGTCTGTCAACTAAAGTTTCTTTACTCCATCCTGTTTTCTTGATAAAATGCTTAAAGACCAAAGTATGAAGATGGAGGAACGTGTGTGTTCTATTACATAATCGCATTCGTGATAATTTGTTTAGATCAATTAACAAAATGGCTCATTGTCAAACATATGATGCTCGGTGATTCTATTCCTGTGATTGATGGCTTCTTTTACATCACATCCCACCGAAATTCAGGAGCCGCATGGGGGATTCTCCAAGGACAAATGTGGTTTTTCTATGTGATCACACTCGTTGTTATTGCAGGAATTGTTTATTATTTGCAAAAACATGGACAAAAGGACAAGCTACTTGGTGTAGCGCTTGCCTTAATGCTTGGCGGAGCGATTGGAAACTTTATTGACCGTATTTTCCGTCAAGAAGTGGTTGATTTTGCTCATTTCGTATTTGGGGATTATCATTATCCAATCTTTAATATCGCAGATTCCTCTCTATGTGTGGGGGTCATTCTGCTCTTTATTCAAATGCTGTTAGATGGAAAGAAAAATAAGGAGTCAACTACATGAATCAAGTAAACATTGCCGTTTCAGAAGAACAAACAAGTGAACGGCTTGATAAATTTTTAAGCACAACTGAACCAGAATGGTCAAGAACCCAAGTCCAGCAGTGGGTGAAAGATGGGCTCATCGAAGTAAATGGAAAACAAGTGAAGGCCAATTATAAAGTACAAGCTGGAGATCAAATCAAAGTAGAGATTCCAGATCCAGAAGCACTAGATGTAGAAGCGGAATCAATGGATCTTGATATTTATTATGAGGATGAAGATGTACTAGTGGTCAATAAGCCAAGAGGAATGGTCGTTCATCCAGCACCAGGACATGTGACAGGTACTCTTGTCAATGGCCTCATGGCTCATTGCAATGATTTGTCAGGCATTAATGGTGTCATGCGCCCTGGAATTGTCCACCGAATTGATAAAGATACGTCAGGGCTTTTAATGGTCGCAAAAAATGATATGGCGCATGAATCACTCGTCAATCAGCTGGTGGCGAAAACGGTCACTAGAAAATACACAGCCGTTGTTCATGGCATCATTCAGCATGATACTGGAACGATTGATGCACCAATTGGTCGAGACAAAAAAGATCGCCAAAGTATGACGGTCACAAAAGAAAATGCAAAGCAGGCAGTCACTCATTTTGATGTGATGGAGCGCTTTAAAGACTTTACCGTTGTAGAATGCCGCCTTGAAACAGGAAGAACCCACCAAATTCGTGTTCATATGAAATACATTGGCTATCCGCTTGCCGGAGATCCAAAATATGGCCCGAGAAAAACTGTTGATTTCAATGGACAACTGCTGCATGCAGGCGTGTTAGGATTTGATCACCCTAGAACAGGAGAATATATGGAGTTTACAGCTCCAATTCCAGCTGATATGCGAGGCTTTATCGATTCATTAAGAAATAACGATTGACAGGCCGTTCTTTTTTTGAAATAATAAACGAAGAAATTGAGATTCTTTAAAACAGTCCAGAGAGGCTGAGAAGGATAACGGATCAATTTGTGCACGAGTATGCACAAATGAGCGCCCCTCTCTGCCCTTTGCAGAAGGGGCTTTTTATTTGTCAAAAAGAGGTGTAAAAGATGGAACAAAAAGCAGTCATTCTTGATGAACAAGCGATAAGACGAGCGCTTACCCGTATTGCACATGAAATGATTGAGCGCAACAAAGGGATGAAGGATGTCATCCTGGCCGGGATCAAGACAAGAGGCATTCATCTTGCAAAGCGCCTTGCAGAGCGCATCGAACAAATTGAAGGAAACCCAGTGACGGTGGGTGAACTGGATATTACGCTATACCGTGATGACCTGACAAAAAAGACAGAGAACCAAGACCCGCTTGTCAAGGGTGCAGACATCCCAGCTGACATTAATGACAAAACACTGATTGTCGTAGATGATGTTTTGTTCACAGGTAGAACCGTGAGAGCGGCTATGGATGCGCTTGTGGATGTAGGAAGACCATCTTCCATTCAGCTAGCTGTTCTAGTCGACCGGGGACACCGGGAGCTGCCGATTCGAGCGGATTATATCGGGAAAAACATCCCGACATCAAAAGCAGAGACAGTCATGGTTCAGCTCAATGAAGTAGATCAAAACGACCTTGTCGCTATATATGAAAAATAACCTTTTTAAATGCATTCCAGAGAGTTTGCAAAGAGGGCATTAACAAGAGACACCGAGCACACGGCTAAAGTGACGTGTACGGTTTTTCTAGGCCTCTTTGCGCATACTCGCAAAGAGGCTTTTTTAATGAAAAAGGACACATCTAGGAGGAAAATCATGAGTCAGCAAAAAGCCAATTTAGGCATTCGAGATATCCCAAAACCGTTCACATGGCTGTCACTCAGCCTGCAGCACTTGTTTGCCATGTTTGGTGCAACCATTCTTGTACCAAAGATCATTGAGATGAGCCCAGCCGTCGCGCTCATCTCAAGCGGGGTTGGAACCATTGTGTACTTAATCATCACAAGAGGGCAGATTCCGGCGTATCTTGGATCGTCCTTTGCCTTTATCGCCCCTATCTTGAATGTAAAAGCCACTGGCGGTCCTGGAGCTGCAATGGTAGGTGCCTTTATGGCGGGTGTGGCTTATGCACTCATCGCATTATTTATCAAATGGCTCGGCACAGGCTGGCTAATGAAGCTTCTGCCTTCTGTCGTTGTAGGACCCGTCATTATGGTTATCGGACTCGGACTCGCTGGAACAGCTGTTAACATGGCGATGTACGTGGATCCGAATGCAAAGGAGCTTGTCTACAGCCTTAAGCACTTAATGGTTGCAGGCTTCACGCTCGCAGTCACCATTATCAGTATGATCTTCCTAAGAGGATTCCTTAGCTTGATTCCAGTCTTAATCGGCATTATCAGCGGCTACCTCTTTGCCTTAACACAAGGCATTGTGAACTTCCAGCCGGTCATTGATGCAAAATGGTTTGCTGTTCCAGACTTTGTTGTACCATTTGTCGACTATACACCTGCTGTGACTTTAAGCATTCTCACAGTGATGGTGCCGGTTGCCTTTGTGACCATGTCTGAGCACATCGGCCATCAAGTCGTGTTAAGTAAGGTGGTCGGGCAGGATTTTATTAAAAAACCAGGTCTTCACCGCTCCATTTTAGGAGACAGTGCGGCGACAATCTTCGCTTCACTCATCGGCGGACCTCCAACAACGACTTATGGAGAGAACATTGGTGTCCTTGCCATCACAAGAGTGTTCAGTATCTTCGTCATCGGCGGAGCAGCGGTGTTTGCGATCTGCTTCGGCTTTGTTGGGAAAATTTCAGCATTAATCAGTACAGTACCATCCGCGGTTATGGGGGGCGTTTCGTTCCTGCTCTTTGGAATCATAGCCTCAAGCGGACTGCGAATCCTGATTGATCATAAAGTGAATTTTGAAGAAAAGCGCAATCTCATTATCGCATCAGTCATCTTAGTCATTGGTATTGGCGGGGCATTCATTGAGGTGAAACAAATCAATCTGACGCTGTCAGGAATGGCACTCGCTGCTATTACTGGCGTCCTGCTAAACCTGATTCTGCCGCATCAAAAGGCAGAAGATGATGAGTCAAATGAATCGAATACCGAAAACCTTTTAAAAGAAGTCCAGTGAGGCTGACAAGGGTTCTAAACGGAGCAGAACGTGCGAAAGCACCCCTGCTTCTTTTGGAGAACCCTAAGCTGCCGAGGCTTAGGGTTTTTTTGAACCTGAAAGTGATGAAAAACTAGAGGGGGCAGAAAAAATGAATGATTTATCGACAATGAGCAGCTTGTCAAAGGAAGAAATTTTACAGCTGATTGAAGAAGCATGTGCATTGAAAAAAGGGAAACAGGAACATGGTTTAGCAGGTGAATTTGTAGCGAACCTCTTCTTTGAACCAAGTACAAGAACGCGTTTTAGCTTTGAGGTGGCAGAGAAAAAACTTGGAATGAATGTGCTGAACCTAGACGCAGCAAGTACCTCTGTTCAAAAGGGAGAGACCCTTTACGATACAGTGAAAACACTTGAATCCATCGGAGTAAAGGCATGTGTCATCAGAGACAGTACAGACGAATATTACAAAGAGCTGATTGGGAAGGTCGGGATTCCAATCATTAATGCGGGAGATGGCTGCGGACAGCACCCTACACAATCATTGCTGGATTTGATGACGATCTTTGAAGAGTTTGGCGGTTTTGAAGGCTTAACGATCTCGATTCATGGTGATATCAAACATAGCAGGGTGGCAAGGTCCAATGCTGAAGTCCTCGCAAGACTAGGAGCGACAGTGCTCTTTTCAGGACCAGCTTCCTTCCAAGATGAACAAAATCCTCATGGAACGTATGTCGAGGTGGACGAAGCCATGAAGCGGTCTGACGTGGTGATGCTGCTGAGAATTCAGCATGAAAGACACTCAGAAAAGATGGGCAACGAGGGTTACTTATCGACTTATGGATTAACAGTAGACAGGGCAAGCAAAATGAAAGAAAGAGCGATTATTATGCATCCAGCACCAGTAAATAGAGGTGTTGAAATAGATGATTCATTAGTAGAGTCAAAGCAGTCAAGGATTTTTAAACAAATGGAAAATGGTGTGTATATCCGAATGGCTGTGTTAAAAAGAGCTTTTCAAAATAGCAGACTACATCAAAAAGGGAGAGATTCTGTCTATGTCATATCTCATTAAAAACGGTTTTATCTTAACAAGCACAGGGGAAAGAGTGCAGCAGGATATTAGGGTAGAAGGAAAAGTGATTCAAGCAATGGGTCATTTAGAAAGAGAAGACGGAGAAGAAGTCATTGATGCAGCAGGGCTATTTGTATCACCAGGTTTGATTGATCTGCATGTGCATTTAAGAGAGCCAGGCGGCGAGAAAAAAGAAACCATTGAAACAGGTTCTAAGGCAGCAGCAAGAGGCGGGTATACGACCATTGCAGCGATGCCGAATACACGGCCAGTTCCAGATACAAAAGAACAAATGGAATGGCTGATGAATCGAATCAAAGAGACCTCATCTGTAAGAGTACTGCCATACGCTTCGATCACGACGAGACAAATTGGCGAAGAGATGACAGACTTTGCAGCGTTAAAAGAAGCGGGCGCATTTGCCTTTACGGATGACGGTGTTGGTATTCAAACCGCAGGCATGATGTACGAAGCAATGAAAAAGGCAGCAAGCCTTGATCAAGCCATAGTGGCGCACTGTGAAGATAACTCACTCATTTATGGAGGATGCGTTCATGAAGGAGACTTTTCAAAAGCAAATGGGTTAAACGGGATACCGTCAATTTGTGAATCGGTGCATATTGCAAGAGATGTCCTCTTAGCAGAAGCAGCGAATTGTCATTATCATGTATGTCATATCAGTACAAAGGAATCCGTCCGAGTGGTACGCGATGCAAAAAAAGCAGGCATTCGTGTGACAGCTGAGGTCTCGCCACATCACCTTCTCTTGTGTGATGCAGACATTCCAGGTCTTGACACAAACTATAAAATGAATCCGCCGCTCAGAGGAGCAGAAGATCGCGAGGCGCTGATCGAGGGGCTTTTAGATGGCACGATTGATTTTATCGCCACAGACCATGCACCGCATACAGAAGAAGAAAAGAACGAAACGATGCAGAGGGCACCTTTTGGGATTGTCGGACTTGAAACAGCGTTCCCGCTTCTGTACACACGTTTTGTGAAAACAGGGGAATGGACATTAAAAGAACTTGTTGATTATATGACCATCAAACCAGCAGAAGCCTTTGCTCTTCCATACGGAAAGCTGGAAGAAGGTCAAATTGCTGATATCACACTGATTGATTTAAACAAAGAAATGGCAATTGACAAAAAAAGCTTCTTATCTAAAGGACAAAATACACCGTTTGACAAATTGACTGTATCAGGATGGCCGGTCATGACACTTGCATCTGGGAAAGTCGTTTATGAAGAGGGGAGACTAGTAAAATGAAGAGACGCTTAGTGCTAGAAAACGGAACAGTATTCGAAGGAACAGGCTTTGGCAGCTTAGAACCGTCAGTCGGAGAAGTCGTCTTTAACACAGGGATGACAGGCTATCAAGAAATTTTGTCTGACCCGTCGTACTGCGGACAAATTGTCACACTCACTTACCCGCTGATCGGCAACTACGGCATTAACCGTGATGATTTTGAATCGATCACACCGTTTGTGAAAGGGCTGATCGTGAAAGAGCTTTGTGAAAAGCCTTCAAACTGGCGCTCTTCATACTCACTTGATGAGTATTTAAAAATGAAAAATATCCCGGGTCTTAGCGGCATTGATACACGCAAGCTCACGCGCATGATTCGAAGTGCAGGTACATTAAGAGGAGCTTTTGCAGGACCGGATGAACAAGTAGAAGACGTTGTAAGCCGTCTTCAAACAATGCAGCTACCAACAGATCAAGTAAGCCAAGTATCTGTGAAAAATGCGTATCCAAGTCCAGGAAGAGGCAAAAGAATTGTGCTTGTCGATTTCGGCATGAAGCATGGCATTTTGCGCGAACTCAATAAGCGAGATTGTGATGTCATTGTGGTGCCATACAATATCACGGCAGATGAAGTATTACAGTTAAAACCAGACGGCATCATGCTTTCAAACGGGCCTGGGGATCCAGTCGATGTGCCAGAAGCGGTTGAAATGATTCAGCAGTTGATTGGAAAGGTACCACTCTTTGGTATCTGCCTAGGACACCAATTATTCGCGCTTGCGTGCGGCGCAAGTACAGAAAAAATGAAATTTGGGCATAGAGGGTCCAATCATCCAGTCAAAGAACTAGCAACTGGCAAGGTAACTCTGACGTCTCAAAACCACGGTTACACGGTTAGCGCCATTAATGAAGACGTGCTTGAAGTCACACATATTGCGCTAAATGACAACACCATTGAAGGATTAAAACATAAAGAAGCACCAGCATTCACTGTCCAGTATCACCCAGAAGCATCACCGGGTCCAGAAGATGCGAACTACTTATTTGACGAGTTCATGGACATGATTCATACAACTGAGAAAGAAGGGGAAGAAGTATGCCAAAACGCGTAGATATCAAAAAGATTTTAGTGATCGGTTCAGGTCCAATCATCATCGGTCAGGCAGCGGAGTTTGACTATGCAGGCACACAGGCTTGCTTAGCGCTAAAAGAAGAGGGCTATGAAGTCGTTCTTGTGAACTCTAACCCTGCGACGATCATGACGGATACAGAAATGGCCGATAAGGTATACATCGAACCACTGACACCAGAATTTTTAACACGAATCATTCGAAAAGAACGTCCTGATGCGATTCTGCCAACACTTGGCGGACAAACTGGATTGAATCTTGCTGTTGAATTATCAGATCTTGGTGTACTCGCTGAATGCGGTGTTGAAGTACTAGGCACAAAGCTGTCAGCTATTCAAAAAGCAGAGGACAGAGATTTATTCCGTAATCTAATGAATGAATTAAATGAACCTGTACCAGAAAGTGAAATTATCCATAACCTTGAAGAAGCGATGGCATTCACAGATCAAATCGGTTTCCCGGTCATTGTTAGACCAGCCTATACACTAGGCGGCACAGGCGGCGGAATTTGTACAAATGAGCAAGAATTAAAAGAAATCGTCGAGAATGGACTGAAATTAAGTCCGGTGACACAATGTTTGCTTGAAAAAAGTATCGCAGGTTTTAAAGAAATTGAATATGAGGTCATGCGTGACAGCGGAGATCATGCCATTGTGGTTTGTAACATGGAAAACTTTGATCCTGTTGGCATCCACACAGGTGACAGTATCGTTGTGGCACCAAGTCAAACGCTAAGTGATCGTGAATATCAGCTGCTTCGTAATGTGTCACTCAAGTTGATTCGTGCACTTGGCATTGAAGGCGGATGTAACGTACAGCTGGCGATTGATCCAGACAGCTTCCAATACTATATTATCGAAGTAAACCCGCGCGTGAGCCGTTCTTCTGCTCTTGCGTCTAAAGCAACTGGATATCCAATTGCAAAACTTGCAGCGAAAATCGCAGTTGGCCTAACACTTGATGAAATGATGAACCCAGTCACAGGTAAAACATATGCAGCGTTCGAGCCAGCACTCGACTATATCGTTTCAAAAATCCCGCGCTGGCCGTTTGATAAGTTTGAATCTGCCAACAGACGACTTGGAACACAAATGAAAGCAACGGGTGAAGTCATGGCGATTGGCCGCACATTAGAAGAGTCTCTTTTAAAGGCTGTTCGTTCACTTGAAGCGGATGTGCATCACATTGAATTAAAAGACGAAGCGGACATTACAAACGAAGTGCTTGAAAAGCGGATTATCAAAGCAGGAGATGAGCGTCTGTTTTATATCGCTGAGGCGCTAAGAAGAGGCTATACCGTCGAACAGATTCATGAATTCTCGAAAATTGATTACTTCTTCCTTCATAAGCTGGAAGGCATCATCGCATTTGAAAAGACACTAAAAGAAAACAAAGGCAATGTAGACGTTTTAAAAGAAGCAAAAGAAAAAGGTTTCTCAGATATTTATATTAGCCGCGAATGGAATATGAATGAGGCAGATGTCTATAACCTAAGAACAGAAGCAGGCATCGTTCCTGTGTATAAGATGGTGGACACATGTGCGGCAGAATTTGAATCAGAAACACCATATTTCTACAGCACATATGAAGATGAAAATGAATCCGAACGAACAGATAAGAAAAGTGTCATCGTGCTAGGCTCAGGTCCAATCAGAATCGGACAAGGAGTAGAATTCGATTATGCGACCGTTCATTCAGTGTGGGCAATCAAACAAGCAGGCTATGAAGCCATTATTATTAACAACAACCCTGAAACCGTCTCAACAGACTTTAGTATTTCAGATAAGCTCTACTTTGAACCACTCACTGTAGAAGATGTGATGCACATCATCGACCTTGAACAACCAGAAGGTGTCGTCGTTCAGTTTGGCGGACAAACAGCGATTAACTTAGCAGATGAATTATCAAATAGAGGGGTTCAGATACTTGGAACATCGCTTGAAGACCTTGACCGTGCGGAAAACCGTGACAAGTTTGAACAAACATTAGAAACTCTCGGCGTGCCGCAGCCAAAAGGTAAGACAGCAACGTCTGTGCCAGAGGCGGTAGCGATTGCGAATCAAATCGGTTACCCCGTGCTTGTCCGTCCTTCCTATGTATTAGGCGGCCGTGCAATGGAAATTGTGTATCAAGAAGCTGAGCTCCTTCACTACATGGAGAATGCGGTGAAAGTCAATCCGCAGCACCCAGTGCTCATTGACAAGTATTTGACAGGAAAAGAAATTGAAGTAGATGCTGTGTCTGACGGAGAAACGGTTGTCATACCAGGCATTATGGAACACATTGAAAGAGCCGGCGTTCACTCTGGAGACTCGATTGCGGTCTACCCGCCGCAAACTTTGTCTGAGGACATCAAAGCGAAAATCGCAGAATACACGATTAAACTCGCAAAAGGCCTTAACATCATTGGGCTTTTGAACATTCAATTTGTGCTATCAAAAGGTGAAGTGTATGTACTTGAAGTGAATCCGCGCTCAAGCCGGACTGTCCCATTCTTAAGTAAAATTACAGGCATTCCAATGGCGAACTTAGCTACAAAGGTTATTTTAGGAGAAAAACTGAAAAACTATGGCTACCAAGAAGGGCTTCATGTTGAGCAAGAAGGCGTATATGTGAAAGTTCCAGTCTTCTCTTTTGCAAAACTAAGAAGAGTAGATATTACACTAGGGCCTGAAATGAAATCAACAGGTGAAGTCATGGGGAAAGATGTCACAATCGAAAAAGCCCTCTACAAAGGATTGATTGCATCAGGCATTCAAATTCCAAAAGACGGAACGGTTCTCCTGACAGTGGCTGATAAAGATAAAGAAGAAGGACTTGAAATTGCAAGAAGATTCCATTCCATCGGCTATCATATTTTAGCAACAGAAGGAACAGCGAATTACTTAAAACAAGCCTCCATTCCATCAAGTGTTGTCGGCAAAATAGGAGAAGAAGGAAAGAATTTGCTGGATGTCATTCGAAATGGTGAAGCCCAATTTGTCATCAACACCTTAACAAAAGGAAAACAGCCGGCAAGAGACGGCTTTAGAATTAGACGTGAATCTGTTGAAAATGGTGTCGCTTGCTTAACGTCACTAGATACAGCAGAAGCGATTTTAAGAGTGCTAGAGAGCATGACATTTAGAGCAGATGAAATGCCAGAAGTGAAAACGAATGCTGAGGTGACAGTAACGATATGAAAAAAGCATACTTGACGGTCGTCTCAAACCGAGAGATCGCTGATCATATTTACGAAATGACATTAAAGGGTGATCTTGTTAAATCCTTTCAAACAGCTGGACAGTTTCTTCATATAAAGGTCAGTGAATCCATGACACCGCTGCTGAGAAGACCGATCAGTATTGCCAACATTCATGCCGAAAAGCAAGAGGCAACCATCATTTACCGCGCAGAGGGAGAGGGCACAAAGCTCCTTTCCCAAAAGCGTGCGGGAGAGGCAGTCGATGTGTTAGGACCGCTTGGAAACGGCTATGACCCTTCAGTCGTTCAGGCCGGACAGACCGCATTATTAGTCGGTGGAGGAATCGGTGTGCCTCCGCTATATGAACTGTCTAAGCGGTTAACGAAAAAAGGCGTCATCGTAAAACATGTTCTCGGTTTTCAATCGAAAAAGGATGTATTTTATGAGGAGAAGTTTCAAGCACTCGGAGATACGTTTATCGCAACCGTTGATGGGACATATGGTTCGAAAGGTTTCGTGACAAATGTCATTGAAGAGAATGAGCTGGACTTTGATGTCTTGCTTTCCTGTGGACCGACACCTATGTTAAAAGCACTAAAAGACTCTTATCCCGATAAGCCTGTCTATATTTCAATGGAAGAACGAATGGGCTGCGGAATCGGTGCATGCTTTGCTTGTGTCTGTCATACCGATCAGCACGAGAAACCGTACGTTAAAGTTTGTCTGGATGGACCTGTTTTTAAAGCGGAGGAGGTGGCGCTATCATGCTAAACATCGAATTACCCGGCTTATCTTTAAAAAATCCAATCATTCCTGCATCAGGCTGTTTTGGATTTGGAAAAGAATTCGCGTCATTATATGACCTTTCCTTGCTGGGCGGCATCATGATTAAAGCCACGACCCTTGAACCGAGATTTGGCAACCCGACACCGAGGGTAGCTGAGACAGGAGCCGGTATGCTGAATGCGATTGGTCTCCAAAATCCAGGTCTAAAAGGCGTGCTTGAACATGAATTACCTTGGCTTGAGCAGTTCGATACCCCTATTATTGCCAATGTTGCTGGATCACAAGTTGATGATTATGTTGAAGTAGCAAAGCAAATTAGTCAAGCAAGTAATGTTCACGCCCTTGAACTGAATATCTCGTGTCCGAATGTGAAAACAGGCGGAATTGCCTTTGGGACCGATCCAGAAATGGCGGCCACATTGACAAAAGCCGTTAAGGAAGTTTCCTCCGTTCCTGTTTATGTGAAACTGTCACCTAATGTAGCCAATATCGTTGAGATTGCTAAAGCGATTGAATCGGCTGGAGCGGATGGACTCACCATGATCAATACCTTGATTGGGATGCGTTTAGATTTAAAAACAGGCAAACCCATTCTTGCCAATAAAACAGGCGGATTATCAGGTCCTGCTGTAAAACCTGTTGCCATCCGAATGGTGCATGAGGTCAGTCAGGCCGTTTCTATTCCGATTATTGGGATGGGCGGGGTGCAAAGCGCTGAAGATGTACTTGAATTTTTACTAGCTGGCGCAAGTGCGGTAGCTGTTGGGACAGCCAATTTTGTGAACCCATTTATTTGCCCGGAAATCATTGATGAACTGCCGAATGTGTTAGCGGCTTATGGGTATTCATCTGTAGAGGAATGCATCGGAAGGAGCTGGAAACATGAAGCACTTGCCCATCATCGCGCTTGATTTTCCATCAGGACAGGAGGCGCACGCCTTTATAGATCGTTTTGAAGGCACTCCATTATTCGTAAAGGTCGGCATGGAGCTGTTTTACCAAGAAGGTCCTGCCATTATTGATGAACTGAAAGAAAAAAATTGCCGTATTTTCCTTGATCTGAAGCTTCATGACATTCCAACAACTGTGCAAAAAGCGATGAACAGGCTTGCTGCACTTGGTGTTGATTTGGTGAATGTGCATGCAGCCGGCGGGAAGAGAATGATGCAGGCGGCCGTAGAGGGGCTTGAAAGCGGAACCCCTGCCGGGCAAAATCGCCCAGGCATTATTGCAGTGACCCAGCTGACAAGCACGTCAGAAGATATGATGAAAAAAGAATTACTAATTGACCGCCCATTGCAAGAGGCTGTGCTTCATTATGGACAATTGGCATATGAAAGTGGACTTGATGGTGTGGTGTGCTCTGTTCATGAATCAAAACAGCTTCATGAACAAATCTCTCCTTCCTTTCTCACTGTGACACCAGGAATTCGCTTACCAAATGATCAAACGGATGACCAAAAGCGTGTGGCGACACCTGCCTTTGCCAAAGAGCAGGGTGTTTCACAGATTGTTGTGGGAAGATCGATCACAAAAGCCACAAACCCAGTGGAAGCTTATCAACAAATTTTGAAAGAGTGGGAGTGACTGCCGGATGAAAACGAAAATCGCGAAGCATTTATTACAAATCAAAGCTGTCTCTTTAAAACCAGACGAACCATTTACATGGGCGAGCGGTATCAAATCACCGATTTACTGTGACAATCGCCTCACCTTGTCTTATCCTGAGGTCAGAGTGGACATTGCGGAAGGTTTAAAAGACTTGATTCTCACTCATTTTGAAGGAGCGGAAGTTGTCGCAGGTACAGCTACAGCTGGCATTCCTCATGCGGCATTAGCAGCTGATCGTCTGAACGTACCGATGTGTTATGTAAGAAGTAAACCAAAAGCACACGGAAAAGGAAATCAAATTGAAGGAGCCGTATCACCTGGACAAAAGGTGGTTGTCGTAGAAGACCTCATCTCAACTGGAGGCAGCGTTCTTGAAGTTGTAGCTGCGCTAGAAGAAGAAGGCTGTGACGTACTCGGAGTTGTTGCGATCTTCACTTATGGACTGCCAAAAGCAGCTGCGGCTTTTCAAGAGAAAAACATTCCCTATGTCACGCTGACAGACTATGACACACTGACAGAAGTGGCACTTGAGCTAAAAGCAATTGAGCCTTCTGCTATGAATAAACTAAAACGCTGGAGACAGGATCCTTCGTCTGAATCTTGGATGGAAGAAACGGTCTAAAAAGCTTGTCTTGTTTAAAAAAGCTGTGCTGCGTGCGTTGCACAGTTTTTTTATTTGGTTAAAAATAGTAAAATAGACTCAAATTTAAATAAAAACTAATCCTATCAATAAAGTCGGGTTGACTTTTGTTTGAATTGTGTTAATATTTAATACAAATTAAAACTCTTATCCAGAGAGGTGGAGGGACTGGCCCGATGAAGCCCGGCAACCTGCGATTTGCAAGGTGCTACTTCCTGCAAAATGATTCTATTTTGAAAGATAAGGAAATCGTGAGCTTCCTCATCTTTCTTTCGGACTGAAAGAAAGTTTTTTTATTTTAACGGTGAGGAGGAAGAGGAGATGGAACTGAAACAAAACCAGGATGAGGACTTAGTGATGCATATGCAAGAGCTGATTGGGGATATGAAATTCGGTTCAATTACGTTGATCGTTCAGGACGGTCAAGTGATTCAAGTGGAAAAAAATGAAAAAATCAGATTAAAGTAGTGCGGAGAATAGCAATAGAAGCAGTACTCCGGAAGGGGAGAAACAATGTTAACTTATGAAAATTGGCAAGAGCCGTCCATTACATTTCAAGAGGACGATTTGTATAAAGGGGCCCTATCTGTGCTGAAATGGGCGTACGGACACTATGGTGATCAGCTCGTTTATGCATGCAGTTTTGGCATTGAGGGCATTGTCCTGATCGATCTTATTGCGAAAGTAAAAAAAGATGCAAGAATTGTCTTTTTAGATACAGGGCTGCATTTCAAGGAAACATACGACACCATTGATGCAGTGAAGGAAAGATATCCCGGGTTAGACATCGTGCTGAAAACACCTGAGCTGACGGTGGAAGAGCAGAATGAGCAGCATGGTGATAAATTATGGGAAACGAATCCTCAAAGCTGCTGCCATATGAGAAAGGTCATTCCATTGCAAGAGGCACTATCTGGCTATCCGGCATGGCTGTCTGGTTTAAGAAGAGAGCAGTCGCCTAAACGAGCAGGTACGAACTTTTTAAATAAGGATGAAAAATTCCAATCAGTCAAAGTATGTCCGCTCATCCACTGGACGTGGAAGGACATATGGAGATATGCGTCTAGAGAGGATCTTACTTATAATCCGCTGCATGACCAAGGATATCCAAGCATCGGGTGTGCACCTTGTACACAGCCGGCATTTACTGCTGATGATTTGCGTTCTGGAAGATGGTCAGGGACAGCAAAGACTGAGTGCGGATTACATGAGTAAGGGAGCATAATGTATGGAAATCGCCGCAATTTTATTTAGCTTATTCTTTGCTTTAAATATTGGCGCAAGCGGAGCAGCCGCTTCGATGGGCATCGCATATGGTTCAGGTGCGATCAAAAAGCCAATATACGCACTCAGCGTTTGTGCGGTTGGAATATTAGCAGGTTCAGTGATTGGCGGCGGTGAGGTCGTCAAAACGATCAGCTCCGGGATTATGCCGGAATCTGTCATCACACTTGAAATTGTGTGTATCATCATTGGCTCGGCCGCATTATCACTTTTCATAGCGAATCTCTTGGCCATTCCTTTATCCACAAGTGAGGTCACAGTAGGAGCTGTAGTCGGTGTGGCAGCCGCATATAAAGTGCTGTATGTGAAATCGATCTTAGTCATTGTCTCTTTTTGGGTGATTATTCCGATTGTTGCCTTTGTTTTTACCTTTGCTGTTGTCAAAATCATCAGATTGTTCCCTAAATGGACATTATCCAAAAAAGGTACATTGATCTTATCTGTTGTTTTGATTATCAGTGGGTTTTTAGAAGCGTTTTCAGCCGGCATGAACAATGTTGCCAATGCGGTCGGCCCGCTTGTCGCGTCAGGTGTTTTATCAGTCGGGCAAGGAACCCTTTACGGCGGAATCTTTGTGGCCATTGGGGCGCTGCTTCTAGGAAGAAGGGTACTAGAAACAAACGGAAAGAAAATTACACGCTATCAAACGGGTGAAGGCATTCTATTATCGAGCACCGGTGCAGGACTTGTCATCGTCAGCTCTATATTCGGACTCCCTGTTCCCCTTACTCAAATTACCTCATCGTCCATTATTGGGCTAGGTATGGCAAAGGGTGGACCGAACATTTTTCATAAACATGTTGTGAAAAAAATGCTGAAGGTATGGGTTGTGTCACCTTTCTTATCACTAAGTCTATCTTATTTGTTGGTAAGCCTTTTCTTAAAAGGAGACTATTACTCTATCTTTATCATGATGAGTGTACTGCTTGCTTCACTAGGTGCACTGAGTCTTATGAAGGCAGTTAAAAATGAGAGCAGCTCGATTCATGAACAGGGCGGCGGGATTTAAATATAAATCCGACTATTAACATCTAATAAATATGAACATTGAGAGGAAGATGAACAAATGAGTTTAACACCACATGGTGGCGTATTAATTAATCGAGTAAATGAAGAATTTGATCTAAGCACAGCTGCGAAAGAAATTGAGCTGGATGCCATCTCTTTTGCAGACCTTGAACTCATCGCAATTGGCGGGTATAGTCCAATTGAAGGGTTTTTAACGAAAGCTGATTATGAAGCAGTTGTCAGCAGTATGCGACTAGCAAGTGGTGTCGTTTGGTCTCTTCCGATTACTTTGCCTGTCACAAAGGAAAAAGCAGCGGAGATCAATCAAGGTGACATTGTTCGTCTATCGTATAATGGAACAGTATACGGGGTCATTGAGGTGGAAGATCAATACACACCTGATAAGGAAAAAGAAGCAGTGAATGTGTATAAAACAGATGACCGCAATCACCCAGGCGTGAAAAAATTATTTGAACGCGGTGATACGTATATTGGTGGTAAAATTACACTGACGAAACGCAGTGAAAAACCTTTCCCGCAATTTACGTATGAGCCAGAAGAAACAAGAAAACATTTTAAAGAAAACGGCTGGAAAACCATTGTCGGTTTCCAAACGAGAAACCCAGTCCATCGTGCGCATGAATATATTCAAAAGACAGCACTGGAAACAGTGGATGGTCTATTTCTAAATCCACTTGTTGGTGAAACAAAATCTGATGATATTCCAGCAGATGTAAGAATGAAAAGCTATCAAGTGTTACTGAACGGTTATTACCCGAAAGACCGCGTCTTTTTAGGTGTTTTTCCTGCTGCCATGCGTTATGCTGGACCAAAGGAAGCGATTTTTCATGCGCTTGTGCGTAAAAATTATGGCTGTACACATTTTATTGTCGGCAGAGATCATGCGGGTGTTGGTGATTATTACGGCACATACGAAGCGCAGGAGCTATTTGAACAATTTACAAGCGAAGAAATTGGGATCACACCATTAAAATTTGAGCACAGCTTTTACTGCAATACATGTGAAGCCATGGCAACACCAAAAACATGCCCACATGATAAAAGCGAACATGTCATTCTTTCAGGTACAAAGGTGAGAACGATGCTGAGAAATGGTGAATTACCACCGAGCACGTTCAGCCGAAAAGAAGTCATTGAAACATTAATCGAAGGATTAAAAACGACGGTATCTTAAAGGAGGATATGACATGAGCAACGAACATATCGTGTGGCATGATTCATCTATTACTAAAAAAGAATATCAACAGAAAAACAACCATACAAGCGGGATCATTTGGCTGACAGGTCTAAGCGGTTCAGGTAAATCGACGATCGCCAACGCAGCGGCTCGAGAGCTGTTTGAACAGGGGTACCAAGTGACAGTTCTTGACGGCGATAACGTACGCCATGGACTCAATAAAGACTTAGGCTTTTCAGATGACGACAGAAAAGAGAACATTCGGCGCATCGGTGAAGTGGCGAAATTATTTGTTGAGCAAGGAACGATTGTTATTACTGCTTTTATTTCACCATTTCAAGAAGACCGCCAAATCGTAAGACAGTTAGTCGAAGACGGAGAATTTCACGAAGTGTTTGTGAAATGTGATCTGAACGTGTGTGAAGAGCGTGATCCAAAGGGATTATATAAAAAAGCAAGAAACGGCGAAATTCCATTTTTCACGGGAATCGATTCACCATACGAAGAGCCAGCTGCGCCTGAGCTCGTTCTAGATACAGGTGAATTATCACGCGAGGAGTCAAAACAGCGCCTTGTTGATTATGTAAAGAATAAAACGAAATAATCGACTGATGGCAGGGGGAGAAAGCAAGATGGGGAAAGTATACATTGTTGGTGCCGGACCGGGTGACCCAGACTTAATTACGCTAAAGGCCCATAAGGCAATACAGCAGGCAGATGTCATTTTATATGATCGTCTTGTCAATCAAGAGATTCTTGCCCATGCCAAACCGGAGGCGGAGTTGATCTATTGCGGCAAACTGCCGAATCATCATACGATGAGACAGGAAGCGATTAATGAAGCACTTGTTGCTCATGCGAAGGAAGGGAACATAGTCGTTCGTCTAAAAGGCGGTGATCCCTTTGTATTTGGCCGTGGCGGTGAAGAAATCGAATGCTTAGCTGAGCATGGTATTCCATATGAAGTTGTCCCAGGGATTACTTCTGGCATTGCAGCCGCTGCTTATGCAGGCATTCCAGTCACGCACCGAGAATTCAGCTCAAATGTTGCGTTTGTAACAGGGCATTATCAAAAGGATGAACATTTTGAAGAAAAGTGGGAAGCGCTGGCGACGGGGATTGATACCCTTGTCATTTACATGGGCGTCAAAAACGTGGAAAGAGTCCAGCGGCTGCTTTTGAAGAATGGGCGGAATCCTGAAACCCCAGCTGCGTTTATTCACTGGGGAACGACCACAAGGCAAAAGACGACTTGCTGCACGGTGGCGACACTATCTGAAACGGTTGAAAAAGAAGGGATCGAGCATCCGAGTTTAATCGTAGTAGGAGATGTCGTTCACTTTCATCAAAAGTTGAACTGGTTTGAACCAGCACTGATTGAGAAATGAGAACAAAGGTGAAAAGACACGTGTGGACATCGTGTCTTTTCGTCTGAATAAAACTAAGGTTTCAAGGAGGAGTCAAATGAAACAAGCTGTCCTTTATGTTGGGCATGGAAGCAGGGTAAAAGAAGCACAGGATAAAGCCATTTCTTTTATGAAAAGCTGTATGCCGTTAGTGGAAGCAGATATACAAGAAATTTGTTTTTTAGAGTTGACGGACCCTTCAATCGAAGAAGGATTTGAGACTTGCGTACAAAAAGGAGCAACCCACATTGCGATCGTCCCGCTCCTCCTTTTAACTGCCATGCATGCCAAATCAGATATTCCAGATGAGATTGTGAAAGTAAAAAAACGTTTCCCACAAGTGAAGGTGACATATGGAAGACCTATAGGCGTGAACCAAGAAGTCACGAAAGCGGTTATCGCAAGGATTGAAGAAGCAGGATACAAGGGAGAGCACGCAAAAATTCTCTTAATTGGCCGCGGAAGCTCTGATCCAGATGTAAAGCGGGATGTGTTTGGCATTGCAGATGATGTCCGAAGCATGTTGCCTTGTGCAGAGGTTTTTCCGTGTTTTATTACAGCGTGTGAACCGAATTATCGTGACGTCTTAGCACAGTTAACAGTAGATGACGATACGCCTGTCTATCTCGTGCCTTATCTTTTATTTACCGGCATTTTAATGAAAGAGATTGAGAGTGAAGCGAATCAAGCGAGAGAGCGGCTACGAGATGTCCGTGTCTGCCGATACATTGGGTTTCATCCCCATGTAAAAGCAGCTTATATTGAACGTGTGCAGGAAACCATCTTAAACAAAGAGGATGCGTTTTGTTTTCAAGGAGAAAGCCATGCTTCCAGTTCATCTTGATCTAACCAATAAACACGTGCTAATTGCCGGCGGAGGAAGGATTGCGGCTAGAAGGACGAGTGCGCTATGCATGGAGCCATGCAGCATAACCATTGTGAGCCCTGACATTTGTGATGAAATGGCGAATCTCATTGAGACATATGAGCTGACTTGGAAGAAAAAGAAAGTTGATGCGGAAGATGTAAAGGCTGCATTTTTAATTGTCGCTGCTACAGACGATCCTTCAGTAAACGAGTGGATGACGCAATCAGCGCTTCCTCATCAGCTCGTCAACTGTGTGAGCCAGTCAGAGCTTGGCAATGTGATTGTGCCAAAGGTTGTGAGGGCAGGAAAAGTGACAATCTCTGTATCTACGAGTGGTGCAAGCCCAGCCCGCACTAAACAGCTGGCTGAGGCCATTGAGACCTTGCTTGAACAAGAGGATGTAGATGCACTCGATGAGCTCTATATAGAAAGAAAAAAACGACAAAGAAAGAGCCGATAAAATCTCATCCAAAGATTTAATCGGCTCTTTTTTATTTTCTCAGCTTTAGGACAACATCCTCATCAGGCGTCACAAATAATGTTTGCTGCTGATCATACGTGACAAAGCCCGGTTTTGCTCCGTTTGGTTTTTTCACATGCCGGATTTTCGTATAATCAACAGGGACGGAGCTTGATTCTTTTGCCTTCGAGAAGTAGGCAGCAATTTGTGCCGCTTCAAGCAAGGTTTGTTCATCAGGCGCTTTGTGACGAATGACGACATGTGATCCAGGAATATCCTTTGTGTGCAGCCAAATGTCATCACGAGCTGCCGCCTTTGTGGTCAAATATTCGTTTTGCTTGTTGTTTTTTCCAACGAGAATCGGAACACCTTGAGAAGATTCATATGCTTCAAGCTGAATGGCCGATGGTTTTTTCTTTTTGGCGTTGCGTTTTTGTTTGGGACGCAAATATTTTCCTTCCACCAGTTCTTCTCTTATTTCCTCTAAATCTTTTGGTGAGGCAGAGGACAGCTGCTGGATCAGCTCGTCAAAATATACAATTTCTTCATGTGTTCGCTTGATTTGTTCATTTACGGCCTCTACTGCATTTTTTGCCTTTTGGTATTTTGTAAAATACGCTTGTGCATTTTCAGAAGGGGTTTTGTTTGTTTTGAGCGGGATCGTGATCTCTCCGCCTTCTTCATCATAATAATTGATGACAGTTGCTTCTTTATCCCCTTTTTTAATCGCATATATATTGGCAGTAAGCAATTCACCATAAAGCTGATACTTATGCGCATTTTGAGATTCTTCAAGTGTTCTTGTTAGTTTTTTCAGCTTGTTTTCATTTTTCTTTTTTTCATTGGCAACAAAACGTTCAAGATCAGCCGCCTGCTGTTTGACTCTGTCTCTTTCAGCTTTTCCGAAATAAAAACGGTCAAGTAGCTCGCTAAGAGAATCAAATGTCTTCATGTCACCATCGACGTGCTGAAGTTCTAATAAATAAAAATACTCTTTCCCATCTTTTCTCGTGAGCTGAGGGGTAAAAGAATGCGCCTGAATGAGCTGAAACATCTCGAGCAATGTACTTGGAATCGTTTCCTGATTGGCAAGACCGGCCCTGTGGACAGCTTCCTTAGCAAACAGCGGAGAAACCCCAGAGAATGTATCGACAATTTGATTGGCGATTTTCCCTTCTTGAAAACGTAAATGCTTTAAAATATCTTCCTTCGTCACGTCAAAAGGATTCAGCTTTTGCTGTGCCGGCGGCAGAAGATATTCATGTCCGGGCAGCACCGTTCGATAGCTGTTCACAGATGGAGAAAGATGTTTCAGTCCGTCAATGATCTGCTCCGTTTCGTCCTCCACGAGAATTAAGTTGCTGTGCCGGCCCATAATTTCAATATATAGCTTACGGGTTTGTTCATCGCCAATTTCATTTCGGCTTCGCACGTGCAGCACGATCACCCGATCTAACCCAATTTGTTCAAAACGTTCAATGAACCCACCCTCAAGATGTTTTCTGAGAAGCATACAAAACATTGGCGGTTCGCTCGGATTATCATCATGGTGCTCAGTGAGCTGTACCCTTGCATAACTCGGGTGAGCGGATAAAAGCAGCTTATGATTCTTCCCCTTTGACCGGATATGAAAAATCAGCTCATGCTTGTATGGCTGATGTATTTTCGAAATTCTTCCGCCGGTTAATGTTTCTTGCAATTCATTAGTCATACCGTATGTAAAAATGCCGTCAAATGACATGTTGGATACACCCTCTTCTTTCACACAAATCTACTGAAAGAACCTTACGTTTTCTCGTTCTTTAGGCAGTCTTATTATTATAGCATGATTTAGGACGAGTCTGAATAAACTGGCTTATAGAACACTGCATAAGAGAGAGAACAAAAGAGGAGTGGACGAGGTCAAATGAATTGGCATGAACTGAACCAAACCGATTTATTAAAAACAATGAATACATCGATAGGTGACGGACTGTCAGAAAAAGATGTGCAAAAGCGGCTTGAAAAGCATGGGCCAAATGAATTGCAGGAAGGGAAAAAGGCGTCGGCGTTCGTTATTTTTTTAGCGCAATTTAAAGACTTTATGGTGTTAATCCTGCTTGCGGCAACGATTATTTCTGCCTTTTTAGGTGAATACATTGATGCTGTGGCGATTGTGGCGATTGTGCTGATAAATGGTGTGCTTGGCTTTTATCAGGAACGCCGTGCGGAAAAGTCCCTCCAAGCACTAAAGGAATTATCAACGCCTCATGTCTATGCAAGGAGAAACAATGAATGGGTCAAGATCCCGTCGAAGCACCTCGTGCCGGGAGATATTGTGAAGTTTTCAAGTGGGGATCGAATTGGGGCAGATATCAGATTACTAGAAACAAAGAGTTTGGAAATCGAAGAATCTGCCCTCACTGGAGAGTCCATCCCAGCGGTCAAACATGCGAGTCCGCTCTCGCGAGATCATGTCTCACTTGGAGATTTGACGAACATGGCCTTTATGGGGACGCTTGTCACAAGAGGAAGCGGTGTAGGGGTTGTCATTGGTACAGGGATGAATACGGCGATGGGACAAATTGCCGGTATGCTGGATTCAGCAGGTAATATGGAAACACCGCTGCAAAGACGCCTTGAGCAGCTGGGGAAAATTTTAATTGTGGCTGCATTATTTTTAACTGTGCTTGTGGTTGTTCTTGGTGTGGTGCAAGGACATGATTTGTATCATATGTTCTTAGCGGGTGTATCTCTCGCTGTTGCTGCGATTCCAGAAGGACTGCCGGCGATCGTCACTGTCGCACTTTCCCTAGGTGTGCAGCGGATGATTAAACAAAAATCCATTGTCAGAAAGCTGCCGGCTGTGGAAACACTCGGCTGCGCCTCGATTATTTGCTCAGATAAAACAGGCACAATGACACAAAATAAAATGACAGTGACACATGTATGGGCAGAGGGGAAAACGTGGAATATTTCTGGCACTGGGTACGAGCCGTCAGGTGATTTTACCTTAAACGGAGAACTTGTCCATGTAGACAAACATCCAAGCCTGCAAAAGGTGCTATTATACGGAGCACTTTGTAATACATCGACCATTGTTGAAAAAGACGGTGAGATGAGACTTGATGGCGATCCGACAGAAGGAGCACTTCTAACCGCTGCGCGTAAAGCGGGTTTTACAGAGCAATTCATCGAAGCGGGATTTCGAGTGGTGGAGGAATTCCCTTTTGACTCTGAAAGAAAAATGATGTCAGTCGTCGTGGAAACGAATCAGAAGGAGCGGTATGTCATTGCCAAAGGGGCGCCAGATGTGCTGATGAACCGTTCAAGTCATATGATGCACGGCGGACGCACCGCCTCATTTTCAAAGGCCCACCGGCAAGAAACAGAAGCTGCCATTCAAGGTTTAGCAAGACAAGCGCTTAGAACCATTGCGATTGCATATAAAAAAGTAAGCCTGACAGAAAAAATCACCTCTGTTCAGCAGGCAGAAACTGGCCTCACATTTATCGGTCTAGAGGGCATGATTGATCCACCTCGTCCTGAAGTGAGACGAGCGATTAAAGAATGCCGGGATGCTGGCATTAAAACAGTAATGATTACAGGCGATCACGTAGAAACGGCTAAAGCGATCGCTAAAGATTTAAGTCTCTTACCGAAGCAAGGAAAGGTGCTTGATGGAAAAGCTCTGGATCAGCTAAGCGACAAAGAGCTCGAGCAAACAGCAGAAGATGTGTACGTCTTTGCCCGTGTATCACCTGAGCATAAACTGAGAATTGTGAAGGCCTATCAAAAAAATGGCCATATTGTCGCGATGACAGGTGATGGGGTAAATGATGCGCCAGCGATTAAACAGGCGGATATTGGCATATCCATGGGGATTACCGGAACAGACGTTGCCAAAGAAGCTTCTTCTCTTATTTTGCTTGATGACAACTTTGCGACTATTAAATCCGCTATTAAAGAGGGACGGAATATTTATGAAAACATTCGCAAATTTGTCCGCTATTTGCTGGCATCGAATGTGGGAGAGATTTTGGTCATGCTGTTTGCGATGCTTCTTGCGCTTCCATTGCCTCTCGTCCCAATTCAAATTTTGTGGGTAAACCTTGTCACAGACGGCTTGCCGGCTATGGCACTTGGAATGGATAAACCAGAAGGCGATGTCATGAAGAGAAAGCCGCGCAACATGAAAGAGGGGATTTTTGCAAGAGGGCTTGGTTGGAAGGTCATATCAAGAGGGTTTCTGATCGGGATTGCCACTTTGTTAGCCTTTATGTTTGTGTATCACCGTGATCCGAACAATCTTCAATATGCGCAGACGGTTGCATTCAGCACACTCGTTTTGGCGCAGCTCATTCATGTGTTTGACTGCCGCAGTGAACGGTCTATTTTTGAACGCAATCCATTCGGGAATATGTACTTGATCGGCGCCGTTGTGTCTTCCCTTCTGCTGATGCTTGTGGTCATTTATTATCCGCCGCTTCAGCCGATTTTCAAAACGGTGGCAGTCGCACCAGTCGATTGGCTTCTGATCATCGGTATGTCTGCATTGCCAACTTTTTTACTGGCAGGATCACTTTTGACAAGAAAAAAATAATTGGTTATGGTATAATTTTGAGGTAATAGTGTCTGCTATTACCTTTTTCATTTTATTAATATGAAAGAATTGGGTGTTTTCACATGATACGCAGTATGACGGGATTCGGCCAAGCGAGTAAAACGGATGGTGAACTGACAGTGTCAGTTGAGCTAAAATCGGTCAATCACCGTTTTAAAGAGGTTCATGCCCGTTTGCCGAGGCCGCTTTTATATTTCGAAGATACATTAAAAAAAATCATTCTTCGTCACGTGCAGCGCGGTCGAATTGAGCTGTTTGTTACGATTGAAGGCGGTAAACTTGCAAGCCGGTCTTTACAGATTGACTGGCCGCTGCTTGATGAATATATGAAAGCCGCAAAAGACCTTGAGGACCGCTATCATATTTCAGGTATTCAGCATGCACATGACTTACTGAAGCTGGAACAGGCTGTTCAGGTGGAAGAGTCAGTCAGCCGTAATGAGCAGCTGGAGCATTTGCTGATAGACACTTGTGAAGAAGCTGTCAAGGAGCTTTGCTTTATGAGAGAGCAGGAGGGAACATCACTTCAAAAAGACTGTGAACTCAGGCTGTCTGAACTCGAGGCATTTACAGAAGAAATCAAAGTGTTTGCACCAGAGGTTGTGAGTCAGTACAAAGAACGATTGAATCAAAGATTGCAAGAATGGATCGGAGAGGCGCTTGAAGAGAGCAGGCTGATCACAGAGGCGGCCATCTTTGCGGATCGCTGTGACATTACAGAAGAGATTACCAGGCTGAAAAGTCATTTTCAGCAGTTCCAGCAAATTTTGACGCAAGGCGGCGCTGCCGGACGAAAGCTTGACTTTCTTGTACAGGAGCTCAACCGTGAAGTGAACACGATTGGATCAAAAGCAAACCATCACCATTTAACAAAGCTCGTGGTTGAAATGAAAAGCGCTATTGAAAAAATAAAAGAACAAGTGCAAAATATAGAATAGTCATTGTGTATGCTGTTTACAGTGCGTCTCTTTCGGCGAGACTAGAGACGTTTATATTACAGGGGGACGAAAGAAGATGACCATAAAGTTGATCAATATCGGATTTGGAAACATCATTTCAGCGAATCGGATGATTTCGATCGTCAGTCCGGAATCAGCACCGATTAAACGAATGATACAAGACGCAAGAGATCGAGGCATGCTCATTGATGCGACATACGGAAGAAGAACCCGTGCTGTTGTCATTATGGACAGTGACCATGTCATCTTATCTGCCGTTCAGCCTGAGACTGTCGCGCAAAGACTTTCTGTAAAAGAAGAAATCATAGATGAAGGGCAGGGGTAATACGCCATTATGAAAGAAAGAGGACTTTTAATCGTTCTCTCTGGACCTTCGGGAGTTGGAAAAGGAACGGTCAGACAAGCCATTTTCTCCCAGGAAGATACGAAATTTGAATACTCTATTTCTGTGACAACCCGCAAACCGCGTGAAGGTGAAAGAAATGGTGTTGATTATTTCTTTAAAACCAGGGAAGAATTTGAACATATGATTGAAAACAAAAAGCTGTTAGAATGGGCAGAGTATGTCGGGAATTACTACGGCACGCCTGTTGACTATGTAGAACAAACATTGAGCGAAGGAAAAGATGTTTTCCTTGAAATCGAAGTGCAAGGTGCACTTCAAGTAAGAGAAGCATTCCCAGAAGGTCTCTTTATTTTCCTTGCACCGCCAAGTCTTTCAGAACTTCAAAACCGCATTATTACACGCGGGACAGAATCTGAGGATCTCATCCGTAACCGAATGGCTGCTGCAAAAGAAGAAATTGAAATGATGGATGCTTATGACTATGTCGTTGAAAACGACGATGTCGAGCTTGCATGTGAAAGAATTAAAGCGATCGTCCTTGCAGAGCACCTGCGAAGAGACAGAGTCGCACCAAGATATAAAAAAATGCTGGGGGTAGAATAAACCATGTTAGATCCTTCAATTGACTCATTGATGAACAAACTTGACTCAAAATATACACTTGTCACAGTGTCTGCACGCCGTGCACGTGAAATGCAAATCCATCAAGATCAACAAATCGAAAACACAAAATCCTATAAATTTGTAGGGAAAGCTCTTGAAGAAATCGATGCTGGTCTTTTGACATTTGAAAAAGAAGAGCAAGAATAACATCGCTTCTGCTATGCAGATACGATACGTTCAAAAAAGTCAAAACTATGATTGGTTTTGACTTTTTTGAATTGTAGACGAATTTGTGAAAAAGGCCGTTAAGGGGGACAAACAAATGTTACAGTCAAAGAATATTTTACTCGGCGTCAGCGGAGGAATCGCCGTATATAAAGCAGCTGCACTCACTAGTAAACTCGTACAGGCAGGCGCAAACGTAAGAGTGATTATGACAGAATCTGCCCGTGAGTTTGTGTCTCCGCTCACCTTCCAAGCCCTATCTCGGCATGAGGTGTATGTGGATACATTTAAAGAAAATAATCCAAAAGTCATTGCGCATATTGATGTAGCTGACTGGGCCGATCTCATTCTTGTTGCCCCTGCAACAGCACATACCATTGGTAAAATGGCCGCAGGACTTGCTGATGATATGCTCACAACCACCTTGCTTGCTTCAACAGCTCCTGTATGGGTTGCACCGGCTATGAATGTGCACATGTATGACCATCCAGCTGTCAAACGGAACATCCGCACTTTATATGAAGACGGCTACCGGTTTATAGAGCCAAGTGAAGGCTATTTAGCATGTGGCTACATTGGAAAAGGACGCTTAGAGGAGCCTGAAAAAATTGTTGAACACATCCGTGCGTTTTTTGATGAGCCAGCCAGTTTGCCGCTTTCAGGTAAAAAAGTCGTGGTCACAGCTGGCCCTACACGAGAAGTGATCGACCCTGTTCGTTTTCTTTCAAATCGATCTTCTGGGAAAATGGGCTATGCCATTGCAGAAGCTGCCGAGCAAATGGGGGCTGATGTCACGCTCATTTCAGGACCTGTTTCGTTAACTGCGCCTGAGCATGTGGATGTGGTGCAAGTGGAATCGGCTGAGGAGATGTATCAAGCAGCGTTAGATGTATACGAGAAAGCAGATATAGTGATTAAATCAGCAGCCGTTGCCGATTATACGCCTGTCACGACGTATTCTCATAAAATGAAAAAACAAGACGGTGAACTAGCGGTTGAATTTAAGCGGACGAAAGATATTTTAAAAGAGCTTGGGAAAAGAAAAGAACATCAGGTGCTAGTCGGCTTTGCAGCTGAGACGCAGGATGTAGAATATTATGCGAAAAAGAAAATCGAATCCAAGCATTTAGATATGATTGTCGCGAACAATGTTGCAGCAGAGGGCGCAGGCTTTGGCACAGATACGAATGTCGCAGCATTGATCAAAGCAGACGGAACAAAAAAAGAGCTGCCAATGATGAGTAAAAAAGACCTTGCCTTTGAAATCTTACAGGAGGCAAAACAGCTGCTGCCAAAAGAGCGTGATCGAGCATGATTGCTGAAGTGATCGTCGATGTCACAACGAAAGCCATTGACAGGCCATTTGACTATCGTGTGCCAGACCGCTTTAAAGGCCTTGTCAAGGCTGGTATGAGGGTAGTGGTTCCTTTTGGCCCAAGGAAGATTCAAGGGTTTGTGACAAAAATTAAAGAAGAAACAGACGTACAGTCAGGAAACATCAAGGACATTGTCGATTTATTTGATTTATCTCCTGTTCTGACAGATGAGCTATTGGAGCTTTCCCACTGGCTGACGGAAAAAACATTGTCCTATCATATTACGGCGCTTCAATCGATGCTTCCAGCAGCGATGAAAGCAAAATATGAAAAAGAAATTCAGGTGTTATCAGCTGAGGAACTTCCGCAGTCATTGAAAGAGCTTTTCGGTCAGCAAGAGAGCATCCTTTACGCTGACATTCCGCCTGAACAGCTGAAGCCTATTCAAAAGCATGTCCAAAAAGGCCATCTAGAAGTCAGATATCACGTCTCACAAAAATCCGGAAAGAAAAAGGTGCGGACACTTCAGATAGCAGTTACGAAAGAAAAACTTGAAGAAAAGCAGGAACAGTTAAAGAAAAATGCGGTGAAACAGAAGGCGCTGCTTGCCTTTTTACTTCAAACGAATGAAACGACGTTTTTAGCAAAAGATTTGCAGCAGCAAACAGGTGCTAGTTCTCAAACGATAAAAGCCTTGATTCAAGAAGGTCTGTTAACAGAAAGCTATGAAGAGATTTATCGAGATCCTTATCGGGATAGGGAGTTTACACCGTCTACTCCTCTTGATCTCACAGCAGAGCAAGCAGAAGCGGCAAAACCCATTCATCAAGCAGTGAGCGATGACAAACATGAAACGTTTTTACTGCACGGAGTCACAGGAAGCGGTAAAACCGAAATTTATTTACAGACGATTGATCATGTCCTCCAAAAGGGAAAAGAAGCGATCGTCCTAGTTCCTGAAATTTCATTAACGCCTCAAATGGTCCAGCGTTTTAAAGAGCGCTTCGGGTCCAATGTGGCTGTTCTTCATAGCGGCTTAT
Source organism: Bacillus sp. AK25 (assembly GCF_048270685.1). Lineage (NCBI taxonomy): Bacteria > Bacillati > Bacillota > Bacilli > Caryophanales > Bacillaceae > Bacillus > Bacillus sp. AK25. The sequence goes on from NZ_JBLUWC010000001.1 coordinate 1,483,935, forward strand.
CGACTGGGGAAAAATACGATGAATGGCGGAAAATCCACCGCAAGGAAGTCAAGCTTGTCGTTGGCGCAAGATCAGCGGTTTTTGCCCCGTTTGAGAATCTAGGAATGATCATTATAGATGAAGAACATGAATCTTCTTATAAACAAGAGGAAATGCCTCGTTATCATGCAAAAGATGTGGCCATTGAACGAGCAGGGCGGCACCAATGTCCGGTTGTATTGGGCAGTGCAACGCCTTCACTTGAGTCATATGCGCGTGCGAAAAAGGGTGTGTATACACTGCTGACGCTCAAACGGCGCGTCAATCAGCAGCAGCTGCCGCACGTTTCGTTAATTGATATGAGAGAAGAATTAAGAAACGGCAACCGCTCCATGTTCTCAGAAGAATTAATGCTCAGGTTAAAAGAAGTACTTGAAAGGAAAGAGCAGGCAGTTTTATTTCTCAATAAAAGAGGTTATTCATCCTTTGTGATGTGCCGTGATTGCGGATATGTGGAACAATGTCCACATTGTGAGATTTCTCTTACTTATCACCGCTTTCAAAAACGGCTGAAGTGCCATTACTGCGGTCACGAAGCTCCTGTACCTGCAGAATGTCCAGAATGCCATAGTGAGCATATTCGCTATTTTGGTACAGGCACGCAGCGTGTGGAAGAAGAGCTGACGAAGGTATTGCCAGAAGCAAGGGTCATCCGAATGGATGTAGATACAACCTCTCGGAAAGGTGCGCACGAAAAGCTTCTCACGTCCTTTGGCAACAAAGAAGCGGATATACTGCTTGGGACGCAAATGATTGCAAAAGGATTAGACTTCCCAGATGTTACACTTGTCGGTGTCCTTAGTGCGGATACGTCTCTTCACATCCCTGATTTTCGTTCAAGTGAAAAAACGTTTCAGCTTCTCACGCAAGTAAGCGGACGGGCGGGACGTCATGAAAAAGCGGGGTCAGTCATTATTCAATCATATACACCTTCGCATTATAGTATTGAATTAACCAAACAGCATGATTATGAAGCCTTTTATGAGCAGGAGATGCTGCACCGTCGTCATCAGTCCTATCCGCCATTTTATTTTTTGGCGATGGTGACTGTATCACATGAAGAAGTGACAAAGGCAGCGCATGTCACAGACAAAATTGTTCAGTTCCTGAAAATGAATTGTGCACCGAATACAAGAATTCTCGGTCCTGCTGCTTCTCCGATCGCTAAGATCAAAGATAGATATCGATATCAATGCGTGATAAAATACAAAAGGGAAAATGAACTGGCAAGTTTATTACGAAAAATACAAGATCATTATCAAAAAGAAATGGAACAAAAACAGTTGATGATATCAATCGATATGAATCCATATATGATGATGTAAAACGGAGGTCTTTTCGTGGCAATCAAACCGATAGTCTTACATCCTGCAGACGTGCTTGAACAACAAACAGAGCTTGTTGATACATTCGATAAAAAACTGAAAAAACTGCTGGATGATATGTATGATACAATGCTTGAACTAGATGGAGTCGGCCTAGCCGCACCACAAATCGGCATCTCAAAAAGAATCGCCGTGGTCGATATCGGAGAAGATTCTGGGAGGATTGACTTAGTAAATCCTGAGATTCTTGATGTGGAAGGGAGCCAGACAGACATTGAAGGCTGCCTGAGCTTTCCATCTTTATACGGAACGGTTGAAAGACCAAATTATGTGAAGGTGAAAGCCTTTGATAAGAAAGGCAAACCATTTACAATAGAAGCAGAAGGATTTTTAGCAAGAGCTTTATTGCATGAAATTGATCACTTAGACGGTGTATTATTCACGTCGAAAATCATTCAAACCTATACAGAAAAAGAACTTGCGGAAATGGAAGGGTGAAGAAAATGGCACGTATCGTATTTATGGGAACCCCTGATTTCTCAGTACCTGTGCTGCAAACACTTATCACAGAAGGATATGAAGTTGTCGGGGTCGTCACACAGCCAGATCGCCCGAAAGGCAGAAAACGAGTACTGACGCCGCCTCCTGTAAAAGTAGAAGCCTTAAAACACGGCATTCCAGTTTTACAGCCTGAAAAGGTACGTCTTGATGAAGAAATTGATAAAGTGCTTGCCTTAAAGCCAGATTTGATCGTAACAGCAGCATTCGGACAAATTTTGCCAAAAAGATTACTTGATGAACCTGAATTTGGCTGTATCAACGTTCATGCCTCACTGCTGCCAGAACTAAGAGGCGGTGCACCGATCCATTATGCGATCCTGCAAGGCAAAAAGAAAACAGGCGTGACGATCATGTATATGGTAGAAAAGCTTGATGCAGGTGACATGATTAGCAAAGTAGAAGTAGAAATTGATGAATTAGACAACGTCGGAACACTGCATGATAAATTAAGTGTGGCTGGTGCTGCCTTATTAAAAGACACAGTTCCAAATGTGTTAAGCAGGTCTATCTCGCCAATTCCGCAAAATGAAGAGGCAGCAACGTATGCACCAAATATTAAGCGGGAGCAGGAAAGGTTAGACTGGACCAAGCCAGGAGAAGAGCTTTACAACCAAGTTCGCGGCTTAAATCCATGGCCAGTTGCCTATACTGAATGGAACGGCGCTAACTTAAAAGTATGGGAAGCGAAAAAAGTGCCGCTTCAAGCACCAGAAGAACCTGGGAAAGTGATTGAGCTTCAAAAAGAAGGACCAGTCGTTGGAACAGGAAATCAGCAAGGCCTTTTATTAACGAGTGTACAGCCCGCTGGAAAGAAAAAAATGAGCGGTGAAGACTTCTTAAGAGGCGCAAATATTGAAATTGGACAGAAATTAGGGCTAATCAATGAAGAAAAGTAATGTGAGAGAAGTAGCGCTAGACGCTTTAATCAAACTCGAACAAAATCAAGCCTACAGTAACTTGCTTTTGCAGTCAGTGATGAAAGAGAAAGAACTTTCCGATCAAGACAAACCGCTATTAACAGAACTTGTATACGGTACACTGCAAAACAAGCTGGCACTTGATTATATGCTCACACCCTTTGTGAAAAAACCGCAAAAAGTAGCTCCATGGGTGATGCAGCTTTTGCGGATGTCTCTTTATCAGATGGTTTATCTTGAAAAAATTCCAGATCGTGCAGCCATCCATGAAGCAGTGGAACTAACGAAAAAGCGCGGACATAAAGGCATTTCTTCACTAGTCAACGGCGTTCTTCGTTCTGTGCAAAGAGAAGGCGTGCCATCATTTGATGCGATCAAAGATCCGGTAAAAAGGCTTTCGATAGAGACAAGCCATCCATTGTGGCTCGTACAAGAATGGGTGGAGGCGTACGGTTTTGAAGCAGCAGAAAGCATGTGCCGTATTCATTTAGTCCCGCCAAAGCAGACATTGCGTGTCAATCAAATGAAAAAAAACCGCACTGCACTGCAGCAAGAACTCATGGATGCAGGAATTGAGACAGAGCTTGGCGACCTATCTGAGGATGCACTCAAACTCATGAAAGGATCTATCGTATCCACTCCTTTCTTTCAAGAGGGCTTTGTCACGATCCAAGATGAAAGCTCCATGCTTGTCGCAAGAGCGCTGGACCCTCAGCCGGGAGAAATGGTGCTTGATGCCTGTGCCGCTCCTGGTGGTAAATCAACACATATCGCAGAGCGAATGAACGATGAGGGGAACATTGTGTCTCTTGATTTACATGAGCACAAAGTAAAACTGATCAAACAGGCGGCAAAGCGTCTGAACTTAACGCATATTGAGGCAAAAGCGCTTGATGCAAGAAAAGCATCCGACCATTATGATGATGCTTCGTTTGACCGTATTCTCATTGATGCACCATGTTCAGGTTTTGGCGTCATCAGACGAAAACCAGATATGAAATATACAAAGTCCTCGGAAGACTCAGCAAGACTTGCGACAATTCAGCAATCGATCTTGCATGAAACAGCCCAGCTGCTAAAGCCAGGCGGAACCCTTGTATACAGTACATGTACAATGGATCCAACAGAAAATCAACAAGTGATTCATGCGTTTTTACAAGAACACCAAGACTTCGAACCCGATCTATCTCTTAATGAACGGCTGCCTGAGCAGGTTGCTCCGTTTGTTCAAAACGGAAGTGTACAAATTCTTCCTCATTATTTCGGAACAGATGGTTTCTTTATTTGCAGCATGAGAAAGAAGGGATAAAAAATGACAGAACAAAAACAAAAAGTAAGAAAAGAACTGAAAACAGACATGCCGTCGATCTACTCGTTTGAGCTAAATGAAATCAAAGACTGGTTAAAGGAACAAGGCGAAAAGCCTTTCCGTGCAACACAAATTTTTGAGTGGCTTTATGAAAAACGCGTCACGTCCTTTGATGAAATGTCTAACCTTTCAAAGGAATTAAGAGAAAAATTAAAAGATCAATTCGCCATCACGACTTTAAAAACAGTGATCAAACAAACATCTCAAGATGGAACGATCAAGTTCTTATTTGAATTACACGATGGCTATACCATTGAAACCGTGCTAATGCGCCACGAATATGGCAACTCTGTCTGCGTCACAACACAGGTTGGCTGCCGGATTGGTTGTACATTCTGTGCATCTACACTTGGCGGTTTGAAACGTAACCTTGAGGCGGGAGAAATTGTGGCCCAAGTATTGAAAGTACAACAGGCGCTTGATGAAACAGATGAACGCGTCAGCTCAGTTGTTATCATGGGAATTGGCGAACCGTTTGATAACTTTGATGAAATGCTCGCATTCCTTAAAATCATTAACCATGACAACGGCTTAAATATTGGTGCACGTCATATTACCGTTTCGACGAGCGGGATCATTCCAAAGATTTATCAATTTGCTGATGAGCAAATGCAAATCAACTTTGCTGTCTCCCTGCACGCACCAAATACTGACATTCGAAGCCGCCTCATGCCAATCAATAAGGCATACAAGCTGCCAAAATTAATGGAAGCTATTGAATACTACATTCAAAAAACAGGCAGACGCGTGAGCTTTGAATACGGTCTGTTTGGCGGAGTCAATGATCAAGTCCATCACGCAGAAGAACTTGCTGATTTATTAAAAGGAATCAAATGCCATGTAAACCTCATTCCGGTGAACTATGTACCAGAAAGAGATTACGTGAGAACACCAAGAGAACAAATCTTCCTATTTGAAAAAACGCTGAAAGAACGAGGCGTAAACGTAACGATTAGACGAGAGCAAGGCCATGATATTGATGCTGCTTGCGGTCAGCTAAGAGCGAAGGAGCGTCAGGAAGAGACGAGGTGACGAATGTTGATAAGGGCAGCCTTTCAAACCGATACAGGAAAAGTCCGTCAGCATAATGAAGATGATGCAGGTATTTTTGAAGCAAAAGAAGACACACTTCTAGCTGTTGTAGCAGATGGAATGGGAGGTCATCTTGCTGGTGATGTAGCCAGCAAGATGGCAGTTTCTTCTTTAAAAGAATACTGGCAGGAAACATCTTCAATTCCAAATAAACCAGCCGATCAAGAAAATTGGTTAATCTCAAAAATTAGCGATATTAATGACCAAGTATACGAACATGCGAAAAACAATGAGGAATGCCAAGGAATGGGGACGACCATCGTTTGTGCGCTCGTTCATTTGCAAACGATCACAATTGCCCATATTGGTGACAGCCGCTGCTATTTGCTAAGAGAAGGCGCGCTGACCCAATTAACAGATGATCACTCACTAGTGAATGAGTTAGTGAAAACAGGAGAGATTTCAAAAGCGGATGCAGAATATCATCCAAGAAAAAATGTGCTGACCAAAGCGTTAGGAACGGATAAACACGTTCAAATTGATGCACGAACTTTTGAAGTGGACCCAGGAGATCAAATTTTGCTTTGCTCAGACGGATTATCGAATAAAGTAGAAGAAGAACATTTGATTCAGATTTTATCGCAAACAACCGCACCAGATGAAAAAGTAACAGAGTTAGTTCAAACAGCGAATGACAACGGCGGTGAAGATAACATTACAGCAGTACTGTTAGAAATCTCCTCCCAAACAGAGGAGGGTGACAGCAAGTGTTGATCGGAAAAAGGATCAGCGGCCGTTATCAAATTCTTCGCGCCATAGGCGGAGGCGGAATGGCCAACGTTTATTTGGCGGAGGATATGATTTTAGATCGCGAAGTGGCGATTAAAATTTTACGGTTTGACTTTGCAAGCGATGATGATTTTATTAGACGGTTCCGGAGAGAAGCGCAATCAGCAGCCAGCTTAGATCATCCGAATATTGTCAGTATCTACGATGTAGGAGAAGAAGATGACATTTATTATATTGTCATGGAATATGTCGAAGGGATGACGCTGAAAGAATACATACACGCCAATGGACCGCTTCATCCAAAAGAAGCCGTTCGCATTATGGAGCAAGTCGTTGCGGCGATGGAAGAAGCCCATGCGAAACAGCTCGTCCATCGAGACATTAAGCCTCACAATATATTAATAGACAACTTGGGGAATATCAAAGTCACTGATTTTGGCATTGCCATGGCACTTAGCTCAGCGACGATTACCCATACGAATTCTGTTCTTGGCTCCGTGCATTATTTGTCCCCAGAGCAAGCGCGCGGCGGTCTTGCAACGAAAAAGTCAGATATTTATTCACTTGGTATTGTTCTTTATGAGCTGATTTCAGGACGCATGCCATTTGAAGGAGAATCCGCTGTCAGTGTCGCACTGAAGCATTTGCAATCAGAGCCGCCATCTGTGAGAAGGTGGAATCCTTCTGTACCACAAAGCGTGGAGAACATCATCTTAAAGGCGATGGCCAAAGATCCATTCTATCGATACGAAGATGCATCTGAAATGCAAAAAGACTTAAAAACGGCTTTTGACCCTGCAAGACTAAAAGAAAAGCGCTTTGTCATTGAAGAAGATCATGAAGCAACAAAAGCCATTCCTATTATAAAAGATCATCAAGTCGATCAAGACAATGAAAAAACAGCCGTCCACCCGGTTCAAAAACCAAAGAAAAAAGAGAAACAAAAGCCGAAGAAAAAACGGAAAAAATGGCCGTGGATTGTAGCATCGATCTTATTTGTTTTGACGGCTGCGACCATTTTAGCGATCACGGTCTTCCCAGGATTACTCTTTCCAAAGGATGTAGAGGTGACCGATGTTTCTGGCATGACGGTTGAAAAAGCGGAAGACACCTTGAAGAAAGCCGGATTTACAGTCGCTTCTGAACCCATTGATATTGCCGACGAGAAGATTGAAAAAGGGCTGGTTGTCAAAACAGACCCGAAAATTGGAACAAAGGTAAAAGAAGGGACAGAAATTCAGCTTTATCAAAGTACAGGTAAAGAAAAAACCGAATTACCTGATGTAACAGGTGAAAAGGTCGAGAAAGCAAAAGAACTATTAGAGAAAAAAGGGTTTAAACAGGTTGTTGTGGAGGAAGTGAATGATAATGACACAGAATCAGGCATTGTCATGGAACAGAAACCTTCCGCAAATACAGAACTTGTCGCAGCAGATGAAGAAGTCACATTGACCGTCAGTATAGGCCCTGCCGATATTACCTTACGGGATTTAACGACCTATAGTAAACAGGCCGCATCAAATTATCTAGAGGATAATGGACTAAAGCTAGATGAAAAAGAAGCATATTCTGACGATGTGCCGAAAGGTGAGGTCATGAAGCAGGAACCGGGAGCGGGGACAGCTGTTAAACCTGGTGATACGGTCAAAATTACGTTCTCTCTTGGTCCAAAAGAGAAACCGGCTAAAACGGTGACTGAAAAGATTGCGATCCCGTATGAACCAGAAATAGAAGGACAAGAAATGAATGTTCAAATATCCATTGACGATGCAGAACATAGCATTTCTGATTTATATGAAACCTTTAAAATCACTGCGCCTACTGAGCGAACGATTAAATTTAAGATAGAACCTGGTCAAAAAGGATACTATCAGGTGACTGTGGATGATAAAGTAGTAAGCTCCAAAACGATTGAATACCCCGATGATGAATAAAGGAGGGACTTTATGCCTGAGGGCAAAATTATTAAAGCATTAAGCGGATTTTATTATGTGCTGGATGAGTCTCTAGAAAGTGGCAAAGTAATTCAGTGTAGAGCAAGAGGGATTTTTCGTAAAAACAAAATAACCCCTCTTGTTGGAGATTATGTCGTCTATCAAGCAGATAACGATAAGGAAGGCTATTTGCTTGAAGTAAAAGAGCGGACAAACGAGCTGATTCGGCCGCCTATTAGCAACGTTGATCAAGCGGTGCTCGTTTTCTCAGCAGCAGAGCCGACCTTTAGTACATCGCTGTTAGACAGATTCCTGGTGCTTGTTGAAGAGAGCCAGATTGAACCGATTATCTGCATCACAAAAATGGACTTGCTGAAAACAGAGCAAGAGCGAGAAACGATTCAAGCCTATGCAGAAGACTATCGCCAAATTGGATACGACGTTCATTTAACATCGACGATCGAAGGGGATGGAATTGAAAAGCTGACCCCGCATTTCCATCACAAGATTACTGTATTTGCAGGTCAATCAGGTGTAGGGAAGTCTTCTCTCTTAAATGCGATGAGTCCTGATTTAGCACTGAAAACAAATGATATTTCCTCCCATCTTGGCAGGGGGAAACATACAACAAGGCATGTGGAACTCATTCGAACGGCTGAAGGGCTCATTGCTGATACACCAGGATTCAGCTCACTTGAATTTACAGGTATCGAAGCGGAAGATTTAGGGCTCTATTTCTTAGAAATCAGAGAGAAGAGTGCAGAATGTAAATTTAGAGGCTGTTTGCACGTAAAAGAGCCTGGATGTGCGGTAAAAGAGGCAGTAGAACACGATCGCATCAGAGAGTATCGCTATCAGCATTATTTAGAGTTTTTAACTGAAATTAAAGACAGAAAGCCGAGGTACTAAATCATGGTTTATATTGCCCCATCCATTTTATCAGCCGATTTCGCCAATCTTGCGAAAGATATCCGTGATGTGGAACAAGGTGGAGCGGATTATATTCATATTGATGTGATGGACGGTCATTTTGTACCGAATATGACATTTGGACCAAATGTAGTGGAGGCGATCAGGCCGCATACAAAGCTGCCGCTCGATGTTCACTTAATGATTGAGCAGCCAGACCAGTATATCCCTGCATTTGCAAAAGCGGGCGCTGATATTATTTCTGTTCATGTCGAGGCGTGTCCACACTTACATCGCACGATTCAGCATATAAAAGAACAAGGTGTCAAAGCAGGGGTTGTTTTAAACCCGCACACACCCGTTTCTCAAATCGCGCATGTATTAGAGGATGTTGACCTCGTCTTATTCATGACGGTGAACCCTGGTTTTGGCGGACAGGCGTTTATTCCTGCTGTTCTCTCAAAGGTAAAAGAAGTAAAGACACTTAGTGAACAAAAAGGCTTAACTGATTTACTCATTGAAATAGATGGCGGTGTCAATGTAGAGACAGCAAAGAGCTGCAAAGAAGCAGGCGCTAATCTACTTGTTGCCGGCTCAGCGGTATATGGGAAAGAAGACCGCGCGGCGGCCATTCAGGCCATTCGAGAAGCATAACAAAAAGAACCAAAGTCATTGTGATCTTTGGTTCTTTTTCAATGGAGAGGAGCGTAATCATGCACATACATATCGTAGCCGGCGGTCCTTTTGTGTACATCCCGCCGCTTGATCATGAAGCATCTGAGGAGGACATTCTCTGGATCGGCGTAGACCGGGGAACCCTTTTCTTACTAGAGCATGGCATTGTACCTGACAGAGCGTTTGGTGACTTTGATAGTGTGACAGAAGAAGAGCTTCATGAACTGAAAAAGAAATTGCCTGCACTCAATCTATTTCAGGCAGAGAAAGATGAAACGGATTTAGAACTTGCGCTGAACTGGTCTTTGCGTCAGAATCCAGCACATATTCAAATTTACGGCATCACAGGCGGAAGAGCAGATCATTTTCTTGGGAATATCCATCTCCTTTATAAAGGCATTCAGCACAAACAGAGCATGAACCTTGTAGATAAACAAAATATTATTCAAATGTTTGGACCTGGTACATACGACATCAAACAAGACCCGGATAAAAAATATGTGTCGTTTTTGCCCTTCGGTACATCGGTTGAAAAGCTGACATTAAAAGGTTTCAAATATCCTCTGAAAAATTGTCATATTGAGCCTGGTTCCACACTATGTATTAGTAACGAACTCATCCACTCAAATGGTACTTTTTCTTTTCATGAAGGCATATTAATAATGGTAAGAAGCAAAGATTGACCAACCTATCAATGTGGATGGCTGATTAAGCTCAATTGTGCTGCAAGCGGTACTTTTAGGAGGGGGACAAAATGAAATTTTATACAATCAAACTGCCTAGATTTCTTGGCGGCATTGTCCGTGCGATGCTTGGTTCATTTAAGAAAGATTAATGAGTAATCTCCTTTATTTCCACATAAAAACGCCTGCTACATTTAACTGTAGCAGGCGTTTACTCTTGCTTATACACGCTCAACTTTACCAGATTTCAAAGCTCGAGCTGATACATATACTCTTTTAGGCTTACCGTCCACTAGAATACGAACTTTTTGAAGGTTCGCGCCCCATGTACGTTTTGTAGAGTTCATTGCGTGAGAACGGTTGTTCCCAGCTTTTGTTTTTCTGCCTGTAATAACGCATTTACGTGCCATTTGTTTCCCTCCTAACTGCGAAAACATCATCATATTCTTCATATACGTACTTAGAGATGCCTCAAGATACTTTAATAATTTACCACAGCTTCAAGGGGTTTGCAAGGATTGTTTGCTCCTCTTTCAAGAAAAATACCTTGACATCTTGATAAAAAATCAAGGCTATAGTATAAGTAGGATTGGGTCGGATTGAATGATTTCTTTTAAAAAGAAGGGTCTTATAGTAAAATAGTGATAACTCAGGGCAATTTCTCAAAAAGGGGGAACCAATGTGTCCATTGAACTTAGAACGAAGTACGGACAAATTGATATATCAAATGAAGTCATTGCAATGGTGGCAGGAGGCGCTGCGATCGATTGCTATGGTATTGTTGGCATGGCGTCCAAAAATCAAATAAAGGACGGCTTGACGGATATTCTCCGCAAAGAGAACTTCAGCCGGGGTGTTCTTGTGCGTCAAAAAGAAGATCGCATTCATATTGATATGTACATCATCGTCAGCTACGGTACAAAAATATCAGAAGTCGCACATAATGTTCAAACGAAAGTCAAATATACGATTCATCACACGATTGGACTTTCAGTTGACTCAGTCAACATTTATGTACAAGGAGTAAAAGTTACGAACCCGTAGTAAGGAGGAAATATATTGTCTATTAGAAATCTGGGTGGCCGCTCATTTGCAAAAATGATTCTTGCAGGTGCTCACCATCTTTCTCAAAACGCACAAATTGTTGATGCGTTAAATGTTTTTCCAGTGCCAGACGGAGACACGGGGACAAATATGAATTTGTCAATGACTTCAGGGGCAAAAGCAGTTGAAGAAACAAATACCGATCACATTGGTAAGGTCGGGGTGGCTCTGTCGAAAGGGCTGTTAATGGGGGCAAGAGGAAACTCAGGTGTGATCCTGTCTCAGCTCTTCAGAGGTTTCAGCAAAAATATAGAACAAAAAGAAACAATTGACGCAAAAGAATTTGCGCTTGCCTTGCAGGCCGGTGTTGATACAGCATATAAAGCCGTCATGAAACCGATTGAAGGAACCATCTTAACGGTTGCAAAAGACGCAGCAAAGAAAGCGGTTGCTGTTTCAGCAACAGAAGACCAAATCGATCGTGTGCTAGAATTAACGATTGAGGAAGCAAGAGCATCACTGGACCGCACGCCAGATCTCCTTCCTGTTTTAAAAGAAGTCGGCGTTGTAGATAGCGGCGGTAAAGGGCTTCTTTGTGTATATGAAGGTTTTCTTGCTTCATTAAGAGGAGAAGAGCTTCCTCCTAAAACGGCCTCTTTGCCAACATTAAAAGAATTAGTGAGTGCAGAGCATCATAAAAGTGCACAAAGCCATATGAACACAGAAGATATTGAATTTGGCTATTGTACAGAATTTATGGTGAAATTCGAAGAAGACAAACAGTCCTTTGACGAAAATGCCTTCAGAGAAGAATTAAGCGAATTCGGAGATTCACTTCTTGTGGTATCTGATGATACGCTTGCAAAAGTTCATATTCATGCAGAGCAGCCAGGAGATGTCTTATCATATGCACAGCGCTACGGCAGCTTGATTAATATGAAAATTGAAAACATGAGAGAGCAGCATAGCTCGATCGTCAATGAAGAAAAAGATCACTCGCCTGCTGCACCAAAAGCAACAGCTGCTGAAAAACAGCGTTTTGGAGTAGTGAGTGTCGCAATGGGAGAAGGGATTGCTGACTTGTTTAAAAGTATCGGAGCATCCGTCGTCATTGAAGGCGGACAGACAATGAATCCGAGCACAGAAGACATTGTCAAAGCAATTGATAGCATTCATGCTGAAACCGTCTTTATCTTACCTAATAATTCTAATATTGTCATGGCAGCTAAACAGGCGGCAACTGTCTCAAGTCGTGAGGTCGTTGTTATTCCGACAAAGACCGTTCCTCAAGGAATGTCGGCACTTCTTTCTCTCAATGAAGCAGCTTCGAATGAAGACAATGAAGCAGCGATGTTAGAAGCGATTGATCATGTGAAAAGCGGCCAAATTACCTTTGCGGTAAGAGATACCCAAATTGATGGGATCGACATTGCCAAAGGCGACTATATGGGCCTATACAATGGAAAAATCACCTTAACAGCTAAAAATCAATTAGATGCAGCAAAAGAGCTTTTGACCCAAATGGTGACAGAAGATGATGAGATTGTCACAATCATCAAAGGGGAAGATGCATCATCTGATGAGATGGAAGCTTTAGAAGCATATATTGAAGACACATTTGAAGATGTAGAAGTTGAAGTCCACGATGGAAAACAGCCGCTTTATTCATATATTTTGGCTGTTGAATAAAGAAAGAAGGGCACATGAAGCCCTTCTTCTTCTTTTGCATTTTTTTACTATGTGTCCATTCGTGAAATGAGTTGCGGGAATCGAATGAATCCATTAGTCTAAAGGGAGTAACAAACCAATCTGTGATTGGTGATGAGAGGGGAAGACCTATGAAATTTAGAAGTGTGTTTGATATTATTGGACCCGTCATGATTGGTCCATCAAGTTCGCACACGGCGGGTGCGGCTCGTATTGGAAGAGTGGCTCGCAGCTTGTTCGGAAGGGAACCGAAACGAATTGTTGTATCGTTTTATGGCTCTTTTAAAGATACGTATAAAGGACACGGGACAGATGTAGCCATTATCGGCGGTGTTCTTGACTTTGATACATTTGATGAACGAATTAAAACAGCGATTGATATTGCAAAAAGCAAAGAAATCGATATTGAGTTTAAAGAAGAAGATGCGGTACCAGCGCATCCGAATACAGCAAAAGTAGAAATTTCAGATGCGAATGGAAGCCTTGAATTAATCGGGATTTCCATTGGCGGAGGTAAAATTGAAATCACAGAATTAAATGGCTTTGAACTGAGACTCTCAGGGAATCATCCGGCCATTCTTGTGGTTCATAACGACCGCTACGGGACGATTGCAGCAGTTGCCAATGTGTTAGCGAAATTCGCCATCAACATTGGTCATATGGAAGTGGCACGTAAAGAGGTCGGGCAAGAAGCACTCATGACGATTGAAGTGGATCAGAATATTGATCCAGCGGTTTTAACAGAGCTTGAGACGCTGCCAAACATTATTCAAGTCACACAAATTGCAGAGTAACAACAAGGAGGTTATGTATGATGTTTAAAAACGTCAAAGAACTCGTGCAGCTAACAGAAGAACGGAATACCTCCATTTCAGAAATTATGATTACTCAAGAAATGGAAGTGACAGGGAAGTCACGTGAAGACATTTTCTCGCAGATGTACCGCAACCTAGAAGTAATGGAACAGGCCGTTGAAAACGGACTGAAAGGTGTGAAATCATTATCTGGTTTAACAGGAGGGGATGCGGTGAAACTTCAAGCATATATCGCATCAGGCAAAACATTGTCTGGTCATACCATTTTAGATGCTGTCAGTAAGGCAGTGGCAACAAATGAAGTGAACGCAGCAATGGGAACGATCTGTGCAACGCCTACAGCTGGCTCAGCAGGTGTTGTGCCAGGAACGCTCTTTGCGGTGAAAGAAACATTAAAGCCAACAAAGGAACAAATGGTCAGATTCCTATTTACATCTGGTGCATTTGGTTTTGTTGTTGCCAATAACGCAAGCATCTCTGGTGCAGCAGGCGGCTGTCAGGCAGAAGTAGGATCTGCATCAGGTATGGCAGCAGCAGCCATTGTAGAAATGGCAGGCGGTACGCCGCAGCAATCCGCTGAAGCCATGGCCATCACCCTAAAAAATATGCTGGGTCTTGTTTGCGATCCAGTCGCAGGACTTGTGGAAGTGCCATGTGTGAAACGAAACGCAATGGGCGCTTCTAATGCGATGATTGCAGCAGATATGGCACTTGCCGGCATTACAAGCCGCATCCCTTGTGATGAAGTCATTGATGCGATGTACAAAATTGGTCAAACGATGCCAACAGCTCTTCGTGAGACTGCACAAGGCGGACTTGCTGCAACACCGACAGCAAGGGAGCTTGAAAAGAAGATTTTCGGAGGTGTGACCTCATCTCGTGATACAGAAATTGCAAGATAAGATCTCTGCCCTCAAAGGGATTGGAGAAGAAACAGAAAAAACACTAAATGAACTTGGAATCTACACAGTAGCCGATTTACTCGGCTACTTTCCTTATCGATATGACGACTATGAGCTTCGCAACTTAGAAGAAGTCAGGCATGACGAACGTGTCACAGTTGAAGGAAAAGTGCACAGTGAGCCCGTTCTCACCTATTATGGAAAAAAACGAAGCAGGCTGACATTCAGGCTGCTTGTCGGTCGTTTTTTGATTACAGCTATATGCTTCAATCGCCCTTATTTAAAACGAAGTCTTGTTTTAGGCGATACGGTATCCGTCACAGGGAAGTGGGATAAAAACCGGCAATCCATTATGGTGCAGGAATTTAAAAAAGGAACACACGAACAAGATGGCAGTATAGAACCTGTTTATTCAGTCAAAGAAAATGTAACCGTGAAGATGATGAGACGATTTGTAAAACAAGCGTTGTCACTCTATGTAGACCATGCAGAAGATCCACTGCCAAAGCAACTTGTAGCTGCTTATAAACTCATGTCTTATCAAGAAGCACTAAAAACCATTCATCTCCCTGAAACGAGAGACTCGCTCAAGCAAGCAAGACGACGCTTCGTGTACGAGGAATTCCTCATCTTTCAGCTGAAGATGCAGGCGATCAGAAAAAAAGAACGAGAAAAAACATCAGGCATCCAGCATCCGTTCTCAAAAGAGGCGGTCTTTGAGTTTGTTCATAGCCTGCCGTTCCCGCTGACAAAAGCACAATCAAGAGTGCTTGATGAAATTATGGCAGATATGGCATCCCCGTACCGGATGAACCGGCTTCTTCAAGGGGATGTTGGATCGGGGAAAACAGCTGTTGCAGCAATTGCCCTTTATGCCGCTCATTTATCCGGCTTTCAAGGTGCGCTGATGGTGCCAACTGAAATTTTGGCTGAACAGCATGCCGATTCACTGTATCAGCTATTTGAAAAATGGGGGCTAAATATTGCTCTTTTGACGAGTTCAGTGAAAGGAAAGCGCCGCAGAGAATTGCTTGAACGTCTGAAAGAGGGAGATATTGATATTTTAGTCGGCACGCATGCCCTTATCCAGGACGAAGTGGAATTTCAGCAGCTTGGTCTTGTTATTACAGATGAACAGCACAGGTTCGGCGTGGAACAGCGGAAAAAACTGCGAAGCAAAGGGCAGGACCCAGATGTTTTGTTTATGACCGCAACGCCGATTCCAAGAACGCTTGCCATCACAGTATTTGGAGAAATGGACGTCTCTGTCATTGATGAGCTGCCAGCCGGCCGAAAGCAGATTGAAACGTATTGGGTGAAGCATGACATGCTTGAGCGGATTCTTGCTTTTGTTGATAAAGAGCTGAGAAAAGGCAGACAAGCGTATATTATTTGTCCACTTATAGAAGAATCAGACAAACTGGATGTCCAAAATGCGATTGATGTTCACAGCATGCTGACAGAGGCGTATCGCGGAAAATGGTCGATCGGCTTAATGCACGGGAAACTCGCAAGTGATGAAAAAGATCAAGTGATGAGAGACTTCACTTCCAATGATGTGCAAATCCTTGTGTCAACGACAGTTGTTGAAGTTGGCGTCAACGTGCCAAATGCGACCATCATGGTCATTTATGATGCGGACCGCTTTGGACTGTCACAGCTTCATCAGTTAAGAGGCCGGGTAGGACGCGGAGAGCATCAATCTTTTTGTATTTTAATGGCGGACCCTAAATCAGAGACCGGTAAAGAGCGCATGCGGATCATGTCTGAAACAACGGATGGCTTTGAACTGTCTGAAAAGGACTTAGAACTAAGAGGCCCTGGCGACTTCTTTGGCAAGAAACAAAGCGGAATGCCTGAATTTAAAGTGGCAGACATGGTTCATGACTATAGAGCGCTTGAAACCGCTAGAAAAGATGCGGCAGAGCTCGTGCAGTCTGAAGCCTTTTGGACAGAGCCTGAATACAAAGAACTTAGGCAAACACTCGTAGACAGCGGTGTGCTTGGCGGAGATAAATTGAGCTGATCAAGTGCTGGAGGAATTTTCTTGTCTTTTTGAAACAAGGATTGATTTATCATCTATGAGATTATATACTACTATTAGTACCTAGTCATAAATGTACGGATGGTGTCTGCATATGAAACTAAATAAAAAAGAACGACAAAAGCTTCTCCAGCAAACGATCAGCTCGACTCCGTTCATTACTGATGAAGAATTGGCAAGTAAGTTCGGTGTAAGTATTCAAACAGTTCGACTTGACCGTTTGGAGCTGTCAATCCCTGAATTACGCGAACGAATTAAGCACGTGGCCGAAAAGACATTAGAGGATGAAGTGAAGTCTCTTCCGCTGGATGAAGTCATTGGAGAAATGATTGATGTAGAGCTTGACGATCAAGCGATTTCCATTTTTGAAGTAAGAAAAGAGCATGTATTCAGCCGTAACCAAATTGCCAGGGGACATCATCTTTTTGCCCAGGCAAATTCGCTGGCAGTAGCCGTCATCGACGATGAACTGGCTTTGACAGCAAAAGCAAATATAAAGTTTACAAGGCAGGTCAAACAAGGCGAAAGAGTCGTCTCAAAAGCCAAAGTTGCCTCACATGATAAAGAAAAAGGCAGAACCGTAGTTGAAGTAAACAGCTATGTAGGTGAGGAAGTTGTCTTCTCAGGCGATTTCGTCATGTATCGCTCAAAACAAAAGTAAAAGGTGGCACATAACATGAGAATTGCAGTCGATGCAATGGGGGGAGATCATGCCCCTAAAGCCATTATTGACGGTGTGCAAAAAAGCTTAGAAGCATTTTCAGATATCGAGATTACACTAGTCGGCGATGAAAGCAAGATCAAATCATACATAACAAATCATGAACGCATCACGATCTTAGATGCAAAAGAAGTCATTGAACCAACGGATGAACCAGTGCGTGCAGTGAGACGTAAAAAGGATTCTTCTATGGTGAAAATGGCGCAGGAAGTTTCAGAAGGAAGAGCAGATGCCTGTATTTCAGCTGGAAATACTGGGGCACTCATGACAGCAGGCCTGTTTATCGTAGGCAGAATTGATGGCATTGACAGACCAGCACTTGCTCCGACGTTGCCAACACTTGATGGCAGCGGGTTCTTATTATTGGATGTCGGCGCAAACGTTGATGCAAAGCCAGAGCATCTTGTGCAATATGCCATGATGGGATCTATTTACGCAGAGCATGTCTTTCCGAAGAGCAATCCACGCGTTGGACTTTTAAATGTCGGGACAGAAGATAAAAAAGGCAACGATTTAACGAAAAAAACCTTTGAATTATTAAAAGCATCAAATTTGAATTTCGTAGGAAATGTAGAATCGCGTGACTTATTAGAGGGTGTAGCAGATGTCGTTGTCACAGATGGTTTCACTGGGAATATCGCCCTTAAAACGATCGAAGGCACAGCCCTTTCTGTTTTTAAAATGCTGAAAGAAACCTTAACATCCAGCTTCACAGCTAAAATAGCAGCAGGTATGATGAAGCCAAAATTAATGCAGATGAAATCTAAAATGGATTACTCCGAATATGGTGGTGCCGCATTATTTGGTTTAAAAGCACCCGTTATTAAAGCGCATGGTTCCTCTGATGAAAATGCGATTTTTCATGCCATTCGTCAGGCGCGCGATATCGTTATAAAAGACGTTTCAGCTATCATTCATCAAGAAGTTCAAAAAGAAGACACGAATGAGTCGTAATGGAGGTAGAGCAGCATGAGTAAAATTGCTTTTTTATTCCCAGGCCAAGGCTCTCAAAAAATTGGCATGGGAAAAGATTTATTTGACCAAGAAGCAGCATCTAAAGCTGTGTTTGAAGAAGCAGATCAGACCCTTGATTTTGATTTATCTTCAATGATTTTTGAAGGAGATGCAAAAGAACTGACGCTGACATATAATGCACAGCCAGCTCTTTTAACGACAAGCATCGCGATCTTAAAGAAATTTGAAGAGAGCGGAATCAAAGCAGATTATGCAGCAGGGCACAGTCTGGGTGAATATACAGCCCTTGTTGCAGCGGGAGCTCTTTCGTTTAAAGATGCCGTTTTCGCAGTGAGAAAGCGTGGCGAATTAATGAATGAAGCCGTTCCAGCAGGAGAAGGCGCAATGGCGGCGATTCTTGGCTTAGACCAAGCGGCGCTTGTAGAAGTGACAAGAGAAGTGACAGAAAGCAGTCATCTTGTAGAACTTGCGAACTTAAACTGTCCGGGCCAAATCGTCATCTCTGGTACAGCAAAAGGTGTGGAACTTGCATCAGAGAAAGCGAAAGAAAAGGGCGCAAAACGTGCAATTCCACTTGAAGTGAGTGGACCTTTCCATTCTGCATTAATGAAACCAGCAGCTGAAAAATTCACAGATGTATTATCTAAATTAGACATTTCTGATGCCGCGACGCCAGTGATTTCAAACGTAACAGCAGACATCGTGACATCACGTAATGAAATTGAAACGAAGCTGATTGAACAATTGTATTCTCCTGTTCGATTTGAAGAAAGTGTAGAACGCCTGATTGACTTAGGCGTGACAACATTTATTGAAATTGGTCCTGGTAAAGTGCTCTCAGGTCTTGTGAAAAAAGTCAATCGCCGCCTGACGACCATTTCCGTATCAGATCAAGAAACAATTGAAGCAGCCATTCAAACACTCAAGGGGGATTCTTGATGCTTACAAATAAAACAGCCGTTGTCACAGGTGCATCACGCGGTATTGGCCGTTCGATTGCGATCGATTTGGCGAAAAAAGGTGCCAATGTTGTGGTGAACTATTCAGGCAACGAAGCAAAAGCAAATGAAGTCGTCGATGAGATCAAAGCACTTGGCCAGCAGGCTTTTGCTGTCAAAGCGGATGTGTCAAATGCAGAAGATGTACAGGCATTAATGAAACAAACCGTTGATACATTTGGTTCAATCGACATTCTTGTGAATAATGCTGGAATTACAAAGGACAACCTGCTCATGAGAATGAAAGAAAATGAATGGGATGATGTCATTAACATAAACTTAAAAGGTGTCTTCAACTGTACAAAAGCTGTGACACGTCAAATGATGAAACAGCGCAGCGGAAGAATCATCAATGTAGCATCTGTTGTCGGCGTTTGTGGAAACCCTGGACAAGCAAACTATGTTGCAGCAAAAGCTGGTGTGATCGGTTTAACGAAAACAACAGCGAAAGAGCTGGCAAGCCGTCATATTACAGTCAATGCCGTAGCACCAGGCTTTATTTCTACTGATATGACTGACAAGCTTGATGAGAATGTTCAAACAGAAATGCTTAAGCAAATCCCGCTCGCACGCTTTGGTGCGCCTGAAGATATAAGCAACGTTGTTGTCTTTTTAGCTTCAGAAGGAGCAGGTTATATTACAGGCCAAACCATCCAAGTGGATGGCGGAATGGTTATGTCCTAAGAAATATCAAAATTTCGTTACGTTTTCTCTAGTTTTTTAAAAACGAATCAACTATAATACTTTGAGGGGAGGTGAAAGGCAATGGCAGACGTATTAGAGCGTGTATCAAAAATTATTGTAGACCGCCTTGGCGTTGATGAGGCTGACGTGAAAATGGAGGCTTCATTTAAAGAAGATTTAGGCGCTGATTCCCTTGATGTAGTTGAGCTAGTTATGGAACTTGAAGATGAGTTCGATATGGAAATTTCTGACGAAGATGCTGAAAAAATTGCAACAGTCGGTGACGCTGTGAACTACATAAATAGCCAGCAATAAGCGTAACAAAGTCCCGTCTATTTTCATGGCGGGACTTTGAAAATTTATGTTAGTTTCAACATATTCAGCTGATCAATTGTCAGCCTTTTTCAGATGCTAAGGAGCACGGTTTCCTTGCATGTAGAAAGAGAGACTCCATATAATCAGTATCCTTAAAGGCGATAACGCCTACCTGGAGGTTGCTATGCCAAAACACTATAAAGACAAACAGAAACAGAGCAAAAAACTAGAGCAATTCAGAGAATTTCAGCAGCGCATTTCTGTACACTTTAAAAATGAAAAACTACTCTATCAAGCCTTTACACATTCCTCTTATGTGAATGAGCATCGTAAAAAACCTTATGAGGATAATGAAAGACTTGAATTTTTAGGGGACGCTGTTTTAGAGTTGACGATCTCACAGTTCTTATTTGCAAAGTACCCAGCCATGAGCGAGGGAGATTTAACAAAACTGAGAGCGGCGATCGTATGTGAGCCATCACTTGTGTCATTAGCACATGAGCTGTCCTTTGGAGACCTTGTTCTTTTAGGAAAAGGGGAAGAAATGACAGGCGGCAGAAAACGCCCAGCACTCTTAGCAGACGTATTTGAGGCGTTTATCGGAGCGCTTTATTTAGATCAAGGACTTGAGCCTGTTGAACGATTCCTAGAAGCCTATGTATACCCGAAAATTAATGACGGGGCATTCTCACATGTCATGGACTTTAAAAGCCAGCTTCAAGAATTTGTTCAGCGAGATGGAAAAGGTGTACTTGAATACCGAATCCTGCATGAAAAAGGTCCAGCACATAACCGGGAATTTGAAGCCAATGTATCCCTTAGAGGAGAAGTGCTCGGAATTGGAAATGGTCGTTCAAAAAAAGAAGCGGAACAGCATGCTGCACAGGAAGCACTTGCTAAATTACAGAAACATCATATGAACCAATAAAATCCCCCTCGTGATTCAGGGGGATTTCACTCTGTTTTCCATCATCTTTTTTCAGTTCATATGGTAAGATAATAGTACTTTAAATACATAAGGAGGATCACTCTCATGTTCCTCAAACGTTTAGACGTGATAGGATTCAAATCTTTCGCACAGCGGGTGACCGTAGACTTTGTCAAAGGGGTTACAGCTGTTGTTGGACCAAACGGAAGCGGCAAAAGTAATATTACTGATGCGATCCGCTGGGTACTTGGAGAGCAATCAGCAAAAAGCCTCCGCGGAGGAAAAATGGAAGACATCATTTTTGCAGGAAGTGACTCAAGAAAACGAGTCAACTTAGCAGAAGTGACATTAACGCTCGATAACGAAGATCACTTTTTGCCGATCGATTTTCACGAAGTCAGTGTGACAAGAAGAGTCTATCGTTCTGGAGAAAGTGAATTTCTCATTAACAATCAATCTGTCCGCTTAAAGGATATTATTGATCTTTTCATGGATTCAGGTCTTGGAAAAGAAGCTTTTTCGATCATCAGCCAAGGTAAGGTAGAAGAGATTCTATCGAGTAAAGCTGAAGAAAGACGTAGCATCTTTGAAGAAGCAGCTGGTGTCCTGAAATATAAAACAAGAAAGAAAAAAGCCGAGAATAAACTGTTTGAAACGCAGGACAACTTAAACCGGGTGGAAGATATTCTGCATGAACTAGAAGATCAAGTAGAACCACTAAGAATGCAGGCATCTATCGCAAAAGACTATCTGCAAAAGAAAGAAGAACTTGAAAATGTAGAAATTGCTCTCACCGTCCATGATATTGAAGCACTGCACAAAAAATGGACAACACTTGGTGAAGCTGTCGAGCGGTTCAAACAAGATGAAATGAAGCAGTCCACAGACATTCAAGCGAAGGAAGCCAAAATCGAAGAATCGAGAGACCGTATTCAGGCGCTTGACGATTCGATTCATGACCTTCAAGAAGTCCTCCTTTTCACAAGTGAAGAACTAGAAAAACTTGAAGGGAAAAAAGAAGTTCTAAAAGAACGGAAAAAAAATGCGGCCGCTAACCAAGGGCAGCTAGAAGACACGCTCGTGCGTTTAACCGAAAAACAGGCGTCGTTAACGGAAAAGATTGAACAGCAGAAAGTCACACGTGACAGCCTGCAAACAGAAGTGCAGCAGCTAAAAGATGAAGTGAAAACAAAACAGCATCAGCTGTCTCTTCATAGTGAAGATGTGGAAGGGCAAATTGAACAGCTAAAAAGCGATTATTTTGACCTATTAAACGAGCAAGCTTCTATCCGAAACGAACGTACATTACTAGAAGAGCAGCAGCGCCAAGCAGCCTTGCAGCTAGAGCGGTTAACGCAAAATAATCAGAAACATATCGAAGAACGGGTATCTGTGAAGGAAAAGAAAACAGAAGCCGAGAAGCAACTTTCAGAACGAGAAGAAGACATTTTGGCTCAGGTGAAACGCTTTAGAGAAGCGGAACAAAAGCTAGAGCAGATGAAACGTCAATACGAGAAAAAAGAAACAGCTCTTTACCAAGCCTATCAATATGTACAGCAGGCAAAATCTAAAAAAGAAATGCTTGAATCCATGCAGGAAGACTTCTCAGGATTTTTCCAAGGAGTGAAAGAGGTTTTAAAGGCAAAGGATCGGTTAGGTGGTATTCACGGGGCGATTGCAGAGCTGATTCAAACAGAGCAGCAACATGAAACAGCGATTGAAATTGCACTTGGCGCAGCCACGCAGCATGTCGTTACTAAAAATGAAGTGGCTGCCAGACAGGCCATTGGATACTTAAAGCAGCATTCCTTTGGGCGTGCGACCTTCCTGCCGATGAACGTCATCAAAGAACGAACCATTCAGTTCAGAGATATTCAAACAGCTGAGCAGCATGACGCATTTATCGGCGTAGCGAGTCAGCTCGTTTCCTTTGATGAAAAGTATGAAAAAGTCATTCGGAATTTGCTTGGAACAGTCCTAATCGTGAAAGACTTAAAAGGTGCCAATGAGCTAGCGAAAATGCTTGGACATCGTTATCGTATCGTGACCCTTGATGGGGACGTCGTGAACCCGGGCGGTTCAATGACTGGGGGCGGTGTAAAGAAAAAGAACAATTCCCTCCTCTCCAGAAACCGAGAGATTGAAACATTAACAAAGCAACTCGTTGAAATGGAAGAAAAAACAACGATCCTTGAAAAAGAAACAAAAGAAACGAAGCAATCGATTGCCGAAAGCGAAGTCCAATTAAATGAACTGCGTCAGCGCGGCGAAATGCTTCGAGAAAAGCAGCAAGAGTTAAAAGGGACATTATATGAACTGCAAGTAGCTGAAAAAAATATTAACGCTCATCTAGAGCTCTATGATCAAGAAAAAGAAGAGTTGCAGCAGCGCTCTAGCGAACTTGCGAGCAAGGACAAAGAGCAGGCAGCCCTTGAAACATCTATAGGTGAGAAACTGACCTCTCTTGACGAAGAGATCAACACGTTAACTAAACGGAAGCAGACCCAAAGCTCAACGAAAGAAACCATTTCTTCCGAATTAACAGAGCTGAAAATCTCGCTTGCCAAAAAAGAGCAGTCTTTAGCAAATGAACAAGAAAAACTGTCGAGCTTAACGGCTGAATTAGAAGAGGCTGAAAAGACGCTGACGGAAACAAAAGAAGATTTGTCCCTCTTAACAAGTGAAATGTCATCCAGCTCAAGCGGCGCCGAACAACTGGAAGAAGCGGCAAAAGAGAAACTGGAACATAAAAACAAAACGACAGCGCTTATCTCAGAGCGACGCAAACAGCGCCTGGCTCTTTCTGAAACATTAGAATTCGCAGAACGTGAACTAAAAGAGCAAAAACGCCTGTATAAACAGCTCACGACAAGCTTAAAAGATGAAGAGATCAAGCTTGGCCGCATGGAAGTTGAACTTGATAACCTCATCGCCTATTTAAACGAAGAGTATGCCCTTTCGTTTGAAGGAGCAAAAGAAATGTATCATCTGACGCTATCGCCGGATGAAGCAAGAAAACGCGTGAAATTGATCAAACTAGCCATTGAAGAGCTTGGAACAGTGAACTTAGGAAGCATTGATGAGTATGAACGTGTGAATGAACGTTATCTCTTCTTAACAGAACAGCGCAATGATCTGACAGAAGCGAAAAATACGTTATTCCAAGTCATTGAAGAAATGGATCAGGAGATGACGAAACGTTTCTCTGAGACATTCTCTCAAATCCGCGGGCATTTTGAATCTGTTTTCCAAGCATTATTTGGCGGAGGAAGAGCAGACCTTAAGCTCACAGATCCAAACGATTTACTAAACTCAGGCGTCGATATTGTGGCGCAGCCGCCGGGGAAAAAGCTGCAAAATCTAAGCCTGCTTTCAGGCGGAGAAAGAGCATTAACAGCCATCGCTTTATTATTCTCGATCTTAAAAGTGAGACCTGTTCCATTCTGTGTGCTAGATGAGGTAGAAGCAGCGCTTGATGAAGCGAATG
Organism: Bacillus sp. AK25; assembly: GCF_048270685.1. Classification (NCBI taxonomy): domain Bacteria; kingdom Bacillati; phylum Bacillota; class Bacilli; order Caryophanales; family Bacillaceae; genus Bacillus; species Bacillus sp. AK25. The sequence continues at coordinate 1,508,788 of NZ_JBLUWC010000001.1, forward strand.
TGTTCCGCTTTGCCCAGTATTTAAAGAAATACAGCCAAGAAACACAGTTCATTGTCATTACACACCGAAAAGGAACCATGGAAGAAGCAGATGTTCTGTACGGTGTCACGATGCAGGAGTCAGGTGTCTCAAAACTGGTATCTGTCAAACTAGAGGAAACGAAAGAGCTTGTCCAGTAATTAAAGGAGGTTTTTGAACCAATGAGCTTTTTTAAGAAATTAAAAGAAAAATTTACGCAGCAAACCGATTCAGTATCAGAAAAGTTTAAAGATGGACTTGAAAAAACGAGAAATTCGTTTCAGGGAAAAGTAAATGAACTCATTTCTCGCTATCGTAAAGTGGATGAAGACTTTTTTGAAGAACTAGAAGAAGTGTTAATCGGTGCGGATGTTGGTTTCACGACTGTGATGGAACTGATTGATGAGCTGAAAAAAGAAGTGAAATTAAGAAACATTCAAGACCCAAGTGAAGTACAAGCAGTCATCTCTGAAAAACTCGTGGAGATTTACAATAGCGGTGAGGAACAAATTTCTGAACTGAACATTGAAGACGGCCGTTTAAATATTATTTTATTTGTAGGCGTGAACGGTGTCGGTAAAACCACAACCATTGGTAAGTTGGCAAACAAGCTAAAAAATGAAGGGAAATCCGTCATTTTAGCAGCAGGTGATACGTTCCGTGCGGGGGCGATTGAGCAGCTTGAAGTATGGGGCGAGCGCTCTGGTGTTCCTGTCGTTAAACAAACAGCAGGCTCTGACCCGGCAGCGGTCATCTATGATGCCGTTCAATCAGCTAAAGCCAAAAAAGCAGATGTCTTGATCTGTGATACAGCAGGCAGACTGCAAAACAAAGTCAACTTGATGAAAGAGCTAGAGAAAGTCAAGAGAGTCATTGAACGCGAAGTGCCCGATGCACCGCACGAAGTACTGCTTGCCCTTGATGCGACAACAGGTCAAAATGCGATGGCGCAAGCGAAGGAATTTTCTAAAGCAACAAATGTGACAGGTATCGCTTTAACAAAGCTTGACGGTACTGCAAAAGGCGGGATTGTTCTTGCCATTCGCAATGAGCTCAACATCCCTGTAAAACTTGTCGGATTAGGTGAAAAAGTAGACGATCTGCAAGAGTTCGATGCTGAATCGTATGTGTACGGATTATTCTCAGACATGATTGATCAAGAAGACTAATCAAGATGCCGGCAAAATTGCCGGCATTTTTATTTATATATCGCCGCAGGAAGTGACAAGATAAAAACTTGACACATAGATCAGAACCGTGTAAACTTAGTTGTTGTAAAGGGAATGAACTTAACAAAGGGGAGAGAGCCCATGACGCTTGAAAAGACAACGAGAATGAACTACTTGTTTGATTTCTATCAATCGTTGTTGACCGCAAAACAAAAGAGCTACATGTCGCTTTACTACCTAGACGATTTTTCCCTCGGTGAAATTGCGGATGAATATGAAGTATCAAGACAGGCTGTTTATGATAATATTAAACGGACTGAAGCGATGCTTGAACAATATGAAGAAAAGCTGCTCTTGTTTAAGAAATTTAAAGAGCGTAAAGAACTTCTCACAAAAATGAGAGAGCTTGTAGCAGATTCCGCGCAAAAGGAAGAAGCAGAAGCTTTAATTGAATCGCTTGAGAAATTAGATTAGGAGGCGGCACAGTATGGCATTTGAAGGATTAGCCGACCGACTGCAGCAGACGATTTCAAAAATCCGCGGCAAAGGAAAAGTGTCAGAGCAAGATGTAAAAGAAATGATGCGCGAGGTACGCCTTGCCCTTCTTGAAGCTGACGTCAATTTTAAAGTAGTCAAAGACTTTGTGAAAAAAGTAAGCGAGCGGGCAGTTGGACAAGAGGTCATGCAAAGTCTTACCCCAGGACAACAGGTCATTAAAGTTGTAAAAGAAGAACTCACTGATTTAATGGGCGGGGAAGAGAGTAAAATCGCTGTAGCGAAAAAATCTCCAACTGTTATTATGATGGTTGGTCTTCAAGGGGCAGGTAAAACGACCACAACTGGAAAGCTTGCCAACTTACTTCGCAAAAAACATAATCGCAAGCCGATGATGGTGGCCGCTGATATTTACAGACCAGCAGCGATCCAGCAGCTTCAAACGCTTGGGAAACAGCTTGATATGCCCGTATTCTCATTAGGTGATCAAGTTAGTCCTGTCGAAATTGCCAAACAGGCAATTGAAAAAGCGAAAGAAGAACATCATGATTATGTCATTTTAGATACAGCAGGACGTCTTCATATTGATGAAGACTTAATGGATGAACTTCAGAAAGTAAAAGAAGTCGCAAATCCAGAAGAGATTTTCCTCGTTGTTGACTCGATGACTGGTCAAGATGCTGTCAATGTCGCAAAAAGCTTTAATGAACAGCTTGGTTTAACAGGTGTCGTTCTGACAAAACTAGACGGTGATACGCGAGGCGGGGCAGCACTTTCAATTCGTGCAGTCACAAATACGCCGATTAAATTCGCCGCACTAGGTGAAAAGCTTGATGCAATTGAACCATTCCACCCGGAGCGGATGGCATCGAGAATTCTTGGCATGGGAGATGTGCTCACGCTTATTGAAAAAGCACAAGCAAACGTTGACCAAGATAAAGCGAAAGAGCTTGAACAAAAAATGCGGACAATGAGCTTCACGCTCGATGATTTCCTCGAGCAGCTTGGGCAGGTTCGCAACATGGGTCCACTTGATGAACTGATCCAAATGATGCCGGGAGCCGGTAAAATGAAAGGGCTCAAAAACGTCCAAGTAGACGAAAAGCAGCTCAATCACATCGAAGCGATCATTAAATCAATGACGACCGAAGAAAAAGAACAGCCAGAGGTCATCAATGCAAGCCGAAGAAAACGGATTGCAAAAGGAAGCGGAACATCTGTACAGGAAGTCAATCGCCTTTTAAAACAATTTGACGAAATGAAAAAGATGATGAAGCAAATGACCAACATGTCCAAAGGAAAGAAAAAAGGCGGCTTTAAATTACCATTTATGTAATTGGTTATACATGATAAAACCATTGTTAAGAAAAAACACTTTACAAACCCTTTTATCATTGTTAATATACTATCTTGTTGAAATATTTTCGGAGGTGCTAGTAAAATGGCAGTAAAAATTCGTTTAAAACGTATGGGAGCAAAAAAATCTCCTTTCTATCGTATTGTTGTAGCAGATTCTCGTTCACCACGTGACGGTCGTTTCATCGAAACAGTTGGAACTTACAACCCAGTGGTATCACCAGCTGAGGTGAAAATCAACGAAGAATTAGCGCTTAAATGGCTTCAAAATGGTGCGAAACCATCTGATACAGTTCGTAACCTTTTCTCAAGCCAAGGAATTCTTGAAAAATTTCATAATGCGAAAAACAGCAAATAATGAATGAGCTGTCCTTGGAAGAATTGATTGTGTCCATCGTCGAGCCACTTGTTGATTTCCCTGAAGATATTCACGTATCTTCATTAGAAAAAGATGAGCAGGTCATTTACACACTGTCTGTCAATGCTGAAGATACCGGAAAAGTGATCGGAAAGCAGGGACGTACAGCTAAAGCGATACGAACAGTCATGTTTGCAGCAAGTGCAGAGTCTTCTAAGAAAGTTCAACTTGAGATTGCTGACTAAAAAGGGAGAGGGCTTAGGACCTCCCCTTTTTTTACACGTTTAAATCTATTTTTCGTTATACTGTAGAGGACAAATGCCTTCGGATAGGGGGACAAAAAGGAAGATGCAGATCATTCAACATGTCACCGTCATGCAAGTATTAACTGAAAGCAGTAAGGACAAACTGTTAACGACTTTTTTGGAGAAAAAAGAAAGACTAGAACGTGAGTGCAATCAACTATATTTTCAACTAAAAAAGCATGAAAAAGAACCACATCAGCAAGAAGCCATCCCTCAATTTCAAAAAGCCATTGAAAAAAGACAAGAGAAAATGAGGCAAATTGATTTTCAAGTCGAGCAGCTGCATATCTTGCCTCTTGGCAGTGAAATGAAAGAAACAGAAGTGGATGCGCTGATTGAAGTAAAAATAGGTGATAAATGGGATGACAAAATGCAAGACAATGTCATCGTCGTGAAAGACGGCACCATTGTGGAAATACGTCAGGGGTGATTGAGAACATGGAGCTAGAATGGTTGAATGTCGGAAAGATCGTCAATACACATGGAGTGCGCGGAGAAGTACGTGTTGTGTCAAAGACTGATTTCCCAGAAGAACGCTACAAAAAAGGCAGCGTCCTTTATATTTTCAAACAAAATCAAAAAGAACCAATAAAAGTGACTGTCGCATCACATAGACAGCACAAACAATTTGATTTACTGACATTTGAAGAAGTCGGCTCGTTAAATGAAGCTGAGCAATTAAAAGAGTCGATTTTAAAAGTAGAAAAAGAACATCTTGGTTCATTAGATGAAGGGGAATTTTATTTCCACGAAATCATCGGCTGTGAAGTATATGATGAAGAGGACAAACTGATTGGTCAAATCAAAGAAGTTTTAACGCCAGGGGCAAATGATGTATGGGTGGTTGGAAGAAAAGGCAAAAAAGATGCCCTCATCCCTTATATTCCATCTGTCGTCAAAACAGTTGATATTTCATCCAAGAAAGTACACATTGAAGTGATGGAAGGACTCATTGACGAATGAAAATTGACTTTTTAACACTGTTTCCTGAAATGTTCGAAGGAGTGCTTCACTCATCGATCTTAAAAAAAGCTCAGGAAAAAGATGCGGTCTCATTTGATGTCGTGAATTTTAGGGAGTATTCCGATCATAAACATAAAACAGTGGATGACTATCCGTATGGTGGCGGTGCTGGCATGGTTCTGAAAGCACAGCCTGTATTTGATGCGGTAGAAGATTTAACGAAAAAAGCAAACAAGAAGCCCCGCATTATTCTTGTCTGTCCTCAAGGAGAAAGATATACACAAAAGAAAGCAGAAGAGCTTGCAAAAGAAGAGCATCTTATGTTCATTTGCGGCCACTATGAAGGCTACGATGAGCGCATCAGGGAGCATCTTGTCACAGATGAAATCTCAATCGGAGATTTCGTTCTCACAGGCGGAGAGCTGCCGGCGATGATGATTGCAGACAGTGTGGTCAGGCTTTTGCCTCATGTGCTTGGAAAAGAAGCGTCTCATATCGAAGATTCATTTAGTACAGGTCTGCTTGAGCATCCGCACTATACAAGACCAGCTGATTATAAAGGATTGAAAGTACCAGATGTGCTTCTCTCTGGAAATCATGCCAAAATTGAAGAGTGGCGGCGTAAAGAATCGTTGAAGCGAACCTATACAAGACGGCCAGATTTGATCGATTCTTGCAAAACATTAACGGATGAAGAAAAAAGATGGCTTTGGCAGCTTCATAATGACTAGATTGTATTGCACAAGGTATACAGGTGTGGTATGATACTACTTGTGACTTGGACGGCTTGCCGATTCAAGTTTGAAAACGATGTTCCGCTGCAATGAAGAAAGAGGACATGAGCATCTGTTGGAAGGAGTTGAAAACGATGCAACAATTGATTGAAGAAATCACAAAAGAACAATTACGCACTGATCTTCCTGCGTTCCGTCCTGGTGACACTTTACGTGTACACGTGAAAGTTGTCGAGGGTACTCGTGAGCGTATCCAGATCTTTGAAGGTGTTGTAATTAAGCGTCGTGGTGGTGGAATCAGCGAAACTTTCACAGTTCGTAAGATCTCTTACGGTGTAGGCGTTGAGCGTACATTCCCTGTACACACACCAAAAATCGCTAAGATCGAAGTTGTACGTCACGGTAAGGTACGTCGTGCGAAACTTTACTACCTACGTGAACTTCGCGGTAAAGCGGCTCGTATCAAAGAAATCAGACGATAATGATATCAAAGGAAAGAGCTTGTTACCTGTAACAGGCTCTTTTTTTGTACAATGTATAGAGACAACCGTTAGAAGAGAGAAGGTGCACATATGACAATTCAATGGTTTCCAGGCCATATGGCAAAAGCAAGACGGGAAGTCACAGAAAAATTAAAGCTCATCGACATCGTATTTGAATTAACCGATGCAAGGATTCCGATGTCCTCTAGAAACCCAATGATAGAAGAAATCCTCCAAAACAAACCGAAAATTATGCTTTTGAACAAAGCGGATAAAGCAGATCCTCGTATGACAAAAGAGTGGCAGGCACACTTTGAAGCGCAAGGTGTACGGTCGCTTGCCATTAATTCTGTCGATGGACAAGGGTTAAATCAAATCATTACGACATCAAAAGAAATCTTAAAAGAAAAGTTCGATCGAATGAAAGCGAAAGGTGTTAAGCCGCGTGCCATTCGAGCTTTGATTATCGGAATTCCCAATGTCGGCAAATCAACGCTGATCAATCGGTTGGCAAAGAAAAATATTGCGAAAACAGGAGATCGACCTGGTATTACGACGTCACAGCAATGGGTGAAGGTAGGAAAAGAACTTGAACTGCTCGATACCCCCGGAATTCTCTGGCCGAAATTTGAAGATGAACAAGTAGGTCTTAGGCTGGCCGTCACCGGAGCGATTAAAGACTCAATCATCAACTTGCAGGATGTCGCCGTTTATGCGCTGCGCTTTTTAGAAGAGCACTATCCAGAGCGATTAAAAAAACGCTATGATCTAGCAGAAATACCTGAAGATACAGTTGAGCTGTTTGATGCCATTGGCACAAAACGCGGCTGTCTGATGAGTGGAGGATTCATTAATTACGACAAAACGACCGAAATCATCATTCGGGATATTCGAACGGAAAAATTTGGTCCCCTCACTTTTGAGAAGCCTGAAAGCTAAAAGACACGCAGCTCATGCGGGTCTTTATTTTTTGCGAAAAACTGCCGATATAAAGAAGGAGGCTGCGGAAAAGCCAATGTACACGGTCAAACAAATAAAAGAATTAATAGAACAACATGCTGACGACGAGTCATACATTCGTGAACTATTGAAAGACGATACAAGAAAAAGTGTCCAGAAGCTGATGGACAAATGGAACAAAGAGAGAGAAAAACAGCAAGAACTACATGCAGCATGGAAGCAAATGCTGCAATTTGAAACCAAAGCAAAAGCGCAAGGATACACTTATATTGCAGGCATAGATGAAGCAGGAAGAGGACCACTCGCTGGTCCAGTGGTTGCGGCAGCTGTGATATTAAAAGAAGATACCATCCTACTCGGTTTAAATGATTCAAAACAGCTATCTGAGAAAAAAAGAATGACCTATTATAAGCTCATTCAAAAGGAAGCGCTCGACATCGGCATCGGCATTGTTGATGCGGCAACGATTGACGAAATCAATATATACGAAGCATCAAGACTGGCGATGGTGAGGGCTGTAAAGCAGCTCACTCACACACCTGATTATCTACTCATAGATGCGATGACGCTCCCGCTTCCTACTCAACAGGAGAATATCATCAAAGGAGATGCTAAAAGCGCATCCATCGCAGCTGGTGCATGTATTGCCAAAGTGACAAGGGACCAAATGATGGAAGAGTATGGACGCCAGTACCCTGAGTATCAATTTGAAAAACATAAAGGGTATGGAACGAAAGAGCACCTTGCTGCCATTCAAACACATGGCGCCACACCTATCCACCGGTTATCATTTGCACCAGTGAAATCTGTTATTTCATAAATATTTTGACACAAGGAGGCTGCCTGTGATGACAAGAGTTGAAGATATACATACTGCACTGAATAGTCGGCTGAATACGGCAGAATCTGTTCCGCTTAACACGGAAGGAAAGGAAATTATTCACCGGCTCATTCTCGGCAAAGTACTGAAAATGCTCGGGGATGATACAGCACTTGTTCAAATAGGTTCGACCAAAATCAAAGCGCAGCTAGCGGCTCAGCTCAAAGCCGATTCTTTCTACTGGTTCCAATTAGAACAAGAAGGTGGAGGCAGTCTGAGTAAATTAAGACCTGTTCAGCAATTTGACCAAGATCCTAAAACATTAAAGGATGCCGCAGCTAAACTACTAGAAGGTCTATCGCTTAAAAATGGACTTGAACAAATGTTAACAGCTACAGCCTTTTTAAAAGAAAAACCGGTCATCAACGAAGCAGAGTTAAAAACGGCAGTAAAATGGATTGAACAACTTCAAGGCGCGGATATCAAAAAAGGTCTGCAAGCACTTCTTTTTGCTTTAAAGAAAGATTTGCCGATTCAGCAAGGAGTGCTCCAATCAATATTAGCGATGAAATCCCCCTCTGCACTTCATCAGGATGTGACAGCACTGCTAGATCGATTAACACAGCTTCCGAAGCAATCAGAAGCCACACAGGCTCTTACACAGGCCGTTCGTACGGTTGTAAATGCTGAGACAACTGTTCATGCAGAAAAGCTCTTATCGGTGCTTCTAGGAGCAAAAGAAGGTCAAACGAAGCAAGGAGAAAGCTTGCAGCTGGTGCAGCCTCATGTCAATCCGGCTCAGCAAACAAAGCAGAGCCAGCCCGCCGCTATACAAGGGCGACAGGTGGATACAGTGAATCAGAACAGCGTGCAGCAATTATTAAGTCCAAAACAGCTCCCGCTTCAGCAAATAGAACGCATTCTGACAAGCATCACAAAGCAAGGCATAGACGGACAGCAGCAGCTTGATGTAAAACAGCTCACATCACTGGTTCAAGCAGTCCAGCAGGCAGGACCACAGGCTGACGCAAAGGCAGCCGTGCTTCAAAAGGAATTTCCGTTTCTTTCAAAAACAGAGGCGAACGCATTGGTAAAGGTCATTCAGCAGACTGAACCAGCATTAAGCAATAAAACCGATGTACTCGATTTACTGATGACGATGAAAAAAGCGATAGGTGTACGAGATGAAATTGGGATGCTGAAATTACTGGAAAAGGGCAGCCAAGATGTCAAAAGTCAAGAGCTTCACCAATTAAAGATGGTTTTAAATGATGCAAGGCAAGCTGATGTTCCCGAGCCCGTAAAAAAAGAAGTGGATCAATTATTCCATAGATTAAATGGGCAGTTACTAGTGCATCAGGAAAACCAAACAGTTAGTCAAATGATGGTTTCTTACCCGCTTTTCTCAAAACATAGTGTTCAAGATTTAACCTTTATTCTAAAAGGGCATAAGAAAAAAGATGGCTCTATCGATATTTCTCAGTGCCGTTTAATGTTTTATTTAAACATGGAAAACTTAGAAGAAACGTTAATAGACTGTACGATTCAGCAAAAAGTGATGTCAATTACAGTCGAGACGGCTCACGAACTGCAAGGGACCATTAATCCAATGATTCCAGCTGTTCGAGAGAATTTAAATGCCCTAGGGTATAGTTTGACGGGGATTACAGCGAAAAAGAGAGAAGAGCCAATTGATCCGTCTGACTTTCTGGATGAACACTTTCATAAAATCAGCGAGAAAGGGCTGGACTTACGAGTATGAAAGATTCAAAACCGCTTAGAAGAGCGGTCGCTCTACACTATGATGAAGAAAAACAAAAAGCGCCAAAAGTCGTTGCAACAGGCAGTGGCTATGTGGCTGATCATATTATTGAAGAAGCTCAAAAAGCTGGGGTCCCTATTCAAGAAGACCGTAATTTAGTAGAACTGATGCGCCACTTAACGCTCGATGAGGAAATCCCAGAAGCGTTATACGATACTGTAGCAGAAATATTTTCATTTATCTATCGATTGGATCAAAAAATGAAAAAATAAGGTAAAATAAGTGTTTTGACTGAAAAATTTATATTTTTAATAAAATAAAAGTTTGAATGTTTAGAAGGATTTTACGATTTTACATAGAACCCTAGACATTCTCTTTTTTATTCTTTAAAATGAAAGCGCAGTCTATTTTATAATTTTTGTTTCTACATATGTTGGGAGGATGGGAAATGAATATCCATGAGTACCAAGGAAAAGAAATCCTAAGAAAATATGGGGTTTCAGTTCCAAATGGTAAAGTAGCATTTACACCTGATGAAGCAGTGAAAGCATCAGAAGAGCTTGGAAGCTCTGTATATGTCGTAAAAGCACAGATTCATGCAGGCGGCCGTGGTAAAGCAGGTGGGGTAAAAATTGCAAAAACAAAAGATGAAGTGAAAGGGTTTGCAGAGGAATTGCTCGGCAAGACACTTGTCACACATCAAACAGGGCCTGAAGGGCGCGAAATAAAACGCTTACTTATTGAAGAAGGCTGCGATATTCAAAAAGAGTACTATGTAGGACTCGTTTTGGATAGAGCGACATCAAGAATTGTTTTGATGGCTTCTGAAGAAGGCGGTACTGAAATTGAAGAAGTAGCAGAAAAAACGCCAGAAAAAATCGTGAAAGTGGTCATCGACCCAGCGATTGGTCTCCAAGCCTATCAGGCGAGAGAAGTTGCGTTTAAAATTAATATTCCAACAAAATTAGTTGGTCAAGCTGTTAAGTTTATGACAAGCCTTTACAATGCGTTTATTGAAAAGGATTGTTCAATTGCCGAGATAAATCCTCTTGTTGTAACAGGTGATGGAAAAGTCATGGCACTTGATGCAAAATTAAACTTTGATAGCAATGCCTTATATAGACAAAAAGATATATTAGAATACCGTGACCTTGATGAAGAAGATCCAAAGGAGATTGAAGCATCTAAATATGACCTAAGCTACATTTCACTAGATGGGAATATTGGCTGTATGGTGAATGGAGCAGGCCTTGCGATGTCTACAATGGATATCATCAAGCATTACGGCGGGGACCCTGCAAACTTCCTTGATGTTGGCGGCGGTGCAACTGCTGAAAAAGTAACGGAAGCATTTAAAATCATCTTATCTGATCAAAATGTCAAAGGGATTTTCGTGAACATTTTTGGCGGCATCATGAAATGTGATGTCATTGCAGAAGGTGTTGTTGAAGCGACGAAACAAGTCGGCTTAACATTACCACTCGTTGTACGTCTTGAAGGAACAAACGTTGAATTAGGGAAGAAAATCCTGAGTGATTCAGGCTTAAATATCACTTCTGCTGAGTCTATGGCTGACGGGGCAGAAAAGATTGTATCTTTAGTCAAGTAGAGCAGAAAGGCAGGGAACCTAAATGAGTGTATTTATTAATAAAAATACGAGAGTAATTGTTCAGGGGATTACCGGTTCAACCGCATTATTCCATACAAAACAAATGATTGAGTATGGAACAAATATCGTTGGCGGTGTCACACCTGGAAAAGGTGGAACTGAAGTAGAGGGAGTTCCTGTATTTAATACTGTATCTGAAGCAGTACAGACAACTGGAGCAAATGCTTCTGTTATCTATGTACCAGCACCATTTGCAGCAGACGCCATTTTAGAGGCTGTTGATGCAGAAGTGGATCTAGTGATTTGTATCACAGAACACATTCCAGTTCTGGATATGGTTAAAGTGAAACGCTATATGGAAGGTAAGAAGACAAGACTTGTTGGACCGAACTGTCCTGGTGTGATTACACCTGAAGAATGTAAAATTGGCATCATGCCTGGCTACATTCATAAAAAAGGTCATGTTGGTGTTGTGTCTCGTTCTGGAACGCTTACATATGAAGCGGTACATCAGCTTTCAGAGGCTGGTGTTGGTCAATCAACAGCTGTAGGAATTGGCGGCGACCCTGTCAATGGTACGAACTTTATTGATGTATTAAAAGCCTTCAATGAAGATCCTGAAACGCATGCTGTGATCATGATTGGTGAAATCGGCGGTACTGCTGAAGAAGAAGCAGCTGAATGGGTAAAAGCAAATATGACCAAGCCGGTTGTTGGCTTTATTGGCGGTAAAACAGCGCCTCCAGGAAAACGTATGGGACATGCTGGTGCCATTATTTCTGGTGGTAAAGGAACTGCTGATGAAAAAGTAAAAACAATGCGTGAATGTGGAATTGAAGTGGCAGAGACACCATCTGTCATGGGAGAAACCTTAATTAAAGTGTTAAAAGAGAAGAATCTCTTTGAAGCTTGTAAAACGCATTAATGACACAAGAAGACTTGTTCTTTGACAAGTCTTCTTCTTTCTATCTTAAACTGGAGGAATGGTATGTACAACGTGTCCGAAAGAATGATTTTTCACCGCTTAAAAGGCCTCATCTCACCCTCTTTGTTAACAAAATGGTGGAAAGTCGATCCTGAGCTATATATAAATGAAGAAACACATCATTTCAAACAGGATCGATCATTACAAAAGATCGACTTTACCCGCTTACAACAAGCTGAAGAAAATGAATTCCCCATTTTTCAACACATCGTTCAAGCCTATTTAAAGCAAAATATTCACATGATTCCCATCACATCACCTATATATCCCAGCTCACTAAAACACATTTATGATCCTCCCCCAGTATTATTCCTAAAAGGAAACGTTACCTATTTAAATGAAGAAAAAAGTTTAGGTGTAGTAGGTACACGAGTGCCATCCTCTTATGGAGAAGCGTGCGTGAAGAAAATTGTTGGAGAACTTGTAGAGGAAGATTGGATGATTGTGAGTGGTTTAGCAAAAGGAATTGATGGACTTGCACACAAAGAGTGCATAAGAAAAAAAGGAAAAACGATTGGTGTTGTAGCTGGCGGCTTTCAACATGTATATCCAAAAGAACATGTGCAAATGGCTCAATATATGGGAGAACATCATTTACTGTTGTCAGAGCATCCGCCTTATATCAAACCAGAAAAATGGCATTTTCCAATGAGAAACCGATTAATTAGTGCCCTGACAAGAGGAACCATCGTGGTCCAGTGCAAAGAAAAGAGCGGTTCGCTTATTACAGCCTACCAGGCATTAGAGCAAGGAAAAGAAGTGTTTGCTGTTGCAGGATCGATCTTTGATTCTAATTCTATAGGTCCAGCTAGACTGATTCAGCAAGGTGCCAAGCTTGTTCATTCAACAAAGGATATTTTAGAGGAATTCTCCTTGAGCGGTGTTCAATATACTGAACTCCCATAAAAATATCGTTTGACAAAAGACATCGGAATATTTAATAATAGTGAGGATTTAAGTTTACACTTTGTTTTTCGTGTTTATAATGATGTTCATCATAAAGAATTTTTAACGATTGCCTGTTAGATAGGTGCAATTAACATAAATATAAATTTGTGAAATGGATAAAGAGAGAACACCTCTTAAGGGGGATTTTGAGTATGGCTGATTATTTAGTCATCGTTGAGTCGCCAGCAAAGGCGAAAACGATTGAGCGTTATTTAGGAAAAAAGTATAAAGTAAAGGCTTCAATGGGGCATGTAAGGGATTTACCGAAAAGTCAGCTTGGTGTTGACACTGAGCATGACTTCGAACCGAGATATATTACGATTCGAGGAAAAGGTCCAGTCTTAAAAGAATTAAAAACAGCAGCGAAGAAAGCAAAAAAAGTATATCTCGCAGCTGACCCCGACAGAGAGGGAGAAGCGATTGCTTGGCATTTAGCCCACAGCCTTGACCTTGACCTCTCTTCAGATTGCCGCGTTGTCTTTAACGAGATTACAAAAGATGCAATTAAAGATTCCTTTAAACATCCACGTATGATCGATATGGACTTGGTTGATGCACAGCAGGCAAGACGAATCTTAGATCGTCTGGTTGGATATAAAATCAGCCCAATTTTATGGAAGAAAGTCAAAAAGGGCTTAAGCGCCGGTCGTGTTCAATCAGTTGCACTCCGCCTGATTATTGACCGCGAGAATGAAATTAATGAATTCAAACCAGAAGAATACTGGACAATTGATGGCACCTTCCTAAAAGGGAAAGAAAGCTTTGAAGCGAGTTTCTTTGGCGTAAATGGCAAAAAACATCCGCTAAAAACAAAAGAAGATGTAAAAGAAATCCTTTCGAAATTAAAAGGAAGCAAGTTTTCTGTTGAAAAAGTGACGAAAAAAGAACGTAAACGCAACCCAGCTGTTCCGTTTACAACATCTACCTTACAACAAGAGGCAGCGAGAAAACTAAACTTCCGTGCGAAGAAAACGATGATGATTGCACAGCAATTATATGAAGGAATTGATCTTGGTAAAGAAGGTACAGTAGGTCTCATTACATATATGAGAACGGACTCAACACGTATTTCCAATACGGCAATTGAAGAAGTATCTGCTTTCATTGATCAAACGTACGGCAAGAATTTCTTGAATACAACAAAACGTACTGCCAAAAAGAACGAAAATACACAGGATGCTCATGAAGCCATCCGTCCGACTTCTACGCTAAGAAAACCAGCAGATGTCAAACACGTGCTAAGTAGAGATCAGCTTCGTCTTTATAAATTGATTTGGGAACGTTTTGTGGCAAGCCAAATGGCACCAGCTGTTCTTGATACAATGAGTGTGGATCTTGAAAATAACGGGCTTACTTTCCGTGCAAATGGAAGTAAGGTAAAATTCTCTGGATTTATGAAAGTATATGTTGAAGGGAAGGACGACCAGTTAGAAGAAAAGGACAAAATGCTTCCTGATCTGAAAGAGGGGGATACCGTTCTTTCAAAAGATATTGAACCAGAGCAGCACTTCACGCAGCCGCCTCCACGCTACACTGAGGCAAGACTTGTCAAAACCCTTGAAGAGCTAGGTATCGGCCGACCATCGACGTATGCACCAACATTAGATACCATTCAAAAGCGTGGCTACGTGGCACTTGATAACAAACGGTTTATTCCAACAGAGCTTGGAGAGATTGTGCTCAACTTAATTATTGAATTCTTCCCTGAAATCATTAACGTAGAATTTACTGCGAAAATGGAAAAAGAACTTGATAGCGTTGAAGAAGGTACGATTGAATGGGTACGCATTATCGACAGTTTCTATCAAGATTTTGCAAAACGGGTAGAAAAAGCAGAAGCAGAGATGCAGGAAGTTGAGATCGAGCCTGAATACGCCGGAGTTGATTGCGAAGAGTGTGGTCATCCAATGGTGTACAAAATGGGGAGATACGGTAAGTTCATGGCATGCTCTAATTTCCCTGACTGCCGTAACACAAAACCAATTGTCAAAGATATTGGTGTCAAATGTCCGACTTGTCACGAAGGAAATATCGTTGAACGGAAATCTAAGAAGCGCCGCATTTTTTACGGTTGCGATCGTTTTCCAGAGTGTGAATTCGTCTCTTGGGACAAACCAATTGAAAGAAAGTGTCCAAAATGCGAAAATATGCTTGTAGAGAAAAAGCTGAAAAAAGGCATTCAAGTTCAATGTGTGAACTGTGATTATAAAGAGGAACAACAAAAATAGCGGTGAGCAGCCTTGTTCACCTGCTTTTTTATGTCATCAAATAGAACTTACGAAATAGGAGAGTTGTACAATGAGTCAATTTGTAAATGTGATCGGAGCAGGTTTAGCAGGAAGTGAAGCGGCATGGCAAATTGCCAAGCGCGGAATTAAAGTCCATCTGTATGAAATGAGACCTGTCAAACAAACACCAGCTCACCACACTGATAAATTTGCGGAGCTCGTATGCAGTAACTCATTGCGTGCGAACGCTTTAACAAACGCAGTAGGTGTATTAAAGGAAGAAATGCGTCATTTAGATTCAGCAATCATCGCAGCGGCAGATGAAAGCTCGGTTCCTGCTGGTGGAGCGCTTGCAGTAGATCGTCATGAATTTGCAGCGAACGTCACAGACCGCGTGAAAAATCACCCGAATGTGACGGTCTTTCAAGAAGAAGTGCAAAGCATTCCAGAAGGTCCGACGATTATCGCAACGGGTCCTCTTACATCAGAAGCACTTTCAAAAGAATTAAAATCCTTAACAGGTGAAGAGTATTTATATTTCTACGATGCAGCAGCGCCGATCCTCGAGAAAGACAGCATCGATATGGATAAAGTGTATTTGAAATCACGTTATGATAAAGGGGAAGCGGCTTATTTAAACTGTCCGATGACAGAAGAAGAATTCGATCGTTTTTATGAGGCGCTCATTTCGGCTGAAACTGTGCCGTTAAAAGAGTTTGAAAAAGAAATCTTCTTCGAAGGCTGTATGCCCATTGAAGTCATGGCCAAAAGAGGGAAAAAAACTATGCTCTTTGGACCGATGAAACCAGTTGGACTTGAAGATCCGAAAACAGGAAAAAGACCTTATGCTGTTGTTCAATTAAGACAGGATGATGCAGCAGGTACTTTATATAATATTGTTGGTTTCCAAACACATCTAAAATGGGGCGATCAAAAGGAAGTATTCCGTTTGATCCCAGGTCTTGAAGAGGCAGAGATTGTTCGTTATGGTGTAATGCACCGTAATACATTTATTAACTCGCCAAGCCTTCTAAAACCGACGTATCAATTTAAAAATAGAGACGACTTATTCTTTGCCGGACAAATGACTGGTGTTGAAGGATATGTTGAGTCTGCGGCTTCAGGATTAGTGGCTGGAATCAATGCAGCTCGTTTTGTTAAAGGAGAAGAGCTTGTGACACTTCCAGAAGAAACAGCGATTGGCAGTATGGCTTACTACATCACATCAACAAACAAGAAAAGCTTCCAGCCGATGAATGCAAACTTTGGCTTGCTGAAAGATCTTGGCGTTCGAATTAAAAACAAACAAGAGCGCTATGCAGAGTACGCTAAACGCGCAATCGAAACTATTCAAACTATTTCGAAATCTCTGTAGTAAAACATTGCACGGGAAGCAAGATATGTGATACCATTTAAAAGCCTTAAAGAGGTGTAAAAATGACAGATAAACAGCGTCTTGTCCACTTATTCATTGAATATTTGCAGATTGAAAAGAACTATTCAGCTTTAACGATCTCAGGTTATACTGAGGCGATTGAAGAGTTTGTCAGATTTATGAACATTCAAGGAATAGACGGTTTTGAAGAGGTATCCTATCAAGATACGAGAATTTATTTAACAGAAGCTTATGAAAAAGGCCTTACAAGAAGAACGATTAGTAAGAAAGTCTCTGCACTTCGCAGCTTTTATAAATTTTTATTAAGAGAACAGCTTGTGAAAGAAAATCCTTTTTTACTCGTTAGCTTACCAAAGCAGGATAAGCGAATTCCTTCATTTTTGTATGAAGAGGAACTAAAAGAGCTATTTACAGTTTCTGATGTAAATACACCGCTTGGTCAAAGAAATCAAGCCATTTTAGAACTTCTTTATGCAACAGGTATGAGGGTCAGTGAGTTATGTTCATTAAAAGAATCTGATCTTGATTTATCGATGGATACAGTGCTTGTTCATGGGAAAGGCAGCAAACAGCGGTATGTACCTTTCGGCTCTTATGCACATGAAGCGCTCTCCACATATTTAGAGGATGGAAGGCAGAAGCTGAAAGTGAAGGGAAAGGATCGTGCTGATTCACATGTGTTTTTGAATCAGCGCGGAGCTCCTCTTACAGACAGAGGCGTTCGATTCATTCTCACTGAATTAATGAAAAAGGCATCTGGCACATTACATATCCATCCTCACATGTTAAGGCACACCTTTGCTACGCATCTTTTAAACGAGGGAGCGGATTTAAGAAGTGTTCAAGAACTTCTCGGTCACTCAAATTTATCATCAACACAGGTGTACACGCATGTATCAAAAGATTCTTTAAGAAAAACGTACATGTCTCATCACCCAAGGGCTTTTAAACGATCCTAAAAGGAGGTTTTTTCATGTCATCATTTCATGCAACCACAATCTTTGCCGTTCAACATAAAGGAAAAAGTGCGATGGCTGGAGACGGTCAAGTCACTTTTGGGCAGGCTGTCGTCATGAAACACACAGCAAAAAAAGTGCGCCGTCTTTTCGGAGGCAAAGTACTCGCAGGTTTTGCTGGTTCAGTTGCAGATGCATTTACACTCTTTGAGAAGTTTGAAACGAAGCTTGAAGAATACGGTGGTAACCTAAAACGAGCAGCTGTAGAACTGGCGAAAGAATGGCGAAGTGACAAGATGCTCAGACAGCTTGAGGCCATGCTGATCGTCATGAATAAAGAAAGCATCCTGCTCGTATCTGGAACAGGAGAGGTCATCGAGCCAGACGATGGCATTTTGGCTATCGGGTCAGGCGGTAACTACGCGCTTAGCGCCGGGAGAGCACTCAAAAAACATGCAGGTGACCATCTCTCAGCTCGAGAGATTGCAAAGGCAGCTCTTGAAACGGCCGGAGAAATCTGTGTCTACACGAACGATCAAATCACTTTAGAAGAGCTTGAATAGAAAGGACATGAGACGTATGGAGAAAAAGCCGTTCACCCCAAGAGAGATAGTTGAAAAGCTTGATCAGTACATTATTGGTCAGCTTGATGCGAAAAAAGCAGTGGCGGTGGCTTTAAGAAACCGTTACAGAAGAAGTCTTTTACATGATAAGCTAAAGGATGAAGTCGTTCCTAAAAACATCTTAATGATTGGTCCGACAGGTGTGGGGAAAACAGAAATTGCCCGCAGAATTGCAAGGATTTCTGGTGCACCTTTCATTAAAGTGGAAGCGACGAAGTTTACTGAAGTTGGATATGTCGGACGTGACGTAGAATCAATGGTCAGAGATTTAGTGGAAACAGCAATCAGACTAGTCAAAGAAGAAAAAATGAAGGATGTTCAAGAAGAAGCGGAAAAACAAGCAAACAAACGGCTTGTTCATCTACTTGTTCCTGGAAAGAAAAAAAGTCAGTCTGTGAAAAATCCTTTTGAGATGCTGTTTGGTGGTTCTGATGCTGATGAAAGTGATCGAGATCACTCAAGTGAAGAAGTAGAGCTTGAGTCGACGAGAAAACGCATTGCGCACCAGCTGGCGATGGGTGAACTTGAAGACCATTACGTCACGATTGAAGTCGAAGAGCAGCAGCCTTCCATGTTTGATATGCTTCAAGGCTCGGGTATGGAGCAAATGGGTATGAACATGCAGGATGCGCTTAGCAATCTCATGCCTAAAAAGAAAAAACGCAGAAAGCTGACCGTCAGAGAAGCGAGAAAAGCGTTAACTGCTGAGGAAGCTTCAAAACTGATTGATATGGATGAAGTCGGTCAGGAAGCCGTGCAAAAAGCAGAGCAGCAAGGAATCATCTTTATCGATGAAATCGATAAAATTGCCAAAAGCGGTGGTGCATCGTCTGCAGATGTTTCTCGTGAAGGGGTTCAACGTGATATTTTACCGATTGTAGAAGGTTCCACTGTGATGACGAAGTATGGGGCTGTGAAAACAGATCATGTTCTATTTGTAGCAGCAGGCGCTTTTCATATGGCGAAACCCTCGGATTTGATTCCAGAGCTTCAAGGGCGCTTCCCAATCCGTGTAGAATTAGATAAATTAAGTATAGAAGACTTTGTGAAAATCTTAACGGAACCAGATAACGCGTTATTAAAGCAATATAAGGCTTTACTTGAAACAGAAGGTATATCTCTTGAATTTTCTGACGATGCTATTCATAAGATTGCCGAAGTGGCTTATCACGTCAATCAGGAGACGGATAACATCGGTGCAAGAAGGCTTCACACCATACTTGAGAAGCTGTTAGAAGAGCTCTCATTTGAGGCGCCTGATATTACAATGGAAACAGTGACCATTACCCCTCAGTATGTAGAAGAGAAGCTAGGAAAGATTGCAAATAACAAAGACTTAAGTCAATTTATACTTTAACAAATGAATAAAGTAATCTAGGAGGATCATTATTATGGCGTTACTACAAAAAACAAGGATTATTAACTCGATGCTGCAAGATGCAGCGGGGAAACCGGTTAATTTTAAAGAAATGGCAGAAACATTGAGAGATGTCATTGATTCAAACATTTTCGTATTAAGCAGAAGAGGGAAGCTTCTTGGCTACTCCATTAACCAGCAGATTGAAAATGCACGTATGAAAAAAATGCTGGAAGATCGTCAGTTCCCTGAAGAATATACAAAAAGCTTATTCAATGTCCCTGAAACATCTTCAAACCTTGACATCAACAGTGAGTACACAGCTTTCCCGATTGAGAACCGTGATTTATTCCAATCAGGTTTGACAACGATTGTGCCAATCATCGGAGGCGGAGACCGCTTAGGGACGTTAATCCTTTCTCGTTTGCAAGATACATTCACAGATGATGATTTAATTCTTGCTGAATACGGCGCAACAGTTGTTGGAATGGAGATTCTTCGCGAGAAAGCGGAAGAAATTGAAGAAGAAGCAAGAAGTAAAGCGGTTGTTCAAATGGCGATCAGCTCTCTTTCATACAGTGAACTTGAAGCGATTGAACATATCTTTGAAGAACTTGATGGAAACGAAGGGCTGCTTGTGGCAAGTAAGATTGCTGACCGTGTAGGAATCACTCGTTCAGTGATCGTAAACGCACTTCGTAAATTAGAAAGTGCAGGCGTTATTGAATCTCGTTCTCTTGGAATGAAGGGAACATACATTAAAGTATTAAACAACAAATTTTTAATTGAACTTGAAAATTTAAAATCTCACTAATCAAAAAACCCTTTTCGGCCGAAATAAACGCTGAAAAGGGTTTTTTTGTATAAAAAAAGAGGATTTGTCCGAAAAATGACACTCTTTTTTCCAAGAAACCCCTTACAATTCTGTAGTGCTTTGAATCTAGGTCTTTATACCTATTCGTAAAATAGATATATATTACGAGTTTTTTTTACAATTACATCATAGACTTTAATCCTATTATTTCTTACAATGAACATATGGTTTTACAAATCTCGACATGATTAAATGGAATGAAATACATATGATTGGAGGTATATGGTTTTGGATATATTTTCTGGAACGATAAGCAACCTTGAGAATGCCTTGGGCAGAGCGAATGTTAAGCAAAAAGTCATAAGCAATAATATCGCGAATATAGACACACCGAACTACAAGTCTAAAAAAGTTGCATTCCACGACATGCTAAATGATGCGTCAATCAAATTAGATGCTAAAAAAACATACCAAGGTCACATTGATTTTTCTAAAACAGGGTCTAATTATTCAGTTGTTTCGAGTAACCGTACTTCTTATCAAGAAAACGGAAATAATGTCGATATTGATCAAGAGATGAGTGAACTCGCTAAAAACCAAATTCAGTATAATGCGTTGGTTGAAAGAATGAGCGGAAAGTTCAATTCTCTTAAAACAGTTTTGACAGGAGGTAAGTGATGTCGATTTTTTCAGGCGTTAACGCTTCGGCCTCAGCATTAACAGCACAGAGGCTCAGAATGGACGTTGTATCCTCAAACCTTGCAAATATGGATACAACAAGAGCTAAACAGGTTGATGGCAAGTGGGAGCCTTATAGACGCAAGCTCGTCACATTACAGCCGTCAGGTGAATCATTTTCATCTATATTGAACTCAAGCATGAATTCGAGCGGCAAATTAGGAAACGGCGTCAAAGTAACAAAAATTACTGAAGACGAAACTCCATTCAACCTTCAATATGATCCTACAAATCCCGATGCCAATGAAAATGGATATGTTCAAACACCAAACGTTGATCCATTAAAGGAAATGGTTGATCTCATCAGCAGCTCAAGGTCATATGAAGCAAACGTGACCGCGCTGAATGCGAATAAAAGCATGCTGATGAAAGCTTTAGAAATAGGAAAGTAAGGTGAAAAGAATTGGTTAACGCAATATCTCCTTTCCAGCTTCAAACCGCTCAGCAAGCAAGTGAATTGACGAATGCATCGTCTGTGCAGGCGGCTGCACCTAAAAGTCAAACGAATTTCTCTGATGTGCTGAAGAATTCCATTGAGGCATTAAATCAATCACAGCTGAAATCAGACCAGTATACGAATGCTCTCGCACAAGGGAAAGATGTCAATCTCGATGAAGTCATGATTGCTTCACAAAAAGCGAGTGTGACACTCACAGCTGCAACCGAGTTTCGGAATAAAGCAGTCGAAGCGTACCAAGAGATTATGAGAATGCAGATGTAGGAGGTGCTGGTGGACAAAAAATAGACTGAATGGAATGACCGGGGGTTAAGATGAATCGTACTTTAATGCAATTAAGAACAAAAACAGTTGAGTTTTGGCGAAATCGATCAAAATTACAAAAAATACTCATGATTGGCGGCGTAGCTGCCCTAGCAATCATTATTACGGTTGTTAGCATCTTTGCTTCTTCTGAAAAAATGGTTCCGTTGTTTAGAGATTTGTCTGAGGCAGAAGCAGGACAAATCAAACAGGAACTGGATGGCAAAAACGTTAAATCGGAACTTGCAAATAACGGAACGACGATTTTAGTTCCAGAAAAGCAAGCAGACACTTTAAAAGTAACACTTGCATCAGAAGGACTTCCTAAAACGGGGAATATTGATTACTCCTTCTTTGCGAACAATTCCGGCTTCGGTTTAACAGATAATGAATTTGATGTTCTGAAAGTAGACGCAACTCAGACAGAACTATCCAATCTGATCAACACGATTGATGGGATTAAAGATTCAAAGGTTATGATTAACCTGCCAAAAGATTCCGTTTTTGTTGGAGAAGAGCAAAGTAATGCATCAGCATCAATTGTGCTGCAAGTTCAACCAGGCTACACGCTTACTCAGCAACAAGTAAAAGGCCTTTATCATCTTATTTCAAAAAGTGTGCCGAATTTAAAAACAGAAAACATTGTCATTATGGACCAAGATTCCAACTACTATGACTTAAACAGCAGCTCAGATTCCTATGCAAGTGGAATGGATGCACAGCAGCAGAAAAAAGAGGAGATTGAAAAGAATCTTCAACGAAAAATTCAACAGCTGCTTGGAACGATGATGGGTCAAGAGAAAGTTGCCGTATCGGTCACTACAGACATTGATTTTACTGAAGAAAAAAGAAAAGAAGATCTTGTCGAACCAGTTGATCAAGAAAACATGCAAGGAATTGCTGTCAGCGCTGAAAAGATTGCTGAAACTTATTCAGGTAATGGCGCAGCAGCTGGAGGCACCGCTGGAACAGGTGACGATGATGTCACAAATTATCAAGGTGCCGATGGAACGAATGGAAGCGGAGATTACGAAAAGAGCGAAGATCGTATCAATTATGAAGTCAACCGCATTCATAAAGATATCAAAGAAAGTCCTTATAAAATCAGAGACGTTGGCATTCAGGCACTGGTTGAACCGCCTACTGCAAACGATCCGACCTCATTAACTGCTGAAAGGCAGGATGATATCAAAAAAATTCTTTCAACCATCATCAGTACATCGATTGATAAAGAATACACAAACGGTCAAGCGCTCACTCAAGCTGACTTAGATAACAAAATCGTTTTATCTGTATCAAAATTAGACGGTAAACAGCAAACGGCAGCAGAAAACCCTTCAAACAATATTCCGATTTGGGTTTATATTGTTGGCGGTGTGCTACTACTTGCCATTATCGCTCTCATTATTCTTCTCGTACGTAAGCGAAGAAAAGAAGAGGAAGAAGAGTTTGAGTTTGATGAACGTACACCAATTCATGTTCCTGATATCGATACTGAGCCAGAAACAGAAGAAATGGTGAGAAAAAATCAGCTCGAAAAAATGGCAAAAGATAAACCAGAAGACTTTGCTAAATTGCTACGCAGCTGGCTGTCCGAGGATTAGGAGGAATACACATGTCGAGAAAAGATCCAAATCGACTAACAGGCAGACAAAAAGCAGCAATCCTAATGATTTCCTTAGGGCTAGACGTGTCAGCATCTGTATACAAACATCTGTCTGAAGACGAAATAGAAAAATTAACATTAGAAATTTCAAATGTAAGAAGTGTAGATACTGCTAAAAAAGATGAGATCATCGAAGAATTTCACAGCATTGCCATCGCGCAGGACTACATATCACAAGGCGGCCTTATGTACGCAAGACAAGTGCTTGAAAAAGCGCTTGGTGAGGACAAAGCGGACAGCATCTTAAATCGCTTAACATCCTCACTTCAAGTGAAACCATTTGATTTTGCTAGAAAGGCTGACCCAGAGCAAATTTTAAACTTTATCCAGCATGAGCATCCACAAACCATTGCGCTCATTCTTTCCTACCTAGATCCAGTACAGGCTGGACAGATTTTATCTGAGTTAGGCGAGGAAGTACAAACCGAGGTTGCAAGAAGAATTGCTTTAATGGACCGCACATCTCCAGAGATCATCAATGAGGTGGAACGTATTCTTGAACAAAAGCTTTCTTCAACCTTTACGCAAGATTATACCCAAACGGGCGGAGTCGAAGCGGTAGTTGAAGTCCTGAATGGTGTAGACCGTGCAACGGAGAAAACCATTTTAGATACACTGGAAATTCAAGATCCTGAGCTTGCTGATGAAATTAAGAAACGTATGTTTGTCTTTGAAGACATTGTCACTCTTGATAGCAGAGCCATTCAGCGCGTGATTCGAGATGTTGAAAATGACGATTTACTACTTGCACTCAAAGTGGCAAGCGAAGAAGTCAAAGAAATTGTCTTCCGCAACATGTCGCAACGTATGGTCGAAACGTTCAAAGAAGAAATGGAGTTTATGGGACCTGTTCGGCTTAGAGATGTCGAGGAAGCACAGACTCGTATTGTCAGCATCGTAAGACGACTTGAAGAGGCTGGAGAAATCGTCATAGCTCGAGGTGGAGGAGACGATATCATTGTCTAGGATTATCAAACATGAAACATCTGTTATTCCTGAACAAGGCCGTCAAACCATTCCCTTGCAGCAAGTGGAATTCAAAAGAGAACATCACGAAGAAGAGCCTGTCAACGAAACAGAAGCATCTCAACTTGTATTAAGTGATGCACAAGATGAAGCAAGCCGTATTTTAGAACAAGCAAATCGTGAGCTGGAACAAACAATGGCTGAAATCAATCAGCGGCGAGCTGATTTTGAAGCAGAAAGAGTACAGCTCATTGAAGAAGCGAAACAAACAGGATATCAAGATGGTTTTCAAAAGGGCGAAGCAGATGCGACTTTACAGTATCAATCGATTCTTGATCAAGCGAATGACATTGTCAGCCTTGCAAAGCAGGACTATGAAGCAAAAATCGAAAGCTCTGCTGAAGAAATTGTCGAACTTGCCTTTGAGCTCGCTAAACGAGTATGGAATGCAGCTGAGGACACAAAAGAACAATTTTTAACGCTAGTGAAGCAGGTCATTTCAGAAGTGAAAGAATATGACGATATTTCCATCTATGTCGACCCTGCACATTACGAACATGTGATGGAATATAAAGATGAATTAAATAGAATCCTTCAAAAGAATACACATCTTGCCATTTACTCGGATGAAAAAGCACCAAAAGGTACTTGTTACGTCGAAACAAGCTTTGGAAAAGTGGAAGCGAGTGTTGATACCCAAATGAATCAGTTAAAAGAAAAGTTATTAGAAGTCATTGATTCAGGTGATCACAAATGAACATAGATGTGCTAAAAGAAACGATTGAAACCGCCGATCCTTATAAACGTTTTGGTAAAGTCAATCGAGTTGTTGGACTGATGATCGAGTCCAAGGGGCCAGAAAGCTCAATCGGTGATGTATGTCTGATTCACAAAAAAGGGAGTAAGAATCATCCGATCAAAGCAGAAGTCGTTGGCTTTAAAGATGAAAACATTCTACTCATGCCCTACGTAGAAGCCTCTAACATCTCACCAGGCAGTCTTGTTGAAGCAACAGGTGAGTCGTTAAAGGTCAAAGTAGGAACTGGTTTAATCGGGCAGGTTGTTGATGCCTTCGGTGATCCACTGGACGGCAGCATGCTTCCTAAAGGACTTGCACCTGTTTCAACAGATCAATCTCCTCCAAACCCGATGGACAGACCGCCTATTCGTGAAAAAATGGGCGTTGGTGTCAGAGTGATCGACAGCTTACTCACAGTCGGCACTGGTCAAAGAATTGGCATATTCGCAGGAAGCGGTGTTGGTAAAAGTACCCTGATGGGGATGATTGCCAAACAGACAGAAGCGGATCTCAATGTCATTGCACTTGTTGGAGAGCGTGGACGTGAAGTTCGCGAGTTTATCGAAAAAGATTTAGGAGCTGAAGGACTGAAGCGTTCGATTGTTGTTGTCGCAACTTCAGATCAGCCCGCACTGACAAGATTAAAAGCAGCCTATACTGCAACAGCTATTGCCGAATATTTCAGAGACAGAGGCAAAAATGTCATGTTCATGATGGATTCTGTCACAAGGGTCGCCATGGCACAGCGGGAAATAGGACTTGCAACCGGTGAACCGCCAACAACAAAAGGGTATACGCCTTCAGTGTTCGCTATACTGCCAAAATTGCTAGAACGAACTGGTACAAATCAACTTGGTTCCATCACAGCGTTTTACACAGTGCTTGTTGATGGTGACGATATGAATGAGCCGATCGCTGATACAGTGCGGGGGATTTTAGATGGCCACATAGTACTTGATCGTGCACTGGCCAACAAAGGACAGTTTCCAGCTGTCAATATTCTGAAAAGTATCAGTCGTGTCATGAGTAATATCGCAAGTCATGATCACAAGGAAGCGGCTAACCGGTTCCGCCAGCTTTTATCCACATATCAAAACGCTGAAGACCTCATTAACATTGGAGCATATAAAAAAGGCTCCTCTAAAGATATTGATGAGGCCATGCAAGCTTACCCACAACTGATTTCATTTTTGAAGCAGGATGTTGAAGAGGCTGTATCGATTGAAGACAGCGTGAGGATATTGCTCAGTTTGATGAATAGAGAGGATTGACAAAAACAGTGAGATATCAATACAAATTTCAAAAGCTCTTAGAATTGAAAGAAAGTGAAAAAGACAAATCACTCGCAGCGTATCAACAATCCGTTTCGGCATTTGAGCAAGCCGCTGAAAAACTCTATGAAAATATGAGTAAAAAAGAGCTAATGGAAAAGAGCAAAGAAGAAAAGCTGAGAAGTGGGATGAGTGTTCAAGAAATGCGTCATTATCAGCAATTTGTGACGAACTTAGATAACACCATTCATCATTATCAGCAGCTTGTGATCATGAAACGCCATCAAATGAATGAAAAACAATCTGATTTAACTGAAAAAAATATTGAGTTTAAAAAGTTTGAAAAAATGAAAGAAAAGCAATTTGAAAAGTTCTCCCTTGAACATAAGGCAATTGAAATGAAAGAAATGGATGATATCTCTATCAGCCAATTCATGTTTCAAGGACATTAGGAGTCGAGATGAATGCCTAAGAAGGAAAAAACAAAGGAATCAAGCGGCGGCGGTAAATTTCAATGGATCTTGTTTATTGTCATTATCCCATTGGTTGTGCTTGTGATTGTAACGGGCACAATCCTTTATATGGCAGGTTATGATCTAAAGAAACCGCTCCAAAACATTCCGGGGATTAGCAGCTTGATTGGATCAGATGACACATCAAAAACGTCATCTTCAAATAACAATCAACGTGATACAGAGTTGAAAGCGTTGAAAAAGACGATTAAAGAACAAGAGAATGAACTTGAAATTGCTCAAAAAGACTTGAAGACAAGTGATGAAGAGATTAAACGATTGAATCAAAAAATCAATTCACTTGAAAAAACATCTGATAAAGAGAACACGTCAGCAAGTGACAGTTCATCAAACAGTACATCATCAAGTAATAACGCATCAGGATCTTCAACTGATTCGTCAGCATCTTCTAATCAGCAATCAAAAGGAAAGGTCGCCAGCATTTATGAAAGCATGGATGCAGGGAAATCTGCCAAAATTCTATCAGAGCTAAGTGATAAAGAAGCTTTGAAGATCCTTGAAGAGCTGAGTAAAAATAAGCTGACGGACATATTAGCAAAACTGACACCTCAGAAGGCAGCAACGTTCACGAAGGAGCTTGCCAAAAAAGAAGAAAGTGAAAATGGAGGTGGACAATAAGTGAAGCTATTGGACATTGGAGCCTTACAGCAATCTTCCCAAGGTCTCTTGGGACTAAAGGGAGAGGGAGCAGTATCTGCTCGCGGCCTGTTTAAACAATTGTTAAATGGCGCAGGTATTCAAAGTGGTCCAGCTATTTCTCAGCCAGCGGAAACCAATCTATCCATGAATGATGCGATGCAAATCATTGAAAAATGGATGCAATCACCTGAAGAAGGAATAGATGGAGATCTTCTTGCGGCACTTCAGGCGCTGCAAGGTCAAAAGCTTGAGGGGGCTGACTTAAAGTCACTTGAAGAGCTATTTCAAAAGATGGAATCGGTTATCTATGGCGATCAGGATGAGAAGCCAGTTGCTGAACATAGTGAACAGCTCATACAAGTCCACTTTTTCTTATATCAAATACTGAATCAGCAGCCGGTGAGCTTTGATGCAAAACTTGTACAGGATATTCAAGCAAAAGGTGAAGATTTCATCAAGTTTCTAACGAAAAACGGAGCAGATGAAAAGCTCATTCAACAAGTAAAAGAGCAGTTCTTCTCGCAAGGATCGGCACCTAAGCTGAATAATATGTCGCAAAGCGAGCTGAAACACTTTAATCAGTTAATCGATCATATGATGGCGAATGCGAAAGGGTCAGATAAAGAGTGGAAAATTTCCTTAGGAGAGTTAAAAGAAATGGTTGCTCCAAGGCAAGAATCTTCCTTCTCATCTCCAGCAAAAGGTGCTGCCTCACTTGAATGGCTTATGAAAAAAGAAGTCACCAAAGGTCAAGGCACTACGGCACCTGCTTCTGAAAAAACAATCACCCATACGCTGCTTCCAGGGCATAAACAGTTCTTCCAACTGCAATCAGCTGCTCCTGTGCAGCAGACGCAAACAACTGACGAAAAGCCAGGCACGGTTGATCAGCAGATTTTAAATACGTGGAAACAAATGAAGTTCACACCATTTGGCAATTCAAGCGGACGGTTTACCGTACGATTAAATCCAGAAAATCTAGGGTTTATTACCATCCAGCTAACGAAACAAAACGGGATGTATGCGAGTAAAATTACAGCTTCAACGCAAGCAGCAAAAGAGCTGCTCGAGCATCATCTGCCGCAGCTCAAGCAGGCGCTACCGAATATGTCGGTTCAAGTTGACCGTTTCCATATACCGCTTCAGTCAAATGAGCAGCCGTCTTTTGGACAATTTAATGAGGAAGGCAAGCAGCAGCCATCAAAAGGACAAAGTTTCCAGCAGCCTGATGAACATGAAGCTGAATTCCAAGATGTACTAGATGCGCTTGTTGGATCAGAAGAAGAAGAGGAGGAGATCTAATGGCAACTGTTGATGCGACGAATAGAACAGCCGCACAAGCGGACACTTCTTCAAACGCAGCAAAGAAAACAGATACACTTGGCCGAGATCAGTTCTTGAAAATCTTGCTTACGCAGCTTCAAAACCAAGATCCGACAAACCCGATTGATGACCGTGAGTTTGTCACACAGCTTGCAACATTTTCTTCTTTAGAACAGCAAATGAATATGAACGAATCTATCACTCAAATGAATCAGATCATGTCTACATTCGTTGCACACCAAGATCCATTTACGACATATGTAGGCTGGATTGGTAAAGAAGTAGAGGGCAAACAAGATGATAAAGACATATCTGGCATTGTGAAGTCTGTAAAAAACATAAACAATGAATACTTCCTATATTTAGAAGATGGAACGAAAATCAGCCCTTGGGACGTTACAACTGTTGGAGAAAAATCGTAAGCAAATCGAGGAGGAAAATAAATGTTACGCTCACTTTACTCAGGAATTAGCGGAATGAAAAACTTCCAAACAAAATTAGATGTTGTAGCCAATAACGTAGCCAACGTCAATACACACGGATACAAAAAAAGCCGTATCACGTTTAAAGATATGGTCAGTCAAACCATTGCAAGTTCTGGTGGACCGACGAATAACTCTGGTTCAATCAACTCAAAACAAGTTGGATTAGGATCAGCTTTATCTTCTATTGATAAAATCATGACATCAGGTTCTTCTCAAAATACAGACGAACCATATGATTTCTATATTAATGGAGATGGATTTTTCCGTATTGAAAAGCAAGGTGAAATCCTATTTACAAGAACAGGGAACTTCAAACCTGATTCAAATGGGGATTTGATAACATCTGATGGAAACTATCTTCTTGGCATGGATGGGCAAAGAATCAACATTCCACGAGACAATGTGTCAAGTGTTAGTGTCGGGCCAGATGGGACCGTTTCTGTTGTTGAGAACAACGTTTCTCGTACTGTTGGACAAGTATCACTTGTGTCTTTCAGTAATGCAGGAGGATTAGATAAAGTTGGGGATAACTTATACCGCCAAACACTCAGTTCCGGTGCACCAAGTAATGCCATGGCTCCTGGAACTCAAGGAACAGGTGAACTTCAAACAGGTAAACTTGAAATGTCAAACGTTGATTTAACAGACGAGTTTACAGAAATGATTATCGCACAGCGTGGATTCCAATCGAATGCAAAGACGATCACAACATCTGATGAAATTCTGCAAGAACTTGTGAATCTGAAACGATAGGAGGTAGGGGGAGCGGTTTATCGCTTCTCTGCTTAATATGATTGAAGTGACAAGATTAAATGGCAAAGGATTTATGCTCAACGCTCTCCATATCGAGCAAATCGAAAGCTTTCCAGACACGACCATTACACTCGCCAATGGAAAGAAATTCGTTGTGAAAGAAGATGAAGAGCAGCTTCAGGAGAAAATCATTTCTTTCTATAGAAAAATCCAAGTCATTTCATTGAATCAAGGAATAGAGGAGTTTGAATGAAGAAGAAATTAGTCGTAGTAATGCTAATCATGATTATTGCTAT
Organism: Bacillus sp. AK25; assembly: GCF_048270685.1. Lineage (NCBI taxonomy): Bacteria > Bacillati > Bacillota > Bacilli > Caryophanales > Bacillaceae > Bacillus > Bacillus sp. AK25. Next base: position 1,539,355 of record NZ_JBLUWC010000001.1, read on the forward strand.
CGTCGGAATTGGAGCAGGTATTGTCTTTCTGGTGAATGGGTCAGACGAAGCAAAAGCAGAAAAAGAGCCAACAGCAGATGAAGTCGTAAAAGCTTCTGTTGAAATTCCTGAGATTGTGACCAATTTAAAATCTGAAGGAAATGCGGTTAAACTTGTACTAAATATTGAAACAGATTCAGAAAAAGCCAAAGAAGAGCTTGAAAAAAGAAGCTTCCAAGTGAAAGATGCTGTGATCGACATTTTATCAGACACGAATGCAGATGAACTTGATGGCAAAAAAGGCAGAGAACATTTTAAAACACAGGTCAAAAACAAAGTGAATAACTATTTGCAAGATGGCAAGGTGAAAGAAGTTTATATAACCTCCTTTAATCTGCAATAGAGGCGATTAATTGACACGATGGAGGTGAAGAAATGTCAGGAGAAGTGCTTTCCCAGAATGAGATCGACGCATTATTATCCGCCATATCAACAGGCGAAATGGATGCAGAAGAGCTGAAAAAAGAAGAAACGACGAAAAAAGTGAAAGTGTATGACTTTAAACGTGCACTGCGCTTTTCAAAAGACCAGATTCGAAGTTTAACAAGAATTCATGATAACTTCGCTAGACTGCTTACCACACACTTTTCAGCGCAGCTAAGATCATATATTCAAATTTCTGTCAGCTCGGTTGACCAAGTGCCATATGAAGAATTTATTCGTTCGATTCCTAATATGACATTATTAAACTTATTTTACGTCAGCCCGCTTGAAGGAAGAATCATGCTTGAAGTGAACCCAACGATTGGCTATGCCATGATGGATAGGCTGATGGGTGGGATTGGCATTAGTCATAATAAGACAGAATCACTGACAGAAATCGAAACAAAGATTATCTCAAACATGTTTGAGGGAGCTTTGGAAAACTACAGAGAAGCGTGGCAGTCCATAACCGACATCGAGCCAGAAATGGCAGATTTCGAGGTAAATCCCCAGTTTGTTCAAATGGTGTCACCAAATGAAACAGTTGTCGTCATTTCTCTTAATACACAAATTGGTGAGGTAAGCGGGGTTATTAATCTCTGTATTCCTCACGTAGTATTAGAGCCTATTATTCCGAAGCTGTCTGTACACTACTGGATGCAATCTGAACGAAATGAACCGAAACAAGAAGAAACAAAGGCCATTGAAAAACGGATTATGACGGCGAAAATACCGGTAGTCGCAGAGCTTGGACAATCGGAAATGACGGTGGAAGAGTTTTTGAATTTGGAAATTGGTGATTGTATTGCCTTGGACAAACCAGTAAATGCGCCTCTTACTGTTATGGTCGGAAATAAACCGAAATTCTTGGGACAGGCCGGCCGCGTGAATCGGAAACAGGCGATTCAAATTCTAGATCACGACATAAGAGGTGAAGAAGATGGAGAATAACGGAAGTAAATTATCACAAGATGAAATCGATGCGCTCCTTAAAGGAGGCAGCAATGACGATATAGAGCCTGATACACTCCTTTCTGCAATGGAACAAGATGCCATTGGGGAAATCGGAAATATATCATTTGGAAGCTCTGCAACAGCACTTTCAACCCTATTAAGTCAAAAAGTGGAGATTACAACTCCAACTGTCACAGTGATTCAAAAAAGCAAGCTGAATGAGGAATTTCCTCATCCGTATGTCGCGATTGAAGTGAATTATACGGAAGGCTTCAGTGCTAGTAACCTGCTTGTCATCCAGCAAACCGATGCGGCAGTCATTGCGGATTTAATGATGGGCGGGGATGGAACAAATGCTGACCCGTCGTTAAGTGAAATTCACTTAAGTGCAGTACAAGAAGCGATGAACCAAATGATGGGTTCAGCAGCGACGTCCATGTCAACAGTCTTTAATAAAAAGATTGATATTTCTCCGCCTCGCGTTGAGTTGCTTGATGTGAAAGAAGGAGAAGGCACAGACCGCATTCCAGCTGAAGAGATGCTTGTCAAAGTGTCCTTTAGATTAACAATAGGTGAACTCATAGATTCAAATATTATGCAGCTTTACCCTATTACGTTTGCGAAAGATTTGATTGCAGAATTAACAGACCCAGCGGAAGAAGAGCCGGTTCAAGAAGCACCTCAGAGTGCACCTGAACCACAGCAGGCTGCTCCGCAAGCACAATCTGCTCCTATGCAGCAATCGGCACCGCCGAAAAGACAGGCGAAACCAAAGCAGGCAGAACCTGTCAATGTGGCGCCAGTTGAATTTGAGGCATTCAGTGAGCCTCAGCATACAACAAGTCAGCTCGGTAATCTTGATATGCTGATGGATATTCCGCTTTCCATTACAGTGGAGCTTGGAAGAACGCAGCGCAGTGTGAAAGAAGTACTTGAACTTTCCGCTGGAAGTATCATTGAACTGGACAAACTTGCAGGTGAGCCAGTCGACATTCTGGTCAACAAACGAATCGTCGCCAAAGGAGAAGTTGTTGTTATTGATGAGAACTTTGGTGTACGTGTGACTGACATTTTAAGTCAGTCTGAAAGACTTTCTAATTTAAAATAAACAAACATATAGGGAGAGAATAAGTAAATGGCTACTAAGGTATTAATCGTAGATGATGCAGCATTCATGAGAATGATGATTAAGGATATTCTTGTAAAAAACGGATTTGATGTAGTAGGAGAAGCAGAAAACGGCGCACAAGCTGTTGAAAAATATAAAGAAACATCTCCTGATCTAGTCACAATGGATATCACAATGCCAGAAATGGACGGGATCACAGCATTAAAAGAAATTAAACAAATCGATGCTTCTGCAAAAATCATTATGTGCTCAGCGATGGGACAACAATCAATGGTTATAGATGCCATTCAAGCAGGTGCAAAAGACTTTATCGTGAAGCCATTCCAGGCAGACCGTGTACTTGAAGCAATTAATAAAACGTTAGGCTAAAAAAGGGTGTAAGACTTGTTGAAAAAACGTTTGATATGTATAGCAATGATCAGTTTTATGCTTTTCTTAACAGCGCAGCCAGCCTCACTGTTTGCTGAAACAAAAGATCCTGAAAATGGCATGGTGAATGACTGGATCAAAGATGAGAAAGAAAGCAAAAAGGATACAGAAAAGAAAACCACTGACAATCAAACGAATCCGGCAGAAGAAGTTCCCTCTTCTTCTGTCTCCATTATGGATTTTGTCAAAATGATTGGTGCCTTACTTTTTGTCATCCTGCTCATTTACGGATTGGTGAGATTTGTTGGAAAGCAAAACCGCTTACTCAAGCCATTTCGCTATGTTGAAAATATTGGCGGAACGACGGTTGGTCAAAATCGTTCAGTTCAGCTAATCAAAGTGGGCAAACGAGTGTTAGTTGTTGGTGTAGCAGACTCAATCCATCTGCTAAAAGAAATCGATGATGAACAAGAATGCGAAGCGATTGTGAAACAATACGAAGAAGCGATGGAAAGTAAGACTGACTTACCGAAAATGATGCAAAAATTAACATCGCAAGTGAAGAAACACGATCAGCCGACCACTTCTTCTTTTTCAGCCACTTTAAAGGCGCAGCTAGCCGAATTGAAAAAGACCCAATCAGAAGTCAGAAAGAAAGGCCCGAAACAAAATGAATGAGTTTATCGATTTATTTAATTCCAGTGGCGCAGGAAATATTAGCACGTCTGTCCGTCTTCTTTTATTGTTAACTGTATTTTCAGTTGCACCAGGCATTCTTATTTTAATGACCTGTTTTACACGGATTGTGATTGTTCTTTCGTTCGTCAGAACATCACTTGCAACCAACTCAATGCCGCCAAACCAAGTGCTTGTAGGACTTGCTTTGTTTCTCACATTTTTTATTATGGCACCCACGTTCTCAGAGATTAATAAAGAGGCACTCACGCCGCTTTTAAATGATGATATTACGTTAAATCAGGCCTATGAAAAAGCCGAAGTGCCAATTAAAGAGTTTATGAGTAAACATACGAGACAGAAAGATTTGGCTTTATTTCTTAGTTACGCAAAAATGGATACCCCTGAATCGATTAAAGATATTCCCTTAACGGCGATGGTACCAGCGTTTGCAATTTCAGAATTAAAGACGGCATTTCAAATTGGTTTTATGATTTTTATTCCATTTTTAATTATTGATATGGTGGTCGCAAGTGTCCTGATGTCGATGGGGATGATGATGCTTCCGCCGGTTATGATATCGCTCCCTTTCAAAATATTGTTATTTGTATTAGTTGATGGATGGTATTTGATTGTTAAATCTTTGCTGCAAAGCTTTTAGAGTAGGTGCTTAAAACATGAGTTCAGAATTTGTCATTACGATGGCTGAAAGATCAGTGTATGTTGTATTACTTGTCAGCGGGCCGCTTCTAGCGCTCGCACTAATCGTGGGACTAATTGTCAGTGTGTTTCAGGCGACAACCCAAATCCAAGAACAGACGCTTGCGTTCATTCCAAAAATTGTTGCAGTGCTCATTGGACTTGTTGTGTTTGGTCCGTGGATGCTTTCAACAATTGTGTCATTTACAACAGAGCTGTTCTCGAATTTAGATCGATTTGCAGGTTAATGAGAGATGTCAATCATAGAATTATTTCCTGCCTTTCTTCTCGTTTTCATTCGGATCACCGCTTTTTTCGTGACAGTGCCGCTATTAGCGCATCGAACGATACCAGCAGTTCACAGAGTTGGTTTTTCACTGTTTTTGGCTGTCATTAGTTTTAGCACCATTAAAGAACCGCCAGCACTCAATATTGACGGTCTTTACATGATGCTTGCCGTGAAAGAAGCAATGGTCGGACTTCTTCTTGGACTAATTGCATATATGATGGTGTCCGCTGTTCAAATTGCCGGCTCATTCATCGATTTTCAAATGGGTTTTGCGATCGCCAATATTATTGATCCACAAACAGGGGCGCAAACGCCGCTGATGGGGCAGTTTTTTTATACGGTGACCTTGCTGCTGATGCTGGCAACAAATGCTCATCATTTGCTGCTTGATGGAATCTATTACAGTTTTCAATATATTCAAGTCGATCAGTATGCGCTGAACTTCGGTAGTGAATCCTTTGCTTACTTTATTGCAAAGAGCTTCAACCAAATGTTCATCATAGCCTTTCAAATCTCAGCACCTGTTGTGGCTAGTTTGTTTTTAGTCGATTTGGCATTAGGAATTGTGGCACGTACAGTTCCGCAAATGAACGTATTTGTCGTTGGACTTCCCATTAAAATGGGCGTGAGTTTTATTATGATCATCATTTGTATGGGTGTCATCTTCGGGGTCGTCCAAAATACATTTGAAACGATTGTGCTCACCATGAGGAATTTCTTAGCATTGGTCGGTGGTTCGTCATGACGACAAGACTTAGACTCGACTTGCAATTTTTCGCAGGTGAAAAAACAGAAAAAGCAACGCCAAAAAAGAGACAGGACTCACGTAAAAAAGGGCAGGTTGCCAAAAGCACCGACGTCAATACAGCCATCTCATTTCTACTAATCTTTTTATCATTCTTTTTTATTGGGCCTTTTATGAAAGAGCGTATTATAGCGCTCATTGAACGTTTTTATTCAACAACCATGCTAATGAAAGTTAGCACATCTAATATTCATCAACTATTTGTGGAATTGCTTCAAGAAACAGCGCTCCTCCTCATGCCAATCCTTGGTGTTGGTATGCTGGCAGGTATCATTAGTAACTACTTACAAGTCGGGTTTCTCTTTTCGACAGAAGTAATCAAACCGAAATTAGAAAAACTCGATCCAATCAAAGGATTTAAACGGATATACAGTATTCGAGCCCTCGTAGAGCTATTAAAATCCATTTTAAAAATTGGATTTGTTGGTTTTGCGACATTCATTGCACTTTGGTCGCACTTTGATGAAATCCTGCGGCTTCCTTTATTAACAGCAGAGGAAACCCTTCATTTCGTCGCAAATATGACCCTCATTATGGGTCTCTATGCAGCAGGTGCGCTCTTGATTTTAGCGTGGCTTGATTATATGTATCAGAAATTTGATTACGAAAAAAACTTACGGATGTCCAAACAAGACATCAAAGATGAGTATAAAAAATCAGAGGGTGACCCGCTCATAAAATCAAAAATTAAACAGCGGCAAAGGGAAATGGCCATGAGACGGATGATGCAGGAAGTCCCAAAAGCGGACGTCATCATTACAAACCCGACCCACTACGCAATTGCCTTGAAATATGACGAAGAAAAGATGGACGCACCGTTTGTTGTGGCAAAGGGAACAGATATTTTGGCTTTGAAAATTAGAACAATTGCGAAAGAACACGATGTCATGACTGTAGAGAACCGGCCGCTCGCCCGTGCCCTCTATGATCAAGTGGATATCAACCAAGCGGTGCCGGAAGAATATTTTAAGGCGATCGCAGAAATTTTGGCTTACGTATATAAAACGAAACAAAAGATTTTATGAATTTTTGGTTTTAAAAGGAGAGAACAGGCATGTCAGCAAGAGATTTATCTGTTTTATTCAGTGTTATTTTAATCGTGGCGATGCTGGTCATACCGTTTCCGCCCGTCCTATTAAGTATTTTAATTATTATTAATATTTCTCTTGCGCTTATCGTGCTTCTCACCACAATGAACATGCAAGAACCACTGCAATTTTCCATTTTTCCATCGTTACTTTTGCTCTTAACACTGTTTCGTTTAGGGCTTAACATCTCTACAACCCGTTCTATTTTATCAACTGGAGATGCTGGTAAGGTTGTAGAAACGTTTGGATCATTTGTTGTTGGGGGCAATATACTTGTTGGTCTGGTTGTCTTCCTTATTCTGATCATCATTCAGTTTGTTGTCATCACCAAAGGGGCAGAGCGTGTATCAGAGGTTGCGGCCAGATTTACACTCGACGCGATGCCAGGTAAACAGATGAGTATTGACGCAGATTTGAATGCAGGAATGCTGACAGAAAGTGAAGCTAGAAACCGCCGTGAAAAAGTAGCCAGAGAAGCAGACTTTTATGGTGCGATGGATGGTGCAAGTAAGTTCGTTAAAGGGGATGCCATCGCAGGTATTATCATCGTTATTATCAATATTATTTTTGGCATCATTATTGGGATGATTCAGCAAGGAATGTCAATTCAAGAATCAGCTTCCCACTTTACTCTTTTAACAGTGGGGGACGGAATTGTGTCGCAAATCCCTGCACTTCTTATTTCAACGGCGACAGGGATTGTTGTCACGAGAGCGGCTTCTAACGGAAACCTTGGTTCAGACATTACGGGTCAGCTCTTTGCCTTCCCTGCCATGCTTTACGTCACAGCAGGTACGATCTTCCTGCTTGGATTGTTTACGCCAATTGGCGTACTTTTGACAGGGCCGATCGCAGGTTTACTTGCACTCGGTGCGTACATGATGTCGAAAAACAAACAGGATCAAGAAGAGATTGAAGAAGTACTGGAAGAACAGGCAGAGGTAGAAGAGATGAAAAGTCCAGAAAGCGTCATTCATCTCCTGCAAATGGATGCCATTGAATTTGAATTTGGCTACGGGTTGATCCCGCTTGCAGATGCCAATCAAGGCGGAGACCTGCTAGACCGAATTGTCATGATCAGAAGGCAGCTTGCTCTTGAACTAGGTCTTGTCATTCCAGTTGTCCGTATTCGAGACAACATTGCGCTGAACCCGAATGAATACAGGCTCAAAATAAAAGGGAACGAAGTGGCAAAAGGAGAGCTGCTGCTCGATCATTACTTAGCGATGTCCCCAACGCCTGATGATGATCCGATTGAAGGAATTGAAACAATCGAACCATCCTTTGGTCTGCCGGCAAAATGGATATCAGAAGCAGAAAAAGATCAGGCTGAAATGCTTGGGTATACAGTGGTCGATCCAGCATCTGTTGTGTCTACCCACATCACAGAGAAGATTAGACAAAATACCCATGAACTGCTTGGACGCCAAGAAACGAAGCAATTAATCGATCATCTGAAAGAAAGTTATCCAGTTCTAGTAGATGAGGTAACACCGAATCCACTAGCAGTCGGGGATATCCAAAAAGTACTTGCAAAGCTTCTGAAAGAAAAGGTCTCCATTCGAAACCTTGTGACCATTTTTGAGACCCTTGCAGACTACGGAAAATTAACGACTGATACAGACTTGCTAACAGAGTATGTTAGACAGGCACTTGCAAGACAGATTACTGCACAGTATGCAAGAGAAAATGAATCACTGAAAGTCGTGACATGCTCAGGCCGAGTCGAAAAGGTGATTGCAGACAGCGTGCAGCAAACAGAGCATGGGAACTACTTATCGTTAGATCCAGAATCCTCTGAAAGTGTGATTCAATCAGTGGCGAGAGAAATTGAACAGCTTTCGCTTCGTCAGGAAACGCCGGTTCTATTATGCTCACCTCCTATAAGAATGTACGTCAAACAGTTGTTAGAAAGATATTTCCCAGATTTACCGGTACTATCTTATAACGAACTAGAAGCAAATGTGGAAGTACAGAGCATCGGAGTGGTGGATATCTAATGAAAATGAAAAAAATCACAGCGAATTCTATGCAGGAGGCAACGATCCAAATCAGGCAGCAGCTTGGGAAAGATGCCGTCATATTAAATTCGAAAACCGTTGTCAAACGAAAGCTGTTCGGTTTAAAGAAACAGCAAATGGTCGAAGTGATTGCAGTGCTGGATCAAGATTTTGAAGAAAGAGCCGGTAAAGGATTACAACCAGCAGCTGCGCCTATCCCGGTGTTACCGAAAAAGGAGCAGAATCAACACCTTACACAAGAGCTGCCGGCTGCTGCTCAAGCAGTCAAAGTAGCGTCTTCTCATTCTCAGCCTATAGCATATGCAAGAAATGAACGCCATGCCGGGATCTTGCCGGATTCTCTCATGAAAATGGATCAAAAGCTAAAGGATCAAGGTCTTGATGATGAGATTCGAGATGAGTGCTTAAAGGGTCTTTTAACAAAAGGTGCTGTGAAAGAAGAGCAGATTGAAAAAGAACTTGAAAAACTACTCACAGGGATGCTGCCGGCTCACACTTCTGATGAGCCGATGATTCGTTCGAAATACATTGTGCTGTTTGGTTCAACTGGTGCTGGTAAAACGACAACGATTGCAAAGCTGGCTGCGAAAACGGCTATTCAACAGCAAAAGAAAATTGCGTTTATCACAACAGATACGTACCGTATTGCAGCGATTGAACAACTAAAAACATATGCTGAACTGCTGAATGCACCTCTTGAAGTTTGTTATTCAAGAGAGGACTTTGTGAAAGCACAGCAGACCTTTAAAGACTATGATCATATTTTCATCGATACAGCAGGCCGTAACTTTAAAGAAGAGGCGTACATCAAAGAGCTGACAGATATCATTCCATTTGATGAAAGCATTCAAAGTTTTCTCGTCATGAGTGCGACATCGAAATATCAAGATATGAAAGCCATGGTCAAACGTTTTGAACACGTTCCAATCGATCAATTTATTTTTACAAAAGTTGATGAAACAGACACGATGGGAACGATCTTTCAAATCATTGCAGAATCTCAAATCGGGCTCGGGTTTTTAACAAATGGCCAAAATGTGCCTGAGGATATTCTTGAGAGTTCCCCCCTTGATTTGACAAGGATGGTCTTACAATGATGAAGCCTGACCAAGCCGAAGGTTTAAGAAAGCTTGTTCAGCAGAATCAACTGATTGTACCGAACTCTCTTCGTGCGAATGGACAGGCGAAAACCATTGCTGTCATGAGCGGTAAAGGCGGAGTAGGTAAATCGAATTTGACGCTGAATATGGCACTGTCTATCGCAAGTACGGGCAAGCAAGTGCTCATCATCGACCTCGACTTTGGCATGGGGAATATTGATATTTTACTAGGGAAAACATCGACCAGCTCTATATTAGACGTCCTTATTAGAAAAAAATCCTTCCAAGCGGCTATGACAAAAGGAACGGACAATCTGTATTACATTTCTGGCGGAAGCGGGCTTGAACAGCTGTTTTCTTTAGACAAAGATCAATGGTCGTTCTTTTTAGAAGAGATGGAGAAAATATTGAATGACTTTGATTGTATATTCTTTGATATGGGTGCAGGCTTGTCAAAAGATCAACTCCCTTTTGTCTTATCGGCAGGAGAGGTGGTTGTTGTGACAACGCCAGAACCAACATCCATCATGGATGCCTACAGCGCAATTAAGCACTTAGCCATTCATCAGTTTGAACAGTCTGTTCAAATCATTGTCAACCGGTGTAAAACCCCTTCGGAAGGATCTGAAACGTACCGGAAATTAGCAGGAGTGGTGACGTCATTTCTACACCGAAAGCTTGTATTTGCTGGTGCGGTACCTGATGATCCTGCTGTTCCTAAAGCAGTCACTGAACAAATGCCATTTTATATGAAGCAGCCTCATTCAAGGCTAAGTAAAACCATTAAAATGCTGGCTGAAACACTTTATCATCAGCAGATAAGAGAGGCACAGAGAGAGCAGCATACGTTTATAGATAAGTTGTCCTCTTTTTTTAAAAGGAGGAAGGTGGACTCATGATTAGAGTGCTTGTAGTAGATGACTCGGCTTTTATGAGAAAACTCATCAGTGATTTCCTAAGTGCCGAGCAAGAAATTGAAGTCGTCGGAACGGCGCGAAATGGAGAAGATGCCTTAAAGCGGATTAAGGAATTGAATCCAGATGTTGTCACACTTGATGTGGAAATGCCTGTTCTAAATGGAACAGAAGCATTAAAACAAATTCTGGCTGAACACGACCTTGCTGTGATTATGGTGTCAAGCCAGACGAAGCAAGGGAAGGAATTAACCATCCATTGCTTAGAACTCGGTGCTTTTGACTTTGTGACAAAGCCTTCAGGAAGTATTTCGCTCGATTTACACAAAGTACGAGGTCAAATTGTAGAGCGGGTACTTGCGGCAGGCCTGTCGAGAAAACGTACTGAGAAACAAGTTTCTCCCAAGCCGTTCATGAAGCCGCCAAGTCCAATTCCAGCGGCCGCTCCCCGCCTGCAAGAAGTAAGAAGCGGCTCATCACTCCGAAAGATTATTTCAATCGGAACTTCTACGGGAGGGCCTAGGGCGCTACAACGAGTCGTCACGAAGTTACCAAAAGACATAGAGGCGCCGATTTTGATTGTGCAGCATATGCCGGCAGGATTTACGGCATCGCTGGCTACTAGATTAGATCATTTATCACAAATTACAATCAAAGAAGCTCAAGATGGAGACATCGCTAAAAATGGAGTGGCTTACATAGCTCCTGGTGGATTGAATATGTCACTTCATGAACAAGGGGCAGCTTTAGTGATCAGGCTGTCCCCAGAAGACACTGACAGCCGTCACAAACCTTCTGTTAACTATTTATTTGAATCCATCAGCAACATAAAAGGTTACGAGAAAATCGCTGTCATTATGACAGGAATGGGTAGTGACGGCACAGAAGGTGTTAAAAAAATGGTCGCAAGCGGTCATACAAAAGTCATTGCAGAAAAAGAAGAATCATGTGTTGTTTTCGGAATGCCTAAATCAGTCATTAAAGCAGGCCTTGCACATGAAACAAGGCATGTGGATGACATCGCACATGCAATTATAAGCTCCATGAAAAAAGAGAGGGCGTGAACACGTTGGATGTAAACCAATACTTAGATATCTTTTTAGATGAAAGCAGAGAACACTTACAAACTTGTAATGAAAAACTTCTTGAATTAGAAAAGAACCCAACAGACTTGCAGCTAGTGAATGATATATTCAGAGCCGCTCATACACTGAAAGGCATGAGTGCAACGATGGGCTTTGATGATATGGCTCAATTAACACATCATTTAGAAAACATGTTTGATGCCATCAGAAACGAACAAATGATTGTCACTCCTGAATCAATGGATACGATGTTTGAAGCACTCGATCACCTTGAAGCAATGGTTCAATCGATTGCAGAGGGCGGGGATGGAAAACGTGATGTCACGGAGATTAGTAAAAAACTAGATGTGACAGGAAGCCATGCAGAAACAGCATCTGCCGTTGAGACTGCTGAAGCATCATCAGCTGCAAGCGACCTAGACTATAACGAATTTGAACGAACAGTTCTTGATGAAGCGAGAGAACAAGGCTTTAAATGTTATGAGCTGAACGTGACATTAAGTGACGCATGCTTATTAAAAGCCGTTCGTGTCTATATGATTTTTGAAAGACTGAACGAAGCAGGAGAGGTTGTCAAAACGGTTCCGAATGCAGAACTTTTAGAATCAGAAGATTTTGAATCTGAATTCAGCATTTCTTACTTATCGAAACAGCCGATGGAAGAAGTGAAAAAAATCGTGACAGCGATCTCAGAGGTTGAACAAGTGGAGATTTCTGAAGTCTCTGCCTTTGAAGAAGCGGCTCCGGCTGAAACAAAAGCAGAGAAACCTGAGCAGAAAAATGAAGAAGCCGCAGCGCCTGCTGCTAAAGCGCCAGCAAACGATGCGCCAAAAGCAAATGGCAATAACGGTGCAGCTGCCGGCGGAACGAAAACGATCCGTGTCAACATCGATCGTCTAGATTCACTTATGAACCTGTTTGAAGAGCTTGTCATTGATAGAGGACGTTTAGAACAGATTGCCAAAGAACTTGAAAACAACGAACTCACGGATACAGTGGAAAGAATGTCCCGTATTTCTGGAGACCTGCAATCGATCATCTTGAACATGAGAATGGTGCCTGTAGAAACGGTGTTTAACAGATTCCCACGTATGATTCGTCAATTGACGAAAGAGCTCAATAAGAAAATTGAGCTGATCATTGAAGGTGCTGAGACAGAGCTTGATCGAACAGTGATCGATGAAATTGGCGATCCGCTCTTACACTTACTTAGAAACAGTCTCGATCACGGGATTGAATCACCAGAAGAACGTGTGAAAAAAGGCAAACCAGAAAAAGGAACTGTTCTTTTAAAAGCATATCATAGCGGAAACCATGTCTTCATTGAAGTCGAAGATGATGGCGGCGGGATTAACCGTAAAAAGGTCCTTGAAAAAGCATTAGAGCGCGGGGTTATTACAGAAAGAGAAGCGGAAACGCTTGAAGATCACCAAATTGATTCATTGATCTTTGCAGCAGGGTTCTCTACAGCTGATACGATTTCTGATATCTCGGGCCGAGGTGTAGGTCTTGACGTTGTGAAAAACAAGCTCGAATCATTAGGTGGTTCTGTGAGTATTAACTCAACAGAAGGTCAAGGCTCACTGTTCTCAATTCAGCTTCCACTCACATTATCGATCATTTCCGTACTTCTTGTGAAACTAGAGGAAGAAACATTTGCTATTCCGATTTCTTCTATTATAGAAACGGCTGTCATTAAGAAGAGTGACATCCTTCAAACTCATGATCGTGAAGTCATTGATTTCCGTGGATTTATCGTACCGGTTGTGTACTTGAAGAAACAGTTCAACGTACCAAATGCGAATGATTTAGAAGAAGAACTGCACATTATTGTTGTCCGTAAAGGAGACAAGCTAACAGCATTTGTGGTCGATTCGTTTATCGGTCAGCAAGAGGTTGTATTGAAATCACTTGGAGATTACCTACCAAACGTATTTGCGATATCAGGCGCAACAATCTTAGGTGACGGTCAGGTTGCACTCATCGTTGACTGTAATGCACTGATTAAGTAAAAAACAATAGAGGAGCGGTCTGAAATGAGTACAGATATCAAAACTGGCGAAAAGATGATTGTGTTTATCGTAAACAAAAAAGAATACGCCATTTCAGTATCAGAAGTAAAGTCCATTGAAAAATGGCAGCAGCCGACAAGAGTTCCTGGCGTTGCCCCTTATATATGCGGTGTCATTAATCTACGTGGTGTCGTGACACCTGTCATTGACCTTAGAGTGAGACTTGGATCAACTGACAACGAGATTACCGACGAAACAAGAATGATTATTGTACAAGTTGGTGACATTGAAGTCGGCTGGATTGTTGATGAAGCAAATGATGTCATTACTGTTCATCAGGAAGAGGTAGAATCTTCTACTGATACAGCTGAAAAAGAAGGGCTGTCATGGGTGACAGGTATTATTAAGCATGATCAGCGTCTATTCAATATCATTCATGCTGGTGCGGTCCTCGACAAGAGCGTGCAAGATGCACCTGTTCATTAAGGGGGATGTGAAATGAGCATTTTCAATGAAATTAAAGATGAACAGCTAGATATATTAAGTGAGGTTGGGAATATCGGAGCAGGCCATGCAGCGTCTGCTCTTGCCAGCCTATTGAATCGCAAAATTGATATGGCTGTTCCTTTTGTCAAAGTTCTCTCGTTTGAAGATTTAATGGATTTCTTTGGTGGAGCAGACCTTCCAGTTGCCAGTATCTTTTTGCGAATGGAGGGTGATCTTACCGGTTCAATCTTTTTCATTATGCCGTTTGAACAAGCTGAACAATTTGTAAGAGAGCTTGTTCAGGACCCAGCATTTGATATTGATACGATTCATGAACACATGCTAGGAACATCAGCGCTTCATGAGCTAGGAAATATTTTAGCAGGCTCTTATTTATCAGCACTTGCCGATTTAACAAAACTGCAGCTTCACCCAAGTGTTCCAGATGTCACGCTCGATATGTTCGGGGCTGTCATTAGTGAAGGGTTAATGCAGTTTAGTCCTCTCGGCGATCAGGCAATTGTGATTGATACATCGATTTTTGATGATCAAAATCAGCAAGAGCTGAAAGGAAATATGTTTCTATTACCAGACTTTGAATCGTTTGAAAAACTGTTCAAAGCATTAGGTAACCTATAATGAACGTGCAGATTCCGGCAGTTGTAAAGGTTGGTATAGCGGATGTTCAGCTTGTGAAAACACCGGACCGTATTCGGACATCCGGTCTCGGTTCTTGCGTAGGACTTGTCCTTTTTGACCAAGAAAAAAAACTGGCAGGACTTGTCCATGTCATGCTTCCAGACTCCTCTCTTTCAAAAGGAGCGGTAGAGAACTTGGCTAAGTATGCAGATACAGGTGTCAAGCATACAATTGATCTGCTCTTAAAAGAAGGAGCGCGCAAACATGCGCTAAAAGCGAAGCTTGCTGGCGGCGCAGAAATGTTTAAATTTAAGTCAACCAATGATCTGATGAGAATTGGACCTAGAAATGTATCAGCTGTGAAAGAACATCTGTCTCTTCATCATATCCCGATCATTAGTGAGGACACGGGCGGAAACAATGGACGCACGATTGAATTCGATCCGCTTACAACAGAACTTGAGATCCGCACTGTGAAACAAGGCATTATGAAGATATAACTAAGGAAGTATAGGGGGAGAAAGATGCAATCCTTAAATTACGAAGATCAGGCGCTATGGGCTAGATGGAAAGAGTGGAAGGACCCAGCTGCTGGAGATGATCTTATGCGCCGCTATATGCCGCTCGTCACATATCATGTTGGAAGAATTTCCATCGGTCTCCCGAAGTCAGTGCACAAAGAAGACTTGATCAGTCTAGGGATGCTCGGTTTATATGATGCCCTTGAAAAATTTGACCCCGGAAGAGATCTGAAGTTTGATACATATGCATCCTTCAGAATTCGCGGGGCCATCATCGACGGTCTTCGTAAAGAGGACTGGCTGCCTCGTACATCAAGAGAAAAAACAAAAAAAGTAGAAGCGGCAATTGAAAAGCTTGAACAGCGATATTTGCGAAATGTGACACCAACAGAGGTTGCTGAAGAACTCGGCATGAGTGAACAAGATGTGGTCACCACGATGAATGAAGGGTTCTTTGCGAATTTGCTCTCGATTGATGAGAAGCTGCATGATCAAGAAGACGGAGAAAACGTTCAAGTCATGATTCGCGACGAAAAAACTGTGACACCTGAAGAAAAAATGCTGAAAGATGAATTAATTGAACAGCTTGCCGAAAAAATGACAGAGCTTTCGGAAAAAGAAAAGCTTGTGATTAGTCTTTTCTATAAAGAGGAATTGACGTTAACGGAAATTGGTCAAGTGCTTAATTTATCGACCTCCCGCATTTCGCAAATTCATTCAAAGGCATTGTTCAAGCTTAAGCATCTGCTTGATAAAGCCATTCAATCTTAAAGAGTTAGTGAGTGAAAAAATATGCTATGGCTGATTAGCTTTATGCTTCATGCTGCACTTATTTATTTTGTGATCATTTTATACACGAGAATGTATTCGCTGAAGGCAACAGAACAAAAGCAGCGAGAGCTTTTAGAAGAAACGGAAAATACCCTGGCTGCATTTTTGATGGAAGTCAAAGAAGAGAATGAAAAACTATCAAAAGCTGCAGCCACTTCCCCTGATTTTTCTGCTGAAGAGCTGAAATCGGATCTTCAGACACCAAAGCAGCCACAACCACCAATTGAATCCCAGCAATCGGTAGAAAGTGAAGATCCAGTTCCAGAGCACCTGTCGGCTCTCCTTAGCGAAGTTGAGGTGCAGGAAGAGAAGGTAAACGAACCCGTTTCAAGTCTCGAAACAGAAGCTTCTGCGCCTTCTGAAAGTGAAATAGAAGAAACATTTGAGGATCAAGTAAAGGCCTTATATGATCAAGGGCTATCATTAGAAGAAATAGCGAAAGAATTAAAAACGGGCAAGACAGAAATCGAGCTTTTATTAAAATTTAGCGGAAAGCTGTAAAGGATTCTTGATTGTCAGTCCATCATGTGTTATATTATTTCTTGGTGTTAAATACACACGCTTAATGATTCGTATGAAGGTGCTGCCGTGGCGCAGTTTTATGTGAACATGACTTAAGCGGAGGAAAAAAAACCATTATATTAGGAGGCAACAACATGTCAGTTATTTCTATGAAACAATTGCTAGAAGCTGGTGTTCACTTCGGTCACCAAACACGCCGTTGGAACCCAAAAATGAAGCGTTACATCTTTACAGAGCGTAACGGTATCTACATCATCGATCTTCAAAAAACGGTGAAAAAAGTAGAGGAAGCTTACAACTTCACGAAAAACCTTGCTGCTGACGGAGGAAAAATTCTTTTCGTTGGTACGAAAAAGCAAGCACAAGATTCAGTGAAAGAAGAAGCAATCCGTTCTGGTATGTACTATGTAAACCAACGCTGGCTTGGTGGAACGTTAACAAACTTTGAAACAATCCAAAAACGTATCAAACGTTTAAAAGATATCGAAAAAATGCAAGAAAACGGTACGTTCGAAGTTCTTCCTAAGAAAGAAGTCGTTCAACTGAAAAAAGAATTAGAACGTCTTGAAAAATTCCTAGGCGGAATCAAAGACATGAAGGGTCTTCCAGATGCACTTTTCATTATCGACCCTCGTAAAGAGCGTATTGCAGTTGCAGAAGCTCGTAAATTGAATATCCCAATTATCGGTATCGTTGACACAAACTGTGATCCAGACGAAATTGATGTTGTGATCCCTGCAAACGATGATGCAATCCGTGCTGTAAAACTTCTAACTGCTAAAATGGCAGATGCGATTCTTGAGTCTAAACAAGGCGAAGAAGAAGCTGTTGTAGAAGAAACGACAGAAACTGAAACAACAACTGCGTAACCTATTCAAAAGGTGATAAGAGGGAACTGCCTTTTATCACCTTTTTTTCACCTAGTAATCCGTGTTTTAACATAGAAGGAGGAAATGTAAAATGGCAATTACTGCTCAATTAGTAAAAGAACTGCGTCAAAAAACTGGTGCAGGTATGATGGACTGTAAAAAAGCGTTAACAGAAACTGATGGTGACATCGACAAAGCAATCGATCTTCTAAGAGAAAAAGGGATCGCAAAAGCTGCGAAAAAAGCAGACCGTATTGCGGCAGAAGGATTAACTCTTATTAAAACTGACGGCAACACTGGTGTTATCCTAGAAGTGAACTCTGAGACTGATTTCGTTGCGAAAAACGAAGGATTCCAAAATCTTCTTAACGAACTTGCTGATCATTTACTTGCTGCGAAACCTGCAACAATTGAAGAAGCACACGCTTCTAAAATGGAAAATGGTTCAACAGTTGAAGAACATATTACTTCTGCAATTGCGAAAATCGGAGAAAAAATTACGTTGCGCCGTTTCTCAGTCATCACAAAAGAAGATAACGCTGCATTTGGTTCTTACTTACACATGGGCGGACGCATCGGTGTATTAGCGGTTCTTAACGGAACAACTGATGAAGAGCTTGCGAGAGACATCGCAATGCACGTTGCTGCTGTAAACCCTAAATACATTTCTCGTGACCAAGTGTCTGAAGAAGAAGCAAACCGTGAGCGTGAAGTATTAACACAACAAGCGCTTCAAGAAGGAAAGCCTGAAAATATCGTTGCTAAAATGGTAGAAGGCCGTCTAAACAAATTCTTCGAAGAAATTTGCTTACTTGACCAAGCATTCGTTAAAAACCCAGATGAAAAAGTGAAACAAGTTGTAGGTGCGAAAAACGCAACTGTTCAAACTTATGTTCGCTATGAAGTGGGCGAAGGTATCGAAAAGCGTCAAGACAACTTTGCTGAAGAAGTTATGAGCCAAGTGAAAAAATAATGTTTGAAAAGCTCTCTGGGGCTTTTTTAGGGAGCACAAGCACTGTGTTCCCTATTTTTTAGAGGATATTGATTTACAAAAGACGGTTTCTTACGCATAATAAGAGACGGTATAGTTTACACTTGGAGGTTATCATGAGCAAACCGAAATATAATCGCATTGTACTGAAGCTAAGTGGAGAAGCACTAGCTGGTGATGCTGGAAATGGAATTAACCCAACTGTCATTCAATCAATTGCAAAGCAAGTAAAAGAAATTGCAGAGCTTGATGTTGAAGTTGCAGTCGTTGTAGGCGGAGGAAACCTTTGGCGTGGTAAGACAGGCAGTGACTTAGGAATGGACCGGGCAACAGCAGACTATATGGGAATGCTTGCAACAGTGATGAATTCATTGGCATTACAAGACAGCCTAGAAACGCTTGGCATTCAGTCTAGAGTACAAACCTCTATCGAAATGAGACAGGTTGCAGAGCCATACATAAGAAGAAAAGCGATCCGTCACCTTGAAAAGAAACGTGTCGTGATTTTTGCTGCAGGTACTGGTAACCCTTATTTCTCTACTGATACAACAGCAGCACTTCGTGCAGCTGAAATTGAAGCAGATGTCATTTTAATGGCGAAAAACAATGTAGACGGTGTCTACAGTGCTGATCCTCGTACAGATGCGGATGCAGTAAAATATGATAAGCTTTCATATCTTGATGTACTAAAAGAAGGGCTTGCTGTAATGGATTCTACTGCGTCCTCATTATGTATGGACAATGACATTCCATTAATCGTCTTCTCTATTATGGAAGAAGGAAATATTAAACGTGCCGTCAATGGCGAATCAATCGGAACGATCGTGAGGGGGAAATAACGTGTCAAAAGAAGTGTTGAACCAAACAAAAGAAAAAATGGAAAAAGCCGTTCAAGCATACGGACGTGAACTAGCAACTGTCCGTGCGGGCAGAGCTAATGCTTCCCTTTTAGACAAAGTAACAGTGGATTACTATGGTGCGCAAACACCACTAAACCAAATTGCGTCAATTACAGTGCCAGAAGCACGTATGCTGATTATCACACCTTACGATAAAACAGCGATCGGTGATATCGAAAAGGCGATCCAAAAGTCTGATCTTGGTATCACACCAACAAGTGACGGAAATGTGATCCGTATTGCGATCCCAGCACTAACAGAAGAAAGACGTAAAGAACTTGTAAAAGTTGTGAGAAAATACTCAGAAGAAGCAAAAGTAGCTGTTCGTAACGTTCGTCGTGATGCAAACGATGAATTGAAAAAGCTAGAGAAAAATGGGGAGATCACTGAAGATGAATTAAGATCATCTACAGAGGATGTTCAAAAATTGACAGATGAATATGTCGCTAAAATTGATGAAGTGACAAAAGATAAAGAAAAAGAAATCATGGAAGTTTAAGAAAAAACTATGTACAATAGATAATAGTGAAAAGACCCTCTTCATGTTTACAGGGGGTTTTTTTGTTAATACTGTTGAGGACTATATTATTAGCGGGAACGCAACCTTTTTGGGTGATGGAGGAATCTCATGCTCAATATACTCAAAAATTGGAAGAATCAGCAAACAGCAGCTTCCAACTTAGAAAGCCTGACAAAAGAAGACATATTAAATGGAGAAATTCCTGAACATATCGCCATTATCATGGATGGGAATGGAAGATGGGCGAAGAAACGTGCGCTTCCACGGGTAGCAGGACATCATGAAGGAATGAAAGTTGTCAAGCGCATGACCAAGCTTGCAAATGAGCTGAATGTCAAAGTGCTGACTTTGTATGCTTTCTCTACAGAAAATTGGAAACGTCCAAAACTAGAAGTAGACTTTTTAATGAAGCTTCCTGAAGAGTTTCTAAACATCTATCTGCCTGAACTCATCGAGGAAAATGTCCGTGTACGTTTAACAGGTGATCCAGACGGCCTCCCGCAACATACAAAAAAAGCGGTAGAGAACGCAGTGAAGAGTACGGCGAATAATGACGGACTCATTTTAAATTTTGCGCTCAATTATGGAGGACGGACAGAAATTATTTCTGCATGCAGACAAATTTCTGAAAAAGTCAAAGAAGGCAAGCTTCGAGCAGAAGACATCACAGAAGAGATGTTTTCAGCTTATTTAATGACAGAATCTCTTCAAGATCCGGATTTGCTTATTCGCACGAGTGGAGAAATTAGATTAAGCAACTTTATGCTTTGGCAAATTGCATACAGCGAGTTTGTCTTTACGGATGTGCTTTGGCCTGACTTTTCTGATGAGCATCTCATAGGCGCTATCGGAGAGTACCAGCGCCGCGGCCGGAGGTTCGGTGGAATTTAGAGGGTGGTGCAGATGAAACAAAGAATTTTGACGGGTGTTCTGGCAGCTGCAGTGTTTTTACTTGCAGTGATTTATGGACAAATGCCATTTACCCTGCTGATTTATTTAATGGGAAGTGTCGCTCTCTTTGAGCTTCTTAGAATGAAAAAGATTTCGATTTTCAGCTTTCCTGGCATTGTCAGCTTAATATTGCTTTGGCTTTTAATGGGCGGAGAAAATAGCTTCTTCCCGAACGTAGACGCATCAAAAATGCAGATTGCTTTATTTGCAGTCTTAATCCTTTTAACTTATACAGTTCTGAGCAAAAACTCTTTCACATTCGATGAGGTTGCTTTTGTTATATTAGCCACATTATATATTGGCGTTAGTTTCTATTATTTTATTCAAATTAGAGGCTTGTATGGCATGAGTGCGATCTTCTTCGCAGCGGTGATTATTTGGTCCACTGACTCAGGTGCCTATTTTATTGGGAAATCTATGGGGAAACGAAAGCTTTGGCCAGAGATCAGCCCAAACAAAACAGTAGAAGGATTTATCGGCGGAATCGTCACAGCGGTTGTGCTGTCACTTGTGTTCCAGGCGGTTACAGGATTTTTGCCATCATATCTGCTTGTTATGTTTATTACTCTTTTGCTCAGTATTTTTGGACAGCTTGGCGACCTTGTGGAATCTGCTTTAAAGCGTCATTACCATGTGAAGGATTCAGGGACAATACTCCCAGGTCATGGCGGAATTTTGGACAGGTTTGACAGCTTTTTATTCGTTCTGCCGTTTTTATATTTATTGCTGGCCACGTTTGCTAGCTAACCTCATAGAAACTAATTGAACGAGAGAAGGAGTGGCAATTTGAAATATATTTCGCTATTAGGCGCAACAGGATCAATTGGAGAACAAACATTAGATGTGATCAGGCAGCATCCAGACAAATTCAAGTTGAAAGCGATGACGTTTGGCCGAAATATAGACAAGGCCATCCCTATCATTGAACAATTTCAGCCTGAATTCGTTGGATGTGTAGACGAAGAGACCTATCGCACGTTAAAAGGTCATTCATTTCAATACGATGTCAAAATGGCTGCGGGTGATGAAGCGAACATCGAAGCAGCGACCTATGATGCAGTGGATGTTGTGGTCAATGCACTGGTAGGAAGTGTCGGACTTGTGCCGACATTAAAAGCCATTGAACAAAAAAAGACGATCGCACTTGCAAATAAGGAAACACTTGTGACAGCTGGTCATATAGTAAAAGAGTACGCCAAAAAGTATGACGTGCCATTACTTCCTGTCGATAGTGAACACTCCGCTATTTTTCAATCCCTGCAAGGTGAACAAGCTAAAAACATTGAACGCTTAATCGTCACAGCTTCAGGCGGCAGTTTCCGAGATAAAAAACGCACGGAGCTTGAAGGTGTCACGGTTGAAGAAGCGCTGAATCATCCAAACTGGTCCATGGGCGCAAAAATCACGATTGATTCAGCGACCATGATGAATAAGGGGCTTGAGGTGATTGAGGCGCATTGGCTGTTTGATATCCCATACGATCAAATTGATGTGCTGTTACATAAAGAGAGCATCATCCATTCCATGGTGGAATTCCATGACAAAAGTGTCATGGCTCAGTTAGGTACACCTGACATGAGGGTTCCGATTCAATACGCGCTCACTTACCCTGATAGAGCGCCATTAAAAGAAGCGAAATCATTAAACCTTTGGGAGATTGGACAATTAAATTTCCAAAAAGCGGATTTTGACAGGTATCGCTGCTTACATTTTGCTTATGAATCAGGTAAAATAGGAGGGACAATGCCTACTGTGCTTAATGCAGCCAATGAAATTGCTGTTGATGCATTTCTAAAAGGCAAAGTAACGTTCCTGCAAATTGAAGAATTGATTGAAAAGGCACTGAACAGACATCATGTGATTTCAACGCCTAGTTTGCAAGATATCCATGAAGTGGACAAAGATACACGAGACTTTGTTCAATCAATCCTCGCATAAGGTGGTATGTTCGTGAATACAGTGATTGCGTTTATTATTATTTTTGGAACGCTCGTTTTTTTCCACGAGCTTGGCCATTTAATTATGGCGCAGCGCGCAGGCATTTTATGCCGCGAGTTCGCAATTGGTTTTGGACCGAAGATTTTCTCCTTTAAACGAAAAGAAACCGTCTATACCATCAGACTTCTGCCAATCGGCGGATTTGTTAAAATGGCTGGAGAAGATCCTGAAGTCATTGAAATTAAACCGGGTCATACAGTGGGGCTCTTATTCAATGAGCAAAATGAAGTAGAAAAAATCATTTTAAATGATAAAGAGAAATATCCTGATGCACTTGTCATTGAAGTTGAACAAATTGATTTAGATCATGCGATGAGAATTTCAGGATATGAGGCTGGAAATGAAGACATCCTTACTGGCTACAATGTAAGCCAAACAAGCTTCTATATTGCAGATGGTGAAGAAATTCAAATTGCACCATACAACCGTCAGTTTGGTTCAAAAACAGTATGGCAGCGCATTAAAGCCATTGCAGCTGGACCGATTATGAACTTTATCTTGGCATATGTGATTCTTGTGGCTTTAGGATTTATTCAAGGTGTAACCGTGGATGATCCTGTACTTGGTAAGCTGACAAAAGACGGCCGGGCAGCGCAAGCTGGGCTTATGCAGGGAGATCATATCGTTTCAATTAACGGGGATAAAATGAATTCTTGGACAGACGTTGTTCAAACGGTTCAAAAAAACCCAGATAAAAAAATGAATGTCGTCATTGACCGAGATGGCAAAGAAAGCACCATTCAGGTTGTACCGGAAGCTGTGAAGGCAGAAGGAAAAACCATTGGCCGTTTTGGCTCTTATCCGCCAACGGAAAATGGCTTTCTCAAAGTCATTTCATCCTCAGGCACTACAGTGATATCTACAGCAGGTCTCATCTTAACGAACTTGCAAAAGATTGTCACAGGGCAATTTTCGTTAGATATGCTTGCAGGTCCTGTTGGAATATATGACATGACAGGAGAAGTAGCGAAACAAGGTGTGTTAACATTAATGCAGTTTGCTGCGTTTCTTAGTATCAACTTAGGGATCGTGAATTTATTACCGATTCCTGCATTAGACGGAGGAAGATTACTTTTCCTATTCGTTGAAGCCATTCGCGGCAAACCAATTAATCGTGAGAAAGAGGCACTTGTTGTCTTCATTGGTGTTGCGTTCCTCATGCTATTAATGCTAGTAGTGACATGGAATGACATCCAGCGATTATTTTTATAAAAACCATTCTCTCTTGTTTCTCATTCTGGGAAACAAGAGTTTTTGTGAGAAGTCCTATTTCTTAAATGAGGTGTAACGACATGAGACAATCCCTGACTTTCATTCCAACTCTTCGAGAGGTGCCGGCAGATGCTGAGGCAAAAAGTCATCAGCTATTAGTAAGAGCTGGATTTATTAGACAAAACACGAGCGGTATCTATCATTATTTGCCGTTAGCACATAAAGTGATTCAGCACATTCAATCCATTGTTCGCAAGGAAATGGAAAAGGCGGGAGCAGCTGAACTGTTAATGCCAGTGCTGCAGCAAGCAGAAATGTGGCAAGAGTCAGGAAGATGGTATACATACGGTCCAGAACTCATGCGTATGAAAGATCGTCACGGCCGCGAGTTTGCACTTGGCCCAACACACGAAGAAGTGATCACATCACTCGTACGCAGTGAAGTAAAATCGTATAAAAAGCTTCCTTTGACACTATATCAAATCCAATCTAAATTCCGTGATGAACAAAGACCTCGCTTTGGGTTATTGCGCGGACGTGAATTTATTATGAAGGACGCCTATTCATTCCACTCTTCACCAGAGAGCCTTGATGACACATACAACAAAATGTTTACAGCTTACTCGAATGTCTTTTCAAAAGTAGGTCTTAACTTTAGACCCGTCATTGCCGATTCTGGGGCAATGGGAGGAAAAGATACACATGAGTTTATGGCACTGTCAGAAGTAGGAGAAGATACAATCGCATACTCTGACACATCTTCCTACGCTGCGAACATTGAAATGGCTGAGGCTGTGTATCACGGAGAAGAAGCAAACCCTGCGGACTTCAAAGAACTTGAGAAAGTACACACGCCGCAGGTAAAGACGATACAAGATGTTGCGGCATTCTTAGAAGTCGCTCCTTCTACATGTATCAAATCTGTCTTGTTTAAAGCGGACGATGCGTATGTACTTGTCCTGACAAGAGGCGATCATGAAGTAAATGATGTGAAAGTGAAAAACTTAGTTGGAGCACAGCTTGTTGAGCTTGCTTCACGTGAGGAAGTACTAGACGTGATCGGAACAGAACCAGGATTTGTTGGACCAGTGAAGCTTGAAGCGGAAGTAACGATTTATGCAGACCACGCTGTAAAAGGAATGACAAACGCAGTTGTAGGTGCAAATGAATCGGATTATCACTATGTCAATGTTAATCCTGCTCGTGATCTGTCAGTGAAGGAATATACAGATCTTCGCTTGATTCAAGAAGGAGACGTTTCTCCAGATGGTGAAGGCACAATCCAGTTCGCAAAAGGAATTGAAGTAGGACAAGTCTTTAAACTAGGCACGCGTTATTCAGAGGCAATGGATGCAACATACCTCGATGAAAATGGACGTGCGCAGCCAATGATCATGGGCTGCTATGGCATCGGAATTTCTAGAACTCTTTCTGCGATTGTTGAACAGCATCATGATGACAAGGGGATTATTTGGCCAGAAACAGTTGCGCCATATGATCTTCATCTACTTGCCTTAAATATGAAAAACGATGCACAAAAGGAACTGGCTGAAACGCTGTATGAGCGTTTACAGGAAGAGGGCTATGATGTCCTTTTCGATGACCGCCAAGAGCGTGCAGGCGTTAAATTTGCCGACAGTGACTTAATTGGACTGCCAATTCGCATTAGCTGCGGGAAACGTTCAGAAGAAGGTATTGTCGAAGTGAAATTCAGAAAATCAGGTGAATCACACGAAGTATCTGTTGATGAACTGATTTCATTTATACGCCAAGCATAAAAAACGAACAAAAAAATGAAGGTACCTCCTGCAAAAAAGAGGTACCTTTCTGATTTGCAAAAGGAGGGTCCTGTCTTGGATGAACAATTACCGATTACCCGGCGGCAATTTCATATATTACTCAATCAGATTCAAATGACAGATGATGACCTCAGCCGTTACTTTGAAGAAGGCGAGATCGTCAAATTGACGGTGCATAAGGCGGCAAAAACGTGGCATTTCCTTTTTAAATTTAAGGCACTTTTGCCTTACCAAGTATATGCAATGTTTTTAAGCAGGCTGACAAATGCATTTTCTCATATTGCACAAGTTACTTGTACGATTGAAGTCAATGATCCGCACATATCTGAAGAGCTCGTTCAATCGTATTGGTCCCATTGTGTGGAAGAGCTTCAAGGGATTTCTCCCCCAATCATCAGCTTGCTTCAACAGCAAAAACCAGCGCTGTCTGGACATAAGATCATCATCAAAACAAAAAGCGAAACTGAGGCTCTAGCCATCAAGAAGAAATATAGCCCAATGCTTCAGGCTGCATTTAAACAAGTTGGTTTTCCAGAACTTCAATTTGATACAGAAATTTTTGTATCAGATCAAGAGATTCAGAAGTTCAGAGAACAAAAACTTGCTGAAGATCAAGAAAGAGCCATGCAAGCCCTTGTTGAGATGGAGAAGAAGGAAAGTGAGGATCAAGAGGAAGCTCCTTCTGGCCCTCTGATGATTGGCTATCAAATCAAAGACAATGAAGAAATACGTACGCTTGATAGTATTATGGACGAAGAAAGACGAATCACCGTCCAAGGGTACGTGTTCGATGCAGAAACGCGCGAACTAAAAAGCGGTAGAACCCTTTGTATCTTTAAAATTACCGATTATACGAATAGTATTTTGATCAAAATGTTTGCGAGAGAAAAAGAAGATGCCCAGCTCATGAAATCCTTGAAAAAAGGGATGTGGGTCAAAGCAAGAGGAAGCATTCAAAACGATACGTTTGTGAGAGATCTTGTCATGATCGCAAATGACGTCAATGAAATGAAACCTCAGCTGAAAGAAGATACTGCACCTGAGGGAGAAAAGCGCGTTGAGCTTCATTTGCATTCGCCAATGAGCCAGATGGATGCTGTCACTGGCATCGGTAGACTTGTTGAACAAGCAAAAAAATGGGGGCATGAGGCCATTGCCCTGACAGATCACGCCGTTGTACAATCCTTTCCAGATGCGTATGCAGCAAGTAAAAAGCATGGCATCAAAATGATGTACGGGGTGGAAATCAATTTAGTCGACGACGGGGTACCGATTGCGTATAATCCAGAGCACCGCTTGTTAGAAGATGCGACGTTTGTCGTATTTGATGTTGAGACAACAGGACTCTCTGCTGTGTATGATACGATCATTGAGCTTGCAGCCGTGAAAATCAAAGGCGGGGAAATCATTGACCGCTTTGAGGCATTTGCAAATCCTCATCATCCGTTATCAGCAACAACCATTGAACTAACCGGTATCACGGACGACATGGTGAGAGATGCACCAGATGTGGTCGATGTGGTTCGGGATTTCAAAGAGTGGATTGGACAAGATATCCTTGTTGCTCACAATGCGAGCTTTGATATGGGCTTTTTAAATGCAGCATATAAGCGACTGTTAAAAACAGATAAAGCGTCAAACCCTGTCATCGATACACTAGAACTCGGCCGATTCCTTTATCCAGAATTTAAAAATCACCGGCTGAACACGCTGTGTAAAAAGTTCGATATTGAACTCACGCAGCATCACCGGGCGATTTATGATGCAGAAGCAACTGGGTACCTCATGCTGAAGATGCTAAAAGATGCGGCTGAAAAAGAGATTGCCTACCACGATCAATTAAATGAAAACATGGGGCAGTCCAATGCGTATCAGCGCTCACGTCCTTACCATGCAACCGTGATTGCACAAAATGAGACAGGTCTAAAGAATTTATTTAAGCTTGTTTCACTTTCTCATATTCATTATTTCTACCGCGTGCCGCGTATCCCTCGCTCACAGCTTGAGAAATATCGAGAAGGTTTAATTGTTGGGTCTGCTTGTGATAAGGGTGAAGTGTTTGAAGGGATGATGCAGAAGTCACCTGATGAGGTAGAAGACATTGCCGCATTTTACGACTATTTAGAAGTTCATCCGCCAGAAGTGTATCAGCATTTACTCCAGCTGGAGCTTGTTCGGGATGAACGTGCATTAAAAGAGATCATCACAAACATTGTAAAACTTGGTGAAAAACTGAATAAACCAGTCGTGGCGACTGGAAATGTGCACTACCTGCATCCAGAAGACAAAATTTATCGCAAAATCTTAATTTCATCACAAGGCGGGGCGAATCCACTCAATCGTCATGAACTGCCAAAAGTTCATTTTAGAACAACTGATGAAATGCTAGAAGCCTTCTCTTTTCTTGGAGATGAGAAGGCGAAAGAGATTGTCGTGACGAATACGCAAAAAGTATCTGAGATGGTCGAAAGTATTAAACCAATCAAAGACGATCTTTATACACCAAAAATTGAAGGTGCAGATGAAGAAATTCGGGAAATGAGCTATAACATGGCTCGCAGCATCTACGGTGACGATTTACCGAAAATTGTAGAAGACCGGATTGAGAAAGAATTAAAGAGTATTATTGGTCACGGTTTCGCTGTTATTTATTTAATTTCTCATAAGCTTGTTAAGAAATCACTTGATGATGGATATCTAGTTGGTTCAAGGGGGTCAGTTGGTTCATCTCTCGTTGCGACATTAACAGAGATTACAGAAGTGAACCCGCTTGCGCCGCACTATGTATGTCCAAGTTGCAAGCACTCCGAGTTCTTTAATGATGGATCGGTTGGCTCAGGATTTGACCTTCCTGATAAAGACTGTCCTGAATGCGGGACGCCGTATAAAAAAGACGGACACGATATTCCGTTTGAAACGTTCTTAGGTTTTAAAGGAGATAAAGTGCCCGATATCGACTTAAACTTCTCAGGAGAATATCAGCCGATTGCCCATAACTATACGAAAGAGCTGTTTGGTGAAGAGTATGTATACCGCGCAGGTACAATCGGTACCGTTGCAGAAAAAACGGCATATGGTTATGTGAAAGGCTACGCAGGAGATCATAACCTTCATATGAGAGGTGCTGAAATTGACCGGCTTGTACAGGGCTGTACGGGGGTCAAACGGACAACGGGCCAACATCCAGGCGGTATTATCGTCGTGCCGGATTATATGGACATTTACGATTTCTCACCAATTCAATATCCAGCAGATGCGACAGGTTCTGATTGGAAAACGACGCATTTTGATTTCCATTCAATCCATGATAACTTGCTGAAACTAGATATTCTTGGACACGATGATCCAACGGTCATTCGGATGCTTCAGGACTTGAGCGGAATTGATCCAAAAACGATTCCGACAGATGATCCTGAGGTCATGAAAATCTTCCAAGGAACGGAACCTCTCGGTGTCACAGAAGAACAAATTGGATGTAAAACGGGAACACTTGGGATCCCAGAGTTTGGCACAAGGTTTGTTCGTCAGATGCTTGAGGATACAAAACCGACCACCTTCTCGGAGCTTGTTCAGATCTCTGGTCTATCTCACGGTACAGATGTATGGCTCGGCAACGCCCAAGAGCTGATTCATAATAAAACGTGTGAACTAAGCGAAGTGATTGGCTGTCGTGATGATATTATGGTCTATCTGATTTATCAAGGTTTAGAGCCGTCACTTGCCTTTAAAATTATGGAATCTGTTCGTAAAGGGAAGGGACTTCCTCCTGAATGGGAAGAAGAAATGAAGAATAATAACGTACCGAACTGGTACATTGATTCTTGTAAAAAGATTAAATACATGTTCCCTAAAGCCCACGCGGCTGCTTATGTATTAATGGCCGTTCGAATTGCTTATTTCAAGGTGCATCATGCACTTCTGTACTATGCGGCTTATTTTACCGTTCGTGCTGATGATTTTGATATCGAAACGATGACAAAAGGATCGAATGCGATTCGAGCGGTCATGGACGATATTAACTCAAAAGGTCTTGATGCATCACCGAAAGAGAAGAACCTATTAACTGTACTAGAGCTTGCACTTGAAATGTGTGAAAGAGGCTATCACTTTAAAAAAGTAGACCTATACCGATCAAGTGCCACTGAGTTTATCATTGATGGAGACGGGTTAATCCCGCCATTCAACTCCATCCCGGGACTCGGAACAAACGTTGCGTTAAATATTGTACGCGCACGCCAAGATGGTGAATTCCTTTCAAAAGAAGATTTACAAAAACGAGGAAAAGTGTCTAAGACCATCCTTGAGTATTTGGATCGTCAAGGCTGCTTAGAAGCACTTCCTGATCAAAACCAGCTTTCTTTGTTCTAATGTGAAAAATGAAGAGCGCCCTTAAAGGGCGTTCTTTTTATATATACAATAAAATTATTATGTAAACTAAAATATTTTAACTGGAATTATTTTCTTGTTGGTTCATATATCTTGATTTAACGTCGTGTTTTGAGAGAAGAGATTGTATGTCATTCTTTCTACCCAAATAGAGCAAAAAAGAGAATTTAGCCGTCTGAAATGTTCTCATACGACATATGATCATTTTGGGTACAGTCACATGAAGAATCAGGAGAAAACCCTCGGTGAGCGTCAAGCTGATGGCTGTTTACTATGCACATTTTTGAAACACGCTTGATTCTTTTCAACACTGTACAAAACACGAACGGAATGACAAGGAGGTGGTCATTTCTTGTTCAATGTTTCACGTTTAAGAAACAAGAAGGGGTGAGAAGTAGGTACATGTCAGATTACAACTATGTAGAGGTGCTTCAAAAATCCATTTTGTTTTACGAAGCCCAGCGTTCCGGAAAGCTTCCTGAAAGCAATCGTCTTAATTGGCGAGGGGATTCTGGACTAGAGGATGGGAAAGATGTTGGTCATGATTTAACAGGCGGCTGGTACGATGCTGGTGATCATGTGAAGTTCGGGCTTCCGATGGCTTACTCTGCAGCCGTGCTTGCATGGACAGTCTATGAGTACCGAGAAGCTTACGAAGAGGCAGAGCTGCTTGATGATATGTTAGATCAAATCAAGTGGGCAACCGATTATTTTTTGAAAGCCCATACAGGTCCAAATGAATTTTGGGCACAAGTAGGCGATGGGAACGCGGATCATGGCTGGTGGGGTCCAGCAGAAGTGATGCCGATGAACCGGCCAGCATTTAAAATTGATGAACATTGTCCAGGAACAGAAGTAGCCGCCCAAACCGCAGCCGCTTTAGCAGCAGGTTCAATTATTTTTAAAGAAACAGACGCGCCATATGCAGCAAAGCTTCTCACTCATGCAAAGCAGCTTTATGCATTTGCTGACCAATATCGCGGTGAGTATACAGATTGTGTCACCAATGCTCAGCCATTTTATAATTCCTGGAGCGGCTATATTGATGAGCTCATTTGGGGTGGAATATGGCTGTACTTGGCGACAAATGACCAGACCTATTTAAACAAAGCACTAAAAGCAGTAGAAGAATGGCCGAAGGATTGGGATTATACGTTTACGATGTCGTGGGACAATACCTTTTTTGCTTCGCAAATTTTACTTGCGAGAATCACAAAGGAGAAAAGGTTTATCGAATCGACGGAGCGTAATCTCGATTACTGGTCGACGGGTTTTGTTCAAAATGGAAAAGTAGAAAGAATCACTTATACGCCTGGCGGACTAGCGTGGTTAGATCAATGGGGTTCACTTCGTTATACAGCAAATGCTGCATTTTTAGCGTTTGTGTACGCAGATTGGGTCTCTGATCAAGAAAAAAAGAATCGATACCAAACGTTTGCGATCAGGCAAACACACTATATGTTAGGGGATAATCCGCAAAATAGAAGCTATGTCGTTGGGTTTGGCAAAAATCCGCCGATGCATCCACACCATCGAACTGCACATGGCTCATGGTCTAATCAGCTGACAACTCCTTCTTCTCATCGGCACACGCTTTATGGAGCGCTTGTTGGGGGGCCTAATGCACAGGATCAGTATACCGATGACATCTCTGACTATGTATCAAACGAGGTAGCAACAGACTATAATGCCGCCTTTACTGGAAATGTAGCCAAAATGGTGCAGTTGTTTGGTCAGGGGCAGTCAAAGCTGCCGAATTTTCCGCCTAAAGAAAAAGTGGAAGATGAGTTTTTTGTAGAGGCAGCTGTCATGAGTAACGATACAACATCTACTCAGATCAAAGCCATTCTATACAATCGATCAGGCTGGCCGGCAAGAAGTAGTCAATCACTTTCTTTTAGATATTATGTCAATCTAAGTGAGATATTTGCGAAGGGATTCACTGATAAAGATATTCAAGTGACAGCTGTTTACAATGAAGGCGCTTCCTTAACTCCGCTAACGGTGTATGACGCATCATCCCATATCTATTTTACAGAAATCGATTTTACTGGCGTAGCTATTTTTCCAGGAGGTGAATCGCTTCATAAGAAGGAAATACAGTTCCGGTTATCTGCGCCAAATGGTGCGAATATATGGGATGCCTCAAATGATTATTCCTTTCAAGGATTAACATCCAATATGCAGAAAACAGCGAGAATTCCTGTTTTTGATCAAGGTATTTTAGAATTTGGTACGCTTCCGAATAAATAAATATAAAGGGTGAGGACATGACAAATAAAGAACGGTTTTTAACGCTTTATCATCAAATGAAAAACGATGCGAATGGATATTTTTCAAAAGAAGGCATTCCGTATCATTCCGTTGAGACACTCATTTGTGAGGCACCTGATTACGGGCATATGACCACTTCAGAAGCTTACAGCTATTGGTTATGGCTTGAAGCATTGTATGGTCACTACACAGGCGATTGGAGCAAACTAGAAGCGGCTTGGGATAATATGGAGAAGTTTATCATTCCAGTAAACGAAGATGGACATGACGAACAGCCGCATATGAGTTCTTACAATCCATCTAGCCCAGCCACATACGCTTCAGAAAAACCATATCCAGATCAATATCCGAGCCAGTTGACGGGTGCTCGCCCTGCTGGTCAAGATCCGATTGATGGTGAACTGAAGTCAACTTACGGAACGAATGAAACGTATTTAATGCACTGGCTTCTTGATGTAGACAACTGGTATGAATATGGGAATTTGCTCAATCCATCACATACAGCCGCATATGTAAACACATTCCAGCGGGGTCCGCAAGAATCCGTATGGGAGGCCATCCCTCATCCATCACAAGATGATAAAACGGCCGGAAAGCCCAATGAAGGTTTCATGAGCTTGTTCACAAAAGAAAATCAAGCGCCAGCCGCCCAGTGGCGCTACACAAATGCGACGGATGCTGATGCACGTGCGATACAGGCAATGTATTGGGCAAAGGAACTTGGCTATAATGGGTCAGCCTATCTTGATAAAGCGAAAAAGATGGGTGATTTCCTTCGTTACGGAATGTACGATAAATATTTTCAAACAATTGGAAGCGGCAAACAAGGTAATCCGTATCCTGGAAATGGAAAAAGTGCATGTCATCACTTAATGGCATGGTACACCTCTTGGGGCGGGGGACTTGGAGAATATGCGAATTGGTCATGGCGTATCGGAGCGAGCCATTGTCATCAAGGGTATCAAAACCCAGTCGCTGCCTACGCTTTATCCTCAGATAAGGGAGGCTTAAAGCCATCGTCACCGACTGGTGCAAGTGATTGGGAAAAGACGTTAAAGAGACAGCTTGAATTTTACGTCTGGCTTCAATCAAAAGAGGGAGCGATTGCAGGAGGTGCTACCAACAGCTGGAATGGCGACTATAGCGCTTATCCAGCAGGAAGAAGCACATTTTATGATATGGCTTATGAAGATGCGCCTGTTTACCATGATCCTCCGTCCAATAACTGGTTTGGAATGCAAGCATGGCCGATTGAGCGTGTAGCAGAGCTTTATTATATCTTTGCAAAAGATGGCGACAAAACATCTGAAAATTTCCAAATGGCCAAATCTGTCATCACAAAATGGGTCAACTATTCACTAGATTATATTTTTATTGGCACTCGTCCTGTGTCGGATCAAGATGGGTATTTTTTAGATGGTCAGGGTCAAAGGATTCTAGGGGGGACAAATGTTGCTGTTGCTACGACGAGTGCACCTGGAGAGTTTTGGATTCCTGGGAATATAGAATGGAGCGGTCAGCCTGACACTTGGAGCGGATTCCAATCTGCAACAGGTAATCCAAATTTAACGGCAGTTACAAAAGATCCTACTCAAGATACTGGTGTACTGGGCAGTCTCATCAAAGCACTCACATTCTTTGCTGCTGCAACACAGAAAGAGACAGGAAACTACACAGCACTTGGCATAAGAGCAAAAGAGACAGCGGCACAGCTCCTTGAGGTTGCTTGGAATTACAATGATGGTGTAGGGATTGTGACAGAGGAAGACAGAGAAGACTACCACCGTTTCTTTAAAAAAGAAGTGTACTTCCCAAATGGCTGGAACGGAACATTTGGTCAAGGAAATCAGATCCCTGGTTCCAGCACCATTCCTTCTGACCCGCAGCGAGGAGGTAACGGAGTGTATACGAGCTTTGCAGATCTTCGTCCGAAAATCAAGCAAGACCCAGCTTGGTCAGCACTGGAGAGTAAATATCAAGCATCTTTTAATGAAGCAACAGGCAAATGGGAAAACGGAGCGCCAAGTTTCACCTATCACCGTTTCTGGTCGCAAGTTGATATGGCTACGGCTTATGCAGAATACCATCGTCTCATAAACGAATAGAACGTAGTACAGCTGCCGGCTTTTTTAGTCGGCGGTCTTCTCATAAGATAAATGAAGTGAAAGCAAAGGTGATGTCATTATGGTTAAAAAGAAAGAATTTATGAATCATTCATCGAATGGCGGATCACAGGAACAAGAAGATCAAAGCTGGAGAAAAGAAGCAAATGATCGAATCTTACAACATAGACAAAGAGAGCTTGTCATAAATGTCATCGATAAAGAAAAAAAGCCCTTAGCCGGAATAGAGGTTGAAATAAAACAAATCAGACATGAATTTGCATTTGGTTCAGCAATGAATGACCAAGTACTATTCAATCAAACGTATGCTGATTTTTTTGTCCAACATTTTAATTGGGCTGTGTTTGAAAATGAGGCAAAATGGTATGCAAATGAGCCTGAACGAGGGAAAATAACCTACGAAAAAGCAGATGCCATGCTGAATTTTGCCAATAGACACCAAATTCCAGTGAGGGGGCACGCCTTATTTTGGGAAGTAGAGGATGCCAATCCAAACTGGCTGAAATCATTACCGAATCATGAAGTATATGAAGCTATGAAAAGGCGGCTTGAACATGCAGGGAATCATTTTAAAGGAAAATTCCGTCATTGGGATGTAAACAACGAAATGATGCATGGCTCATTTTTTAAAGACCGGTTTGGGAAACAGATTTGGAAATGGATGTATGAAGAAACGAAGAAAATTGACCCTCAAGCCTTGCTGTTTGTCAATGATTATAATGTAATCTCATACGGCGAACATCACGCATATAAAGCACATATCAATGAACTTCGTCAGTTGGGGGCACCAGTTGAGGCTATTGGAGTTCAAGGTCACTTTGAAGATCGAGTGGATCCAGTCGTTGTAAAACAAAGACTAGATGTGCTTGCTGAGCTTGGTCTACCGATATGGGTGACAGAGTATGACTCTGTTCATCCGGATGCCAATAGACGAGCGGATAACTTAGAAGCTTTATATCGGGTAGCCTTTAGTCACCCAGCCGTAAAAGGTGTGCTGATGTGGGGATTTTGGGCTGGTGCTCATTGGAGAGGAGAGCACGCTGCCATCGTGAATCATGATTGGTCGTTAAATGAAGCAGGCAGGCGTTATGAAAAGCTTCTACAGGAGTGGACGACACAAAGAGTGGAAAAAACAGATGCGAATGGCCAAGTGACATGTCCAGCGTTTCACGGGACGTATGAGATTCGAATTGGTGAAGAAAGTAAAATGTTGCAGCAGCAGACGATTGAACTTGATTCAACTAAACAAACACCGCTTCAACTAGATATCATCGTACCAGTAGAATAAGAGATTGTGAGGAGAATGAAATGAAAAAATGGGTTCAACGGGTGGCTTGTTTTATGCTGCTGATCACTTTATGGGCGGGTTGGTTCACTCTGACCGTAAAGGCCTCCTCCTATGTGCAAACATCTGGTACACATTTTGTATTGAACAACCACCCATTTTACTTTGCTGGCACAAATAATTATTATTTCCATTACAAATCAAAAAAGATGGTAGATGCTGTTTTTGACGATATGAAGGCAATGGATTTAAAGGTTATTCGTATTTGGGGATTCCACGATGGTACCCCTCAAGAAAACTCAGTCTTACAATCTCGTCCAGGTGTTTATGAAGAATCTGGTTTTCAAAAACTAGACTATGCGATTTATAAAGCAGGGCAGGAAGGAATCAAGCTGGTCATCCCATTCGTGAACAATTGGGATGACTTTGGCGGGATGAATCAATATGTGAAGTGGTTTCAGGCAGGATCACATGATCACTTTTATACAGATCCTCGGATTAAAACAGCTTACAAAAACTATGTGCGCTATGTATTAGAGAGAACCAATACGTACTCAGGTGTTCAATATAAAGATGATCCTGCTATTATGACATGGGAGCTCGCCAATGAGCCGCGCGCTCAGTCAGACCCTTCGGGAGATATACTAGTAAACTGGGCAGATGAAATGAGTGCATGGATCAAATCAATTGACTCGAATCACCTTGTTGCAGTAGGAGACGAAGGGTTCTTTCGCATGACAGGTCATGATGATTGGTTTTACAGTGGAGGAGAAGGTGTTGATTGGGATCGTTTGACTGCTCTCCCTCATATTGATTATGGAACCTATCATTTATACCCGGATCACTGGAATAAGTCTGCTGCATGGGGAGTGAAATGGATCAAAGATCATATCACTCGAGGAAACGCAATCGGAAAACCTGTTGTATTAGAAGAGTTTGGCTATCAAAATCAAACAGCCCGTCCTGATGTATATGATAGCTGGCTGAAGACAATTGAACAGCTCGGAGGCGCAGGTAGCCAATTTTGGATTTTAACAAGCATTCAAGACGATGATTCCCTCTACCCGGATTATGACGGTTTTCGAGTTTTAAAGGAGAGCCGGGAGGCAGAAATCATTCGTGAACACGCCAAAAGAATGAATGAAAAGAACTGATGAAGAATGCCTGTTTATAAGGAACTTCATTTGCATAAAAAAATTGGATATGGTATAGTTTTTATGGAAATGCTAACGATTACCGAGACAAGAGTGGGGAAACCCGCTCTTTTGTATTGAACAGGCAATTTTTGTCTCGACATTATTCATCCGTTTTCTGCTCCCCCTGCTCACAATAAAGCAGGGTTTTTATGCAGAATGATTGATAAGAGCGTTTATCGAAAGCACAAGGAGGAAGAGAATGAGCAAAAAAGTAGTGGATATCGTAAGCGACATGGTGCAGCCAATTTTAGATGGCTTACAGCTTGAACTCGTTGATGTTGAATTTGTCAAAGAGGGTCAAAACTGGTTCCTTCGCGTATTTATTGACTCTGACAAAGGCGTCGATATCGAGGAGTGTGCCAAAGTGAGCGAAGCCTTGAGCGAAAAGCTTGATGAGGCAGATCCAATTAGCCAAAACTACTTTCTTGAAGTGTCCTCTCCTGGAGCGGAGCGCCCATTAAAGAAAAAAGCTGATTTTGAAAAAGCACTTGGAAAAAATGTTTTCATGAAAACATACGAACCAATTGATGGTGAAAAGGCATTTGAAGGTGAGCTTACAAGCTTTGATGGTGAGATTGCAACAGTGACAGTGAAGATCAAGACAAGAAAGAAAGAGATCAATATTCCATACGAAAAAATTGCTAACGCAAGATTAGCAGTTTCGTTCAATTAACCTTTTCATTGATATAAGGGGGAACCATAAAAATGAGTAGTGAGTTGTTAGATGCCCTGACTGTTCTTGAGAAAGAGAAGGGCATTAGTAAAGAAATTATTATTGAAGCGATAGAAGCTGCACTCATTTCTGCATACAAGCGTAATTTTAACCAAGCACAAAATGTGCGTGTTGATTTAAACCGTGAAACGGGAACGATTCGCGTATTCGCAAGAAAAGATGTAGTAGATGAAGTGTATGATTCTCGCCTTGAAATCTCTGTAGATGATGCAGCAAATATCAACCCGAATTACATGGTTGGTGACGTGGTTGAAATTGAAGTCACACCAAAAGATTTCGGACGCATTGCAGCTCAGACAGCGAAACAAGTCGTGACGCAGCGAGTGAGAGAAGCAGAGCGAGGTGTGATTTACACTGAGTTTATCGATCGTGAGGAAGACATCATGACGGGAATCGTTCAGCGAATTGACAGTAAATTCATTTACGTGTCACTTGGCAAAATCGAAGCCCTTCTTCCGGTCAATGAACAAATGCCAAATGAGGACTACAAACCACATGACCGCATTAAAGTGTTCATTACGAAAGTAGAAAAAACAACAAAAGGACCACAAATTTATGTATCAAGAACACACCCAGGTCTTTTAAAGCGTTTATTTGAAATCGAAGTGCCAGAAATTTATGATGGTACTGTAGAGCTTAAATCTGTCGCTAGAGAAGCAGGGGACCGTTCTAAAATATCTGTTCGTACAGATGATCCTGATGTTGATCCAGTTGGTTCTTGTGTAGGACCTAAGGGTCAGCGTGTACAAGCAATTGTCAATGAGCTGAAAGGCGAAAAAATTGACATTGTTCATTGGTCGAATGACCCTGTTGAATTTGTTGCCAATGCGTTAAGTCCATCAAAAGTTCTTGATGTCATTGTAAATGAAGAAGATAAGGCGACAACTGTCATTGTCCCTGATTATCAGCTGTCATTAGCCATTGGTAAAAGAGGTCAAAATGCGCGTCTAGCAGCGAAATTAACGAGCTGGAAGATTGACATTAAAAGCGAAACAGATGCAAGAGAACTCGGTATTTTCCCAAGAACTGAAGACTCTGAATCTCTTTTCTTAGAGGCTGAACCAGTAGCTGAGGAATCTGACGAATAAGAGGTGATATAAAAGGTGAAAAGCCGAAAAAAAATCCCGCTTAGAAAATGCGTCGTGACGGGAGAAATGAAACCAAAGAAAGAACTGATTCGCGTTGTTCGTTCAAAAGAAGGTGAAGTGTCTGTTGACGCAACCGGAAAAATGAACGGGCGCGGCGCTTACCTTTCTCTCGATAAAGAAACCATTCTTGCGGCGAAGAACAAACGTAGTTTACAGCAGCAATTTCAGACACAGATTGACGAACACATTTTTGAAGAATTACTAGAACTAGCTGAAAAGGTGAAAAAACCTAATGACTGAATCTGAATGGTATCCTTTGCTTGGTCTAGCAAATCGAGCTCGTAAAGTCGTGTCAGGAGAAGATCTGGTGATCAAAGAAATTAGACATGCGCGTGCTAAGCTGGTTCTTCTTGCAGCAGATGCCTCATCCAACACTGAGAAAAAGGTATCTGACAAATGCAAATTTTACAATGTTCCGGTTAGAAAAGTTGAAGACCGTTCCGTTCTCGGACGTTCTATAGGGAAGGAAGCTCGCGTAGTTGTCGCTGTCACTGACCAAGGCTTCGCTAAGAAGCTCATAAGCTTGCTCGATTAATTTATTTGGGGGTGAACGAATGGCTAAAGTGAGAGTATATGAATACGCAAAAGCCATAGATGTTTCAAGTAAAGATATTATAGCAGCGCTTAAGGATATGAACGTGGAAGTGAACAACCACATGGCGACGCTTGAAGACGACACTGTGAAAAAGCTAGACGCTATCTATAAAAAAGCCAAAGCAAAAGAGACAGCTAACGAGAAACCCGCAGAACAAAAAAAACAATCATCTAACAAAAACAATGATAGAAAGAAGAATGACGTGCAGAATAATCAATTTAATAAAAACAAAAAAAACAACAACCAAAACAAAAACAAAAATAAACGCGGCGGCAACAACAAGGCGCAGCATCAGCAAGCAAGACCTGTGAAGCCGAAAAAAGAGCTTCCTGAAAAAATTGAATTTACAAATTCAATGACAGTCGGCCAGCTTGCTGACGAGCTTGGCAAAGAAACTGCTGAAATCATCAAAAAACTGATGATGCTTGGTGTCATGGCTACGATCAACCAAGAGCTCGATAAAGATACAGTCGAATTAATTGCTTCTGAATATGGTGTTCCAGTAGAAGAAGTCATCATTTTAGAAGAAACTGAACTTGAAAAGTATGAAGTTGAAGATAAAGAAGAAGATATGCAAGTACGCCCTCCAGTCGTAACGATCATGGGACACGTTGACCACGGGAAAACAACGCTTCTTGACAGCATTCGTAAAACGAAAGTTGTTGAAGGCGAAGCGGGTGGAATTACGCAGCATATTGGTGCATACCAAATTGAAGAAAACGGTAAGAAAATCACGTTCCTTGATACACCAGGACACGCAGCTTTCACTACGATGCGAGCACGCGGTGCTGAAGTAACAGATACAACGATCTTGGTCGTTGCAGCAGATGATGGTGTCATGCCGCAAACGATTGAAGCGATCAACCACGCAAAAGCGGCAGAGGTGCCAATCATTGTGGCTGTCAATAAAATTGACAAACCAACAGCGAACCCTGACCGCGTGATGCAGGAATTAACTGAGCATGGTCTTGTACCTGAGGCTTGGGGCGGCGAAACCATTTTCGTTCCTTTATCTGCAAAAACAGGCGAAGGCATTGACGAATTGATCGAAATGATCCTTCTTGTCAGCGAAGTAGCAGAACTAAAAGCCAACCCAAATCGTGCGGCAAAAGGAACTGTGATCGAGGCTGAGCTTGATAAAGGAAGAGGTTCTGTTGCAACCCTTCTCGTTCAAACTGGTACACTTCAAGTAGGTGACCCAATCGTTGTCGGAAATACATTTGGCCGTGTACGTGCAATGGTCAATGACATCGGACGCCGCGTGAAAACAGCAGGACCATCTACACCTGTTGAAATCACTGGTTTAAATGATGTACCGCATGCAGGGGATCAGTTCCTCGTATTCAAAGATGAAAAAACAGCTCGTCAAGTCGGTGAGGCGCGTGCGTCTAAACAACTTGATGAACAGCGTTCAGACAAAGCGAAATTATCTCTCGATGACCTATTTGAGCAAATCAAACAAGGTGATGTGAAAGATATCAACTTAATCGTAAAAGCAGACGTACAAGGTTCTGCTGAAGCACTGACGGCAGCTCTTCAAAAAATTGAAGTAGAAGGCGTAAAAGTGAAAATCATCCATACGGGTGTTGGAGCGATTACAGAATCTGATATCATTTTAGCAAGTGCTTCTAATGCGATTGTGATCGGATTTAACGTACGTCCTGATGGCAATGCGAAGAGCACAGCTGAAACAGAAAACGTAGATATCCGCTTACACCGCATCATCTACAAAGTCATCGATGAAATTGAAGCTGCGATGAAAGGGATGCTTGACCCTGAATATGAAGAAAAAGTCATCGGTCAAGTTGAAGTTCGTCAAACGTTCAAAGTATCAAAAATCGGTACAATTGCTGGTGGCTATGTCACTGAAGGTACCATTACTAGAGACAGTGGTATCCGCTTAATTCGTGATGGCGTCGTCATCTTTGAAGGTGAAGTCGACGTATTAAAACGATTCAAAGACGATGTGAAAGAAGTTTCACAAGGCTATGAATGTGGTATTACCATTAAGAAATACAATGATATCCGTGAAGGTGATGTCATGGAATCATTCGTTATGCAAGAAATCGAAAGAAAATGATCGGTTATACCGAGTGTGAGTGTATGATCTATGATGCATCCTCACTGAAGGAAAAACGTGCGGTTCTGCAGCGTATCATGACAAGAACGCGCCATAAATTCAATGTGACCATTGCTGAAATGGACTATCAGGATACATGGCAGCGTACTTCGATCGGAATCGCCGTCATTTCCTCCTCCCGGGTTCAAGTGGAAAAGGAACTTCAGCGTGTGTTAAGCTTTATTGATTCTTTTCCGGAAATTGAACGAACGATCACGAAAACTGAGTGGTTTTAATTAGAGGTGATAAGATCATGAGTATGAGAGCAACCCGTGTGGGTGAGCAAATGAAAAAAGAATTAGGCGACATCCTTGGCAGAAAGCTAAAAGATCCAAGAATCGGCTTTTTGACTGTAACGGATGTTGAAGTATCCGGTGATTTGCAAATTGCCAAAGTCTACATTTCTGTTCTTGGCGACGAGAAGAAAAGAGAGGAAACCTTAAAAGGCCTTGCAAAGGCGAAAGGGTATATCCGCTCTGAAATTGGCAATCGAATCAGACTTCGCAAAACACCAGAGCTTCACTTTGAATTCGATGAGTCTGTAGACTACGGTAACCGAATTGAAAGCCTGATTGCTGAACTAAACACAAAAGATCACGAATAAGACGTTGAAATAAGGATAGGCGATGATCGTCTGTCCTTTTTCATCGTTTATGAAAGGAGAGAACGCAGGTGCAAAACGGTGTTCTTTTATTACATAAAGAAAGAGGCATGACCTCTCACGACTGTGTGTTTAAAGTGAGAAAGATTTTACACACAAAAAAAGTGGGACATACAGGGACACTCGATCCAGAGGTTTCAGGTGTTCTGCCTATTTGTATTGGACGAGCGACAAAAATTGTGGAGTACTTAACAGATAAATCGAAAACGTATGATGCGGAAATCACCATTGGATTTTCTACAACGACAGAAGACCAAACAGGTGAAGTAGTAGAAGAAAAAAAGGTGCCGGTACCGATGTCAGAAGATGACATTGATGCTGCGTTGAAACAATTTGAAGGAACCATTGAACAGATCCCTCCGATGTTTTCTGCTGTGAAAATTGGCGGAAAAAAGCTCTATGAATATGCGAGGCAAGGCATTGAAATTGAACGTCCAAGCCGTGAAATTACCATTCATCGCATCGAGCGGACAACACCTGTCACATTTGAAAATGGTAAAGTATCATTTAGATTCACCGTACTGTGTTCAAAAGGCACATATGTGAGAACGTTAGCTGTCGATATCGGAAAAAAACTTGGGTTTCCAGCCCACATGTCTCACCTCATTCGCATAGGATCTGGTGACTTTACGTTAGATGAATGTATCACTCTTGATGAGTTGCGGGAGATCAGCGAGAAAGGAACGGTTGAGGAACATCTTGTGCCGATCGAGCGTGCGCTCAATCATTTGCCGAAATGGGAGATAAATGATACATTAGCAAGTAAAGTGGAAAACGGTGCAGTCCTACCTATGCCTGATGAATTTGCTCATTTTGCAGAGGAAGATCGTGTCGCTGTCTTTGCTCCTTCAGGCCATTGTATGGCGATTTATATGAAGCACCCGACCAAACAGAACCTGATGAAGCCGGCGAAGATTTTATCACAGGACAAGCAATCTTAAAGAAAAGGTGACCATCTCGTGAAGACTATACATATTTCACACCCACATACATTGAATCAAAAGGATCAAGTCCCGTCTGTGATGGCTTTAGGGTATTTTGACGGTGTTCACCTCGGACACCAAAAAGTGATTGATGCAGCGAAAAACATTGCGGAAAAAGAGGGTTTAGCTCTAGCTGTCATGACTTTTCATCCGCATCCATCACATGTTCTGCAAAAAGCACGTGAACCAAAAGACTTAATCACACCGCTTGAGGATAAGATTGATTTTATCGAACAATTAGGTGCTGACTACTTATACATTGTGCAATTCAGCGAAAGCTTTGCAGCACTGTCTCCTCAAGACTTTGTCGATCAATATTTGGACGAACTGAATGTGAAGCATGCAGTCGCTGGTTTCGATTTTACATTCGGCCGGTTTGGCGCAGGCACAATGGAAACGTTTGACGAATACGGGAAAGGGCGGATTGCTGCGACCATTGTACCTAAGCTTTCCAACCAAGACCGGAAAGTCAGCTCGACCCTGATACGTTCCGCATTGAAAAATGGAGACGTTGAATATGTGAGTGAGCTTTTAGGCAAACCGTATCAGCTGCGAGGCATTGTGATTCATGGAGATAAACGAGGACGCACGATTGGCTTTCCAACCGCCAATGTTGGTTTATCTGCTGAATACATCATCCCGCCAACAGGCGTATATGCAGTGAGAGCGGAAGTGAAAGGCAAGGTGTATGACGGTGTTTGTAACGTTGGCTACAAACCAACATTTTATGAAAAACGTCCTGATCAGCCTGCGATTGAAGTGAACCTTTTTGATTTTAACGAAGAAATTTATGGTGA
The DNA here is from genome assembly GCF_048270685.1 of Bacillus sp. AK25. Classification (NCBI taxonomy): domain Bacteria; kingdom Bacillati; phylum Bacillota; class Bacilli; order Caryophanales; family Bacillaceae; genus Bacillus; species Bacillus sp. AK25. The sequence goes on from NZ_JBLUWC010000001.1 coordinate 1,583,495, forward strand.
ACCGATTAAATTACAGTGGTACAAACGGATTCGCAGTGAACAAAAATTTAACGGTATCCAAGAATTAACGGCTCAAATTAGTCAAGATAAAGAAGAAGCGATTCAGTTTTTTCAAAATCATCTTCATTAAACAAAAAAATCGCAGAAAAACCGCTCTATCATTTGCAAAATCGGCATATTTTTAGTATGATAATTCCTGTAGCTTTAAAACCACTTACTTGGCAGGCCGACTTCACCGACGGTTGCGAGGTAGATGGGGCTAACATGATTTGGAGGTGAAACAGGATGGCTATTACTCAAGAGCGTAAAACTCAATTAATTAATGAGTTCAAAACACACGAATCTGATACTGGATCTCCAGAAGTTCAGATCGCTGTCCTAACAGAATCAATTAACAACTTGAACGAGCATTTACGTACTCATAAGAAAGATCACCACTCACGTCGCGGTCTTTTGAAAATGGTAGGTAGACGTCGTAATCTTCTTACGTATCTACGTAATAAAGACGTAACTCGTTACCGTGAGTTAATTAACAAACTAGGCTTACGTCGATAATCGTAAAAAGCGGGAGGATTCCCGCTTTTTTATCGTATAATCACTAATATTTTATGGTTAAAATGTTGAAAGAATGGCAAAAACCCTTCTACATACAGCTTTCACATTGATATGTGAAAATCATTTTGTTCATAATAAGAAATAACCTAAAAACTTTACGACAAGAGAGGAGTTTATCACAGAATGGGACAAGAGAAACAAGTCTTCACCATAGACTGGGCTGGACGTCAACTGACAGTTGAAACTGGCCAGCTTGCAAAGCAAGCAAACGGAGCGGTTCTCGTACGCTACGGAGATACGGCTGTGCTTAGCTCAGCAACAGCTTCTAAAGAACCAAAACCACTTGATTTTTTCCCGCTCACTGTAAACTACGAAGAAAGATTATATGCAGTTGGTAAAATTCCTGGTGGTTTCATTAAAAGAGAAGGCCGCCCAAGTGAAAAAGCAATCCTTGCGAGCCGCTTAATTGACAGACCGATCCGTCCACTATTTGCAGACGGATTTAGAAATGAAGTACAAGTCATTAGTATTGTCATGAGTGTGGATCAAGATTGTTCATCTGAAATGGCTGCAATGTTTGGCTCATCTTTAGCTTTATGTGTGTCTGACATTCCATTTGAGGGACCAATCGCTGGCGTGACAGTAGGACGAGTAGATGGAAAACTCATCATCAACCCAAATGTTGAGCAGCTTGAACAAAGCGATATCAACCTTGTTGTAGCTGGAACAAAAGATGCAATCAACATGGTAGAGGCTGGTGCTGATGAAGTCCCAGAAGAAACAATGCTTGAAGCCATCATGTACGGCCATCAAGAGATCAAACGCTTAATCGAATTCCAAGAAGAAATTGTAAAAGCTGTCGGTAAAGAAAAAATCGATATTCCTTTATATGAAGTCGATCAAGCATTAGCAGAGGAAGTAAAACAACTTGCTGAAGCGGATCTACTGAAAGCGATTCAAGTACATGAGAAGCATGCTCGTGAAGATGCTATCAGTGCTGTGAAAAAAGCTGTCGTTCAAAAATTTGAAGAAGAAGACCGTGACGAAGCAACGATTAAACAAGCGAAGGATGTCTTAAACAAGCTTGTGAAAAACGAAGTTCGCCGCCTTATTACTGAAGAGAAGGTACGTCCAGATGGACGCGGCGTCGATCAAATCCGTCCACTTTCTTCAGAAGTAGGACTTCTTCCAAGAACGCACGGTTCAGGATTGTTTACAAGAGGCCAAACACAGGCACTCAGTATTTGTACATTAGGTGCACTTGGTGATGTACAGATTCTTGATGGTCTTGGTGTTGAAGAGTCTAAGCGATTCATGCACCATTATAACTTCCCACAATTCAGTGTTGGTGAGACCGGCCCAATGCGTGGTCCAGGCCGTCGTGAGATTGGACATGGTGCGCTAGGCGAACGTGCATTAGAGCCAGTCATTCCATCTGAAAAAGATTTCCCTTATACGGTTCGCCTTGTGTCTGAGGTGTTAGAATCAAACGGTTCTACTTCACAAGCAAGTATTTGTGCGAGCACACTTGCGATGATGGATGCAGGTGTTCCAATTAAAGCACCAGTTGCAGGGATTGCAATGGGACTTGTTAAATCTGGTGAATACTACACAGTGCTGACAGACATTCAAGGAATGGAAGATGCACTTGGAGATATGGACTTTAAAGTAGCAGGTACATCTAAAGGTGTAACAGCGCTTCAAATGGACATTAAAATCGATGGTCTATCAAAAGACATTTTAGAAGAAGCACTTCAACAAGCGAAAAAAGGAAGAATGGAAATTTTAGATAGCATGCTGTCAACGATTCCAGCTTCTAGAGGAGAATTGTCACGTTATGCACCAAAAATCTTAACGATGACAATCAATCCAGATAAAATTCGCGATGTCATTGGACCAAGCGGTAAACAAATCAATAAAATTATTGAAGATACCGGTGTGAAAATTGATATTGAACAAGACGGTACAATCTTTATCTCTTCTACTGAAGAAGACATGAACCAAAAAGCGAAGAAAATCATTGAAGATCTTGTCAGAGAAGTTGAAGTTGGCCAACTTTACTTAGGTAAAGTAAAACGAATTGAAAAATTCGGTGCCTTCCTTGAAATCTTCAGCGGCAAAGATGGACTTGTTCATATTTCTGAGCTTGCACTTGAACGTGTTGGCAAAGTAGAAGATGTCGTGAAGATTGGTGATGAACTACTCGTCAAAGTCACTGAGATCGATAAACAAGGCCGTGTAAACCTTTCTCGTAAAGCTGTTTTACGTGAAGAAAAGGAAAAAGAAGAAAAGCAGTCTTAATGAGAACAAATAAAATGTGTTAGAAGCCAGGTATCCGTGCCAGGCTTCTTTCTTTTCTTGCGCGTAACAATAGTTCTAGCTTGTTTCTCCCCATCATAATTTGTGGTAAAGGGGAGGGACAACCATTGAAAAAAACGATACCATTCTTTGTGTTTGTATTTTTACTGCTCGTGTCATATCAAACGATGAAGCAGCCGGCTGCTGTTACATATATGAATTCAATGAAAGAGCACGCCGAGGTAGCATCTGTTTCAAAACATATTCTGTATCAAGAGATCGAATCGAAGTCTTCTGACTATGAAGAGAAGCCGCAAAATGCTAAGATTGATAAAGTGTGGAAAAAGATGCCTGGTTTAAATGGACAGACAGTCGATATCGATGCTTCTTACGAAAAAATGAAAAAACAGGGCTCTTTCGATGAAAAGCTGCTTGTTTTTAAAGAAACAAAACCCTCTGTCCATTTACATGAACTTGGTGCTGAACCTATCTATAAGGGACATCCAGACAAAAAGATGAATGCATTCCTGATCAATGTAGCTTGGGGCGACGAGCATTTAACAAAGATGTTGAATACACTAGAAAAGCATCAAGTGAAGGCAACCTTTTTCTTAGAAGGCAAATGGGTGAAAAACAGTCCAGACCTTGCTAAAAAAATCGTGGCAGATGGTCATGAAATTGGAAATCATTCATACAATCACCCGGATATGCGCACACTGACAAGAGAACGAGCATTAGAGCAGATGATTAAAACAAATCGCCAAATTGAAGAATCCCTTGGGAAAAAACCGATATGGTTTGCGCCTCCAAGTGGCAGCTTTAAAGAAGAAACAGTAAAGCTTGCGAAACAAGAAGGAATGGAAACCATTATGTGGACAGTAGACACGATCGACTGGCAAAAACCATCACCAGCTGTATTACAAAAACGAGTGCTTGGGAAAATTCACAATGGGGCGATGATATTAATGCATCCAACAGACGCAACAGCGAGAAGTCTTGACGCACTTATCACTCAAATCAAAGAAAGAGGATATGAATTAGGAACGGTTTCTGACCTCCTAAGTGAAAAAAGACATCCGTGATGCGATCTGTTTGTTGAATAGGAGGAGCAAAACTTGGTCAAAACGTATACATGCCAAAACGGAGTAAGAATTGTACTTGAAAACAATCCCACTGTAAGGTCTGTCGCAATTGGCGTCTGGATTGGAACAGGTTCTAGACATGAGACACCAGAAGTAAATGGGATCTCACACTTTTTAGAGCATATGTTCTTTAAAGGAACAAAGACGAGATCTGCACGTGATATCGCAGAATCCTTTGACCGCATTGGTGGTCAAGTGAATGCCTTTACGTCAAAAGAATATACTTGCTATTATGCAAAGGTACTTGATTCACATGCTGGGTATGCCCTCGATGTATTGAGTGACATGTTTTTCAACTCTGCTTTTGACGAAGAAGAGCTGAAGAAAGAAAAAAATGTGGTCTATGAAGAAATTAAAATGTATGAAGATACTCCTGATGACATCGTTCATGATTTGTTAAGTAAAGCCATTTACGGTGATCATTCATTAGGTTATCCGATTTTAGGGACAGAGGAAACACTCTCTACTTTTAACGGTGATTCCCTTAGAAAATATATGGATGAATTCTACACGCCGGATCGCGTCGTCATCTCTGTTGCAGGGAACGTCGATGACACCTTCATTCGTGAGGTCGAAACATTATTTGGCTCGTATGAAGGAAAGGGGAAAAAGCAGCCTGTCGAAGCCCCGCAATTCCACTATGACAAACTGACACGCAAAAAGGAAACAGAACAGGCGCATCTTTGCATGGGCTTTAACGGACTTCCTGCTGGAGATCAGGGCATCTATGACTTAATCGTCTTAAATAATGTTCTAGGCGGTAGCATGAGCAGCCGGTTGTTCCAAGACGTAAGAGAAGATAAAGGACTTGCGTATTCTGTATTCAGCTATCATAGTTCATTTGCAGATAATGGAATGCTGACGATCTATGGTGGAACTGGAGCGAAGCAGCTGAACCTGCTATCTGAAACCATCTTACAAACATTAGACGTCTTAAAACGTGAGGGAATTACGCAGAAAGAACTTGAAAACTCTAAGGAGCAAATGAAAGGCAACCTCATGCTCAGTCTTGAAAGCACAAACAGCAAGATGAGCCGAAATGGTAAAAATGAATTACTCCTTGGCAAACATCGTACGCTTGATGAAATTATTGATGAAATCAATCGCGTCTCATTAGACGGCGTGAACAATTTATCGAAAAGAATCTTTACAGAAGATTATGCGCTCTCGCTTATTAGTCCGACGGGTGATCAGCCATCATAATGTAAACAACACGGCAGACTTCTCAAGAGGTCTGCCGTTTATTGTATACCAAGAAGAAAGGGGCCCTGCGTTCATGAAACACGAAAAACTGAAACAGCTATCTCCGCTTCTTAAACAAGCCATCTCTTTCCAGCCGATGACATCTGGATTTTCGGGAGACCGCACCTTTTTGGTCATAACGCCTAGTGAAAAGCTAGTACTCAAGCTATCAGACATTCAGAAATATTCCAGTTTGAAAAAGAAAGCGTCCATTCAGCAGAAGTTAAAAAATCGAGGCGTTATTTGTTCTGAAGTGATGGAGGTCGGAGTGAGTGCTGAACAAAACTGTACCTTTCGTATTTTTCCATTTATCGAAGGAGAGATTGCTAGAGCATCCATTCATCTGCTCACAGAAGAAGAGCAGTATGAAATCGGAAGGCGGGCAGGCAGAGACTTGAGTATCATGCATACATGCGATGCCCCTTTTTATGCAGCCCCTTGGGATAAGAAGGTATTAGCGAAACATGAACGGTATGTATATGCCTATCAATCAAGTGGAGTTGCCTTTTCCCATGATCAATTCGTATTAGATTTTATTCAGTCACATGCTGATGTAGTTAAAGAGAGACCAAACCAGTTCCAGCACGATGATTTTCATGTAGGGAATATCATCATACAACGTCATCAATATGCGGGTGTGATCGACTTTGATCAATCCGACTGGGGTGATCCGATTCATGACTTTTATAAACTGTCTTTATTCAGTCGAGAAAGCAGCATTCCATTTTCAGCCGGGCAATTGGATGCCTATTTAAGTACGCAGACAACACATGATTTTTGGCTTCTTTTTTCCATCTATACAGCCATGAGCTGTTTTTCTTCTATTGTTTGGACGTTATCCTATGACCCGGGGCATGTAAAAGACATGGTGAATCGAGTGGAGAGAATGCTGACAGACCATAAGCGTTTTACTCAACTGACGCCAGTTTGGTATACAGATTGGCTTGATTCGTGCGTGTAGAACGGGACGGTCTATTCACCCTCTGTGCTGCATATATGATATGGAAGGGGAGTGATGCGATTTTGAGGCTGAGTGAGCTGTCAGGAAAAGAGATCGTCGATATTAAAAGAGCGGAGCGGCTTGGCGTGCTTGGACAAACCGACCTTGAAATAAATGAACAGGACGGTCAAATTACAGCACTCATCATACCTTCCGTCAAATGGTTTGGCTTTCGAAAACAAGGAAATGACATCCGCGTTCCGTGGAATCACATTCAAAAAATAGGATCAGATATGATCATTCTCGATGTGCCTGAAGAACTTCAGCCGCACGGAGAAAAAGAGCACCCATCATAAAAGGGTGCTCTTTTTCTTTTCTCTTCCCGATTTGTTCACAGGCTGAATCCTCTCCTCATATGCTGAAAGGGAGATTCGGAAAATATTACAGACTTTTTTAAATAAAGAAGGTGAACGGTCAGTATGTTGAGCGGTTTAACGGTTGCGGTGATCGGGGGAGATGCTAGGCAGCTTGAAATCATTCGCAAGCTGTCACAGCAGCATGCCAAAGTGTTTTTGGTCGGTTTTGATCAGCTGGATCATGGATTTATTGGTGCTGAAAAGCTGAAAATGTCAGAGCTTCCATTTGAGCAGGTAGACAGTATGATCCTTCCGGTATCAGGTGCTACAGACGAAGGGGTCGTTGCCACCGTTTTTTCAAATGAGAAGGTCGTGCTAGAAGCTAAATATTTAGAAAGAACCCCTGCACATTGTACCTTGTACTCAGGTATTTCTAATATGTACTTAGACAATATGGCAAAGCAGGTGAACCGGAAGCTTGTGAAGCTGTTTGAGCGAGATGATATTGCCATATATAACTCTATTCCAACAGTTGAAGGGATTATCATGATGGCTATTCAGCAAACGGACTATACGATTCATGGGTCACATGTCGCTGTTCTCGGACTTGGTCGAACAGGGCTCACCATTGCCCGCACTTTTCGGGCGCTAGGTGCGGAAGTGAAAGTTGGTGCTGCGGATACAGCCCATTTAGCGCGAGCCTTTGAGATGGGACTTGATCCATTTTCAATGGACCGTTTAAAAGATGAAGTTACGGATGTCGACATCATCATTAATACGATTCCAAGCTTAGTATTAGATTCATCTGTCATCGTCAGCATGACACCAAAGACACTCATTTTGGATATCGCCTCCCGCCCAGGTGGAACAGACTTTGACTTTGCACAAAAGCATGGAGTGAAGGCACTTCTTGCACCAGGACTTCCAGGGATTGTGGCACCAAAGACAGCCGGACAGATCATTGCAAAAGTGCTTTCTGGTCTCTTATGTGAACTTGCGGAGGAAAAAAGGGGGATGGAATCATGACTACACTAAAAGGGAAAAGAATTGGCTTTGGTTTAACAGGTTCTCACTGCACGTACGAAGCTGTTTTTCCGCAAATCGAATCACTCGTGAAAGAAGGGGCAGAAGTGCGTCCTGTCGTGTCATATACAGTGCAAAATACGAATACGAGATTCGGAGAAGGAGCGGACTGGATTGAGCGGATTGAGAAGCTGACAGGATTTCAAGCGATTGACTCAATCGTCAAAGCAGAGCCGCTTGGACCAAAACTTCCACTTGATTGTATGGTCATTGCACCTTTAACAGGCAATTCAATGGCGAAATTTGCAAATGCACTAACAGACAGTCCAGTCTTAATGGCTGCTAAGGCGACCATTCGTAATCATCGCCCTGTCGTTTTAGGCATTTCCACCAATGATGCATTAGGTTTAAATGGTACAAATCTCATGAGACTCATGTCGACAAAGAACATTTTCTTTATTCCATTCGGCCAAGATGATCCATTCAAAAAACCGACTTCCATGGTAGCGCATATGGATCTACTGACGAAAACAGTAGAAGAGGCGCTCGAGCATAGACAAATTCAGCCCATTTTAATTGGATCAAACGAATAATAGATTCACTAGAAAATCATGAAAGATTCAAAAAAGGTACTTCAAGCCTTGCTTTTCTATGGTAAAATAAAATGTAAAAAGTCATAGGATGGCCATCCGAAAGAAAAGAATCATGGATGGGTCGGAAGGAGTTTTACTGATGGGAAGAGGATTGCATGTAGCTGTAGTTGGAGCGACTGGAGCTGTCGGTCAACAAATGTTAAAAACACTAGCTGACAGAGATTTTGAAATGGATACACTGACTCTACTATCCTCAAAACGTTCTGCTGGAACAAAAGTGACATTCAGAGGTCAAGAGTATACCGTTCAAGAAGCAACACCTGAAAGCTTTGAAGGGGTCAATATTGCACTATTCAGTGCGGGAGGAAATGTTTCCAAAGCGCTAGCTCCTGAAGCAGTCAAACGAGGTGCAATTGTTGTCGATAATACAAGTGCTTTTCGTATGGACGAAAAGACCCCTCTTGTCGTACCAGAGGTAAACGAAAAAGATTTGCATGACCATCAAGGGATCATTGCAAACCCTAACTGTTCAACGATTCAAATGGTGGCGGCGCTAGAACCGCTTCGTCAAGCGTATGGCATGAAAAAAGTCATTGTGTCTACTTACCAAGCAGTATCAGGTGCAGGACATGAAGCCATTGACGAACTGTACAGCCAGTCGCAAGCCATTTTAAATAAAGAAGATGTGAAACCAGAAGTCATGCCTTATCAAATTGCCTTTAATGCGATTCCGCAAATTGATAAATTCCAAGACAATGGCTATACATTTGAAGAAATGAAAATGATCAATGAAACGAAAAAAATCATGCATTTGCCAGAGCTGGAAGTAGCAGCAACATGTGTGAGACTACCAATTGAAACGGGTCATTCAGAATCGGTTTACGTTGAACTTGAATCAAATGACGCAACGGTTGATGACATCAAGTCCATCCTAAAAGATGCACCAGGCATCACATTACAAGATGATCCGTCTCAGCAAATTTATCCAATGCCTGCAGATGCTGTTGGTAAAAACGACGTATTTGTCGGCCGCATTCGGAAGGATTTGGATCGTCCAAATGGCTTCCATATGTGGATTGTATCTGATAACCTGCTAAAAGGCGCTGCATGGAACTCCGTTCAAATTGCAGAAAGCTTACGAGCATTAAAATTAGTTTAACATTCAATGGATGATGAGGACGAATAGAAGAGAGTTAGGCATCTTTCGCCTACTCTCTTCTGTTACGTCAGAATGAACTTGGAGTGAAAACAGTGAAAATAATTGTCCAAAAATTTGGCGGTACATCTGTCAAAGATGATCAAGGGAGAAAAAGGGCACTTGCACATATCTTATCTGCAAAAGAGAAAGGCTATAAATCGGTCGTTGTTGTGTCTGCGATGGGACGAAAAGGCGATCCTTATGCGACAGATACGCTGCTTGGTCTGCTTTATGGCAATGCGCAGCATATGACAAACCGAGAAAAAGATTTACTCGTGTCTTGCGGAGAAAATATTTCAGCTGTTGTTTTTTCAAGTATGCTGAATGAAAACGGGCTAAAGGCTGTAGCGATGACTGGATCACAGGCAGGCTTTGTGACAGATAAAGAACATACAAATGCGAAAATTATTGACATGAAGTGTGAACGTCTTGAGGCGGCACTTTCAGAGCATGACGTGGTTGTCGTTGCTGGATTCCAAGGCGCTGCGAAAAATGGAGACGTGACAACAATCGGACGAGGCGGCAGTGATACGTCAGCTGCTGCGTTAGGCGCTGCATTGCAGGCAGATTTCATCGATATTTTTACAGATGTAGAAGGGGTCATGACAGCAGATCCTCGTATCGTAGAAAATGCAAAACCACTGAGAGTCGTGACATACACAGAAATTTGTAACCTCGCATACCAAGGGGCAAAAGTCATTCACCCTAGAGCTGTTGAAATTGCCATGCAAGCAAAAGTACCAATGAGGGTCCGTTCAACATACTCTGATGATGAGGGCACACTCGTGACATCACACTACTCAGATAAAATGAGTCATGATGTGTACGACCGCCTGATTACGGGTATTGCACATGTCAATGATGTCACACAAATCAAAGTCCCAGCTAAAGAGGGACAGTACAGCGTACAAACAGAAGTCTTTAAAGCAATGGCAAATGCCCAAATCAGTGTCGATTTCTTCAACATTACACCGAGCGAAATCGTCTATACGGTGACAGGTGCAATGACTGAAAAAGCAACGGCGATCCTAAAAGATCTAGGCTATACGCCGATTGTCACGACAAACTGTGCAAAGGTATCAGCTGTTGGAGCAGGCATTATGGGTGTACCAGGTGTCACATCTAAAATTGTATCTGCACTATCTGAGCAAAATATTCCGATCCTACAGTCCGCTGACAGTCATACGACGATTTGGGTGTTAGTGAACGAAGAAAACATGAGAGCGGCTGTCAATGCCCTTCATGAAGTGTTTGAACTTTCAAGATAAATGTGATTGAATCATGATGAGGTGAAAAAAATGAATTTCGGAAATATCGCAACAGCTATGATTACACCTTTTGATAAAAAGGGCAACATTGATTTCCAAAAGCTATCAATTCTCATTGATTACTTGTTAAAAAACGGCAGTGACTCTTTAGTCGTTGCAGGGACAACAGGCGAATCGCCAACTTTATCGACTGAAGAAAAAGTCGCTCTTTTTCAGCAATCGGTGAAATTAGCAAATGGTCGTTGTAAAATCATTGCAGGAACAGGCAGTAATAACACAAATGCGTCTATTAAACTAACGAAAAAAGCAGAAGAAGCGGGCGTTGATGCAGTGATGCTTGTCGTACCTTACTACAACAAGCCATCACAGGAAGGCATGTATGCACACTTTAAAGCAATTGCCGAGTCTACATCTCTTCCTGTCATGCTTTACAATGTACCAGGAAGAACGGTTGCTTCATTAGCACCAGAAACAACAATTAAGCTTGCGCAAATACCGAACATTGTCGCAATCAAAGAAGCAAGCGGTGATCTAGATGCCATGACAAAAATCATTGCAGAGACACCAGAAGATTTTGACGTTTACTCTGGTGACGACAGCCTAACGCTTCCTGCGGTTGCGATTGGTGCAAGAGGAGTCGTCTCTGTCGCTTCTCATATCGTAGGCCTTGATATGCAGCAAATGCTAAAAAGCTACGCTTCAGGACAAACAGCGAATGCGGCATTGATTCATCAAAAACTGGTGCCGATTATGAACCAGCTGTTCTCAGCGCCAAATCCAACGCCTGTCAAAACAGCTCTTCAGCTGAAAGGATTAGATGTCGGATCCGTTCGACTCCCGCTTTTACCTTTATCAGAAGAAGAAAGACTGAATTTAAGCAGCGTATTAAACAGCTGATCAAAACAAAAAAATTCGTAAGCGGTCATTCTCAGATGTCCCTGAGTATGACCGTTTTTTATACATAAACACTTTCTTAAAATGTGACTTCATCTTGTTTTCTAAAATTAGATTCAGTTATAATAGCATTAAGCGATGATGGACGGGCTTGAGACTAGGAGGATAAGAATTTTGAAAAAGAAAAATACAGAGAACGTAAGAATTATTGCACTGGGAGGCGTTGGAGAAATCGGGAAAAACTTATATGTCATTGAGATTGATTCCGACATATATGTTGTAGATGCAGGACTCATGCATCCAGAAAACGAAATGCTAGGCATTGACGTGGTCATTCCTGATATCTCTTATTTAACAGAACGAGCTGATCGGGTGAAAGCAATTTTTCTTACCCACGGACATGATGAAGCAATCGGAGGCGTATTCCATTGCTTAAGCAAATTGTCTGTACCAGTTTACGGCACGAAGCTGACCCTTGCGTTACTTCGAGAAAAGTTAAAGCAATACGGCTTCAATCAAAAAGCTGATTTGCGAGAGGTTCATGCAAAGTCAGTCATTACATTTGAAACAACAAAGGTGTCATTCTTTAGAACGAATCACAGTATTCCTGATTCAGTCGGAATCAGCTTCAAAACATCTCTTGGTTCAATCGTATGCACAGGTGATTTTAAATTTGATCAAACCCCAGCGCTTAACCAAGCCTGTGACATCGGAGAGATTGCGAAAATTGGAAACAATGGCGTTTTAGCACTTCTTTCAGACAGTGCAAATGCTGAAAAACCAGGCTATACACCTTCTGAGGCGCTCGTCCAAGACGAAATCTCAAATGCGATGTACAATGCTGAAAACCGTGTGATTGTCGCTGTATCTTCATCAAATATTAACCGTGTACAGCAAATCATTAATGCCACAAACCAAAATGGCCGTAAGCTTGCAGTAGCAGGGAAAAATATGATGACAACTCTTCAGCTTGCGATCAAACTTGGTTATGTGACAGCAGACGAAGAATTATTTGTTCCAGTCCAAGAAGTGAAAAAAATGGCGAAAAACAGTGTGGTCATTCTCACAGCAGGAAGCCACGGTGAGCCTCTCGCTGCTTTAACAAAAATGGCGAAACAAAATCACAAACAGCTTCATATTGAAAAAGATGACACGGTTGTGATTGCGTCTACACCTCTTCCAGGACAAGAACTCACCTATTCAAAAACGGTGGATTTCCTTACAAGAAGCGGAGCACAAGTGATTTTTGCTCAAAAACGTGTGCATGTATCTGGACATGGCTGTCAAGAAGAGTTAAAGCTTATGCTGAACTTACTGAAGCCAAAGTATTTAATTCCAGTAAACGGCGAATATCGCATGCAAAAAGCACATTCTCGTATTGCTGAAGAAGTGGGCATGAAACGAAGCGACATTTTCTTAATTGATAAAGGGGATGTTGTGGAATTTAGAGGTCAAAACGTCAAAATCGGTGAAAAAGTACATCAAGGGAACATTTTGATCGATGGTCTTGGTGTTGGTGATATTGGGAATATTGTCTTACGTGATAGACGCCTATTGTCTCAAGATGGCATCTTAATTGTGGTCATTACGCTCGATAAACAAAAGAAACAATTAATTTCTGGACCTGAGATCATCACAAGAGGATTTGTTTATGTAAGAGAATCCGAAGAGCTGATTGTGAAAGCAACAGAAATGGTCAAAGGGATTGTGAAAGAGCAAACGGAAAACTCAATTGTTGAATGGTCAACACTGAAACAATCCATGCGCGATGTACTAAATCAATTCCTATATGAAAAAACAAAACGCAAGCCAATGATCATTCCAATTATTATGGAAGTGTGATGAGAAAAGTCCAAAGAGCATAAGCTCTTTGGGCTTTTTTGATGTGACATGATGAATGCGGATGGAATGTGACGATCTTGTTCATAATAGGAGGAGAGTTTTTAGGAAAGGATGGAGACAAATGGACGAACAGAATGAACAGCAGCCTGAGCGAAAACCAGAAGAAAAAGATAGCATTATGAGCAAAATACAACAGCTTGGTGAAACAGCCGTCCCGCAGTTGTCACAAGATACAAACATACATTGCCTCACCATTATTGGACAAATTGAAGGGCACATGCAGCTGCCGCCACAAAATAAAACAACCAAATACGAACATGTCATTCCACAAATCGTAGCAGTTGAACAAAACCCAAAAATTGAAGGACTTCTAATCATTTTAAATACAGTCGGCGGCGATGTAGAAGCAGGGCTAGCCATTGCGGAAATGCTCGCTTCTTTATCCAAACCGACTGTATCCATTGTGCTTGGCGGCGGCCACTCTATTGGAGTCCCAATCGCCGTATCGTGTGATTATTCATACATTGCCGAAACAGCAACAATGACCATTCACCCTGTACGCTTAACCGGTCTAGTCATCGGTGTTCCGCAAACCTTTGAATACTTAGATAAAATGCAGGAAAGAGTCATTAATTTTGTCACGAGTCACTCAAACATTACAGAAGAGAAATTTAAAGAGCTTATGTTCTCTAAAGGCAATCTAACAAGAGACATCGGGACAAATGTCGTTGGCCATGAGGCGGCTGAATACGGACTGATGCATGAAGTCGGCGGCGTTGGACAAGCGATTAAAAAGCTGAACGAGCTTATTGGCGAACGGGCTGCACAAAACGAGGGGCTGATCCAATGATTTTATATACACCTATGCCTTATGAAGCCATTTACGCTGAGGAACAAGGAGAACGCAAACTCCAGCAGGTAAACATCCAGGGCGTGCCAGTGATGGTTGAAATGAAAGAAGATGAAGCGGAAATCGTTCAAGTAATGAGTACGAATCCAATGGATTTTTTGAATCAGGAGCTTGCACCAGGTAAGCGATTGAAGTTACATTTAGGCACCAATCAAACCGACTCATATGAATGATTCTATGCTATAATAAAGGGAAAACTTACAACAAGATGCAGCCAAAACCAGGCTGCTTTCTTTCTGATCTTTTCGTAGGTTATATTTTCTTTTGTAGTAAGGTGATGAGTATGGCGAAAAAGAGAAAACGTAAAACAAGAAAAAAACAAAATAAACAGCTAAAACTGAAATATGAACTAAATGGGTTAGTCTGTATTGCCATAGCGATCATTGCCATTTTACAGCTAGGTGTAGTTGGACAAACCTTTGTACATCTATTCCGATTCTTTGCAGGTGAATGGTTTATTCTCTGCCTTATCGGATTATTTCTTTTTGGTGTGACGATCTTTTGGAAAAAACAAATTCCTGATTTACTGACAAGAAGAAAAGCAGGTTTATACTGCATCATTGCGAGTATCTTGCTTTTGTCCCATGTGAAGCTTTTTCAGCATCTTTCAGCTGCAGGCGTGATAGGTTCTCAAAGTGTAATCAGAAATACGTTTGAGTTATTCTTAATGGATATGAAAGGTGAGACAGGCTCGCCCGATTTAGGAGGCGGTATGATCGGTGCTGTATTATTTGCGGCCGCCTATTTCTTGTTTGCACAAGCAGGGTCGCAAATCATGGCCATTGTGCTAATGCTGATCGGCATTGTGCTGATCACAAACCGGTCACTGCAAGAAATGGTCAAAAAAGTGACGCTGCCTGTATCACAATTTTTTGTGAAGCAGTGGAAAGCATTTATTGAAGATATGAAAGGCATAAGGCAGGCGAAAAAGAATGCACCTGCGCAGAAAACAAGTGAAAAGAAAAAACGTTCACGGTTGCAAGAAGAGACCGAAGAAGATCATGATCATATCTTGATCGAGGAAGAAGAGCAAGCTTCTGACAATCGTCAGCCGATTATCTCAAGTTTTGCTGATCGAGATGACATGCTCACACCGCAAGTTCAAAAAGATCAGCCGGTCAATGAGCCAGATCCTCTTCAAGAAACTGTACAAGGCACTCCGTCTCATGATACAGGGGATGAACCGAAAGAAGCTCCGCCTATGACGTTTACGGAGCTTGAAAACAAGGATTATGAGCTGCCATCGCTTGATATTTTAGCTGAGCCGCAGCATTCAGGTCAGCAAACAGATAAGAAGAATATTTATGAAAATGCAAGAAAGCTTGAAAAGACCTTCCAAAGCTTTGGTGTAAAAGCAAAAGTGACACAAGTTCATTTAGGGCCGGCCGTCACAAAATATGAAGTATACCCTGATGTCGGCGTGAAGGTAAGTAAGATCGTCAACTTGAGTGATGATCTAGCCCTTGCATTAGCAGCAAAAGACATTCGAATTGAAGCGCCGATTCCTGGCAAATCCGCCATCGGAATTGAAGTTCCCAACGCAGAAATTGCGATGGTTTCTTTAAAAGAGGTTTTAGAATCGAAACAAAATGACCGCCCAAATGCCAAGCTACTCATCGGACTCGGCCGAAATATTTCTGGTGAAGCTGTGCTGGCTGAAATGAACAAAATGCCACATTTACTTGTGGCTGGTTCGACAGGAAGCGGAAAGAGTGTATGTATCAATGGTATTATCACAAGCATTCTCATGAGAGCAAAACCTCATGAAGTAAAAATGATGATGATTGACCCGAAAATGGTTGAATTAAATGTTTATAACGGCATCCCGCATCTGTTGGCTCCAGTTGTGACAGATCCTAAGAAAGCCTCACAGGCACTTAAAAAAGTGGTTAGTGAAATGGAGCGCCGTTATGAATTGTTTTCTCATACGGGTACAAGAAATATTGAAGGGTACAATGATTACATTAAACGAATGAATCAATCAGCAGAAGCGAAGCAGCCAGAACTCCCTTATATTGTCGTCATTGTAGACGAGCTTGCTGATTTAATGATGGTTGCTTCCTCTGATGTAGAAGATTCCATTACAAGGCTTTCTCAAATGGCACGTGCTGCGGGGATTCATTTAATTATTGCTACACAAAGGCCTTCTGTTGATGTCATTACAGGTGTCATTAAAGCAAATATCCCTTCCCGCATTGCATTTAGCGTATCGTCACAAACCGATTCAAGGACCATTCTTGATATGGGAGGCGCAGAAAAATTGCTAGGCAGAGGGGATATGTTGTTCTTACCTGTCGGTGCGAACAAACCAGTTCGTGTACAAGGCGCCTTTTTATCAGATGAAGAAGTGGAACATGTCGTTGATCATGTCATCACACAGCAAAAAGCACAATATCAAGAAGAAATGATCCCGAGTGAAGAAACGCAAGATCAGCTTGGGGCTGTGGACGACGACTTATATGATGAAGCAGTTGAACTGATCATTGGCATGCAGACGGCCTCTGTTTCTATGCTGCAAAGGAGGTTCCGCATCGGTTATACTCGTGCTGCACGTCTTATTGACGCAATGGAAGAGCGCGGGGTTGTCGGACCATATGAAGGAAGTAAACCGAGAGAAGTCCTCCTCTCAAAAGAACAACATGACGAGCTCTCTTCATAATTCGAAGAGAGCTTTCCTAACATGAAGTTAACGATATATTGATTATGTTAACTGGATGTCAGACTATTTATTTATTTGCAAAAACATGATATAGTTATGTTCATCTTATCTCGGAATAGAGATTTCTCATCTTATCATTTGCATTGATTAGACGGAGGGAAAACATGTCGACCAAAACAGACAATCGCCATTTATATTTGAAAGTGATTGACCGTATTAAAGAAGATATTCAAACAGGCGTATATGCCGAAAAGGAAAAGCTGCCTTCTGAATTTGAGCTCTCAAAGCTTTTAGGCGTGAGCAGAGCGACCCTTCGTGAAGCCCTTCGTATATTAGAAGAAGAGAAGTATTTAATTAGAAGGCATGGTGTGGGAACTTTCGTCAACTCAAGACCGCTTTTTTCTACTGGCATTGAACAGCTGACAAGTGTTACAAAAATGATTGAACAGGTCAATATGACGCCAGGTACCATCTTTTTGTCCTCACAAGAAGGGGAGCCGACAGAGAATGATGTCATTCGTTTTCAGTGTGATGAATCCGAGAAGGTTTTTTCAATGGAACGCGTTCGAACAGCAGATGGACAGCCAGTCGTCTATTGTTTAGATAAAATTCCGGTTAAACATCTTCCCGCTTCTTTTACTCATGAGGAAGAATCGCTTTTTGAGCTGTTTGGCAGAGAACCGCACAGCGGAATTAAATATGCAGTGGCAGACATCGAACCGATTGGTTATCACGATCAGGTTTCACCGATACTAGAATGTGACCCAGAAACAGCGTTACTATTACTGAAACAAATGCACTATGATCAAGATGATCAGCCGGTCTTATACTCGCTCAATTATTTTCGAGCGGATAAATTCAGCTTCCATGTCATACGTAAACGATTTTAACAAAGCAGTCGCTTCCATAGGCGGTTGCTTTTTGTTTGCCCATACATAAAACCCGTGAAACATGCCACACTAATACGTAACAGTATATAGAATTGGGTGAATGATGTTGGGCGAGAAAACTGTCAGTAAAAAGAATATTATTGCATTATCATCAGTGCCTCTAATCATGACACTTGGGAACTCGATGCTAATCCCCGTATTACCAGAGATCGAAAAGAAACTCTCAATCACTTCCTTTCAAGTGTCACTCATTATTACGGTATACTCCGTTGTGGCGATTTTGTGTATTCCGATTGCCGGTTATTTATCTGACCGAATTGGGCGAAAAAAGGTGCTTTTGCCGTGCCTTTTAATCGCAGGACTTGGAGGAGCTGTGGCAGCTGTTGCCTCAACCATCATGAAAGAACCCTATATGTGGATTCTATTTGGTAGGGTCCTTCAAGGAGTTGGCTCAGCCGGGGCAGCACCTGTCGTTATGCCGTTTATTGGCGATTTGTTTCACGATGATGAAGAGGTAAGTGCGGGACTTGGAGCCATTGAAACTTCTAATACAGCTGGAAAGGTACTAAGTCCTATTATTGGGGCACTTCTCGCTTCTTGGTTTTGGTTTGTACCGTTTTGGTTCATTCCATTCTTTTCAATCATCAGCTTTGTGATGGTACTGTTTATGGTTGAATCCGCAAAGAAAGAGGAAGATCCGCCTACATTTAAGGAGTTTTTAAAATCAACAAAGACGATTTTTAAGCATGAAGGACGCTGGCTTTATGCCATTTTTGCTATTGGTGGTTTTATTATGTTTCTTCTTTTTGGCGTGCTCTTTTATTTGTCAGATAACCTAGAAGCAGCGTATCAAATAACGGGTGTCAAAAAAGGCTTGCTGCTAAGCATCCCGCTCCTTTTCTTATCAATCAGCTCGTACATTGCGGGGAAAACAATCGGAAAAGAAAAGGGGAAAATGAGGATATTTCTCATCGTTGGTATGGCTCTTTTATCACTTTCGTATATATTTTTATGGTGGAATCACAGTTTTTACGTGTTGTTTGTCTGCTTAAGTATTGGCGGCGTAGGGATTGGCATTGTGCTTCCAGCACTTGATGCGTTGATAACAGAAGGGATTGAAAAAGAGCAGTGTGGAACCATTACGTCATTTTATAGCAGTATGCGGTTTATCGGTGTTGCTTTAGGACCTCCAATTTACGCATTTCTGATGGATAAAGGAGACGCCATCGTTTTTATTCTATCGACCATATGTAGTCTCATTTCATTATTTTTGGTCCTCTTTTTCATCCAGCCAGATGAAAAGGATGAAAGTGAACAATTGAAAACGGTTTAAACATAGAAAAAAGACGGTATTTTGCCATCTTTTTTCTTTTTTATAAATTGACATGTAAAATTTTGATAGTTAAACTAATGTATAGTAATATCTTTTAAATTATCCCAAATAGGAGGTGTTCAAAAACATTCATTTTCTGTCTTTGTTTTAAGTCAGAAATTGAGCTCGTGGCTGATGATGGATATGCGTTTCTTCAACACGAAAGGACAATTGAATAGGTCATCCTGCCATTAGCACGTTGAAGGAGACGAAGTCAGCACTTCAGACACGCTCAAAAACAGCAAATTGATTGATGAACTAGAAGGAGCTTGAAGCAGCTATGTTGCAAATAATTAAAGCAAGATGGATTGTATTAATGGTGTGGATGATAACAGCTGTGATTCTGTTTATTACTGCGCCCAATTTAGAGGAATTAACAAGAGAAAAAGGGCAGTTAAAGGTTCCAGAGGGGACACCAACAGCTGAGGCACTTCACTTATTGGATAAGCTTTCAGATCATAATGGGAAAAAAGATACTGGTGTGATTGTATTCTCCGAACAACATTTGTTCCCTGCCAAAGAGCAGGAATTAAAAAAGGCTTTAGCTGCACTCATGACACATGCCCCAGAACTCCACATTGACGGAATTACTTCGTATTTTCATGTAGAACGTGACATTCAAAAACAACTTTTATCAAAGGATAAAAGTACACTTCTTGTTCCATTCAAATTCGACCACTACGAAACAAAAGCTGTGAAGGTTAAAGAACGAATTGAGGAAGTTTTAAAGCCCTACAACGTCTCATATGAAATGACAGGTCAAAAATTTGTGGACTCAGATGTCATTAAAAGCTCTCAACAAGGTCTGAAGAAAACTGAACTTATCACGATGATTTTTATTTTCTTTATTTTAATAATTGTATTCAGATCGATACTGGCACCTGTTGTTCCGCTTATTACGATTGGCATTTCTTATGCTGTCAGCCGGTGTATTGTGGCTTTTCTCGTAGAATATACACCATTTCCTCTGTCTAATTTCACTCAGATTTTTATGGTAGCTATTATGTTCGGTATAGGAACGGATTATTGTATATTACTTTTAAGCCGTTTTAAAGAGGAGATTGGTCAGGGGCGTGATGTCAAAGAATCGATTATCATCACGTATCAATGTGCAGGGAAAACAGTCTTTTTCAGCGGTTTAGCTGTGTTAGTCGGCTTCTCAAGTATTGGTTTCGCAAAATTCCAATTGTACCAATCAGCCGTCAGCGTTGCCGTTGGCGTTGGCATTCTGCTCATTGCACTTGTCACAATCGTTCCCTTTTTTATGTCGGTTTTCGGAAAATCCCTTTTTTGGCCGTCTAAAAGAGAAAACATTCGTCATCCACAAAGTAAGATTTGGGAATGGGCTGGGCGTTTTTCATTTAAAAGACCGCTCATCAGCTTAGGGGTAGTTGCACTCATCACTGTTCCTCCAATTCTGATGTATGACGGCACTCTTTCTTATAATAGTTTAAATGAGATTGGGACAAAGTATGAGTCAGTGTCTGCATTTAATACGATATCTGAGCAATTTGGCTTTGGTGAAGCGCTGCCGCTGAATGTGCTTGTCGAAAGTGACAATGAGCTCGATAATCAAGAAAAGATTGTCATGATTGAAAAACTGACCCGTAAGTTAAGTGACATTGAGGAAGTAAAAGCGGTTCGCAGTGTCACTCGCCCAGTTGGAGACGGGTTAAGTCAGCTCTACGTTACCTCTCAAGCGAAAGAGCTGGGAGGAGAGCTTGGGAAAGGTCATGATGGCATCGGGAAAATTACAGATGGCTTGACCGAAACAAACTTAGCACTTCTCAAACAAAAACCAAAGATTGAAGAATCCGCTAAAGGGATTGATCAATTGATTGATGGGACAAAAGCCATCAAAGGCGGGATCGGAGAAGTGAGGAAATCACTCATTTCTTTAGAGGATGGTGTGAGGCGCAGTAAAGAGGGCGTAGGAACCATTCGCACTGAAATCAAACAAGCGAAAAAAGAATTAGAGCAAGAATACCGCAGAAGTGAAACCATGATTCAAGACCTTGAACGAGTCGTAAGCACACTCGAAGGTCACGCAACATCAAATGAGCAGCTGATGACAACGATTAAGAAAGTGAAACAATCCTATGAAAACGTATCATTTGAAGGACTTGAAAACCGGCTTCCAGAAATCAAAGATATGAATGAATATAAAGAAATCAAAAAAGTATTCAAAGACACAAAAGGAATGCTCGATCAAGCTGGAGAGCAAATGAGCGTCTTTGAAGAGGAAGCATCTGCCTTTAAACAAAAGATCAAGAAAGCAGATCAAGTCATTCAAACGTTCTCAAGCAAGCAAAAAGAAATCAAACAACAAGTAAAGGCGCTGATGACAGGTCTAGATCAAATTTATGATGGTCTTGATGAAACGAACAAAGGACAAAAACAGCTCATCAAAGAAATGCCTAAAATTGAAGATGGTGCAGATCAACTGACTGATGGCCAAAAAGCCGTGAAAAAAGGGTTTAACCAGCTATCATCTAAACTCTCACTATTAACAGATGGATTAGATGAAAGTATTTCCGGACTTGAGCAAGTAAAAAGCGGCTTTACCGAGGCGGACAGCTATTTAAAACAACTTCAGGAAGCACCAGATGAAGAAGTAACGGGCTGGTTTATACCAGAAGAAGTATTGAAACGCCATGAGTTTAAGAAAATATTTAATACGTATATGTCCCCAGATCGTAAATTAACTACCTTTGAAGTGATTTTAAATGTAAATCCATACAGCAATGAAGCAATGAAAGGTGTAGCAAAAATTGAAGAAACCCTTGATCAATATTTACCTGTAAGTGGTTTGAAAAACGCCAACTACGGTGTATCTGGTATCTCCAGTTTAAATGTTGACTTAAAAGAAACGTCAGACGGTGACTTTATCAGAACGGTTATTTTCATGTTAATTGGTATCTTTATTATTTTAGTTATATTATTAAGGTCAATCGTCATGCCAATATACTTAACACTGTCACTCATATTAACGTATTTTACATCCATTGGCTTAACAGAATGGATTTTCAAAACATTCTTTGGCTACGATGGTGTCAGCTGGGCTGTTCCATTTTTCAGCTTTGTGATCCTTGTGACCCTCGGCATTGATTATTCGATCTTCCTCATGGATCGTTTTAATGAATGGAAGGGAGAGCATGTTCAAGCATCCATGATATCAGCGATGAGAAATATGGGGTCGGTCATTATTTCAGCAGTTGCTATTTTAGCGGGTACTTTTGCTGCGATGCTGCCCTCAGGTGTATTATCATTAGTTGAAATTGCAACGGTCGTACTCATTGGACTTTTATTATATGCTTTTGTTGTTCTACCACTCTTTATCCCGGTCATGGTTCGCATCTTTGGAAAATGGAATTGGTGGCCGTTTAGAATGAAATAACAACCTGCGTCTCTGCTTTTAGCAGAGGCGTTTTTATTTCCTATCCTTTCCTCTGATTGATATAATGACTATTAAATGGCTGTTTCACGTATATATCAGCTATGTTCTAATACATAATAAATAGGATGAACAAAGGAGGTTTCTCATGACGTACTTACAAGAGAAGACATTTGATACACCTGGTCTTCATACTCATATTGTCAAAACAGAAAAATTTAAAACCGTGACGATCCTTTTTAAAATGCTTGCGCCTTTATCCAAAGATGACGTCACCATGCGTTCTCTTTTCCCGCATGTGCTTTTAAGAGGAACAGAAAAAATGCCGAAAACGGGAGAGCTTCGTGCTTATTTCGACGAGCTCTATGGGGCGACCGTTTCCGCAGACATGGCGAAAAAAGGTGAAAATCACATCATTACGTTCCGTCTAGAAATGGCGAATGAAAAATATTTAAAGGATCAAACCCCTTTACTAGAAAAAGGGATTGCCTTACTTTCTGAACTATT
Organism: Bacillus sp. AK25; assembly: GCF_048270685.1. Taxonomy (NCBI): domain Bacteria; kingdom Bacillati; phylum Bacillota; class Bacilli; order Caryophanales; family Bacillaceae; genus Bacillus; species Bacillus sp. AK25. Next base: position 1,606,578 of record NZ_JBLUWC010000001.1, read on the forward strand.
ATTTTACCCGTACGTGGAAAACGGGGTATTTCATGAATTGTACGTTGAGCAAGAAAAACGAACATTGAAACAGCGCATTCAAGCCGTTTATGATGACAAAATGCGCTATTCAAACTTAAGACTTGTGCAGGAAATGTGTAAAGGTGAGCCATATGCACTGCACGTCAATGGTGAAATGGAAGACGTCGAAGCGATTACGTCAGAAGCGCTCTTTAAAGCATACGAGCATGCACTTCAGTCAAACCAGCTGGATATCTATGTTGTGGGAGACGTTGATGAACAAGACATCAATCGAATGGTCTCGCAATACTTTAAAACAAGTGAAAGAGAGCCGGTCAAACAAAATACCGAATCATCAAGATCACAAATAGAGCCAAAAGAAGTCATTGATGAAGAGGACGTAAAACAAGGAAAGCTGAACATTGGCTTTCGCACACATACAACGATAGCAGATGAAGATTATCCGGCGCTGCATTTGTTTAATGGCATATTCGGCGGCTTCTCGCATTCAAAGCTATTTATCAATGTGCGCGAAAAAGCAAGTCTTGCGTACTATGCTGTTTCTAGACTTGAGAGCTTTAAAGGTTTGATGATGGTCATGTCAGGAATTGAAGTCGGCAACTATCAGCAGGCAGTAGACATTATCAAAGAACAATTTGATGCCATGCAAAAAGGCGATTTTTCTGATGAAGCAATTGAACAGACAAAGGCTGTCGTCAAAAATCAGCTGCTCGAAACAATTGATACGTCTTATGGAACAGCGGAATACTTATATCAGCATGCCGTCGTGCCAACAGGGGAGAGCCTCGATTCCTTTTTAGAAGCGTTAGACAGAGTGACAAAAGAGGACATCATCAAAGTGGGTCAAAAAATCGAATGGGATACGACCTATTTTCTTAAAGGAACGGAGGGTGCTTCATGACAGTGAAAACAATTCAATTCGATCAGCTGCAAGAGACGGTATATCACGAAAAAATGGACAGCGGACTAGACGTCTATGTGCTGCCAAAGCAAGGGTTTAACAAAACATATGCAACCTTCACAACAAAATATGGCTCTGTCGACAATGAATTTGTGCCGCTTGGCAAAGAAGACATGATCCGAGTGCCTGATGGAATTGCCCATTTCTTAGAGCATAAGCTGTTTGAAAAAGAAGATGGTGATGTGTTTCATACATTTAGTAAACAGGGAGCAGCCGCAAACGCATTTACGACTTTTACGAGAACGGCATACTTATTTTCAAGCACGGCCAATGTCGAACAGAATCTTGAAACACTCATTGATTTTGTGCAAGAGCCTTATTTTACTGAAAAAACGGTCGAAAAAGAAAAAGGCATCATTGGTCAAGAAATCAACATGTATGATGACAATCCAGATTGGCGTTTATTCTTTGGTCTGATCGAAAACCTCTATCAAGAGCACCCAGTGAGAATTGATATTGCTGGAACCGTTGAAAGCATTGCGCCAATTACGAAAGACCATTTATATGAATGCTACGAAACGTTCTATCACCCAAGCAATATGCTTCTTTTTGTAGTGGGTCCTGTTGATCCGGCGCAAATTTTAGACCAAGTAAGAGCGAATCAGGCAAAAAAACCATTTACCGATCAGCCGGATATTCAGCGGAAAGAGATCAATGAACCTGATCGTGTATACCGAAAAGAATACGAACTGAAAATGAATGTACAAGGTTCTAAATGTATGTTTGGTTTGAAAACGAAAAACCCGCATAAAAAAGGAAAACAGCTCCTCAAACATGAGCTTGGCATGAATCTTATTTTAGAGACATTGTTTGGTAAAAGTTCTCTGCAATATGAGCGTATGTATGAAAAAGGCTTGATTGATGAGACATTCAGTTACGATTATACGGAAGAAGGCGGTTTTGGCTTCACTTCAGTTGGCGGAGACACAAATGACCCTGATCAACTCGCAGATGAATTAAAAGAAACGCTTCTTCAAGCAAAAAGCCTGATCACAGAAGAAAAGATTGAACTTGCTCGCAAGAAAAAAATTGGCAGCTTTTTAAAAGCGATGAACTCCCCGGAGTACATCGCCAATCAATTCACTCGATACGCATTCTTAGAAATGAGCTTATTTGATGTCGTGCCAGTACTGGAGCAAATCCAATTAACAGATATTCAGCAAATCTTAGACGAAGAAATTGATGAAGAAAGAATGTCAGTTTTTAAAGTCGTACCGAAAGCAAAATAAATGAAAAAAAGACAAACTCAACGTATAAGAGTTTGTCTTTTTTGTGTCCAGCTAAAGAAAGCGCTTTATATGCGAAGATATTGATTGACAATTGTTTTGGGTATTAGTTAAACTCTTTAATAGTTAAACAATCAAACTAAAGGAGCAGCATATGGTACAAAATAAAATTGCCCAGCTCATCCAGAGATATGCGGACGTCTATCTCATGATGGAGAAAAAAGTATCGAGTATGATCACGGAAAAGCTCGATAAAGAACTGACACTTGATCAATATTACTCGCTTCGATACATCAATTTACACCCAGGATGTACATCAACAGACCTTGCCATCGAATGTAATGTCAACAAAAGTGCTGTGACATCTATGACCAATCGTCTTTTTAATAAAGATTATATTTATCGTGAGCATGATCAAGCTGATCGAAGAAATGTTCATCTCTATGTGACGCCCGAAGGAAAAGACGTGGTCAGCCGAATGGAAAAGCAGCTTCAGGATCTTGTTCGGTCATATTTAGAAAAGTTTGATGAAAAAGAAATCGAATCATTTATTCAAACATATGAAAAGATTTATCAGATTATCATCGAAGAGGAGGCACAACATAGTAATGAGAGCAATCATAAAGGGTAGATGGCTGATCACGATCCTTTGGGTCGTACTAGCGGCTGTATTATTAATCACCGCTCCTAATATGGCGCAATTAACAAAAGAAAAAGGGCAGATTTCTGTTCCTGATGGTTATCCTTCTTCCTACGCCGATCAATTATTAAAGAACATGTCTGAAAATGGGGATACGGAAAAATCGATCGTCATTGTCTTTCAAGGTAAGGATATCGTCAAAGAAAGAGAAGCCTCTTTAAAGAAAGCGATGGAGATTTTAGAAAAGGATCAAGATCTCCATGTTGAAGACATCACTTCTTATTTTGATGCAAACAAAGATATTAAAAAACAGATGCTCTCTAAAGATCAAACAACACTTCTTGTTCCAGTTACATACGACTCGAACAAAATCAAAGCATCCGATTTTAAAGAAAGAGTCAATGAAAAGCTTAAGAGCCTGAACCTGAAATTTGAAATGACAGGGCAGCCGCTAATCGACGATGATGTCATCACAAGCTCACAAGAAGGTCTGAAAAAAACAGAATTCATTACAATTGGGTTTATTTTAATTGTTCTTGTGCTTGTTTTTAGATCCGCAGTGGCACCGTTCGTTCCTTTAGTGGCCGTAGCGCTTTCCTATTTGGTCAGCCAATCCATTGTGGCTTACCTAGTAAAGTATGTTGATTTTCCGCTCTCTACCTTTACCCAAATTTTTATGGTCGCCATCATGTTTGGGATTGGAACCGACTACTGCATCCTGTTGCTAAGCCGGTTTAAAGAAGAACTATCTCACGGAAAAGATAAGATTGAGGCGATTATTACAACATATAAGACGGCAGGTAAAACCGTTTTATTCAGCGGAATTGCTGTCCTCATTGGTTTTACGTGTATCGGATTAGCCGAATTCCAACTGTATAAATCAGCTGTCGCCGTGGCGGTTGGTGTTGCCGTGTTAATTGTGGCATTGCTCACTGTCGTTCCATTCTTTATGGCGGTTTTAGGAAAAGTGTTATTTTGGCCGATCAAAGGCGATATTGCTCACCCGCAATCGAAAATGTGGGAAACAGCCGGTCGTTTTTCATTTATGAAACCACTTCTCAGCTTGCTAATCGTTGCAATTATTACCCTTCCAGCGATTCTTATGTATAAAGGAACACTTTCATATAACAACCTAGACGAAATCGGCAATAAATACGAATCCGTCAATGCATTTAATACGATCTCTGACAAATTTGGACCAGGTGAAGCCCTTCCAGCAACCGTTGTCGTGAAATCATCCGATCTTTTAGACAATAACGAAGGTCTGATTGCTGTTGAAAAACTCAGTCGTGCGATTGAACAAACAGATGGCGTGAGTAAAGTGAGAAGTGCCACTCGTCCTGTTGGAAAAGGACTGAATGATCTGTACGTGAAATCTCAAGCCAAAGAGCTAAATAGCGGGCTTGATAAAAGTAACGAAGGGTTGAAAAAGATCCAAGATGCTCTTACAACCATGAGTAAATCCATCGAGGATCAAACACCACAAATTAAAGCATCAGGAAAAGGCATTAACAAATTGATTTCTGGAACCGAATCCGTAAAATCAGGTATTCAAAACGTCGAAAAAACGATGAGAGAACTGCAAACCTATATCGATCAAAACAAAAAAGGCGTTTCTGAAATTAAAGAAAGAATAAAGGGTGCGAAAAAGGAATTAACAGATCAAGTCGCACAAGTGAATCAACAAGTGGCACTGTATAAAAGCATTTCCAAAGAATTAAAAGCAGCATTGGCACAAGTCGATACGTCATCCTCTGCCGCAGCGGATGTGAAAGCTTTGATCAGTCAAGCGAATAAACAGTTCAGTACACTTGAGCAGCAAATTCCGCAAGTGAAAGAAAATCAATCATATCAAGCCATCAAAGCTTCATATAAGGAACTTTCTACTACCTTGCAAGAAGGAGCCAAACAGGCTGACAGCTATGCAAAACAAGCAAAAGAAGCAAAAAAACAGCTTGAAGCAGCAGATGCTTTTATCGCAAAAGCTTCAGAGCAGCAAAAAGTGTTTACAAATCAAATTGATGAGCTGATTGCTGGCTTAGAAGCCATTGAAAACGGGCTAGATCAAACGTCTAAAGGCCAAGGGCAGTTAGCTGATGGTATGCCTAAACTTGCAAATGCAGCCGGCGACATCATTAATGGTCAAAAACAAATGAAAGAAAAAATTGGCGGCTTTGGTGACAATCTGACCAAGCTGACAGATGGTCTAAACAAAAGTGTCGACGGCCTTGAGAAAATTTCAAACGGCTTAATGGGTGCAGGAGACTACTTAGATGAACTGAAAAACGCGCCAGATCAAGACATGGCCGGTTGGTTTATTCCAAAAGATGTCCTGAAAAACAAAGCTTTCAAGCAAGTGTTCGATTCCTATATGTCTGATGACCGCAAGATGACAAAGATTGACGTCATTTTAGAAGACAATCCATATGGAAACGACGCCATGAAAACAATTAAACAAGTAGAAGCTTCGGTCAAACGTGCACTTCCTGAAACAAACCTAAAAGATGTTTCATTTGGCGTATCTGGTGTTTCAAGTATGAACGCTGATTTAAAACAGCTGTCAGACCAAGACTTCAATAAGACGGTTCTTTACATGATGATCGGTATTTTCCTGATACTAGTGATTCTGTTCCGTTCTCTCGTGATGCCGCTTTACTTAGTAGGCTCGCTGATTTTAACGTACTTTACCGCCATTGGTGTAACAGAATTTATTTTTACCCATTTCTTTGGATATCCAGGCATCAACTGGGCTGTTCCATTCTTTGGCTTTGTCATCTTAATGGCGCTTGGAGTCGATTATTCGATTTTCTTAATGGAACGGTTCAATGAATACAAAACAAAAGACATCCAGTTTGCCATGACTGAATCAATGAAAAATATGGGATCTGTTATTATGTCTGCTGCCGTCATTTTGGCAGGAACATTTGCAGCGATGCTGCCATCAGGTGTATTGTCACTCTTACAAATTGCAACACTTGTTCTAACTGGACTTTTATTGTATGCACTCGTTGTGCTACCATTGTTCGTACCTGTGATGGTCAAATTGTTCGGATCAGCGAATTGGTTCCCATTTAAACGAAAAGAATAAGGATTCCATAAAGAAAGTAGGAACAAAGTATGAGTCGTTGGGCACTGATTACTGGTGCCAGTGGCGGAATTGGGCAGGCGACAGCCAAAAAGCTTGCCCAAGAAGGCTGCCATCTGATGCTCCATTATCATCAAAATGAAGAAGCGGCTAGTCGTCTTTCCGCCGATCTCAAAGAAACATATCAAGTAGAAACGTACGTCGTTCAAGCTGATTTAGCGAAAACAGGCGGAGCAGCAGAGCTTGTCAGCCGCCTGCCGCTTGATCCAGATATTCTTGTTTTAAATAGCGGAAAGAGTCATGTTGGTTTAGTGACAGATACTGAAAAAGAAGTTCTAGCCAGCATGGTGCAGCTTCATGTGACAAGTCCATATGAGCTTACCCAATCCATTTTGCCTGCCATGATTCAAAAAAAGTCAGGACATATTATTGCGGTTAGCTCAATATGGGGGGAAACGGGTGCCTCGTGTGAAGTACTATACAGTATGGTCAAGGGTGCTCAAAATGCCTTCATTAAGGGGCTTGCCAAAGAGCTTGCCCCAAGTGGAATTAGAGCAAATGCAGTCTCACCAGGTGCGGTTCAGACTGATATGATGAAAAGCTTCACACAAGAAGACCTTGCGATGATGGAAGAGGAGATTCCACTCGGCCGTCTTGCTGCACCTGAAGAGATAGCCGATGCCATTTGGTTTCTTGCCTCCAAGCAGTCAAGTTATATCACAGGTCAAATTTTATCTGTCAATGGCGGCTGGTACTGTTAAAAAACGTGTATAATTCGTCTCTCCATGACAAAAGCTATGGCTGTAATTCATCTTTTCGAATGGAGGAATCGACATGTCTGTACTTGAGAGCTGGGACCATTGGAAAAACTTTTTAGGTGACCGTTTAAATCATGCACAGGATAAAGGTTTATCAGATGATACCATCAATAACCTTGCGTATGAAATTGGCGGATACCTGGCTAATGAAGTTGAAGCAAAGAATGAGCAAGAAAGAGTACTTTCTGACCTTTGGAGCGTTGCATCAGAAGATGAGCAGCGTGCCATTGCAAACATGATGGTCAAGCTAGTTGAAAATAATAGCTCGCACTAAACAAAAAGAGAGGTCGTTTGTGCCTCTCTTTTTATTTTAAACGTTTAGCAACATTGTGCTTTCTAAAAATGTGAAAATGCTTTATGATAAAGGAAGGTAAAAATTTGCCACAATGAAGGGGGTAATATCATTTGGCAAAGCTCGAATGGTATTTTGAATATGAGATACAGGTGAACCGTCCCGGACTTTTAGGAGACATTTCTTCTTTAATGGGGATGCTTTCAATTAATATTGTGACAATTAATGGTGTTGATGTATCAAGACGCGGTATGCTTCTTCGATGTGACCACACAGATCAAATTAAGCGGCTTGAATCAATTTTAAATACAATGGAAACGATAAAAGTAACGAAACTAAGACAGCCAAAACTTCGTGACCGTTTAGCTGTTCGTCATGGAAGATACATTCAGCGTGATGCGGATGACAAAAAGACGTTCCGTTTTGAAAGGGACGAGCTTGGTCTTCTTGTTGATTTTATGGCTGAATTATTTAAAAAAGAAGGACATAAATTGATTGGAATTCGCGGAATGCCGCGGGTTGGAAAAACAGAATCAATTGTTGCTTCAAGTGTATGTGCCAGTAAGAGATGGCTGTTTGTATCGTCGACTCTTTTGAAACAGACCATTCGCAGTCAGCTGATTGCAGATGAATACAGCCCAGATAACGTCTTTATTATTGATGGGATTGTGTCGACAAGAAGAGGTTCTGAAAAGCACTTACAGCTTTTAAGAGAAATTATGAGACTGCCTGCTACAAAGGTGGTAGAGCATCCAGATATCTTTATTCAAAATTCGGAATATACAATGGATGATTTCGACTACATCATTGAATTGCGTAATAGTGCAGACGAAGAAATTACATACGAGCACGCTGAAGAACCACAAGTGTTTGATCATTCTGGTTTTTCTGGCTTCGATTTTTAATATGGTAATGGTAGGTGTTTGTTTTGACTGAATTGGGAAAACGGCTCGTTGAGGCCAGAGAGGAAAAAGGGATGTCGCTGGAGGATCTGATGGCGGCTACCAAAATCCAAAAGCGCTATTTGCTAGCAATAGAACAAGGAAACTATGATATCATTCCAGGTAAATTTTACGTCAGAGCGTTTATTAAACAATATGCCGAAGCCGTTGGACTGAATCCTGAACAATTGTTCGAAGAGTTTCGTAAAGATGTACCAAGTACGTATAACGATGAAGTGTCTGATAAATTATCAAATATTAAACCGCAAAGAGAGCTGCCAAAGCCTGCCTCAAAGGTACTGGAGCTGCTTCCGACGATTTTAATCATTGGAGGGATCCTTGTGGTGATCGCTATCATTTATGTGATCGTTCAAGCGGTTAATCATGATAGCGGACAGAAAAATAATCAGGTGGCTCCTCAGCAATCAGAATCAAAATACGAAGTGTCTGAGGATTCATCGCTGGCAAAGGATCAAAAGAAAAAGGAAAAAGCTTCGTCAGATGATCAAGAAAAATCATCTGAAAAAGACGATTCCTCAAAGGATTCATCTAAAGACGATGAAGATGTTTCTTTGAAGGCAACGAATACAGAGGGTTCTACGACAACGTATGAAGTATCAGGTGCAGAAGAGATGGAGCTAACCATTTCTGCCTCACAAGCTTCATGGCTTCGTGTGAGAGACGAATCTGGAAAAGTGCTGAAGATGGGTGAATTGAAAGATGGCGAATCGTTTAAAACAGACTTGACTGATCTTTCCCAAGTCGATATCCGCTTAGGAAATGCATCGGGAATCGATATTAAAGTCAATGACGAAACGCTGAAGTACGAATTAGACCCTAAAAACACCATGACACAAAACATTGTGATTGTGAATAAAGGAAAGGAAAAGTCATCTTAAGCAAGTAGATGACTTTTCTTTTGTTCCTACTATTATATACATAAAAAAATGCTTTATTGGAGGATTGGAATTCATGTTTAACTTACCGAATAAAATTACTCTTTCTAGGATCGCCTTGATTCCTGTGTTTATGTTGATTATGCTTGCTCCATTAGATTGGGGTGTTGCGCGCTTTGGTGACGTCAGTATCGAAGTCACTCACCTTGTTGGAGCGATCCTGTTTATTGTCGCTTCGACAACCGACTGGATTGATGGTTACTATGCACGTAAGCTCAATTTAGTCACAAACTTTGGTAAATTTTTAGATCCGCTTGCAGATAAATTGCTTGTTTCAGCGGCTTTAATTATACTTGTTCAATACAACCTCACACCGGCATGGATGGCAATTGTGATCATTAGCCGTGAATTTGCTGTAACAGGCCTAAGGCTTGTCTTAGCTGGAGGCGGTGAAGTGGTCGCAGCCAATATGCTTGGAAAAGTGAAGACGTGGGCGCAAATCATTGCGATTTCGGCACTTCTTTTGCATAACCTGCCGTTTGAACTTGTATCATTCCCATTTGGTGATCTTGCCATGTGGGTAGCGGTGTTCTTCACTGTTGTCTCAGGCTGGGATTACTTTGCGAAAAACTGGGAAGCCTTAAAGAATTCTAACTAAAAAGGACGTGTACGCTTTGAAGTCAGAGAGAAAAGCAGAAATTATTGCAGTCGGTTCCGAACTTTTGCTAGGGCAAATTACGAATACGAATGCACAATTCATCAGCAAACAACTAGCTGAAATTGGTGTGAATGTTTATTACCACACAGCAGTTGGTGACAATCCAGAGCGTTTAAAAAGGGCCATTCAAGTGGCACAGGAAAGATCGAATTTTATTATCTTCTCAGGTGGTCTTGGACCAACGAAAGATGATTTAACAAAAGAAACCATTGCAAATACGCTCGATAAAGAGCTTGTGCTAAATGAAGAAGCATTTGAGTCTATTCAAGAGTACTTCCGTAAAACCGGACGTGATATGTCGCCGAACAACCGTAAACAGGCGCTCGTTCTAGAGGGATCTGATGTGCTCGTAAACCGTTTCGGAATGGCACCTGGTATGTTTATACAAGAGGGAGATACGTTTTACATTCTGCTCCCTGGACCGCCAAGTGAATTGCACCCGATGTTTGAAAACGAAGCGAAGCCGCTTATTTCTGAAAAACTTGGCCTAAAGGAAAAAATCGTGTCTGTTGTCTTGCGTTTCTTTGGCATCGGTGAATCTCAACTGGAAACAGATCTTGAAGATTTAATTGATGCACAGACCAATCCAACGATTGCACCGCTTGCAGCTGACGGGGAAGTGACGCTAAGGCTGACAGCCAAGCATGAGGATGAAAAAGAAACAGAGCGTCTGTTAAAAGAAACAGAAGCACAAATTTTAGAACGGGTCGGCGAGTACTTCTACGGATATGGTGATACATCTCTTGCCTTTGAAGCTTCAAAGGCCTTGCATGAACACGGGAAAACAGTAGCAGCGGCTGAAAGCCTGACTGGTGGTATGTTTTCAGAGTGGCTGACAGATCACGAAGGGGCATCATCCATTTTAAACGGTAGTGTGGTTTGTTACACAAATCAAGTCAAGCAGCAAGTGCTGGGCTGCCGTGAAGAAACATTGTCTTCTCATGGTGCTGTCAGCAAAGAGTGTGCGTTAGAGCTCGCAGAAGGCGTTAGAAAACTGACGGGAAGCGATATCGGTATTAGCTTTACAGGTGTGGCAGGTCCTGAACCACATGAAGGACAGCCGGTTGGAAAAGTATTTATCGGGCTATCGACAAAAGATCAGACAGACGTGTTTGAATGGATGTTTACTGGCAGTCGATCAGGCATTCGCAAGCGTGCTGTGAAATATGGTTTGCACCACCTTCTCAAATTATTAAAAGAAAGTTAATTTTGGTTTTTATGAGGTTTACTCCTTTATAAAAGAGCGTTTTTTCTAATAGAAACAGCTCTTTTCTTAAATAATCTGCCAAGAAAAAATCGAATATGTGTTCGTTTTTTTCTTGGCAAATGACGTAAAACAAGGTATAGTATAGATAGTGGAATTGATAAAGGAGGAAACAATAGAATGAGTGATCGTCAAGCAGCCTTAGATATGGCTCTTAAACAAATAGAAAAACAGTTTGGTAAAGGCTCTATTATGAAACTAGGAGAGCAAACAGATACACGTATTTCAACAGTACCTAGTGGTTCGTTAGCACTTGATACTGCGCTTGGAATAGGTGGATACCCTCGCGGCCGTATTATTGAAGTATATGGTCCAGAGAGTTCTGGTAAAACGACAGTAGCGCTTCATGCGATTGCTGAGGTTCAGCAGCAGGGAGGACAAGCTGCATTTATCGATGCGGAGCATGCGCTAGATCCAGTTTACGCTCAAAAATTAGGTGTCAACATTGATGAGTTATTGCTTTCTCAGCCGGATACAGGAGAACAAGCACTTGAAATTGCAGAAGCACTTGTTCGTAGTGGTGCAGTTGATATTGTTGTCATTGACTCAGTAGCTGCTCTTGTACCAAAAGCAGAGATCGAAGGAGACATGGGAGATTCACACGTTGGTCTTCAAGCACGTTTGATGTCTCAAGCACTTCGTAAACTATCTGGTGCTATCAACAAATCAAAAACAATTGCGATCTTTATTAACCAAATTCGTGAAAAAGTAGGGGTTATGTTTGGTAATCCTGAAACAACGCCTGGTGGACGTGCACTTAAGTTCTATTCATCTGTTCGTTTAGAAGTACGCCGTGCTGAACAGTTGAAACAAGGGAACGACATTATGGGGAACAAAACGAGAATTAAAGTTGTGAAAAACAAAGTGGCACCGCCATTCCGTATTGCCGAAGTAGACATTATGTACGGTGAAGGTATCTCGAAAGAGGGAGAAATCATCGACCTTGGAAGCGAACTAGATATCGTACAAAAGAGCGGGGCTTGGTATTCTTATCAAGAGGAACGTCTTGGACAAGGACGTGAAAATGCGAAGCAATTCCTAAAAGAGAATAAAGACATTCTTCTTATGATTCAAGAGCAGATCAGGGAGCACTACGGTTTGGATACAAACGGAGTGAAATCAACTGACGAAGAAGGACAAGAAGAATTGGAATTGAATGACTAAAAAGACGCTGAAAAGCGTCTTTTTTTTACAATTACATAACAGCTAGCGGTTCAAAAGTTCTGTCTTTGCTTGAAATAACGACTTACGCCTTAGTCTGACTAGCTTGACAAGTATTTCCGACACAATTACAATGGGAATGTATCACTTGTTTTTCTTAACATGATTGATAACTAATTTAAACTTGACAAGGGCAGTGAGGATCTCATTCCCTGTGAAGGCCCTGTATGTTGAGACACAAAACAATGTACATGCCGACACTTTATTTGTAAAACCAAGTTCATAGCAAGAGGAGGTGAAAATATGTCGCCTACGATGTTTACGATCATCTCCATTTTGCTGAGCCTAATCTGTTTAGTTGTTGGCTACTTTGTTCGTAAAACCATTGCAGAAGCAAAAATATCCGGCGCAAGAAACATGGCCGAACAAATTGTTGAGGATGCAAAGCGTGATGCGGAAGCATTGAAGAAAGAAGCACTCTTAGAAGCGAAAGATGAAATTCATTCGTTTCGTGTAGAGGCGGAGCAAGAAGTTCGTGAAAGACGTAATGAGCTTCAAAGACAAGAAAACCGTTTACTTCAAAAAGAGGAAAACCTTGATCGCAAGGACGAATCTTTAGATAAACGGGAGTCCCTGTTGGAGAAGAGAGATCATTCTCTGAATGAACGACAACAACATATTGAAGAGATGGAAAGCAAAGTGGATGATATGATTCGTTTGCAGAAAGCTGAGTTGGAGCGTATTTCTAGTCTAACTCGAGATGAAGCGAAACAAATCATTCTGGATCAAGTTGAAAATGAGCTTTCCCACGACATTGCAGTCATGACGAAAGAATCTGAAAACCGGGCGAAAGAAGAGGCTGATAAAAAAGCGAAAAACATTCTTTCACTTGCGTTACAGCGTTGCGCAGCTGATCATGTAGCTGAAACAACGGTATCTGTAGTCAATCTTCCAAATGATGAGATGAAAGGTCGTATTATCGGACGTGAAGGACGAAATATCCGTACGTTAGAAACGTTAACAGGTATTGACCTGATCATTGATGATACACCTGAAGCTGTCATCTTATCGGGCTTTGATCCGATAAGACGTGAAACAGCGAGGATAGCTCTGGACAAGCTAGTCCAGGATGGACGTATTCATCCTGCACGAATTGAAGAAATGGTGGAAAAATCACGCCGTGAAGTCGATGATTATATCCGCGAGATGGGTGAGCAAACGACATTTGAAGTCGGAGTTCACGGTTTGCATCCGGATCTCATCAAAATTCTCGGTCGCTTAAAATTCCGTACAAGTTATGGACAAAATGTCCTGAAGCATTCAATTGAGGTTGCACATCTTGCAGGTCTCATGGCTTCAGAGCTTGGAGAAGATGCAAAGCTTGCAAAACGAGCAGGTCTTCTGCATGACATTGGAAAAGCCATTGATCATGAAGTAGAAGGAAGCCACGTGGAAATTGGCGTTGAGCTTGCGACGAAATATAAAGAGCATCCTGTTGTCATCAACAGTATTGCATCTCACCATGGTGACCAAGAACCGACATCTATTATCGCTGTTCTTGTTGCGGCAGCCGATGCATTATCTGCAGCACGCCCTGGTGCAAGAAGTGAGACGCTTGAAAATTACATTCGGAGACTTGAGAAATTAGAAGACATCTCTGAATCTTATGAAGGTGTTGAAAAATCGTTTGCGATACAAGCTGGACGTGAAGTGCGTATTATGGTGAAGCCAGATTCAATTAATGATCTTGAAGCTCACCGTCTAGCAAGGGATATTCGTAAGCGGATTGAGGACGAGCTCGATTACCCTGGTCACATTAAAGTGACAGTTATTCGAGAAACTCGCGCAGTAGAGTATGCAAAATAGAGCGGTGCGCTTAGCGCCGCTTTATTTTTTTGTGTAAATATGCAACACTGATAAGAAGATCATTTTATAAGAGAAAGGGTTCAAAACGTATGAAAATATTATTTGTTGGAGATATCGTTGGTTCACCTGGCAGAGATACACTGAAAGAATACTTGCCAAAGCTAAAGAAAAAATATCAGCCACACTTTACGATTGTCAATGGAGAAAATGCGGCTCATGGGAAAGGACTTACTGAAAAAATCTATCACGAGCTGCTTCAAGCTGGGGCTGATGTGCTCACAATGGGGAACCATACATGGGATAAAAGAGACATTTTCGATTTCATCGATGATGCACCCCATATTGTTCGTCCGGCAAACTTCCCGCAAGGTACACCAGGGAAAGGGCTCACTTTTATTAAAAAACAAGGTAAAGAACTTGCTGTCATCAACTTGCAAGGCCGCACATTTTTACCTCCGATTGACTGCCCATTTCAAAAAGTAGATGAGCTCATAGCAGAAGCTTCAAAACGTACACCGTTTATTTTTATTGATTTTCATGGTGAAGCCACAAGTGAAAAGCAAGCAATGGGTTGGTATACAGATGGCCGTGCATCATGTGTCGTTGGAACACATACACATGTTCAAACAGCAGATAACCGCGTCTTGCCAAAAGGAACTGCTTATATTTCGGATGTTGGCATGACTGGTCCTTATGACGGTATTTTAGGTGTTGATCGGGAAACGATTATTAAACGATTTAAAACGAGCCTCCCTGTCCGTTTTGAAATTGCAGAAGGCCGCACGACGTTAAGTGCAGTGATCGTAGAAATTGACGAATCGTCGAAAAAAGCTGTCAAAATTGATCGAATTTTGATAAATGATGACCATATTTTCTTTGAATAAATATTCACATATTTATTTCAGAAAAATATTAATCAGAAAGAAGGAATATGCGCCCTCTATCGTGAATATAGTAAAAATGGTAGGTAGCCTGCTATTTTTGAAAAACATTTTGGGGATGGATTTTCAAAAAAATAGCAACATCTAACAAAGATTGTTCTAATGAACACTCACTTATCCATTGTAAATTTAAGGGGGAGCAAAAATGGAAATTTTAAAAGTTTCAGCAAAGTCAAATCCAAATTCAGTAGCAGGAGCATTAGCCGGCGTTTTACGTGAACGCGGTGCAGCGGAAATACAGGCTATCGGCGCTGGAGCACTGAATCAGGCGGTCAAGGCTGTCGCCATTGCAAGGGGATTTGTTGCGCCTAGCGGAGTGGATTTGATATGCATTCCAGCCTTTACTGACATTCTTATCGATGGAGAAGAAAGAACAGCAATCAAACTGATTGTTGAACCACGATAATTCTAATTTTATTATTTTCAACCTGCTTACATCATGTAAGCAGGTTGTTTTTGTTTACCGCTATACATTTCTCATATAACATATTTCTTTCACAAAATAGATAGAAAATGACATATTAGAGCTTGCATTTTTTCACCATGATGATAAATTAAGATTAAGTTGAAAATACTTCATCAAAAATAAATATTTAAGTAGGTGAAATAATGATTGAAGCTTTTTTAAAAAGGGGAAAGCTTGTTTTTATTTTATTTTTTATCGTTCTCATTGCTGGAGGTTATTTGTTTACACAGCTTCCTAAACGAGAACTGCCAGAGTTTCAAGCGAATATTGTAACCATTTCGACTGTTTTCCCTGGTGCTGATGCAAAACAGGTAGAAAGTGATGTCACCAATAAGCTCGAGTCGGCCATTTCTGATATCAATGGTGTAGAGAAGACAAGCTCTGTTTCTGCTATTGGTTTCTCAAATATTGTGCTTGAAATTGATGATCAAGCCGATTTTCAAAAGGTGGCAAGTCAAATCAAGAGTGAAACCACAAATGCCGCCTCTTCATTTCCAGATGGTGTGATGGAGCCAGATATAAAGGATGAGTTTGGCAACGTGCCAGTTGGTTCTTATATGATTGTAGCAAGTAACTCATCTGATTTAGCAAAAAGTCAGGAATCGCTGCGTGCGTTAAAAGAAAAAGTGGAGGACATCAAAGGTGTTGATGGTGTCGTCATCAAAGGGTTCAATGAAAAACAAGCAATATTGAACTTGGATTCAAGTAAACTGGAGGATAACGGGTTAAACGTGACCGATGTCACAAATGCCATCAATCAAGAATTTGACACATCCCCTCTAGGTGACGTCCAGGCAGATGGAGAAAAGGTCAAGCTGTCCATTGATGCCTATGATCGTTTAGATCAAATCAAAAAGATTGAGATGTTCTCAAAAATGAGCCGAGAGCCTGTTACAATCGGTGAGCTTGGTCGTTTAAAAGAAGTAGAAAAAGAGAAAAGTGATATCGTTTCATATAACGGAAAGCCAGCCTATTCATTTACAGTCAATATTAAGCCAGGACTGGATATTCCTAAAATGTATGACAAAGTCAGTGCGGTCATTGAAAAAGAGAAAGAGCTGCCAAATGGTGTGGATTGGATAGACTACTATTCACAGAAAAGTGAAGTAGATGCCATTTTTAACGATTTAATCAAAGAAGCGATCGTGGCCGTCATCGCTGTCATTGTCGTCACCACACTTGGTCTAACCATTGGTGGTGCGTTTATCGTTTCACTTGCGATTCCGCTATCCATAACGATCGGAACCATCCCGCTGCCGTTTTTACAAGTGGACCTTAATCAAATTTCAATTATTGGCTTTATCATTGCGCTAGGGATACTTGTAGATGACGCCATTGTCGTCAACGATAATATTTTAAGGCAGATGAAAAAATACGAAAGTCCGCTTAAAGGAACCATTGCAGGTGTAAAAGAAGTGGCCGGATCTATTTTAACGTCAACACTGGCTGTTGTCTTTGCCTTCTTGCCGCTTGTTTTCCTTTCTGGTGCGAACGGTTCATTTATTCGAGCGTTACCGTCTGTTCTAGTCACAACTGTACTTGCGTCAATGGTCATTTCATTGACACTTGTGCCAGTGTATCAATATACAGCAAACCGAAAAAGAAAGAACAAGAAGATTCAAAAAGAACCGGGCTTTTTAGGCAAACCATTAAAAAGATTAGCTGATTTTTATGCAGATCGAGTACTGACAAACATCGTAAAGCGACCACTTCTCATTGGATTAAGTGGTTTGCTCGTTGCCACACTTGCCTTTTTGCTTATTTTCGCCACACCATTTGAGTTTTTCCCTGCGGCGAATAAGAAAGAGGTAGTTGTCACTGTGACACTTCCGAGTGAAACAACCTTAGATAAAACGAATGACACATTAGAGAAAATAGAACAAGAGATCAAACAGCAAAAAGGCATTGAAGAGACGGCCATTTTTGCAGGCGGCGGTGTGCCGAACTTGTTTAATGAAAGTATCTCAAACGCAAGTGATCATACGGGTCAGGTTGT
Source organism: Bacillus sp. AK25 (assembly GCF_048270685.1). Classification (NCBI taxonomy): domain Bacteria; kingdom Bacillati; phylum Bacillota; class Bacilli; order Caryophanales; family Bacillaceae; genus Bacillus; species Bacillus sp. AK25. The sequence continues at coordinate 1,623,870 of NZ_JBLUWC010000001.1, forward strand.
TGTCAGAGTAGACAATGAGCAGATGACAAGCAAGGCATTGATCGATCGTATGACAGAGCCATTGCGAAAGAAATTTAAAGATGCTGATATCTTTATGAAAACCATTGTTCAAGGACCACCAACGGGAGCGCCTGTGACCGTCACAGTTGCAGGAGAACAATTTTCAAAACTCGTTGATGTGAAAGAGAAGCTCACAAAAGAAATGAAAGAAAGCGGAGCGAGCCTGATCACAGACGATGTCAATCAGCCGGTGAAAACCATCTCATTTGAATTAAATCGTGACCGAATGGCAGAGGATGGGCTCACTGCTCAGTTTGTCAGCAGACAGCTTGGCCTTGTCACAGAAGGAATTCCATTAGGCACCTTTAAACAAGGAACAGATGACATCGACCTCGTAGTGAAACAAGACATGAGCACACATCAAAACGGACTGAAGCTAAAAGACATCAAGGTGCCTGTGAGTGCAAATGAAGGTGGCATGCCTCAACTGGAGCCGCTTAGCCGATATGTAAAGGAAAAAGAAACAGAGCAATTTGAAAGCATTCCGCATGAAAACGGGATGCCGACGATCACGTTAAAGGCATATCCTGGGACATCAGATACGTTTAAAGACGATATGACAGAAGTTATAAATGAAGTTGGGAAAAGCGATGCAGCGAAGAATTTGACCATTTCTCAGGGCGGAGAAAATGAAGATCAAACTCAATTCTTTATTGAAATTAGTCTCTTATTTGGGGTAGTTTTGCTGCTCATTTATGTGACCATCGCTTTCCAGTTCAATTCACTCATGCTTCCGCTTTTAGTTCTTGGAACGGTTTACTTAGCGATATCCGGCGCCATTATTGGACTATTTGTCACTCAAACGCCGTTTAGCTTTATGGCCACAATGGGGATTGTCTCATTGGCAGGTATTGTTGTCCGAAATGCGGTCGTTTTGTTTGAATTTATTGAACAGCGGCGCAAGCAAGGTCTCGATCAACAGGCAGCTGTGATTGAAGCGGGGAGAGCAAGGATTAGACCTATTTTGCTGACAGCATTTACAGCACTTGTCGCTCTTATGCCCGTTGCTTTAAGTAATGATCCGCTCTTTAAACCGCTGGCCATCTGTATTGTATCGGGCGTGTTCTTCTCAACAATTTTGACATTATTAATTGTGCCTGCCTTATATATTGCCGTTTCAAAAAGACGCTGACGAAAAAAGCAAATCTCCTTCTATTCGGGGATTTGCTTTTTCATGTGAAGTAACTTTGTTATGATAGGAATAAAAGCCTAAATTTGAGCTCGTTTCAATTATGAGACCAGTCAGTATATAGAACTACGTTTAAACGATTGATCATTCCACTGATTACACCTTACTTCTATAGGGGAGGGGATTTTTTTGGAAATGCGGAGCATTTATAAAAGTGAAGGAAAAAAACTTATTACTCAACATTATAATGATTATCTAAAGTCTTTTGATTTTGATGTTGAGCAGATTTATGTTGATACAAGTTATGGAAAAACGCATGTACTTATAGCAGGACCACCGGAAGGGAAACCTATTTTTATATTTCAGGGTGGTAATTGTATAAACCCGATGACTTTATCATGGTTTTTGCCACTTGTAGAAAAATATAGAATATATGCTCCAGATACAATTGGCCATCCAGGATATAGCAGTGAAAATAGAATGTCAGCGAAGGACAATAGTTTTGCTGAGTGGATCAAAGAACTAATGGATTACTTTAGTATCGATCGAAGTGCATTTGTTGGTCCATCTTACGGGGCAGGTATTATTTTGAGGTTAGCTGCCTTTATGCCGGAAAAAATTGATTGTTCTGTTTTGGTCTCACCTGCAGGCATCAGTTTAGGCTCTAAGTTTAAAATGATTCAACATATTTTACTTCCCTTAGTCTTATTTAAAGCCACTTCTTCACAAAAATATCTCAATAAAATTACTGATACAATGTCAGATAATAGCATGAGGGAAATGGATAAAAAATTGATTGGTGATATTTTTAAATATATTAGACTTGAACAAGAAATGCCGAAGTTAACAACGAAAGAAGAATTAACTTCCTACCGTTCTCCCACTTTCATCATAGCAGGAAAAAAGGATATCTTTTTCCCTGAAAGTACATTAATGAAAGTAGCTAGTGACATCATTCCGAATTTGATTGCATTTAAGGCATATGATATGGGCCATTTCCCATCTGAAGAACATCTGTTACAGATGAACAATGATATTGGAGATTTCTTAAAGAAGTACTACTAAATCTTATATTTATGAAACTGTAATGTAACTAGGGAACTTCAAATCATTATGAGGTTCTCTTTCGTTTTTTCAGAATGAGTACTATTTTTTAGAAAAATATCCAAAAAAATTTGTGGAGTGCTCATTTGTCTTCTCTAGATAGACAGTGCTATTTACGGTTAAAAAAAGGCATGGTAAAATCTCATTGGGAGAAGTTTTTTAACAAAGGGGTTGTACGTCATGTGTGGAACGATGAAAGCAATTGTTAAAAAAGAAAGCGCTTACGGATCGACGATGATGGAAATGCCGATTCCAGAAATAAGTGATCATGAAGTGCTTATCCAGGTAAAGGCTACATCGATATGCGGAACGGATGTGCATATTTATAATTGGGATGATTGGGCGAAGGGGAGAGTCAAAGCACCGTACATTTTTGGTCATGAATTTACAGGGGAAGTTGTCAAAACGGGGAACCAAGTCTCACGAGCAAAAGTAGGGGATTTTGTATCGGCTGAGACGCATATTGTCTGTAATCAGTGTTATATGTGTTTAACGGGTCAGCAGCATTTGTGCAGCGATACGAAAATTTTAGGGGTAGACATTGATGGCTGTTTTGCTGAATATGTCAAAGTACCAGAACAAAATGTGTGGCATAATCCAGCTCAAATGCCAGTGGAACTTGCATCTATTCAAGAACCGCTTGGAAATGCTGTTCATACAGTTCTGCATACACCTGTTTCAGGAAAGTCAGTGGCGATTTTTGGCTGTGGTCCCATTGGTTTAATGGCGATTGCGGTTGCAAAAGCCTCCGGGGCTGTCCAAGTGTTCGCTGTTGATAAAAATGAATACAGACTGGATCTTGCCCGTAAAATGGGTGCAGATCATATCGTGGATATCGGAAAAGATGATCCTGTTGCCATGATCAAGCAGCTCACGCGGATGGAAGGGGCAGACGTGATGTGTGAGATGTCAGGACATCCCGTTGCGATTAATCAAGCACTCGAAGCTTGTGCAAATGGAGGGAAAGTGAATATACTAAGTTTGCCAGAGCGGCCGGTAACCATTGACATTACGAATCAAATTGTTTTTAGGGGATTAACCGTGCAAGGGATCACGGGGAGAAAAATGTTTGAGACGTGGCGTCAAGTATCTGAACTTTTAAGAACGAATACCATTGATGTAAAGCCGGTTGTCACCCATACGCTGCCATTTGAAGATTTTGAAAAGGGATTTGAACTTATGAGAAATGGTACGTGCGGGAAGGTCGTACTGATCATGCCATCATATCAAAGGGGGACGAAATGATGAAAGAATTTACGTATTTACAAGATGAATTGGACACAATGAAGCAGCAAGGCACCCATCAAACACTGAAAGAAATCGATTCCAAACAATCTTCCACGGTGACATTAAATGAACAATCCGTCATACAACTCTCTTCAAATAACTACTTAGGTCTCACCTCACATCCAAGGCTGATGAAAGCGGCAAAAGAGGCGATTGATGAATTCGGTGCTGGAACAGGATCTGTACGAACCATTGCTGGAACGATGACAATGCATGAACGGCTTGAAAAAAAGCTCGCAGCTTTTAAAAAGACAGAGGCAGCCCTCGTATTCCAATCAGGCTTTACGACCAACCAAGGCGTCTTATCTAGTATTCTCACAAAAGATGATATTGTCATTTCAGATGAGCTGAACCATGCATCAATCATCGATGGGATTCGCTTAACAAAGGCAGATAAAAAAGTATATGCTCATTCTAATATGGAAGAGCTTGAGAAAATTTTAAAGAAATCGATGAATTACCGCGTCCGTCTTATCGTGACAGATGGTGTGTTCTCAATGGATGGAGATATTGCACCGCTTCCTGAGATTGTAAGACTTGCAGAAGCATATGATGCCTTTGTGATGGTAGACGATGCCCATGCGTCTGGAGTACTTGGTGAAAATGGCCGCGGAACAGTGAATCATTTTCAACTTGACGGCAGAGTGCATATTCAGGTTGGCACACTTAGTAAGGCAGTTGGTGTGCTAGGCGGTTACGTCGCTGGTTCTGCCGTTTTAATCGACTACTTAAAGCATAAAGCAAGACCATTTTTATTCAGCACCTCACATCCGCCGGCTGTCACAAGAGCCTGTGAAGAAGCCATTGAAGTGCTGTTAGACGAACCGGAGCGAATTGAAACTCTTTGGGAGAACGCTGCCTATTTTAAAGAAAAAGTCATCGGTCTTGGATTTGAGGTGGCACCAACAGAAACGCCTATTATTCCGATGATGATTGGAGACGAGGCACTCACTTTCCGTTTTTCAAAAGCATTAATCGAGCGCGGCGTTTTCGCTCAAGGCATTGCTTTTCCAACTGTAGCGAAAGGAAAAGCGAGAATTAGAGCCATCATCACAGCAGAGCACACAAAAGAAGAGCTTGACCGTGCACTGACAATCATCGAAGAAGAAGCAAAAAAACTGAATATACTTGATTGAGAGAGCTGAGGCTCTCTTTTCTTTTGCGCTAATCTTTCCATATTTCATCAAATCTACCGTTTGTTATGTATAATGTATGTAAAAAGATCTATTGAGGTAAGTGGTGAGGCAAATGTTATTTAATAAAGAAGATTTTCATGAACAATTTTTAGATTATAAGAACAAAGGGAGAATAGATAAAAATCACCCTTTTCACAACATGTTTAATAAAGATATCCCAAACAACATTCGTTATGAATTAGAAAAACGCCATATGAGGAATTTGGCTAGGATCGATATTAAAGCATCTACAGGAAATGGAAAAGTTGCAGAATGTTTTTGGATTGCACTTTTAGACAAGAGATTAACCTCAAATCCTAATTCTCAAAAAACAACGACACAAAAAGGGATATTTATTGTTATTTTATTCGCTGAGAATGGGGAAGATTTTTATTTAACAATTGAAACTGGAACTGAAAATTTATCTCTATCTGAAATTAGGGAAGAGGCAGCCATTTGGAGGGAAAGGCTACAGCCTGAATTAAAGCATCATAAAAGACTAGAGGGCTTTCATATAGGTGATTTTCATTTGGGTAAATCGTTAAGACCTAAAAAATATGTAGCAAGCTCATTGATCTTTAAAAAGTATAATATTGATCATTTTGACCATCACCAATTAATACAAGATATCAATTCTTTAAATGAGTTTTTTTATGATTTTGTTTACGAAGTATATTTGGATCAGGACCTTATTCCAAAAGTGGAACATCAGAACAAATTTAAAAGAAAAAGAATCATTCATAGAGATGTTTATAAACAATTAAGAGAAGAAAGATCAAAGCAAAACGAAGAGACGGGTAGAATAGCAGAGCAATTTGTTTATCATAAGGAAGTAGAGCAATTAAAAGCAGTGGGAAGTGAACAATTAGCGGAAGCTGTCGTTTGGGTAGCTGAAACAGAAGATGGTCACGGATTTGATATCAAATCTTATTACCCCGATGGAAAAGAGAAGCTTATAGAAGTAAAAGGATCTAAACTGACTCACCATGACTTTCCATTCTTCTTATCTGAACAAGAAAGAATGGTAGCAGAAGAAGAAAAAGAATCATATGTAATTACTTTAGTTGAGAGTGTCGGTACACAGCAGATGAAGATTGTCAAAGAAATACAAAATCCTTTAGGAAAAGACGATCTTCATCTGAAGCCTACTCAATATTCATGTAAAATTCGTGTGGATTGAAAAGTGTGGACACATATGAATTTATTTTCAATTCACGACAAAATAGTCTATACTGTAGGGTGGAGCTTGGTTTGAAAGGAGTACAAATTCATGAATGAAGAGCAGAGAAAAGCGAGCGGACAAGTAAGTTCATCGGACAAAAAATCCGAGAAGGACTACAGCCAGTATTTTGAAGCTGTGTACATTCCGCCTTCCTTAAAAGATGCAAAAAAACGGGGTAAAGAAGAAGTCGAATACAATCAATTTCAAATCGACGAGCGGTTTCAAGGGTTAGGGAACGGCCGCAAGTTTTATATTCGCACATATGGCTGCCAAATGAATGAGCATGACACAGAAGTGATGGCTGGTATTTTTATGGCGCTTGGTTATGAACCAACAAATTCAACTGAAGATGCGAATGTCATCTTATTAAACACTTGTGCCATTCGTGAGAATGCAGAAAACAAAGTGTTTGGAGAGCTTGGTCATTTAAAAGCATTAAAGCGTGAAAAGCCAGATTTAATCTTAGGCGTCTGCGGATGCATGTCACAAGAAGAATCTGTCGTTAACCGTATTTTAAAGAAACACCCATTTGTTGACTTGATTTTCGGTACCCACAACATTCACCGCCTGCCAGAGCTATTATCTGAATGCTACCTGTCAAAAGAAATGGTCATTGAGGTTTGGTCTAAAGAAGGCGATGTGATTGAAAATCTTCCGAGAGCCCGCCAAGGAAAAATTAAGGGCTGGGTGAATATTATGTACGGTTGTGATAAATTCTGTACATATTGTATCGTCCCTTACACGCGCGGGAAGGAAAGAAGCCGCCGTCCGGATGAAATTATTCAAGAGGTCAGACGCTTAGCAGCAGAAGGATATAAAGAAATTACCCTTCTTGGTCAAAACGTGAATGCGTATGGAAAAGATTTTGAAGACATGGAATATGGTCTTGGTCACCTCATGGATGAGCTGCGTAAAATCGATATTCCACGTATCCGTTTTACAACAAGCCACCCGCGTGACTTTGATGATCACTTAATTGAAGTGCTTGCCAAAGGCGGAAACCTTCTCGACCATATTCATTTGCCGGTTCAATCAGGAAGTTCTTCTGTGCTGAAACTCATGGCAAGAAAATACGATCGTGAACGTTACCTTGACCTAGTGCGTAAAATCAAAGAGGCAATGCCAAATGCTTCATTAACAACGGACATTATCGTTGGGTTCCCAAATGAAACAGATGAGCAGTTTGAAGAGACGCTTTCCCTCTATCGTGAGGTTGAGTTTGATGCGGCTTATACGTTCATTTACTCTCCAAGAGAAGGAACACCCGCAGCCAATATGAAAGACAACGTGCCAATGCGTGTAAAAAAAGAACGTCTGCAGCGCCTGAATGCACTCGTAAATGAAATTTCTGCGAAAAAAATGAAGGAATATGAAGGGCAGACTGTCGAAGTATTAGTAGAGGGTGAAAGTAAAAACAACCCTGAGATCCTAGCCGGATATACAAGTAAAAGCAAGCTTGTGAATTTTAAAGCACCAAAAGAAGCGATTGGCAACATCGTCAAAGTGAAAATCACACAAGCCAAAACTTGGTCTCTTGACGGAGAAATGGTTGGAGAAGCTATCGAGGTGAATTAAAATGACGCTTTATTCAAAGAAAGAGATTGTCGAGCGCGCAAGAGAGCTCGCGAAAATGATTTCTGAAACAGAAGAAGTTGATTTCTTCAAAAAAGCAGAAGCGCAAATCAATGAAAATACAAAAATTGCAGCGATCATTAATCAAATTAAGGCGCTTCAAAAGCAAGCTGTGAATTTAAAGCATTATGGCAAACATGAAGCCTTAAAACAAGTGGAAGAAAAAATTGATGCCCTGCAAGAAGAACTGGATGAGATCCCAGTGATTCAAGAATTCAAAGAATCACAAACAGAGGTTAATTCCCTGCTTCAGCTTGTAGCGCACACGATTTCTAATCAAGTAACGGATGAAATCATTCTTTCAACCGGCGGTGACCTTTTATTAGGAGAAACCGGTTCAAAAGTGAAAAACTCATCCCCAAGTTGCTCCATTAAATGAGAAAACCCCGCAGATGCGGGGTTTTTTGTTTTCTGATGTAAGAATTGCATACCTTCTTTCTCCTTCAGCTTCCATCAACCCCAATCTCTCACTCTCCAACTTTTCCAATTTTCAAGGCAAGTTTATGGGCGACCATGCATACACTGAAACAGAAATGAATTTAATTGAACATGAGACTCAAAATCGTGACACACTAGACGAATGCCCAGCATAAGATAAAACGATCAAGAACAAGGAGGCATGCCGGAATGTCTGAATACAGAGAAATTATTACAAAAGCGGTGGTTGCAAAAGGGAGGAAATTTACCCAAAGCACACACACCATTTCTCCATCGCAAAAACCAACCAGCATCCTAGGCGGTTGGATCATTAATCATAAGTATGATGCTGAAAAGGTCGGTAAAACAGTTGAGATTGAAGGTACATTTGATATTAACGTCTGGTATTCTTACGCAGACAACACGAAAACCGAAGTGGTCACAGAACGTGTAAAATATGTAGATATCATCAAACTGAGATATAAAGATAAAAACTTCCTTGATGATGAGCACGAAGTGATTGCGAAAGTCTTACAGCAGCCCAATTGCTTAGAAGTCACGATTTCTCCAAATGGCAATAAAATTGTCGTTCAAGCAGAGCGTGAATTCATTGCTGAAGTAGTAGGGGAAACCAAAATTGTTGTAGAAGTCAATTCAAGCTGGAAAGAAAAAGATGATCACGAATGGGAAGAAGAAGTGGATGAGGAATTAGAAGATATTCATCCAGAATTCCTCGCGGGTGATCCAGAAGAGTAATTGATGACTAGGGCGCATATCCCCCTAGTTTTTTTGTGCCTTGATCTAAGGAAAAAAGGTGAATTTTTATGCTATAATGAAAGATGGTATGAATTCGAAAGTAATATAGTGAGGGATTAGAAATATGGCAAGTTATACGCCCATGATACAGCAATATTTAAAGATCAAGGCAGATTACCAAGATGCCTTTTTATTTTTTCGCTTAGGCGATTTTTATGAAATGTTTTTTGATGATGCAAAAGAAGCAGCACAAGAATTAGAAATTACGTTAACGAGCAGGGATGGCGGCACGATTCCAATGTGTGGTGTTCCATATCATTCTGCGTCTGCATACATAGAACAACTGATTGAAAAAGGCTATAAAGTCGCCATTTGTGAGCAGGTGGAAGACCCTAAAACGGCAAAAGGTGTGGTCAAAAGAGAGGTCGTTCAACTGATTACACCAGGTACGGTCATGGATGGCAAAGGACTGAATGAAAACGAAAATAACTTTATTGCGTCTGTTTCCAGCTTTCAAAATGGCTACGGTCTTGCGCTTTCCGATTTATCAACAGGTGAAAACATGGCGGCTTTCATTGAACGGTTAGATGAAGTTGTGTCTGAAATTTATTCTGTCGGTGCAAAAGAGATTGTGGTATCAAAGCAGCTCGATGAAGAAACGGTGAAAACCCTGAAGGAACGCTGCCAAGCGACCATCTCATACGAAGATAGCGCTGAATTAATAGATGAAGCTGAACGACTCGTCGCTCATCTTGACGAACATCTGAAAAGAGCATTTTTCACACTCTATGCATACTTAAGAAGAACGCAAAAAAGGAGTCTTGATCATCTTCAGCAAGTTCAAGTGTTTCAGCTTGAACAAACGATGAAAATTGATCTTTACTCAAAACGAAACCTTGAATTAACAGAAACCATCCGTTCAAAAAGCAAGAAGGGTTCTTTATTATGGCTCTTAGATGAAACAAAAACGGCAATGGGCGGAAGATTGCTGAAGCAATGGATTGATCGTCCGCTCATCCGCCTTTCACAAATCAAAGAACGCCAGGAAATGGTGCAAATTCTGATGGAACATTTCTTTGAGCGAGAGGATCTGCGAGAACGTTTAAAGCAAGTGTATGATCTTGAACGTCTAGCAGGCCGTGTGGCATTTGGAAATGTGAATGCCCGTGATCTTATTCAATTGAAAGAATCTCTCAAGCAAGTGCCGGCTATTAAAGAGCTTGTCCATTCTCTCCCAGAGGATATGGCGAAATCTAGAGCAAATGACATTGACCCATGCGGTGATTTACTTAATTTATTAGAAGATGCTCTTTATGAGAATCCGCCGATGACGTTAAAAGAAGGCAATTTGATTAAAGATGGCTACAATGCAAAATTAGATGAATATCGTGATGCGAGCCGAAACGGGAAAGACTGGATCGCTCGTCTTGAACAGCAAGAAAGGGAATATACAGGCATTCGATCGTTGAAAGTCGGCTTTAATAAAGTGTTTGGCTACTATATCGAAGTGACCCGTGCAAATACGCATTTATTAGAAGAAGGCCGTTATGAAAGAAAACAAACCCTTGCCAATGCAGAGCGGTATATTACACCTGAATTGAAAGAAAAAGAAGCCCTTATTCTTGAGGCGGAATCAAATATTAGTGAATTGGAATATGAACTATTTTCTGCGCTTCGGGAACAAGTAAAAGCCTATATTCCTAGATTACAGTTGCTTGCAAAACAAATGAGTGAGCTTGATGCGCTGCAATGCTTTGCGACTGTGAGTGAAAAGCGGCGTTATGTCCGCCCTGAATTTTCATCAGATGAAGTGGAAGTCATTGATGGTCGTCATCCTGTTGTTGAAAAAGTGATGGATCATCAAGAGTATGTGCCGAATGACTGCCAAATGGGCAAAGGGAGACAAACCTTGCTCATTACTGGTCCGAATATGTCAGGGAAAAGCACGTATATGAGACAAATGGCATTGATCTCGATTCTTGCGCAAATTGGCTGTTTTGTGCCAGCATCAAAGGCAACCCTTCCGATTTTTGATCAAATCTTTACACGTATTGGGGCAGCAGATGATTTGATTTCTGGTCAAAGTACTTTTATGGTAGAGATGCTTGAAGCAAAAAATGCGATGGTACATGCGACAAAGAACAGCTTGATTTTATTTGATGAAATTGGACGCGGGACAAGCACTTATGATGGAATGGCTCTTGCACAGGCAATCATTGAATTTGTGCATGATCATATTGGTGCCAAAACCCTTTTCTCCACTCATTATCATGAACTGACGGTACTTGAATCCCAATTAAGCGAACTGAAAAATGTCCACGTACGAGCAGAAGAACATGAAGGGACAGTTGTTTTCTTACATCAAATCAAAGAAGGAGCGGCGGATAAAAGCTACGGCATCCATGTAGCGCAGCTTGCTGAACTGCCTGATGCGATCATTGATCGAGCCCAGACCATCTTAACGGAGCTTGAGAGCGGATCACATGAAGTGATTCCGAGCGTCTCTAAAGCCCCGAAAAAAGAAATGGCTGAGGAAAAACAGCAGCTTTCTTTCTTTGAAGTGGAAGAAAAACCGCAAACAAAACCTGTGCTGAAAAACAAAGATCAAACAGTGATCGAAGAATTGAAGTCATTTAATTTAATGGATATGACACCGCTTGAAGCGATGACAAAGCTATATGAATTGCAAAAGAAATTATAATGTAAGGTGAGGTGAGCAAGAAATGGCAAAGATTATTCAGTTATCCGATGACCTATCAAATAAAATTGCAGCTGGTGAAGTGGTCGAACGCCCGGCTTCTGTTGTGAAGGAGCTCGTGGAAAATGCGATCGATGCTAGTAGTACTGTCATTGAAATCGATGTAGAAGAAGCAGGACTTTCTTCTATTAGAATTATTGATAATGGGGTGGGAATCGATGCTGAAGATTGTAAGCTCGCCTTTCAGCGTCATGCGACGAGTAAAATCAAAGATGAAAATGATCTGTTTCGTGTCAGGACGCTCGGTTTCAGGGGGGAGGCGCTGCCAAGTATTGCCTCCGTCTCTCACTTAGAAATGAAGACAAGTACCGGTGAAGGTGCTGGAACACACTTAGCTCTCCAAGGCGGGAAGATCATTTCGGAGAAAAAAACCACTGGCCGTCGCGGCACCGAAATTGTGGTCACCAATTTATTTTATAATACGCCAGCCCGTCTAAAATACATGAAAACGGTTCATACGGAGCTTGGCAACATTTCTGATGTTGTGAACCGAATTGCACTTGCTCATCCAGAAGTGTCGATTCGTTTGCGACATCAAGGAAAAGTGCTGCTTCAAACAAATGGAAACGGAGATGTGCGGCATGTGCTTGCGGCCATTTATGGAACGGCAGTGGCCAAAAAAATGCTGCCACTACATGTACAATCACTTGATTTTGAAGTGAAAGGCTATATTTCCTTACCAGAAGTGACAAGGGCATCACGTAATTATATGTCTTCTGTTGTCAACGGCAGATATGTCAAGCATTTCCCGCTGGTGAAAGCCATTCATGAAGGATACCATACACTCCTCCCGATCGGACGCCATCCGATTACATTTATTGAGATGAAGATGGACCCAATTTTAGTCGATGTGAACGTACATCCTTCTAAACTTGAAGTAAGACTAAGTAAAGAGCAGGAACTTCATGAATTGATCAAACAAGGGATTAAGGACGTCTTTCAAAAGCAACAGCTCATTCCAAGTGCTTCAGTGCCAAAAAAAGCACCAATGCCAGCAGTGAAAAATGAGCAACAGTCCTTATCTTTTGATTCTAAACAAACAATGAAAAGCCGAATGGAAACACCTGTTTCCTATGAGCCGGACTCACTCGCATCGGCTGTATACGAGACTAGTCAGAACGACACATACGGGGTGCGTGAACCGGAAAGTGCGGAAGCGCCTTTACCAGCATCGTCTGAAGAAACGTTTGACCATGTATATGTAGAGGAATCTGCAGCTTCGCATGAACAACATGACGAAGTGATACTGGAAGAGAGTGCAGCCCAGCATCAGGCTGAAAGTGAACGTGTCCCTGTGATGTATCCGATTGGACAAATGCATGGAACATATATTTTGGCCCAAAATGAACGCGGTCTTTATATCATCGATCAGCACGCTGCCCAAGAGCGAATCAAGTATGAGTACTTTCGTGAAAAGGTAGGAGACATTGAACAGGAAGTGCAAGAAATGCTTGTTCCATTAACCTTTCACTACTCAAAAAACGATATGTTGATTATTGAAGAGCATATCGATATTTTAGCAAAAGTAGGGGTCTTCTTAGAGCCATTCGGATCAGGCAGCTATATCGTTCGATCGCATCCGCAGTGGTTTCCTAAAGGGGAAGAGGCTGAACTCATCGAAGAAATCATTCAGCAAGTACTTGATGAAAAGCGTGTGGACATCAAGAAACTGAGAGAAGAAGCGGCGATCATGATGAGCTGTAAAGGCTCGATTAAAGCAAATCGTCATTTGCGTCACGATGAAATCAAAGCCTTATTAGATGAACTCCGGCAAACACAAGACCCATTTACATGTCCGCATGGCCGGCCGATTATGATTCATCATTCCACATATGAAATGGAGAAGATGTTTAAACGTGTCATGTAGCAAGGTTTAAGATGGTGGGTGAATCGGTTTGCCCACCAATTAATTTTTCAATCCGATAGTTTGGTTCGTGTTTTTGTGATGTGAAGATAAACACCCGCTGTCATGTTGTAAGGATAAACCTCTTTCCTCAAATGGATAGGGGTTTTTGTTATTTGGTTATACGATTAGGTGAAGCGTGATATGATTGTAAAAAGGAGGGAATATGATGACATTCAAAAAAGCGTTCAATATAGGTTACTTTGTTTTGCTTTTATCTTTTTTTGTCGTATATTTTTTGCTTCCAGTCGACCAACTATTTACCGCAATTATGATTCTAACCTTACTATTTGGCGTATATCAATTTGTGATTTTTAAAAAACTAAAAGAGTAAAAATAATAATAAAAAACGCCATATATGGGTTTGCCAACTAAATGATGACAGACCATCATGAGATATGGTGTAACAATTATATAAAATGCAGTAAGCACAGCGGCAAGGGTTGTGATGAATGAGAAAAAGCGCTCTAAGAGCGCTTTTTTGTTTAGCATCCGCAAGGATTTGGCGGTGTGACGACAACTGGCCGTTTATTAATATCAATCGTATCCTCTGCATAAAATGTGGAACCGATGCTGATCGCACGATTTTCTGCGCGGAACGTATATGTACCTGCAGCAGGAAGTACTTTATGAGAAAGTTGTAATGTATATTGGGAACTTCCGAATAAATCGAAACGAGCTGGAATGCGAACAGTTTTTCCGTTGTTCAAAATGTAACTGTCTTTTAATGCTTTTCCGTTGATAATATCCTTTGTTGTGGCTTGAAAACCTGCTGGTAAAGTAAATTCAACTGCACCAATACTAAGAACAGAATTTGGACGGTAAGTCAGGTCAATGTCAGAAAAAGACCATTCCTGTTTACTTGCTCCTGTGATTTTTGCATAAAGGGCAGCTGGTCGTGCATTTGTTGAAGCTTTGCCTTCCTCTGTTTTAGCCCCTTCAGCTGATGCGGCTAGCGGTACTGAGAGTGCCATGACCAATGTAAGCATCCCCATCATAATGATTGTCCATGTTTTCTTCATTTCTTCCTTCCCCCTTGGTTGATTATAGGTAAATAATAGATGATTACATCCATTATTTACCTATAAGGTTACCATATTCCCATATGTCATTAAATGGTATTTTATACCCTTATTTTGCTTGTTTTTTAGTAATAACGGGGTAGGAATGCATTTGGTTGGTTCATTCCGTAAGCATTTCCTGTCATATGATGATTTGCCGGCATCATCATCTGCATATCATGATAGCCATATGGCTGGTAGGGAGCCATACCATAATTGCCGTAGTGACCGAAGTGATGGTGATCGTTCATCTGTACATTTGAATAGGGTTCATACTGCTTCATAAAAGGGGAATAGGCTGAATGATGATGCGGGTGGTGTCCGCTATAAGCATCTTTTTTACCGGTATGATAATGATTTGGCATATTCATATGGTCATGCATGTTTGGTGCGATCATATGCTCATGATTGGCTGTATACACATTTTCAAACGTGTGATAGGGATTTCCTTGATGGTAATGGTTGGTTTGGTTATTCATATTATTCATTTTGTATCTCATCCTTTTTTTCAGGTTGCCATATCCTATGAGCTGCACCTGTTTCATGAGCCTATCCATATGAAAGAAAAGAACGACATGTAACAAAAAAACCGGCTTTTCAGCCGGGAAAACAAAAAGCAGGTGCAGCGTCAAACACTAAAATGAGAAGCTATGTCTTTTTCTGCGACGCTTCTTACATCTGCTGCAGACACTTTTAGGAAAATAATGGGGATCGTAGCTTCTTGACGTATCCCAAAAATCGCTCTCAAACCAATCATCTTTTTTATGATAAAACTTCTTTTTTTCACACGTATCCATATGGTGATGATCGTCATGCTTTTTATAGCATTTTGAGTGGGAATGTTTGCTCTTGCATTTGCACATTGTCATCCCTCCTAAATGTGACTCAATGCTAGTATATGCAAGAAAGGTGTACGAGGACTGGATGGTGGCGCTCCTTTTGTAAAAAAAGGCTAATTCTTTAAAAACTCAAATAAAAAGAATTGACTAGTGCTAAATTAACATGATAAAATATAAATTTTTATCCTCTGCTGAAATGTGTTATAATGATATTGTGAATACTTTCGGAGGTGGCGGATTTGTTTCAAATAGGTGATAAAATTGTTTATCCAATGCATGGAGCCGGTGTGATTGAAGGAATGGAAGAAAAAGAGATTTTAGGTAAGACGCAGGAATATTTTCTGATTCAAATGCCGAATATGCAGATGATGGTCCCAAAAGGCAGAATCAATCAACTAGGTATACGTCCGGTAGCTGATCAAGCTACGCTGAAAGTTGTGATGAACAATTTTGCAGAAGAAACAAACGACGACACGCTTACTTGGAAGCAAAGATATGATGAAAATCTGAAAAAGCTAAAAACAGGTTCGATTGAAGATGGCGCAGACGTTGTCAAAGATCTGATGAGACGTAATCAGAAAAAAGCCTTAAATTCTAGTGAAAAGAAGATGCTTGAAGATGCACGGGGCATGTTAGTTAGCGAAATTTCACTTGCACAAGGCATGTCGCAAGATGAAGTGCTGACAGCATTAGAGAATGAATTAAGAGTTTAATGCTGGATATACAGAGACTGGCTGTAAACAGAAGGAGATATTCCTTTTGTTTACAGCTTTTTTATTTGAAAAAAGATGAAAATTCCCAATTTTGTAGGTGTTTTTGACTAAAACTAAAATGAGGTCATAGGATTTAGTTTTTACTTGCACATGAACCGTTTTAAAGAAGCCGAAAATACCTAGGGCAACATAAAAAAACAGGTAAGTTCTCCTGATTCATGAAAAGGAGCCGTACATTCTTTGAATTCTTTTAGCGATTGATAGTAAAATAATGCGATAAGATGACATCGAAGAGAATGAAAAGGAGCGGTGAAATGAAAAGACTACTCATAAGTGGATTCATCTTTCTCATCCTGTGTGCTCTTTTAATGGTGAAATGCAGCCATTCTATCCAAGAAAATAAAGAGCAAAAACAACATCATGAAGAAGTAGAAAAGTATAAGAAAGAGCGAAAAAAAGGGGATCAATATGAAAGTTTTAAACAGCTTATACGGCATGAAAGAGACGGCTATGAGATAGAGTTTCATGAAAAAGGGGGAAGTGACTTACTTGTCTTTTCTCCTCACGGCGGCGAAATTGAACCAGGAACAAGTGAAATTGTAGAAGCATTTGAAAAGAAGTACTCTACGTATTTATTTGAAGGGACAAAACAAGACAACAATCGTGACTTGCATATCACTAGTACAAAATTCGATGAACCGATTTTGGTTCAAATGATTAAAACATATCCCTTTTCTATATCTATCCACGGCTATAAAAGTGATAGAAGACATACACTTGTGGGCGGGACAAACGAAAAAATGCAAGAAGCGGTTGTGCGAGAACTAAAAGACCGGGGCTTCTCTGCAGAGCTCGTGCAAAAAGGTGAGCGCCTCTCTGGTACGGATCCAAACAACATTAATAATCAAAATGCCAGTGGCGAAAGTGTCCAGTTAGAAATTAGTACGGCGCAGAGAAAAGCCTTTTTTGACAACTTTGATACGAGAAAAGGAAAGAAAAAAGCATTTAGTCGCTATGTCAGTGGTTTAAAAGAAGTGCTTAGAGAATTCGACCCTTCTTCGTAGAAAAAAGGTTTTGATGGGAAAAAGTACTCTCTTTAAACTTGGTAAAAAAGATAGAAATGTGCAAAATCAACATAAAATATGAAATAAATGACAATTTGCCTTAAAATCATAAATTATGTAAAATAATAGTTATCAGTTTGATATGATAGAATGGGGCTGAAGTGGATGGCACACAAAATACCATCTTCCGAAGTAGGTGTAAAAATCAATCAATGGTACACACATATTTGCAAATTTGAAGTTGATCAGGCAAACGATATGAAGCGCCTTGTTGAAGAAGACATTCATGAGATGGAAGAAGATCAAGATTTATTACTCTATTATTCTCTCATGGATTTTCGCCATCAAATGATGCTTCAGCACTTAACGCCAGTCCATGCAGGGAATGAATCGCTTCAAGCGGTTGCATTTCCAAAAGATATTGAAGAGGCAGAAGATGAGATGACGGGTTTATTGGGCTATTACTTTCATTTTTTCCATGGAATGTATGCATTTACCCAGCACCGGTATATCGAAGCCATTTCCTATTATAAGCATGCGGAACATCAGCTGATCTTAGTTACCGATGAGATCGAAAAAGCGGAATTTTATTATAAAATTGCTGAAGTATACTATCATATGAAACAAACCTATTTTTCTATGCATTATGCGAAAAAAGCGAGAGACATCTATAAGAAACATCAGCTTTATGGAAAAAGAAGCATTCAATGCGATTTTGTGATGGCAGGTAATTGGATTGATGTAAGTCAGCATCAAAAAGCGCTCCCGTATTTAGAAAAAGCTTTAAAAGTGTGTGAAGCAATGGAAAGAAAAGAATGCACATCTTATTTTAAGGCGATGGCCCTCAATAACTTAGGAACTTGTCATTATAGTATGGGAACCTATCATACAGCGACGGTCTTCTTTGAACAAGCCATTTCACTTTATCAAAAAGATCAAGCTGCAACGATGATCAAATCATTGTTTTCACTGGCTCTTACTTGTTTTAAACTCGAAGATATGGAGCGAGCGAGTGAGGCTATAAAGGAAGGCATGAATCAGGCCTCTATATTGGGAGATGAAATTTATCAATTGAAATTCCAATTTTTACAGGCACTCTATATAGAAACAGACAGCTCTGAACAATTAAGATCAGCCCTTTTGGGACTACGAAACAAAAAAATGTTTGCTGATTTAGAGGAATTGGCACTTGATGCGGCTAATTATTATAAGGAACGCGACATGTACAAGGAATCTTCCACTTTTTTTGAAATTGTGATCGAAGCGCGTACGCACATTCAAAAAGGAGATGAGATGTATGAGAACGAAGCATAACATGTCAGCTGCTCAAGTAGAAGAAAGACTTCACACATAAAACAGACAAAACAACACCCTTTACGAAAAACGTAAAGGGCTTTTTTATTTATTCTTGGATGGCTTTTTCTGCGTCGATGGCACCTGCTCCGTAAATCATTGGGTCCTCTCCAGACCACTTGCTTGTATTTTCTTTTAATAAGGCTTTGACTTCATCAGGTGTTAAATCTGGTGAATGCTCTAATAATAGTGCGCAGATACCGGCACAAATGGGTGTCGCCATCGAAGTGCCAGATAACGTCGTATAATCATCATCGACTCTACTTGATTTATCTAGTTTATCTAGGAATGATCTTGGTGATCTAAGAGAGACGATATTGACTCCTGGTGCGAGGAGGTCGGGCTTTGTTTCACCGTAGACCGTTGGACCTCTGCTCGAAAATGGTGCCACGACATCGTCACTTGATTCTGGCGTATTTCGATCATCATAGGCTCCGACCGTAATGACTTTTTGACTCACGGCAGGGCTTGCGATTGTTTGACTGTTAGGACCGGAGTTCCCAGCAGCAACGCATACAACAATCCCTTGATCCCAAGCTGCATTGACAGCGCGCACCATCGGATCGTCTTGTTCGTCATCATAACGCTGCGCATCGCCGCCTAGCGACATACTGATAATGTGAATTGGATCATCAGGATGGTCTTCGTTGAACTGTATGCACCATTCAACACCTTCTATAATAGTAGAAAGTGATCCAGCGCCTTGTTTATTTAACACTTTTACCCCAATGATATTGGCTTTTGGAGCGGGTCCTTTGTATAAGCCGTCTGAGGCAGCTCCGTCTCCAGCCACATCCCCAGCGCAATGCGTTCCATGACCGTTATCATCGTAAGGTTTCGTTTTTTGTTTGACTAAATCTACAAAGTCGCGAATTCTTCCATCTAAGTCCTCATGTGGGTATATGCCTGTGTCAACGACCGCTACCGTAATGCCTTCACCGGTTAAGGTTGTGCCATTTCGAACGACTTCATCCGCATGACTTGATTGTGTCGCCACATCCAGCAGTGCATGTACCTGTCTGTCTAAATATATTTTGCGAATATGCTCCCCATTTGCTAAGAGTTCCTCTAAAGCAGCAGGGGTAAGATCAGCTGCGCAGCAGTTAATATGTGAAAAATGTTTTTTGATGTTTGTTTTTCTGCTTTTTTTCATTAGCTGCTTTGTGCTTTGAATACCTGCTTCGACTGCATCTTCTTTAAATTCAATGATGACCCGAAGCTTCTTGCTCTTCTTTAACCTTCCTTCAAAAAAACGATGAAGAAAACAAGGCGTCCACTTAAAAGGCTTATAGAGGTGAAGGACGGTCTCTCTTAAAGGCTGATCCAATTTACTAGCATGTGTTCTGACCATTTGTACCATGGAAAATCCAAACATGTGATGCCCTCCATTCTAGCTATCCATTCTCGTACACTCTTACGTTATGAACATGACAGCATCTTTGTTCGGATTCTTGTCCCTTCTTTTGTTCATATTGGCGGCTGACTCATTCCCTTTAAAAAGAAAAGCGCTTACATTTTGTAAAATAATAGAAAAAGGTGGAAATCATATTAAAACTGCCGATGATAGGTGGGAGAGTTCTTCTTAGAGAACCAGTAAAACAGAGGATTCTGCAGAAAAAAGGGGGGTTCTAGACAGGGTCAATGCTCATACAAATGTGATTCATTCCAGATGAAAAAAATCAAATTCGCATAAAAAAAAGACGAATTAAAGAAAACAGACTGGGTAGGACTAGGTCATTTTAAACATAACTTCATTTGTTTGTCATACTATTCTAACTCTGTTTTCAATCAGGAAAGGCGTTTCTGTGTATATAAATGCAATTATCTTATTTTTGAGGAATCTCATGATCTAGAGTGTTATGATCAAATTTGAAGAGAAAATGTGGAAAAAATGAAAAGAAATGATGATTCAATATTAATCATAGAAACGGCTTAGAAATCTGTTAAAGGAGAACGGGAATGAAGAAGTTTTTTGCTTTGCTTCTCCTGCTTGTCATCGGATGGGGCGTCTATTATACCATGCAAGCACAGGAACATGATGAGCCAGTGTCATCAGGTGGAGAAGACGAAAGCGGTTCAAATGATATGTATCGCAATTTTAAAGAACTGGAAGAGAATGAATCAACAGATCATTATCAAATCACATCCAATCCAGTGCCCGGCAGCCGTCTTCTAGTGATGTCGCCTCATGGCGGGAGAATCGAAGGCGGCGTTAGTGAGATTGTCCATTTTTTTGATAACGATTTTTCTACGTACTTATTTGAAGGTTTTAGAGAAAATGCATCAGAACTTCATATTACAAGTACAAACTTCGATGAACCAATCGGAGTCGCACAGGCAAAAGCACATGATTATGTATTAGCTGTTCATGGATATAAAGGGGAGCCGGGAATTGACCACACCCTTGTTGGCGGAACAGACTATGACCGTGCTGAAAAAATTGTGAACTCATTAGAGCGCAACGGTTTTTCTGCTGAACTTGCAGTTGCACACGCAACCCTAAGCGGAACGAGCAATCATAATATTAATAATCTTACAAAAACAGGGCAAAGTGTACAGCTTGAGATTAGTAGAAGTCAACGGGAAGCGTTATTTGACAGTTTCGATTTTCGGTATCGATCGAGTACAAAAAACGAGACGTTCTACCGGTATGTCAGGGCGATTCGCACGGTGCTGGATGAAGAATATACGTAAGGATGGTGCACATCTTAAGACAGCAAGGTGAATTCTTGTTACACTATAAAAAGTGATAACAAAAGGAGAGACAGATATGGCGCGTCATCATTTTCATCTTCAGGCAAGCTGGCCTGGTCTGCGTAACGATGTGGGGACAATCGAATGTGCACAGTTAAAGACGGAGATTTCCATTCCAAAAGAAATGGATGGACCGGGTATTGGAACAAATCCAGATGAGATGCTCCTAGGTGCAGCGGCCACATGTTATATCATTACACTTGCAGCCATGATGGAGCGGAGTCAATTAGAGAAAGAGGATCTATCGATGAGCTCTGAGGCAGTTGTCGATGTGACAAACGGTGTGTTTACATATGAGAAAATCATTCACCGTCCTGTCATCATTCTCAAAGAGTCTGCTACTGCACAGGACATAGAACGAGCTCGTAAGCTTGCACATAAAGCTGAAAGCTCATGTATGATCTCTAGAGCTGTGCAAGGGAATGTCCATATTTCCTTAGAAGAAACCATCAAAGCTGGATATTAAGATAAAAAAGTCATTTTCTCTTGATTATGGAGAAAATGACTTTTTTTATGACGTCCATTCGGTTTGATCGAATGGTTCTTTCTTTTCTTCCTTTTGTTTTTTGGATTGATTTAAGACAATGACGCCGCATATGACAAGTGCAAGACCAATAAATCCTTTCATATGAATGGTTTCGTTAAATAGCACGAGGCCCACTAGAGCAGTAAGTGCTGTACCGACCCCAGACCAAATGGCATATGCAGATGACAGCTCAATTGTTTTGAGTGCCAAACTGAGAAAGGTAAAGGCGCACCCAAATCCGATCAGGACCCCCATACTCGGCAGCGCCTGTGTAAAACCTTGCGAAAGCTTCAGCATCGTACTGCCAAAAACCTCTGTCAAAATGGCTCCTGTTAAATAAAGCATTCCTTTCATATCACTTCACATCCTTTAAGACATATTTAATAGTACGACCCCTGAAACAAGCATTGCCATTCCAATAAGTGCTTGACGGTTCAAGGTTTCTTTGAAAAAGAGCACGCCAAAAAAAGCCGTGAGGACGGTACCTACCCCAGACCATGTGGCGTAAGACATGCTAAGTGGAATGATATTTAGGGTCAATGACAGCATGTAAAAAGCAAGTGTATAACCAGCGACAACGACAGCGCTAGGTTTAAAGCGTGTGAAACCATTTGATAGTTTCAGCATCGCTGCCCCAATCGCTTCTGAAAAAATGGCGATAGCCAAAAAAAGATATCCGAGGATCATCATCATCCCTCCTCTAAAATGTGTAAAATCCGATGAAGTAAAAGGGTTTTTTCCTCTCGATTCAATGGTTCAAGCTGAAACATTTCTGAAAACCATATGCCATCACAGGCAAGACGGATCAATTGGCTAAGTGCAGGGTCATTGATTTCCTCGGCTGCTTTTTCTTTAAATTCCGCATAAAAATGACGCCAAGGATTTAATAACGCTTCATCAAATGACATGGTTGCCAGCATACTTGTACATAGCTGTGTGGTGTTTTGTCTATCAAGATCATTTAATGTGGCCAATATATAGGCACGTACATAGGGCGCCTTTTCGTTTTTGTATGTTTCCTGATACGTGTCAAGCTGCTGACGAAAAGAGGCAACCGCATGCTCATTCATTTGCTGGATCAGGTCTTCCTTGCTCGAAAAATGATACAGTAGCCCAGCTTTGGTCATATTTGCATGTTCTGCCACCTGCTGAAGGGTGAGCTGACTCAATCCTTCTTTTAGAATGGTGTGAGCTGCTGCCTCAAAAATTTGTTCTTTTTTCGTTTTAGACATAAAAAAAACACCTACTTTACTGAACGGTCGGTAAAGTAAATGTTAACCTATGAAAAACAAATGTGTCAATCGATTCATTTTATAAGAGGATGTTTTCACTAAATCGTCATATTCAATAATAAGGGTATGGTCCATAAGGCGGGTATGGCGGTGGATAAGGATAACCATAGCCATATCCTGGAGCAAGAAGCGACCCAGCTAAAAGCCCTCCAGCAAAACCACCTAAAAATGGCGGTCCAAAAAATCCAGGTCTTCCATAGCCAAAACCAGGGCGCCCAAACCCAAACCCAGGTCTTCCAAAACCAAATCCAGGGCGTCCAAATCCAAAAGGTCTTCTCATCTCATCTTGAACAAACGGTGCGTCAAAATAATTCATAAAAAAAGACTCCTTTCACATAAAATCACTGTAACTGACATCAGTGTATTCGAGTGGCCCACTTGTGTTTGGGTGAATGCCTAAAATAAGGAGGAATGTAAAAAATGGGCCTGTATCCGTCTGATTGGGCTAAATGTCCACCTCATGCACATGCTTATAAAGCGCGAACGGATGTAACCGAAGAACATTATCATTTAATAGAAGGTATTTCTCAGCCTGTGAATGGAAGCAGTACCGATAGACATACTCATTATTATCGGGGGATCACGTCATTTGAAAGAGGGCATTTTCATAGATATTATGGCGTCACTGGACCTGCTATCCCAAGAGTGGACGGGACGCACTACCATGAAATTGAGGAAGTCACGTTTTCTGCCTATACCGATTCTGTCCCGATTCCATACGGGGGAGTCGTTTACAGTCCAGATGAAGAAAGGCCAACGCATAAGCACCGTTTAAAAGGAAAGACATATGAAGTGGTCGGGAATGAACCACTTGGCTGGTGACGAGGAGTATATAGGAGAGAAAGAGAAGTTATGCTATACTGTAGGCAGTTTGTAAAAGAGAGTGATGTTATGAAAAAACAACCAGTGATTGTATTAGTAGGTCCGACGGCTGTCGGAAAAACAAAGCTGAGCATTGATATAGCGAAAGCATTTAATGGAGAAATTATCAGCGGGGATTCCATGCAGATCTATAAAGGGATGGATATTGGCACAGCGAAAATCACCCCTGAAGAAATGAATGGCGTTCCGCACCATTTAATCGATATTAAACAACCGGATGAATCGTTTTCTACAGCTGAATTTCAGCAGCTTGTCCGCTTAAAAATCAAAGAGATTGCTGCGAGAGGAAAAACGCCCATGATTGTTGGTGGAACTGGGCTATATATTCAGTCTGTTTTATATGATTACACGTTTACTGATGAGAAAAGTGATCCTGCTTTTAGAGAAGAGATGACGCTGTTTAAGCAGCAGCATGGACCGATCAAGCTGTATGAAAAGCTAAAAGAAGCCGATCCTGACGCTGCAAAAGCGATTCATCCGAATAACGTCCGCCGCGTGATCAGGGCGCTTGAAATCATCCATACAACAGGTCAGAAAATGTCTGATATGCAAAACGGGCATCAAGAAGTTCCTCTGTATGACACTGCCTTCATTGGGCTGAAAATGGACCGAGAGCTTTTGTACGAGCGCATTCATCAAAGAATTGATATGATGTTAGATGAAGGCTTAATTGAAGAAGTGAGCGCACTTTATCAATCTGGTTTGAAAGATTGTCAGTCTGTTCAAGCGATTGGTTATAAAGAGTTGTATGCCTATTTTCAAGGCAACTGCTCACTTGATGAAGCCATCCAGCAATTAAAACAAAATTCCCGAAGATATGCGAAGCGTCAGTTTACGTGGTTCCGTAATAAAATGGATGTCACCTGGTTTGATATGACACCACCTTGCCACTTTTCGGACAAAAAAGAGGAAATTTTCGCATATATAGCAGGAAAGCTTGGACTTAAAGCGAAACTGTAGTTATCAGAATCAAGGAGGACGAAACATGAAACCGATTAATATTCAGGACCAATTTTTGAATCAGATCCGCAAAGACAATACATTTGTCACAGTATTTTTACTGAATGGCTTTCAGCTTCGCGGTCAAGTAAAGGGATTTGACAATTTCACGGTGCTGCTTGAGACAGAAGGGAAGCAGCAGCTTATTTATAAACATGCGATTTCAACATTTGCTCCTCAAAAAAATGTAAATCTTGAATTAGAATAAACACCCGTTTTCACCAATAGCCCCATGCAGCTGCGAATAAACCGGCCGAAACCCGCTACGTTTTTTGTCAGTGCAGAGGGGCTATTTTGTATGCCATGAAACTTTTCTGTCCAAGTTGCGTATAAATCCTTATTGGACATTTAAAAGGTGAGGGGATTTATATGGAAAATGCAGAGCTTGAATTGAGAAGGATTCGAGTGATCCTTCTTTTGATTGGAATCGTTGTCTTATTTGGATCATGCGCCATCTCGAACATCGAAACGAGACAAGAAAGTTGGCATAACCATTCTAGTGAGCATGATGGGAGCCATGTTGATGGTCTTTTACCATCATCTGTTGCGCTAAAAAATAATCACATTGCTGTTGTGAAAGATGATGAAGTACATGTATACCGGTTTGATGAAAAAGAAGGAGAGCTGACGCTCATTACGACAAAGTACATAGATGAATGGGATGAAGATGATGGTGATAGTGAAGACTTTGATGAAGAGTAAGCACGTAAATTTACAAATGAATGTGAAGTCGCTACACTATAAACATGCATCAGACATCTAGACAGAAAAGGATGAGTTCATGACACACAAAATTATAATTAATCATTGGGAACAAACTTGTGAAGATGACTCCTGTTTCGAATATGGAACAAGCGTTTCTGTAAACGGGAAAGAGTTAGTAAGAGAAGCCTCGATCGTCTCTGCGCTTGAAGCGGTGCTCAAAGAATTAGGTGTTGAAGTGGAAATAACAGAAGTGTCAGAAGATTTACAGTGCGATGCCTACAAAAAATAAAACAAAAAGTCTAGTCTACTAAGCGATTTTTTTTCGTGTTATGATAGATTTCGGTTTCAGTTG
The DNA here is from genome assembly GCF_048270685.1 of Bacillus sp. AK25. Lineage (NCBI taxonomy): Bacteria > Bacillati > Bacillota > Bacilli > Caryophanales > Bacillaceae > Bacillus > Bacillus sp. AK25. The sequence continues at coordinate 1,649,853 of NZ_JBLUWC010000001.1, forward strand.
AATAGGGAGTAGGGCAGTCTATTTTTAGAACCTGCTCTGCTCTATTTATTTGAACGTACGAGTTCGGCTATGAATGTTCGGCCGGGTTGGTTGATTTTTTTCGTTTCGAGTATCTATATGTTGTGTTTTGAAAAAACATAGTATACTATATATAGTGAATAACGAAATGATCAACAATACTAAAAACTAGGTCGTGATGGAATTGATTCAAATCGTATTTGATTCAAAAACAGGAAATGTTCAACGCTTTTTGGACAAGACCCCTTTTACAGACAAACGAAAATTGACTGGAGAAGAGTTTTTGGATACGCCGTTTATTCTCGTCACCTTTACGACAGGATTTGGACAAGTCCCTGGTACCACTCAGTCATTTTTAGAGAAAAATGCGCACCTTTTACTAGGTGTAGCGGTGAGTGGGAACAAAGTGTGGGGAGATAACTTTGCCAAAAGCGCCGATACGATTTCTAAACAATATCAAGTTCCTATTTTGCACACCTTTGAACTAAGCGGAACAAAAAGGGATGTTGAATTGTTTACACAGGAGGTAGAAAGAATTGTCACAAAATCAGGTTCCAAAGTGGATACAATTAAATAACGAGATTATGATTCAAAAAGAAGGAAAGTTTCAGTTCGACAAGGACAAAGAAGCTGTACATAGTTATTTCGTAGATTATATTAATCAAAACACGGTCTTCTTTCATAATCTAGAAGAGAAGATTGATTACTTAATAGAAAACGACTACTATGAGGAAGAATTTTTAAGACAATACAGCATGTCAGATATTAAAGAAGTATTTGAAGCTGCATATGCCAAGAAATTTAGATTCCCATCATTTATGAGTGCGTTTAAGTTTTACAATGACTATGCACTGAAAACAAATGACAAAAAGAAAATCCTTGAACGCTATGAAGACCGCATTTCAGTTGTGGCTCTTTTCTTTGCGGGCGGAGACAAAAAGAAAGCACTTGAGTTTGTGGAACTGATGATCAACCAAGAGTATCAGCCAAGTACACCAACATTCTTAAACGCAGGCCGTAAAAGACGTGGTGAGCTGGTGAGCTGCTTCTTGCTTGAAGTGAATGACTCATTAAACGATATCTCAAGAGCCATTGATATTTCCATGCAGCTGTCTAAATTAGGCGGCGGCGTTAGCTTGAACCTTTCAAAGCTTCGTGCGAAAGGTGAAGCGATCAAAGATGTTGAAAATGCGACCAAAGGTGTCGTAGGCGTCATGAAACTTCTTGATAATGCATTCCGATATGCAGATCAAATGGGACAAAGACAAGGTTCAGGCAGTGCCTACCTGAATATTTTCCACAGAGATATTAATGATTTCTTAGATACGAAAAAAATCTCTGCGGATGAAGATGTTCGTGTGAAAACACTTTCGATCGGTGTCGTCATCCCAGATAAATTTATCGAGCTTGCTAGAGAAGATAAAACAGCTTATACATTCTATCCTCATACAGTTTATAAAACTTATGGACAGCATCTTGATGAGATGGATATGGAAGAAATGTATGACGAGCTTGTAGAAAACCCGAAAGTCAAAAAAGAAAAAGTCAATCCAAGAAAACTTCTTGAAAAATTAGCTGTTCTGCGCTCAGAATCAGGCTATCCATATATCATGTTCCAAGATAATGTGAATAGAGAGCACGCTCTGAACCATATTTCACGTGTGAAATTCTCAAACCTTTGCTCAGAAGTACTTCAAGCTTCAGAAGTCTCTTCTTACACGGACTATGATCAAGATGATGAGATCGGACTTGATATTTCTTGTAACCTTGGTTCTTTAAATATCATGAACGTGATGAAAAACAAATCCATTGAAAAAACAGTCAAGCTTGCAACGGACTCACTCACACTTGTGTCTGAAACAACAGATATCCGCAATGCACCAGCTGTTAGAAAAGCGAACAAAGCGATGAAGTCAATTGGACTTGGTGCGATGAACCTTCATGGGTATTTAGCTCAAAACCAAATCGCTTATGAAAGTGAAGAAGCAAGAGATTTCGCTAATACGTTCTTTATGATGGTGAACTATTACTCCATTAAGCGTTCAAGTGAGCTTGCAAAAGAAAAAGGGGAAACATTCCATCGTTATGAGGGCTCTGGTTATGCAACAGGTGAGTACTTCAATAAATACGTAGAAAATGATTTCACTCCAAAAACAGAAAAAGCGGCTGCGCTATTTGAAGGCATGCACATTCCAACAAAAGAAGATTGGGCAGCACTCAAAGACTTTGTAGCGGAAAATGGCATGTACCATAGCTATCGATTATGTATTGCGCCAACAGGTTCTATTTCGTATGTTCAATCGGCAACAGCTTCTGTAATGCCAATTATGGAACGTATCGAAGAAAGAACATACGGAAACAGCAAAACGTATTATCCAATGCCAGGACTTTCAGCACAAAACTGGTTCTTCTATAAAGAAGCATACGATATGGACATGTTTAAAGTAGTCGATATGATCGCAACCATTCAGCAGCACGTCGATCAAGGAATTAGCTTTACATTATTCCTAAAAGATACGATGACAACGCGTGACTTAAACCGCATCGATCTTTATGCACACCATAAAGGCATTAAGACACTTTATTATGCAAGAACGAAGGATACAGGGCAGGAAGGCTGTCTTTCTTGTGTTGTTTGATTAAAGGAGAGTTTAACGTGACAAAAATTTATGATGCAGCCAACTGGTCAAAACACGAAGATGATTTTACACAAATGTTTTACAACCAAAACGTCAAGCAATTCTGGCTTCCAGAAGAGATTTCCTTAAACGGGGATCTCTTAACATGGAAATATTTAGGTGAAGAAGAGCGGGATACGTACATGAAGGTACTGGCTGGACTGACGTTACTTGATACAGAACAAGGAAATACAGGAATGCCGATAGTGGCTGAACATGTGGACGGTCATCAGCGTAAAGCCGTGTTAAACTTTATGGCCATGATGGAAAATGCCGTGCATGCAAAATCATACTCAAATATCTTCATGACGCTTGCACCGACTGAAACGATTAGTGAAGTATTTGAATGGGTCAAGAAAAATAAATTCTTGCAAAAGAAAGCAGATATGATTGTAGGTCTGTACCGTTCCATTCAAAAGGATGACCCGATTTCCTTATTTAAAGCAATGGTTGCTTCAGTGTATTTAGAAAGCTTCCTATTCTATAGCGGCTTTTACTACCCGCTATATTTCTACGGTCAAGGAAAGCTCATGCAAAGTGGTGAAATCATTAACTTGATTTTGCGCGATGAAGCGATTCACGGTGTGTATGTTGGATTGTTAGCACAAGAAATTTACAACAAGCAAACACCTGACGTGCAAAAAGAGCTTTATGATTTCTCTATCGATCTGCTTAATGCGCTTTATGAAAATGAACTTCATTACACTGAGGATATTTATGACCAAGTCAATTTATCGCATGATGTGAAAAAGTTCATTCGTTACAATGCCAATAAAGCGTTAATGAACCTTGGATTTGCCCCTTACTTTGAAGAAGAAGAGATCAACCCAATTGTATTGAACGGACTCAATACAAAAACAAAGTCACATGACTTCTTCTCAATGAAAGGGAACGGCTACAAAAAGGCAACAGTTGAGCCGTTAAAAGATGACGACTTCTTCTTTGGAGATGAATCATAAGGAAAGCGTAAAAGTCAAAACGCATCACTCGTTTTGGCTTTTTGCCATTTCTAACAATGTGTTACATACTGGAGGTTACCGAACATGGGAAAAATGGACGAAATCATTTTAGTTGCACCTCGCGCACGCGTGTTCCAAAACGAAACACTTGCGTTTAATGGTGTGAATAGTGAAAAGAAAACAATCAACACCATTATGAAAGAAATTGAAGAGCACTTCGAGCAAATGCGAAGAGGCGATGCTGAAGAAAATCCTGACTTTAAGCAGCCAATTCCATATGTTGTCATTAAGCGTGAGGACGAAGTGTATGTATATGAAAGACTTCAAGGTGGGGGAGAGACTCGCTTACATCATAAGTTATCTCTTGGCTTTGGCGGTCATATGAATTTCATTGAAGGAAAAAAATTTGCTGAAATTCTAAAAGAAAATACCGATCGTGAACTGGACGAGGAACTTTCGATTCAAGAAGAAGACAAACTTGAGATGAAAACCCTTGGTCTCATTAATGATGATGACAACAGTGTCGGCCGTGTGCACATCGGACTGTTATCAGCCCTTGAATTATCGCCAGGTGCTCATGTAGAAGTAAAAGAAACAGATCAAATCTCAGGGAAATGGATGAAAGTAACAGATTTGAAAAAGCCTGAGTACTTCGATCGTCTTGAAACATGGTCTCAATTTGTCGTGAACATTTTAGCATAATTGGATAGACAACAAACCGGCTCTAAAGATGACTTGAGCCGGTTTGTTTTTTAGATTATTGAAAAACGAATGCGTCGTGACCGGCCTGCTTTAATCGAGCGACGAGGTCATCTGCATTTTGCTTTGAACGGAAAGCGCCAGCTTGGACTCGGTACATGCCGCTATCCAGTACGACCAGCGCTTCAAATCCTTTGGATCTGAGTGTAGCTGCTAGTTCATCCGCATTGGCTTTGACCTTGAAAGCCCCTGCTTGCACTTTATATAGGTTACTTGCTTTTTTTTTCAATTGAAGGGCTTTTTCTAATCCAGTGGCATGAGCACGAGCGATCCCTTGAAGGAAAGTAGCGTTACGGAGCTTATTTGCATCAGCTACCGTATCAATGAAACCGTTCTCAGTTAAAATGGCAGACATAGAAGTTTCCCGCAGAACGTGGAAGTTCGCCGTTTTCTTGCCGCGGTCGGCAAAATCAACGGAGCGGACAATCTCATCATGAAGGGCATTGCGATACGTGGTGGTTGGTGCTGAAACGCCAGGGTACACATAACTTTCAAAACCTGTGCCTCCGCCAGCATTAATATGAATAGACACGAAATAGTCAGCTCCCCAGCTGTTTGCCGCATTCGTACGCTGGGATAACGTGACGGATTGGTCAATTGAACGACTTAAGCGGACGGAAACCCCATCATATTCACTAATCAACATATCTCTCAGAAAAAGCGCAATTTGCAGTGTGATATTTTTCTCCAAAAGTCCATTAGCAGCAGCTCCAGAATCTGTTCCTCCGTGGCCAGGATCAATAAAAATTTTCACCATCTATTCATCACCTCGTCTTTATTTTATGAGGAAATAGAAAAATTGCCTGTACAAAATGCGGAAATCCTCGAGACTCTTTTCTGCACAATTTGTGATGAAAAAGCGCCATTTTTCTTAGAAAAAACAAATTGTTGGTTTGTCCGCCCGAAATGGATGAATACAATGGAAATAGCACATCATTTCCTGGGAAACCGCACAATCCCCTACAATAACCGGTATCTCGGGTCATTTTGACAGTAAACCGATGCTAGTGCGGGCGATTGTCACGATTACAGCTCCACCCGAATAGATTAAAGAGAGAAGAGCGAGAGGTGAATACGTTGGAGCGAGCTGTCACATATAAAAATAACGGCCAAATCAACATTATACTTAATGGACAGAAGCAAGTATTGGTTGATGCAGATTCAGAGGCAGAATACCTAGAGGCCTTGCAAAAAAATGAGGCCAAACACAGCATCTTACGAGAAATAGAACGAGAAATGAACAGCCTTGTCGGGATGGATGAAATGAAACGAAACATAAAAGAAATTTATGCTTGGATTTTTGTGAATCAAAAAAGACAAGAACAAGGATTAAAGGTAGGAAAACAAGCGCTTCATATGATGTTTAAAGGAAATCCTGGCACAGGGAAAACAACGGTTGCACGGCTTGTCGGGAAGCTTTTCTTTGAAATGAATGTTCTTTCAAAGGGGCACTTAATTGAAGCAGAACGAGGAGATCTTGTTGGAGAGTACATTGGACATACAGCTCAAAAAACAAGAGATTTGATAAAAAAATCACTAGGCGGCATTTTGTTCATCGATGAAGCCTATTCTCTTGCCCGCGGAGGAGAGAAAGATTTTGGGAAAGAAGCGATTGATACCCTTGTAAAACATATGGAGGATAAGCAGCATGAATTCATCCTCATCTTAGCTGGATACTCCAAGGAAATGGATCATTTTCTTTCTCTAAATCCTGGTCTGCAATCGAGATTTCCGATTAATATCAACTTCCCTGATTATACAGTCGATCAGCTGATGGATATTGCAAAACGAATGATGGCCGATCGGGAATATGTCTTTACCCAAGAGGCAGAATGGAAACTGCGAGACTATTTAATGCACATCAAGAGCACAACGAGTCCTGCCAAATTCAGCAACGGCCGTTTTGTGCGAAACACCATTGAAAAAGCGATTCGAACTCAGGCGATGAGGCTGCTTCTTGTGGATCATTATGATAAAAAAGACTTACTTACGATTAAAAGCCATGATCTGCAAATGAAAGAGGATACGCCTTCTTGAAATGGCGTATCCTTTTTGTAAAGAGACAAGAAATTAAACCTTCCGAATGGTGGTATACGTGTGGGGTGTTTGGTATGATGGTACTACTGAAACTTAAGTACAGAAAGGAAACAACTGACGTTGAATGAACATGAAATGATCGAAAAAGCGATCCTTGTCGGCTGTCAACTGCCGCATATAACGGATGAACGCTTTCAATATTCTATGGAAGAATTAGCTTCCTTAACCAAAACAGCTGGCGGTGAAGCTGTCAGCATCATGACGCAAAAAAGAAATAGACAAGACAGCGCGACTTACATCGGGAAAGGGAAAGTGGAAGAGCTTGAAGTGCTTTGCGAAGAGTTAGACTGTGACGTTATTATTTTTAACGACGAGCTTTCGCCTAGCCAGTTAAAAGCTTTGGCGACTGCCTTAGATGTGAAAATTATTGACCGTACGCAATTGATTCTAGACATCTTTGCCAAAAGAGCCCGTACAAGAGAGGGGAAGCTGCAAATAGAGCTTGCCCAGCTTCAGTATGCCTTGCCGAGACTAAGTGGACAAGGGATCAGCCTTTCAAGACAAGGCGGCGGAATTGGCGCAAGAGGTCCAGGTGAAACAAAACTTGAAACAGACAGACGTCATATTCGAAACCGCATACACGAAATTCACGGACAACTGTCTGCAGTCAAAGAACATCGCACGAGATACCGGGAACGACGGAAGAAAAATGGCGTATTCCAAATCGCTATTGTCGGGTACACAAATGCTGGGAAATCTACATTGTTTAACCAGTTAACAGAAGCGGATAGCCATGAAGAAGATTTGCTGTTTGCCACACTTGACCCAATGACGCGTAAAATGACACTTGAATCTGGCTACAGTGTACTGATTTCCGATACAGTTGGTTTTATTCAAGACCTTCCAACCACACTGATTGCAGCATTTCGTTCCACTCTTGAAGAAGTAAAAGAAGCAGACTATTTGCTTCATGTGATCGATTCTTCGAATGAGGATTATGAAGGGCATGAACGAACAGTTCATAAGCTTTTAGAAGAATTAGAAGCTGACCGTATTCCGATGCTGACAGTCTATAACAAAAAAGACCAAATCCGGCCGGATTTTATCCCTTCCTCAAAGCAGCGCCACATTTTAATCAGTGCTAGGCGCGAGGAAGATGTGAAGCGGTTAAAAGCGGATATCATGGCTGAACTGAAAAAAGATTTTTTAAAGCCATATCATGTAAGAATTCCGGCATATGAAGGAAAACTCATATCTGCCTTAAAGTCAGAAACCTTGGTGGAATCACTGGAATTTCAAAAGGAAGCAGAGCTTTATGACATCACTGGATTTAGTGGTGAGGAGCAAACCATATTAGGACAAATCAAGAAGTATATGTTGTAGGAAAGGAATTAAATCACGATGTTTCACAATTTAAAACATGGCACCATTTTAGAAAAAATAGCAGCAGAAGCAGAACAAGACATTTCACAAATACATCAGCAAATTGATCGAAAGAGCGAACAAAATGAGTGGCGGGTTCTTGAAAGCTACCGGAAACATAAAGTCAGCGACTCTCATTTTAACCCGACAACTGGTTATGGCTACGATGATATGGGAAGAGACACGTTAGAAAAGATCTATGCGGATGTATTTGGAGGGGAAAGCGGTCTTGTACGCCCGCAGATCATTTCTGGAACACATGCCATTTCCATCGCCTTATTCGGTGTGCTAAGACCTGGTGATGAATTAATCTACATGACGGGGAAACCTTACGATACCCTAGAAGAGATTGTCGGGATTCGCGGCAAAGAAGGGACAGGCTCATTAAAAGATTTTCAGATCGATTACAAAGCCATTGATTTGCGTCAAGATGGATCTGTCGATTTCGACAAAATCAAAGAATCTATTTCCCAAAAAACAAAAGTCATCGGGATTCAGCGTTCTAAAGGCTATGCGTCAAGACCATCCTTTACAATAGAAGAAATTGAACAAATGATTTCATTTGTGAAAGACATCAATGAGGACATCATTGTGTTTGTTGACAACTGTTATGGTGAATTTACTGAATTACAAGAGCCATGTCATGTGGGCGCAGACCTTATGGCAGGTTCTCTCATTAAAAACCCAGGCGGCGGCCTTGCGAAAACGGGTGGCTACATCGTCGGAAAAGAAAAATGGGTAGAAGCTTGCTCTTATCGAATGACATCTCCAGGCATCGGCAGTGAAGCGGGTGCATCGCTGTATGCGCTTCAGGAAATGTATCAAGGATTTTTCTTAGCACCGCATGTTGTTGCACAAAGTTTAAAAGGCGCCGTGTTTACAGCGCGTTTTCTTGAAAAACTCGGGTTCCAAACAAACCCGTCGTGGAATGCGAAAAGAACCGACTTGATTCAATCTGTAGAATTTGGAGACCCTAAAAAAATGATTGCATTTTGTCAGGCGATTCAATATGCATCACCGATTAACAGTCATGTCACACCGCATGCAAGCTATATGCCGGGATACGAGGACGATGTTATTATGGCAGCGGGCACATTTGTCCAAGGAGCCAGCATTGAATTATCAGCTGATGGTCCGATTAGACCGCCTTACACAGCCTATGTTCAGGGCGGTCTCACGTACGCCCATGTGAAAAATGCCATTTGCAGTGCTGTAGATGCCTTATTAGAGCAAGGTTTTATTGAAGTGCCTGCTCGATAAAAAAATCCATGTTAATATTCCTAACATTCCATTGACACATAATATAACATGACATATAATAAATTTAAGCAAAGAGGAGGAGACAGTTGAGATGAGTGATAACATTCGCCGCTCAATGCCTTTATTCCCAATTGGGATTGTCATGCAGCTAACAGAATTATCTGCAAGACAAATTCGCTATTATGAGGAAAATGGTTTAGTATTTCCAGCTAGAAGTGATGGGAATCGCCGATTATTTTCTTTCCATGATGTTGATAAATTACTAGAAATCAAAAACCTCATCGAACAAGGTGTAAACATGGCAGGAATCAAAAAACTTTTTGCCAAAGCTGAGGCAGAAAATCCATCGTCTGAAACAAAGACAGAGGAGAAAACCACAGCGAAGCACAACTTGACAGATGATGAACTCAGGAAGCTACTGAAGAAGGAACTCATTCAGGCTGGACGTTTCCAACAAGGAACGACCTTTAGGCAGGGGGATATGTCAAGGTTCTTCCGTTAACCAATTAGCAAAAGCATTGCTATACACATTTTACCTTTTGTAGGGGAGGAGTTTTACGAAATGGCAAAGTACACAAGAGAAGATATCGTAAAATTAGTAAATGAGGAAAACGTAAAGTACATCCGTCTGCAATTTACAGACATTCTCGGAACAATTAAAAATGTTGAGATTCCTGTGAGCCAGTTAGAAAAAGCTCTCGATAACAAATGTATGTTTGATGGTTCATCTATTGAAGGGTTTGTACGTATCGAAGAATCAGATATGTACCTATATCCAGATCTAAACACGTTTGTTATTTTCCCTTGGACAGCAGAAAAAGGTAAAGTTGCACGCTTTATTTGCGACATTTATAAGCCAGACGGAACACCATTTGATGGAGACCCTCGTAACAACTTAAAGCGTATCTTAAAGGAAATGGAAGAACTAGGATTTAGTGATTTCAACCTTGGACCTGAGCCAGAATTCTTCTTATTTAAATTAGACGAAAAAGGCGAGCCAACGCTCGAACTAAACGATAAAGGTGGATACTTTGACCTTGCACCAACAGATTTAGGTGAAAACTGCCGCCGTGACATCGTGCTTGAGCTTGAAGAAATGGGCTTTGAAATTGAAGCGTCTCACCACGAAGTAGCGCCTGGTCAGCATGAAATTGATTTCAAATATGCAGGCGCCATCCGTTCTTGTGATGACATTCAAACGTTCAAGCTTGTTGTGAAAACAATCGCTAGAAAGCACGGACTTCATGCGACATTCATGCCAAAACCATTGTTCGGTGTAAACGGATCTGGTATGCACTGTAACCTATCATTATTCAAAAATGGCAAAAACGCATTCTTTGATGAAAAAGCAGATTTACAATTAAGCGAGACGGCTAGACACTTTATCGCAGGTATTGTGAAGCACGCAACAAGCTTCACAGCGGTCACAAACCCGACGGTGAACTCTTACAAACGTCTTGTTCCTGGCTATGAAGCACCTTGCTACGTAGCATGGAGTGCACAAAACCGCAGCCCATTGATTCGTATTCCAGCATCACGCGGCATTAGCACACGTGTAGAAGTACGCAGTGTAGACCCATCTGCAAACCCATACCTTGCACTAAGCGTATTACTTGCAGCAGGTCTAGACGGAATCAAAAACAAACTAGACGCACCAGCGCCAATCGACAGAAACATCTATGTCATGGACAAAGAAGAGCGCCTTGAAAACGGCATCGCTGACTTACCTGCAACACTTGCAGAAGCACTTGAGCTGCTCAAGTCAAACGAAGTCATGATCAATGCACTAGGCGACCACTTATTCGAGCACTTCATCGAATCAAAAGAAATCGAATGGGATATGTTCCGCACCCAAGTACACCCATGGGAACGCGATCAGTATATGTCTCAGTATTAATCAAGAAACCCCTTGGAGCCATTGGCTTCAGGGGGTTTTTATTTAATTAGTTGGTCTTGTGATATTTTCATGCATATTTCACTTTTAATTAATCGAAAGAGCCACTTCTTATGCAGAAGTGGCTCTATGTTATTTATGACTAAAATAACTCAAGGTACTATTAATAATTAAAGTGATCACAGATGCAACCAGTAAAGATATACTGATTGCACCCAGTCCTAAACCTTCCCACTTTCCTACGAAAAAACTGATTAATAATAAGATAATACTGATGAAGATGAGAATTGATGGTATTCCATACTGTAAAGGTGCATTCTTTCTTTTAAAGATCAAAGAAACACTCAGTATAAAAATCGTAAGAATAACTGTTAGCAGCCAAAATGATGACATTTATTGACCTTCCTTTTTTTAAAATATATGAAATTATTTTATTTCCTCATCCATTACTTTCTTATACTTTTCAAATTCAGCATCTTTCATTTCACCGTTCATTTGTAATAAAAAGTTTCCTTTTGAATAGGTGTGAGAGAAGAACATAGATCCAGCATTGCCTAACTCATCATAATAAGATTTCGCCTGCTGTAAATCAGTTTCATTTCCAAATTTAAAAATCCTTCCACCAGCATTTTCACCTAAGGAAGGAACGAGAATTCTTTTTCCTTCTTCTCTTATATTTCCAAACTCTTTTTGTTTAAGATCAGATGGTTTTTCTGCTTCAAGCCCAGCACTTTTAAAAGCTTTAATAATATTGGCTGTCGTGAGCTGTTTTTCATTTGATGCTGCGCTACTGCAAGCTGTTAGCATCATTAAACAAATAAAAATGAATATAGATAATTTCTTCATATTGGATCCTCCTGATTTTTAGGTGCAAAGGAAATTTTACATGAAGTACCTTCTTTTTACTATCGTTTCGACAAAAATAGACAGCGTGAATGACTAAGTAACTAATATTCTTCTTTTATTTTGCCTAAATTGTTAAATATACTCAGTAAGATGGTATACTTATGTGCATATTTTACTAGGAGGCATTCATCTTGAAATCATTTTGGGAAATAGACGAGGAAGGTTACTATACGTTAAAAAAGATCAACGAAGCAGAAATAGCTAAAGCTGAAAAGAAACTTGGTATCACTTTGCCAGATACATATAAAAAGCTCATATTAGAACAAAATGGTGGTTATACCATTCATAATGCTTTTCCAACCACTCACTCTAATTCATGGGCCGAGGATCATATTCAATTTAATCACCTGCTGGGAATTGCTGAAGATGAAGGAATTATGGATAGTGCCTATTTGATAAAAGAGTGGGAGCTGCCAGAAGGGCTTGTCTTAATTAACGGGGATGGTCACACTTGGGTAACGATGGATTATCGAAAAACGAAAGAGAATCCTGCAATTCATTATTTTGATGGTGAGATGGAAGAAGACTTTAAGTTAGCAGATTCCTTTGATGAATTCATTGAGGGGCTTTATACAGTTGAGTACAGTGTTGACGAGGAAGTAGCAGAGGGTGAATACGAAGAAGAAGAAGAGGAATATATAACTAAAGCAGAACTTGAAGCGATCTTAGAGAAAGAAGCACCTGATCCAGTCGATATTCATCAAATTACTAAATATCCGTTACAAGATTTAGAAGAAGTAGAGTGGTTCTTTAAAAGAATAAAAAGCTATATTGAATCTGTTAAAGATGAAGACGTTCTTTATGAAGTAGCTGCAAGCATTGACACAATCCTTATATTAAGAGTAGATACAATGCCAAGTAACGATATTATAAAAAAGACATTATTTGAAATTGTAGTCATTTTTGAAAAAACTGAAATTCCTCAGATAACTGTAACAGCTGGAAATTTCGCTGTTAATATTGATTTTTTAGATTAAGTCAAAATTAGAGCATGTAGAGTATACTGTATAGGATGAATTTTCAAAGAGTGAATGAGAGCGGATGTTTAATTATCTGTTTTGTTTTGATTTCATTATAATATAATTTAGATTGACCCCTTCATGAACCTGGCTGAAACTCAGTCAGGTCTTTTTATATCAATTTCAAAACAATATTTTGTGAATTTCTTTTTAAAAAATGAAGGTGGTCAATCTAAAAGAAATAAGTATCAAGTCCTTTCTGGCTACTCTCTCTTTTAACCAACTCTTATAATTGCATACCATTCAATTATTATCATATTTGCGGGATACCGAAAATTTCTATTATGAGCAGATTCACTTTACATATGTTGTAAAATGCGTGTTAGAATTATACTAGGGATTTGTTTAGAAGGGGGTAAAGGAATGTCAGGATTAATTGCCTCTCAGGAGGTAGGGAACATGTTAAACACTTGGAATCTTGCGATACAAAAAGGGGATTTATCCGCAGCTATAGAAATGCAAGATGACATAGACAGGGCAATTGATTTAATGGAAGAAAATCAAGATATTCTTTTGTATTATCAACTTTTGAGCTTTAGGCTTAAGCTGAAACTTCAGAATATTAGCAGAAATTTAGATAAGCCATTCTTTCAGCGGAATGCTCCAGACGAAAAAGAAGAAAAAACAAATAAACTCATGTCATATTACTTCTACTTTTATAATGGGATCTATCATGACTACTTACAAGATTATGATAAGGCATTAAGTTACTTCAGAATAGCTGAAAAAAAGTTGGCTTATGTTGATGATGAAATAGAAAAAGCTGAATTTCATTATAAAATCGCAGTTCTATTTTATGATTTGAAAATGACCTTTTTATCAAAATATCATGCACAAATTGCGTGTGACACATTTAATGCGCATGAAACATATATCAAAAGACAGATTAACTGTAGGATGCTACATGCGTTAAACTTAATTGATCAATTTGAATATGATAAAGCAAGAGCTCTTTTTAGTGAAGCTGAGAATATGATCGAAAGTATTAATGACAATCATTTAATCATTCATCTATATTACAATATGGGTTTTCTAGAAAGCAAAAAAGAAAATTTAGAAGAAGCATCAGCACTATTTAGGCGCACGTTGAGTTATAAAGAGATCGAAAATCAAGATTTATTGAAGATGAGATGTTTATATGAACTTTCTAGAATAGAAATCTCCAGTAAAAGTAATGACGCGATTGAATGGATAGATCTAGGCATTTCTTTATCAGAACAAGTCAACCATAACGTTTTTCAAATAAAATTTAAATTGTTAAAAGAACTATTGTATGAAAAAAATCAATCTCAATTGAACAATATAAACAATCTGTGTTTAGAGCTTGAAGAGAAAAGAATATGGGTTGATTTAGAGGAAATTCTGGTTGATGTGGCGAAATATTTAGAGGGGAGAGGCTTGCTGAAACAATCATTAAATTACTATAAAAGAGCCTTACTCGCAAGCCAGTATGTAGGAAAAGGAGTGAATTAATTGAAGAAGTCGGTTTTTATTACATTGTCACTAGCTGTGTTAGCTCTAGGTACACTTTTCTTTACAAACGGTTTGACTCAACCTCTACATGAAGATGTCCAAACAGTTGCATCAAGAGGTAGCTCTGGAGGATAATTGGTTAAAAAACGATAAAGTGGATTAAAGTGTAAGGCTCCGTATGGTATTCTAGTAAAAGAATATGCCATAAAGGAGTCTTTTTTATATTAGATGCTCCATTTGCTTTGATGGCAGCGTATAGAGATACTAAAAAAATAAATGAATTAATTAAGCTTTTTGATGAGGGAACTTTCAGTGTCTGTTGGAGGGACTCCGGGTATTACCCAATTTCACTGTATATATTTATGCGAGAGCTGTATAAAGCATGGGATTCTGAAAATCCGAAAAAATGTATGAAGAATTTCAGGATGTTTTTATGAAGAAAGAGAAGAAAAGAATTTTGAGGTAAAAACAAATATAGTACATACTTTCAATTTTATTACTTAACTCCTAAATATGGAACTGACTGTAGAATGTTAAGACTGATTGTTTTATAATTTCACGGTAACATAACGTAATTAAAAGTATAAAACGTAAGTGAAAGTATATCGGAGGATTTGGATGATAAAAAAAGAAGTTTTTCAAATAGTTTTGTTTACAGTCCTTTTGGCAATTTTTCTTTATCAAGGTGTACAAAGAGATTTTCCTTTTGAATATCTGATTACCTTAGTTGTGTGCTATGTTGCTGTAATAGTTTATAGAATTATAAAAGTAATGAAATATAAAAAGGAGCAAAGTACAGTTAAGTAGTTTGAGCTATTTTTGTTTCCGTTGGTCGCAATCACTTTTTGGATCAGACGTATGAGGTCATGGCTCTTTGGCATGTTGACATTAAGAATTTTATAATGAACTAAATTTAACTTCGGAGGTGCTTTTATATGTCTATTCAAGTAGATGATGATGATGTTTTAGAGATGTGTAATATATATGCTCAAGAAACTCATCACAGAGAAGCATTGATTTTAGGAAACAGGAAGGGTCTATTGGAATTAAAAAATGTGATAGATCAGGCTTTAAAAAACGGTAGTGCTGTTGCAAATTTATACCCATCTGATTTTGAAGGGTATGAAACTTGTATTGCTCTAGTGGATGATGAAAAGCAGTTTGAGAAATTAATTACTCCTTATGTAGAGGAATATACACAAGATGATGATGCGATTGATCCAATTAATATTATTAAAGAGTACGATTCCAAAAAAGAAAAACCCTTATAATAGGGTTTTTCTTTTATTATTTAGTGGAGTATAGTTTCACCTTTTTTAGCTTTGTGTCTACTTGGAGTAAGGGGTGGAGAAAGTTCTTTCTTCACATATAGGTGTGAAAATAAATAAATGAATGAATGGTAAACAAAATATTACAGGGTAGCATTACAAGCCCAAGTGATTTGAGATGCAAAATATTAATAAGTGTCTTAATGATTGCTATCATAATTTGATGAAGTTTGAACGTGAAAGTAATCTATGTGAGTACTGCCTACCAAGTGTAGACTATAAGAGCAACTTTGCTAAATCATTTTTGAAAGGTCTTAAAAAATATGATATCGTTGAGAAAAAATTGTTGGGGGATTTATATGAAAAGCACATTATACATGTTGTTAGGAGCCATCATTTTAACATATTTTACTTTGATTTTACCTTTTTCAAAAATATACAACAGTGGACTGTTTGAAGTATTGTCTTTTTGGTTAATTCTAATCTTTGTATTTTCTTATAATAAAAACCATACTTGAGATATTTACGGTTTTTTCTTTATATGGTAGTGTGTGGGCGGAGGTGTTTGGTATGAAAATCAGGTTCATACTCATTTTACTAGCTTTCGTATTCTCATTGACAATGTTTGGGGGTATTTCAAGTGCAAAAAGTAAGGAAACTAAAGATAATACAAGCCAAGAACATTCAGTCAAACTTGAAGTTGTCAAGTCTACTACATATTATAATTCACTAGATGGAGAAAGAATTGAATATAATTCTGAGAATGAAAAGCGGATTGCAAAAACAAAATTAGAGGACATAAAGAATTATAAAAAGCTCACAGGAAAAAGTATTTCATACGAAGATGTAGGGTTGAAAGATAATGGTGATTTAGGAGAATCTGATAAAATACATACCTTATCATCTTTACCGCCAACCGATCCGGCAACAAATAGCAAACTGCTTGTTTCTCAACAAGTTTTTTATAAAGGTACATCTGGAACTAATTATAAATATCAATATCATTCTTATGCCGAATGGTTTAAAAAGCCTGTTAACCATAAGAAAGATGCGTTTGCAGTAGCTTGGGATACATCTGCAGTCCCATTATCAGGTACTTTTGAGGGGTATTGGCAGCAACAAAAGGCCGTTGCTGACGGTAAAGGTGGCCTCACACATGTAACAGAAGATAAACAACTATCAGCTGATACAGACTCATACAAAAATTATGGTCATGGAGTTATTCTTTCACCTGGCTATGGAGATACTCAATTTATAACGATGGATAGAGATGTACTCGTTCCAACGTCTAAAAAAGGAGATCCTGCAAATATTATCATAAAATATCATCACACTTATGCAACAATAAATGGTATTTCCATTAGTGTTGGCCCAGCTTCAATAAGTTTTAGCGATAGTTGGGGAGATGATTTAGTTACAGAATATAGCTTTGTATATGGAGATAGATAAGAGAAGAGTGAAGCCCTTCTCTTTATTAGGATTGCTTATTAATTCCTATTAATAACAGGATCTCATAAATAAGTATGTTCAAATCCTTCAAAATTGGTTAAAAAACGATAAAGTGGATTAAAGTGTCAAGCTCCTTATGGTATTCTAGTAAAAGAATATGCCATAAAAGGAGTCTTTTTTATATGAAAATATTAGATGCTCCATCTTTACTATCAGCTGTAGAACAGAGATCAAAGGCCTATCATGAGCTTCAAGAAGAAATGAAACTTGTGAAAAAAGCATTAAAAAGTGTGTCGGGCTTAGGTGATGAATTTACTGGAAAAGGTGCAGACAATATCAAATCTTTTTATGAGGATCTTGCGCTGTACACAGACACATATCTTGATTTTATCGATATGCAGAAAGCTTTTTTAGATGGGGTGAAAGGAAAGCTTGATGATGAATCATTAGGCGGGAGTACTTTTATTGATGAGCACTTTTTAGACACTCAATTGAAACAAGGGATTCAGAACAATAAAGATATGGTCAAAGAACAAAAAGAGGCACTTTCCACTATTTTTGATGATATTAGTGATTTAATTGAATTACATACTTTTTCAAGTAAAGAGGTCAATGAACATTTAGACGATGCGAACAAAAAAAGAAAAGTGACCATTGAAGTTTTACATCAAATAGACAATGATTTAAAAACGGAATACGCAAAGTCAGAAGCGGTTGAGAACCACCTCAACACTTTTTATGCAAAGATGATGGCTGCTACTGGAAAAGGAAAGAATGCTCAGCCAATGTATTATGATGCAAAAGCATTTCATGAGACAGATGTGTACAAGAACCATGATCAGATTGATGCTCAAGTGAAAGCCTATTTAAAGGTGAAAAAAGAAGAACAAGAAAAACGAAGAATCAGAGAATTGAAAGAAAAGCTCAATGATCCTTCGTGTCTATCAGAAGCGAAATACTTTGAGATTGTAGATGAGATCGGTTATGAGAATCTCACATATGATCAAAAAATGTATTACAGTCAGCTTCTCCAAATCAAAGCACAGGAAGAAGCATCGGAGGTGTTCATTGATAGTGTAAAAGGTGCTGCAGTGGGTCTATATGATGTGGCAAAAGATACAGTGACCGGAATCTATGATCTTGTCACTGATCCTGGTGGGGCTGTGGAATCAGTCGTAACGGCTGTTTCTCATCCAATTGAAACGTCGAAAGCGATTGGAAAGTCGATTTCAGACTCATTCCAAAAAGAAGTCATAAATGGTGACGCGTATTCACGGTCACACTGGTTCGCCTATGCGACTGGTTCTCTTGCAGAAATTGTCTTTGGTTCTAAAGGGGCAGGAGCCATCACAAAAACAGGGACAACAGCGGCCAAAACAACAGTGAAGAAAGGCCTTGAACAAGGAGCAAAATCATTAAATAGAGTCTCTATTCCGAATCTATTGCCATATTCACCAAAGTTTCAACTAGCAGGTGGAGGGAAACTCCCTTATAACGTGTTTGACGGAGAAAATCTCAAAAATAAACTCCTCTCCATGGCAAAGCGTCTAGACAACAACTCAGGATACGGTATCTCTCAGACAGGCAGAAGATTACCAGCACCCAAATCACCACCGACCCTTGTCAGTTACGGAGAGCACTATGTGCGATGGAAACGCAAAAAGGTATTAAAACCGAATGTCGTTTATTCAACAAAGCAAGGTTACACCTACACAACAGATCACTATGGCCGCATTGTCAAAGTCGAAGCAAGTGATTTAAAATATGGAGAGGTCAAAAGAAACCAATATGCTCAATCCAATTCAGGTAAGCCGGATCGATTGCTGGATGATGATGGTGGTCATTTAATTGCGACTATTTTCAAAGGTTCTGGTGATATTGATAATCTGGTGCCGATGAATTCGCAGATTAATCGTAGTGGCGGGAAATGGTATGAGATGGAACAGAAATGGAGAAAAGCATTAGCATCTGATCCCCCAAAGCGTGTAGAAGTTATAATTGAGCCGAAATATTTAAATGATTCAATTAGACCCTCTGAGTTTGGTGTGTTTTATAGCATAGAAGGAAAAGAAAAGTATCTAATTATTGAAAATAAAATCGGAGGGTGAATAATATGGAAAACATAACAATAGATTCTATCTATCAAAAAATAGCTGAACTTATTCATGATAACATTCCAGTTGAATGGGAAAAAATACGAATGTATACGGAAGTGGTCAAACACGAAGCAGAAATAATTTTTTACTTTAGAAAAAAGGGTGATAAGGAGTTTATTTACGGGCACAATATACCTAAATTATTTAATATCAGTAGATCAATATATATGGATTTTTTAGTTGAATTAACACGATTATTTAGACAGTTAAAAACATTTTATGAAAAAAATAATTATGGTTCATGGACTAATCTCACGCTTGAGATGGAGCATTCAGGTAAATTCTCGATTGAATATGGGTATGAAGATATTTTCTCATTAGGTATTGATGGTGATCAAAGAATAGCTGTTTGGGAATACGAAACGTTCGGATTTCTACCTGAAGATGAGGAAGATAAAGAAGCTGTGCTAAATTATTTGAAAAATAAAGAAGAAAATAACAAATAGTAAATGACCCTCCAAATAAATGAAGGAGGGTTTTTGTAATACTTGTTTCATAAGAATTTATCGCTCTACTTATTTAAACTGATAAACCGTCACTTCACACTCACCAAGAACCTCTTCCATCATCTCTCGAACAATCGTCCAATCGCCGCCTGCCAAGCCGCAGCCGATCCCATAAGGAATGGCGATAGAATGAAGGGGATTCTCTTCATTTAGATTTGTCACTGTCTGTTTTAGATGTTCAAAGCAGCTGCGTAATGCGTCGTCATCTGTTTGTTTTGTTTTTCTTCCGTATCCAACTTGGGCGAATAAGTTGGCAATGGTTTTTCCGTCGCTCGTTGTGATGAACTGGACAGAGCTTAATAAATCATCTCCTTGTTCTGCACATAACCGTTTATAGTCTTTATACACATTTGGATATTTGCTTTTGATCTGCTTTGCTAACCCTGCTCCCATGACACCCTTACAGTTCACCTGATGACAGATGATGTCTTCTTTTGCCTCTAAGATGTTGCCTTCTACCGTTTTAATCATTTTAAGTCATCCCTTTTTGATAAAATAGAAACTTATGTTCTATTATAGCAGTTTTGATGACGTTATTTCATTGCAAAATGCACTTGGACTTTTAAAAATAAGTAGGTCAGAGTGTCAAAAACAGTGCATGCCATCTAAAAGAGTCAAAGATAAAGAACAAACAGTCAGGAGAGCCTTGTGGATAAAATAGAAACAAATCGGTTAATTCTTAGACGGTTTATTGGCCGCTATCACAAAAGGGCGTTAGCCTGCTTCTGTCAAGGCTATGAATGGGTGGAGCAGAAATGGACAGGAGAGAGAACCAAATAAAATGTAAGTCCACGAAAAAACACCCCAATCTGTTATGAAAACAGATCGGGGTGTTTATTATTTTCGCCAAAATGTGGAACAATCTGCTTTGTCTTCAATGTTAAATTCGATGATTTTTTTTAGGAGAGGGTAGTCAATCGGTAAGCTTTCCTTCATCCGAAACATCTTTTTTCCATGGTCATAACCAGCTTGTACAATATCTGTTGAAAAGTGATCAATCCCTTTTCCTTCTGGCGCAACAGAAATGTGGTGTTTTGCGACGCTAAATCCGATAATAAATGTGCCATGATCTGTGAACATGGGCTGATTCCAAGCAATTCTTGGCTCTAATTGAGGGAATGTGTCTGAAATCCATTGTAAGATGTCTTGTGTGCGCTGTTTCAGCTCTGGATGACCGATATTGCTTACATATTCTTCAAAAACCTGCATTGTTTTCATCCTCCATATTCATCAAGCCTCAGACGGGATTCGAACCCGCACTCCTTTCGTAAGCATAGGCTAGGGGGCAACACGCTTCCCTACGGAATTTCACCGACAGGAGTTTCACCTGTCTCAGCTCATTTGCTTTTCGGTGCTTCTGAAACCCTTGCCTTGCGACCCGCTAGCTACAATTGTTTTACGGCGCTCTTCCCTTCTAGAGCTACTGAGGCACGGAAGTTCTTGTTCATATTATATAGAGAAACTTGAAAAATGAAAAGCTATGCTCATCATCTAATCCAATCGCACAAAATAGTCAAAGGCACATATGATAAAAAACCATATAGTTATGTATACAGCATGGAATTGGGCTGATTGAAAGTGACAAACCTGTTGATGAGTAAACTAAAAGAGATAAACAATCAAACAAAATTAGAAGGCTTTACTCACAAACGTTCGATGAGTTCTCCCTTTTTGCTCACCATGGAAGATGGGGAACCTTTTTATTCATGGGTGTTTTTTGAAAGAAGTGTGTTTAAGACTTGCTATTTTTCTTTGAGCTCTATCAATGAAAAGCAGAATTGTGTGCTGTTGGAACTTCTTGTACCGTGCTGCAATAGATCAACATGCTGTCAAAAAGTTTTGTATCGATCCAGTTCGAAAATTCTTGTAGATCTTTCTTTTTTATGTGGAATGATTGAAGTAGAGCTTCCTGTATATGATGCGCTTATTTTAAAGAATATAGAATCTCACCACATCTTTCTTTGTTTTTCCACAACGCCCAGTTCGGTGGAAGTATGGCGGAATGGAACAAAATTTCTCAATACGGCAACTGTTGTGTTGCATCATCAAGATCATCAGGATGTACCAGTCGCAATTAGGATTCAAACTGGTACATTTTGTTATGATCTTCTTGTCCAAAAAGGAGAAAGTCGTGCGATTACTGTGAAAGATGTGAAATTTATCTTGAAATCTCCATCAACTGAAAGTGTGCAAGCACGATTAGACATGCAAATCAACATGGTGCAAAGAAGAAAAATAAAGCTTTGAAGCTGTGATAATCGCACAATCTTCAAAGGTCAATGGATCATAGTCTATCAAGACTAGGTTGAAGGAGGGTTAAAATGGCTATTTTAGGCGGATGTAGTAATGAACAAGCGGGCTTTGTAAATGATGCAGTATGCTTCACACTTGATTTAGCAGCAGCAGCTGATGCAGTTGTCGTCTGGACAGATGGAACACCTTATGTCATAAACGGAACCATCATGGTGGAAAACAATGGGATTGTGGCTGTAGCACCTACCGTGGCTTTAGAGGTAAACGGTACAGCTGTTCCTGATTTCACGGTACCGCCAGGAGAGAGTCGATCCATTACGCTCAGTGATCTGAACTCGATTGGGATTTTAGCTACTGGTGGAACCTCGACTGGAAGTATTGTCGTTTCGTTTTCTCTCAATTATCAGTATTAGTGTGTATGTCTTGAAGATTCCACAGTTTGAAAGTAGTGTGAGACATGTGCGCCCAACTTAATATGTGTGGAGGAATAACTGGTCCAACGGGAGCCACGGGTCCAACAGGAATAACCGGCTCAACGGGAGTAACCGGTCCAACCGGCCCGACTGGAGCCACGGGTTCAACGGGAATAACTGGTCCAACGGGAGCCACGGGTTCAACAGGAATAACTGGTCCAACAGGAATAACCGGCTCAACGGGAGTAACCGGTCCAACCGGCCCGACTGGAGCCACGGGTTCAACGGGAGTAACTGGCCCAACCGGAGCCACGGGTTCAACGGGAGTAACTGGCCCAACCGGAGCCACGGGTTCAACGGGAGTAACTGGCCCAACGGGAGTCACGGGTTCAACAGGAGTAACTGGCCCAACTGGTGCAACGGGCTCAACAGGAGTAACTGGTCCAACGGGAGCCACGGGTCCAACAGGAATAACCGGCTCAACCGGAGCCACGGGCTCAACGGGAGTAACTGGTCCAACGGGAGCCACGGGTTCAACAGGAGTAACTGGTCCAACGGGAGCCACGGGTTCAACAGGAGTAACCGGCCCAACCGGAGCCACGGGTTCAACAGGAGTAACCGGCCCGACTGGAGCCACGGGTTCAACGGGAGTAACTGGCCCAACGGGATCGACGGGTCCAACCGGAGTAACCGGTGACACAGGTCCAACCGGTACTAGTTTTACAACTAACTCGATGTACGCATCCAATACGTCGGGAAGTACGGTGCTGGTTGTTTTAGGCGGAACGGCAGTGACGCTGCCTAATAACCAAAGTTTAGATGGATTTACCGTAAGTGGTGGTAATACGGTGTTTACTGTACCTGTTTCAGGGCGATATTTTATCACGTATCAAGTAAATACAAGCGCTGCACTTCTGGCAGGAACAAGGGTGATTAACAACGGAACACCCATAGCAGGGTCTATTTTAACACCTGCTTTATCTACATCTACCTACAATGTATCTCTCATTACAACACTTGCAGCAGGGAATCAAATTTCTCTTCAAATATTCGGTTTAGTCGCAACCGTAGTATTACTTGGCGGGGGATCTGTTGGAGCGGCATTAACCATTATCAGATTGGAATAAATCCAAAAAGCCCAATAAGGGCTTTTTTTTCAATTCAACCGTGTCCTTTAATAGAAAAAAGACGGAATTTTTAGTGTAAACATCATTGACTAGGAGAAAGAAACGCAATAACAAAGGAATCGGTTATTGAAGATTCAAGTGATTCATATTAAAATGATGTCAAATGGACGAATTAGCAATTGCTAATAGAAGTTCCATATTTAGTGAAATCATGTGGTGTAGCTGAAGGTGATTGGGGGTGTAGAATGAGCAAAGTTCCTGTGGCGGAATTGGCATCACTATTAAATGACTGGAACATGGAAATCAAAAAAGATCATGCAGATGAGGCAGAACGGCTATTTGCTAAAGCGAAACAGGCAGTAGAGGAAATTGATGATGCTGACATCCTCATATATTATTCTCTTCTAGAGAAAAGGCATCATATTCTGATGTACAATTTAAGAGGGCAAAAAGGCAATGTGTCAACGAAAAGTATAGAAGGCCATTATGGGAAAAAAGATGATGATTTGTCTAATCGCCTTGCTTATTATTTTGATTTTTATGAGGGTGTGTATGAACAGCATCAGGGGAATTATGAGGTTGCATTACAGATGTATCAAAGTGCGGAGAAGCTCTTAGATAAAATTCCAAGTGAAATTGAACGCGCTGATTTCGATTTTAAGGTCGCGTGGCTTTACTATCGCCTGAGTCATATTATGCTTTCATTAAGTTATATTCGTAGGGCTCTACACGTCTATAAACGTCACAAGCACTATGAAAGAAGAACTGCACTTTCATATTCTCTTATTGCAGCCAACCTTACAGAGATTGGCAGGTACGAAGAAGCGCTTGAGAATTATCGTTTAGCGGAAGAGGTGTTGACTAGCGAACAGGATGATTTTATGCTGGCTCAGCACCACCATAATGTGGCCATTTTATATTCATTTTGGAATAAACCGAAAGAATCTATTCGACATCTTGAAAAAGCATTGTCTCATCAAGAGTATTATGATTCAGATTTCTTTTTCCATTCTACGTATCTGATCAGCCGGGAACTCTGTGTGATTGGTGAAAAGCAGCGCGCAAGTCAGTATATAGAGGCTGCATATGCACGAATAAAAGATGCTTCTCAAGAAGTGTTTCAGCTCAAAATAGGCATCGTACACGATCTTTACTTAACGAATGTGCCACAAAGATTTCAGCAAATTAATGAGAAATTAAGAAAGTTAGAAGAAAAGAATGAATATCATGAAGTGAAAGAGCTTTCTCACTTTGCTGCAAAGTATTGTGAAAAGCAAGCACTTTATGAGCAGTCTGTTTTTTACTTGAATAAAAGTTTAGAAGCGGATTTACATATGAAAAGAATGGGGTTGATATAAGATGAAAACAGGATTAAAAGTATTATTCGTTGTGGGTTTAGCGGTCGCTGCGGCTGTTTTAACTGAAAATGTAGCGGGTTCTTTCGAAGTAGCAGAAAAAATCATTGGTGGTTAATCACCCAATCTTATCTCGCCCTTGTTGATGATGATCAGCAAGGGTTTTTTATATGGGTGAAAATAGGCTCTTCTTATTAAACGCTGCAAGAACGTTTAATAAGAAGAATTCGCAACAAAGGGGGTGTGCAAATTTGTTACCTGCTCCATTATTCTAAATAAACATAGGGCAGAGCAACAAGTTAAAAAGGTCACCTTTCTTTGCTTAATTTAATTTTTTGCAGGACTTTTCATTCAAATTTCATCAAATTGGTCTATTGTACATAGAAATTGTTACAAAAGAGGGAACACCGCTCCATTTGTCACGCATATGATGAGATGAGGTGTAAGTAGAAGGCAGGTGATTGTATGGATCCTCGGGTGTATGGAGGCTTTCATGGCGGCGGTTTTAGCGGCGGAGCAGTGGGACCTCATATTGGCTTTGGCGGGTATTATGTGAGCCCTGGCGTGTTCTCGGGCTTAGGAGGTTACCCTGGATATGGGGGGTTCGGGACGTTTTCTGGATATTCTCCATATGGCTCCACATTCATTATGGGGCGTCCTCCTGGTTTTTATGTAAGAAGTTATTAATGTTTCATCACAGTGATTGAAATAGCCATCTAAGATTGGCTATTTCAATTGGTGAAAGTGCTTAAATGTAGCTGTGGTCACAATAACCCCTAGGATGCAAATAGGCAGCCAAATGATGATAAATGGATCGTAAGCATCTGTATACGCAGCTAAAGCAGCTCCTAGGCAGTAAAAGACAATAGAACCGATTCGCAGCAAGCTCACATGTTGAATAGGGGCTTTTCTTTTTTCCCAATTTGATAAGCGTTGCGCCAAATCTTCAAATAAGTTAGCAAGTGTACTCGTTAAAACTGTTGTAGAAATGCCAGCGACATTTAATTTGCGTGCGCCCGCCGTTTGCATGCCCATCGCCATACTTAAAAGGATAATTAGCATAAAATAAGCACCTTGCGTATAAGGAAAAATGGTCATAAGAGCAAATAGAAGCAAGATGATGACTTCTATGATAAAGATGCGTGTAACGGCTTTTGGCCAAAATGTTTTTTCTTGTTTTCCACCTATGACAACAGCTAATAAAACACCTAGAACAAATCCGCTAAGTGCCGTGATGGAATGAAGAGCGGTTAACTGCAATGAACTGCCTGCTGCAATGCCAAGCAGTACAATATTTCCCGTCATATTTGCTGTAAACACATGCCCTAGGCTTAAATAGCCGATAACATCCACTATTCCTGCGGTAAGACATAAGAACATCAGGGCAATGTTTCGTATTGAGTGTGCGGTCAAAATGGTCATCCCTTTCTTTCTCTCTAATGAATAAGTGTAACGCTTAATGACCGCGTATGTCCATTTTATGAGCTGGTAACATGTCCTGCAACTGATATAAAACTTGTCGAAAAGAATCATCATTCACATGGTGCCTCATTTTCCGGAATGGATCGCCTTTTTCCTTTAGACGTTTCATAACAGCCGGGATCGTAAATAAAGAAGGGTGACATTCTTCGCTATTTAATTCTTCCCATTCAATCGGTGTTGCAACAAGTCCGAGCTCGTTTCCTCTCGGGGAATACGGGGCGATGATTGTTTTTCCAGCATCATGTTGAAGGTAGTCTAAATATAAACGGTTGCCGCGGTTTTTCTTTAGACGCTCTAGCGTAAACAGCTCGGGTGCTTGTTCGCATAAAAATTGGCAGATGAACGCAGTGAATTGTCTAGTTTGTTCATATGTGAAGGCATTTTTCTTCAATGGGATATAAACTTGCAGCCCTTTCCCACCACTTGTTTTAATAAATGCGGTGAGAAAGAGTCCATCTAAAATGGCCTTGATTCGTTTGGCTGCTTCTATTGCTAGGTGAAACTCTTTAACAGAAGGCGGATCTAAATCAAATACAATTTCTACAGGCCGATCTGTATCTCTCGTTTCAAAAGGAATATGAAATTCCATCGCCAGCTGGTTACCAAGCCAAAGCAACGTGTCAGGATCATTACAGATTGTGTAAGAAATATCGTTCGCTTGATCTGTCTCAACAAAATCAGGCGCATAATCGGGCGTTGCCTTTTGATAAAAAGATTCTCCACCAGTGCCATGAGGAAAGCGTATTAACGTAAGACGTCTTTCACGTAAAAAGGGTAATAAATAGGGAGCGGCTTGCCTCAAATAAAGTAAGTAATCTGCCTTTGTGATATGAAGGGCAGGTATAACCGGTTTCTCTGGGTGGGTGACGTCAATCATAGCTGGGAGCGGATAAAGCTGTTTGAGCATGTGTTGAAAGGTACACGTTGCTGGATCTGCATCGAATAAAAACGAAAAGAACCGGGGCTCACGTAAGGCTGATCCATCAAAAGAAATACAGGCGATCTTTGCGACAATGGATGGTGGGATTTCATAATGTGATGCTCCAGTCATTTGACCTTTGGTTAGAAATAAGGTGCGCAGGGTTTGTTCTTCTTCTTTAGAAAAACCATGCTTAAATTGGACAACCTCTAAGAGATTCGTTTCTTGATAAAGACATCCTTGAAAATAGCCATTGTCTTTATCAAAACGAGTCACGATGACAGATACAAACCGCCAATTTTTGATTTTAAGCCATTCTTTCGAGCGGGTATGCTCCTGCCATTTACTCATCTTCTTTTTAGCAACTAATCCTTCCGCTAAATAGGTCAGCATGATTTTTTTCATGTCATCAGGGCTGCTATCGGTTTGGATGATTTGAAGAAGAGAGGGGTGATTCAGCTGAACGGAGGGAGGAAGATTTGCTGCTTGGAACACCTCATGCAGCTCAGCTTTTCTTACAATCAGCGGTAAATCAACGAGGGATTTCCCTTTGCATCTCAATAGATCAAATGCAATCAAATGGCATGGAAACCGCTTAGCCTGGCGTTGAATGGTTTCTGTGTTTTTCAGGCGGCCTCTTTGCTGAACTTTAGTAAAGTCGCTTTCTTGTTCACTCAGTAAAAAGACCAATTCTCCATCTAGGGTCAGCGGTAAAAAAGGTGCAAGCTGCTTTGTTAGTTGCTGGCACTGATCAATGACTTCAGGAAATTGTTCATTTAATCGCTTTCCGGCTCTGCTCTCTAAATGGATGGCGTCTTTTTCCCATATAAGAATGGCCCTAAAGCCGTCATATTTTAATTCATACAGCCAGTCTGCTCCAGCAGGAATATCATGTGCAGACGTTAAACGCATCGGTTTCATTGTGTTTTCACTTCCTTACATCATGTGTTCTTATGGTGGGATGAAATTTTCATAAACATACATAACTCTGATGAAAACATTACATAGTAAGAAGAAAAGAACGGAGGCGTTACGATGCATACAGTATGGAAGGGCGGCATTAGCTTCGGACTGGTGAATATTCCAGTCAAGCTGTTTACCGCTACAGAAAACAAAGATATTAAATTAAGACAGCTTCATAAAGAATGCCATACGCCGATTAACTACAAAAAGGTTTGTGCTAACTGCGGCGAGGAGGTAGCGCCAGAGCAAATTGTAAAAGCGTACGAGTATGCCAAAAATAAATTCATTGAATTGGATGAGGAAGAACTCGAAAGGCTGAGAAAAGAAAATGAAGAAAAAGCCGTCGAAATTATTGATTTTGTGAAGATAGAAGAAATCGACCCCATCTATTATGAAAGAAGTTATTTTCTATCTCCAGATACCGGCGGAGCA
This sequence comes from Bacillus sp. AK25, assembly GCF_048270685.1. Lineage (NCBI taxonomy): Bacteria > Bacillati > Bacillota > Bacilli > Caryophanales > Bacillaceae > Bacillus > Bacillus sp. AK25. The sequence continues at coordinate 1,678,601 of NZ_JBLUWC010000001.1, forward strand.
AAGGCTTATTCATTATTAAGAAAAGCGTTACAAGAATCAGGGAAAATCGGTGTAGCCAAGATCATGATTCGCTCAAAGGAGCAATTAGCGATTGTTAGGTGCTACGAACATATTTTACTAATGGAAACCATTCATTTCCCTGACGAAATTAGGCAAGTATCAGACGTCCCCAATATCCCGCAAGAGGAAAACATCGTGAAGAAAGAGTTAGATACAGCACTCCTTTTAATTGAGCAGCTGACCACCACATTCGATCCAGCCGCTTATCGCGATGAATACAGAGAGCAGCTGATGAATGTCATTGGAGACAAAATTTCTGGAGAACATACCGTTCAACCAGCAACGACAGGTAAAAAAGAGGCTTCATCCAATGTCACTGATTTGATGGCCGCTTTGCAGGCTTCTATCGATCGATCAAAACCAGAAAAAACGAAAAAAGCAGCACCTAAGAAAAGAAAAGCACCCGCTAAAAAAGAAAAGAATGCATAAAGAAAAGACCGCTCGCCAAAGGGCGGTCTTATTTTGGCTTCACCACATCCTGAATCGTCCCATCTGTTCGGTGGATGACAACTGCTGTTCCTTTTTTAGATGAAATCTCTTTCGCACGGTCGATGGCTTCCTGTTTCGTTTCTTTTACCTCACTTGCACGCTTCGCTTTTTCAGTTTGAACCGCCCAGCCTTCATCATGTTTCACGACATGCTGCGCATGATCCATGAGCTCAGGTCGTGCAGAGCTGCTTTTCTTAGAAGGAGTCACAGAACCATGAGAGTGAAAGTCCTCCATTTCTTTTTCCGTCGCATTCTTTTTCCACTCTTTCGCTTGATTGATCGCAATTGGAATCGCTCTACCTTCTTCATAGCCTTCCTGCACCATTTTGTTGGCAATCTCAAGTGCTTTTTTTCGAATGACTTTGTCTAGTGATTGGAATGAAGCTGGATAATCTTCCATTGTCCAAGGCATATTGAACGCTCCTTTCTTTTATTTGAACACCTTCCCCCATATGCAATGGATCAAACATTTAACCATCTCAATCCAATGGCTTGGTTGAAATACATCGTTTTGCTGAGGAAGAATGTTTTCAATTCCTGCACAATAGAAGATAGTAAAGGAGTGATTGAAATGATGATGAAAGGCTTGTATGAAGCACATTTACCTGTGAGTGATTTGAAGGCATCCATTTCTTTTTATGAAAAATTGGAATTAACACTTGCTCATGAAAATGAACGAGTGGCCTTTTTATGGATTGAGAAAGGAAAGAGCTGGCTTGGCTTATGGAAGGCTGATATATCCACTATTCCATATCATCCAGCGACGCGACATGTCGCCTTCCAAATAGAAACATCCAGCATTGAACAGATCAAAGAATGGCTAAGAGAAAAAGGGATCAGCATTCATCCGATGTTTGGTTTTTCGGAAGAGCAGCAGCCTTTAGTTCTTGATAATCCGCCACAATTTCATGCCGCGATTTACTTTCTTGACCCAGATGGCAATTTGCTTGAATGCATTGCACCGCTTGAAATCGATGCAGGTGAATATCATGAGATGATGACATTTGAAGATTGGGAAAGAAAGAAACATCCGTTTATTGATTGACAAATCCGCTCATTGTAACTATATTGATTACAACGGTGGTGAAGGAATGTGAAACAAATTAGCAGCAGGTATACCATTGCTGTTCATATCTTGTCTTTTATTGCGGGTGTTTCAAAAGAGTGCACAGGGGATTTTATTGCAGAAAGTGTCAATTCAAATCCAGTCATTATCAGAAAAATGATGGCTATGCTCAAAAAGGCAGATCTCATTGAGATTCGCCGAGGAGTTGGCGGTGCTTCCTTAAAAAGGCCGGCAGAGGACATTACTCTACTAGACGTGTACCGGGCTGTGGATGTAAGCGAAGATGAAGAGTTATTTAACTTTCATCAACCAGTCATTGCATGTCCAATTGGTCAAGCCATGGATACGAGACTGCGGCAAGAACTTAAAGAAGCACAGTCCGCACTTGAGCATCACCTTAAACAAGTGACAATTAAGCAATTATTAATCGAGGCGGAGTAGAAAAAGCTCATACATAGAGCTTTTTTTACCCCTCCGTTGTAACCGTTTTGATTATAACGAATGATCTGATGTAAGAAACTAGCTGCTTCATACATGAAACATCACCGTTGAACGAAAAATGAGGAGGTCAAATCAATGACATTATTAGTGACAGGTGCAACAGGACAACTTGGATCGCTCGTCGTCAAACATTTGCTCGCAAAAGTACCAGCTGAACAATTGGCGGTCAGTGTTCGAGATCCGCAAAAAGCAGTCCATCTAAAGGAAGCTGGGGTGGATGTGCGCAAGGGAGACTTCACACAGCCGGATACACTTCAAACAGCGTTTCAAGGGATTGATCGCCTTTTGATCATTTCGTCTGGGGATGGAGATCGCGTGCAGCAGCATATCAATGCCATCCAAGCAGCGAAAGCAGCGAATGTGTCATTTATTGCTTATACAAGTGTTGTCAATGCAAGAGAAAGTCAGCTTAACCTAGCACATGACCATGCAAAAACAGAAGAAGCAATTTTGGCCTCTGGCATACCTCATGTTTTTCTAAGAAACAATTGGTATGTGGAAAATGAAAAAGATACGATTCTGGCATCAGTCAACGGAGCGCCGTTTATCAGCCCAATTGGTGAAGGTAAAGTCGGCTGGGCCACAAGAAATGACTATGCAGAAGCAGCAGCAAATGCGTTAACACTGCCGGCACATGATCAGGAAATCTATGAATTGTCAGGACCGCTTCGCACACACACTGAACTTGCACAAATGGTCAGCAAAGTGAGCGGGAAAGAAATCAAAGTAGAGCACATGGATGTAGATACATTTGGAGAATTTTTAGCGTCAAATGGTGTACCGAAAGAAGTTGTTCCATTTGTCAAAGCGATGCAAAGCGGAATTCGCGATGGGGCATTAGCAGTCGAAAGCCATGATTTCGAAAAACTATTAGGCCGCTCTTTAACACCTATTGAAGATAGAATACGAGAAATGATGTCAAACTAAACATGTAAAAACGCCCTGTAAAAGGGCGTTTTTTCTATCCTCATTGAGCCATTCTTTTGAAAATATAGGTGTAATGTCCATTTTGTCGTACATATTCTTGTATGTAGATGTTAGAATTTTATGAGATGATTCCAGCAAATGAATGACGCTTACTTTATTATGAAATACATTATTCAAGATATTCATTTTGTTTTAATCCTATTAAACAGCAGGATGTGATGACATGTTACGCAAAGCCTTCCTCTCTTATCTCACTGCCAGTATAATCACAATCATCGTCATTATGATTGAACTCGGTTTTCGTTCAGCCGTTGTTTCACCATTTGTTTTACTTGATTCGAACAAAGAAAGCAATCCAAAAGTATTCGTCGCTCATTCGCTATATCAGGGTGACGTTTTATTAACCTATCAAGACGGTTCTTTCAATGGCTCTTCAGAAGCATCCTTTCAATTAAGTGGAAAGTACATAAATCTCACACAGATCCCATCTGCGAATGGAATCAGTAAGATTGAAACAGACAAAATAATGAATGATAAGGCATTGGTTTTTCTAAGAAAAGGCTTTGTACCTATCCATGATGATACGATCATGATGGAACAGGTAACGCAAAATCCCTTCTTTTCTACATACAATCTAACGAATCTAACAGAAACAACTAAGATCAACACAAACTTTAAGTATAGCACCACATTTGTTACATTCATGACTTTAATGGGAATTCTTTTGCCCGCTTTGTTATTTTTCCTTTTTAACCTTCATGAATCGATGAAAAACCTATTCACATTATTCATTCCCTTTGTTCTAGCCATTTTTCTTCCCTTGGGATTAAATTATTATTTTTTAATGGGATACGTGCTATCAGTTACAGGATCTTATGTGTTGAGTATGATTCTCTCTATACTTGTGCCTAGTTTCCTGTCAGTCTTATTGACAGCTTATTCATTTGAGTATGTGACAAAAGATTCTTCTGATGTATTAGGAGAAAATGAAGACACTTTAGGAAATTCATTCTTCCTGAACGTTAGGGAGCAAGCCGTTTTATTTGGTGCTATCACTTTATCCATGATATATTTCGGCTCTTATTTAGTCATGCCTTTGGCGTTTCAAGCGAAGGTTATGGATCATCTTATTCTATTTTGTGCTTGGTATTTCGCCCTAGTCATCTTATTTATTATGGGTTACTCATTCATTCAAAAAATGATAAATAAGTATGAAGTCTTACGGACGGACGAATTCATAAATATTTGCAAAGATATTGAGCATCAAACGAACCAAAAGGTAAATATATGGGTAAAAAAAGACTCACAACATGATGTGAATGCCTGGATATATTCATTTCAACTTCCATTTAGAAGAAAAGTCAATCTATATGTGACGGAAGGGTTATTAGATAAGTTTGATACAGAGGAAATTCGTGCGATCTTATTCCACGAAATGGGACATGTAAAATTAAAACATGCGCATTTCACCATTTACCTCACTGTGATTGTCACTTTACTTATGGGAATCAGTATGTATTATGCCAGACAGGTGATGCTTGCCAATGGTTGGTGGCAATATATTTTGTTGTTCCCAGTAGGGGTATTAATCATAATATTTATGACGGAGTGGTTGCCAAAGAAAATGAGTCGGTTATTTGAGATTCAGGCGGATCGCTTTGCTGTTCACCATCTTGAGAATCAAACTCTATATCTCAATACTTTGATAAAATTAAGTCATTTGATTGAAGAAGATGGAGATGACGAAAGAAAATCTGAATGGCGTGAAAGTCATCCTTCTTTTGAAAAACGAATTCATCACATAAAGAAAATCATGAAGTGAAGGCGGTTTGTGTGAAAGACGACACTTCCTTCGGTAGTATGAAGAAATAAAAACATGAATGTTCTCAAACGCCCTGTAAAAAGGGCGTTTTTCATGTATCACACAAGCATGATGTCCAAATTTTAGACAAATCCGTTCGTTGAAATTTCAGAAATTTGGGATTAAAATGAAATGAAGGGCCATTATTTAGTCATCAGATGACCAGACATAAATCAAGGTGCAGTAAAAGAAAGGAAGTTCGCCGATGAGAGTCAGTTTATTTGTCACCTGTATCATTGACACGATGCAGCCACATGTAGGAAAGGCGACTGTTGAGGTATTAGAGCGGCTTGGTGTTGAAGTGGAATTCCCTGAAGCACAAGTGTGCTGCGGGCAGCCCGCCTTTAACAGCGGCTATACAAAAGAAACAATCAAAGCGGCCAAAAATATGATGAAAGCCTTTGAATCAGCTGAATATGTCGTCACACCATCAGGTTCTTGTAAGGCCATGTTTTTAGAATATCCGCACCTTTTTAAAGAAGACCGAGCGTGGTTCGCCCGTGCTCAGGCACTTGCTGCGAAAACATATGAATTAACGGAATTTATTGTTGATATATTACATGTAACAGATGTAGGTGCGAGTTTGAAAGGAAAAGCCACCTATCATACCTCCTGCCATATGACGAGACTGCTTAGAATTAAGGAAGCCCCTTTCACACTGTTGTCAAAAGTCAAAGATTTAGTGATGGAACCATTGCCTCGCGCTGAAAATTGCTGCGGATTTGGAGGAACTTTTTCAATCAAAATGACACCCATTTCTGAGCAGATGGTCGATGAAAAAGTACAAAGCATAGAGGAGACAGGCGCTGAATATATCATTGGTGCTGACTGTGGCTGTCTGCTCAATATCGGAGGAAGGCTGAATCGTCTTCATAAGCCAGTTAAAGTGATGCATATCGCAGAAGTGTTGAATAGCCGCTGAAGCTAAGAGGGGGAACGGCAGATGAGTATGAAAATTGGAGAGAAGGCTTTTAAAGAGCGGATCGGCGAAGGATTAGAAGACGCTGTGATGAGAGGAGCTGTTTCCTCTGCACAAGAGCGTCTGTATAAAAGACGGATGACTGCAAGTGAAGAGCTTGGAAACTGGGAAAAGTGGCGTGAACTTGGAGAGGACATTAGGCAGCATACACTTGCCCACCTTGATGACTACTTATATCAATTAAGTGAGAGCGTGAGCAGACGTGGAGGTCATGTGTTTTTTGCAAAAACAAAGGAAGAGGCATCGGCGTACATTCAAGATGTCGCACAAAAAAAAGCAGCAAAAAAGATCGTGAAATCAAAATCAATGGTCACAGAAGAAATTGAAATGAATGAAGCGCTAGAAGAGATTGGCTGCGAGGTAGTTGAAAGCGATCTTGGAGAATATATTCTTCAAGTTGATGACCATGAACCACCTTCACATATCGTGGCACCAGCCCTTCATATGACGAAAGAACAAATACGGGAAGTTTTTCACGAAAAGCTTGGATATGATATGTCAGAGACTCCTGAAGAAATGACCAAATTTGTAAGAGATTTGTTACGAGAAAAATTTCTTGAAGCAGATATTGGTGTGACGGGCTGTAACTTTGCTGTGGCTGACACAGGATCGATTTGTCTTGTGACGAATGAAGGGAATGCGGATCTTGTCACGTCCATTCCAAAGACACATATCGCAGTCATGGGGATGGAGCGGCTTGTACCAACGATGGAGGAGCTCGATGTCCTTGTCGGTCTATTGTGCAGAAGCGCAGTCGGTCAAAAGTTAACAAGCTATATCTCTGTCGTGGGACCAAAAGGAGAAGGAGAGGTCGATGGACCAGAAGAGTTTCATTTGGTCATTGTGGATAACGGACGGTCAAATATATTAGGGACGGAATTTCAGCCAGTTTTGCAATGTATTCGGTGTGCAGCCTGTATCAATGTGTGCCCCGTTTATCGGCATGTTGGCGGTCATTCGTACGGATCAATTTATCCGGGTCCGATTGGTGCTGTTCTTTCGCCGCTACTTGGAGGATATGACGACTACCAAGAGCTTCCTTTCGCCTCAAGTTTATGCGCAGCCTGTACAGATGCTTGTCCAGTGAAAATTCCACTTCACGAATTATTAATCAAACATCGACAAGTCATCGTTGAAAAAGAGGGGAGAGCGCCTAAAGCGGAAATGATGGCAATGAAAATGTTCGGAATGGGCGCATCCACTCCTAGAATGTATCGATTTGGAACAAAAGCAGCCCCTGTGCTCTTGAAACGTATGGCTTCAAACGGACAGATTTCAAAAGGTGCGGGTCCTTTAAAGAATTGGACAGAAATTCGTGACCTCCCAGCGCCAAGCAAAGAAAGGTTTCGGGATTGGTTTAAAAAGAAACAAAAGGAGGAGCGGCAATGAAAGGAACCATTTCTCATCGAGATCCATTTTTAGCACATATCCAGCAACAATTAGGCAAAAGCTCCTCCAAGCCTGCATCTATTCGGCGTCCGGTTTGGAAGCATCGAGTCAATTGGGAAACAAATGAAGGTCTGTCGAAAGAAGAATTGGTAGAGCAATTGAAGGTGCAATGTCAGCAAATTCATACGAAAGTGGTAGAAACAACGCCAAAAGAAGCACCCTCAACGTTACGATTATTGATGAAAGAGTATGGAGAAGGTCCTGTGATGACTTCGAGCGATAGACGTTTTGCACAATATGAATGTCATCCTATGTTTCAAGCCTTGCGGAAAGAAGGAATCTCAGTCACTAGCTGGAATGCAGATACATCAAGAGAAGAAAATATAAGGCGGGCAGAACAAGCGAAATATGCAGTGGTATTCAGCGATTACACACTTGCAGAATCCGGAACCGTTGTTCTTTCCTCCCATCAAGGTCAAGGGAGAGCACTTCATTTTTTACCGATGATGTATATCGTATGTATTGAAAAAAGCACAATTGTCCCGCGGATGATTCATGCTGTTTCAGCTCTTCATCGCCTAGTAGAAGAAGGAGAGCAGACGAAAGGCGCCATTCATTTTATATCAGGTCCAAGTAATTCTGCCGATATTGAAATGAATTTAGTCGTTGGTGTTCATGGGCCGGTGCGGGCTGTGTATGTATTAATAGATGATGAATGAGGGCTTTCGTGAAGAAAGCTTTTTTTTATGTAAACATTCTTAAAATTCATCTTGCCTCTAGGCGAATAGTCATAGTAAGATGACGTCATACAAGATGAGAAGCTCATCTACTGCTGATGTAAAGGAAGCTGCTAATGGAAATGAAGACAAATGCTCCAAAGAAGTCGATTGCGGTGCCGCTTGTGATCTCCATCATTGCGATTTCGTTTTCGGCCATTATTGTGAAGTGGTCAAGTGCGCCTGCTGCTATTTTAAGTATGTATCGAATGATATTTGCGGCGGTTTTGATGCTTCCGTTTATTCTGCCGCGTCAAAAAGAGTTTGTCTCGTTAAAGCGGAGAGACTGGTTTTTCTTATGTATGTCAGGTTTCTTTTTAGGGCTCCATTTTGTTTTGTGGTTCGGCTCATTGAAGCTCACCACAGTGGCGAGCTCTACAATCATCATTGCACTTCAGCCGATGGTGTCATTATTAGGCGGTTTTCTCATTTTTCGTGAACGAACAACGAAGTCAGCCATTTTCACAATGTGTGCGGCGATTGTTGGTGCGCTCATGATTGGATGGGGGGATATTGGACATAGCCAAGTCGCCATTATAGGAGACATTTTATCCTTTTTCAGTGTAATCGCTGTTGTTTGTTATTTATTAATCGGTCAACAAGCTGTGAGAAAGATATCTCATTGGATTTATAGTTTTTGTGTATTTGGTTTTGCCGGCCTTTTTTTAATTTTATTTAACCTTATACAGCAAACGCCTTTTATAGGCTATTCGGGTAAAGAATGGGGGATTTTCTTACTGCTCGCCATTATCCCTACCATGTCCCATGTCATTAACAACTGGCTGTTAACCTATGTGAATGCGACAACTATTTCAATGAGTATTCTAGGCGAACCTGTTGGGGCAACGATACTCGCTGTTTTACTGCTTGGAGAGAAAGTCACGCTGCTGCAAATGTTCGGTGGTCTTCTTGTCCTTTTAGGTGTCTTTTTCTTTTTGATGCAGCAGCGACAAGGGATCGTGATGAAAACAAAAAAATCCGGTTAACTCCCGGATTTTTTTACTCTTTTAAATGATTTTTTTCAATTACTTTGTTTAATCTAGCCTCGACTTTCTTCAATTCCACTTGTTTTCTTCTTATCATTCGAATCGCGATGACAACGATGGTCACGATCAATGCAATGAATAGAAGAGAAAATACTTGAAATACGATATCCCCAATGTTGAATGCAGTATTCGCTTCTTTAGGCATGTGTAACCCTCCTTATATCTATATATTACCATAATCAATAAAAGATTGAGATTTATCCATAATTTATCTATAATAGGTAAAATATCACTCATTAAAGGAGAACCATTATGAGAACTTTAGTCCTTTTACGAGGTCTCCCAGGTGCAGGTAAATCAACTTGGATCAAAGAACAAGGCTTAGAACCATATACATTATCAGCGGATCAGATCCGTCTGTTAACCCAGCCTCCGCAGTTATCAGTCAATGGGAAACCGGAAATTTCAAGCAAACATGATCATAAAGTCTGGTCTTTATTATTTGAACTCCTCACAGCCCGAATGGAACGCGGAGACTTTACTGTCATTGATGCAACACATGTCACAAGTAAGTCCATTTCGCAGTATAAGTCATTAGCTACTTCATATCGCTACAGAGTGTATGTCGTCGATTTTACGCAAGTACCTCTTGAAACAGCCCTGCTGCAAAATCGCGGTCGAGAGCCGCACAAAGTAGTGAAGGAATCTGTGTTATATCAAATGAATGAACGGTTAAAGACAGAAAAGGTGCCTTCATGGGTAACCGTTTTGACGCCTGAGGAATATCCAGTCATTATGACTTATCAGCCTAGGTCTTTTGATCAGTATGAGGCCATTCACGTCTTCGGTGATATTCACGGCTGTTACACAGCTCTAAATACTTATTTGCAAGGAGACTTGAAAGAAAACGAGCTTTATATCTTTGCAGGTGATTTGCTTGATAGAGGAATAGAAAACAAGGAAGTTTTAGAATGGATGCTGGCACATAGAGAATGCCGCAATGTGATCGTCATTGAAGGAAATCATGATCAGCATCTTTACAAATATGCACATGAAGAAAAAGTGAGAAGTAATATGTTTAACCGTCATACTGCGCCTGAAATTGCGGAAGCAGGTTTTGACCTAAAAGAATTAAGGAAGTTTGTCAGAACATTTCATCAGCTCACCTATTTTACGTATCATGGTCAGACATTTCTTGTCACCCATGGTGGGCTTGCCCATTTGCCAGAAGAGCTTCTGCATGTCTCAGCGCAGCAGCTTATTCACGGAGTAGGTGAATATTCAGATGACATTGACCACTTATTTGTGCAAAATACTTCTGGATTAGATATCATTCAAATTCACGGTCATCGCAATTTATATAGACTGCCTATCCAAGCGGCGGAAAGATCTTATAATCTCGAAGGTCAGGTTGAATTTGGTGGACAGCTGCGGGTGTTAAAAATCACAGCAGGCGGGATTGAGACACATGAAATTGACAATCCTGTCTACAGAGCTTCTGAAAACAAACAACCGGTCTTTGTTCAGCCCAATGTGACGCTGGATGATTTTTTAGCCCATTTAGATCAGCATGAATATGTACAGGAATTAAAGCTGCCACACGATATTTCATCTTTTAATTTCACCAAAAAAGCATTTAGTGAAAGACAATGGGATGAAATAAATGTCAAAGCAAGAGGGTTGTTTATCAATATGACTTCAAAGCAGATTGTGTCTAGAAGTTATAATAAGTTCTTTAATATTGATGAACGTCCTGAAACAAGAATGCAGCATTTAGTGAATCATCTTCAATTTCCTGTGACGGTCTATGATAAAGCAAATGGATACTTAGGCACGGTTGGGTTTAACGACATAAAAGATGAGCTGGTGTTTACGTCCAAATCGTATACGTCACATGTGAAGCAAAATCAGCATGCTGCTTGGGTCGAAGAGCTATTTTATGCGACCTTTGACGATGTGCAGGTCGATTACATCAAATCATACGTACGCGACAACCATGTATCCCTTGTATTTGAAGTCATTTTGCCAGAGAAAGACCCGCATATTATCACATATGATCATGATCAACTCATTTTACTTGATATCGTGAAGCGTCAGCTGAGCTATGAAAAAGAACCATTTGCTGAAGTGAAAAGGCTCAGTGAACAGCTTGGCATGCGGTGCAAACAGCAAGTGGCAGTGTTTCATGATTGGACCTCTTTCTATAAATGGTATCAATCTGTATCACATGATGACACAATCAAAGAAGAAGGTTATGTCATTGAGGATAACAGCGGCTTTATGACCAAGTTAAAGCTTCCTTATTATCAATTTTGGAAGCAAATGCGATCCATTAAACAGCGTGTTGCAGATAAGCGCTCCACCCAAAAATATATGCAGGCTTTGCAAACAGCAGAGCAAGCAAGATTTTATACATGGCTACTCGAGCAAGATCCAGTAAACGTGAGAAACAGCTCAATCATTGAGCTGCGTTCACAATTTGAGCAAACGGAAGCGGGCCATTTGAATAATGACGGAATAAATGCATAGTCTAACAAAGAGTCTTTTCTAGAGAAAAGGCTTTTTTTCATGAAATCGAAAGGTGGAAGCTGAAATGCCAGATCATATTGAAGTCATTCTTCGAACCATATTTGCTTTTGCTATTTTATTCGGCGGTGCTCGTCTTCTTGGAAAGCAAACCATTGCGCAAATGAATATTTTTGATTTCATTGCAGCGATCAGTCTAGGTTCAATTGCGGCGAACCTGGCGTTTAATACTACGCTTCCGCTTCATTCCACAACCATTTCTTTTGTGACACTTGTGATCATTATTTATGTGATTTCTTTACTTGCTTTAAGAAGCCGGAAGGTGAGAGGTTTTATGGCCGGTAAACCAACGCTTGTGATTCAAAATGGCAAAATCCTTGAAGAGAATATGAAAGGAATGAGGTATACACTTGATTATTTAAATCAACAACTCAGAGAAAAGAATGTGTTTGACATTAGTGAAGTTGAATTTGCAATGATTGAAACAGATGGGCATATGTCAGTGAAAAAATACCCTTCATTTAATTATGTTACGCGAAAAGATCTTAACCTGTGGATGCAGGCAGAGCATTACATGCCCATTGAAGTCATTATGGACGGAAAGCTCATTTTGAAAAACCTCCATGAAAACCAATTAACGGAGCAGTGGATCTATGAAGAAATTCAAAAAAGGCAGCTGTCTTTAAAAGACATTGTTTATGCGGTTCGTTCAAGTAATGGCAGTTTATATATTGATACATATGACGATCACATCCATTCTCCAATTGACCAAGAATGAACATATAGTTCAGACGACACCCGCGCGTCACAGAACTACCAATATTTATAAGTCGTTTGGATGTCATCTATCTAGGTATCATTTCTCAATTATTATTATTTTCAGAAAATGTAATGACGGAGAAAAATAAGTATGTTTAAGTATAAATAGATGAAATTAAAATATTAATATAATATACATCATACGGAATGAACATTCATTCATAATGAACGAAAGGAGAGGATGAAATGCCCGCAGCAACTACTGATAAACAGGAGCAGATTATGAAGGCTTCTCTGGACTTATTTATTGAACGGGGTTTTGACGGTACAACGATGCCGATGATTTCGAAAAGAGCCAATGTTGGAGCAGGAACCATTTATCGTTATTTTAATAGTAAAGAGGCTCTTGTGAACATTTTATACCAGCGAAGTCTGACTGCATTTATCGACAAGGTGAATACAAACAGTCCAGACCCTAAAGCAAGTATCAGGGCCTATTTCAAACATGTCTTTTATTGCTTAGTGCTCTTTACAAAAGAGAATCCAAGTGGTCTGTACTTCTTAGAAATTGACAAACGCTCACACTATTTAGATGAGACAAGTAAAGAGAAGATGCAGCAGCTATTAAATGAGCTATTTCATATTTTTGAAGAAGGCAAAAAGGATGGAATTCATCCAAATCTTTCAGGGAGAACGATTTTATCCATTGTATTTGGAGCGTTCGTTCAGCTTCATAAACAGATTCTAGCAGAGGAAATTGAACCAACGATTGAATTTTTAGAAGATATTGAGCAATGCTTATGGCGTGCCATTAGCGTTGCATCATAAAGAAATAAAGGGAGTGGGCACATGCAACAAATATCAATCATTCCAAAACCAAAAACATACGGACCTTTAAAAAATATTCCTCATATCAAAAAAGGAGAGCTTTCTCAAACCTTTTGGCGGCTGGCAGATGAATTAGGGCCGATCTTTCAGTTTGAATTTTCAAAAGCAACAAGTATTTTTGTTTCCAGCCATGAACTTGCCAAAGAAGTATTTGATGAGAGGCGTTTTGATAAATTCATTGGAAGCAGTCTCAATAAAGTGAGAACATTTTCAGGGGATGGGTTATTCACAAGTTGGACAGAAGAGCCGAATTGGAGAAAGGCTCATCACATCTTGATGCCGGCGTTTAGCCAGCAGGCCATGAAAGGCTATCATGAGATGATGCTCGATATTGCCACACAGCTTGTACAAAAATGGCAAAGAACGGGCCGTGATGACGAAATTGAAGTAGCAGAGGATATGACAAAGCTCACTTTAGATACGATCGGGCTATGCGGTTTTGATTTTCGATTTAACAGCTTTTACAAAGAAAATCAACATCCATTTATTGAAAGCATGCTGAATGGCTTAAATGAAGCGATGGATCAAGCAAGTAGATTGCCGGTCGCAGATAAATTAATGATCAAAAGAAGAAAAGAATTTGAACAAGATGTTGATTTTATGAAGCAATTAGTAGATGACATTATTCAAGAACGGAAAAAACAAGATAAAACGGGCAATGATTTACTGTCTCTCATGCTACATGCAAAGGATCCTGAAACAGGTGAACGCCTGTCAGATGAAAATATCCGTTATCAAATCATTACCTTCTTAATAGCGGGTCATGAAACAACAAGCGGATTGTTATCATTTGCGATTTATTTTTTACTAAAGAATCCAGACAAATTAAAAAAAGCCGCACAAGAAGCAGACGACGTGCTACAAGGCGGCCTGCCGACATTTAAGCAGGTTCAAAAACTAAGTTATACGCGTATGGTCTTAAATGAAGCACTTCGCCTCTGGCCGACGGCGCCTACGTTCTCTCTTTATGCGAAAGAGGATACAGTCATTGGAGGGAAATATCCGATCAAAAAAAACCAAAGTGTCAGTGTGCTGCTTCCTAAAATACATCGGGATCAAGCGGTTTGGGGGGAGGATGCAGAAGAATTCAAGCCTGAACGTTTTATGCATCCTGAAAAGATTCCACAGCATGCCTATAAACCGTTCGGAAATGGCCAGCGTGCATGTATTGGGATGCAATTTGCCCTTCATGAAGCCACGATGGTTCTGGCGATGGTTCTGCACAACCTTGAACTGATTGACCATACGTCGTATGAACTGGATTTAAAAGAATCCCTGACCATTAAGCCGAATGATTTTAAAATCAAAGTGCGGCCAAGAAAGCAGCAATTCTTTATGGCGCCTCCGAAAGAAGAACCAAAAAAAAGCACGGCATCTGCTGAAGCAAAAATAGCGAGTCATGGAACACCGCTATTGGTCTTGTACGGATCAAATCTTGGCACAGCAAAGCAGATGGCAAACGAATTTGCTGAAGACGGAAAAGCAAAAGGGTTTGACGTGACAACGGCACCGCTTGATGATTATACTCGAAAGTTACCAGAGTCAGGCTCAGTTTTAATTGTAACGGCTTCATACAACGGTCATCCGCCTGATCATGCGAAACAGTTTGTGGATTGGGTGACGCAGGATGAGGAGCAGGATCTATCAAATGTGACATTTGCAGTCTTTGGGTGTGGGGATCGAAATTGGGCGAGCACGTATCAGCGTATTCCTCGTCTGATTGATGAAGCACTTGAAAGAAAAGGGGCGAAGCGTGTAACGGATATTGGTGAAGGCGATGCGGGCGGTGATATGGATGAAGATAAAGAAACATTCCAGAAGACAGTCTTCGATGAGCTTGCAAAAGAATTCAATTTAACCTTGCAGGAGAAACGCCAAGAAAAGCCAAACCTATCCATTGCATATACGAATGAGCTAGTGGAACGTCCTGTAGCTAAAACATACGGTGCCTTTTCAGCTGTTGTATTGAAAAATCAAGAATTACAATCTGAAAAAAGTACCCGCCAAACAAGGCATATCGAACTTCAATTACCTGAAGGCAAGCACTATAAAGAAGGAGATCATATCGGAATCGTGCCAAAAAATAGTGCAACACTCGTTCAGCGAGTGTCCGATCGTTTTAAGCTGGATCCCAAGCAGCACATGATACTCTCTTCGGAAAAAGAGGCAAGTCATTTACCATTAAATCAGCCAATTCAAGTCGGAGAATTGTTGGCGTCACATGTAGAGTTGCAAGAGCCTGTGACACGTACTCAGCTAAGAGATCTTGCAAAATATACGGTATGCCCACCTCATCGTATTGAACTTGAACAAATGGCGGGAGAAATTTATCAAGAAGCTGTATTAAAGAAGCGTGTGACCATGCTTGATTTACTAGAACAATACGAAGCATGTGAACTGCCATTTGATCATTTTTTAGCCCTTTTACCAGGATTGAAGCCTCGTTATTACTCGATCTCCAGTTCGCCAAAGGTAGATGAAAAGAGGCTTAGTATCACAGTAGCTGTTGTGAAAGGAAAATCATGGAGCGGACGCGGTGAATACGCAGGGGTCGCATCAAACTATTTATGCGGACTGCAAGAAGGAGATGAAGTGGCATGCTTCCTTCATGAAGCTCAAGCAGGATTCGAATTGCCGCCTTCTCCTGAAATACCAATGATCATGATTGGACCAGGAACAGGTATCGCCCCGTTTAGAGGGTTTATTCAGGCAAGGGAAGCATGGCAAAATGAAGGGAAGTCGTTAGGTGAAGCCCATCTTTATTTTGGTTGCCGCCACCCGCACGAAGATGATCTGTATTATGACGAAATGCAGCTTGCAGAAGAAAAAGGAGTCGTCACCATCCACCGTGCTTACTCTCGCTACGAGGAGCAAAAAGTGTATGTCCAGCACTTCATTAAAAATGATGGAGCCAAGCTCATTGAATTGCTCGACAAAGGCGCCTACCTGTATATTTGCGGGGATGGAAAGGTCATGGCACCAGATGTCGAGGCAACACTTATTGAACTGTATCAGATTGAGAAACAGTGTGCGAAAGAAACAGCTGAACAATGGCTGACATCTCTAGCCAATGACAACAGATATGTAAAAGATGTATGGAGCTGATCACGCTGAAAAGAAGACAAAGGGCTAAAATAAAGTTCATTTTAGCCCTTTGTCAACAATCTGAAACCGCCAAATTGGCGGTTTTTCTTTTTTCATAGAGAGATCCCTAGAATAAATATTTGGAAGATACGAAACACCTAATTTACAAATGAAATATTTTGTAAAAAATAAGAATATTCTCTCATTTACTCCAATATGAAACAATCGTATCATTTTTGATATAGGACATAAAGGAGGAATATGATGAAAAAGGTGAAAAAATTAATCCCTTCTCTACTCGTTTTTGGTGCTTTAAGTGTGCCTAGTTTTGCCCATGCAGCATCTGATTCAGTACTTACGTCTGATTATGACATGGTGACTTCTGACGGAAAGGTGATTTCTTCAGCTGACTTCCACAACGATATGAAAACCCCCTCATCCTTTGACAAAGTGGATGATCTCTCTTCTACTATTGGCGAAAAAGTAAAACCACTCACAAAATATTTAAAAGACTTTCAAACAAAAGTAGTCATTGGAGACGATGGTAGAACAAAAGTGACGAATACAAGAGTCGCCCCCTATAATTCTATTGCTTATATTACATTTGGCGGATCTAGCTGCACCGGAACACTTATTGCTCCAAACAAAATATTGACAAACGGACACTGCGTCTACAATACAGCCACAAGAAGCTATAGTGCAAAAGGGTCTGTCTACCCAGGCATGAATGACAGCACGGCCGTGAACGGCTCAGCAAACATGACCGAATTCTATGTACCAAGCGGATATATCAACACGGGGGCGAGTCAATATGATTTTGCCGTCATTAAAACAGATACGAACATTGGAAATACGGTCGGCTATCGCTCTATTCGTCAAGTGACAAATCTAACAGGTACAACGATTAAAATTTCTGGATATCCAGGTGATAAAATGAGGTCGACTGGCAAAGTGTCACAATGGGAAATGTCAGGTCCAGTCACGAGAGAAGATGCGAATCTCGCATACTATACGATCGATACATTTAGCGGAAACTCTGGCTCTGCGATGCTAGATCAGAACCAACAAATCGTCGGGGTCCATAATGCGGGTTATTCAAACGGAACGATCAACGGCGGACCAAAAGCGACTGCTGCTTTTGTTGAATTTATCAACTATGCGAAGGCGCAATAAAAAATAGGGCATTCAGCTTGTTTCCTTTACAGGGGACAGGCTTTTTTTATCGTCAATTGCAGAAAAGTTTCTTTTTTTGTTCATCACTATTTCATATTTAAAAGCTATGCTGAATGAAATAAATGAAAAAGAAAGAAGAGATATGAGTGAAAAATAAAAAAATAGATATGATATTGTTGTTGATTTTATTGATTGCAGCTTTTCTCTACACTTATCAAATTTGGCAGAATGACAGTGCCAATCAATATTATTTAGCTGCAGTCAAAAGTATGTCCAAAAGCTTCCATCACTTTTTTTATGCCTCATTTGATGCAGCTGGATTCGTATCAATTGATAAACCACCCGTCGTTTTATGGATTCAAACCATCAGTGCACTTATTTTTGGCTTTCATACATGGAGTGTGATATTGCCGCAGGCACTTGCTGGAGTGGGATCTGTTCTTCTTCTTTATCTCATGATAAAACCGGCTTTCGGTCAAGGTGCTGCAAGGGTGTCAGCGGCCGTTATGGCTCTCACACCAATTGCCGCAGCTGTGAGTAGAACGAACAATATAGACAGTATGCTCGTCTTCACATTACTTGCGGGTACGTATTTCTTAATGCGTGCTGTAAAAAGCGGAAAGATGCGCTGGCTTCTTATTGCCTTCGCTTTGGTAGCGGTAGGATTTAATATGAAGATGCTGCAAGCGTTTATGGTCGTTCCAGCATTTATTTTCTACTATTTTATTGCTGCTCGCGTACCGTTAAAAAAGAAAATTTTCTCTCTCTTATGCTCGATCGTTGTATTAGCCTGCTTATCTCTATCATGGGCAGTTGCTGTAGATATGACAGCTGAAAGTGAGCGCCCTTATGTGGGAAGCAGTCAAACAAATTCAGTGTTAGAACTTGCCTTTGGGTATAACGGCACGGAACGGCTGCTTGGTCAGACGACAGGGAAATCCTTTGGTGACATGAACCAGCAAGCAGGTATGGTGATGCCAGACAATTCTGGATTAGGCGATTCGTCAGAGGATCAGTCAAACAGAAATCAGCCGCCGCCATCCCAAAATCAAATGATGCCACCTCAACATGGTCCAGGTGGTGGTTCTCCGCCTGGAAGTGCTGTAGGTCAACAAAGCATGAATATGTATGGCACTGGGAATCCCGGTATATTTCGTTTATTTCAATCTGCATTGTCAGGTCAAATCAGCTGGATGCTGCCGTTTGCTTTGTTTGGACTTTTAGGGATGATCATCAGCTGGTGGAAGGAGAGAAAAGCTCAATTAAATGAATGGAAACAAACGATGTTTTGGACAGCATGGCTGATTCCTGCTGCCGGATTCTTTAGTATTGCGGGTTTCTTTCACCATTACTATCTCATTATGCTTGCCCCGCCTATTGCAGCACTATGCGGCATAGGAGCTAAGAAGATGGGAGATTTATTTAAGGCCAACAAAGGAGTATCTGCGTATTTGCTTCCAGCAGCAATCGCTGTTACAGCCATCTTCCAAGGGTATATTTTGAGTAACTATACGACTCAAATCAGTAGTATTTGGATGTATGCCATTGCGATTGCAGGGATGATTATCGCTATCCTATTGCTGATGTACAGAGAAAAACAATTGATCATGAAACGACTGCTCATCACCGCTTTGACAACGCTGTTACTGATTCCAGGTTTTTGGTCCGCCACCCCAATCATCTATGGTGGAAATGCTGTTCTTCCAGAGGCAGGTGTACAGCTGGCTAGTTCACGAGGAGGGAACATGTTTACATCTAGTGTCGATCAAGGCTTACTCACTTATTTAAAGGCGCATCAAACAGGAGAAACGTATTTATTTGCAACGCTTACGACTGTTACCGCAGCGCCATATATTATTGATGAAGATGAGAATGTCATGGCCTTAGGCGGTTTTAATGGGACAGATCCTATTTTGACTGTCAATAAATTAAAAGCACTTATTCAACAAGGAAAGGTGAAATACTTTTTATTACCAGACAATCAGTCATCAGCTAACAGCAAATTGGTGAGCTGGATTAAATCACATGGTACAGTCATCTCATCAGAAGAATATAAACAATCCTCATCAGCTGAAGAAGGGATGCCGTCCGAGATGTCTTCGCAAAATGAAATATTATATAGAGTAGATGAAATATCTTAAGTAGAACAAGGCGAATGATGAAGAAATCATTCGCTTTTTCTTATGAATCTTTTGCTAGGCAGATTCAGCTCATGTTTTTCACATGTCATCACGCAGCCACTCATACATTAAAAATGACTCATTTCCTTCAAGTCAACATCATTTCATCAAAAGTATGAGGAGGTCACGAGCTTTTGAAGATGAGAAAAGGCTGGATCGCTGCTGTCGTTCTTTGTTTTGTCATTTGGATGGGTGCGTTATTAGGTGGTTTTGGAGAGGATCGTTCCGCAAAAGGGGCAGATCGTTATGATCATGTGATTCAATTTCCTAAGGAACGGTATCCTGAAACAGGCAGTCATATTCAAGAAGCTATTCGAAAAGGGCACTCAGATGTGTGTACCATTGACCGAAATGGGGCAGATGCCCGCAGGCAAGAATCATTAAAAGGAATTCCCACAAAACCTGGTTTTGACCGGGATGAATGGCCGATGGCAGTGTGTCTTGAAGGAGGAAAGGGGGCGAGCGTTCAATATGTCAGTCCATCAGATAATAGAGGCGCTGGTTCATGGGTCGGGCATCAAATCAGCGGGTATCCTGACGGGAAACGAATTTTATTTATTGTCAAATAAACATAGACAAGAGGCTCCTTGAGGGGGGCTTTTTTTGTTCAACAGGAGCGTATTCGAGCTAGCAGGTACAAAAGATTCAGTGGTACAATCAATCCATCAGGTACAAAGACTGACAAGTAGAAAATGTGAAGGGACATATGCTTATGGAAAAGAACCGTGCATTATACGATTTTTTCATGCAACATGCAGAGAAACTGACTGAAACATGGTATGAATCAATTGAGGATGATGATCCAGAATCCATTTATCGTTCAACAGATTCCAGCATCATAGCAGAGCTAAAACGGCAAAATCAAGATTATTATCAGCATTTTATCCGCGCACTTATTGAAGACAAGACGTATTTACATACGAAATTTAAAAAATGGTCTGAAGACTTAGCAAGTGATCCGAAGCACTTGAACACGCCATTAGATTACGTCGTGAGAGAGTATATGTCCAATCAAAGAGTGGTTCTTCATTACTTAAAAGAGTTTATAAAACAGCATCAAGGTGATATTGACATTGACCGAATATTTTATTGGTATGATTTGATATCTGAGGCATTTAACATTTCAATTCATGTCTTTATTCAGCAATATGTGAAAAATACCACCAAAAAACTCGTTGCACAAAGAGACATGATTTATGAGCTGAGTTCCCCAGTCATTGTGTTAAAAAGTCATGTTGCCTTATTGCCTTTAGTTGGAGATATTGACACTGCGCGAGCAAAGACTATTTTAGAAAATACATTAAAACAGTGTTCGCAAAAAGGTGTTCAACATTTATGTATTGATTTATCAGGTGTCGTCATCATTGATACGATGGTAGCACATCAAATCTTTGATCTTGTCACGTCACTTCGGTTAATTGGGGTTGATACGACCATTTCAGGCATTAGACCAGAAATTGCTCAAACGGCTGTACAGCTAGGACTGCCTTTTAATGAATTTCAAACGGCTTCATCACTTGCTCACGCTTTAGATCGTATGACTGAATTTTCATCCATATAAAAACCAGGCCGTTTGCTAGGCCTGGTTTTTATTTAAATTACAGCATCAATTTTTGTTACTTTCCAATCGTTTTGTACTTTCTCGAAAGTGACAGTACGTTTTACTTTACGTCCATCAAGTGTTGGTACTGTGAATTCGTATGTGCGGATTGTACTTTTCTTAGAGACGAGTTTAGGTGTTGCCTTATCCCAATTAAGCATATTATCTCCGTCACCAACTGGCACAGCCATTTTTCCTTTATGAACGATGAACTGATAGTCTTTTAAACCGTGAGTAATGGCATCTTTTGTGAAAACTTGAGATAGATAGCTGTTTAGTTTTTTCTTTGTATCAAATGTTTTAGACAGGTAGTTGTAAGTCATATCTTTATAAGTAAATGATTTTAATTTGTAATCTGAATGCTCTTTAATGTTGTAGCCTGACATCGCACTCCAAAAGTGTTCTCTTGCATCAAGGGCAATATGTAACGCTTCTTTATTTGTCAAAGCGGCTGATTTTTTGGAAGCGGCCAGTGTTGTTGTTTGTAATGAGATCATAAGCATAATAGCGGTTAATAAAACAAATAATTTTTTCAAGGCAATTGCCTCCTTTTCTCAATGAAAACTTCTTATGTTACAAATGTTACAATAGTTACAGAGATATTACAAGTATTAAATCTAAATGTTTTTTATTTCTTTTCTTTCTATCTATATAACGTTTGAGGGAGACAAAAAGTTTTCATTTTTTTATTTTTTTCTTCCTCATTAGTATTTAACCGTTCTAAAGAAGAATAAAACGTCTTTTGGAAAGATTTCTATTTGTCTCCTCAACACTCTTTTTTTATGTATGACATATACTGTCGTGATGAATGTCTAAGAAAGTGGTGTTTAGTATGTATAATCCATATGAAGGTACGTGGAATGGGTACTTGTACGATCGGCAGGTACAAAGCATGCCGGCGTTTCCTATTTCTCAAGTTGGAGGATTTCCCGGATTGCCATTCGGAGGGACTGGGCAAGGGCAAGGTGCAGGAGGACAATCGGTCCCGCCAGCCCCGCCGCAGCATATCATCTCGCAATATCAACAAGCAGTCTCTCAGCCTCAAAGTATGCAGCCGCTCATTGCAGGGCAGAGTGTAGGCGGAAGCCAGCAAACGGTTCAATTTGCAGCTGGATGTAATAGAAGGTGGACCATTGTGTTCCTTAGAAACGGTCAAGTATTTCTCATGTATGTTCTTTCCTCGCAGCCTTTTGGCCGTACAACGGGTTTCATATGGCCGAACTTTACATTTGGCTCGTTCCCAAGCTCTAGTATTCTTGCATATTCTTGTTCATAAAAGAAAAAGCCGGCTCTCATCAAACGTTGATGAAATACCGGCTTTTTTTAATGAATATTTCTAAATACGCCAATCACTTTACCTAGTATACTCACATTCTGTAAAATAATCGGTTCCATTGATGGATTCTCGGGCTGTAATCTAAAGTGTGTATCTTCCTTATAAAAACGTTTCACTGTTGCTTCATCTTCTTCTGTCATAGCCACCACAATATCTCCATTGTTGGCAGTGCTTTGTTGACGCACAATGACGTAGTCTTTGTCCAAAATACCTGCATCGATCATACTTTCTCCCATAATTTCAAGCATAAATACTTGTTCATCTGGCGCTGCAAAAGTTTCTGGAAGTGGGAAATATTCTTCTACAATCTCAACAGCCGTGATAGGCAAGCCTGCTGTGACTTTTCCGATGACTGGAACATTCATTACAGCGCTCTTTGGAATATTCATTTCCTCTTCATCTAGTACTTCGATCGCTCTAGGTTTCGTTGGGTCTCTTCTAATTAAACCTTTCGTTTCTAGTCTAGCTAAATGTCCATGGACAGTTGAACTTGATGCTAGACCGACAGCTTCGCCAATTTCACGAACGGATGGGGGATAACCCTTGCTTTTTACTTCTTCTTTTATGAATTTCAGGATATCGAGTTGTCTTTTTGATAGCTTCGTCATCTTTTGCACCTCAAAACGTCAATTTTAAAGAAATTATAGCATGTTTTTCCTAACAGTACAAACATAGGTTCGAAAAAAACGTTTGACAGAAACGTTTGTTCGTATTTATAATGAGTGTCAGAAAGAACGAACACACATTCTATTAGGAGAGATGACATTATGAGGTTAAAGGAATCTATTATTTTTATTGGGCTATTCTCATTCATCGTTGGCATATTTCTCTCACTTATTGCAGTCACTAGCCATAATGATCCAAATCAATATGTTAAAATAGAGGTTCAATCAGGTGATACTCTTTGGGGATTAGCTGATCAAGTAAACGACAGTAAATCGATCGATAAAAATGCTTTTATTGACTGGGTAACTGAACACAATGATCTCGCTTCAACTGACATCCAGCCTGGAGACATCCTTGTCATTCCAGTTAAAAAAGAGCATCCAGTCGTATATCAACTTGCAACAGTACAGTAGAAAGGTCGATTGAAGACATGAATGCAATCATTTATGCGAGAGTAAGTACTGCCAAAGAAGAGCAAGAAACCTCGCTTAAAAGACAAGAAGAAGAACTGCTTGCTTTAGCTGCAGCGCACAAGATGAATGTAGTCAAAGTGATTAAAGAAAAAGCGAGTGGATACGATCTTGATCGTGACGGTGTTTTTGACATGCTGGCTACGCTGAAAGAGGAAGAAATCGATGCTGTTCTCATTCAAGATGAGACACGCCTTGGAAGAGGGCAGGCGAAAATCGCTCTTCTTCATTGTCTGTTTAAAGAGAAAGTCAAGGTGTACAGCGTATTTCATAGAGGAGAGCTTGAGCTTTCAGAAGCAGACGAAATGGTCATTGAAATTGTAGGCGTTGTAGAAGAGTATCAGCGGAAAATTCATAATTTGAAAATTAAGCGTGGGATGAAAAAAGCTGTTGAGCGAGGGTATCAACCCGAACTGAATTTAAAACACCAAGAACAGGCGCCTGGCCGCGAACGTATTGAAGTACCGATTTCTGAAATTGTTCGATTAAGAAAAAATAACATGACATTCGCTGAAATTGCAGTGACATTGCAGTCACTTGGTTTTGACATTTCAAAAGCAACCGTCCATAGAAGGTACCAAGAATATGAAAAAGGGCTTGCGACTTAAAGCGTGATTTGTTGTAAAAATGACTGATATTTAGTAGTATGTAGAGAAAATGTTTTAAAGGAGTTTGTCATGATTTCTAAAGAACAGCTTGCAAGAATCAATGAGCTTTCAAAAAAGTCGAAAGAGGCCGGTTTGTCGGACGCTGAGAAAACAGAACAAAAGCAATTAAGAGAGGAATATTTAAAGGCTTTTCGTTCTTCTATGAAAAATACACTTAAAACCGTGAAAATCGTCGATCCAGAAGGAAACGATGTCACACCAGAAAAATTAAAAAGAGAAAGAGACCAGAATCTTCATTAAAGGTCATCATTTCTTGATTTTTGAAAAGATGGGAGGAATATTCTCATCTTTTTTCATATTTGTATAAGTTTTTAGGTGATCGATAAACTAAATGTGACAAAATCCTTCTTTTTCGGCGTGAAATAGTTGTGAAAAAAGGACAGTAGATTTATGATAATGGTGTACACAAGATACGGAAGGGGATTTATATGGAAACGATTGAATTGAAATCTATTGCAACAATACGTACTCTCTCCATAGACGCAATTGAAAAAGCGAATTCCGGTCACCCTGGAATGCCGATGGGCGCTGCACCAATGGCGTACGCTTTATGGACGAATCACTTAAACGTAAGTCCGCAAAATCCAAATTGGTTTAACAGAGACCGTTTTGTGTTATCTGCGGGACATGGCTCTATGCTTTTATATAGCATGCTTCATTTAAGCGGATACAATCTGAGCATCGAAGATTTAAAACAATTCCGCCAATGGGGAAGCAAAACACCTGGACATCCTGAGTTTGGACATACTGAGGGCGTAGATGCGACAACAGGTCCTTTAGGACAAGGGATTGCGATGGCTGTAGGAATGGCACTTGCAGAAAGACATCTTGCAGAAACGTATAACAAAGACAACTTTAATGTTGTGGATCACTATACATACAGCATTTGCGGAGATGGAGACTTAATGGAGGGCATTTCCTCTGAAGCTGCTTCACTTGCTGGTCATTTAGGCTTAGGCCGTTTAATTGTTCTTTATGATTCAAACGACATTTCTTTAGATGGCGACCTCGATCGTTCTTTCTCTGAAAATGTGAAGAATCGTTTTGAAGCGATGAATTGGGAAGTTCTTTATGTAAAAGACGGCAATAACATTGACGAAGTGACGGCTGCCATTGAAAAAGCCAAACAAAGTACAGACAAACCTACACTTATTGAAGTGAAGACGACAATCGGTTTCGGATCTCCAAACCGTGCGGGAACGTCTGGGGTGCACGGTGCACCGCTTGGCAGTGAGGAAGCGAAGCTAACGAAGGAAGCTTATTCTTGGACGTTTGAAGAAGATTTCCATGTACCTTCTGAAGTGTACGATCATTTCAAAACAGCTGTTAAAGACGCTGGACAGAAAAAAGAAGCAGCGTGGAATGAACTGTTTGAGCAATATGAAAAAGAATATCCAGAACTAGCAGCTCAGCTGAAGCTTGCGATTGAAGGGAAACTTCCTGAGAATTGGGATCAAGAGGTTCCTGTTTATGAAGCAGGTTCAAGCCTTGCCTCTCGTGCTTCTTCTGGAGAAGTATTAAATGGCATTGCAAAACAAGTACCATTCTTTATTGGCGGGTCTGCTGACCTTGCTGGATCAAATAAAACAACCATTAAAGATACAACTGACTTTGGCAGAGAGAATTACGCTGGCAGAAACATTTGGTTTGGTGTGAGAGAATTCGCAATGGGTGCAGCATTAAACGGTATGGCACTTCACGGCGGACTTCGTGTATTCGGCGGAACATTCTTTGTTTTCTCAGACTACTTAAGACCTGCCATTCGTCTTGCTGCATTAATGGGACTTCCTGTCACTTATGTATTTACGCATGACAGTATTGCGGTTGGGGAAGATGGACCAACGCATGAGCCAGTTGAACAGCTCGCTTCATTACGTGCGATGCCTAACCTTTCTGTTATTCGTCCAGCTGATGGAAACGAAACAGCTGCAGCATGGAAAATTGCTGTATCTTCAACGAATAAACCGACAGCGCTTGTTCTTACTCGTCAAAACCTTCCAACGATTGATCAATCACCAGAGAAGGCGTATGAAGGCGTAGAAAAAGGTGGATATGTCGTCGTTGAAGCAGCTGATGCACAGCCAGAAGCTCTTCTACTTGCTTCAGGATCTGAAGTAGGTTTAGCCATTGAAGCGCAAAAAGCACTTGAAAAAGAAGGCATTCGCGTTTCTGTCGTGAGCTTACCTGCATGGGATCGCTTTGATGAGCAGTCAGACGAATACAAAGAGTCCGTTCTTCCTAAAGCAGTGAGAGCACGTGTTGCAATCGAAATGGGTGCTTCACTTGGCTGGGAACGTTACACTGGCCTTGATGGCGATGTGATTGCGATTGATAAATTTGGCGCTTCTGCACCAGGCGAAACCATTATTGAAAAATACGGTTTCACTGTCAGCAACGTGGTGAGCCGCGTAAAAGCAAAGCTGAATAAATAATCAGTCTCCAAGCATCATGCTTTTTTGCAGTCGGTTTGCAGAGCTTTTCACTATGCTCTGCAAACTTTTTTCTTTTTTCTTGTTTTTTTGACAAAACTAGTTTCTTCTTGCTTCATATATAGACAATTCTTTCTTTCACATTTTTGTATAATACAAGCAATAAGCGAGATTGACGAAATGTGAAAGGAAGGGATAGACATGGAACGCCATTATTATATTTATTGGATTGAGGATGAGTTTGCTCATCATTATTTTGGTAGAGAATCTATTTTGTTTCATTTGTTTGAATCGTTACACTGGACGAACCGCAGTGATGACGAATTAGTCATGCTTGTTAAGCAAGTGGATTATGTAACGAAACGAATCCCTGCTTTTCATATGCACCAGCGTTTAATGAACAATTTAACCAACATTCACTATACACAAATAGGCTCAATATACAGTGCATCGCTGCCAGATGGAAAAGGCACAGCCGCATTCATTATAAAAGACCGTTACATTCAAATGTCTGCCACAGGCAGTTATGAGGCAGAAGCGGTGTTTTTTGAAGTACTCAGAAAAATTAGTCCTTGTTTCCTGGCTATGGACTTTGGATCAAAGAAGCACGGGTGGCTCAATCCGGTAAAAGTGAGGAATTTTGTTTAAAAAAATAAAATTGAACGTGAAATGTTGTATAATAGCCTTTTGTTTAGTACACTTTATACGAGACAACATGAAGGAGGAAGAATTATGGATTTATGGGTTGTCATCCTTGTAGGCGTTGTTGCACTGCTTGCAGGAGTTGCACTCGGATTCTTTATTGCTCGTAAGTATATGATGAGCTACTTGAAAAAGAATCCACCAATTAATGAACAAATGCTTCGAATGATGATGATGCAAATGGGCATGAAACCGTCCCAAAAGAAAATCAATCAAATGATGAAAGCCATGAACAACCAAGCGAAATAATACGTACGTTATTATGATCATAGATGGAACATGGTCCCTAAAGATTGGACAAGCGATGCCCTTTCTTTATTGAAGTCACCTTCATCAGACGCATAAAACCACTGTACTTGCATGAATAAAGCAGGGAAAGTGGTTTTTATTTTGCCGTGAACCGTCCGTTAAAGACAAAACAAAAAACCCCTGTGAGCAGAGGTTTTCGTTTCTTTTATTGTCACACATATCAACTTTTCTAAAATCGTGCGGCATTTGTTTCTATCTTGAGATATCATTAGTTGGCTGAGTTTGAGTGTAAGTGTCGTTGATATTGTAAGAGGAGATGATCTAGCTGCTGGCTATGTTCGATGGTCACTGTTGATGTCATCCCATTATGCAAGACAACTTTCATCAGCTCTTCTCTTTTTTCTTCAATTTGAGTTAATAATGATGTTTTTACCAAAGTCATGTTCCTTTCATGCAAATCTTGATAAAAAGAATCGATTCTATTATATCCATTTTAAGGTTTATTTTCAAATTTAAAGGGTTTGGTATCTTGATGTCAAATTAAATTATATAAGGTTTTAAGAGATTAGACCATCTTTATTGAGGCGATGTAAAAAAAATGAAATGAATTTGTCATCTCTTATTGTATATTGTAAGAAGGGGGTGTTCTTTTGTCAGATTTGAATTACTTTTTAGCGTTTGGAGCAGGGTTTCTATCTTTTATCTCACCGTGCTGTCTGCCACTTTATCCAGCCTTTTTATCCTATATTACGGGCGTTAGTATAGATGAAGTGAAATCTGAGAAGGTGATGCTGAGAAGAAGAAGTCTGCTTCATACATTATTCTTTTTAATTGGGTTCTCTCTCATTTTTATTGCCATTGGATTTGGGACATCGTTTGTTGGGAAGTTTTTCATTGAATATCAAGATGCGATTCGTCAAATTGGTGCCATTCTCATTATTTTCTTTGGCTTTATGATTCTTGGTGTATTTCAGCCTTCTTTTTTAATGGGAGAAAAGAGGTTGCAGTTTAAAAATCGTCCAGCCGGTTTTTTTGGATCGATTCTCATCGGAATGGGTTTTGCTGCTGGTTGGACACCATGTACCGGCCCGATTTTATCAGCTGTCATCACACTTGCCAGCAACAAGCCAGAGTCCGCTGTGACCTACATGATTGCGTATGTATTAGGTTTTGCTATCCCATTTTTTGTTCTTTCCTTTTTCATCACAAAAATGGCTTGGATCAGAAAGCGTCAGCAGCTCATCATGAAAACTGGCGGGATTATTATGATCGTAGTAGGGATCTTGCTGTTCTTTGATCTTCTGACATGGATCATTATTATGTTCTCATCATTATTTGGAGGATTTACGGGTTTTTGAAATCGTTTTCTACAGTCGCGGCGAATGGTTTTTTTTCGTCAATTGGAGTATATTATACATAGACTGACCTTAAAGAATAAAGGAATGATTTGATATGATGATCATAATTTCTTCTATAGTGGCGGTATGTATGGCGGTAGCCGTCATGTTTATTCGCATTAAATCATCTGCAAAACCTGCAACCGCGAAAAAAATTATATTACCTCCTATCTTTATGAGCACTGGTGCACTGATGTTTTTTGTGCCAATGTTTCAAGTAACTGGAGCTGAATTTTTAGAGGCGATTACTGTAGGGATGTTTTTCTCTATCTTTTTAATTAAAACATCGAAATTTGAAATTAGAGGTAATGAAATCTATTTGAAGCGTTCAAAAGCATTTGTGTTTATTCTCATTGGGCTTCTTGTCCTTCGTATCGGAATGAAGACGATTTTAAGCTCTTCCATTGATTATGGTGCGCTTAGCGGGATGTTTTGGATTCTAGCCTTTGGCATGATTGTCCCTTGGCGGGTTGCGATGTATTTGTCGTTTAGAAAGATATCTAAACAATTAGATCTGCAGCAGGCCCAAATAAATTAAACCTCCTTTTCAAAAAGGAGGTTATTTTAATAAAGATTCATATGGCGAATGGTCGATCTTTTTTTCTTGAAGGCGCTTTAGTAGAAATTTATGATCCCGCTTCGGTGTAGCGATAATATAGCCGCGAATGATTAAGTCTAAATTAATGCTGGCCGCTTGTTCTTTAAGTGCCAGCTCGCCAATTTTACCGGCGATTTTTTCTTTGGCGACATCTCTAAACAGTTCTGGAACCGGTAATACTAGCTCATTTAATAGCTGTTTGTCTTCATCGCGCCATAGGTGCAGGCTCTTTTGAATATATTCATCCTGCCAATCAAGCTCTGATTTCCCGTCTTCTTTCGGCAATCGTTTTAAAAACTTGCGAAACATAAAAAAGCCACCGATTGCTAGTAATCCAATCATCACTGTACCCCAAAATAAAATGAACCACAAAAACCAGCCGCTTAACATGTTCTCACTCCCTATATCCCTTCTCTCTATTCTATTTTACATGAAGGGAAGGTAGAAGAAAATAACAAAAATGTATGTGTTTTTTTCTATAAACGCCTTTTTTGATCAAGAGGCGCCCATTTACTAGAATGACCCAAACCATTTAGTAGAAAAGGAATACATTATTGTATAGCGACTCTACTATTTGGCCATGGTGGTTCGCACAAGGTATTGACTTGAAACGAACGGAAGAGAGCCCGCCTGTATACAGGCGGGCTCTTAATGTTTGAAGTGTGGCATTTGAAAGGAAAATGCTCCGTCTTGACGATGGGCATCCTTTTTGATTTTGATTGATATGATTCTGTTTTCGTAATCTGTATCAATGTCTTTGTCATTCAAATAAAAAGGGAGCATGACACTTTTTTCAATCGGCTGTTCTCTTTCATCGATCAAATAAGCGAGGATGAGCTCACATCCGGAAAAGGTCAGTTTTAAATCAGTGATCGATAGGGTGGAGAGGTCGATCTCAATAATATAATCACGGCTTGTTTCGTAAAGATCTATTGGGAGCTGTTCGTCATACCATGCAAAAGGATCGTCCATTAATACACTCAGCCAATCATTTATTTCAAGAAAATCAGAGGAATTCACTTGCTTTTCATTCTCCATAAACACTCCTCCATCACATCTCATAATAAATCATATGATGAAAGCTGAAATGTGTGAAAGACCTAAAACATCCCGTTTGGTCACGGGCTTAAGAGAAAATGTTTACATATCATGATGTGAATTGTGCTTTTGTCTTGTATGGTTGCGGTTTTTCACTTTTTTACTGCCTGATAGTGGCTCAGGCTGCCCGCCTTGATGCTCTTTAGGAGAGTTTTGACGTATGTCTTTCCCAGTGTTTTTGTTCGTCATCATTTCTCACTCCTTTCTTATTGGTTTTTTTTACGCTTTTTATTGTTTTGCTTTTGTTCTTCTGTTAAAACGAGCTGATCATTTTCTATATAGCCTGCACCATTTCCTTGGCTTTTGGCTGCGTTCATGCCGTCAATGACATGATTTGCTTTTCTTTTTGTCATGTTCTATCACCTCAGCATTAGTATGAACCCGTGCTGCTCAGTTTATGAGGAGTAATCATTTCCTTGTGATAAGCTAAACTTATTGAATTTAATAAAAGCATTGTTATTTACTTATGTATGAATTTGTTTTAAGATGAAATTGTGAGAAAATTGTGGTGAAATACGACGATTTTTCTGAGAATTGAAATTGATCTTGATCATCAAAAGGGGGATTTTGGACATGTCGAAACAGCAGCAAGTCGCTAAACAAGACGCTTTTCAATCTAGAAAAACGTTTTCGACAAATGGGAAAACGTATCACTATTATTCGTTAGAAGCACTCGAGAAACAAGGAATCGGAAATGTTTCTAAATTGCCTTATTCCATTAAGGTACTGTTAGAATCAGTGCTTCGCCAAGTAGACGGTAGAGTGATCAAGAAGGAACACGTTGAGAACTTGGCAAAATGGGGAACTGCCGAGGTAAAAGAAATTGATGTTCCATTTAAACCTTCTCGTGTTATTTTACAAGACTTCACGGGTGTGCCAGCTGTCGTTGACCTTGCTTCTTTAAGAAAAGCAATGGCAGATGTGGGCGGAGACCCAGATAAAATCAACCCTGAAATTCCAGTTGACCTGGTCATTGACCACTCTGTACAAGTCGATAAAGCTGGAACTGAAGATGCATTAAACATTAACATGGATTTAGAATTCGAACGTAACGCAGAGCGTTATAACTTCCTTAGCTGGGCAAAGAAAGCGTTTAACAATTATCAAGCTGTTCCGCCTGCAACAGGGATCGTTCACCAAGTGAACTTAGAGTATCTTGCAAGTGTTGTTCATGCAATCGAAGAAGATGGCGAGATCATCACTTACCCAGATACATTAGTTGGTACTGACTCACATACAACAATGATTAACGGTATCGGTGTACTTGGATGGGGCGTTGGCGGTATCGAAGCAGAAGCTGGTATGCTCGGTCAGCCTTCATACTTCCCAGTACCAGAAGTTATTGGTGCTAAATTAGTTGGAGAGCTTCCAAACGGAACAACTGCAACTGACCTTGCATTAAAAGTGACACAAGTTCTTCGTGAAAAAGGCGTAGTTAACAAGTTCGTCGAGTTCTTCGGACCTGGTGTTGCACAATTGCCGTTAGCAGATCGTGCAACAATTGCGAACATGGCGCCAGAATACGGTGCAACTTGCGGATTCTTCCCAGTAGATGAAGAAGCGCTAGCTTACCTTCGCCTTACTGGACGTGATGAAGAGCAAATTAATATCGTTGAAGAATATTCTCGCGCAAATGGCTTATTCTATACGCCGGATGCAGAAGAGCCAATCTTTACTGATGTTGTGGAAATTGATCTTTCTCAAATTGAATCAAACTTATCTGGTCCTAAACGTCCACAAGATTTGATTCCACTTTCTCAAATGAAAGAGACGTTCCATAAACACATCGAAAGCCCAGCTGGTAACCAAGGTTTTGGCTTAGAAAAATCAGAGCTGGACAAACAAATCGAATTTGATCTAGCAAATGGTGAAAAAGCTGTGATGAAGACAGGTGCGATTGCGATTGCAGCGATTACGAGCTGTACGAATACATCGAACCCATACGTCTTAATCGGAGCAGGTCTTGTTGCGAAAAAAGCAAGTGAGCTCGGTATGAAGGTGCCAAATTACGTGAAAACGTCACTAGCACCGGGTTCTAAAGTTGTAACAGGGTACCTCGTGAATTCGGGACTTCTTCCATATTTAAGAGACCTCGGATTTAACATTGTTGGGTATGGCTGTACAACATGTATCGGAAACTCAGGACCGCTTGAAAAAGAAATTGAAGATGCTGTCTCTAAAAATGATCTGCTGATCACTTCTGTTTTATCAGGTAACCGTAACTTTGAAGGGCGTATCCACCCGCTTGTAAAAGGAAACTACCTTGCATCTCCACCATTAGTTGTGGCTTATGCACTTGCTGGTACGGTGAATATTGATTTAACAAAAGATCCGATCGGTGTCGATAAAAATGGCGAGAACGTTTATTTCAATGACATTTGGCCATCAATGGATGAAATCAACAGCGTCGTGAAAAGCACTGTCACACCTGAGCTATTCCGTTCAGAGTATGAAACTGTTTTTGACAACAATGACCGCTGGAATGAAATTAAAACGACGGATGATGCATTGTATAAATGGGATGAAAATTCCACATACATTGATAACCCGCCATTTTTTGAAAACTTATCAGTTGAACCTGGTAAAGTTGAACCACTTAAAGGATTGCGCGTAGTGGCGAAGTTCGGTGACTCTGTCACAACAGACCATATTTCTCCTGCTGGAGCAATTGGTAAAGACACACCTGCGGGTAAATACTTGCAAGAAAGAGGCGTATCGCCTAGAGACTTTAACTCATACGGATCTCGCCGTGGTAACCACCATGTTATGATGAGAGGTACTTTTGCAAACATCCGTATTAAAAACCAAATCGCACCAGGAACAGAAGGTGGGTATACAACCTACTGGCCAACTGGTGAAGTGACATCGATTTATGACGCATGCATGCGTTATAAAGAAGATGGAACTGGTCTTGCGATCTTAGCAGGTAAAGATTACGGCATGGGTTCTTCTCGTGACTGGGCTGCAAAAGGAACAAATCTTCTTGGAATTAAATTCGTTCTAGCGGAAAGCTTTGAGCGTATCCACAGAAGTAACCTTGTCTTCATGGGTGTACTTCCTTTACAGTTTAAAGATGGAGAAAGTGCAGAAACTTATGGACTAACAGGAACAGAAACATTCGAAGTAGATGTTGATGAAACAGTTCGTCCGCGTGATCTTGTCACTGTAAAAGCAATTGATACAGATGGCAACGAGAAAACATTTGAAGTAATTGTTCGCTTTGACAGTGAAGTCGAAATTGACTACTACCGTCATGGTGGTATCCTTCAAATGGTATTGCGTGAAAAATTGGCAAGCAACTAATAAAGCAAAGAAGAGAAGGCGCTTAGACAGCTTTCTCTTCTTTTTTAACATAGTGGAGGATCAATCATGTGGAAAAAAGGAATGGCAAGCGCTGTTTTACTTGTGTTGATTGGTTTACTTGCATGGAATGTATTCGGACCAAAAGAACCTGCCATCGGTCTTGAAACAGGGGACAAAGCCCCTGATTTTGAGCTCAAAACCCTTGATGGCAAAACGGCATCGTTATCTGATTATCGAGGGAAAAAAGTACTCCTCAATTTTTGGGCGACATGGTGTAAGCCTTGCCGAACAGAAATGCCAGATCTAGACGCAATTAGAAGTGAAAATGACCAAGTTGAGGTACTAGCGGTGAATTTGACGAACACTGAAAAGAGTGTGGATCACGTCGCCTCATTTATTGAGGAACTTAAGGTCAGTTTTCCTGTTTTATTAGATCAAAAAGGTATTCAAGCGAGATATCAGGTACTTTCCTATCCGACGACATACATACTAGATGAAAAAGGGCGTATCCTGACTGTAAAGCATCAAATGCTCACAAAAAAAGAAATTGAAAAAGAGCTGGATCTATAATGATTCAGCTCTTTTTTGCTTATTTTCTAAATGTTTTGGCGAAAATGGTATGAACAGAGTGGAGGTGGTGATAGACATGAGAAGAAGAAAGCGCCGTACATTTGAAGAACTTGTGCTTGAAAATAAAAAAGAATTATTAAGCAATGAGGAATTTTTAAACCAGCTTGAAGAAAAGTTGGAAGAGCGATTTAGACAGAAATAAGTTATGATTTGACCTTTTTCGTTCATCCTAAAGAAGAGGGAGGGATGAATGATGGGTAGAGAGCATGATAAACAAGCGCAGTTTACACCAGACCATTTAGGGACAAAACCTGTAGCATACAAACGAAATAAAGGCAAAAAGATGCATAATAAATCGAATGAACAGCCTGATGTGATACAGACGAAGGGCGAATAATAGGAGGGAAGCATGATGAATGACAAGTCATATCAATCCAATCCAGATGATCGTTCTGATAATGTTGAGAAGCTGCAGGATATGATCGAAAACACACTTGAAAATATTGATGAATCTGAAGCAGCAATGGGTCTTTCAACAGAGGAAGAAAAGCAGATGATCAAGCAAAAAAATGAAAACCGTAGAACAAGTATTGACGCAATGCGTTCTGAAATAAAGGACGAGGAAGCAGCAAGAAAGAGCGGTTACACTGAATAAACCAGGGATTCCTGGTTTATTTTATTGCCTCTTTTTAGAAGAACCATTTGGAATGTGGTAAAATGTCAGAGACGTTAGGTTTTGATAGGAGAGCGATGAAAACGTGTATGTATCTAAAAAAGAAATAGAAGTCCGTTATGCAGAAACAGATCAAATGGGTATTGTGTATCATGCCAACTATTTAATCTGGATGGAAGTCGGCAGAACAGCGTTAATTAAAGAATTAGGCTTTTCCTATGCCCAGTTAGAGGCAGACGGTGTCCTTGCACCTGTTGTCGATCTTCAGGTTCAATATAAGAAACCACTACTGTACGGTGAAACGGCTACAGTTCACACATGGATAGAAGAATATAACGGCGTGAAAACAGTGTATGGCTATGAAATACAAAAACCTGATGGACAAACGGCTATTACAGGGACCACCTCACATATTTGTGTGGACAAAGAAACCTTTAGACCGATTCAATTTAGAAAAGCTTTCCCTGCATGGCACAGCGTATACGAACAGTCCAAGAAGCAGGTTTGATTCATGGCATTTGGAATTAAAAGAAGAGATTTGAATGCTTGGAAATCAGCTGTTCGGCAAGGGAATGTGGCCTTTTTGACACACTATTGGCTTGATGACCGTTTTCCGCATGCAAATACTGTCACAAAGGCAGCCTGTCAGGATATGGAGCAATTAATCGCTTGGGGACAAAAGCATGGATTAAAGAAAGAATGGATCCATGTTCGCGAAGGTTTTCCTCATTTTGATCTCATCGGTGATTCGCAAAAACGGATTTTGCAAAAAGAGCGGTCGTTAGGAAACATTCAGGAGTATGGACTTTATATTGAGTGACAAACAAAAAAGATACCCGAGGGATGAGGTATCTTTTTTGTTTATTCATAATGAAATTCTGGTTCTTTCACGGACTCGTTATAATCAATATGCAGATCATGGTTGTCAAAATACCAAATATCACTTTCTTCCACAAAGAAAGTAATGCCTTCTACTTCAGCGGTTGCGCCGGCATTTTGAGGTTCATCTTTTGCGACGCCGAGAGAAAAGCCTTTTTGTACATTACTGCACCCGCCATATCTGACAAAAAAGCGAACATGATCACCTTTTTCTAAATCCAGTTCATTCTTGTACCAATTGAGTGCATCATCTTTTATCGTTAATTTCAATGTGATCGCCCCTTTTTGAAGTCATGCTGTTTTTAAATGCAGGATGCAAAAACAGCTTTTCTTTACTTTTACCACATATTTAAATTGATGAAACGGCTAAAGCCATTTGATTTTCGGTTCAGTTTTGTTGAGAATTCGTTTGAGGTTGGCGATGTGTCTGAAGATCACAAAGCCAGCAAGAACAGCAACAACAATAATTAAAAATAGATCTTGGGTGAATATGCTGTAAATGAATGTGTAGATCCCAGTCAGCATAGATGATAATGAAACATATTTACTAATGTATAAAAATAAGAAAAAAGCAGCGATCATCGTGATAAATAAGAACGGGGCATAAAATAACAGCACGCCGCCTGATGTAGCGACCGCTTTTCCCCCTTTAAATTTTGCAAAGACAGGAAAGCTGTGACCGATAACAGCAGCCACTCCTGCTAATAAGGGATGAATGTCCAGTTGCATGAAAAACGGTAAAGCCGAAGCAAGAGTCCCCTTTAAAATATCAGCGGTGATAACGATGGATCCTGCTTTCACACCTAGTGTACGGAATGCATTCGTCGCACCTAGGTTCCCGCTGCCATGTTCACGGATATCGATTCCCTTTGCAGCTTTCCCGACAATGAGACCTGATGGAATACTGCCGAGAAGATAAGCCAAAATAAACATCAAAGCAATTAACATCTGCATAACTCCTTTATATTCTCCCTCTTGTCTTACATTTTAACATGATCTTATGAAAAACATGGCGATCTTTTTTTGAAAAAAACGATGGCCGATGAATTCAGCTTTGTTTTTAACAAGAAATTCGCTAAAATAGAAGAAAAGGAGTGTCTGGATGAATCATCCTTCAAAACAAGAAATTGGGCGTATATTAAAAAGCAGTAAGCGAATTGCAGTTGTAGGTTTGTCAGATCAGCCGCACCGAACGTCCTATATGGTTTCAAAAGCCATGCAAGATGCCGGTTATGACATCATTCCTGTCAATCCAACGATTGATGAAGCACTTGGGGTAAAAGCGGTCGCCTCTTTAAAAGACATAGAAGGGCCTGTTGATATCGTCAATGTCTTTAGACGTTCCGAGTTTTTGCCTGAGGTGGCGAAAGAATTTCTTGAAATAGACGCACCTGTTTTTTGGGCGCAGCAAGGCATATATCACGAAGAAGCGAAAAGGCTGATTGAGGAAAATGGCAAGGTCGCCATCATGGACTTATGTATCAAAGTGGCTCATGCGATGACAAAAACTCATTAAATCGTCAAAAATCCTTGGTTTTTCAAGGATTTTTGCTTTTTTGTTGCAGAAATATATTTGCGATTCTAGAAGAAAGCGATAAAATAAGGCGACAGGGACCTATCGGTGACCTTGCATATCGAGAAAAAGAGCGATAAGATAAATATAGAACATTTGTTCTGTTTTGCTAAAACCATCATATGATTGCATTTGGCTTATGAAACAGTCTTGTTTATAATGGACTTCTAGTTCTGATTGCAGAATGTAGAACATTCTCATAACCGTGCAAAAGAGCATGTATCACTGAATCACACATGCATGGTGATGATGCAGCTTATTAAAGTGGACAGTAATGAGCAGCATGATCATCATTAAAATCTAGAGAGATCATTGATGATTAGCCGGTTATGTTTGTTAGTGAAAGGGGATTAAGCATTTGGTTAAAAAGCAGCAAGTAGATTATAACGATGATTCTATTCAGGTGCTAGAGGGGCTTGAAGCGGTCCGTAAACGTCCAGGGATGTATATTGGATCGACGGATTCACGCGGTCTTCATCACCTTGTCTATGAGATTGTAGACAACTCTGTCGATGAAGTGCTCGCTGGCCATGGAGATCATATCATTGTCAAAATACATAAAGATAACAGCATTTCCGTCCAAGATAAAGGACGCGGAATGCCTACTGGTATGCATAAGCTTGGAAAACCGACACCAGAGATCATTTTAACGGTCCTGCACGCAGGCGGAAAATTTGGTCAAGGTGGTTATAAAACAAGTGGTGGACTTCACGGGGTTGGGGCGTCCGTTGTGAACGCACTTTCAGAGTGGCTCACCGTGACGATAGAACGCGATGGATTTATTTATCACCAGCGCTTTGAACATGGCGGAAAGCCAGTCACATCACTTGAAAAAATCGGAAAAACGAAAAAGACCGGTACGCTGATTCATTTTAAGCCAGATCCAACGATGTTCAGTGTCACCACCTATAATTTTGATACATTATCAGAGCGTTTAAGAGAATCAGCCTTTTTATTAAAAGGGCTAAAAATAGAGCTGATTGATGAGCGCCATGATGTGCAGGAAACTTTTTATTATGAGACAGGTATTGAAGCGTTCGTTGCTTATTTAAACGAGGAAAAGGATGTACTTAGTGAAGTCGTTTCGTTTGAAGGGGAACATCAGTCCATTGAAGTCGATTTTGCCTTTCAATTTAACGACGGATATTCAGAAAATATTTTGTCGTTCGTCAATAACGTAAGAACCAAAGATGGCGGTACGCATGAGTCTGGTGCAAAAACGGCCATGACGAGAGCCTTTAATGAATATGCACGCAAAGTGACCCTTTTAAAAGAAAAAGACAAAAATTTAGAAGGTACGGATATTCGTGAAGGCCTGTCAGCTGTTATTTCTGTCAGAATTCCTGAAGAACTTCTTCAATTTGAAGGACAAACAAAAGGAAAGCTTGGAACGAGTGAGGCAAGGTCAGCTGTTGATGCCGTAATTTCTGAAAAATTGGCTTATTTCCTTGAAGAAAACCGCGAAACGGCAACACTGCTTGTGAAAAAAGCGATTAAAGCGCAGCAGGCAAGAGAAGCGGCTAGAAAAGCAAGAGAAGAAGCAAGGAGCGGCAAGAAACGGAAAAAATCTGAAGCAACACTCAGCGGAAAATTAACACCTGCTCAATCTAGAAACCCGGCAAGAAATGAACTGTATCTAGTAGAGGGCGACTCAGCTGGTGGATCAGCCAAGCAAGGACGTGATCGAAAATTCCAAGCGGTGCTACCGCTTCGAGGAAAGGTCATTAATACAGAGAAAGCAAAGCTTGCGGATATTTTCAAAAACGAAGAAATCAACACCATTATCCATGCCATTGGCGGCGGGGTTGGTGTCGATTTTAATGTAGAAGACATCAATTATGACAAAATTGTCATCATGACAGATGCTGATACAGATGGGGCGCATATTCAGGTTCTATTGCTTACATTCTTCTACCGCTATATGAAGCCGCTGATTGAGCATGGCAAAGTATTCATTGCCCTTCCTCCTTTATATAAAGTCAGCAAAGGCTCAGGGAAGAAAGAAGTCATTGAATATGCTTGGTCTGATGAAGAAATGGATGACGTACTAAAGAAAGTTGGAAAAGGATATACGATTCAGCGCTATAAAGGTTTAGGTGAAATGAATGCCGACCAGCTATGGGAAACGACAATGAATCCAGAGTCGAGAACGCTTGTCAGGGTGAAGATTGATGATGCTGCACGGGTGGAGCGCCGCGTCACGACACTGATGGGTGACAAAGTAGAACCACGCCGTAAATGGATTGAAAAGAATGTCGCCTTTGGACTTGATGAGGAAAGCAACATTCTTGAAAATGAAAACTTGTCGCTAGCTGAGGAGGTTTAAACATGGCACAACAAGAACGATTTCATGATTTACCGTTAGAAGAAGTGATTGGGGACCGTTTTGGTCGCTATAGTAAATATATTATCCAAGATCGTGCACTTCCAGATGCACGTGATGGATTAAAGCCTGTACAACGAAGAATTTTATATGCGATGTATGCAGAAGGAAATACACAAGATAAAAACTTCCGTAAAGCTGCCAAAACAGTCGGTAACGTCATTGGTAACTATCATCCGCATGGTGATTCATCTGTTTATGAAGCAATGGTGAGAATGAGCCAGGATTGGAAAGTGCGAAACGTGCTGATTGAGATGCATGGAAATAACGGGAGTATCGACGGAGATCCTCCTGCTGCCATGCGTTATACGGAAGCAAGGCTTTCTGCCATTGCATCAGAGCTTTTAAAGGACCTCGACAAGGAGACAGTCGAATTTGTCGCGAACTTTGATGATACAAGCAAAGAGCCTGTTGTCTTACCAGCGATGTTTCCCAACCTTCTTGTGAACGGATCAACAGGGATTTCAGCCGGTTATGCGACTGATATTCCGCCGCACCATCTAGGAGAAGTGATTGATGGCGTGATTAAGCGAATCGAACAGCCGCATTGTACGGTTGAGGATTTAATGACAGTCATCAAAGGGCCAGATTTCCCAACAGGCGGGATTATTCAAGGTGTGGATGGTATTAAGAAGGCATATGAAACAGGAAAAGGAAAGATTATGATTCGCGGAAAAGCGGAGATTGAAACCATCCGCGGTGGACGCCAGCAAATCGTGATCACAGAAATTCCTTATGAAGTGAATAAAGCCAATCTTGTCAAAAAGATGGACGAGTTCCGCATTGAAAGAAAAGTAGAAGGAATTTCTGAGGTTCGGGATGAGACGGATCGTACCGGCCTTCGGATTGTTGTAGAGCTGAAAAAAGAAGCGGATGCGAATGGTGTCTTGAATTTCTTATATAAAAATTCTGATCTGCAAATCCCATATAACTTTAATATGGTCGCGATACATAACAGAAGACCGACTTTAATGACGCTTACAACTGTACTAGACGCTTACATTGCTCATCAAAAAGAAGTGGTGACGAACCGCTCAGCATACGAGCTTCGAAAAGCAAAAGAACGTCATCATATTGTAGATGGATTAATTAAAGCTCTTTCCATTTTAGATGAAGTCATTGCGACGATTCGTTCGTCTAATGATAAGCGTGATGCGAAAAACAATTTGATGGAGAAATATGATTTTACAGAAGCTCAATCAGAAGCGATTGTTTCTCTCCAGTTATATCGTTTAACAAATACAGATATCACTCAACTAAGAGACGAAGCAAGAGAGCTTGACGTGCGAATTGCAGAGCTTGAAGACATTTTAGCAAATGAGAAGAAGCTGTTTAAAGTCATTACGAACAACTTGAAGAAGTTGAAAAAGACGTATGCTGATGAAAGACGATCTGTC
Source organism: Bacillus sp. AK25 (assembly GCF_048270685.1). NCBI lineage: Bacteria > Bacillati > Bacillota > Bacilli > Caryophanales > Bacillaceae > Bacillus > Bacillus sp. AK25. The sequence goes on from NZ_JBLUWC010000001.1 coordinate 1,720,236, forward strand.
ATTGAGGAAAAAATTGAAGAAATTAAGATTAACCTTGAAGTGATGATCGCATCAGAGGACGTGTACGTCACAGTTACAAAAGATGGATACATCAAACGGACAAGCCAGCGTTCCTATGCTGCATCAAACGGTAAGGACTTCGGTATGAAGGATACAGACCGACTGATTCACCAGTTTGAAATGAATACAACAGATGTTCTTCTGCTATTTACGAATAAAGGGAGCTACATTTACTGTCCAGTTCATCAGTTGCCAGATATACGCTGGAAAGACATGGGGCAGCACATTACGAATATTATTTCGATTGATCGGGATGAATCCATTCAAAAAGCGATCCCAATTAAAGAATTCGATGAATCATCGTATCTCCTGTTCTTCACAAAAGGCGGTATGGTGAAGAAAACAGAGCTTCTCCAATATAAAGCGCAGCGTTATTCAAAACCGCTTGTCGCCTTGAATTTAAAAGGTGATGATGAACTTGTAGATGTTCATGTTACAACAGGTCAGCAAGAATTGTTTATTGCAACGAAAAATGGCTATGGATTATGGTTTGATGAAGAAGAAGTGAGTGTGGTCGGTCCGAGAGCGGCTGGTGTGAAAGGCATCAATTTGAAGGACGGAGACGAGGTGGTTTCTGGACAAATCATTGATCCGAAGAACAATGTGCTTGTTCTCACGACACAAAGAGGTGCTGTGAAGCGGATGAACCTCTCTGAATTTGATAAGACATCAAGAGCAAAACGTGGAGTGATCATGCTAAGAGAATTAAAGAAAAACCCTCACAGAATTGTTGCTGTGATTGCTGCTTCACTGCACGATACACTTGAGATTGATACGGAAAAGGGTGCCACGATCCCGCTCGATATTTCCACACTAAGGGCAAATGATCGTTATAGCAATGGATCGTTTATTTTAGATGAGGAAGAGCAGGGAGAAGTAACTCAAGTTCTTTTATCACCTGCTGCATCTGACCAAGATGACAATAAATAAGCAAAATGAAAACCCCCTGCGTAAGGCAGGGGGTTTTTTATGATGAGGTCAATTTAACTCTCGTGATTGCCAAACATGCTTGTGATGGCATGCACTACTTCAATTCCTTGGTAAACGAAAAGAGAAAGTGAAGTGACAGAGAATAGACCTAGAATGAATACTCTTAAGAAAAATAACATCGTGTAAAACCTCCCAATTTTTGTTTGATTTAAATGGTTGGGTTAACACGAGCTACTCGGAAATTCGAAGACTGGTAGAACACTGCAAGTAAATGCTTCTTTTTCCGGTCAAATCGATCAGTATAAGTGATGCGTGCAAATCCAGCTGCCATACTGCCAATGACTAGCAGTGCTGTAAATGCCGCAAATACTGCGTTCACATGTTTTTGTTTCTTTTCATCGCCTACTGTCTGAACGATTTTCATTTCATGTGATTCTTGATCAGCAACCACCTTTGCATGATGGTATACCTGAACGGAATGAGGCATTGAGAACAAATGAAAACTTGCAAGTGCTATGAATAAGACTGCTAATTTTAACAGCATATTTTTTTTCATTTTTCTCACCCCTTCCTGTTTATTTTCATGATCTTACCACGTTTTCAGTTATTTGAAAAGTCTTATTTTTTTACTTTCCCTCTTTAAAAAGCGCTAAACATCAAGACATCTATAGGACTGTTTCACTTCATGAAATGTTTCAATTTTATTTATTAAATTTAAAAAAAGTACCGAGATCAAAGATCTGGCACTTTTTAAAAAGAATGTATTGATGTCGGTTTTGCAACAGCTTTTGTGAAGATTCCCGCAATACAAATGGCAAACAGAACAAAAATAAACGCATGAAGCAGTCCGACTTGATTGGCGAGCAGTCCTAAAACAGGGGGCCCTGATAGAGAGGCTGTATACCCAGATAAAGTGACGATACTGACACGTTTGACACGTTTGACAGCATAGCGGCTATCATCACCAGCTGCTGAAATGGTCAGCGGGAAGCCTAAGGACGCGCCAAGTCCCCATAAAAAGATAGATATCATACACACGACGAGTGAAATCTTTAAAATCACCAAGAATAGTCCGGCGGCAGCAGATAAGATCGCGATTCTTAGCAATAGCACCCTGCCAAAGCGATCAATGAAACGTCCGCTCAATAGTCTGCCACTAATCATCCCGCACAAAAATAATGCATAGATGACCGTACTCATTGAATGAGAAACCTGATAGCCATCAACCATTGCTAGTGGAATCCAATCATTTGCAGAACCTTCTACAAATGCGAGACATAAGGCAATCATCGCTAATGAGATCGTTCGTTTGTTCAGCCATGATGTTTGAGAAGCCTCAACTGATTCTGTCTGCGTCTCATCCTGATCTTTTCCTGTCCCGTGCGGAATAAACCGTGTACAAATCAGGATACTGAGAAAGAAAAGGAGTGCAATGGTGAGAAGGTGAATGAGGACAGACACACCTAAATAAATAAAGAGTATTCCGGCACCTGCACCAATTAACGTTCCAATACTGAAAGAAGCATGCAAAATCGGCAGGATCGTTCTCTTGATCTGATACTCAATCTCCGTTCCTTCTAAGTTCATGGCTACATTGCACATGCCTGAGCCTGAACCAAAAAGAAAAAGACCAGCAGTGACAATTAGCGTAGAAGAGAGGGCGGCGCCGATTGCAAGGGTTGAGAATCCAATAAACATCAAAAAAGCGCTGACCACAATCGCCACACGGCCGCCTTTTTTTCGAACGAATACATTGGAAAGAATCAGCCCGACAATGGAACCTACAGATAAGCCGAGTAAAATGAGTCCCATTGTGCCAGTATCTGCTTGCAATAAATCTCTCACTTCTGGTGTTCTTGAAAACCAAGTGGAGATGGAGATCCCAGACATCGTAAAAATAACAATGATCGCTTTATACCACTTTAATTTCATCTAATCCCTCATATCTATGTAGTCTTACAGAACAAATCTACTCGATTATAAAGGAGACTTCTTGATTCGTAAATAACATGAGGGAGGATCATCATGAAGAAAATATTCCAACTTCATCATTCTTTGATAGAATAAAGACAAAAGGGGCGATACATATGTCATATCGAATAGGTATTTTAAAGGGAGATGGGATTGGACCGGAAATTATTGATTCTAGTATGCGTATTTTAAAGACAGCGTTGTCACAGTTCAATGAACCATTTTTGGAATTTGTAGAGTGTCCTATCGGTGCTGAAGCCATTCATTCTCATCAAGATCCAGTGCCAGCATCTACAATAGCCGTCTTGAAAAAATGCCATGGCTGGATATTAGGACCTCATGATTCAGCTTCATATCCTGATCTATTGAAAGAAAGAAGAAATCCAAGTGGAGAACTGCGTCATACATTTGATTTATTTGCAAATATTCGTCCATCGCAATCGCTACCAGGTGTGAAAAGCGTTGCCAGTGGCGTCGACCTTGTCATTTTTCGAGAAAATACAGAAGGCTTTTATCCAGACCGGAATATGTATCAGGGGACAGGAGAGTGGATGATTACACCAGATGTCGCCATATCTACAGGTGTGTTTACAAAAAAAGCAATTACCCGTATTGCCCACGCAGCCTTTCAACGTGCAGTGGAGAGGAGGGGGAAAGTCACCATTGTTCATAAAGCGAACGTGATCAAATTAGGATCTGGCTTGTTTTTACGAACATGTCAAGAGGTAGCGAAAGCATATCCACAAGTGGAGGTTGAGGATATTCATATTGATGCGATGGCTGCTCATTTAGTGAGACGTGCAGGTGATTTTGATGTGATTGTGACAGAAAATATGTTTGGCGACATATTATCTGATCTTGCAGGGGAACTAGTCGGCAGTTTAGGAATGGCACCCTCATTAAATTGTAACGAAAATCAAGCGATGGCACAGGCGGCACATGGTTCAGCACCGGATATTGCTGGTCAAAATATCGCCAATCCAATGGGCATGATTCTTTCTACAGTGATGCTTTGTAACTGGCTACATGTGAAATATCAAGATGAAAGATTAAAACAGACAGCCAGTCTGATCGAACATACTCTTGGTGAGACCTTAAAAAAGAACTTGAAAACGAAGGATTTAGGAGGAAATGAGACGACGACACAATTCACCGAGGCATTCATTCAAACGATGAATGAAGTTTCAATAAAAGGGAGATGAACATGAAAACAGAAAAAGAAAAGATGATCAAGGGAGAATACTATCACCCAAATGACCACACATTGATGGCAGATCGAGCAAAAGCGCGACAATTGACATTTGCCTATCAGCAAACAAATGAGCCATCACAGAGAATGGCCATTTTAAAGGAGCTTTTAGGCGCTTGCGGAGAAGATGTGGTGTTTGAAGGCAGAATACAATGTGATGATGGATACAATATCGAGGTTGGTGAGCATTTTTTTGCGAATTTTGATGCTGTGTTATTAGATGTTTGCAAGATTACAATTGGAGATCATTGTTTGTTAGGTCCGAATGTACATATATATACAGCTGGACATCCGTTAAATCCGGAAGAACGTCAAACAGGTATTGAATTCGGCAAACCAGTTACAATTGGACATCATGTATGGATTGGCGGCGGTGCCATTATCAATCCAGGTGTGACAATCGGAGATTATGCTGTCATTGCATCAGGATCCGTTGTGACAAAAGATGTTCCGTCAAATGTGATTGTTGGCGGGAATCCTGCAAAAATCTTAAAACATTTAGAGGAATGAAAATCTGACGAATCAACCGTTGGATTTTCATTTTTTATTTTATCTCAATAAGATAAGTATACTTAATAATGAGACAAAGAAAATTCAATTGTTGCTTAACTTCCTAGAATATATATTATGTAAACTAAAAAGAAAATATAAAGGTGAATTTAGATCAATTATTTTATACCCATCTTTCTATACATGTTTCCAATGATAATTACGTCTTTTACTTGCTTGAACAGCTCCCTTGTCTCTATGACAAAAATTCAATCATGTTCTTTCCTCCCATCAGTGGTCTTCATTATCAAAGTTTATTTACATGAAAATCTGTATCAATTTACCATGATAAAAAAACGTTCTAACCATAAAATAAGAACTCTCCTTACCATTATCCAAAAAGTTAAGAAAGGTTGTTGAGTGATTGAAGATGAAAAACAAATTGATCATTCCAAATATCGCCTCATCTACTAGAGAATTGGGGCTTAGATACAATGGTGATAATAAATAATGGAAACATTAATGGAAATCTTAAAGGTGTATGGAAGGATCATTACTATCATCCCCTGTCTTTTAATTATGACATTGTTTATGGGAAAACGGGCCATCGGAGAAGTGCCTGTATTTGATTTCTTGATCATTATTGTACTTGGTGCTGTGGCAGGGGCAGATATCGCTGATCCGGATATTCCTCATGTGTATACATTTTTAACAATAATAGCTATAGGGGTCTTACAAATTATTGTATCAAAATTGAAATTAAAACACCGAGCTTTTGAACGAATGATAACATTTGAACCAACTATTGTTATCCGAAATGGTGTTTTTATTGTAGGAAATTTAAAAAAAATCCGATATTCCTTAGATAATGTCTTACAAATGTTAAGAGAAAAAGATATTTTTGATGTAAATGATGTAGAGATAGCCTTAATCGAACCAAATGGGAAACTAACAGCTTTTAAAAAACCACATAAATTGACTATTACTGCAGAGGATTTAGGAATTAAAAAAGCATCTGATAATATTGCTTATCCTGTTATTATTGAAGGTAACATAGAAAATCAGATTCTCACTCAATTACATTTAAATGAACAGTGGCTTATTCAGGAGTTACAAAAGAAAGATCTGAAAATGGGTGATATTTTTTATGCATCTGTTAATGCGAACCATGAATTGCACGTATCATTAAATAGTCACCACAAATCCTTTAAGCCGGAGATAAATCATTAGTCTCACTTTTTTGTATATCCAGTACTGCTTGTAGAAATTCTCCAATAGCAATTAATCATCACTCCCCTTCACCCTGTAAACGTTTAAAAGAGCGATGTGCAATGTCGTATGCTACGACATCATAAGTCCTCCAAATAGGCTTTAGGCGAACTCCATCGCCCCGTTCACAGATGTATTGGACTTAGGGTGATCATTAACCTTGTAATTCATTTCTTTCAAAACGAGCGATATCTTTCATTGCTCCAATTACAATTAAGATATCGTTTTTCTGAATTTGTTCATGAGCAAGCGGGGAAATAATCACTTCTTTCCCTCGTTTGATAGCTACAATATTGATTTGATATCTTGCTCTAATATCAAGGTCAAGTAATGACTGATTTTCTAAATGGCCGTTTGCTTCAACCTCAATTAGTCCATATTCATCAGATAACTCCAAGTATTCGATGACATTATTTGTAATGATTTTATGCGCGATTCTTTTCCCCATATCTCTTTCTGGATGAACAACTCGATCGGCCCCAATTTTATTTAGTAACTTTTCATGGTAGTCGTTTTGTGCTTTTACCGTTACCAGCTTAACACCAAGTTCCTTTAATATAATGGTTGTTAAAATACTAGCCTGGATGTTTTCACCTATAGCCACTATGACATGATCAAAGTTTCGCATTCCTAAGTTTTTCAATACGGCTTCATCTGTTGAATCGCCAATGACTGCATGCGAAGCGATTTGCGCATATTCGTTTACACGATCTTCATTTAGATCTATAGCTAGCACTTCAAGTCCCTCTTCACTTAATGCTTTACATATACTTCCCCCGAAACGACCTAACCCGATAACAGCAAATTCTTTTTTTGGCATTTTAATGACTCCTTTTGTTGTCTATCAAATCTTTTCTCTATTTAAATAAAAACATCAGAGATAAACATTCCTATCCCTATTCGTTATATAATAACATTAAAATTTCAAGTGAGTGAAAGTAGGATAGGAAATGTTTAAATACGATCATTTTTTTAAAAAACCAGTAAAATTAACGCCTCCTCAAATTTTATTGTTTGGATTTTTGACGGTCATAGTGATAGGGGCATTTATTTTAACTCTACCAATCTCCACTGTTGAATCCATCTCAATCATTGATGCTTTCTTCACAGCTGTTTCCGCTACAACGGTTACAGGTTTAGCTGTGGTTGATACTGGAACAACCTTTACTTTATTCGGACAAATTATCATTATGCTGATGATACAAATTGGTGGGCTTGGTTTTCTAACTTTAGCTGTCATGGTCATTTTGTTATTTGGTAAAAAGGTAGGTTTACGAGAGAGATTATTGGTTCAAGAGGCTTTTAATCTGACAAATATAGGTGGTATTGTACGTCTTATAAAGGTTTTGTTTATCTTTTCAATAACATTCGAGTTAATGGCTACGTGTATATTATCATTTCGGTGGATACCGGAATATGGTTTTTTTAAAGGGATGTACATCAGTTTATTTCATGCCATTTCTGCTTTTAATAACGCTGGTTTTTCTCTTTTTTCAAATAGTTTGATGGACTATGTACATGATCCACTGATTAATTTGACCATCACCTTCCTGTTTATCATTGGTGGTCTTGGATTTACAGTGATATTTGACATTTGGAATAAGCGGAGATTTAAATTGTTATCAATCCATTCGAAACTGATGATCATAGGAACCCTCATAACAAATGGTGTTGCGCTTTTACTCATCTTTTTAATGGAATTTGGAAACCCCCATACTCTAGGTTCTATGAATCTTCTTGATAAATTTTGGGCCTCTTATTTTCAAGCTGTAACACCAAGAACTGCAGGTTTTAATTCGATTGATATAGCACATATGCATGAAAGCTCTTTAACTCTTATGATGCTTCTTATGTTTATTGGTGCGGGAAGTGCGTCCACAGGAAGCGGAATTAAGTTAACAACGATGATGATCATTTTGATCTCTGTCCTGCATTTTCTGAAAGGGAATAAAGAACCGGTTATCTATAGACGTACAATAAAACATGATGTAGTTATTAAGGCATTATCTATTAGTTTTATCAGTTTATGTTTTGTGTTTATCACTATTTTTTTATTGACTATGACTGAAAAAGCTCCTTTTATTGATATTGTCTTTGAAACTTTCTCAGCATTTGGTACGGTAGGTCTTTCAATGGGGTTGACTCCGGATTTAACGTTTTTAGGTAAGGTTATTCTGGCGATCCTTATGTTTATTGGTAGAGTAGGTTCTCTCACCATCGTATTTATCTTTATGAAACGAACGAGAAGCCCAATACGTTATCCTGAGGGAGAAGTATTTGTCGGTTAAAGTTAAAATAAACTTTAATGGATTCACCATGCTGAAGGTGAATCCATTTTTCATTACAAGAAGTTACTTTCCAGTCTCAGCAAACTGTTTCAATCGATCTCCAATTTCATCTCTTACCCTTTGGAAAAATGACCACTTCTCTTCTTCTGTTCCTTCTGCTTTTGCTGGATCATCAAAGCCCCAATGGACACGTTCGACATGAGGAGGAGTCATCGGGCATTTATCAGCTGCGTCACCGCATAATGTTACGACTAAGTCAGCGTGATGCAATATCTTCTGATCAATCAGGTCAGACGTTTGATGAGAAATATCAATCGCTATTTCTTTCATTGCTTTTACAGCATTCGGATTTAATCCATGAGCTTCGATACCAGCACTATAGATCTTCCACTCATCTCCAAGATATTTTTTAGCCCAACCTTCAGCCATTTGACTGCGGCAAGAATTACCGGTACATAAAAAGTATATTGTTTTCTTTGACATGTTGATCGTCTCCTTTAATGTATAATCATTAGCCAGAAATACAATGCTAAAAGTGTGATGAATAGCGTTGGTACAGTTAAAATGACCCCTATTTTGAAATATGTCCCCCAGGAAATCTTCACACCTTTTTGAGAAAGGACGTGGAGCCATAGTAGTGTTGCTAAGGAGCCAATGGGCGTAATTTTTGGTCCTAAATCAGAACCAATGACATTTGCGTATATTAACGCTTCTCTCATCATTCCTTGTGTATCGGTGCCGGAAATGGCTAATGCATCGATCATGACCGTCGGCATATTATTCATGACAGATGAAAGAATCGCTGCGATAAATCCCATACCAAGAGTACCTGCCAATAAACCTTGATTTGCTACAGCTTGAATCACGCTTGAAAGAGCATCAGTAAGCCCTGCATTTCGCATGCCATAGACAACAACGTACATACCTATGGAAAAGAAAACGATCGCCCAGGGAGCTTCTTTTAGAACGCTTTTTGTTTGAACAGCAGGGCTTTTTTGTGCAATGACCAAGAATAAAATAGCAATCACTCCAGCTATGACCGATACAGGTATAGATAAAAATTCGCTTGCAAAATAACCAATCAACAAAAAAGCTAATATATACCAAGATAATCTAAACATCTTTGAATCTTTTATTGCTTCCCTAGGTTGCTTTAACTCAGTCATATCATAGCGTTTTGGTATACTCTTTCTAAAGAAAAGGTACAGCACAGTGATACTCGCTAGCAATGAAAAAAGGTTTGGAACAACCATTCTGGATGCATATTCAATAAATGTAATGTTGAAATAGTCGGCTGTTACAATGTTCACCAAATTACTTACGACAAGTGGAAGCGACGTTGTATCTGCAATAAACCCACTCGCGATAATAAAAGGGAATACAATTTTTTCATTGAAGTGTAATGCTCTGACCATGGCTAAAACAATGGGTGTCAAAATAAGTGCTGCACCATCGTTTGCAAATAGAGCAGCGACGATTGCACCAAGGATGGTCACATACACAAACATACGTAGCCCACTGCCTTTTGCAGCCTTTGCCATATGCAATGCTGCCCATTCAAAAAAGCCGATTCGATCAAGGATGAGTGAAATGACGATAATGGCGACAAAAGCTAAAGTCGCATTCCAAACAATGCCTGTCACGGTGATCACATCGTCTACATTCACAACACCTACGATTAATGCTAAAATAGCTCCTCCACAAGCGGACCACCCTATGGATAAATTTTTTGGCTGCCAAATAACCAGTAGCAAAGTTAACAAAAATATGATTAATGATAAAACAGCAAAACTCAAACCCATCCCTCCTTACGAACAAGAAATGTTTGTTGCTTTATGTTGTATACTTTTTAAAAGGTCATCTTCTTTATCAATTTGATTTAAGATGATCCGAATCGTCTCAAATTCTGGAGACAGTGTATTGATTGAATAATAACGCCACTGCCCTTTTCTGTTCTCATGAACAAATCCAGCTTTTTTTAATTTTCGTAAATGCTGACTAATCGCTGGTTGACTCATTTCGAACATATCTACCAGTTCACACACACAATATTCTTTCTCCAAAAACAATTTCATCATGATCAGTCTTGTTTGATCACTGAGTGTTTTTAAACAATTCGACATATGTGTCACACCAATTGAAACATCTGTAGTCACAAAGATTCCTCCCTTTTCAAAAGTGACGGTCCTTGTTATCAACTCCTTCAACATTATATAACCGAAAACTTATATAATCAATTGATTATATGAATTTAAACAAAAATTTATTCTCATAAAAATTATCGATTGATTTTCTTTTTAATTTATTTTATGATTTATTCATCAAAAAAAATTGATTAATGAAAAAGGAGAATTCTATGTCCCTTTCCTTTCCCTTAGAAAATAAACAGCTAGTGGATACATTTGAGCATTACGAACTGAAGTTCAAAGCATTATCTGATAAAAAAAGGCTGCATTTATTAAACGTTCTTTGCGAAAACGGCCCTACTTGTGTTTGTGATCTAATTGAGCAATTTCAGATGACACAATCTAAATTGTCATATCATTTAAAAATCTTATTAGATGCAGATTTAATCATAAAAGAAACAAGAGGTACATGGAGCTATTATTCCTTAAATGAAAAAGAAGTGAATCATTTACTTTCACCAGAGCTATGTTGCTTATTTCGCCCTTCTTGCTAGGAAGGGATTATTTTTAACTAATTAATCAAAAAAAATTGATTTATAAGGAGTTACATAAAATGAAAAAAAACTTACCAGTAGTTATTATTGGCGGCGGCCCAGTTGGTATTGCCGCAGCTGCACATCTTATTAAAAGAAATGAATCATTCCTCTTATTTGAATCAGGCAAACAAATTGGGAATCATTTTTTAGATTATGGACATGTACGCCTGTTTTCACCATGGGAGTTTAATATTGATCAAGCTGCAAGGGAATTGTTAGAAAAACACCAGATCCCCCTTCCTTGTAAAGATGAACTCCCATTAGGAAAAGAAATTGTTACCCAATATCTAAAACCATTAACTGAACTACCAGAAATGAAACCACATATTTATTTGAATAGCCCAGTTCTCCATATTAGCAAAAAAGGTGTTGATAAAGTCAAAACAAAAGACAGAGATCTAGTGCCTTTTATCATTCGAGTGAAATTAAATAATCAAGAAGAAAAAACTTACGAGGCAAAGGCGGTTATTGATGCCACTGGTACGTGGCAAAACCCTAATCCAATAAATGCTGAAGGGATTATGACTGAAAATGAAAAAAGAGTTGCTGATCGGATTTATTATGGCATTCCTGATGTTTTAAATCGTGATCTGATTCGGTATCAGAATAAAACAGTTGCAGTGGTTGGTAGTGGTCATTCTGCTGTAAACACTTTGCTTGAGCTGGCAGAGCTAAAAATGACATCAAAAAACACAGAAATTATATGGATTTTAAGAAAGCATGATATTAGTGAGGTATTCGGAGGAGAAAGCAATGATCAATTGCCTGCAAGAGGTCAATTAGGCATTAGATTGAGACAAATTTTAGATAAAGGGTTAGTAAGAGTCTTCCCTTCAATGTTGATTCAAAATATTGAACAAACTTTTAATAGTAAGTTAATAATCATTGGCCTCCAGAAAAAAGAAGAAATAACAATTGATAATATAGACGAAGTGATTGCGAATACTGGGGCAAGACCTGACTTTAAGTTCCTAAGAGAAATTCGCCATACATTTGATTCAGCATTAGAGTGCGTGCCGGATCTAGCTGACCTTATTGATCCTAACATACACAGTTGTGGCACTGTACGACCACATGGTGAAAAAGAACTGAGACAACCAGAAACAAACTTTTATATCATTGGTTCCAAAAGTTATGGAAGAGCACCTACTTTTTTATTAGCCACCGGTTATGAGCAGGCTCGATCTGTTGTTGCTTATATGACTGGTGATAAAGAGTCTGCTGAACGTATAGAACTTAAGTTACCTGAAACGGGAGTTTGTAAAGTTGCTTTAAAACCTAAAGTTGAGAAAACGTCTTGTTGTATTGATGAATAAATAAAAAGCAGGCCTCTTTTGGGATCTGCTTAATTAGTTAGTATTTTTTCCATAGCCATTACATCAACATAATCATTATCGGATTTCCCGTGTTCTTTGAATATGCCTACTTCCCTATACCCCATTGATTTATATAAACCTTGTCCTAATTCATTAAAAGGGAAGGTGAATAAGACAATTTTATGTATTTGAGATTTAACTGCTTCTTTTTCTATATTAGATAAGAGTGCTTTACCAATACCTTTCCCTCTTTGATTACGACGGATATATATAGATAAATCAGCAACACCTTGATAAGCACGTCGATGAGAGTATGGGTTAAGTGCCACCCACCCTACTACCTGTGAATTTAATTCAGCAACAAGAATTTTATATTTTTCAGATCGATCAGTGAACCATTTTGTCATGTAAATGATATCTTTTTTTTCAACTTCTAAAGTGGCTATTTTATCAATAATCCCTTGGTTATAAATATCTAATATTTCAATCAGATCTGAATCGTTGGCTGCTCTAATTTTAAGCATACTTCCCATCTCCATCTTTGTAGTGTGAATTTAAAAATCTCGTATTCTTTTAATGATTGAAGTCTCAATAATAAATAAAGTAACCAACTAAATAGATTAAAGTCAATTTATTTTTACAAAGCTTTACTTAGAATGTATGAAAAAGACCAAAAGAGTTTAATCTTTTGGTCTTTTTCAACGCGTTCCCAACAAAAGCGAGAATTGCAGTTATAACAGTGAATCCTGAGCCGATAGGAGATACAATGGATAAAGTCCCCTTTACAAAGGCTCGATATAACAATAAAGTACCTATAAAATTGATGACACTTATACCTGCTATTCCAAACCATGCCATAATGGAGCTATTATCAATGTGTGGTGATTGTGTAAGTATAAATATTTCTAGCAAAAGTGAGGCAATAAACGGAATCCCTAACAAAGCAGGAATTCTGGCACGAAACAGTCGAGATATCATGACTGCTAGTTATGCTCCCCTTTCATTTCACCTTAAGGAAATTCTATTTTTGGATCATAATTGCTATCATTTTTGTGCCAGCATGCTGTTGGATTTATGCTATCATGAGTCATTAGGGGGTTTTAATTACCAGTACCAACATTTTTTTGCAAACCAATTTTCTGCTTATGCTTTGGTTATTGTGTAATGTCGAGCTGTTTGAATATGTTATAATATCGCTTTCGTACTTTATTGCAAGCAAAAAACCATGTCAATTAAGACATGGTTTTACGAACTTTATCCTTGACCTCTATTTTATTGAGGGAAAGAATCAATTGATCCCGTAAAAATTCCCTTTACATTATATAAATACTAATGGCTCATTTTGTTGATGTGCCAATTCCATTCCCACTGCCAGATAGAGATCGTTCATTTTATCCATATCATCACCTGGCCAATTTTGGATCAGTTGACGCAATCTAACTGCAACAGTTTGACAAACCTCTGGCATTAAGTAACTATCAGAATCCGGAAAGATCCAGCAAAGGAATGATGTCATCTGTAAAGTTTTCAAAGGGTATGTCCCCGCCAACTCCCTCCATTTCATCTAAATTCATACCGATACATGCTGCTAATTTGCATCTAAAATCATGGAAGTCGGTGCAAGACCAATGTGCTTCGCAATAAGTAAAATCCATTTCCACGAATCATTCTTCCGTTTTCAAATTGTGATGGTCAATGTATTCAACATTCGCAAATATTACTCCTGATTGATCCTATAATAGGACAACGAGGCACGCAACGGAGTCCTAAGGTTATTTTGATTTAATCCCTGCACCACAAAGAGGAATGATGATGGTTTCTTCTGATTCCTTTTGATATTTCATGTAGCCAGCAAAATTGATGGCAGATGTCACCTCTACATAAAATCCTTTCTCACTCAGTTTAGAGCGTGCATGTAGAATTTCTTCTTCTTCAATATCAATGAACGTACCAGTCGTCTTGTATACAGCTTCTAAAATTTGTTTGGAGCGAGCCGGGGCAGCAATAGCGATTCCTTCTGCTACAGTCCCTTTATTTGTCACAGGCGTTGCTGATTCCTCCGCATGTTGAAAAGCTTTCACAAGTGGTGCACAGTTCTTTGCTTGTACAGCAACAATTTTCGGTATTTTATGAATGAGACCATTTTCGAATAACTCTCTAAAGCCATAATACGCACCGAGCAGCAGAGTGCCGTTTCCAACCGGAATGATTAAAGCATCCGGTGCTCCTTTTAGTTGCTCATAGATTTCATAGGCGTATGTTTTTGTACCTTCGAAAAAATAAGGGTTATAGACATGGCTTGCATAAAAAACGTTTTCCTCGTCTACTGCCTTTTGGGCCGCAGCTGCAATGTCCTCTCGTGTACCATGAATTTCTTTAATCGTTGCTCCGTGGGCTTTTATTTGAGCAACTTTTTTAGGTGACGTTTGATCACTTAGATAGATGTCACAGGCAATACCACAACGCGCCGCATACGCAGCAATTGCCGTTCCTGCATTCCCGCTGCTATCAGCAATGACTTTTGTTACCCCTAATTCCTTAGCTTTTGTCATTAACACAGCTGCTCCACGGTCTTTAAATGATAGTGTAGGCATCATATAATCAACTTTTACATAAGTGTTTGGCTCATTAGGATCTAGAACGATTAAAGGAGATTGGCCCTCGCCCATTGTCACAGTTTCCCACGTCTTAGAACCTTTTGAAAATGGCATGGTTTCAACATAACGCCATAATGAATTTGGATAGTGCTCCCAAGCTGTGACGTCTATTTTCGGGGTATCTTTCACTAGATTGAATACTCCACCACAATCACATTTCCATAGAGTTGGTGTCATCTCATATTTTTTCCCGCAATCGTTACAACTTAATTGATTCATTCTTCATCTGCCCCTTTGAATATTTTTTTATACAAAATATAATTTTTTATATAGGGTGGTCAAAAAAATATTCTAAACATATGCAATGGCATCCATTTCAATTTTGAAACCAAAATGTAATTCATTCGTTGGTACAATCGTACGTGCTGGTTTATGTTCACCGAAAAATTCGGTATAAACCGCATCTACTTTGTCCCATAATTCAATATCTGAAATGTATAATGTCATGCGCAAAATCTTTTCTTTTTTACTTCCAGCAGTCTCTACAATCATCTCTACATTCTTAAGCGCTTGTAATGTCTCTTTTTCAATGGGGCCGAACTCTTTTTCTGTCGTTTCAGGATTGATGGCAAATTGTCCCGACACATAGACCGTGTTTTGATGAATGGTTGCGAATGCATAGTGTCCGTTTGATTTTAGATTTCCTACCTCGAGTACGCTTTCCATTTTGACACTCCTTACCTCGATTTATTTTTGATTTCATCCAAATAGCTATAGACGGTTACTTTGGAAATGCCTAACATAGATGCGACCTTCTCAACAGATCCTTTCATTAAAAAAATGCCCTTTTCATCCATGAATTTGATTAGTTCAATTTTTTCATGGCGTTTCATGACTGGATGAACACTGTTTTGAATGATTTGTTGAATCAATTGATCGACGATTTCTTCCACATTTTCAAGATCATCATTTGATGTTGTTTCTTTCTCTTGAGCTTCCACTTGTGTAGTAAGAAAAGTATCCATAAATTGCTGCATTTGATTCAGTGCTTCAACATCAAAATTGATACAGAAAGCTCCGATCACTTTTTGCTTTGAATCACGTATTAATGAAGTCGAAGAACGAATCGTACGCTTATCTTCTGTTACAAATGTATAACCAGCCAAATAATCTTCTTTAAAATCTTCTGATTGTAATACAGTCTTGACTAGATGATCAAATGATTGGCCGATTTCTCTTCCTGTCACATGGTTATTTACTGTAAACATGACAGATGCTTGAGGATTCGTTAAATCATGAATCACCACTTCACAATTTGGTCCAAACATTTTTGCAGTAGATTTTGCTAAAGGAATATAACTCTCTAATAACTTTTTAATATGTTCCATGCCTAAGCACCTCATTTTTTTATTCCACTAGATTATATAATTTTTTATATATAAAAACAATATATAGATTTATTTATATATTGTAATGCTCACAAGATCACAAATATGAAAATCACCACATAAAAAAAGCAGCCATTGACTGCTTTTTGCTTGTGCTCCTTTCTAATTGTCTTCCTGCTGGATGCCATACAAAATGACGTCAATTCCCCATCGGAACCGTTCCATTGATACGGTATCACCTGCAAACATTTCTTCTTTTACACGATGAATGAAAGGAAACTGCGTTTTGTCTGCTTGAAGAAATGCTTTTTTTGTGTCTGAAATCTGTGAAGAGCCTTGTTTCTTCCAAGAGACCTTTTCGTATGCTACAGAAGATACGTATAACAGCAATAGGTCTACTCCCCATGCTGCAGATGTAGATTTGATCCCGCCTTCATGCAATGCAGCGAGAATACGTTCGGTCAACTGAAGAAAGTTCGTTCCTTGTGGAATGGTGGAAAGAGAAATTTCAGCGAGACCAGGTTTTTCGAATAGCAGGAGGAAATAAGTATGCAATATGTCGAATAACTGTTCTTTCCATGTGCTATCCTTTGAATCTGGATAGACCATTTGTCCGAGACCATAATCCAATACGTAAGCACTGAGTTCTTGAACATTGTTCACGTAGACATACAAGGATGCAGGTCCCGTATCGAGTGCTTTAGCCACCTTACGCATACTCATGCCCTCTATCCCATGCTCCTTAAGAAGCTCATAGGCCGTTTTCACAATAAGCTCACGGCTTAAGGGTTCTTTAGCCGGCCGAGACCGGCGACTGATCATACGACGATTTGAATTGTTCATACTCTCTTTATAACATGTCAAAGTAAAATAGTAAATTGAGCATCAATCATCATCCTTTTGAAAAGAATTCATCATATCTGCAAGCTTGACCGCAGCGTCATTTGAAAAACACAGTTTTAAACTATTCTCCGATTCATTAGCTTTTTTCGATGAATATTCGTACATCATGTCTTCGTATTCTTCAATCGCCTTTTCAAAATGATGAGAATGTCGGACAATAGCAAGTGCTAGCTCCCTTGCATCAAACATCGCCATGTTCACACCCTCGCCTGCGAATGGCGACATGACGTGAGCTGCATCACCGATAAGCGTTACTCCTTTATGACGATTCCATTTAAAACTGGTAGGAAGCGTATAAATCCGTCTTGGAATGATGGCATCTTCTGCATAACGAATATAGTTTTTCAGCTGATCATCCCAATCACTAAATAACGCTAATAATTGTTCTTTTGCTTCTTTCGCTTGATGAAACGGTATACCACAAGTCTCGATCCAGTTGCGTTCTACCATAAGGCTTGCATACACTTTGATTCGGCCATCTCCGTTTAACTGCCCAATCAGTCCTTTGTGGTCTGCCAAAGCAAACATCTTACCTCGTTTATTAAATTCAGCTAAATCAGGATGGTTCTCCTCTACGCTTAAGACATTCAGTTCTAGCATCGTGAGCCCAGAGTATTCAATCTCAATATCTGTTAACAGAGGACGCACACGAGAAAAAGCACCATCTGCCCCAATTAAAAGATCAACTGTCTCGACAACCCCGTTTTCAAAATGAAGCTCTGTCATACCACTTTCTAATGAAACGCATCTTTCTAGTTTATATCCATATTTGATGGTTTCAGCATCAATTTGTTCTAACAGTAGTTCACATAACACACCACGATCAATTTCCGGGCGAGTACCTGTTTGATCTGATTCCGTTTCTTCATCTAAATAAATTCTTCCTGATTTATCAAGTAATCGGAAATCTTCCCCTTCATAGCGGGCGTTCTTTTGAAATTTCTCATAAACTCCTGCTTCTTTTAAGGCTTTTTGACCTGTTTCTTCGTGAATATCCAGTGAGCCGCCTCGTTCAAGGCTCTTGTCATGCATCTCTCGTTCATAAATGGTTGTTTGTATACCGTAATTTTGCAAAATTAAGGCAAGTGTTAGTCCCCCAGGTCCTCCTCCGATGATAGCGATTTGCTTTTGATTCTTAGATAATGACGTCATCTTCTGCATCTCCTCATCCCTTTGTGGAAATCGTTTTAAATTCCATTTCATTTATATTATAACGAACATCGTTCGTAAAGAACAGTGTTCGTTCAAAATCGTTTGTTGTACGATTGTGTTTTCATGAAAAGAAACCAATCGCCCAACATCATATGATACACTCCATTTAGGACGATTAAAGGTTGTCGAATCATAACAATGATACTTAGATCAGTAGGGCTCCATTGTTCTCACTCTAAGTGTAAGAGGTGTTTCTATGAATAAATTGTTTGCCATGTTGATATTAGGATTAGGCTTTAGTGGTGCCGCACTTATTCTTTCTATCCCTTTGTTATTCAAAGTCAAACCAGAGCAAACTGAGCTGGTGTTTGCTGCTGGATCAGCGGGTGCTTTCGCAGTATTTACTGTCTCATGCCTAGTTCTTCGTAAACGATTCAATCGCTAAAAAACCTAAACAAAATCCACCATTATAACAATGGAGATGTGTTTAGGTTTTTGTGATTTACCAGGGAATCTATTTATCCAAAACAAAGAGACTGCTGAAATATATCACGATATGCACTCTAAACGAATCACTAGCTTTGGCATAATAGACATCAATGCGAAAATCTTTGATTCCTCATATCACAAAAGGTCCATTAAACGCATATTGTTTTGTGATATAAACTTGAGTCAAAGACAAGAGCTGATGGAAAATGAACTTGCTGAATGAACATCATGATGGTGAAAAATTTCTGAAGAAATGATAGGGTGATAGCGATGAGAAGACTTGAGTCTGGTATATCAGTAGACAACGAAGCATTTTCTGATGTGACCAGGTATGAAAACGAAACAATCAGCAGAACGACAATCATCAACTCAAATGTTCGTTCTCCTATTTTTTGGAGCTGTCACTTGGATCATCTTGTATTTGATACGTGTGATCTGACGAATGCGAGATTTTTTGCCGGTAGTACGATTGATCATTGTACTTTTAGTCATTCAGACTTGCGCTCTGTGGGCATTGGCAAAAACGAAGCTGTCTTCACCAATTGCGAATTTTCTTCCTGCGATATGAGGGGAATGACATTGGAGAATGCTACGTTTATCGATTGTACTTTCTCTAATTGTAGATTCAATGACCGTGTTTTACAGGCAGCGAACATCGTCAATTGTACCTTTGCTGGTAAGCTAATAGATATAACGTTTGAGGGAAATGGCAAACAAAAGCTGATCGCCAATTTTGAAAACTGCACCCTTGATGGTGTTCGTTTTTTAGGCTGTGACCTAGCGGTATGTATTCCGCCAGCATCCAAAAACCATTTATATGTTGAACATGTATCTGCACGTGTGAAAAAGGCCTTAGAGAAGATAGATGATGATCCTACTCTGTCTGATCATGATCGGAAAATACTAGTGCGGAGTCTGTGGAAGCTTGAACAAATGGAACAGTATATTTTTAACACGAAATATATGGAGAACATACATGGGGCCGCTTTTGTTGAACGCTTTTTCAGTCATCTTGGATGTAGCAAGGATCACATGTAACGTTTGCTATATCCCTTTTCCTACTTTATCTTTATGTCGTACATCAGCTTCTAGTATATTTGAGCGGAATGAGTTCTTCGATTTTCACCTTGACCAGCTCCCCATCCATATCAAGGATGACAAAACATGTTGGTCCAAAGTCTGAAATGAGCTCTCGGCAGATGCCACAAGGGCTGACTACTCTAATTCTTCTATCTTTTTCATCTGAATAAGGGTGTCTCACTGCAACAATTGTATCAAAATCTTTGTATCCATTCGATAAAGCGCTGCCAATCGCAATGGCTTCTGCACAAACAGTTACCCGTCCGATATAGGCTTCTATATGGACAGCTGATATGATTTCTCCTGTTTTCATCCGGATAGCTGCTCCTACATGATGCTTGTCATCTTCATAAAGACTGATTATCTTCTTTTTTGCTTCGTCTATTAATTCGATATCTTCTTGTGATAGATCAAACGTTTTCATCGCGTTTCCCCTTTCGCCTCACTGCTCGTATGTATTATATCAAACATGAGGTGATGAACTGAACTTCACTCTCCTTTACTAACCAGCCAAAAGACCGTTTAATCTGTAGTGAATGGCCATTTTGAATTTATTTCATATTCAATTGAAAAAGGCTGCTTTTAAGTAAGCAGCCTTTTCGCCTATTTACATCAGAACATGTACCCTTTCTAGGTGTGAACTAAATCCCTAACGATTGATCACTTGAATGATTTTCTTCAGAGCATCTGCCGCTTCTGGAATTGGCATGACAACAAACACATGCAGCATTTCAGGATAAACAAAGGTTTTGATGTCTATTCCTTGTGCTGTTAATTTTTCATCAAGCTTGATGGCATCTGGATATAACATATCATGTGTTCCAATGAAATGAGTGATCTTTGCTAGTCCTTTGAAGTCGCCGTATATGGGACTGATCAATGGATCTGTGAGACTTTGATCAGCTGCCCACAATTTTGTGATGACTTCCATTCCTTCATGACCTAGAATCGGGTCCTTTTTTGCATATTCAAAAATGAGAGGGTTGCTCATGCTCATATCCACACACGCAGATAGTAACACGATATCCTTTGGCTGCGGCAGATCCTCTTTCTTTAAAAAGTGCGCAAGACCAAGTGAGATGTTTCCGCCAGCTGAATCTCCCATGATCGTCAATTGATTGGCACTTCCGGAAGTTTTCAGAAGGTCTTTATATAGGTTAAGCATTTTCGGATACGTATCCTGGTTGCTATAATGAGGTACTTTTGGGTAAATAGGAGCGACTACTTTCGCACCTAGTGATTGCGCCATTTTATCCATGAACCACCAATGGACATTCAAAGGCTGATTTGTCCACGCGCCACCATGTAGATAGAGAATGACTTTTTGATTTTGTGATGCTTGTTCATTCAATGTGAAAACTTGCATGCCTTCGAAAGTCTGCTCTTGTACCTCACTGATTAAATTCACATCATCCCCAATGGCATAAGGCTGCGTATTTTCAATTCCTTTTTGCTCAAGAAATTTTTTTGTCTGTTCGATACTAGAAAAACTCTCTTTATTACTTTGCGAAGCGAATAATGTTTCAAATTGAATACTTTCTTTAGAACGTTCACCATGATACATTTCTACACTCATTTTTTTCTCTCCTTCACCATAGGTTTATTGATCATCCTGCTTTGGAACACGAAATGATTCCAAGTAGACTTGTACTTTTTTTTCAGGGGTTTTTAATAAGTTAGATAAAAGGTCTTGAATGAGACGAAGGCTTTTAATTTTCTTTTCAATTTCTTCATGTTTAAGATGGACAATTTGTCTTAGGGTATCAAGGTCTATGTCTTGACTTAGCATGTCCATAATTTCAGCTATTTCTTTTAATGAATAACCGAGCGTTTTCGCATCTTTGATCAATTGAATTTTCACAACATAGTCGTCTGTATAGAGTCTGTAACCGTTTGAACGTCGTCTTGGAGCAGGTAATATGTTGTGCTCTTCATAGTAACGAATTGCGGCAGGACTTACTCCTGTTTTTTTGGCAAGTTCTCCTCTAGTCATCAACTCCATCGTTACTCCTTTTTTATTATTTTGTTTTACTATATGTACATTATAAAGGTTGAACTATACTTCAAGGTCAAGGTGAAACATTTTTTGGCCAACTTTTGTTATCAAATGATTGTAGCAAAGAGATCTCTAGCGCTTGCCATGACATAATTGAGGTTACTTTTCGGTAAACAAAAAAACACCATCGTACCCGACCAATTAAGGCGGATGCAATGGTGTCATCATCATTCCATCTGGATTATGATAAATCTTCCCCATTTGTTGCAATCACTTTTTTGTACCAGTAGAAGGAATCTTTTTTGTAACGATTTAATGTCCCATTCCCTCTGTCGTCTTGATCTACATAGATCAAGCCATAGCGTTTACTCATTTGAGATGTTCCGCAGCTAATTAAGTCAATACAACCCCATGGTGTATACCCCATTAAGTCGACACCTTCTTTGACTGCTTCTTTCATCTGTTCAATATGTTGTTTTAAATAATCAATTCGATAATCATCGTGAATTTCTCCGTCTGGTGTCAATGTATCTCTTGCGCCAAGTCCGTTTTCACAAACAAATAGAGGTTTTTGGTATCTGTCATACAGTTTAATTAATGAAATGCGCAGACCCATTGGATCAATTGGCCAATCCCATTGTGATAACTCCAAATGCTCATTTTTGATCGGACTATCAAATGTACCCGCTAGCTCGGCTGCATCTTCTCGTGCTTCTGCTACGTGGGACATATAGTAGCTGATCGCCACAAAATCAACGATGCCCTCTTTCAAAATTTGCTCATCCTGCTCTTCGATATCAAGTTTGATGTCGTTGTCAGCAAAATATTTCACCATGTATGTTGGATATTCACCTCTAGCTTGAACATCCGGATAGAACATATTCAATTGGTTCGATTTTACCGCTTGCAGTTGGTCCTCTGGTTTCGTTGTTTTTGCATAGGCTTCAATTTGGTTAATCATACAGCCAATTTGGACATTTGGAATGATTTCTTTTGCAGCCTTCACTGTGAGAGCGCTGGCGATAAATTGGTGATGTGATGCTTGATACGCAGCCTGTAATTTATGGTCTACTAGGTCCTCTAAAATTCCAGCACCGGTGTAAAGGCTGTTGAGGTTCATATTCATTTCATTGAATGTAATCCAATACTTCACTTTATTTTTATATCTTTCTAAAATGGCACGGGCATATTTTTCAAACAACGGGACAAGCTCTCTACTCATCCAGCCATTATATTTCTCTGTTAAAGTAATCGGCATTTCGTAATGAGACATCGTGACTAGCGGTTCAATTCCATATTTCGCACACTCATCAAATACGTTATCGTAAAAAGCCAATCCTTCTTCGTTCGGCTTGTCTTCTAAACCAGTTGGAAAGATTCTTGCCCATGAAATAGACAAGCGAAACACTTTAAAGCCCATCTCTGCAAATAGTGCAATATCCTCTTCATATCGATGGTAAAAATCGATTCCACGTCTTTTCGGGAAATCAAATTCATCGGGTTGTTCCTTGTATCTTGTTAATTCAGCTGAACTCACATCGAAAGTAAAGTTGTTCACTTTTCCTTTTTCATAAGGATCTTTATATGCAGCAAAGTCTGACGTCGACAGGCCCTTGCCACCTTCTAAGTATGCGCCTTCTATTTGATTGGCAGCAGTTGCGCCACCCCATAAAAAATCATCTGAAAATCCTTTTTTTAATTCTTTCATTTCAATCATCCCTTCTCTTTATATTAGTGAATAAGCATTAAGAGCTTATTTTGACCTGCGGTGACATGAGCGTCACCTGTATGAATCACATCAAGGTATTGCGTTGAATTTGTGACGATAATAGGTGTCACTACATCTAAATGGTTTGATTGAATGCCTTCTATATCAAACGATAATAAATGATCCCCCGTCTTTATCTTATCGCCCTCTTTTACCAGTACATCAAAGAATTGGCCATTTAGGCTGACCGTATCAATCCCCACGTGGATCAATAATTCAATCCCATCATCTGAAACGAGTCCGATGGCATGTTTAGTAGGTGTAACAGTCACTACTTTTCCTGAGAACGGTGCTTGTACCACCCCCTTATCAGGCAAAATTGCGACTCCCTTCCCCATCATTTCACTTGAGAACACGGAATCATTCACTTCAGATAAAGGAATGACCTTTCCACTCATAGGTGCTTGAACTTCATAAGGGTTTGTTTGCTTAGACATTTGTTGATTCTCTGTACTCTCAGTGTGATTTGGCTTTTCTGCTGCTTGCTCGTTAAAAGCCGTTACAGACTCCTGAAATCCAAGGAGAATGGTGATGAGAAGTGACACGATGAAGCTAAGGGCGATTCCAATCAGAGCCAGCTGAAAATTATTTGTCCCTTTCATAATGTAAGTTGGCAGTGAAGTAATGCCTGGGATCGAAAAGGCTGTCGTTTTAACTGAAAATAAACCGTAAAAACATCCACCGACTGCGCCGCCAATTAATGAAGCATAAAAAGGTTTTTTTAGTCTAAGTGTGACTCCATAAATGGCTGGTTCTGTGATCCCGAAGAAACTAGGAAGCAATGTTGAAAGTGCTAAAGACCTTGTTTCTACCCGCTTGGTGCGGATGATGACACCTAACACAGCGCCTGCTTGTGCCATATTCGCAATGAAATTCATCGGAAGCAGCATGATATCGTAACCCACTTTTTCAAAGCTGGCTAACGTGCTTGGGAAGAATGCGTAATGCATTCCAGTTAACACAATGAGTGGCATAAGGCCCCCCATTAATAAACCGGCAATCGGACCAGCGAAATTGAACAATGAAGTGAAAAAGATTTCTAAATATTGCCCAGAAACGTTCCCAATAGGAGCGATAAAAGCCAGTGTAAGAGGAGCCGTGATCATCAGGCTCAGTACCGGTGTAAATACGATACTTAAGGATTTTGGGATCGCTTTTGTTATCCACTTATCGACAAAACTTAGTAATAGCACACCTAAAATAATTGGTAATACAGAAGATGTGTAATTATTTAGTGGAATACTTAACCCTAATAAATTTAACGGATCTGCTCCTTTTGCTGCACCTTCGATCATCGTTGGATATAGTAAAATCCCTGCTAATGCGAGCGCAAGAGATTCTCGCGTTTTAAATTTCTTCGCTGCCGAATAAGCAATGAGGAAAGGTAAAAAGTAAAAGACAGCATTTGAAAAAATTTGAAGTACTTGATAGGTAGAACTTGTCTCCGTCAGCCAGCCTAAGCTAACGAACAGTGCCATGATTCCTTTGATCAATCCACTACCAACAATCGCTGGCAAAATAGGTGTGAAAATCCCGCTGATCACATCGAATACGACTTCAATTGGGTTCATCTTTGACGTGTTTTTAACAGGAGCAGAATCATTGCTACTATGACCGGCCAGATGATCGATTTCCTCATAAACCTCTGCTACCTTTGCTCCAATAATGACTTGGAACTGTCCACTTTGGAATTGAGCACCTAAAACACCATCTAATGTTTTCAGCTCATCTACTTTTACCTGACTTTCATCGTTGAGATTAAATCTTAGCCGTGTGATACAATGCCAACTTTGAGATATATTTTCGGTTCCACCAATTAATTTCACAATTTTTCCAGCCAATTCTTTGTTTTCCATGCTTTCACCCCTTCATTTTCACAAAAAAAACCTAAACAAAATCCACCATAGAAAAGATCATTCTTTCTCATGGAGATTTGTTTAGGTTAATGCTTTTTCATAACACGCCTAAAAGAAATCATTTATTTTTTTGGTGTTCCTTTGTGATTCGCTCAATATGGATGACTAAAAAAACAAGTTCGTCTTCTGTCACATTCCAATTGAATTCTCGTTTTAACATTTCTTTGATGATCAATCCGCAGGCATAACTCTTCATATAACGATCCTGTATTAATTCTTTTAACGAGTCATCCATCTGCTGCGGTGGTTGATTGGTTTCCTGCCTGACAATAAAATATCTCAAGTGGGTAATAAACCTCGAATAATTAATGGATGATTTATCCAATATCATCTCGAAAATATTTTGAATGATTTTGACGATTTCTTTCGTCAGGTGAGTCATCTTAATGGTGTCTCCCATAGACTGACCATCTATTTGAGCGTTTACAAAATGCAGGGCAATGAGTGAAGCTTCAGTATCTTCAAAAGAAATGCCCATCATCTTTTGAATAATTGTCAGTGCTTTTTTCCCGACTTGATATTCTTGAAAATAGAGATGTGGAATTTCCCACACAATGGGGTTTTCATACGCCATTTTTTCTTCGTGCCTTTGAATAGCGAAGGTGAGATGATCGGATAGCGAAAAGAGCGCGCTGGAACCTAACTTCTTATTCAACATCTCTTCGCCTACGCGAATGATTTTTTCAGTTAATAAAAGGATATCAGTTGGGATAGCGGCAAGTTGAGATTCTAATGGAGACGTCTGATCAGAATAAAATGTCTTACTGACAGCGCTCTCATCAAGTGTATCACCTTTCTTCTTTTTAAAACCTATTCCTGTTCCAAACACAACGACTTCATTTTGAGCCTCTGTTAGAGCTAATACGATATTATTATTTAAAACTTTAACGACGGTGAACATCCTCATCCCACCTTACCTAAAATGCTAAAAAAGCATAAAAAAACACCAAAATCTCAGCAAACAACGTACAAATGTACAATCTGTTTACCTGACTTGGTGGTGCCTGATCATATCAGTAACACTCCTGCATCGGTTACGACTTTATTTTAAATAGAGGGATGACCAAAGTCAACTATTTTTTTTCTGAAAAAATAGATTGAAATACCCAGAATCATTTTATCTTTCCTTGTCATTTTACAGTTTAACATATTTAAGGTTGCTGTAAGGTTCGGATTAATACGAGTTAAGGTTGAGGTTGTACAATGGGTTTGTAAGGAATTGAGGGATGAGTTAAATGGTCCTCTGTTCTAAATCAATCATAGAGGTGAAAAGCTTTGAGAGAAAATAAAATTTTGTCTTCATTATGTTACTTCAGCATCTTTTTTGCACCATTTCTATTTCCGATTATCGTTTATTTCTTAGGAAAAGACGAAGTGAAATACCATGCGAAAAAATCACTTTGGACACATATTATTCCTTATTTGATTTTCGGTCTTGGTATTGCCGGTTCAGGTTTACTTGGCATGAACGATATCAGTCATGCTGGTCCGTTCTTAATTGCAACGTATGCTGTGACATTCCTTGTGGCGATCTACTTCTTCATTTGGAACATTGTGAAAGGCATTAAAGTGTTTTCAGAATAAGAGTTAGAAAAAACGGTTCTGTGATTGAGCAGAACCGTTTTTTGTATGTCCGTTTAAGCGGGTAATTGGATATCAATCGTTGTTCCTTCTCCTATTATACTTTGTATTGTCATATCTCCCCCGTGTTTTTGGATGATATCTTTTGCAATCGCCATTCCAAGACCTGAGCCTACATGTGTCCCTCCTGTATTCGTCCCTCTATAGTAGCGGTCAAACACTTTTTCTAGCTCTGCCTCTTCAATTCCTTTGCCGTTGTCTTGAATGGTGATGTGGGTATGTTCTTTTTGTTCAAGCTGTACAATGATTTTCACATCAGCATCATTGTGAACAAGGGCATTTAAAATGAGATTGGTGACCGCTCTTCGTATGAGGATCGTATCAATATTCAGCATAAGCTTGTCTACATTCGTTTGCAGCTCAATGGTCTGATCTGCATATCTCGAATCGTTGAGGATATCAATTAACGTTTCACGCAGCAATGGCACAATGTTCACCAGCTCTTTATGCAGCATCACGTCGTTATTTTTCAGCCTTGTTGTTAAATTGAGATCCTCCATCACATCTTTGATGTACAGTGATTTATTCTCAATGATGTCAGCGTAATGTCTGATATCTTGTTCTGAAAGAGGATAATTTGGATCTTTCATGATTTCTGCATAGCCTTGAATAGAGGATAATGGTGTTTTAATATCATGAGAAATATGACTGATCCACTCTTCTCGCATTTGCTCTAATTTGTCTTTTTCTTTTTGACTTGAAGCGAGCTGCTCGGATAAGTGATTGACATTATAGAACACATCTTTATATATCCCCTTCGTTGGCAGCTTCGTCGTATAATCTCCGTTTGCGAGCCGCTGAATGCCGTAAATGGCACGGCCGAGCGGTTTGATGAGTTGCCGGCTGAATAAGTATCCAATGAATAAGGCAATGATGGCATCAATCGATAATAAAATCATCGTCCCGATATTGAATTGCGCTATTAATTCTTTCGTATCAAAAGAAAATAAATATTTTCCGATGGAAGGGTCCTTAAATCCGATGAAGTAGCTGTATTCCTTACCCTTTCCATTTTTCCCCCCAGCATAGATCGTCGACATCAATTGCTTATCTTTATATTTATGTAAGTTTACAATTTCTATAGGTGTGTATTTGCTCTTTAAGCCTTTAGGTGCTAATGCATGATAGACGTCTTGTCCATTTTCGTCTAATATTTGAATCCACGCATTTTGTTGTTTTAAGGCTTGCTGTCCTTCTTTACTCACAGTGATATTTTGATCAGACAAGGTGATGTATTGTTCAAATGTTCTTGTGAAGGTTTCCGGCGTATTTTCTTCGTTTTGCTGACTGCTTGCTTGTAGTACAAGCCATATCATGAATCCAAATAAGTTAATAAAGACCGTGATAATGGTCACGATAATGACAGAGACCATGTATCTGCCTGTTAATCGCCATTTCATCTTTACGCATCCTTTACAACAAATTTATAGCCAAGCCCTTTGACCGTCACGAGAAATTCTGGTGTAGATGGGGAATGTTCTATTTTTTCCCGCAGTCTTCGTATATGAACCATTACCGTATTATCAGAACCGAAGAAATCTTCTCCCCAAACCGTTTGATAAAGCGTTTCTTTACTGATGACGCGATTCGGATGCTGCAAGAAATAAGTCATCAACATAAGTTCTTTCGGAGTGAGTTCAATTGCCGCTCCGTTTTTCGTCAGTTCGGCTTGCTGCTCGTTTAACTCAAATGGGCCTTTTTTGATCACGGGCTCCGCTTGAGAAGGCTGTACGTATGATGACCGTCTTAGCTGGGCTTTTACCCGGTAGGCGACTTCTTTTGGACTGAACGGTTTTGTAATGTAATCATCGCCGCCAATGGCAAGGCCTACAATTTTGTCTGATTCCTCTCCCTTTGCTGATAAAAAGATAATCGGAACATGCGAGACATCTCTGATTTGTTTGCAAATATCGTAGCCTTCTCCGTCTGGCAACATAATATCCAGTATGATGAGATCTGGTTGTTCTTGATGAAATTGCGTGAGCCCATCAAGGGCAGTTGAAGCTGTTAACACCTGGTCAATGCCTTCTCTTGTTAATACGGTATGGATTAATTCTAAAATTTCTTTTTCGTCATCTATAATCAATACTTTGCTTTGAACCTTTGGCATGATAATCACTCTCCTGAAGTCATTGTTATTATTATACCCAAAGTGTTGACGTCGTGAAAAATCAACTTACTATTTACACAGAAAAAAGCCAATTTTCTTTTTTAATGAGAAAATTGGCTTTTCGTGTTTCTCTAGCGTTTGACCACAAATGTTGTCACACTTTGAGCAGGGAGATGAGCCCAAAATTGATTTCCTGATATGTTTAAGTCAGTTCCAGGTTGAAGGTTGCTGCTGCCGCTCGTCACCCATCTAGACGCCTGAGAAACAGAGCCATTTTGCACGACGAAGTGTTGATTGACCCCTGCATTGTTTTTATTAATCGCCACAATGACGACCTGATTGTTTCCTTTATAGGCTGAGACGAAAACATTCGGTTCAGGGCTTTTCGTTGCATCAATTCTGACGAAACCTGGTCGCACAAACTTGGAGAAATGCGCCATGTTGTATCCACGCTTGCTAATCATTCCATCTTCCTTCATAGGACCGTATGATCTCCTAATGTACCACCACACATACGCCTGAAAGTCCCCTTCCACCATTGAATGGTGAATATGCTCTGATACCCCTAATGCCTCAGGCCAGCGGTCCGCTGAATTGTTATCACTATTCGGGTAGTAGACCTCTGTCATCCATAGCTCTTTCCCTGCCCCTTTTTGTTTGAAAAGAGGGTACGGAAGCTGGCTAATTTGGGTTCCGTATAGATGAGCGCCGAGAATGTCCATATTCCTTAGCGCCTGCGGATCGTTTAAGATAGGATCTGAGATATTCTTAAGGTATTGAAACGATTCTGGTGCAATCACACGTGCATTAATGGAGCCGGCATTTTCTCTCATGAATCGCAGGATTTCCTGAGGTGTCCACCATGTCCATTCATGCGCATAATCAGGCTCGTTTTGTACAGAAATCGCATAAAGATTGACTCCGTTGTTTTTCATGTAAGTGACAAAATCATTCAGATGCTGAGCATATGCTGCGTATTGATTGTATTTAAGCCGCTTGGCAGGTGATCCATTCCGGTTAAATGTTTCAACCATACTGCTTGGAGGATTCCAAGGGGAAGCGATGACTAAAGCGCCATGCTCGATCGCTCGTTTGGCCGTCGCGACTTCTCTGCTCCAATTGTTTCTGTTTTCGTCTACATAAATTCTAAGAATGGAAAACCCTAACTGATTTTGTCCATTGCCAAAGGCAGTCTCCCTTTGTGGCGCTGTCAAATCACCAATCCAAGCTGGATGGTTCATTCCGCCAAAACCACGAATCACTTGTCTTTCTGCATTAAGGTTAATGTTTGCGTCAGCTGCTGATACTTCAGCTACTCCGGGGCCTATGAACATGACAGATAGCATGGTGAAACACACCAATAAAGCAAGCATTGGTTTTTTTATACATGACATCAAATTTCCCACTCCTCTATCAAACATTTAAGCACCTTTATTCGCTACCTTTGAGTAAACTGCCAAGAATCAAATTGGAATAGATTTCCCCCGCCTGTTCCGGTAAAGACAAAAAATACGTTGTGCACTCCGGATGCGCCGTTAATCGCTGTTTCTATTTCCCGCCAGTTTTGTGTTCCACCGGTGGAAGGGACATTCAGTGTACCGACCAGTCTGCCGTTTGCGCTGCCAAGGCGTACTTCTATTTTCCCGCCTACTGTCGATGCGACATTGGCTTTAAATGTTCTAGCGCCATT
Source organism: Bacillus sp. AK25 (assembly GCF_048270685.1). Classification (NCBI taxonomy): domain Bacteria; kingdom Bacillati; phylum Bacillota; class Bacilli; order Caryophanales; family Bacillaceae; genus Bacillus; species Bacillus sp. AK25. Next base: position 1,751,260 of record NZ_JBLUWC010000001.1, read on the forward strand.
TGAACCAAAGTCTACATTCCCTAAAGCCACCCAATCGCCATTTTGAATATTGGTGACATGCTGGTTATTCACTGGTCCTCCTGGTGCTGACGAGGCTTCTGTCAAAATGCGTCCATTCCAAGCGAATGTTTCAGCTTCAACACGTTGATATGGATTCAGATTAGATAGCTGTTTCACCCCTTCATAATTGGCTGCTACTTCTCGAAGGGAGCCATCTGCATTATGCACAAGCTTGTTAATATGTGGAGAGCGATAGCCTTTGCCACTTCCGTATAAGGCAGAGCTAACGGTTTGCGTATGATACACCACATACCACTCATTTTTAAAATTGAACACCGCATGATGGTTGTTACCGCCGCCACCAAAAAAAGCACCCGGATTTTTCAGAAAGTGTCCTTTATACGTGAAGGGTCCCATCGGACTTGAGCTCGTCATATAGCCGATTTCACCAGGTGGTTTATCAGCAGGATGTGAGCCGCCAAAATTGATGCAATAGGAATAGTAATAGGTACCGTTATACTTATGCATCCCTGAATCTTCAAACATAAAAGGAGCATCAATGGTGGATGCGCTACTGGCCACACTTGTCATATCAGCGCCTAGCTTCAGGACTCTTGCTGTTTTAGGATTTGCCCATTGTCCCTGCGTTGGATTGGAACCGCCTGGAACGCCTCCGCCGGCATATAGATAACCAGTACCGTCATCATCTACAAATACGGCCGGATCAAAAAGCCATACAACTCCGGACATGCCAGGTGTACTTGGCGTAACGAGCGCTTTTCCAATTGGATCAGTCCATGGGCCAATCGGGCTGTCTGCTGTAAGGACTCCAATCCCTCCGCCGCTGTTAGCGAAATAAAGGAAAAATTTATCCTTTCCGTTGATCTTCTTTACCGCTGCTGATGGGGCCCATGATGCGCCTGCCCATTTGGCAATGCCTCTGCCGCCATTTGCCCCATTTGCTCCCGCTACTGGAATCGCTCCGTGATCGGTCCAGTTGACCATATCCGCCGAAGAGATGACGAATACTCTATTCAGATTTGCAAATGAATTGTCCTTAATCGTTCCGTTGCTTTGATATTCATAGTCATCACTCGACATATAAAGGTACACTCTTCCGTTATAGGTAAGCGCAAACGGGTCTGCTCCTAAGTGATGATCAATGAGCGGGTTTGCATTTCCTACTTGCTTGGCAATTGGTGTGCTTGCCGCATGCGCTTCATATACTGGCAAACAACTCAGTACCAAAGTGAAAATCAATAAACAAACGCTGCACTTCATCCTCGTCCTCATCGTGTCATTTCCTCCTGTTTTCTTCTTCCTGATATTGGGGTTTAGGCCCAATTTCAAATTATGTTGATGTTTCGTGATGAAGAATGAATACAAAGAATGATTTCTCCTTGCGAATCCCTGTAAAGAGTACAATGAAAACCCTTACTTTTTAACTAGAAGACAACAAAAAATGCAGTCTCCATGATGGAGCTGCATTCTTCCTCAATGTTCAATAAATGTAGGCTACATATAACGAGCGGTCACCATTTTCTTTCTCGTGTAAAACTCTACTCCGTCTGTTCCATTGGCGTGCAAGTCTCCGTAGAAGGAATCTTTCCAGCCGGAAAATGGGAAGAAAGCCATTGGAGCAGGAACACCAATGTTAATGCCTAACATGCCGGCTTCGATGTTTTCACGAAATTCTCTTATGCTTGAAGCGCTGTCTGTGTATAGGCAGGCACCGTTTGCGAATTTTGATTGATTGGACAGGTCGATTGCTTCTGCGAGTGATGAGACACGGACAATGGATAAGACTGGGGCAAAAATCTCGTCCTGCCAGATTTTCATTTGATTTGTGACATGATCAAAGATCGTTGGTCCGACAAAATACCCTTCTCCATTTGTTTCGTTATCTTGTCTGCCATCACGAATCAGGCTTGCGCCTTCTTCAATTCCTGATTGGATATATTGAAGAGTTCGTTCTTTATGCTCCTTCCGAATGACTGGTCCGAGAAAGACATCTTTATTTATTCCGTTTCCTATGACAAGCTGGTTGGATTCATCGACCAATTGTTGAATCAAGTCGTCTGCCACGTCTTCTTCCACTGCGACAACGGCTGCTGCCATGCAGCGTTCACCTGCTGATCCAAAAGCAGCGCCAATGATTTGTTTTGTGGCTGATTCTAAATCAGCATCTTTCAAGACGATAGAGTGATTTTTTGCACCGGCAAGTGCTTGTACACGTTTACCATGTGATGTCCCTTTTTTATAGACGTATTCTGCGACTGGCTGAGAGCCGACAAACGAAATGGCTTTTACCTTTTCATGTTCAAGTAGACCGTTTACTACATCGTGAGCGCCGTTGACAATGTTGAGCACACCTTTTGGAAGTCCTGCTTCTTCAAATAGTTCTGCTAACCGTGCAGCAAGGATTGGCGTCCGTTCTGAAGGTTTTAAAACAAATGTATTTCCGCAAGCGATGGCAAGCGGGAACATCCAGCATGGGACCATCATCGGAAAGTTAAAAGGGGTAATGCCGCCGATGACGCCAATTGGGTAGCGGTACATGCCAGACTCTAGACCAGTCGCAATATCAGGCAGTTGTTTCCCCATCATTAAGGTTGGTGCACCAGCGGCAAATTCCACACATTCAATTCCTCGCTGCACCTCTCCTTTTGCTTCTGTTACACTTTTTCCGTTTTCCAGCGTGACGAGTTCAGCCAACTCATCCCATTTCTCAACGAGTAACTGTTGGTATTTAAATAAAATACGTGCCCGCCGGGGAACAGCTGTTTTAGACCAAGTGGTGAACGCTTCCTGTGCTGCTTGGACTGCATGTTCTACATCCGTTTTTGTTGAAAGCGGTACTTCTGCGATGACTTCGCCAGTAGCTGGATTATAAACAGCTTCCGTTTGGTTCGTTTCGGCGTCCACCCATTGTCCGCCAATATAATTTTTCAACGTTTGTACATCTGTTTTGGTCATGTTCCCTCTCTCCTCTTTGTTTGGATTGTGATGCAATCGTGTGTTGATTTATCGTCATTGTCTCATCTAAGGGGCCTTCATCTGTATACACTCTTTGTCAAATGAAACCACAGTTTTGCTTTACGTTCTGATAAAACATGTGAAGTCTATCGCTTTCAGCTCTTTTGGTTCCGCAGATCTGTCCCCCCTTTTAGGTCGTTTTATCTGTGTGTCATGTGGCATGATCATGTTAACTAATTGATGATGTATTTTTGGTTAACTGTTGGTTAACTTTAGAAAAATCATAATATTAAAAACGCTTTCAGTCAATGATCAGTTTGTTGATCTAAAAAAACCTGATGCCAAGTGCATCAGGCTAAGACTGTTTATGTTAGTTATTTAGAAGAAATTGCGTATTGACTCGGCTCTGTATAAGCCGGGAGCATCTCCCCGTGTGCTTCAATTAATTCATTACATAGTTTGATGGTGTCATCAATTGATAATTCAGCACTTGTATGCGGGTCTAATAATGCCGCTTGGTAAATGTGTTCTTTTTTGCCGCTGATTGCAGCTTCAATCGTCATGAGCTGTGAGCTGATATTGGTCCGGTTGAGTCCAGCCAATTGTTCAGGTATCTCTCCGATATAACATGGCATGATACCGCTCCGGTCTGCAACACATGGCACTTCCACACAGGCTTTTTCAGGAAGGTTGTGAATGAGTCCTCCTGTGTTCAGTACATTTCCACCAAATTTAAAGGGAACGTTCGTTTCAATCGCTTCAATGATACGTGAACCATATTCTTTAGAGCGCGTATGCGTGATTTGTGTGTTTCCCACAAGGTCATGTTTCATCGTATTCCAATTGTTGATTTGTTCCTCGCAGCGTCTTGGGTATTCATCGAGCGGAATGTTAAACTGTCCAATCAGTTCTGGATAACGAGATTTGATAAAATACGGATGATATTCTGCATTGTGCTCTGAGGATTCGGTGACATAGTAGCCGAATTTATCCATTAGTTCAAAACGAACCATATCAGGATGCCGCATTTTTTGTTTTTCTTTTGCTCTTGCTTTGATTTCTGGATACAAGTCTTGACCGTCCCGTTTCACTTCTAATAACCATGCCATGTGATTAATGCCGGCAATTTTTTCTTCAATGCCTTCATGATCCATTTCAAGTGATTGAAATAAATCTTTCGTACACACCTGTACGCTATGGCAAAGACCAACCGTTTGAACCCGAGTATAACGCAGCATAGCGCCAGTCAGTGTGGCCATTGGATTCGTGTAATTTAATAATAAGGCGTGTGGACATACTTCTTCCATATCCTTTGCGAAGTCCAGCATCACAGGAATGGTTCGAAGGGAACGGAAAATGCCGCCGATGCCAACCGTATCTGCAATCGTTTGTCTTAATCCATATTTTTTTGGAATCTCAAAATCAATAACAGTGCTTGGCTGATAGCCTCCTACCTGGATGGCATTGATGACATATTTCGCATTCTTTAAGGCTTCTTTCCGGTTGTGATACGACTGAATGGACACATGTGCACCGTAGTTCTCTTTTAAGTGACGTAGCATCGTTTCTGATTCTTTCAGCCGGTTGTGATCGATATCATATAACGCAAATTCAAAGCCAGCAAGTGCGGGAACGAACAGACAATCTCCTAATATATTTTTAGCAAAAACGGTACTTCCTGCACCGATAAATGTAATTTTAGACATAGACGACACTCCTTTTTACATCAAGGTTGGATTACCCTTTAACAGAGCCTTGAGACAGCCCTGCGATAAAGTATTTTTGCAAAAGTAAAAACATCGTGACCATTGGCAGCATCGCAATAAGAGCAGCGGCGCCAACGAGCTGGAGCTGGTGTTGATTTTGACCAAAGAAATTGGATAAGGCGACTGTAAGTGTATGCATCTCTTTATCTTGCAAGAAGAAGATGGCAAATTGATAGTCGTTCCAAATATACACACAGGCAATGATTAAAACAGAAGCGGTAATCGGCTTCAGCAGCGGAAAAACGACGGTGAAAAAGACTCTGAGTGTTCCCGCGCCATCAATACGAGCGGCTTCTTCAAGCTCCTTTGGTATCGTCGACCGGATAAAACCGGCATATAGAAAAATCGTCAGTGGCAAAAAAGCAGCAACATTGTTTAAAATAGCGATTTGATAAGTATTCATCATGCCAATTTGTACAACCATTTTGTATAAAGGGACAAGGGCTGTGAGCGGCGGTATGACCATAATGGCAATGAATAAGAGATACACCGCTTGATTCAGCTTTGTTCCTCTTCTTGCGAGTGGATAGGCGGCAAGTGATCCAAAGATGATGAGTAGGGCAGCCGAGCTGAACGTAATGATCACTGTATTCAAAAAGGACTGGCCAAGCTGAGCATCTGTCCATGCCATCAGAAAGTTTTCAAAATGAAGCGTTGATGGGAACAACCATTTTGAGCTAAAATCTCCTATCCCCTTTAGAGAGGTCGTGACTAAAATATAAAATGGAATCAGGTGAAGCAATGTAATCGAAAGGGCGAGTAAGGAGTACCATCTTTTCTTTCGTTTATAGGCGTTATCCATCACACCTCGGTCTCCTTTCGTTTGAAATAAATGAGCGCTGCGACACTTACGACAAGGATGATGACAGCCATGAAGACACCTTGCGTCGCTGCATAGCCTGCATCCTGCCGTTTGAAATACAAATCGTACATAAAAGTCGACATCGATTGCGAGGAATCTCCGGGTCCTCCGCCAGTGAGCGCGACAATGACATCAAATAATTTAAGTCCACCGATCACATTGAGCACAACATTGATGGTGATAGATGGCATTAAAAGCGGTAATGTGATGCGCCAAAATTGCTGAAGACCTGAAGCTCCGTCGAGTTGTGCTGCTTCATAATAATCTTTAGGTATGCTTTGGAGTCCTGCTAAATAAATGATCATGGCAATCCCGACGAATTGATACGTATTCACAAACACAATGATCCAAGTGTTTAGCTGCGGATTACCAAGTGCGTTCATTGGATCAAATCCAAAAAAGGTAACAACGTCGTTTAAAGCACCACCTTGGTACGCAAAGACAAAATACCAAATATAGCCCATAGCAATCGGGCTGATCATGACGGGTAAATAGATCACCGTTCTTGTGATGGCTCTCATCTTTAAACTTTGATTTAATAAGAGTGCATATCCAAGACCAATCATATTTTGTAAGATGGTGCTCCCGATGCCGTAAAGAAGGGTATTTTTCACAACAAGCCATGTAGTTGGATCTTGCAGCAATCGTTTGTATTGATCCAGTCCGATCCACTCATACTGTTGTGAGAAACCGTTCCAATTTGTAAAAGAGAGCTGAATCCCGTTAAAAAAGGGATAAATGATAAAAGCACTGACAACGAGAACAGCAGGCAGATACATCCACCAAAGTGAAGAATTTTGGCTATTTTTCATCTTCTGTTTTGGAAAAGAGGTAAATGTCGCCGCCTGTTTTTCTTTTGTGATGTCACTCATTCGCTTCACTCCTGTTTCAGCATGAGCCTGCTATTGTTTTTTCAGACGCTTATATTCCTCTTCCATTTTCTTCGATAGTTGTTCTGGTGTGATGGAGCCTGCTAATAATTCTTGACCGGTCGTTGCCATGACAGCCCACATGCCGCTCGGTAAGTATTTTCGATCAAAATAGGGTTCAATCTTAATATCTTCATATTGCTCGTAAAATGTAGAGTAATAGTTTTTGGCTTTGACTTCTTTTAAGGCCGTTTCAGAGGAAGTGCCCTCTGCGATTTTTTTTGCGTTTTCAGGCTTTGCTAAAAAGTCAATGAATTGTTTTGCTTCTTTTAGATGCTTTGAGTCTTTCCATGCCGCAACAGTAAAGCGTTCCCCGCCAATCCAGCTTTGCTCATCTCCTTCATGAATAGCTGGTACGGGCATGGTGCCTACTTTGATCGATTGATTGAGTTCAGTCGCCTCAGGTCCTAAAGATCCTCCCACAAAGGTGAAAGCAATTTTGTTTTGTGCCATCAGCTCAGGTGCTTGGGATAGTTTCGCCGTTAGTACATCTTTGTTTAAAAGGTCTTGATCTTTCAGCTCCTTCATAAACTGTGCAAGCGGTGTATAGTGAGACCAATCAAATGATCCATTTTCAAGGTCTTTTCCGTATTGATGTTTTTGATCGGTAATGAGTAAAGGCGTTGCCAGCTCATCAAAGACTTGGGCAATATTTGAATTATCGCCTCCTGGGATCCAGAGCGGCACAACGTCTCCTTTACTTTTTTCTTTGACAGTTTGTAAAGCACTTTTCAGTTCATTCAGTGTTTTAGGAACTTTTATGCCATATTCTTTTAATAGATTGGCATTAAAACTAAGTCCGTCTTTTGCTTGATTCAGCGGATAGGCATAGACTTTGCCGTCTTTGTCTTTTAAAATTTGATCGAGTGAAGGATCGAGTTGTTTTACCCAGTCCATCTCCTTTAGATCAGCCACGTATTCGCTATATCGCAGCTTGGCCCAGCCGTGTGTATCAAATAGGTCTGGCATATCGTTTGCGCCCATTTTGACGCGTATCATATCTTCATAGCTGTTGCCAGGGAAGTTGGCATCAATTCGGATGTTTTGATGTTCTTTTTCAAAATCACGGATCACTTCTTCAAATGCCTTTCTCTCCCCGCTGTTACTCATTGTGGAGAATAGAGTCAAGGTCACTTTCCCGTTTGCTTCAGACGCACCGTTATTGCCGCAAGCAGACAAGATCATCGACAAAACTAGAGCTACACACAACATCAGAATTTTTTTACTCATCGTTTCCTCCTTTTGATTACTGAAAATTCAGACGATTATCGGTAGAATTCATGCGGTTGCGGAAACAAAAGAAGTCCATTATACTGGAATTCTATTCTTTTCAAAGAGATAAGAGAGCAATTGGGTGAACTGCGTTGTTTTCAGCATGATCTGGCCATCATGCTCAGCAGCTCCCTTCCTGCTTTTTTGTCTCTTTTTTGTTTGCTGAAATGCTCGTTCACCCCCTTTCATGAATTGGGCATGTGCTGCCTCTTTGCATGAGCTTTGTTGGCACGACGACTTTTAGGGGAAGCTTTCTTCCCTCTATCCGCTCAAGCAAAAGCTTTAGACCTACTTCCCCCATTTGTTCTGTATATACTTTAACCGTTGTGAGCGGCGGGCTTGAAAAGGAAGCGGCTTCGATATCATTAAACCCCACGATTGAGACATCTTGAGGTACACGAAGACCGGCTTCATGTAGCGCACGCATAGCGCCTATTGCCATAGAATCACTTCCGATAAAAAAGGCTTCTGGAAGATTTCCTTTCTGAATGGCTTTTTGCATAAGTGAGTAGCCTTCTTGCATCGAATATTCGCCTATGTGGATGTCATTCATATGAAGAGTTCCCGCTTCTTGCATTCTTTTGATAAACGTTGTTTGTCTTTCATCCTCAATCACAGCATTTCCTTCAAAATAATGCTCCCTCTCTTTCCCGCCAATATATCCTAGATGTGTATAGCCGAGAGATTGCAGATGACGAATGGCACGATCTGCCGCTCTGACAAAATCCACATGTACACAATCATACAAATCTTCATCCGCATAATGATTGATGAAAACGATATGTTCCATTCGGTTTGTCATCTTTTCAACCGTATCAGGGCTGATTCGTCCAATGACGATCAAACCGTCAATATCCTTTAGTATCGCCCCTTTATCCATGTTTCTTAGGCGAAAGGTATGGAGAGTGGACAGACCTTGTTTGGCATATTCTTTTTCAATTCCTTTTCGAATCGATGAAAAAAAAGGATCATTTAATTCTTCGTCAATGGATTGGGCGACAACGACACCGATGACTGGGGATGCGGGTGGGCTTTTTACTTCTGCTTGATCGGCTTTTCTTGCTCTGACTGGGGTATAGTTTAATTTCTTGGCTATGTCGAGGATGTTTTGTCTTGTTGCGTGTGAAACGGCAAGCGTTTGGTCGCCATTTAACACACGGGATACAGTAGAGACGGATACTTTTGCATCATGAGCAATATCTTTGAGTGTAGTCATAGGCAAACTCCTCATCATTTTTGACTAAATGTTTACTAAAGATATTTGAAGAATAACACATAAATAAAGCGCTTTCAATTATAAATTTGTGCTTTTTTGAAGTTTTTGAGTATGTTTTGATAAGGGGATAGCTCATTTAGTAAAATTGCGTAAAAAAGAGGATGGGTTTCATCCTCTTTTTTACTAAAGTGATTTCATTGTGGCTGTTTCTTTTGCGAACAATTGCTTCATTATTTCCCATGCTTTATCTAATTCTTCGTGAAGTCCAAATAAACCTGAGGTGCCGATGATGTAAATTTCATTTCCTGCCTCAGCAAGCAACCGGAACGTGCTTTCATTACAAGAGCCGTCTACCTCAATTGAAAATGAGTATCCCCCCTTCTCTTTGATTTCTTTCACCTCTTTCAATTTCGGAAGCATTTCTTTGATAAAAGGCTGACCCGCAAACCCTGGATCAATTGTCATGATCGTCACCCGGTCTATTAAATGAATAAAAGCATCTAATGCTGCAACTGGTGTGGCGGGATTGAGAACAAAGCCGACCTCACACTTTCTTTCTTGGATATGCCGAATGATTCGAAAAACGTCTTTTTGCACCACTTCTGGATGTAAACAAATCATCGTTGCGCCTGCATCAATACATGCATCAATTAAAAATTCCTGAGGCTGTTCGGCCATTAGATGAACATCAATCGGAACATCTGTCAGTTTCCGAAGTTGTTCAATGAAAAAGGGTGATAAGGTCAGATTTTTTACATAATGACCATCCATGACGTCGACATGATAACGGTCTGCCCTTGTGTTCAGAAGCTGAATTTGTTCACGGAAGTGTGTTAAATCCATGCACATCAATGAAGGTGAGAAAATAGCTGTCATCCTGAAATGCCTCCTTTTTAAAGATGAAATAAAAATTTGATCAATCCAATCAATATTCCGATGATACCGAAGTCTGTATCTCCAAATGTTGTCCCTTCAAAGCCAAGAGTGCCTAACACAGGAAGTAAACAAGCTGGTAAAAATGAAAGGAGTATTCCATTTACAAAGGAACCGGCGACTGCACCTCTCACTCCCCCCGTTGCATTGCCATATACGCCCGCTGTCGCACCGCAGAAAAAGTGTGGCACAAGTCCAGGAACAATGACAGTTAAACCAAACAAAGGAAGAAGGAAAATAGACACGATGCCTCCTGCAAAACTGCATAAAAAACCGATGATCACTGCATTTGGAGCAAATGGGAAAACAGTTGGCGCATCAAGTGCCGGCTTTGCCCCTTTGACGAAACGATCGGCAATCCCTTTGAAAGCAGGCACAATTTCCCCGATGGCCATCCGTACACCTGCTAAAATAATGTACACCCCAGCAGCAAAGGTAATGGCCTGAATGAGAATGAAGACAGCAAAGTTCGTACCACCACTAATGTTTTCTATGAATGAAATTCCCGCAAACGGTGCAATCGCAAAGAAAAGCAGAGCCATCGTAATGGAGATGGCCACCGATGTATCTCTTAGAAAACCGAGTGACTTAGGCACTTGAATGGTTTCCGTTGATTTCTCTGGGCGCCCGACCCATTTGCCGATCATTCCCGCTGTAAAATAGCCGAACGTACTGAAATGACCGAGCGCCAAATCATCACTTCCAGTGACTTTCCTTGTAAACGGCTGAAGGATTGCGGGAGCAATGACCATCGCTGCACCTAATACGATTGAACCAGTGGTGATCAGCAGTGTTCCTTGCATGCCGGCTGTTGACAGAACGACTGCAAGCATAGCCGCCATATATAGCGTATGATGCCCAGTTAAAAAGACGTATTTAAAGGGTGTGAATTTTGCCAAAAGCAAATTGACCAACATGCCAAAAATCATAATGAGCGCTGTCTGTGTACCGAATTCCTTTTGGGCAATGGCCGCCATGGCATCTGTATTTGGGACAACCCCTTGAATGTGAAAGGCTGCTTCAAACATCTTCCTGAAAACCCCAAGTGAATCAGATACGACTGTGGCGCCCGCTCCTAATATTAAAAAACCCATTGTTGTTTTTAAGGTGCCTGATACAGTATCGGCAGCTGACTTTTTCTGCAAAAGTAAACCAGCGAGTGCAAACAAACCGATGAGAATTGCGGGTGTGCCCAATATATCGTTCATGATCAGTTCTATCATGATGTGAATCCCCCTTTTTCCGTCGATTATATGTGTTTACGAAGGACGTCTTTAATGGCTTCCTGGTCTAACAAGTTATTTAATCCAGCGACCTTTCTTGTGCCGTCATCCAGCTGATCGATAATGTCTGTTGCGCCAATATAGAGGTCTGCTTGTTCATTTTTGCTTGTACTGAGATCGGTGTGGTCCACTTCCGCTAAAAGTCCTAATTCTTCTAATGCTTTTTTGACATTCATTTCAACAATAAAACTGCTTCCTAAACCGTTTCCGCATACAACTAGAATTTTTTTCATTTTCTTTTTCCTCCTTTATACTTGTGAAAATCGATTGATTAGTTGTTGAATGGCTGCTAATTCCTCTGCTTCAATCAATTGTCTCACCCGTTTTTCTTCACTTAACAGCATCGTCAGCTGTTTGAGTGCTTTCAGGTGGGTCATACTGTCAATGGCAGCTAATACAATGATGAGACGAACTTGCTTTTTTCCATCCTTTGAAAAGGAAACGGGCTGATGACATGACATAAGTGACATGCTTAATTTGTTAACGCCATCCTCTGGTCTGGCATGCGGAATCGCCACTTGTGGCGCAATCACAATATAAGGGCCATTTTGATGAACAGACTGGATCATCGCTTTCACATAACTTTCCTGAATCGCTTGTTGATCAAGCAAAGGCTGTGCTGCTTTTGTAATGGCCTCCTGCCATGTGTCTGCTGTTTGCTGGAGCTGAATGGTTTCTTCTGTTAATAAATCGTTTAACACTGGTTTCCACCCTTTCTGGTGTGATACATATGTCGGATGAAGCAGCTCCTTCAGGTCATGAAGCAATGCTTTTTCATTTTGAACGATGGTATGCTGCTGAATGATATTGAATAAAGCATTCACATGGTGCTCATCAAGCTTAGGTTCTGAGCCTTCTCCATATTGAAGCAATGTTTTTTTCTCATAAGCAGTGAGAATCGGGTGCACGAGATGAACAGGTTTTCCTTTAAACGATATAGGTGTCGTTGACACAACAAAGTCGGCATCAATGGATGTTAATTCTTCATATGAACGTTTTGATAACAGTCCGCGTATGTCGATGTAGCCGATTAATTCAAGAAGCTGCGTTTTCAGCATGTGACTGGTGCCAATTCCTTCTCCGCAGACAATGTAAACAGAACGTTTCGCAATCGATGAAATCCCTTCTCTTCTCATCCAGCCGCCAAAATGCATCGCCACATAGGCAATTTCATGATCGCTCATCTTTGAACAGGCTGCCTTCTCTAAATGGCAAGCAACCTTTTGCGTGATGTCAAACACCTCTGGCTGTGCATGTTTCATGGAATCTGTTAATTCATTGATGATATCAATGTGATAGATGAGCCTATAATAGGCCGGAATTAAATGCATAGTTAAGTTTTGTTCCAAGAATTCTATTTCCTGGAAGGAAATACACGCATAACGCTGAAAGTCAATGATCATTTGCCTCGCAATGGTTCGAATGAGATGTTCTTCTGGTTTTTGACTTGTTGGAAGTTTTTGTTTTTTGGCACTGAGCCATAGCGTACTAAGAAAATAGATTTCATCATCATGAACCAAAAGACTGGTTTCTTTTTGTATTTGCGCCATGAAACGAATAGCAGCCAAGCATTCATCTGTTTCCTGCAATGTCCGTTTTTCTTCTGTTGAAATGTGTACAGCACGTCCTAGCTTCATCCGTTTGAAGCAGAAAAAGAGATCCATAGACAGCTGATCCAGCATGTCATCTGCAAACTCAAGCTTCAGATCTTGTTCGGACTGTTGAAGGAGAGCATGTATTCTCTTATATGAGATAGGACCCTTTAACCAAACCGATGGAAATGTTTTTTCATTTTTTATCATGTTGCGAATGAAATGAATATGAGGTTTCAGTGCCAACCGAATTGTTCTTTCTTCTCCTGAAATTAAATAGCCACTGGCCGCCTGATAATGAAGTGTAAGCTGCTGTTTTGAAAGTGCTTCTTTTAGTTGTTTCATATCTTCAAGCAGTGTATTGCGGCTTACCTTCGTCATCTCCATAAAATCATCAATTTTTAGATGCTTCTCACTGCATGCAATGGATAGGAGCAAGATGGCACGTCTTTCTTTTACACATGGTTCATAGTCATGACCGACAAGAACAGTGTCAGCTTTTTCGATAATGACTTCTTTCTCGTGTGGATTTAAATAGTAGCCTCGTTGATCTTTTCGCTGGACGCCACTAAGCTGATGGGTTTCCAGCCAGCTATTCATTCGTTTGATTTCAGCGTAGACCGTTCGAGTAGAGACATTAAGTCGATTTTGTAAATCTTCAATTGATAGATAAGTGGTCGTGTGAAGCAGCATCGATAATAAAGTCGTGCCCCTCTTGGTTAAGTGCAGTTGGAATTCCTCCCTTCTTCCCTTTGGTTATAAGTCTAATCAACTCGCATGCGTCAAAGAAGTCCAAATGTTTTCAGTAAGTATTGTGCAGCTTTTGGGTGATTCTTTTGCCATAAGAAAAAGCACACCCGCATGAGTGTGCTTTGAGATTTGTATAAAAAGAACCCTTTTTCTGCTTTTAATTGCCTTGCTATGTGATCAGCTTCCGAATGCCCCATTGAGCAATTTCAACCGCCTCTTGACTCAACAGATTGTCGATAGCGGCTCTCTGGCATTTTTCAATTCAGTTAAGTTAGCAGCAGAAAACTTTCTACCTGCTTTTGCGACTTCTTCAGGTGGATCAGTTTGGATCACCGCTAAGTCATCAGTAAGCAAAATCTCCTGTGTAATTTCCACAAAATCTTGCAGTGCTGACCTCACCTTGTCAGGATCATTCTCCAAGTCTTCATCGGTGTAGGAATCCCATTTAAACAAAACGGAATTCAGCGCATCTTGTGCAGCCCAAAACTCACGACGCATGTGGCCTTTGTCATATCGGTTCTTTACTTCTCCTTTAGAAAAGAAGTTTTTAAGCAAAGAAAAAAGCCCCTTCTCATCAGAAGCTGGCTCACGTTCTTGCTTTCCTATGTCTGCTGTTCCGGCCATTGAGTATCCGGTGATCTCACCCTTTTGAATCTGTTCCCAGATTTCATCAGATGCTTTTGTCACAAGGACCCACGATCCTTTCTTGATAACTTCACCGCCCATTTCAAAATCGGAAGGAGCGATATAAGATTCAACGACTTCCCCGACACCGCCTTGGAAATCATGCTGCTTGTCGATCTCACGTGCATCCTTCAGGAACCCATGAGCGGCTTTTTCAATTTCTTCTGGTGTCATGTAATCCCTATGTGCATCAGCTACGTTTGGTTCGTACACAATACCGTATACTAGACGCTGCGCATCATCAGCCTTCGCAATGACCTTGATCTCTTTTTAAAAGTCATTTTCTTTTTCTGACTTAACGAAAAAAAACTGCTTTTGATTAGCAGCTTTGTCTACGTATGAAACATGTGTGATTTTTGCATTAATCAATTCCCGTGGCAATTCATTAACCTCCTTTCAAAAGAAAAAAGACCTTCTTTAGAAGAAGATCTTTAATCAAAATTTATGCTTTGGAGACCCTTAATTATTTTCTTTGTTAAATCGTTATATTTTTTTGATTCTATATAAGATATATTTTTTGCTTCTTGATAATTATGAACCGCTACATTTCTTAAGCGTGCCAAATCTCTAAAAGCATCAAAATAACTTCTTTCCAAATAATTGTTTTCCACAAGATAACCCATTTTAGCAATAGGGGGATGGCGCATTAGGTGGTCTACTTCTAATTTATTTAAAACAGAATTCAATTCATCTTCAACTAAAAGCCAGGACATAACTACTGCTAAATAAGGAGCTTCCTTAGCTATCTTATTGATTTTAGGATTTGAATTATTATCCCCCACAGTAATAGAAGCGCCAAGATCATCACTTGAATTTTTAGAAGGGGACTCCTTATTTGTTGGAAAATCCTCAGCATCAGAATTGCTAATTTCAGATTCTTCTAACTCTGACTCGACTTTTTGAAGGCCTTGACTAAATACCGCTTCAAAATCTTTATATTTAAGTGAAGCGAGCTTCCACTCAGCTATCTTCTCAATTAATTGAGTAACAGGCTTTCTCAAACAATAAACTGCTATTAAAACGATAATAGGCCAGGATAAAGATTTAATTATTGACGACCAAAACTCCAACCAATCCATAACTTCCCTCATTTCATAAAAGTAATGAGGATATTATACTATTTCGTTCCATGTTTTGTAAGTGCTTATCTCTTCTAAAAAACATTCTAAATTCCTTTACTAATCCCATCGCAGTAAAATATTATTTAACTTTACTCTCAGTGGTTTTATCATTGCTTATATTTAGAGCTAGGTTTGCCAATGTCTCTTGCCTTTTATGTTCATCAGTTATTTGAGATATTAGAAAGTTGCTAAAATAAAAATGATGTGTGTTAACAATCCTATTATGAAACTCAGTTAAAGAGTTTATAGAATTAGTATGCATTTTCAAGTAAATAGCTCCAATAAAATTTGAGAGAATTCCTGCCAGTGCACCGGTTGCAGCTACTATTATTTTGTTTTGTGGACCACCCAACATATTTCCTGATATCAGATACAGTGTTATCCCTATAAATACAAAACCTAGAGTAATGCAACTGATCCCAACCCAAAACACAAAAGAGTTTTGCCTTAGATTAAGGTCATAATATCTTTTCAATTGTAAATCGTGTTGTTTGAATAGAGTCTCACTTCTATTTTTTAAGGAATCATCACTTTGCAGCAAGTCAATTTCCCTTTCAATATCGTATATCATTGTGGTTAGTCGTTGGTTTGGAGTGATATATGGCATTAAAATTATGAGTACACCAAACAAAGAAGTCATTAAGATCATCATCCCACTATGTTCCATTCTAATTTGAAGGGAAATACCTAAACCAAATAACATATAAAATAATCCAATTACAATGCAAATAACTTTTCTTCTTTTTGCCCTAAGTTCTAATAATGTCTTTTCTCTCTCAAGGCGTTTAAGATCGGGTTTTGTATCACTACTCATTGTCTCTCCAGGATTTAATGAATTATCCATTTTAATAACCTCTTTACTTTTAATATAAAGTAAAGATATCACAAAACAGAATGATTATATAATAATTTTTAGCATTACATACATTAATTTCATGTTAGATAATTCTCTCTCTTCTAATCTCTTCTTTTTCCTCAGCTGACAATCCGAGAATAACAGGACCAACCGCACAATGACAGTTCACACGCTCTTTAGGAGAAAGCTTGGTATCTCTCGGAAACATGCACCGCTCTCCGCTTCCTGGTATCTCAAATTCTTCATCCAAAGGAATGATCGTGCCGTCCAGCTGCACATGACTTTCTCTGGACTGATTCTTTTTTCCACCGCTATGCTTCCACTTCTTCCCCGTTACTGCCGGGGATTGAACATAGGATTCATGTTGAGCGACAGAAGAAGCGGTCAGCACTTCAGTTACAGCTGTGACACGTGCACGCTTCCGGCTGAATTCAGGAAGGTCCTTCAGCTCCAGTTCAATTTCTTGGATAGAGCGGCCTTCTTTTATTCCTTCCTTCAGCGTTTGCTCAATGGCCGTATGAATATTCAGCTTCATCAGCTGCGCCAACTCCTGCGACCACGATTCAATCCACTGTTCAGTTTTCTCAGAAAGCACCTTGAATGGAATATCAGCATCGATGGAATGCATAATCTTCTCGGCCAGCTGCGTGACGGTCAATGTCAGAAATATGGCCGTTTCTTTTCCAAACAGCTCCGCAAATTCGTCAGCTGCAAACAAGTCATTTTGAAAGAATGCTAGAATTGATTCTAACGTCTCCGAATCGTCCTTGGATATAAAAACCATTTAGTTCATTCAAAAACGTCCTGCGTTGCAATCTGAGAAGTTTTGCGGTGGTTTTCTCGTACTCTTCCACCAAAGAGGGTATATCCGTCAGTTCAGGGAAATCAGCTACAGCTGCTTCTAGTTCTTCAACCTCATCCGATTCCACTTTTTGCACAAAGACATTAATGCTTCTGATTAGCTGATCGACCTTGCTCATTTGCGGATCTCCTCCATTACATCTCTAAGGTCCTTGAGGATCGATACCAATTCATTCTGAGAACCTGCTGACTTTTGAAGAACCGTATCAAGAAAGCTTGTTGATGCCTTTGGCTTAGTCTCAATCGGTCTGTGATATTGTTCTTCAGGCCATTCTTCTAAAGTTTTTCCTAGAATACGGCCAGCCAGATCACGCAGGTCATTCGGTGAAACCGCTCCTGCTTGAATAAACGGTGTAAGAACCTTAGCAATTTCGAGCAGAACAGATCGAGATCAGGAAGAAAGAGTGTGTTGAACTTGCCAGTGATGATCATTCTTTCCGGCTGAAATACCTGCTCTTCCGTTGTCTTTCGAGCGGTATCTGTTGTAGCCTTGTTATAATCCTTTGATTCGCCTGTGTAGATCGGCGGCAGACGGAAAGAAGAACGTATCTTGTTTCTCGTCTTCTCGTCGTATTCAAGAAACAGCGCATCCTCCTGAAGAATCTCGGCCAGTTATTTTATTTCAACTTTCACAGGTGCAGGGTCTTCGTCATTGCTTACTTCGTCCTTTTTCTTTTTAGGAATCCCTTCGACTTCAAGCAAAAGAAACTTATGTGCATTGTCTGAACCTTCAATGCCGTTCATGTACTCTTGCAGCTGCTGATAGGAAGACTCGGACAGCATTCCATTTTCCACTGTAATAACTGCCGGCACATGCCGACCTTGTTTAAAGTACAGATAGTTCAGTTCTTCTGTCTTGCGTGCTCCGTACATTTTGACGATGTTACCAATCCAGCGAGGAACACCATATGTACCGCTGCCGCTCTGCTTGAAGTCCAATAACACCAAAAACCTTGAAAGGTATTAAGCCATTCAAGGTTTTTTTGTATAATCTCATTAAAAATGAACTAATTTGAATTCATTTTTGAAAGGAAATCTTGAAGAACTAATTTTACTGGTGAATTCGCAGTAGTAGCCAACACATTATTTACACGTTCTAAAATTTGAGGATGCTCCAATATCAATTTTTTGCCTTCCTCAATTGGAAAACTTCTCAATGTATCAATACAGATCTCAAATAGTTCTTTATCATTAGTATTCAACAAATCCATTAAAATTTTCAACTCATATTCATTGCACTCATTATCCAGACAATACGCAATTTTCCGCTGCCACTCTATTGGCTTATTGCGCACCTGATTTGATAATTCTTCCCAATCGTTCAGGCTAAAATCCGAGAGAATCTCACTAGCAATCAAACACCCGTCGTCATACCACGAATCTACCGTTGTATCAGCAGATAAAAGATTATCTAATTCCTTAAACACATTTAATACCTCCATTTAAATTAAAATCCTGATGGGCGTAAAGCATTTTCTGTACCTGTCGGATACCCGCTAGTTACATCTTTCCCCACTTTAATCACATCAATTTCTACACCATCAATACGTGCTCTATGCCAAGTTGCTCTATCTCTTAATCTTGATGAAATAGCTGCTGTATCTCCAACATCGGTAATACTTTTGAGAATTTTCTCATCCTTCCAAGAATCAGGAAAGAGCGTGCTTTTTTTAATCTTAGAGATATTTCCATCAGAAAACTGTTTTGTAAATACAACATTTTTTGTACCATCCGCATTTGTTGATAATACTTCAACTGCAAATTTTTCATTATCATTATTAATTCTAGGCGAATGTCCACCTATTAACTGATTTTTGGGGACCTTCCGTTGTCCTTCTAGAATCTTAGCTTCAATTTCTGGACTAATTACAGTTCTTCTAGCAGAATGTCCACCTGCACCCTGAATTCCCACCTTTCCATGAAACCCTTTCGCCCCAAACGGCAAAAGCATTCCAAGCGCCGCATTCATACTCGCCTCCTGCTGTTCTTTCGAGATCTTATTCCCAAACATATCTCTACCAATAATCGCTTCGCTGAAGCCGTTGGTGGCGGTGAGGCCATATAAGCCTTTTTGAGATATTTTTAAGGCATCAAAGGACTTTTGGGACGTCTTGTAGATGTCGACTGCCCTAACTGCGGCGGACGTGGCTTGAGTCGTTTTATAGACAGCTTTCCCGCCTTTGAAAATGCGTCCTGCCCAACCGACAATCGGGATGTAGCCTGCTGCTGCCATGCCACCTGCGGCGACTCGCTGTCTGGTTAGTGCTTTTGCATCAAGTATCTTACCCAGAAGAAGTCACTCCCTCCTATTCATTGACAAGGTCAATTTTACCAACACGAAGTTTGTCATTAAATAGGAATAAAGATACAAAAACAGTACTTAATATGTAAATGATCAGAAGCATATCCTCGCTATTTTATTTTTCAAAGAAAAGCACCCCCTTAACATTGTGCTCTCTTAAGATTTAGACTTAAGCAATTGTAGCTCTTGGTCCATAATATCTGCTGCTTCGTTAATAAATTGAATGATCAAGTCTAAATCTTCTCGTTTGTATTCGTTTGTGAGCTGTTTAGTTGATGCCGATAAAGATTGAAAGAGTTCCTTCACTTGTGATTTCCCCGCTGTTAATGGAACAATGATGACCCTTCGCTTGTCTTTTGGGTCCTTCTCCCTTTTGACGTAGCCTGCTTTTTCTAACCGGTCAATGAGAGCGGTGACCGCACCTGAGCTAAGACCGGTTTTTTCACTTAATTCACCTGCTGTGAGTGGTCCAAGTTCGTTTAACAAATCTGCTGATTTGAGATCTGTTGGGAAAAGGCCGAGCGATTGAGCGGCTGCTTGGTGGAATAGGACTGTTCGTGTAGCAAGGCGTCTCATCGTATGAATGATCAGGTCCGCTTGATCTTCTGCCTCGTTCTTTATTGACAACTTGTTCTCCTCCCTTTAAAATCAATTTATCTTGATCATCAAGATAAATGTTCTCTTACTTTATAATTAACTTGATCATAGCAAAAAAGTGAAGAGAACGTAAGCAGGAGGTAATGAAATGAATAACGTGGATCATAAAGGCAAGGCATCCACTCGCTTTGTTGTCATCGGGTTGCTGTTAGGGATTTTTATGGCAGCGATGGACAACACCATTGTCGCAACAGCAATGGGAAGCATCGTCGCCGATTTGGGCAGTTTTGATAAATTTGCTTGGGTGACTGCTTCTTACATGGTGGCAGTGATGGCCGGTATGCCGATTTATGGAAAGCTTTCAGATATGTATGGTCGAAAGCGTTTTTTTCTGTTTGGACTTATTTTCTTTTTAATTGGATCTGCGCTGTGCGGCATCGCACAAACAATGGATCAGCTCATTATTTACCGTGCGATTCAAGGACTTGGAGGCGGTGCTCTTCTTCCGATCGCTTTCACAATTATCTTTGATATCTTCCCGCCAGAAAAGCGCGGGAAAATGTCCGGTATGTTTGGTGCAGTTTTTGGTCTATCCAGTGTATTAGGCCCGCTGTTAGGAGCGATTATTACGGATTCGATCGGCTGGCATTGGGTGTTTTATATTAACGTACCAATCGGTATTGTCAGTGTGTTCTTGATCGCCAAATTTTATCAAGAATCGCTCGAGCATCGTAAGCAGAAAATTGACTGGTCAGGTGCCATTACACTTGTCGTTGCGGTTGTCAGTTTAATGTTCGCCCTTGAGCTTGGCGGTAAATCGTATGCATGGGATTCTGTTCAAATCTTGACACTATTTGCTGTGTTTGTTGTCTTCGGAACCATCTTCTTCATTGTTGAACGAAAGGCCGAAGAACCGATTATTTCTTTTTGGATGTTTAAAAATCGTTTGTTTGCGACATCTCAAATTTTGGCGTTTTTATATGGCGGAACGTTTATTATTCTAGCTGTCTTTATTCCTATCTTCGTCCAGGCTGTGTACGGTGAATCTGCAACAAGTGCCGGGTTCATTTTAACACCGATGATGATTGGGTCCGTGATTGGCAGTATGATTGGCGGAACGATGCAGACGAAAGTGCCTTTTAGACGATTAATGACCATCTCTGTGATTTCATTTTTTGCTGGGATGCTGCTGCTTGCCAATATGTCGCCTGATACAGCAAGATTGTGGCTTACGCTCTTTATGATGATTTCAGGTTTTGGCGTTGGATTTAGCTTCTCCCTTCTGCCATCTGCTTCAATGAATGATCTCTCTCCGCGCTACCGCGGCAGTGCTAATTCTACCAATTCGTTCATGAGATCACTTGGGATGACTTTAGGTGTGACGATTTTTGGAACGATACAAACCAATGTCCTGACAAATCGTTTAGCAGATGCTTTTAGCGGAATGAAAGGAGCTCCAGCTCAAGTTGGTGATCCGCAAGCCATTTTTCAAGAGGGGGCACGCTCACAAATTCCGCCTGATATTTTAAATAAAGTGATTGATGCGATGTCACAAAGTATTACGTATGTATTTATGATTGCTTTATTCCCGATTGCACTTGCGGCGATTACGGTCGTATTTATGGGAAATGCACGAGTACGTACATCAAATGAAATGAAAGAAAGCGAATAATGTGAAAAAAGCAGAGCGATGTGGCTCTGCTTTTTTTCATCTTATTGATATAAAAGTTGGGCTTTTCCTTCACTGCCAACGATCTTTATTTTAGATGTGACCATGTCTTTGGCTGCTTGTTTTGCTTTTTGTAAATACATACGCGGATCTAAGCTTTCAGGTTCGTTTGAGAAATGATCACGAATCGCTTCAGAGTATGCATTTTTCAGTTCAGTGGACACATTGACCTTTGCCATACCGAGTGCGACACATCTTTTGACATCCTCATCTGGTACAGCTGAACCACCATGAAGGACAAGCGGCACATCGACAAGCGCTGCAATTTGTTCAATGCGCTCAAAGTCGATATCCGGCACCCCTTTATAGATGCCGTGGGCCGTGCCGATCGCAGGTGCTAAAGTAGGTACACCAGTTTCTTCTACAAATTGACGGCATTCTGATGGAATGGCTTTTTCAGCATCTTTTTCATCCACGACAATATCATCTTCTACCCCGCCTACCTTGCCTAACTCGGCTTCTACATTCACACCTACTTTTAAGGCAAGGTCCACCACTTCTTTTGTGCGGCGTACATTTTCTTCATATGAATGCATGGAAGCATCGATCATCACGGATGTATATCCTGCTCGTATACAAGTAAGAATCACATCAAAATCAGTGCAATGATCGAGATGAAGGCCGATTGGTATTTGGTATTGATCCGCTGCCGCCTTTACTGTATCTGCAATGGCTTTTGCGCCAAGCGATTGGACCGTGCCAACCGTTGTTTGCAAAATGACAGGTGATTTTAATTCAGCTGCCGTTTCAAGTACCCAGTAAATACTATCAAAGGAATGTACATTGAATGCGACAATTCCGTATTTTTCTTTTTTTGCTGCTTCAAGCATAGGTGTTGTGGAAAGTAAAGGCATAGTCAAACATCCTCTCTCGTCAAAATCTCTGTTTTTAATACAGCGAGCATTTCTTCATTTGTTCTTGTTTCGAGCAGTTTTTGTCGTCTCGTTTCATCCATTAATCCGCGTGAAAGAGCAGAAAGTGCTTGTAAATGAGTGGTTCCTGCTTCACTTTTTGGGATGAGTAAGGATAAGAAGAAAAAGCAAGGCTTCCCATCAAAAGCGTCCCATTCGATTCCGGTTTCTGTACGGACGATGACGAGTGCCGGTACTTGAATGGCGTCTGACTGTGTATGCGGAATGGCAAATCCATCTTGAAAGCCGGTTGTACTCAGAGCTTCTCTTTCAGCTAGTCCTTTTTTGACAGCCTCAGGAGATGTGCAAATCCCTGCTTCAGAGGCAATGTCAGCTATGGCTGCGAAAACGCCAGCCTGTGAAGAAGCTGTTTCATGTAGATTCATATAAATATGTTCCATCATTTCTCTTCCTCCCTATTAAACTGCGGGTTTGTCTATTTTCTTGCGGTAAAGTCCGTATAGAATCGCACCTACAAGTGAGCCGATGAGTATGGAAAGCACCCACTGAAATGCCCCTGTGACGACTGGTAAGACAAGGAATCCACCGTGCGGAGCAGGAACCTGTACGCCAAAGAGATACGTCAATATAGCAGAGATGGCGGAACCAAACATGATAATTGGCAGGACAACGACTGGGTTTTTTGCTGCAAATGGAATGGCTCCTTCGGTAATATGAGTCGCTCCGAGAATATAGTTGATCATCCCAGCATTTCGTTCTTGTGGTGTAAAATGTTTTCGGAAAATCGTTGTGGCAATCGCAATGATAAGCGGTGGTGTGATACATGCTGCTGACACCCCTGCCATGAAGTAAAGGTTACCTTCTGCGAGTAAAGCCGTTCCTGTGACATAGGCTGCTTTGTTAAAAGGTCCTCCCATATCAAATCCACACATGGCTCCAACAATTAAGCCTAAAAGCAATGGATTTGTGGATTGAACTGATGAGAGAAAATCCATTAATGAATGATTTAGCCCTGTGATGGGAACTAATAGCGGGGTCATGACAGCCCCAATTAAGAAAATACCGATAACAGGATAGATGAAAATTGATTTTAATCCGTCAAGTGATGCTGGTAATTTTTGAAGCAAGAATTGAAGCAATAAAATGATATATCCAGCTGCAAAACCTGCGATAATTCCGCCTAAGAAACCAGCCCCTCCATCATTTGCAAGCAGACCCCCTATAAATCCAACGACCATCCCAGGGCGTCTTGCAATCGAATCAGCGATAAATGCTGCTAAAATTGGCACCATTAAGCTAAAGCCAAGTCCACCAATATTTTTCAAATAGGCAGCAAACGGATGATACGTTTCATGCTGAGGATCAGCTGAGTAAATACCGAATAGAAAAGATAAAGCGATTAAGACACCGCCCCCAACAACAAATGGAAGCATGTGTGATACACCGTTCATTAAATGCTTATAGATGGTGTGTATCCACTTATTCGCTGACTTTTGTTGAGCGGATGAAGACGTAGATGGTTTTTCTGTTCCAGAAGCTCTTCCTTTCACTTGATGAACGGGTGCTTCTCCATTGATAATGCCTTGAATCAGTTCATTTGGCGTGCGGATACCCTTTGCTACAGGCACTTCAATGAGTGGTTTGCCGTGAAAACGATCTGTATTCACATCTTTGTCAGCAGCGACAATGACCCCATCGGCCTCCAAAATGTCTTGATCAGTTAAAGCGTTTTCAATTCCTACTTGACCATGCGTTTCAACTTTGATGTCGACCCCTAATTGCTCAGCTGCGATTTTTAATGCCTCAGCTGCCATAAATGTGTGCGCAATGCCTGTTGGACAGCCAGTGGCAGCGACAATTTTCTTACGGCTCATGTGAACTCCCCCTTATATGTTCTGAATGTGTATTTGCTCAATTAATGAATCAATGTCATGTAAATCACTTAACCCTTTTGAAAAGGCGGTAGATGCCCCTGTTGCAATGCCGTAGCGTAAGCATTCTTCATGAGGTTGTCCTTCCAGCTGTTTACTTAGGAATGCAGCGAGCATGGCATCACCAGAACAAGCCGTGTTTACGACCGTTCCTATTGGTGCATTTCCTTTTAATACGGCTTCGTTTGTAAGGAATAGAGCTCCTTCCCCTCCTCGGGAAATGAGTACTTGCTCTGCACCCATCTCGATCAGCTTTCGCCCTGATTCAACGAGTTCTGTTTCTGATAATCGATGGGTTTTTCCAAAAAATGCGGCCATTTCTTCTTCATTTGGTTTTAGTAAATATGGTTTGTATTGAAGTGTTTCTAAAGCTGCTTTAGAGCTTGTGTCTAAAATAAATTTCACGTTGTTTTGATGACAAATAGCGGCTATCTCTGAGAAAATGCTGGCAGGGACGCCTTTAGGTAGACTACCTGACATAATGAAGATGCTGCCTTTTGGAATGGTCGAGATTTTTTGGCGAAAGGCATCAAGCGCTTTTGCCTCTATAGCGGGTCCTTGATTCACAAGCTTGTATTCTTCCGTTGTGTTAATAAATACATTAATGCGTGTAATCCCATCAACTGGGATAAAATCGGTTTGAATGGAGAGATCTTTTAACGATTGTTCAATATATGAACCTGAAAACCCAGCAATAAATCCTAATGCAGTGCTGGTGAAGCCATATTTCTTTAGCATAATGGACACATTAACACCTTTTCCGTTCGGCTGATAATCCTCATCTTCCGTGCGGTTGACTGTATCTGCCCGCATTTCTTTTAATGCAATATATAGGTCAATAGCAGGATTTAAGGTGCAGGTATAAATCAATTGGTTTCACCTTCTTTCTTTTCTCTAAAGAAAGTATCTCATACGATTCAGTGAAAATGTTTTCAGATTGTGTAAAGGTTTTCACGGTAAAAAGCCTCCCATCATAAAGTGTGGGAGGCTTTTTGAGTGTTTATTTCATCCGAATCACATAGGCGTCTAGTAAAATGCGGGCAATGACATGAAGCGACAGGCGGGACCTGACTTCATAATCTGGGAAGAATGATTGTTCCCCTTTATATCCGACGAGTGTCATATCTGATATTTTACTTAATGTAGAATCAATTCTCGTTGTGACCGTAATGGTCGTGACCTGTTTCATACTGAGGTTTTGGCAGGCTTCTACTAGTTCAGACGTTTCTCCATTTAATGAAACAAAGATGGCAAGTTCGTTTTTATCAATGTCACGCGATTTGAGCCGAATGATATTCGGGTCGTCATGAACTTCACATGTTTTCCCGATGAGCTGCAATTTGATGGTCATCTCTTTGGCGATCATCTCTGAAAAGCCTCTGCCAAAAATATAAATTTTGTCCGCATCGTGGATTTTTTGAACTGCATCCTCAATTTGCCCAATACTTTGCAGTTGAATCGTCTTTAAGACCTCTTCTTCATTTTTTCGAATGGCTAGTTTGATGTCTTCGTCAATATTTTTTAGTTGATCACTATCATCTGTCATTTTCTTTTCTTGTTTCAATCGATATTTAAAGGATGTATAGCCGTTGTATCCGATTTTCTTCATCAGTCTGACAATGGTCGCCGTCGACACGTTGGCTCTTTCACTTAATGTGACGATGGATAAGGTGGAGATATCCTCTAAATGCTGGTGAATATAATGCAGTAAATAACGTTCTGTTTCACTTAACGTTTGATACACATCACTTGGTATATTAAATAATGGTTCATTCAATGCGATTCCCCCTTACTCATTTCATACTATAATTAAATGCCCTATGAAAACAAGATGATTCTTTTATCCTGTATTTTTTATTATAAAGCTGGATGAGTGAAATTTTGTTTTTAACATAAGCTAAGAAAAAGAACGGTTTGTGTGAAAGGAGTTGATCACTGTGCTTCAATTCTTGTTTTTTCTGATCTTTTTATATGTGGTGTATGTATTTTTGACCGCATTTGTCTTGTTTTATTTACCGTTTCAAAAAACATGTAAAGAACATTGCATCTATAAAGCTTCTTCCATCTCAGGAGACGACCAAGGCATAAATCAAGTCATGCTGCTTGATGACGGGTTTGAATCAGGTCAAGTGAGAGTTCAAATGATTCGAGAGGCTAAAAAGAACATTCGTTTGAGTTATTATTCCATTCAAAAAGGAAAAACCGCCGAATGGGTGCTTGGTGCTTTAATTGAAGCGGCTGATCGAGGAGTAAAAGTTCAGCTGTTGTTAGATGGCATTTGCCATAGCCTGCGTGGACCGCTGAAGCATTTGCGTTATGCTGTGGCGAATCACCCGAATATGGCCATTCGTTTTTATGAGCCTTTTCGTTTGTTCAAGCCATGGACGTGGCATAACCGCCTTCACGATAAGCTTCTTTTGGCAGATGGCAGGGTCGCTGTCATGGGCGGCAGAAATATTGGTGATAAATACTTTGCAGATCAGCCGCCGAAAGACTTTGCGTATGACCGAGATGTGCTGCTGTACAACGCCAAAAAAGGAAAAGTATTAGATGAAATGGAGCAGTATTTCGTTTATTTGTGGAATCATGATTTTACGAAAAGAACAAAAGATGTATTTTCCAAGGCAAAAGCGAAAAAAGGAAAAAAGCTAAGAAAACAGCTACTTCGATCTTATCAGGAAGCCATTCGTACAAAAGAACCCTTTGTCACGTCCACATATGATTGGGCAAAAGACGCCATTCGTGCAAAGCAGATTGCATTTTTCACAAATCCAGTGGAACGCTTAAATAAACGTCCGCTCGTCTTGAAAAAGTTAAACGATCTCGCACAGCGGTCAAAGCGTTCGGTTCTGATCCAGACGCCTTATGTCATACCGACACGGCCAATGAAAGACGGACTCACGCCATTACCAAGTGATATTCAAACGACGGTCGTGACAAATTCTCTTACAGCGACACCAAACCCTTTAGCATTTGCAGGATATTTAAGCACGAAAAAGGAACTCATGAAAACGGGTGTTCATTTGTATGAATATCAAGGGCCGTATTCAATTCACGCGAAATCAATGGTCATTGATGATAACTTAAGTATTATTGGAACATATAATCTAGATGCAAGATCCAGCTTTTTAAATACTGAATCGATTTTGGTGATTGATAGTGCACCATTTGCGTTATCTCTTACGGAAGCAATCGAACGAAAAATCGCTTATAGTGTTCTCGTAGCGAAAGATCGAACAGAATATAAAGCAAGCGACTATGGACAGAAAAAAAAGCCTTTCATGAAAAGGCTCCTTTTAACTGGTTTATCTACCATAACGGTTTTATGGCGGCGGTTGATTTAAATAAAAGGGCAGCTACTTTTGTGGCAGCCCTTTTTCTTTTGACTGCTCCTCTTCTACTGGTTCAAGCTTGGTTAACTTAAATACGAGGATTCCTGCCACAATGACAAGTACACCTAATAATTTTGTAAAAGAAAATGTTACTTTTTCTAACCCAAGCCAGCCAAGCGAATCAAATAGAAGCGCACAACCTAGCTGGGAGGTGAGAACAATCGAGATTCCATAAGTGGGACCGAGACGTTTGATGCTCTGAACAAGACAGATGACAACGCCTACCCCGATGGCTCCGCTTATCCAGTACCAGGCTTCCATATGCCTTAATTGAAACATGCCGGTTCCTTCTAACAAAAGACCCATCAAAAGTGAAGCGATAAAGCCCATTCCTAGAACTAGCGTCGTTGTTGACCAAGAGCCTGTATGCTCATTGACTTTACTATTAAAAATGGTTTGTAAGCTGACAAGTGCCCCAGCAGTGACAGCTAATATTATTCCTATGATCATATATAAGTCCCTTCGTTTCTTCTATTCATAAATGTTGTGTTCTGCTATTTCTAAAAGCCCTTTTTGATCACAAATCGTAATCTTTCCTCTTCGCCTTTCAATCAGCCCTTTTTCTTGGAACTGCTGAATGACCCGATTAATATGGCGGTAGCTTGTTCCAATTAAGCTCGCTGCATCCGTGAGGCGAAGCGTGCGTGCGTGCGCGTCATCATCACCTGTTAAAACAGACAATAAATAGCTTGCAAGCCTGACCTCTACAGGGTATAAAAGGTGGAAGCTTAAATCATTTGATTTTGTATAAAATTTGTTTGTGATGCCCTTGAGCAAAAAGGCTAAAACTCGTGGATCGTCCTTTGCATGCCGCATGAGGGCTTGATGAGAAATCCTGAGCATATGTACTTCTGTAACGGCTTCAACTGTATTGACCATATCTGTCTGCTGAACGTATTCAATATCTCCAATCGCTTCAAGAGGGTTTTTAAAGCAAAGAATAAACGTTTTTCCTTCCTTTGTGGTGGTGAAAATCTTTAATTTTCCTTTCACCAGCAAGTACATATACTCCCTTTTATCCCCTTTTGAACAAATCAGCTCACCTTGCTGATAACGCCACAAGCTCACATGTGAGATGAGTTTTTGATGAAAGACATTCTGTAACTGATGCATCTTCATATAAGAGGAAAAAAGAGATTCATCATGCAGCTCCTCCATCTGATGCCCTCCTTTATAGTTTTAAGATGATGACGCCTGCAATCATTAAAAAGATGCCTGCATAATGGGGCCATTTCATTTTTTTCTTCTGAACACCAAACCATCCTTTTGCATCGATGGCAAAGGTAAACGCAAGCTGTGCGATAAGTAAAGCAGCGATGGTGAGTGTCACCCCAATGATTTGAATGGCAGTGACCTCATTAAAGATAATAATGGCTGCAAATGCACCTCCAATTAAATAAAGAGGCTGCACTTTTTTGTATTCCTTAAAGTGGCCATCCCGTACGATGAGTAAAATGACGAGAGAGATGATAAACCCTGTCAGCTGCGTGATCGTTGCTGCCTGCCACGTCCCGATATCTTGACTAATTCTGGCGTTGGCTACGCCTTGCAGTGTAATACAAGCGCCTCCTAATAATGCGAAAATAACACCTTTCATTCGTTCAAAAGCTCCTTCTTTTTTCAGTCTAGTTCCATTAAATGATAGATGCCCTCATGTTGAAAAGGACATATGTCCCACTTTGCGTATTATATCAGAAACTTTCCCTTTTACAGTTTCTCCGTTTTAGATTTTTCACAGTGGGTACAGTTTTATATCAGCTGAAAACAGAATATTGGATTGCATCACATATAAAAAGGAGACATGTCAGAATGAGAAATCAAGAGAAACACTTTATTAATGGAGAATGGGTCGCATCAACAGGAAACGAAACGACGGAGGTCATTAACCCTGCGACAGAGGAAGTCATTGGCACCATTAGTTTAGGAACGAAAGAAGATTTAGATCAAGCTGTCAAAGCAGCTCGAGCTGCCTTCCCTTCTTTCTCAAAAACATCTCGAAATGAACGAGTAGAAATGCTGGAAAACATTGTGCGCGGGTACGAAAAACGCAAGGATGAACTTGTAGAAGTAATGACAAAAGAGCTTGGTGCACCGCTAAAAGTGTCCGAAGAAGTTCATTACAAAATGGGTTATGAACATTTTTCTAAAGCAGCGGAAGCACTGAAATCTTATACATTTACCGAAGATCGTGGTGGACATACGATTATAAAAGAGGCGATTGGTGTCAGTGGATTGATTACACCGTGGAACTTCCCGACGAATCAGACATCTCTTAAAATTGCGGGTGCCATTGCGGCAGGTTCACCAGTTGTCTTAAAGCCAGCGGAAATTACCCCTTTTGCTGCGATGATTCTTGCAGAAATTATTGATGAAGCAGGTGTACCGAAAGGAGTCTTCAACTTAGTAAACGGAACGGGTGACGTGATTGGTGACGGCATTAGCTCACACCCTGATATTGACTTCGTTTCATTTACAGGATCAGGTGCCGTCGGCTCTAAAATTATGGAAAACGCAGCGGACAATGTGAAGAAAGTAGCACTTGAGCTTGGCGGAAAATCCCCTCTTATCGTCTTAGACGATGCAGATGTGGACGAAGCAGCAGAAACAGCCATTCATCATATTGCGATGAATACAGGTCAAGTGTGTTCTGCAGCTACACGTGTGCTGATCCCAGAATCAATGAAAGGCAAGTTTGAAAAAGCGCTGCTGAACGCCCTGCCGAAGTTTACAGTTGGTGATCCGAGAGAAGATCACGCTACTGGCCCGCTTGTTTCTAAAAAGCAATGGGATACGGTGCAATCTTATATTGAAAAAGGAATCGAAGAAGGTGCTACCCTTCTTGCTGGGGGAACTGGAAAGCCAGACGGAATCGATAAAGGATATTTCGCCAAGCATACCATTTTCACCAATGTGAAAAATGATATGACCATTGCGCAAGAAGAAATCTTTGGGCCGGTCATGAGTGTGATCACGTATCAAGACCTCGATCACGCCCTTGAGATCGCCAACGATACAGTGTATGGTCTTGCTGGGTATGTTGTTGGTCAAGATGAAAAAACATTAAAATATGTCGCTGAACATATTCGTGCCGGTCAAATCACCATTAACAATGCTGAAACAGATTACTTTGCCCCATTTGGCGGTTTTAAGCAGTCTGGTATCGGAAGAGAATGGGGAGACTTCGGTATCGAAGAATATTTAGAAGTGAAAGCTGTGATGGGACTTCCAACGGCGTAAGGCAGGCGAAAAAGAGGAAAACGGTGATCCGTTTTCCTTTTTTTGTGCCCTCTCCCCTATTCATCCGTGTTTTGTCATTAGAAATCTTAATCATGACAATCAATATTATATATTTTACTTAATGGCAAACTTTCGGTAAAGTTCAAATTGAACCTATATATATAATTCCTATCGAATTAATCTATGTTTATATTCCTTGTGAGGTGGATATTGTTGCAACTTCATGTATTGAACAGTCCGTTTAGCCAGGAGCAGGCAGAGTTACTCAATCAGCTGCTTCCGACTTTAACAGAACAGCAAAAAATTTGGCTTACTGGTTATTTATCAGCACAGGCAACCCTTGCCGGCTCAGAAGTTGTCGCTCCGGCGCCTTCTGCCGCAGCATCTGTACAGCCTGTGAGCAAAGATGTGACCGTGCTTTATGGGTCGCAAACAGGCAATTCCGAAGGGTTAGCAAAAAAGACAGCCCAGCATCTTGAAGAGAAAGGCTTTCAAGTGACGCTCTCTTCTATGTCCGATTTTAAACCGAATAATCTGAAAAAAATAAACAATTTACTGGTCATTGTCAGCACACATGGCGAAGGAGATCCGCCGGATAATGCCCTTTCGTTCCATGAATATGTTCACGGCAGACGTGCGCCAAAGCTCGATCATTTAAGCTTTTCTGTCCTTTCATTAGGTGACAGCTCATACGAATTCTTCTGTCAGACAGGAAAAGAATTTGACGAACGCTTCAAAGAGCTTGGCGGCACACGTCTTTTTGACCGAGTGGACTGCGACCTTGATTATGATGAGCCGTTTTCAGAATGGCTACAAGGTGTTGCCTCCTCTTTGAGTGAAGGTGAAGCTGTATCAATTCCGCAAGAATCAGCGGGAGTCAACAATCAAGCCGTTTCTGAATATTCAAGAACGAATCCTTTTTATGCTGAAGTTCTTGAAAATATCAACCTAAATGGGCGTGGATCTAATAAAGAAACACGTCACTTAGAGCTTTCTCTTGAAGGATCAGGCCTCGTGTATGAGCCAGGTGACAGCCTTGGCATTTACCCGACAAATAATCCTGCACTTGTCGATGAACTGATTCAAACATGCGGATGGAATGCAGAAGAATCCGTCACCGTTCATAAAAACGGAGACACTCTCCCTTTAAAAGAAGCACTCACCTCGCATTTTGAGATTACGGTTTTAACAAAACCACTTCTTCAAAAGATCGCTGCACTGACAAAAAGCGAATCCTTGCATGCCCTTTTAGAAGAAGGAAACGAAGAAAAACTGAAAGAATATATCGCAGGCCGGGACCTAGTAGATGCGGCTCGTGATTTCGGTCCTTTTGAAGGAACCGCCGCAGAATTCACGTCCATTTTAAGAAAAATCCCTGCACGCCTTTATTCCATTGCAAGCAGTCTCAAAGCAAATGACGAAGAGGTTCATTTGACGATAGGGGCTGTCAGATATGATGCGCATGGCAGAGAACGCCAAGGTGTCTGTTCGATTCTATGTGCAGAGCGCCTGCAGCCAGGTGATACGTTACCTGTTTATATTCAGCACAACCAAAACTTTAAGCTTCCTCAAGATCCAGATACACCGATCATTATGGTAGGACCAGGCACAGGCATCGCCCCTTTCCGTTCATTTATGCAGGAGCGTGAGGAAATGGGTGCAAACGGAAAGTCATGGTTATTCTTCGGTGATCAGCATTTTGTGACGGATTTCTTATACCAAACGGAATGGCAAAAGTGGTTAAAAGATGGCGTCTTAACGAAAATGGACGTGGCTTTTTCAAGAGATACTGAGGAAAAAGTATATGTCCAGCACCAAATGAAGAAACAAAGCAAAGAATTATTTGAATGGCTTGAGCAAGGTGCTTACGTGTATATTTGCGGAGATGAAAAGCATATGGCGCATGATGTTCACAATACCCTTCTATCCATCATTCAAGAAGAAGGTGCGATGAGCAAAGAAAAAGCAGAAAGCTATCTTGCCAACTTACAGCAGCAAAAACGCTATCAGCGTGACGTTTATTGATTTGATGCTTGAAAGAAAGGAGCTTTTACTTACATGGTGAAGACAGCATTAACAGCGCCGGATGGACCTCCGAGCGACGTAGAGGAAATCAAAGAAAAAAGTGATTATTTACGGGGTACGTTAAAAGAAGTGATGCTTGATCCGATTTCAGCGGGAATTCCGGATGATGACAACCGTCTGATGAAGCATCACGGCAGCTACTTACAAGATGATCGTGATCTGAGAAATGAACGACAAAAACAAAAGCTTGAGCCTGCCTATCAATTTATGCTGCGTGTCCGTCTGCCTGGCGGAATCGCCACCTCCAAGCAGTGGCTTGTGATGGATGAGCTTGCTCACAAATACGGAAACGGTACGTTAAAGCTGACGACTCGTGAAACCTTTCAGCTTCACGGTATTTTAAAATGGAATATGAAAAAAACCATTCAAGACATTCATTCTACTATGCTTGATACAATTGCTGCTTGCGGCGACGTGAACCGGAATGTCATGTGTACATCAAACCCCTATCAATCAGAAGTGCACCATGATGTATACGAGCTGGCGAAAAAATTAAGTGATGACCTGCTCCCGCAAACAAGAGCTTATCACGAAATTTGGCTTGATGAGGAAAAGGTTGCGGCAACGCCAGATAAGGAAGTTGAACCGATGTATGGTCCGCTTTATTTGCCAAGGAAATTCAAAATTGGTGTGGCGGTCCCTCCTGCTAATGACATTGATGTTTTTTCGCAGGATCTAGGCTTCATTGCCATTATCGAAAACGATCAACTGGTCGGTTTTAATGTCGCAATTGGCGGCGGAATGGGTATGACGCATGGTGATACAGCGACTTATCCGCAGCTTGCAAAGGTCATCGGCTTTTGTACACCTGAACAGGTCGTAGAAATTGCCAAACAAGTCATCACTATTCAGCGTGACTACGGAAACCGTTCTGTGCGAAAAAATGCCCGCTTTAAATATACGGTGGACCGCCTTGGTCTTGAGAATGTAAAAGAAGAGCTTGAGCGCCGTCTTGGGTTTACTCTTTTAGAGGCAAAGGATTATCACTTTGATCATAACGGTGACCGTTATGGCTGGGTAAAAGGCATTAATGGCAGATGGCATTATACGATGTTTGTAGAAGGCGGACGCATTACAGATTATGATGATTATCCGCTGATGACAGGCATCTGCGAAATCGCCAAGGTTCATACAGGTGACTTCCGTTTAACCGCTAATCAGAATTTAATCATTGGGAATGTGACAACTCATAAAAAGAAACAAATCGAACAGCTCATTCAGAAGTTTGGTTTATCAGACGGCCAGCAGCACTCTGCCCTACGCCGCAGCTCAATGGCTTGTGTATCTTTGCCAACATGCGGTTTAGCGATGGCTGAAGCAGAGCGCTACCTTCCACGATTGATTGATAAAATCGAAGACATCGTGGAAGAAAACGGATTAAGTGATAAAGAAATCACCATTCGAATGACTGGTTGTCCAAATGGTTGTGCTCGTCATGCGCTTGGAGAGATTGGATTTATCGGAAAATCACCTGGTAAGTATAATATGTATCTCGGTGCCGCATTTGATGGCAGCAGATTAAGTAAATTATACCGTGAAAATGTGGGTGAGGAAGACATTCTAAAAGAACTTGGCTCTATTCTCCCCCGCTACGCAAAAGAACGAGAAGAAAATGAACATTTCGGCGATTTTGTCATTCGGGCAGGGATTGTGAAAGAGACAACAGATGGAACGAATTTTCATGTGCAATAAAAAAAGACAGGAACCATCCTGTCTTTTTTATTTTTTCTGTTTCTTATTCAAGTATTCGGTCAGACTCTTATATACATCTGGATTGTCTAATGAAGATAGATCGGATGAAGGCTGATCTTCATACGCCCCTTTAAGTAAACGTCGTACGATTTTTCCATTCCTTGTTTTCGGCAAAGCTGAAATGAGATGAACTTCTTTTGGTGTGAGCGCTTTTCCAGCATGTGAACCAACATGGGCTGAAAGCTCTTGGATAAGGGCTGCTTCTTCAAAAGCATGCGGACTGGTCACGATGAAACAGACGAGCGCCTCCCCTTTCACCTCATCCTTTACCCCAATCACAGCGGCTTCATGCACGGCAGGATGCCAGGTAAGGATGGATTCAATTTCAGCTGGCCCGATGCGTTTCCCTGCTGTATTAATGACATCATCCGATCTGCCGGTGATGTGGAATTCTCCGTCCTCTGTTTGCATGACCCAATCTCCGTGTGTCCATACACCATCAAATCGTTTGAAATACGTATCTTCATAACGCTCCGGTTCGTTCCAAAAACCACATGTCATGCCGACCCATGGCTTTTTCACCACAAGCTCCCCTACCTCATTCATCACGCTTTGCCCGGCTTCATTGTATACATCTGCCGCCATTCCTAAGATCGCCGCATTAAAGAGAATCGGTTTGATGGGTCGAAGCAGCGTACTGCCTACAATGCCACCAGAAACCTCGGTTCCTCCTGAATAATTTAAGATGGGAATGTTCTTTTGACCAATGGTGTGAAATAACCATTGCCACGGAGCTTCATTCCACGGCTCCCCAGTAGAAATAATGGCTTTGACATGCGGTAACTCGACCCCATCAATCGTTTGCTGCATCGCAGAACGAACAAATGTAGGGGAAAGTCCAAAATGAGTGACTTTCTTCTCGTGGATGAATGACCAGAGCTGCTGCTCATCTGGATAATCGGGAGCGCCGTCATATAAAACGATGGTAGCGCCATTGATCAAGCCGCCAAAGACGAGGAATGGCCCCATCATCCAGCCCATATCAGTCAGCCAAAACAGTCGGTCTCCTTTTGCCACGTCCATACATAGCCCGGCATCAAAAGCTGCCTTTATCGGAAAGCCTGCGTGTGTGTGAACGGCTCCCTTTGGTGTGCCGGTTGTGCCTGACGTATACAAGATCATCAGCGGGTCTTCATTTGTGACATAGGTCGCGCCGGTGAACGGCTGTTCTTTTAACAAATCATTTAGCAGGACATCGCCCTGATATCCGGTATGAGAGGAAGTGTGCACAATCACTTTTTGCACAGTTGCTGTTTTGTTGATGGCATCCGCCACACATTCCCGCATGTTGATCGTTTTCCCTCGCCGCATCATTTCATTCGCTGTGACGACAATGGATGCGCCTGACGCACGAATGCGTACAGCGAGTGGCTCGCTTCCATAGCCTGAGAAGACTGGGCTGAAAATAACACCAATCTTTGTAAAGGCAAGCATGACGGCGACCGTTTCTGGAAGCATTGGCATATAGATGATGGCTACATCCCCTTTTTGAAGTCCTTCTTTCAAAAAGCCAGCTGCAAGACGGCTCACTTTCTCTTGAAGTTCGAGAAATGACCATTTCTTTTCTTCACCGGCTTCATTGCTCCAAATGATGGCGGGCTGATGCTTCGTCTCTTCTTTTTCTGCCCATTTGTCCACAGCCGTTTCGGTGATGTTAAGTGTGCCGCCCTGATACCATTTCGGCCACATCAATGAGTGGTGACCTAATGCCGCTTCATATGGTTTTTTCCACTGAATGCCGACCGCCTTCTCCGCTTCTCTCCAAAACCAGTCTGTGCGATCAATACTGGCTTGATAGAATGAGTCATACGTAGAAAAACCAAGAGATTTCATCCACTGATGCAAACGTGTTTTTTGGCTCTGCTTTTCTTCCGGTATCCATTCTGGTTTCAGGTTGATCATGAGATCTGCCCCCTTTAGACCGGATAGACCGGATGTTTTCGTTTCGTAAATGTCATGTCTTTCGATGAATAGGCTACTAATCTATGACAAAGTTCCGTTCTTAGACGGTCAAATGGGATGACGCCATCGACAATCATTTCAGAGGCAAGCTCATAGATATTCATATCTTCCTGGTATTCCTTCCGTTTCTCTTGTATAAATGAAGCCCTCTCTTCGGGCGGGAGTTCTGCAATTTTATTTGCATAGACGGCATTTACAGCGGCTTCTGGACCCATCACAGCGATTTGCGCCGATGGAAGAGCGAGACAGCAGTCTGGCTCAAAAGCAGGGCCTGCCATTGCATATAGTCCTGCTCCGTATGCTTTACGGACGATGACGGATATTTTCGGAACGGTCGCCTCTGACATAGCGGAGATCATTTTTGCCCCATGACGAATAATGCCGGCTTGTTCCACTTTTGTTCCAATCATAAATCCTGGTATGTCCGCAAGAAAGAGCAGCGGGATATGAAAGGCATCACAGAGCTGAATAAACTTGGCGGCTTTATCAGCTGAGTCGTGGAATAATACGCCGCCTTTGACCCTTGGCTGATTGGCAATGAGACCGATAGGCTGACCGTTCATTCTGCCAAAGCCGGTGATTAACTCTGCGGCAAACAGCTTTTTGATTTCAAAAAATGACCCTTCATCAATCAGTAAATCGATGAGTTGATACATGTCAAATGGGGTATTCTGGCCTTTAGGGATTAAGTCTTGGATGGTAATTTCAGATGGTTTAGGTGCTTTTGCTGCTGTCATTTTTGGTTTTTCTGTATAGTTGGCAGGCATATAGGTTAAATAATCACGTGCAATTTGAATGGCCTCTTCCTCTGTTTTGGCTAATATATCTCCGCATCCAGAAATGCTGCAATGCATTTTCGCACCGCCCATTTCCTCAAGTGATACTTTTTCACCGATCACCATTTCAGCCATTCGCGGCGAGCCTAAATACATAGAGGCATTTCCTTCGACCATGACGACAATGTCACAAAAAGCAGGGATATACGCACCACCGGCTGCAGATGGACCGAAGAGTAAACAAATTTGTGGGATACGCCCAGACAGCTTGACTTGGTTATAAAAAATGCGCCCTGCTCCTCTTCTGCCTGGAAACATGGCGATTTGATCAGTGATTCTTGCACCCGCAGAATCGACTAGATACAGCATAGGACAATTGAGTTTCTTGGCCGTTTCTTGAATTCGAATGATTTTTTCTACTGTTTTGACGCCCCACGATCCTGCTTTAACCGTAGAGTCGTTTGCCATGACGCAAACAGTCTGCCCATTCATACGCCCGGTTCCTGTGACGACA
Source organism: Bacillus sp. AK25 (assembly GCF_048270685.1). NCBI lineage: Bacteria > Bacillati > Bacillota > Bacilli > Caryophanales > Bacillaceae > Bacillus > Bacillus sp. AK25. The sequence goes on from NZ_JBLUWC010000001.1 coordinate 1,789,510, forward strand.
CCATCTGCTGGTAAATGTTCATCTTTGCACTCTGCAAACATGGCATCTTCAATGAAAGAATCCTCATCTAATAACAAATGGAGGCGATCACGGACAAATAATTTTCCTTTTTCTTTGTTTTTTTGATGGTAGCGTTCTGCCCCGCCCTTTTCAATTCGTTGTTTTTTTAATTCATATTCTTCGATCATGACCATTCCCCTTTCTTGCTATTTGCCTCTGTAATGAGGCGTTCGTTTTTCTTGAAAAGCCTTGAGACCTTCTAGTCGATCGGCTGTATGAATAAGCCGCAGATAAGCTTCGTATTCTTTCGTCAGCCCTGTTTGTAAATCGTGATCAAGGCTGGATTGAATGGCTTGTTTTGCTTCTTTTAAAGCAATCGGTCCATTCTTGGTGATTTGTTTTGCGAGTGTGATGGCATCATTCATCAGTGAATCGGCTGTAGAGATACGTTCAATCAGTCCGATTTTAACGGCTTCTTCTGCTCGTAAAGAAGTGCCTGTGAAGATCATTTCTTTCGCTTTCCCGGGTCCGATCAGGCGCGGAAGTCTTTGTGTGCCCCCTGCTCCCGGCAGGATAGCTAGTCCTGTTTCCGGCAGGCCGAGCGCTGCACCCGCTCTTGCGATGCGGAGATCACAGGCGAGCGCGAGCTCAAGACCTCCGCCAAGTGCGTGTCCGTTTATCACGGCAATGACAGGAACGGGCAAAGATTCAATGTCTGTAAAGGTTTGCTGAATGGTCAGAACAGCTTCTTTGGCTTCTTGTTCTGTCATCAATCGCCGTTCTTTTAAGTCTGCTCCTGCGCAAAAAACTTTAGCGCCAGTTCCTGTCATGAGCAAACAGCGGATGTTTTCATCATGTTTGATTTCTTGAATCGTTTGATTGATTTCCTCTAGCATAGCAGCTGATAGAGCATTGGCTTGTGCTGGTCTATTTAATGTCATGATGCCAATATGATCATCTTGTATTGAAAAATTGACCAATGATGTCATGTGATTCACCCTTTATCAAGTAGTGTGAGACTGAAAAGCGCGTAAACAGTGACTTGGCAGGGTTCGATCCACTTTTGCTTCAATCCATTCAGCCGCTTTGATCAAGCGAGGAAGGTCGACATTTGTTTCGATCCCGAGTTTGTGAAGCATGTGCACCACGTCTTCTGTCGCCACGTTTCCGCTGGAGCCAGGTGCATAAGGACAGCCGCCAAGCCCTCCGCTAGAGGCATCAAATATGGTGATGCCGGCTTTTAATGCTGTATAAATATTGGCAAGCCCCATTCCTTTTGTATCATGAAAATGAAGTGCGATTTTATCAGCAGGAAAGCGTTCAAGTAAAAGGTCTAACCGTCTTTCTACTTGCAGCGGATGGGCTTCCCCAATGGTATCCCCAAGTGATATTTCATCAATGCCGAAGGACAGCAACTGTTCCGTTAATCGCAGCACTTGGTCCATCGGTACTTGTCTTTCATAAGGACATCCAAACACGGTTGAAATATAGGCCCGCGTTTGCCGTCCTTCTGCTTTTAAATCGGCTGTCATTTGTTTGATCACAGGCAGTGTTTCCTGTATAGATCGATTCATATTCTTTTTGTTATGTGTCTCACTCGATGAGATAAACATAGCCCCTACCTCAAGGTTTGCTTCAAAAAAATGAGCTAATCCTTTTTCATTTGGGATGAGTGCGGCATAGGTGAGATCCTCTTTTTTGTTTAATGATTGGGCTAATTCTTTGGCGTCTTTTAAGGTTGGAACCCATTTCGGATGAACAAATGAGGTGACTTCAATATAAGGAAGATGGGCTTCTTCGAGTAAATGGATCCATGTTCGCTTCTCCATTGTGTCCAGCCAAACGGATTCATTTTGCAGGCCATCGCGCGGGCCGACCTCTCTAATGAGCACGTTTTTTGGTAATGCCATGCGGCTTTCCCCCTATTCTGTCAGCTCTAAAAGTACCTCTCCCTCGTCAACAAAGTCCCCCTCCGCCTTATACACTTTACTGATCACACCTGCTTCTTCTGCAACAATGGGAATCTCCATTTTCATCGATTCTAAGATGGCGACTTCCTGTCCTTTTTGCACATCATCACCCTGTTTCACAAGAAGCTTCCATAAGTTTCCGGCCATTTGTATCGTGACAGTTTTCATGAACGGTTTTCCTCCCTTTTTTTCATCAGATAATCGGTTGTGATGCTGCCATGTAAAAAGGCAGTTGATTCGGCCATTTCCTTTAAAAGCGGTACATTGGTTTTGATCCCTTCTATTTCATATGCTTGTAATGCTGCTTTTAATCGTTCTATGGCGAGTTTTCGAGTATCACCGTACACAATCATTTTCGCAATCATTGGATCGTAAAATGGGGTAATGACACTTCCGCTCGTGACGCTTGACTCATGACGGATATATGGGGCATCAGGTGTAGAAAGCCGAGTGATCGTGCCTGGCGAAGGGTAAAATGTCACAGGGTCTTCAGCGTATATTCTAACTTCAATGGCGTGCCCAATTTGATGAATATCCTCTTGGCTAAAAGACAGGGGCTCTAATGCTGCAATTTTTAGCTGCTCCTCGACAAGGTCAATCCCGGTAATTTCTTCAGTGACAGGGTGTTCTACTTGCAATCTCGTATTCATTTCTAAGAAATAAAATTGCTGGTTTTGATCGACTAAACATTCAATCGTGCCCGCATTTTCATACCCAATCGCTTTGGCAGCTTTGACGGCCATCTGTCCCATTTGCTGTCTCACAGTTTCTTCAAGACAGACGGCTGGTGCCTCTTCAACAATTTTCTGATGTCTTCTTTGGAGTGAACAATCTCTTTCAAATAAGTGAACGCCGTGACCGAACGAATCAAAAAGAACTTGAATTTCGATGTGCCGTGCGTGTTCAATCACCTTTTCCATGTACAACGTACCGTCTTGAAAGAAACTTTGTGCTCTTTTTTGATTTCCTTCAAACGCTCGATGCAGTTCTTCGTCGTTGCGGACGAGCTGCATACCAATCCCGCCGCCAGCACTCGATGCTTTTAGCATAATGGGATAGCCGAGTGTCTGTGCTTTATGAACCCCTTCCTCTGCATCATGGAGCGGGGCTGAAACACCAGGAACGATTGGGATGCCCGCTTGTTCCATTGTTTTTCTCGCTTCAATTTTATTTCCCATCTGCTGAATGACTTGTGCAGATGGTCCAATAAAGGCAATGCCTTCGCTCCGGCAGCGCTCAGCAAATGCCGCATTTTCTGATAAAAGACCATACCCTGGGTGGATAGCATCAGCATTTGTTTGTTTGGCAACCTTAATGATCGCTTCCATGTTTAAATAGCTTTCAGAAACTTTAGCGCCGCCGATATAATAGGCGCTGTCTGCTTCTTGCACATGGAGTGCATGCTGATCAGCCTCTGAATAAACGGCAACGGTTTTGATTCCGAGCCGTTTACATGTCCGAATCACTCTACGGGCAATTTCGCCTCGATTGGCGATCAATACTTGTTCAAACATCGCTGCCTTCACTCCTTTATTAGATCAAGCGCCTGCTTTTTCAAGCGGAATTTCTGAATTTTGCCTGAGGCGGTCATTGGGTACTCATCTGTAATGAAAAAGTATTTCGGGATTTTGTAGCGTGCCATTTGCGACTGACAATAGCTCGTTAATGTCTCAATTGAGACCGACTTCCCTTGTTTTAGCCGAATGAATGCGGCTGCTTCCTCGCCGTATGTCTCGTCAGGAATACCAACAACCTGTGCGTCAAGAATGGCAGGATGAGTGTATAGGACATCCTCAATCTCTTTTGGGTACACATTCTCTCCGCCTCTGATGATCATATCTTTAAGCCGGCCTGTGATTTTCACATAACCGTCATGATCCATCTCAGCTAAATCCCCTGTGTGGAGCCATCCGTCCTCATCAATGACTTCATTTGTTGCTTCTTCGTTTTTATAATAGCCTTTCATGACATGATAGCCTCTTGTACAAAGCTCCCCTTGCTGTCCTCTTGGCACTTCTTCTGATGTCCCTGGTAAAGCAATTTTGACTTCAATTTGAGGAAGCGCACGTCCGACTGTTTGAACGCGTCTTTCAAACGAATCATCGGTTCTTGTTTGGGTAATGACGGGTGAACTTTCGGTTTGACCATAGGCAATCGTGAGCTCTCTCAGTCCCATTTTTTCAATGACTGCTTTCATGACGTGGGATGGGCAGAGTGAACCGGCCATAATCCCCGTTCGTAATGTGGACAGGTCATAAGAGTGGAAATTTGGATGATCGAGCTCTGCGATGAACATGGTTGGTACACCGTGAAGAACCGTGCATTTTTCTTTTTCTACTGTTTGAAGGACTCGTTCTGGATGGAATGATTCAAGTGGAATGATCGTTCCCCCTTTTGTGAGACAAGCAAGTACACCAAGAACAGAGCCGAAGCAATGAAAAAACGGTACTGGGATACACATACGGTCCTGCTCTGTTAATTTCATACAATCTGCGATCTGACTCGCATTACAGACGATGTTTGTGTGGCTGAGCATGACGCCTTTTGGATAGCCGGTTGTGCCTGAAGTGTACTGCATATTAATAACGTCATCAGGCGTGAGCTCATTCATTCGTTTCTCCCATTCAAGCTCTCCGGCTCTTTTGGCAGCCACTTGAAGACGATCCCAGCCGAGCATGCCGTTTGGTACATGCTGACCGATATAGATACATCTTTTTAAATAAGGAAATTGTGTGGAAGTGATTTCCTCTTGATGAGCGGTTTGAAGTTCTGGAATCAGCTCTTCAAGCATGTTGACATAGGACGTTTCTTTAAAGCCGTCTACAATAAACAACATTTTGCTGTCAGAATGCTTGAGTAAATAGGCGAGTTCCTGTGATTGAAAATTGGTATTCACAGTGACAAGAACAGCACCAATGGAGGCGCAGGCAAATTGAAGAATGAGCCATTCAGGTATATTTGGTGCCATAATGGCGATGTGATCTCCCTTTTGAACCCCTAATGCCATGAGACCTTTTCCTGTTTCCTTGACCTCTCGATAAAACGCTTCGTACGAATAACGTAAAGAACGTTCTGGGTAAACAATGGCTTCATGTGCTGGGTGCTGTTCTTTTTTTTCTCTTAATAGGGAGCCAATCGTTTGCGGGTGAATCGACATCATTGCTTTCCTCCCTCATGTATAGTAAGCGTTTTCATTAAGGTATTACGCTAACAGCTGTCTTGCGATCACGAGCCGCTGAATTTCAGAGGTTCCTTCTCCGATTTCCATGAGCTTGGCATCTCTCACAAGCCGTTCAACACCGCATTCTTTCATATAGCCTGTTCCGCCATGAATTTGGACCGCATCAAGACTTGCTTTTGTGGCCATTTCTGAAGCAAACAGTTTGGCATAGGCCGCTTCTTTTGTAAATGGTTTGCCTTGATCTTTCAGCCAAGCGGCTTTCCAGACCATTTGTCTTGCAAGCTCTATTTGCATCGCCATATCCGCCAGCTTAAACTGAATGGCCTGGAAGGATGAGAGCGTCTGACCAAATTGTTTTCTTTCTTTTGCATAGGAAAGTGAAGCATCAAATGCAGCTTGCGCAATTCCGACAGATAAGGCTGCAATGGAAATTCGTCCGCCGTCTAATGTATATAAAAATTGCTTGAATCCTTTCGATTTGTCTCCCAATATATGATGCGCTGGTACACGCACTTCGTCTAAAATGATTTCAGCCGTATCTGAACCGCGAACCCCCATTTTGTCATATGGGTTTGTAATCGACAGTCCCTTTTGCCCTTTCTCCACAATAAAGGCGGAGATGATCGGACGTCCGTTTTCATCATGGTCTGTTACAGCGGTGACAATAATCGTTCTGGCATAATTGGCATTTGTGATCCAGCACTTTTCCCCACTGATGACATATTCTTGTCCGTCTTTAATGGCCTTTGTTTTTGTTCCTTTTGCATCTGATCCGGCGTTTGGTTCTGTTAATCCGAAGGAGCCAAGCGCTGTTCCAGAGGCTAATGGAACAAGATGGTCCATCTTTTGCTCCTCCGTCCCGAAGTAATAAAGTGGACTTGCGCCTAAGGAAACCGCTGCGGCATAACTTAAACCTGTACTTGCACACTGTTTTCCAATTTCTTCTACTGCCAGTGCATATGAGATCGTATCTCCTCCAGAACCTCCATATTTCTCTGGAAAGGGTATACCCATAAAACCGAGCTCCCCCATTTTTTGAAATGTTTTTACGGGAAATGCTGCCTGTTCATCAACTGTTTGAGCGTGTGGTGCAATTTCTGTTTTTGCAAATTCTTTGACCATCTGACGGATCATTTGCTGCTCTTTCGTTAATTCAAAATCCATTTTGCTTCCCCCTTTGGCGCTTTTCTATCATATTTATTAATCAAATAGCTGCTTCATGCCAAGCTTGATTGAATTCAGAAAATTAAAATAAAAATAGTAGAAAAATAGAGAAAGCAAAAAAGCATAAATGGAGGAAAACCCTCATTTATGCTGTCTTTGTTATTTTACTGTTTTTGTAGAAGGTTTGCTTTCATGATGAAGGCGATTGAGTGCCGTCACTTTATAGGTATAGCTCTTCTTTTGATTTGCTAAAATGTCTTTCGTATGTGTGAAGGAACCTGTTTCTTTTCTGACCGTTTGCACAAATTCGTATGTCCCTTTATTCGACAATCGATAGACTGCATAATAGGATGCACTAGAGTGCGGATCATTTTGTATCTGTAAAACTGCACCATCCTCTGTCTTTTTCACAGATTGAATGATTGGTTTTTTTGGCGCTTTTTGATGAAGCCATGGCATCTCTGGTATGAGAGCCGGTTTGCTATAGGTTTCTTCTATTAATCGTTTCTTTACATTCAAGGGATTCCGATTGATATCTTTCAGACTAAAATGCATGCTTCCTTGTACGAGCTGTGACTGCCTGTTCAGCTCGATCTGGCGAAAATACTCCTCGGGATCAGACCAAGCAGGATCACTGTTTTGATTGATTTTATACGTCGCTTGACCAATGTACAAGTGAACAGGCTGCCCCTTCACTTCATTTGACCACCATTTCGTCAGCACATCATAGGCAGCGGGCTGAAAGCCGATACTCCAATAAATTTGCGGGGTGATATAATCAATATGGTGCTGCTGTATCCACTCTCTTGTATCAGCATACAAATCATCATAATTGGTCATCCCTGCTGTTGTGTTTGAACCGGTTGGGTCATCTTTTATGTTGCGCCATACACCAAATGGGCTAATGCCGAATTTCACATACGGCTTTTCTTTCTTAATGGTGTCATTGATTTGCTGCACCAAGTGATTCACATTATCTCTTCGCCAATCTTCTATATGAGTGAACTTCTGCCCGTAAGTTTCATACGTTTCTTGATCTGGAAATGGCACACCAGCGATTTTATTCGGGTAAAAATAATCATCCATATGCACCGCATCAATATCGTAATTTTTCACTACTTCCTCTATCCCGTCAACAATGAAATCCTGAGCATCAGGAATGCCTGGATTAAAGTAAAGCTGATTTCCGTAGGCGATGGTCCACTCAGGGTGTGCTCTTGCAGGATGATCGTCTGACAACCGGTTGAGATCAGTATGATTCATGGTGATTCGATAAGGGTTAAACCAAGCATGAAATTCAAGGCCGCGTTTATGTGCTTCTTCTATCATAAATTCAAGCGGGTCATATCCAGGGTCTTTCCCTTGTGTACCAGTCAAATATTCAGACCATGGCCCGAATTTCGACGGATAAAAGGCATCTGCTGTTGGTTTAATTTGCATGATGACGGCGTTCATATTCATCGCTTTGATGTCGTCTAACAGTTGAATGAATTCTTGTTTCTGCTCATCTCTGGGCAGTCCTTTCTTTGAAGGCCAATCTAAGTTATAAACCGATGCGACCCACACTGCACGCATCTCTCTTGTGCTCTCAAGCTTCCCTTTTGGCATCGAACGAGCTAGACTGCTAGACGGAATCAATAAGAAGACACCCATGAGAACTAGTGTCAGAACCGTCATACTGATCTTTTTCAGCATGGTTTGCATCACCTCATATTAAGTTTATTCTGCGTTTTGTGATGGAATGCCAGCAGATGGTGTAAGCAAGATGTTTTTCATTTTAAGCAGCTGAGCTTTCGGGACGTCGCAGGCTTCTAGTAAATACCGCTCTGCACTTCCGTATGTATCCATCATCTCATTCAGTACATCTTCAAGATAATCTTGCTGCACACCAAGCAGGGGTTGAATTTGTTCTTTTGACACCCGATATAAACTCATCATGCGAACAAATCGTTCTTGTCTTTTCACTAGCATTTTCACGCCTTCATTGGAACGCATGTATTCACTTAAAACGGTATGCACCGGCACACCCGCTGCTAATTGAATAAGAGCAGATAAAAAGCCTGTACGGTCCTTTCCGCTTGTACAGTGAAGCATAAGTGGATAATTTTTTTCATCTGACAGTAATGTAAACAATTGCTGAATCTCTTTTTTTCGCTCATAGAGCATGCTTTGATATACATCTTTCATGATCGGTGTAAAGGATAGAGATTTTCCTTCTGCTATCAGCATACGAAACATGGTCCATTTGCTAGGCATCATGCTGTCAGGCTGCATAGGGATATGAACAATTTTGTCATGTTCCATGATCTTTGGCGGGTGTGATTTTCGTTCTGAGCTTGTACGCAGGTCACAAATCGTTTGAATTCCAAGTGTTGAGAACGTCAATATGTCTTGCTTCGTGAGACTTGATAAATCGGCAGATCGATAAATCATTCCTTGTTTGATGACCATCTGATCCGTTGTTTGGAGTCCCCCTACCTCTCTAAAATTTGCTAGCTTTGAAAATTGTATGTTGTGCTCATTCATAGAAGTGAAAATCCTTTCTATCCTCTTTTCTCTATCATACGCTTTTATGAAAAATGAGAAAAGATAAGAGAAAAAGATCATTCGATTCTCGCATGTTGATCAGTGACATCTTTTACGTGGAATTATTGTTATAATAGAATCAGCATATTCGTATTGATTGGAGATTGTAGCATGATAAAAACAAAACGTATTCAGCAAATAAAAGAGTATGTATTTGACCGGGAATCTGCCTCTCTTGATGAGCTTGTGACGCATTTTGGCGTCTCAAAAAACACCATACGCCGAGATGTACAAGCATTGGTAGAATCCGGCGTGCTAAAGAAAGTGTACGGCGGCGTCGCTGTGAACCACTCAACGTTGGTGGTGTATCAGGAGCGAAAGACTCGTCAGCTGAGTAAAAAACAAATGATCGGACAGGCTGCCGCCGCTTTTGTTGAACATGGTGATATGATTTTTGTTGATTCTGGTACAACGACACTGGAGATGCTTCCCTATTTGAAGGAGAAACAGATTACCGTTGTGACAAATAACGTGGATTTCATTACACAGGCTATGCCTTATGAACACCTCACCATCTTTTCAACCGGGGGTATGCTAGAGCGAAAGACAAATTCTTTCGTTGGCTATCAAAGTGTTGAGCGTCTCAAAGCATACAATGTCAATAAAGCATTTATTGCATCAACTGGTTTATCCATTGATCATGGCGTCACGAATTCCTCCCCGCTTGAGACAGATATTAAAAAAACGCTCGTTGAAAAAAACGCCAAAACCTTTTTATTAGTCGATGATAGTAAGTTTGACCATTATGCCTTGACCACGTTTTGTGACTTAAAAGACATAGACATCGTCGTGACGAATGAACAACCAAATGAAGATTACCTTCAATATGGAAAAGAGCATGATGTGAAATTTGTCACGCCTTAGTCCAGAGCGAAAAAGCCAAGCGTCAATGTTTTGGCTTTTTTCTTATGTCGCAAAAGAGTGAAACGGCGAAGTGTTGGTTACATTATGATTGTATATTAAACACATATTTGGAGGTTGACCTGATGCCGTTGTTACGATTTGACGTGATAGAAGGCCGTTCAAAAGAGGAATTAAAAAAACTGCTGGACACTTGCCATGAAGCAATGGTTGATGCCTTTGGGGTACCTGAACGAGATCGCTATCAAATTGTTCATCAGCACCGCCCTGAAGAGATGATGATTGAGGACACTGGGCTTGGTTATCCGAGAACAAAGGATCTGGTTGTCATTAGTGTTGTCAGTAAACAGCGGACGAAAGAGCAAAAGGAACAGCTTTATGCACAAATCGCAGAACGTATAGAAAAAGAATGCGGGGTTGCCAAGACGGATGTGATGATCTCCATCGTGGAAAATGGAGACGCCGATTGGAGCTTCGGGATGGGTGAGGCTCAATTTATAAGAGGATGGCTCTAAAAAAACGGCTCAGGAATGTGAGCCGTTTTTTGATTCATTCATTTTCAAGCTGTATGAGCAAGTTGAATAAATAGCGGTACACTGCTGAGATCACACCAATCAAAGGTGTATCTTCTTTGATGTCCTCTAGTTCAAGAAGCGGAATGTTGATATCAAATAACCCGTCTTGTCCATTAAATTGAAGCTGAGCACCATTTAATGTTGAGAGCATCTCTTTTAGTAATCCAGTATCTTTTTTAGGACGCTTCAATCCGAATAACACGGTATACGTCTGAAATACTTCATCCCATTCTATGGCAAGTCCGTCGGCTCTCACCACATCAAACCACTTCGACTCGATATAAATGAATTCTTTTTGTTGTTTTTTTACGTATGTAAGAGGTGTATTTAAAAAGGAAGCATTTTCTGTTTGAATCATTTCCTCCGATTCCTTGTCTACACGTTCTATATAAACATCAGCAAAGCGTGCTTCTTCTGTCATTTTTGCCCCTTCTAGCGGCCAATTTTGACTTGCGGCTTTGTTATATTCAAAGTCGGTGAGCGCCTGCCCTTCTTTCAGTAAATCTTGTAAGCGGTTTTGCAGTGACATGGCTGTGTCTCCTTTCATCTACTTCATATGCGTTTTTATTTTAGCATAACACATGAAAAGAAAGATATGCCTGAGCATATGATGGTATGATAGTGGAAAAAGAAACATCTCGGAGGGGACCGTTTTGCTCACAATGACACTGGCAGAAAAAATCGTAGATGAGGTCAAAAAGGTACTGACGGAAGAAATCATCATCACACAAACAAACGGTACCATTATTGCTGCAACAGATCCAGCACGCATTGGTCAATTTCATGAAGGTGCATATGTCACATCCTTAGAAGGGCAGAAACGAATTCTCACAAAGGATGATGTGCTGCAGATGAAAGGCGTCAAAGCCGGTATCAATCTGCCTATTTATTTTAAACAAGAAGTCATTGGGGTCATTGGAATGACAGGTGATCCTAGGCATGTCTCCCCTTTTGGCGACATTTTACGTAAAATGACGGAGCTGCTCATTCAAGAACATGAATTTTTTCAAGAAACGGAAACAGATGAACGGCAGCTTGAAGCCTTTGTGTTCGACTGGCTTCATCTGCCAGAGACAGCGGTTGATATGACCGAGAAGGCGCAGCGGCTTGGCCTTGATGTCAACAAGCAGCGTGTCGCTATTCTCATTGATTGTCAAGACGAATCGTTTATGAAGCAGGATCAATACAAACTGATGAAGGACAAATTGCAACTCACCAATCAGGAGATCATTGTGCGCTGGGGGCATGCACGTTTTTTGCTCATGCTACAAGCCACACCAGATGGTCGAGAAACATGGCACAAGCGCTTGTTCCATATTCATGCTGCGCTCGCAGCGCTGTCACCATCGAGGATTTTAATGGGGGCAGGAAAACCAGCAGCTACTCATGTCATGAAGCAGTCCTTTCATCAAGCGTTTCGCGCTTTAAAATTGGCGCATGCTGAAACACCCATTGTGTTTGATGAAGATTTGACGCTTGAACTTTTTATGGAGGAAATCAGTCAGGAAACAAAAGATGCGTTTCTTGATCGAACGATTGCGTCCCTTTTCCCCTATCCTGAACTAGTGAAAACTTTGCGGGTACTCATCGCTTCGGATTACTCATTGAAACATACAGCGGAAGCCATGCATGTCCATATTAATACACTTCATTACCGATTAAAACGGATCCAGGATTTAACCACACTTGATCCAAAGCGCATGCAAGATGCGATGCTTTTTTATTTGGCCTTGCTGCTTTTAGATCATGATACAAAAAATACGATAAAACAGCCTGATATTTTGTAGAATCGTCCATAGTCATGTGACGGTTCTTTTTTTATACTGGTAGAAACGAGACGTTAAATGAGCGGGAGTGATTGTATATGCTGGATTCAGAATTTTCAAATCAATTAAAAGAGATTGTCGGTACGTCCTATGTTCAAGACAGCAAGGCAGATCGTCTTGCCTACTCTTATGATGCGACACCAAATTTTCAACAGATGCCAGATGCCATCGTGACACCTCGCACAGCAGAAGAAGTGCAGCAAATTGTGAAACTGTGCGCCTCTTACAAAGTGCCGATCGTCCCAAGAGGCTCAGGGACGAATCTGTGCGCAGGAACATGCCCTACTCAGGGCGGATTGGTAATTCTCTTTACTAGAATGAATCAATTATTAGAAATAGACGAAGAAAATTTAACCGCAACGGTGCAGCCTGGCTTAATTACGCAGGAATTGATTCATCAAGTAGAGGAAAAAGGTCTCTTCTACCCGCCAGACCCAAGCTCTATGAAAATTTCCACATTAGGCGGCAATATTAACGAAAATTCAGGGGGGCTGCGGGGGTTAAAGTATGGAGTGACAAGGGATTATGTCCTTGGGCTTGAAGTGGTTTTGCCAAATGGTGACATCATCAAAACAGGCGGAAAGCTTGCAAAAGATGTCGCTGGATATGATATGACTCGATTGTTCGTTGGTTCAGAAGGAACACTCGGGATTGTCACAGAAGCGGTGCTAAAGCTCCTGCCGCTTCCAGAAACGAAACAAACAATGCTTTGTTTATACGAAAGCCTTGAAGAAGCTGCGACTTCTGTATCGGCCATCATTGCTGAGCGTATCATTCCTGCTACATTAGAATTTATGGATCAGCCGACCCTTGAAGTCGTTGAAGATTTTGCAAACATCGGCCTGCCTACTGACGTTCAAGCTGTGTTATTAATTGAACAGGACGGCAACCCTGAAGCTGTTTCTCGTGATATCCAAAAAATCGCAGAAGTCTGTGAGCAACACGGGGCTACAAGCGTCAAGATTGCACATTCAGAAGAAGAGGCAAGTGCTCTCTTAACAGCGAGACGCTCTGCTTTATCTGCCCTCGCTCGATTAAGTCCTACAACGATTTTAGAAGATGCTACCGTTCCCCGGTCTGAAATTGCCAATATGGTTCGTGCAATTGAAGACATTGCACGAAAGTACGAGGTGAACATTTGTACGTTTGGTCATGCCGGTGATGGCAACTTACACCCCACTTGTGCGACAGATGCAAGAAATGAAGAAGAAATGAAACGGGTAGAAGCTGCTTTTCAGGCCATTTTTGAAAAAGCCGTTGCCCTTGGCGGCACGATTACAGGCGAACATGGCGTGGGTCTTATGAAAGCGCCCTATTTGGAGCTGAAGGTCAAAAAAGAAGGAATCGCTGCAATGAAGGCGATTAAACAGGCACTTGACCCTGCACATATCATGAACCCAGATAAAGTGTTTGGAAAAGCCTCAAGAAAGCGAGTGGTGGTCTCATGAGTTCTTCTTCTAAGCAAAAAGAGATCCAGCAGCAGTTTCAGGAGCAAATGGATGAAAAGGAGCTGCTTAATTGCATGCGCTGCGGATTCTGCCTCCCTTCCTGCCCTACCTATATTGAATCTGGACAACAAGAAACGCACTCCCCTCGGGGCCGAATTGCGTTAATGAAAGCTGTAAGAGATGGTGTCATTGAGCCAGATGAAGATGTTGAACATTCCCTTAATCTTTGTCTTGGCTGCCGTGCATGTGAACCAGTCTGCCCTTCTGGCGTCAAGTATGGACAGCTGCTAGAAGATGCAAGAGATATTATTCAACAACATAAAAAACAATCGTTTCCCGTCAAATTGATGAGACGTGTTGTGTTTAAAGGTCTCTTTCCATCACAAAGTCGTATGCGACAAGCTGCTAGTTTCCTTCGATTTTATCAAACATCTGGTCTGCAAACAGCCGCCAGGAAGACTCGCATACTGAAGGTGCTTCCCTCCCATTTACAGTTGATGGAACAGGCACTTCCAAAGGTGCCGCCTCAAAAGAAAAAACGTTTGAATGAATATAAAGCCATTGGTCAGGCAAAAAAACGGGTGGCGTTTTTTACTGGCTGTTTAATGGATACAGTTTTCTCAAACACAAACAAAGCGACCATTCATCTCTTGCAGCTGGCAGGCTGCGATGTGATCGTTCCTCCTATACAAACGTGCTGCGGCGCGCTACATGGTCATAGCGGAGAAAAAGACCAAGCAAAACAGTTAGCCAAGCGGAATATTGAAGCATTCGAGGAAACAGATGCTGATGCGATTGTCATGAACGCGGGCGGCTGTGGCGCCTTTTTAAGCGATTACGGTCATTTGCTTCAGGATGATCCAGATTTTCAAAAACGAAGTAAAGCCTTCTCACAGAAAATAACCGATATATCAAGTATCCTTGTAGAGCTGGAGTTTCACCGCCACGTGCCACTGGCTTTGCCAGCGCAAGTGATCACCTATCAAGACTCCTGTCATTTACGAAATGGGATGAATGTACAACAGGCGCCGAGGGTGCTCATGAAAGCCATTCAAGGGGTAACGTTTAAAGAAATGAAAGATGCCGGCCGCTGCTGCGGATCTGCAGGAATCTACAATATCTTGCAGCCAGACATGTCGATGCAAATTTTAGATCATAAAATGACGGAAGCGAGCAACACAGCTGCAGCTGCCATTGTGACGTCGAATCCAGGCTGTCAATTACAAATGGCAGCTGGCGTCAAAAAGGCAGGACATATGCCTAGCATGAGAGCGATTCATCTGGCAGACTTTTTATTAGAAGCCGTTCAATATGGAAAAAAAGCGTCCAGTTCATGATGAAGCTGAACGCTTTTTTTATGCATATCTTCAGAAGATCGGTTGGATAATAGAGGCAAATCACGGAAGGAGATGGTTCAAGTGCTGAAGAAAAACAAATCAAAACAGAAAGACCCGAATTCAGTATTTGAAGCATTATCGCGCTCTTCTGATTTTATCAATGAATTATCAAGTTCCGGAGGTTTTCTTTACAGAATTTCTTTTTTTCGTTCTTTAATTAATGGAAATCTCCTTCATGAACAAATCTTGCCTTTTATTCAGCAATTGCATCTAACCCCCACCCTTGAAGAGCTGAAAGAACACATCCCAATTGAACAAGCTGTGATTACGAGGGACCTTCAAAAAGTGGAAGAAGCTCTTCATCGAGGCAGTATTGCTGTTCGAATTGAGACAGACTGGGGCAAAGCGCTCCTTTTGCCGATTGAAGAAAAGAAAGGCAGACAAGTGAGCCAACCTGAGATTGAATTCGGGATTATCAGTGCGCAGGAAGCCTTTGTGGAAGGGCTGGACACAAACTTAAACTTGCTCAGACGCAGGCTGCCCACTCCTGACCTTAAAGTAGTTGAACACACAGTCGGTACCCTTTCTCTAACGAAAGTAGCCGTTGTATACATAGAGAATATCGCCAACCCGCAGAACATTGAAACCGTTCTTCAGCGGATTCAAGATGTTGACTATGACCAAATTCTAGATTCTAACTATCTTGCGCAAATGCTTTATGATGTGTCCAATACAATCTTTCCATTGTTTTTAAATACAGAACGGCCAGACAGGGTTTCCTCAGGTTTAACGGAAGGAAAAATAGCCATTATGGTTGACGGTTCGCCTCATACCCTGCTTGCACCTACAATTTTACTCGAGTATTTTTCTACAATGGAAGACTATAACATGTCTTGGATCGCAGCATCTTCCTTTCGGCTGTTACGCATTTTTGCAGTGATATTTTCTATTTTTGCAACCCCTTTGTATGTAGCAGTTTTAACGTTTCACTATGAACTGATTCCTAAGGACTTATTAGAAACGATTGTCGCATCACGCTATCTCGTGCCCTTTCCGCCTATTATTGAAGCATTATTTTTAGAGATATCGATTGAGCTACTTAGGGAAGCCGGGTCTCGCCTTCCTGCAAAAGTCGGACAGACGCTCGGGATTGTTGGAGGTATTGTGATCGGACAGGCTGCGGTTGCAGCGGGATTAACAAGTAATATTTTGCTCATTATTGTCGCATTATCAGCTCTTGCCTCTTTTGTCACTCCTATTTATAAAATGGGGACAACCATTCGTCTCTTACGTTTCCCATTTCTTTTTGCTGCACAAGTGTGGGGAGCGCTAGGGATTTCGCTAATGGGGGCTTTTCTTCTTACACATTTAATGAAATTAACGTCTATAGGCCAGCCTTACTTAGAGCCAATCTTTCCACTTCGATTGGCCGATTTAAAAGGTAGTTTGATTCGGCCCCAACTCCGCTTTTTGAAAAAACGTCCAGAAAATTTACGGCCGCAAAATGAAACGATACACCGCCAAAAGCCAAAGCAAGGCCGTAAGGGGAAAAATGATTTTTATGAATAAGGAAGTGAAGGCATGAGCTCTTCTTCTGTGAAAGAAAAATTTCAAGTATCCCCTTTTTTTGTGTTTTTTCTGATCAATGCCAATCAAGTTGGTGTTGGTATTTTAAATTTCCAGACGAATCTGGTCCGGACGATTAATAATGATGGGTGGATCGCCATTTTAATTGCTGGTGCAAGCGTCAATTTGATGATCTTCCTCATTTACTTTTTGTTTAAAAAAGCACCTACTGACGAATTTAGTGACATTACGCAATCTGTGTTTGGTAAATGGCTTGGACAATTCATCAACATTCTCTACATTTTGTATTTTTCTTCATTATCTTTGATTGTGCTTGTTCATTATATGGATGTAATCCATGTTTGGCTGTTTAAAGAAATTCCCGGTCTTCTATTTGCATCAGTGCTGCTCATCCTCGTCTATTACATTCACACAGGCGGATTTAGAACAATCGCTGGCTGGGCATTCTTTAGCATTGTCCTAACGTACTGGATGACCTTTATCTGCTTTTATGTCATGAAATATAGTCACATCCGCTTTATGTTCCCCATGTTTGATCATTCATTTTCACAACTCATGATGGGGGTCAAAGATGCCTCTTTATCCATGTTTGGTTTTGGAACATTGCTTGTCTATTATCCCTTTATTAAAAAAGCACAAACGTCGCAAAAATTTGCACATATGGGAGTGTTGCTGACTACATGCCTGAATTTGCTTGTATTTCTCGTCTCTATAGCGTACTACTCAAGTGCTCAGCTCGAACTAACGAAATGGCCAACATTGACATTAACCAGCATTGTCAAACTTCCGTTTATCCAGCGCTTTGAATTTATTGAAGTGTCCCTATGGCTTTTGCTTATCGTTCCAAATATCGCCATTCCATTATGGGCAGCCAGTAGAATGGCAAAACAAGTGTTTCACACGAGCCAACGCATGACGTTAATTGTTCTCAGCCTTCTCATTCTCGTCATGTTTTCATTTTTGATCGAGGCCACCTCTTTTGAGACGTTTAATAAATGGGTGGAATATAGCGGATATATCCTCATATATGGATTGACTGGATGTATGATCATTGGGCTGCTGCTGAAAAAAAGGTGGGTGAAAAAACGCGCATGAAACATTATATTCTCGTGTGTCTCATGTTATTGAGCCTTTTCTTAACGAGCTGTGCACAGCCTCGTCTCTTAGATGAATTAAGTATCTCGCAGGCAGCGGGATTTGACTTATTGGATGATGGAGAAATGAAGGGCTTCTTTGTTTTCCCTGTTTTTAAAAGCGAAGAACAAGGCAGTTACCAAATTGTAAGTGCTAAGTCAAATACCATTAGTAATATTCAGTTTCTTGTGTCGGAAAAATCGCCTTTCCCCGTTGTCATGGGACAAGTACTCGTGATTTTAATAAGTGAAAAGCTGGCGAAAGAAGTGGGTATGATTGATTTGATGAATTACATTTATCGTGATCCGATCATTGGGTCCCGTCAAGTATTTGCCATAGTAGGCGGAGAAGTTGAAGATTTGTTGTATACAAAGATGAATCAAACCAACTTAAATATCGGTGTATATCTTTCAGATTTACTGGCTCAAAACATGCGAAACGGCAATCAACCTGTGACCAATCAGCATATTTTTATGAATCAGATGATGGCAAAAGGCGTTGATGCTTATCTCCCTTACATTAAAAATACAAGCAACTCTATTAAAGTGTCAGGTGTCGCTCTTTTTGATCAAGAAAAAATGGTTGGGCATATTCCAGGGGAAGATACGTTTACGTTTAAAGCGATGATTGAAACTCATAAAAATGGGATTTATGAGTTTCGATTTAATGACACAAAGAAAACGCATGTTGTCATTGAAAATATCAAATCACATGTGTCTTATCACATTAAACCAACTGAAAACCTTTCAAAAAAGCCTCATATCACCATTGATATCAAGCTGAAAGGTGAGTTAAAAGAATTTATGAAATCAAAAAAAATCGATACGCCTTCTATCTTGCAGCATGTTGAAAAAGAAGTGGAGGAGCGTGTGGCCCAGCAAGGAAAAGACCTTGTTCAATCCTTTAAAAAGCAAAAAATTGATCCACTCGGACTTGGTTTGAGGTATCGCTCTAAAGATAAAGCCATGACACCAGAAAAATGGCAAAAACTCTACCCTGATACAGATGTTCAAGTGAATTGTCATATGAACATTGTCCAAACGGGTGTCAGCCAATAAAAAAGACTGTATGAAAAGGTTCTCCCTTCTCGTACAGTCTTTTTTAATCTTCATCTTTTACGTCCGGGTCCTCAGGGATTGGTTCATTTAAGATGTCTTGAATGAGCTCTTTATATTGTTCTAGCTGTTTCATATGGGTTTGAAACTGCCCTTGATAAATGAGATACGATTTCCCGTCAAATACGTAACGAATCTTTTTTTGCTGGATTAATTTTTCAACATATGCTTCTGATACTTCTAAGTATTCAGCTGTTTCTCCAATTGTTAAATACATGCATGTGCACCACCGTTCGTTTCATCTTACAAATTATATCACGAGCTGGTGAAAAAACAGATATCGCTTGTTCATGTTTTTTTCATCTTTTCTTCACTGATTCGTCAACTCGCTTTTGTACAGTATTCATACACCCACTCAAACACTAGGAGGTGATGATCCTTCGCATGACAAAGAAAAATATTCGGACCTATGCCGCATTTTTAACTGTAGGCGCTAGCAATACGATGATTGACTTTCTGTTCTTCTTTTTTTTAACTGCTTGCTTTGTCCCCTCTTTTCTTGCACAGTGCCTGTCCTATACCGCAGGAATGCTGAACAGTTATGTTTGGAATCGAAAATGGACGTTCCAAGTGAAAAAGAAAGCGGACAAGTGGGAATGGATCAAGTGGGCCACAGTCAACGGCGCAGCGTGCCTTCTCACCTATGTTGTCTTATATGTCATGCAGCAAGCAGGTTTCTCATTATTCATTAGTAAAGCGATTGGTACCCTTCTTGGCATGATGATCACTTTTACTGGAAGCCGCCTATGGGTGTTTCCATCAGAAAATAAACCATCAGAAAATAAACCATCAGAAATGGAGCGATGATTCAATGAATATCAAAAAAGCCGTTATACCAGCAGCTGGATTAGGCACACGTTTTTTACCCGCAACGAAAGCACAGCCAAAGGAAATGCTGCCGATTATCGACAAACCCGCCATTCAATACATAGTTGAGGAGGCTGTTCAATCAGGCATTGAAGATATACTAATTATCACAGGAAGAAATAAAAAATCGATTGAAGACCACTTTGACCGTTCGATTGAGCTAGAACACACGTTGCTTGAAAAAGGAAAAAATGAACAGCTGGCTGAAATCAAACATATTGCGGATATGGCCAATATTCATTATATTCGTCAAAAGGAGCCCTTAGGTCTTGGACATGCGGTATTATGTGCACGTCATTTTACTGGCAATGATCCTTTTGCGGTCCTTTTAGGTGATGATGTCATGGTGTCAGAAAGACCTGCACTTTCTCAGCTCATGGAAGTCTTTGAAGACAAACAAAGAGAGGTCATTGGCGTCCAGCAAGTGGATCGTCTAGATGTCAGTAAGTATGGTATGATAAGACCAGCTAGAGTAGACGGTCAAGTGTTTGAAGTCACAGACTTAGTGGAAAAGCCAGCTATTCATGAAGCTCCTTCCGATTTTGCCGTGATGGGCAGGTATTTGTTAACACCATCGATTTTTCCTATTCTTCAAGGAATCGAGAGAGGTGCCGGGAACGAAATCCAGCTGACAGATGCCCTGAAAATCATTGCACATGAATCACCCATTTATGCAAAACAATTAGATGGGATGAGATTTGACGTTGGTGATAAGCTGGGCTCATTTAAGGCAGCGGCTGAAATTGGATTGATGCGTCATGATATGCGGACAGCCATGCTAGCATATATGCAAAGCATACTCATGAGAGAAGCAAAACAAGCATAGGCTCTTATAAGGATGCTTGAAGAAAATTCGTATTTAAAGGCAGAGTGAAATGAATGGGAACCTTGTTTAATGAAATTTTAACCTGGCTGACAAGCCTTGGTTACGCAGGTGTTGCACTTGGACTGATGATTGAAATTATCCCGAGTGAAATTGTACTTGCCTACGGCGGATATATGGTGTCAACAGGCAGCATAGGATTTGTTGGAGCCGTCATCGCTGGGGTGATTGGAGGAACACTTGCCCAGTGCTTTATTTACTGGATCGGCCTTTACGGCGGAAGACCTTTTTTAACAAAGTATGGGAAGTATTTATTCATCCATGAGCATCATATTGCCACGGCAGAACGCTGGTTTGACCGATATGGAACTGGTGTCGTATTTACAGCTCGTTTTATCCCAGTCGTGCGCCACGCGATCTCAATTCCAGCTGGTATTGCACAGATGCCATTTCTCAAATTTGTTCTTTTGACCGGATTAGCCGCCATCCCTTGGTCCATCCTATTTATTTACCTTGGAATGCAGCTTGGGTCAAAATGGGACCACATTCAAAGTGTCGCTCACACGTATACAACACCAATTATGGTCATTGCCATCGTTCTCATCGTACTGTATTTCGTTTTGAAAAAAATTCGCACAAATCGAAAACGGACAATCTAACAAAAACGCCTTTCACTCGTCATGTGAAAGGCGTTTTTTCTATGCGTGCGTCGATTGTTTTTTCATATATTGAGATAATTCCATAATCATTGCACCCATTCTTTCAAGTGAAGGGGCTAGAATGCGGCTTATCCCCTCTTCTTTTAATGCTTCAGCTGTGACTTTTCCAACAGCTACAGCTAATACATGCTGCTCGAATAGATGTTGCAGTTCTTCTTTTTTGCCCCATTCTTCTGCTAGTTTGAAAAAGGCATGAACCTGAACAGCAGTTGTAAAACAAACGGCATGGACATTCCCTTCTTTCATTTCTTGAAGCAAAGTGTCTGCAGCCTCTGGTTCAGGGGGCGTGTGCTGATAAGGCATGAGCTGCAAAACGTCTGCTCCCTTGTGATGTAAAAAATCAATGAGAGCTGGTGCATTTTCGCCGTGAAGCTGCACCATAACCCGTTTATCTTGAAGTTCTTTGTCTTCTAACTTTGAAATGAGGTCACGAACGGTTCCATCTTCATCAGAAACATCAGGCTGAATGCCGTGTTTTTTTAGAGCCGCAAACGTTTTGTATCCTCTTGAAGCGATATGGGCACTTGATAAAATGTTCATAAATGCTTCTCCAAGCTGCAGCTCTTCCGCACTTTCAATTAATGTGTCTGTGCCGATACCCGTTGTTAAAATGACCCAGTCAGCTCCCTTCTTTACAAAGTTTTCTATGCCTGGCTTCAATTTCTCTTTGGCTAAAAATACAGTGCCCTGAAGAGAACGAATAACAGCTTGTCCTCCTTGCTTTTCAACAAGTGTACGCATTTCTTCTGTTTTTCTTGTTCCGCATATGGCAATGGTCTTTCCAGCTAAGCCTTTACTCATTCTCATCCCTCTTTTTCTATCACATGTATGATGTATTGTATTAAATATAGATTTATTTGGAAGACGTTGCAAGTGTCTACTAAAAAAGAGCTTGACGTTTCTATCGAATTCGAGTATCTTTTGTAAGTGCAAATTGTAGGAGGTCATTATGGAAAAACAGAATGTTCAAGCAATTCGATTATCAATCGCAGACCCAACACCACTTGGTTTGTTTGGTTTAGCAATGGTGACGCTTGTTGCGTCTTCACAAAAACTAGGAATCACAGATGGCACATCTCTTATTTTACCTTGGGCTATCTTCCTTGGAGGAATCGCGCAACTCATCGCGTCCATACAAGATTCAAAGCATCATAATATTTTTGGAGCCACTGCCTTCGGCGCATTCGGTCTTTTTTGGATGGGTGTTGGAACTACTTGGCTCATTCAAGCTGGCGTTTTTGGGAAAACGCTTGCGGGAGCTGCGGACCCAAAACAACTAGGTTTTGCTTTTATTGGTTATTTGATTTTCAGCTTATTTATGACGATCGGTGCAATGGAAACACATAAAGTATTGTTTTTGATTTTCGTCTTTATTGATTTCTTATTCATTGGCCTGTCCCTAAGCTCGTTTGGTGTGATGTACGATGTGACTCATACGATGGCCGGTATTGCAGAATTGATTATTTCTCTTCTTTCATTTTATGGTTCTGCAGCTGTTGTGCTGAATACACATTTTGGTCGTACAGTACTGCCAGTTGGACAACCATTTCGCGTGTTTACTAAAGCATAAATAAAAAAGAACTGCTCTTGGCAGTTCTTTTTTTATTCTTATTTTTCTTGTTCCTCTTGAAATATCTCTGCAATGATTTCATAAGAACGCATTCTTTCTTGATGGTCAAACATATCAGAATTAATCATGACTTCATCTGCTTGAGTTGCTTCAATAAAGGCTTCTAACTCTTTTTTCACCTTTTGTTTATCCCCGATCATCGTCGAACTTAATTGTTCGTCCACCATCGCCTTCTCATATGGACTCCATAACCCATCCATACTTTCAACAGGGGCTTTGAGTTTTCCTGGTGTATTGCGAATGAGGCTCAAAAATCGCTGATAATGAGACGTCGCCAAATATTCAGCCCGCTCTGTTTGATCAGCAGCAAAAACCGTGACACCAACCATCGCATAAGGTTCTTTTAACACATCTGAAGGTTGAAATGACTGTCTGTATAATTCTAAAGCAGGAATGGTATTTTTAGGGGAGAAATGTGCCGCAAAGGCAAATGGCAGTCCCAGTTCTCCTGCAAGCCTTGCACTAAAACCACTTGAACCAAGAAGCCAAATCGGGATATCCAATCCTTCTCCCGGAACGGCTCTTACATGTTTTTTGACCTGACCAGTCGGTTTGAAATATTGCCGAAGTTCTTCAAGCTGCTCAGGGAAATCCTCCCCATTATGAAGATTACGTCTAAGTGCCCTTGCCGTTAACTGATCTGTTCCTGGTGCCCTGCCAAGACCTAAATCAATTCTCCCTGGATACAAAGTCTCCAGTGTTCCAAATTGTTCTGCAATGACGAGTGAAGAATGGTTTGGAAGCATAATCCCCCCAGAACCAACGCGGATCTTTTCAGTCCCTCCAGCAATATATCCAATCAAGACGGATGTTGCTGAACTCGCAACCCCTTCCATATTATGATGCTCCGCAAGCCAATATCTATGGTAGCCCCACTTCTCAGCTTTTTTTGCTAAATCCATACTATGTTCAAATGATTCTTTAATTGTGCCCCCCTCTGTTACAGAGGATAAATTTAACACGGAATATGCTGTGTGTTGTAAAACTGATTGACTCATACATGCTGCCCCATTTCTTTCAAAAATCATACTAGTTTCATTCTTTCAACACCATAACATAAAACGATTTAACTTTTAAATGATTTGATTCGATGAACTTCGAACTAAAAAATATCATTAAGCTCAATTCCGCTTTTTAAATTTCCACATAGAATAAAATATTAACTTTTAGGAGATGGGGAATTTGTATAACCAGTACGATAACAAATGTCCCTTTTGCGGAAAAAATCATGATTGGCAACCTCATTACAGAAAATCTCGTCACGATAGACCTACATTTGATGATTGCCCTCTTCTTAAACGAGAATGTAAAAAGAAAAAAGTTGTTAAACATCACAGCACTTGTGCTAAAGCAAAAGGACGAAAAAAAACAAATAATAAGATTGTAAAAAGAGGTTCTACTGGTGTTACTGGTCCAACCGGTGCGACTGGTGTAACTGGTGATACCGGGCCTACTGGTGCGACTGGTGTAACTGGTGATACTGGCCCTACCGGAGCCACTGGTGTAACTGGAGATACTGGGCCTACTGGTGCCACTGGAGTAACTGGAGATACTGGGCCTACTGGTGCCACTGGTGTAACTGGTGATACTGGCCCTACGGGTGCGACTGGTGTAACTGGTGATACTGGCCCTACGGGTGCGACTGGTGTAACTGGTGATACTGGTCCAACCGGTGCTACTGGTGATACCGGACCTACCGGTGCGACTGGTGCCACTGGTGTAACTGGTGATACTGGTCCAACCGGTGCGACTGGTGTAACTGGTGATACCGGGCCTACTGGTGCCACCGGAGTTACTGGAGATACCGGGCCTACCGGTGTAGGATTAACAGGAATTGAAGCGTTTGATCCGA